>JAEUKI010000080.1 GCA_016793325.1 Myxococcales bacterium | reverse complement strand
GCCCCTCTCCCGCGCTGGAGCGCGGGAGAGGGGCGCGCGGCAGCGGGGGTGAGGCCGCAGACGCGCTGCGCGTGCACCGCAGTTTTCGGCGCCCCCGCTGTGTTGCGCCCCCCCGGTTGTGCTCAGCGGCGGCGCTTGCGGCTCGAGACCGCGACGGCCGCTGCGACGAGCGCGAGCGCGATCGGAGCGCGCTTGGACGATCCCGTGTGGCCCGCAGCGCGACACGCGCACGCGCCGTCACCGCTGACCGAGAGGGGGCTCGGGAGCGTTCCGCCGTCCATCGGCTCGACGCCCGAGTCTTCTTCGACGCCGCTGTCCGTCGCGGGAACGCCCGCGTCCGCCCGCGGAACGCAACGGTTCATCGCGCGGTCGCACATGCGATCGGGCGCGCAGTCGGTGTCCGCGTTGCATCCGCACATCGGGCGCATGCCCGTCATGCCAGGGCGGCACACGCGTCCGTCGACGCTCATTTCGCAGCCGATCGAGCGGCCCATCCCGTCGATGTAGCAAGGCACGCAGCGGCCCGAAGAGAGGTCGCACACGGGGCCGTCGGGGCTCGACGCGCAGTGATCGTTCGCGCGCGTCGAGGGCGTGATGCGCGCGGCGCCGTCTTCGCTCGGGTCGCTGTCGGGCGCGCAGTCGTTGTCGCTGTCGAGGTCGAGGAAGTCCGGCCCGTCCGTCGCGCGATCGGTGTTCGCTGGCATCGTGGGGACGGCGCCCGCTTCTTCGCGGTCGAGGTCGCCATCGCCGTCACTATCCGTGTCGCGATACGAGGGCGTTCCGTCCATGTCGAAGTCGTCGCCCATGGATGGGTCGAGCATGCGCTCGGTGCGCGTGGGAATGCCGTCGCCGTCGTCATCGGGGTCGAGCCAATCGGGCGTTCCGTCGCGATCGGTGTCGCGATCACCCGCGACGCAGCCGGGCATCGTGCCCGTGCATCCGCCGCGCTCGACGCTGTTGGGAACGGTGTCTCCGTCGCTGTCGTCCGCGGGATCGAGGAAGTCCGGTCGCATGTTCGAGTCGCGATCGACCGTTCCTTCGCTGCGATCGGGCAGCGCGTCTCCGTCCGAGTCCGAGTCGAGGTACGAGGGCGTCCCGTCGCCGTCGAAGTCGTCGCCCGCGGTCTCGTCGAGCATGCGCTCGGTCGCCGTGGGGATCGTGTCTCCGTCGTCGTCGGGGTCGAGCGCGTCGATCATTCCATCGCGGTCGGTGTCGCGCGGATTGGTCTGGTCGGGGACCTCTTCGCCGTCGCGAAGACCGTCTCCGTCGGTGTCGGGGTTGTTCGGGTTGGTTCCGATCCGGCGCTCGACGGAGTCACGAAGCCCGTCGCCGTCCGTATCGAAATCGCCGCACGTCCCCGTGGTGGCGTCGCACGTCTGGCCCGAGGGGCAGTGCGCGTTGGTCGTGCACTGCACGCACGCGCCGCGGAGGGGGCCCGACGTCGTGACGCAGTAGGGCTGCGTCGAGCTGCGCATCGCGCACTCCATGTCCGTGCTGCACTCGACGCAGAAGCGCGAGGCCGTGTCGCAAATGGGCGCTGTGCCGCGGCAGTCCGTGCTCGTGCGGCAGGTGCACACGCCGATCGTCGTGTCGCAGACAGGCGCGCGGCCCGTGCAGTTGTCGCTCGGAGCCCCAGGAATCGCTGGATTCGTGCGGCCCGCGGAGGTCTCGCGCGCGTCCGGGAGACAGTCGTTGTCGCTGTCCTCGTCGAGGTAGTCGGGCGTCCCGTCGTTGTCCGTGTCCGCGGTGCAGTCGCCCTCGACCGTGTCGGCGTAGCCGTCGAGGTCTGCGTCGCCGATGGCGCGACGCGCGAGGGTCTGCAACACCATGGTCGAGAGCAGCTCGTTGTTGTCGCCGTTGACGCCGACGGTCACGGTGTCCTGCGCGTCAGCGACGAACGGACGAAAGTCGTAGAGCTCGTCGTCGCGGCGCGCCGTGATCGTGGGCGTGTGCGCGCCCGTGATCGTGTCGCCGTCGAGGCCGACGGGCGAGCCCGCGGCGGTGCCGGGGCCCGCTTCGGTTCCGCCGAACGATCCCGTCGTTCCGAGCGCGGCGCTCGCGCGAAAGCACGCCGTTGGATCCCACTCGGCCAGCGGAACGACCGACGGACGCGCGATCGACGTGTCGAGGAGCTGATCCCAATCATCCGCCCCGCCCGCGAGCGCGGTGAGCGACATCGTGCCGACGCGCACGGTCGTGTTCTCTTCGCAGCGGTTGTACTCCCAGTTCATGTTGATCGACGTCGCGAAGGGCTCTCCGCGCGTCGATCCCGCGGGGCAACGATTGGCGACGGGCGAGGGCAACCGAAGCGCGGGCGACGTGTAGCCCGCGATCGCGGCGCCTTCGAACACGACGACGTTGCGCAGCGGCGCGTACTCGAGGTCGTAGAGGACGACGAGCGAGTGCGCGAGGTACTGCGGATACGCCGTGTGATTCCAGTGTTGATCGCCGCGCTCGCGCACGGGGACGTTGATCACAGCCCCCGCGGACGCAGCGCCCACGATCGCGCGAACGGTGGTCGTGACGTCGTTGACGAACGTGCCCCACTCGCGGCCCATGGGATCGACCGCGGTGTACGTGGGCGTTCCTTCGAGGGATCGAACGGTCGAGCGCGACGCGCTCCCGAGCGTCACTTGCCGCGGGCTCCCCGCGGGCCCCGCGGGAACGGGGCGCACCGTGGCGCCTCCCTCGGCGTGCACCGACGAATAGAGCACCGCGCGACGCACGCGGCCTCCGCGCGGAATGCGGATGCGAAACGCGCCATCCACGGCTTGCGTCGGCGTCGAGACGACGGACCAGCCGTCGACCGTCACGCCGCCGCGAAACGACTCGCTCACGCCAACGCGGAGGGTCTGCGCTTCGACCTGCGCCGATTGCGCGGTTAGACCCAGGCCGCACAACGCTGCGGCGGTGATCGCTGAGCGCGCGACGCGCCTCGATCCCTTCGAGAACAACGATAGTTTCATAGCGATTGCTCGGTGTCACCCGACGCTTCACGCGCGTTGGTGATCCTTGCCGGTTACCAAAGTTTCACGAGTTCGAGAAGTCCGAGCAGGCCAGCGCTTCTCATGCGCGCGCACTCGCGGTAGTGGCTCTTGTATGCGACGAAGAGCGATTGGGCATGTTGTGTGCGCGCTCGTGCTGGCCACTGGGGGATGCTCACCGGCATCGTCGCCGGACGCATCGGACGCGCGGGTCGACAGTGATTTGCAGGACGCCGTCGACGGCGCGACGAGCGACATCGTCTCGGACGCGAGCGCGATCGTGGACGCCGCGGACGATGCAGCGACCGACGTCGTCGTCCCAGCTCGTCCGTGTTCGCGCCAACCGCGACGCGCCCCGACGGGGAGCGACTATGTCCCTTCGGCAGCGATCGAAGTGCTGCGCGACGACATGGGGATCCCGCACATCTACGGCCGCACGGACCAAGACGCGATGTTCGGCGCGGGCTACGCGCAAGCGACGGACAGGCTCTTTCAAATGGAGGTGCTGCGTCGCACGGCGTACGGGCGGGCCGCGGAGCTGTTCGGACCGGGTTCGCTGGGACAAGACCGCATCGTTCGCATGGTCGACATGCCGCGATGGGGCCGCGAGAGCACCGATCGCGTGCTGCGCGAAGCGCCCGAGACGCACGCGCTCGTGTCCGCGTGGGTCGCAGGGATCAACCGACGCATCCGCGAGATCGAGCGCGGAACGATCCCGCGCCCACCGGGCCTCCGCGCGAGCGAGTACGACGTCGTCCCCGAGCCGTGGACCGTCGACGACGCGTTCACCGTCGGCAGGCTCGTGCTCTTTCGCAACGCCAACCAGCTCGAGTTCGACATCCTCGCGACGATCATCGCGAAGTACGTGGACATGGACGGGGCGATCCCGCTGTTCATGCCGATCACGGACGCGTTCGTGCTCGCGCCCGACGAGCGGCCCCGCGTGCGACCGATGGCGATCGATCGATCGCGCGTCGATCGAGGCTCGCCGCGCGTGCCCGGACGTACTCCGTCGATCGCGAGCGCCGCGGGCTGGTGGCGACGCGAAGGAATGCCGAGCGAAAACGTTCTCCGCGCGCGCTTCGCGGCGTTCTCGAACGACATGACCGTGCTGCGCTCGGGCGGCAGCAACAACTGGGCGGTGGCGGGCCGGCACACGGACAACGGTCGCCCCATCATCGCGGGCGATCCACACCAGAGCTTGCTGTCGCCGTCGGTGTTCTGGGCGCATCACATGAGCTCGATGGAGGGCCCGATGGCGACGGGCTCGCTCGACGTCGTGGGCTTCGGGTTCGCGGGGACGCCTGGCGTTCAGCTCGGGCACAACCGCCGCGTCGCGTGGACCGCGACGACGACGTACCCGGACTTCATGGACATCGTCGAGGTGCGCTCGAACCGCAGCAACGGGACGGTCGTCGTGGGGACGACGGAGGTCCCCGTCGAGCGCTGCGTCGAGCGCATCGCCGTGCGCGGAGCGGCCGCAGAGGACTACGTCGTCGAGGACGTGGTCGGGCAAGGCGTGCTCCTTCCGACGAATTTCACGCCGCTCCCGATCACGAGCAGCGCGGCGAACCGCGTCTTGTTTCGATGGGTTGGTTTTCGAGGGACCGTCGAGGGCGACGTGTTCCTCGGCTTCGACCGCGCGCGCAACGTGACCGAGTTCGAGGGGCACGTCGATCGCATGGAGACCGGCGCCTTCAACTGGATCAGCGCGGACGCGACGGACATCTCGTACCGCGTGCACGTGCTCTTGCCCGAGCGCGGCAACCCTGCCGAGCTGCCGTTTACGCCGAACAGGCTGCTCCCGGCGAACAACCCTCGCGTGATCTGGCCCACGGATCGGTTCGCGTCTGCCGCGTTTTTTCCGCGCTCTCGCGGCGAGTCACGCGGGTTTCTCTCGTCTGCGAACAACGATCCGTTCGGCTTCGTCAGCAACGGCAGGACCGACGACGACCTCTGGTACTTCGGCGTCTGGTTCGATCCGGGAACGCGCGCGCAGCGAATCGAGAGCGAGCTCGCGCGGCTCGTCCGGCGCGCGACCACGGGCGGCGCGCGCGTGACGCGTGACGAGATGGAGGGGCTGCAGCTCGACACGCACTCGGTCCTCGCAGACGAGCTGTTGCCAGTGCTCGAAGCGACGCTGGCTCGCGTCCCGACGGACGCGGCGCTCGCTGAATTCCGCGGCGACGCAGCGCTCGACACGCTCGCGCGTTCGCTCGCGTCGTGGGATCGACGAATGGCGCGCGACTCGTCCGCGGCGGTCGTGTTCGAGGGCTTTCAGCAGTTTCTCATGCACCGCGCCATCGGCGACGAGTTTGGTCCCGTGTTCGACCCGATCAACAGCTCCGAGCCGATCTATCTCTTGAAGTTCATGGTGAACGCGATCAAGGGACGGCACCCGATGGCGGACGTGTTGCTACAGGGCGGGCGAGACAGGCTCGTCATGCTGGCGCTGCGAGACACCAAAGAGTGGTTGACGGCGCGTTTCGGCGGCGTGGACCCCGCGCGCTATCGCTGGACCGACCTGCATCGCACGCGGTTTCGCACGCTGTTCGAGCCCGCGGGCGTGTTCGCGACGGACGAAGTGCAGACCGAAGGCTCCGTGGGAACGGTCAACGTGTCGCAGGGCCCCTTCATCGAATCGGGCTCGTCGCGCGCGGCGCGAATGTTCCATGTGAGCTCGTCGGGCGCGGCGTATCGCATGGTCGCGACGTTCGCCAGCGACGGCACGCCCGAGGCGCGGATCAACTTCGTCCGAGGAAATTCGGGAGACCCTACCTCCCCACACTGGGGCGACCAGGTCGCATCGTGGGTCGCGGGAACGTATCGCCCGCTCGCATTCCGTCGCCCCGACGTCGAAGCCCGCGTGGCCGATCGCAGCACGATTGCGCCGTGACACGCTCGCGCGCTGCGTGTGCGCCGCGGCCTCTGCGCGGCCCGATGCGCGGCCGCGCCGCCTTTCTTCGGTGACCTGCGCTCGCGGCCCGCGGTAGCGTTCTCGCGAGCTCATGTCGGGACAGTCGGACGATCCTCGATCAAAGGGAGGCACGCCAATCACGCCGACGCGCGTCGAGGTGATCGAACTCGACGACGACAACGACGCGGAAGAGCTGCTCGACCCTGTTGAAATTTCTCCCGCGGGAGCGCCTCCGAGGCCACCGCCGCCGCAGGCGCCCAAGGTGATTCCACCCCCGCCCGCGGCGAAGCCCGCGGTCACGCCTGCGGTGCCAGAGCGGCCCACGCAGACCGCCCGCGCGCCCACCCTCGTCGCGAGCCCGCCGCCTGCGCACACAAATTCGACCGCCGCGCCCGCGACTCCGCCTGTGCGCGCCTCGGTCCCCCCGCCCGCGCCCCCTCGCGCGACCGCCTCGGCGACGGTACCCACGAATTCAAGTGCGTCGGCGCCCGCCGCGCGTCCGTCTCCGCCGCTCGCGCCCTCGCGCGTGCCGAGCATCATCATCGACGACTCTGCGCTCGACGAAGCGCCGCCCGCGCCCGCTGCGACGGCCGCAGCGCCACCCCCGCCTACCGCTGCCGCGCCGCCGGTCGCTGCGGAGCCGCTCGTGATCTCGACGGGGCTCGCGCCGGTTCCACAAGTGTCGTCGCATCCGCTCGTTCCAGTGACCCCGCTGGCGGAGAGCGCGACGAGCTCGCCCGCCCCGTCGGTGACCAACACGAGCGCGGCGCCAACGCCGCCGCCTGCTGCAACGCCCGCGCCCGCGCCGACGCCGACGCCACCGGGTGGCCTCGATCAGCGGCACGCGAGCGCGACGATTGACGCGTCGCTTTTGCCCGTGGTCGCGCCGACCGAGTCAGCGCCGCTCGCGCTTCCTGCGCTCGCGTTCGAGTGGGCGCAGCCGAGCGCCAACGAAGCCCTCTCGCGCGAGATCGAGACGCTCTCGAAAGAGCACCCGTCGCGCGCAGCGCTCTTGCTCGCGGCCCGCGCGCTCGACACGCTTCGCTCGGACGTCGCGCTCACCGACGCGTCGATGCAGCGCGCGCACGCGCTCGCGCCCGAGTCGAGGGCGCTGGCGTTCGTGCAGCGCTTCGTCGCTGAGCAGCTCGAGCGAACGCAAGAGGTCCCTGCGTTGCTGAGGGCCGAGCTCCCGCTCGTGGGCGCGGCGCGAGAGCGCGCGGCGATCTTGCTCGAGCAAGTGCTGCGCGACGAGCGCGCGGGAGCGCTCGACGGCGTCGAGCGAGCGCTGAAAGAAGCGGTCTCGCTCGATCCCAAGGACCCGACGGCGTGGGACCTGCTCGCGCACTACTGGCTCAAGCGCCGCAATCCTCGCGAGGCCGCCGCGGCCTTCGAGCAGCTCGCGAACGCGCTCGGCGATCAAGCGCTTCGGAGCGTCGCGCTCGCGCACGCGGCGTACCTACGAGAAGCCTCGCTCGATGACGCGCAAGGCGCGGTGTCGCTCTTGCGTCGCGCGCTCGAGACGCACCCAGGCAACCTCTCGGCCTGGGCCGCGATCGAGACGCTCCATCTCCGCGCGGGAACGTGGGTCGATCACGCCCGAGCCCTCGTCGCGCAGGGCGCGCAAGTCGACGACGCCGCGACGGCGCGCGAGCACTTCGACCGGGCAGGCGACGCGTTTTGGATGGGCGCGTCCGACGTCGCCGCGGCCATTCGCTGCTACGAGCACGTCTTCGGCCTCTCGCGCGAAGACCCCGTCGCGCTCGAAAAGCTCCGCGCGCTCCTCGAGTCCGCGGGGCGCTGGGAGGCGCTCGTCGGGACGTTCGAGCGGCTCGTCCTCGTGTTGCGCGACCCGATCGCTCGGGCGTGCGCGCTCTACGCGATGGCGGGCGTCCTCGACGCGCGGCTCGATCGTCCCGAAGAGAGCGCCCTCGCGCTGCGTCGCGCGCTCGACATCGTTCCGACGTTTGCCCCGGCAGCAGACGCGCTGAGCGCGCTCTTGCGTCGAACGCAACGGCACGCCGAGTGGTGCGCGCTCGAGCTGTCCGAGGCCGAGCGCGTCTCGTCCGTGCTCGAGCGAGCCTCGAGGATCGAGGCGATCGCGGTCGTGTACGAATGCAAGCTCGGGCGCGAAGACGACGCGCTCGCGCTCTACGAGCGGGCGCTCGCGCTCGACCCAGCGTGCGCAGGCGCCGCAGGGGCGATCGAGCGCATCCTCCGCGGCCGAGGCGACTGGGAGGGCGTGCTCTCGGTCTTGTCGAAGGCGATCGACGGCGCGCGAGACCCCAAGCGAAAGCGCTCGCTCGAGTACGAGCGCGCGCTCGTGTTGATCGAGCACTCGCCGGATCGAGCGCAAGGCGCAGCGGCGCTGCAAAAAGTCCTCGAGGGCGGCGCGGTCGACGAGTCGCTCTTGCTCCCGACGCTCGCGCGGGCGCGCGCACAACAGGGCGAGTGGGCGCAGTACATCGACGCGCTCGAGAAACAAGCGGACACGATCAAGGACCCCGAGGACGCGCTGCGACACTTGCATCGCGTCGCGTCGACGATCGACGCGCGCCTCAACGACCCTGTCCGCGCGCTCTCCGCGTGGAACAAAGTCCTCTTGCGCTCTCCCAACTACCGACCGGCCCTCGACGCCGCGCGCGCCCTGCACGCCGCCGCGGGCCGCTGGGAAGAGGTCGTCAACGTCGATCGCAAGCTCGCGGCGCTCACGAAGGACTCGACCGAGGCCGCGCACCGGCTCTACTCCGTCGGTCGCGTGCTCGAAGAGCGCCTCGGCCGCGCGGACAAAGCACTCGAGGCGTACGAGCAGTCGCTCGCGAAGGCCCCTTCGTTCGACCCCGCGCGCTTCGAGCTCGAGCGATTGCTGCGCGCGCTCGGGCGGCTCCCGAGGCTGATCGAGCTGTACGAGGCGCGCGCGACGAGCGAGCACGACGCCGAGCTCAAGTCGTCGCTGCTCGTGCGCGCCGCGCGCGTCGCCGAGTTTGGCCTGAAGGACATCAACCGCGCGCTCGCGCTGTACATGCAGGCCGCGGCGACCAACGCCGAGCCCTCGTTTTCGCTCTGGGGAATCGCGCGCGTTCACGAGCAACGGGGCGTGTGGGCCAAGGCCGAGTCCGCGCTCGTGTCGCTGCTCGAGCGCGCTCCCACCGCGGTCGCGCGCATGCGCTTGTCCCTTCGGCTCGCGAGGCTCTACGAGCTTCGCTTGCCGAACGCCACGCGCGCGGCGGCGTGCTTCGAGGACGCGATCGTGGCGCACTCTGCTGCGGCGATGCACGTGTACGACCGGCTGCGCCTCGCGCGCGCGGACGGCGCGAAGGACGTGGTCGCGCACTGGCAGAAGCGCCTCGCGCAAGCCTCGCTCGACCGACGGCTCTCTCGCGCGCTCCTCGTGCAGCGCGCGCGGCTCCTCGAGATCGAGGGCGCGGGAGCCGACGAGTGCCTCGCGGCCTACGGAGCAGCGCTCGCGCTCGAGCCGGACGACCCTGTCGCGCTCGAGTCGCAAGCGCGGTCGTTGCGTGCGCAGTCGGGCGACCCGCGCTGGGCAGAGGCGCTTCGCGCGCGCGCCGTCGTCAGCGGAGACCGCTCGCTCGAGGCGCTCTTGCGCTACGCCGCGGGTCGGGCGAGCGAGCGTTCGGGGCGCGACGCCGAAGCGCAACGAGACTACGAACGCGCGCTCGTCGCCGCGCCCGAGCTGTGGAGCGCCCTCGAAGCTGCGCGCGCCCTCGCGTCGAAGGCCGGCGACTGGGAGAGCTCTGCGCAGTACGCGCTGCGCTCGAGCGAAGTCGCGACGGAGCCGCGCAATCGCGCGGAAGCCGAGCTCGACGCGGCAGAGCTCTTCGAGTCGCAGCTCGACGCGCCGGAGCAAGCGATCGTTCACGCCAGGGCTGTGCTCGCGCGTCGCCCCGAGCTCTCTCGCGCTTGTGCGCTCTCGGTGCGGCTGTCCGAAGCGAGCGAGGATTGGGCTGGCGTGATGGAGGCGCTCGGCGCGCACGCCGCGGCGGTGACCGATCCGACGCAGCGCGCGAACCTCTTCGCGCAGCGCGCGAAGGTCGCGATCGAGCGGCTGTCCGACGCGCGTTCGGCGCTCGATGACCTGCAAAAAGCCTTCGCGCTCGACGCCAAGAGCCCCTCGGTGCTCGACCGGCTCGCGCGCGAGTACGAGCGCGCCGCGCGGTGGCGCGAGGCCTCGGACGCCTGGGGAGCCCTCGCGGTCGCCGGCGTGGACAGCGCTGTTCGCCGCCGCGCGAAGCTCGCGCAAGCGAGGATCTGGGCCGAGCGCGTCTTCGATTGGGAGCAAGCGCGATCGCTGCTCGAGCCGCTCGTCAGCGAAGACCCTGCGGATCGCGAGGCGAGCGCCCTCCTCGCGAAGGTCCACGCCCTCGGGGGAAGCCCGCAGCGAGCGGGGGACCTCTACGCGGCCGTCGCGCAGAGCAGCGAGGGCGCCGAGCGCGTGAAGTACCTGCTCGCCGTCGCGGACGTGAGCGGACGCTTGTTGCGCGACGACTCGCGGGCGCGCGAAGTGCTCTCGTCGGCGATGGACATGGCGATCGCGGACCCGTCGTTGATCGGCACGCTCGAGGCGTATTTCGCCAGGGACAACGCGCATCGGGCGTTCGTCGCGCTCGGCGAAGAGAGCGTTCGTCGCGCGGCCCCGACGCCTTCGGCCAACGCCTCCTCGTCGCTCTCGCTCAAGGGAACGCTCGCCATGCGCCTCGCCATCGCGCGAGTCCTCCGCGACGCGCTCAAGAACAACGCGGCGTCCGACGAGCACCTGCGCGCTGCGATCGAGGCGTTTCCTCGCGCGCCCGAGCCGAGGCTCGCCAAAGCGCAAGCGAGGGTCCAGACCGACGAGCTCGGCGCGATCGCCGAGTACCGAGAGATCCTCGAGATCGACCCGACGTGCGGCCCCGCGTTTCGCGGGCTGGTCGTGGCGCTCCAGCGCATCGGAAGCACCGTGAGCGCCGGCGTCGTCGCGAGCGCCGCGATTCTGTGTGGCGAACAAGGGCGCGAGATCGACGCGGCCCTCGCCCTCGCGGTCACGCCACCGCCTCGCGAGGGAGCGCTGCCTCCGGACGACGCGCTCGCGTTGCTCGTGGGCCAGTCGCAAGCGCGGTACGTGCGGCGCTTGCTCGCGCAGCTCGATCCGCACTGGTTCGAGCTGTTTCCGCAAGGGCTCGAGTCGCTGCGTGGCTTTCAGAAAGCTCCTGCGGGCATCCCCGCGGTGCGGATGCTCGAGGCGATCTCTGCCTCGCTCGTGACGGGCGTGGCGCAGCTCTACCGCGGCCGCGGTCGCGAGGCCCTCGCGGTCTTCGCGCAGCCGCCCGCGCTCGTGCTCGGCGTGGACTATTTCGCCGAGGGCGCCGTGTCGCACTTGATCTTCGAGTGCGCTCGCATGGCAGCGCACATCGGCGGCCAGTCCGTGTCCCAGCGCGTGTTGCCTGTGTCCGATCTGCTCACGACGCTCGAGGTCGTGACCGACCCCAACATCGACGAGCCCGGCTACAAAGACGCCCGCAAGCGCGCGGGCAGCGTTCTGCCTCGTCGCGTGCGCAAAGAGATCGAGCGCATCGTCGAAGAGAGCGGCGGAGCCACGGTGCGCGCTGAGCTCCCGCGGTGGGTCGACGAAGAGTCGCGACGCGGTCTGCGCGCGGGCGTCGTGTTCGCGAGGGACCTGCGGACGGTGGCGCAGATCATCGTCCCCGAGGCGGTCGCAGCGCCGAGCATGGCGGCGCGCAGAGAGCAGCTCGCGCGCAGCACGCTGATGGTCGACGCGCTTCGCTTCTGCGCCAGCGACGCGTGCAGCCGCGCGCTCGAGCGCGTCTTCGGAAAGACGTGAAGCTCTTTCGCCGCCGCGAAGTCGAGCAATCCGCCGCCCTCGCGCTGCTCGTCGGCGCGATCATGGGCCCCGCGGCGAGCGCGGTCACGCAGAGAGACGCTTCGTACGCGATCGCCGCCGGAGCGAGCGCCGCGGCGCTGTCCTTCGTCGTGCTCTCGCGCCGGTGGCTCCGACGCTATTGGCTGTTGCGCAGCGAGATCGACCCCGCGGTGCGCGCGACGCTCGAGCGGCGGGTGAGCTTCTATCGCAAGCTCGAACCCGAGAAGAAGCTCGAGTTCGAGCGCAACGTCCGGTGCTTTCTCGCCGAGCACACGATCGCTGGCCCGAAGCAGCGCGAGGTCTCGCTCGAGACGAAGGTCCTCGTCGCGGCGAGCGCCGCGGTGCTGCTCTTCGGACGCGAGGACCTCGACCTGCCGTCGCGCATCGACATCGTCGTGTATCCAGAGGCGTTCACCGACGAGTACGAGGTCAAGCGCAAGGGAGAGATCCTCGGGCAGGCGCACGCGCAAGGGCCGGTGATCCTGAGCGAGCGAGCGTTGGTCGAGGGGTTCGCGCGCGCGGGCGACGGGCAAAATGTCGGCATTCATGAATTCGCGCACATGCTCGACCTCGAGGGCGCGCGCTTCGACGGGACGCCCTCGGGCATGGACGGCCACGCGGCTCGGAGCTGGGCTTCGCTCGTTCACAACGAGATCGCGCGGATCGGCCGGCACAAGAGCATCCTTCGTCAGTACGGGGCGACCAACGAGGCGGAGTTCTTCGCCGTGGCCAGCGAGGCGTTCTTCGAGAGACCCTCGGCGATGAAGGAGAAGCACCCCGATCTGTATCGCGCGCTCTGCGAGTTCTACGGGCAGGATCCGGCGGCCTGAACCGGCGCGTCGGTCCATCGCTCGAGCGACAGGGTGAGCTCTCGCTCGAGCGCCGCGCACACCTCGTCGATCTCGATGTGACTCAAGCTCCTGACGACGAACGGGTTCTGCAGCTCCGCCCCGATTTGCTCGAGCGTCAAGATCGGATACGCGATGAAGAACGTGTAGATCATCGACGAGAAGCCCGCTTCGCCGACGAGCGAGAGCGAGAGCGCCGCGAGATACAGAAAGACGAAGCGCCGAATCGTGACCGAATACACCCTCGGGATCGGGGTCGCGGCGATGCGCTCACACCCGCCGACGTGCTCCATCAGCGTCGCGCGCTCGCGGTCGATCTGCGCGAATACGAAGCGGTCGGTCTGATGGTCGAGGCACGCTGTGTGAAGCAGCGCCGCGATCTTCGAAGACGCGTACGTGGGCAGATGAGCGTCCGTCGGAATCGGCTCCAATGAGCGCGATTTCAAGAGCCTGTCGAGCTCGGGCATCGAGCGTTCGCCGCGAAGAACGTGGCGCGTCGCTTGCGCGTGGGCGATCACCCAGAACACAAGTTTGCCGCGCCAACCGTGGTTCGCTGGACCGAACGCGAGCGACGAGACCACGATGTTCCTCGATTGATTGATGATTCCGCCCCAGAGCTTTCGAGCTTCCCACCAGCGGTCGTAGCCGGCCGCCGTGCGAAACACGAGCAGCAGCCCCAGCACGAGACCGGGCGCCTCCATCACGTCTGCGCTGATCGATACCCACGGCATGTATCGACGGAGGATCGTCGCCAAGAGCGCGATGAACACGAAGATCATCGCGCGCGGCAGTACGCGAATCGTCGCCGAGCCGCTGAGCGAGAACACCTCTGCCCAAAACGAAGACCCAGGCTGATGCTCGTGCGCGATCATCGGCGCGCGTCGTCGAAGAACTCGACCTGCCCCGTTTCGAGGGAGTACTCGGCGCCGACGACCGAGACCTGGCCGCCGCTCACGCGGGCGCCGATCGACGCGGTGTTTCGCAGCCGATCCACCGCGGTGCGCACGTTGTGTCGCGTGGCCTCCGCGAGAATCTCAGCGCGGGTCGCGTGTTCAGAAGACCTGTGCGCCCGAACCATCGCAGGGCGAACGAAGTCGATGATCTCGTCGAGGCCGGGCGAGCCCGAGCGCTCGCGTTCGTCGGACCTGCGATCGCCCGCAGATCCCTTCGAGACCTCGTCGAACGTCGCCGCGATGACGCCGCAGTTCGAGTGGCCCATCACGACGATGAGCGCGGTTCCGAGGCGCTCGACGGCGAACTCGACGCTCCCCGTGACGACCGCATCGACGACGTTTCCGGCGACGCGAACGACGAAGAGGTCTCCGAGACCTTGGTCGAACACGAGCTCTGCAGGCGCTCGCGAGTCCGAGCAAGACAGCACGATCGCGATGGGGTCGTGCGCTTCGACGAGCCCTCGCCGCGCGCTGTGGCTCAGCGTCGAATCGACGCTGCGAACATTGTGAACGAAGCGCTGATTGCCCTCGCGGAGTCGCGCGAGGGCGCTCGGCGCATCGAAATGGAGTCGTTTGTTCATTCGCTGCCTTTGCGGAGCGCGCGAGCCTCACGTGCCCTGCGGGCTCGAAGATCGAGCGGTCTTGCGTCCGCTTCTTTTGTCGGCGGCCGTGCTCGTCAGCGGGCGCGGAAATCGCTGCCAATCGCTCGACGCTGCACGCTGCGCGATTGTGGAGTAGCACCCGCGGTGCGTGAAGTCACGGCGCGAAAATCGGCGAGCTCGTCTTGCTAAGTTTCGTCCGTGCCTGGAGAGTCGTTTGCTCGCAGATCGATTGTCGGGCGTGACGGTCGAAAGCGAGTTTCTCCAAACGCACGCGCGCCCGACTGGAGCGGTCATCGAACCAAATACGCCCTCGAGCGGCGCGATCCGAAGGGTCGCGCTGCTAGGCAACCACTTGCCGCGACAATGCGGTATCGCGACGTTCACGACAGACCTCGCGTCGGCGATCGCACGCGAGTACGACGACCTCGAGTGCTTCGTTCTCGCGGTCAACGACAAAGGCCACCGCTACGACTACCCAGAGCGCGTGCGCTTCTCGATCTCCGAAGGAGATGTCGAGTCGTATCGGCGAGCCGCTGACTATCTCAACGTGAGCGGCGTAGACGCGCTGCTGCTGCAACACGAGTTCGGGATCTTCGGAGGTCCCGCGGGCGCGCACGTCCTGGCGCTCATGCGAGACGTGAACATGCCGGTGCTCACGACGCTGCACACCGTGCTGCCGTCGCCGGACTCCGCGCAGCGCGTGGTGATGGACGAGATCATCCAGCGCTCCGATCGCCTGGTCGTGATGAGCAACGGCGCAGCCTCGCTGCTCCACCAAGCCTACGGCGCCAGGACCGATCACATCGACGTGATCCCCCATGGAACCCCATTGTTTCCCGAGCGCGCAGCGCGCTCGAAGCTGGGGCTCGACGGCCGCGACGTGCTGCTCACGTTCGGGTTGCTCTCCGAAGGAAAGGGCGTCGAGTACGTCATCGACGCGCTGCCCGGGATCCTCGAGCGCTTCCCCGACGTGGTGTTCGTGATCGTCGGCGCGACGCACCCGCGCGTCAAAGAGCTCGAAGGAGAGCGCTACCGGCTCATGCTCGAAGAGCGCGCGCAGCGACGGGGCGTCGCGTCGGCAGTGATCTTTCACGATCGCTTCGTGAGTCACGATGAGCTCGTGCAGTTCTTGTCCGTCGCAGACGTCTTCCTGACTCCGTACCTCAACGAAGCGCAGAGCACCTCTGGCGCGCTCGCCTACGCGATCGGCGCGGGCGTCGCGTCGGTGTCGACGCCGTTTCGCTATGCGCGCGAGCTGCTCTCGGACGGACGCGGAGCGCTCGTGCCGTTTCGAGACAGCGGCGCGATCTGCCGAGAGGTGTGCGCGCTGCTCGAGGACAGCCGGCACCGCGCCGCGATCAGCTCGAACGCCCGCGCGTTCGCGCAGACCTCGTCTTGGCCTGTCGTCGCGCAGAGCTATGTGCGCTCGGCGCAGCGCGCCAGCACGGAGCACTCGCGGCGGGCGCGATCGAACTATCGCGCGCGGACCCTCGCCGCTCGGCCGATCGAGCTGCCGGCGGTCTCGCTCGGTCACCTGCAATCGATGAGCGACGGGACGGGGCTCCTTCAGCACGCCCTCTTCGACGTCCCTCGCTACGAAGACGGCTACTGCGTCGACGACAACGCGCGGGGCCTGCGAGCGATGGTCCTCGCGGAAGAAGCGGCGGTCGAGCCGCTCGCGCTCGTGCGCTCGTTGGCGGGGCGCTACTTGGCTTTCTTGGCGTTTGCGCTCGACCGCGACTCGGGACGCTTTCGCAACACGCTCTCGTTTCAGCGCACTTGGGTCGAGCCTGTCGGCTCCGAAGACTGCCACGGCCGCGCGCTCTGGGCGCTGGGAACGCTCGTCGCGCGAGGCTCCGACCACGCGCGTCGCGAGCTCGGGCGAGAGCTGTTTCGTCGGAGCCTCCCTGCGTCGCTCACGTTTTCGAGCCCCCGCGCCTGGGCGTACACCCTCCTCGGACTCGACGAGTTCAGCAACGCGTTCGAGGGCGACAGCGATGTCGACGCGGCGCGGGACACGCTCGCGCACAAGCTCATGGAGCTGTTCGCCCGGTCTCGCCGCCCAGGATGGCCGTGGTTCGAAGACTCGCTCACGTACTGCAACGCGCGCATGCCGCAGGCGCTGCTCGTGTCCGGCGCGCGCATGGGCGTGCCCGCGATGGTCGAGCCGAGCCTCGAGGCGCTCGAGTGGCTCATCAACGAGCAGCGCTCGGACAACGGAGATTTCGCAGCGATCGGCTCCAACGGCTTCTATCCGCGCGGAGGTCCCAAAGCGCTGTTCGACCAGCAGCCCGTCGAAGCGTGCGCCATGATCTCAGCGTGCATCGACGCGCGACGCGTCACGAACAACTCGTGGTGGTCGCACCAGGCGCGGCGGGTCTTTCGTTGGTACGTCGGACAGAATCACCTGCGCCTTCCGTTGTACGACGCGACGACCGGCGGCTGTCGCGACGCGCTTCACGAGTCGAGGGTCAACGAGAACCAGGGAGCCGAGTCGACCTTGTCGTTTCTTCTCTCGCTGCTCGAAATCAAGCTGTCCGAGAGCGCGACCGCGCTCGCAGCGATTCCTCCCAAAGAGCCTGTCGCCGAAGTGCTCGCAGGTGTCTGGTGAGCGGCCCGACGTCGCTCTTGGTTCGCCATCCGAACAACCCGATCTTGTCTGCGTCCGACTGGCCCTATCCGGTCCACACCGTGTTCAATCCCGGCGCGGTTCGGCTGAAGGACCACACGACGCTGCTTTTGTGTCGCGTCGAGGACTTTCGTGGGCACTCGCACCTCTGCGCCGCACGTTCGCGCAACGGCATCGACGGCTGGCAGATCGACGACACTCCGACGCTCTCGCCGATGCCGGGCGAGTACACCGAAGAGCTCTGGGGCATCGAAGATCCGAGGATCACTTGGATGCCCGAGCTCGGCCGCTACGCCGTCGCGTACACCGCGTTCAGCAAAGCGGGCCCCGGCGTCGCGCTCGCGTTGACCGAAGACTTTCGAACGTTCGAGCGGCTCGGTCTCGTGATGCAACCCGACGACAAAGACGCCGCGATGCTGCCTCGTCGAGTCGATGGCCACTTCGCGCTGGTGCATCGGCCGATGCACGAGTCGGGCGCGCACATCTGGATGTCGTTTTCACCGGACCTTCGCAACTGGGGAGGGCACAAGCTCGTGCTCCTCGCGCGCAAGGGCGCCTGGTGGGACGCGAACAAAGTGGGGCTCTCGCCGCCGCTCATCGAGACCCCCCGCGGGTGGCTCATGATCTATCACGGCGTGCGTCACACCGCCGCGGGCAGCTTGTATCGCTTGGGGCTCGCGTTGCTCGACCTCGAGCAGCCGACGAAGTGCTTGCTCCGCGGGGACCCTTGGATGTTCGGCCCCGAGGCGCAGTACGAGCGCGAAGGAGACGTAGGGTACGTGGTGTTTCCTTGCGGGTATGTGATCGAGGACGACGGCGACACCGTGCGGCTCTATTACGGGGCGTCGGATACGTGCATCGCGCTCGCGACGGCGAGCCTGAGCGCCATGCTCGCGTGGCTCGACGAACACGGCAGAGCGCCTGCTTGACGCCTCGCACCGCGATGAGCGGCCGCAAGCGACGGGCGCCTGTGCGACGCTCGCGATCGCTGTGAAGACCGATACCCCGTCGCGCATCGAGGGAAGGCTCGTCGATCTCGTCCCTGTGTCCGAAGAGCACCTCGATGATCTCTTGCTCGTGCATCGCGACGAACAAGTCTGTCGCTACCTCCCGTTTCGTCCGTGGAACGATCGCTCCGACGCCGAGGCCTGGTACTCGCGGATGACGCGCCTCGCGATGGCCCGAGACGCGATTCAGCTCGTGGTGTGCGATCGCTCCACGTCCCGCGCCGTCGGAACGCTCGTCGCGTTTCGCTTTCTCGTCGAGAGCGGCCTCGCCGAAGTGGGCTGGGTCCTCGGCCGCGAGCACTGGGGCAAGGGGCTCGCCGCCGACGCGGTGAGGGCGTTCTTGGCGTACGCGTTCGGGCCCATGGGAGCGCGCCGGATCGAAGCTGGCGTGATCGCAGAAAACGCTGCATCGCATCGGCTCGCCGCGCGCCTCGGCTTCGTTCGAGAAGGGGTCCAAAGGGAGCGGTACATCAAAGACGGCGTCGCAGAGGACCTGGTTCTCTACGGTCTTCTCGCGCGCGAATACCGCGCCACCACTGCGGCCACGGGGTAGCTCTGCGCGCGATGGGAACGTTTGCCACCGTCGATTGTCCGACGGCGCATCGTGGCCACGAACGGCAGCCGCTTCGCGCTCAGCGCGTCGCTCTCGATCGCGCTCCTCGCGAGCAGCTCACCCACCCACGCGCAATCGGACGCGGGCGCAACGCATGCGATGGACGCGTCCGTCGTCGACGCCTCCGTCGACGCGGGCGTGAGCGCCGAAGCAGGGCGCAGCGTACGTGTGGTCGGCTGCGTCCCGGGCGACGGGCGTGTGTTGGTGACGACGCTGCCCGAGATCGACCTCGAGTGTTCGGACGACTGGCGGTCGTGTGACCTCGCGATCGATGTTCGCGTGGAAAATTGCACTCGGTCGCGCGTAGCTCTCCGCGAGCTTCGCGTGCGCTACAGGCTCGGCGGGCCGACGTTGACCTTCGAGCCTCGGTGGATCGAGCCCGGCACTTCGCTCGGCACGACCTATCGCTCGGTGGGGACCTTCACGGGTCCGATCGGTCTCGAAGCGTCCGTGGTGGACCAACAGCTCGCTCCGATCGCGCATGGAACGCTCTCGAGCACCGTCCGCAACCGCCGACGCGAGGCGGCGATCGAGGCGTGTCGGCAGTGCCGAGGCCGTTGGGGGGCGTGGGGCATACACCAACGCGAAGGCTGCAATTGCCGCGCGAGCGACGCGGGGCGGGTGTGCGAAGACGGAGCGGACTGCGAGGGGCTCTGCGTTCCGACGGGCGTGCGTGTGGTGACCCCTGCGGTGCCAGCGCAGTGCACGTGTCCCGAGGGATGCCAGTGCCGCGGGGCGACACGCGGATCGGGCCACCGCGCGCGCGGCGCGGGACTCGTGTGCGCGATGAGCTGCTCGCTCGAGCGCCCTGCGACGGTCGTCTCGGTCGGTCGCTGCTCGGACTATCGCTGGAATTTCGGCTGCCGAAGCTTCATCCCCGTCGGCGCGCGCAACGAGCCCCCGCGCGCGGCGAACCTCGCCCGTATCGCGTCGTATCGTTGCGCGGACTGAGCGGGACCTGCGGCGAACATGATACGAATTTCTCATGCTGCATTTCGCCGTGCGCCCGCTGTGTCTCGTGCTCGCTACAGGATCGATCGTCGCGTGCGCGCCGATGCCCGTGACGTCGAACGACGGCGGTGACAGCGGCGTCGCTGCAGACGTCCGCGGAACAATCGAGGACAGCGCCTCTGTGCAAGACGCCTCGGTGATGGACGTGATGAACGCGGTCGACGTCACCGAGCCAACGGACAGCGGCGTCGCGCGAGACGTCCAGACAACGGACGCGCCCACGATGGGCGACAGCGGCGGCGCCGGTCGCTCTGCGGGCTGCGGCCGCGCGAGCTCGATCGCGCTCAACGCGTTCGTCGCGCGCTCGATCGCCGTGGGAATGTCCATGCGCGACTACTACGTGCGCTTGCCCACGGGCTACGACCCGAACCGCGCGTATCCGATCGTGTACCAATTTCACGGCTGCAGCACAGCCGCCGCACGCCAGGACAACAACCCTCCCGTGCACAACGCGAGCGGAGCCAACGCCATCATCGTGCGCGGTCGCGCTGCGGCCAACTGCTGGGACAACGCGACGGCGGGGCCAGACATCCCGTACATCGACGCGATGATCGCCGACGCGGAGCGGACGTTCTGCGTCGACACGTCGCGGCGATTCGCGAGCGGCTACAGCAGCGGCGCGTTCATGACGCACAGGCTCGCGTGCATTCGCGGCGCGCTCTTTCGCGGCGTCGCGTCGATCGCCGGCGGTCAGAGCGGCTCGATGTGCACGGGCAACGTCGCGGCGCTGCTCATTCACGACACAAACGACATGACCGTCAACGTGTCCGAGAGCATTCGCGCGCGGGACAATCACGTGATGCGCAACGGCTGCAACGCGATGGCCGCCCGCACGCCAGTGATGCCCATGCCGTGCGAGTCGTACGCGGGCTGCATGGCGGGGCTGCCCGTGGTGTGGTGCCAGACGAGCGGACAAGACCACTCGCGACAAGACTCGCTCGCGGGCCCCGCGTTCTGGAACTTCTTCAACAGCCTGCCTCCGCGCTGATCGCTGCGCGCGGACGGACCTTCACTTCTTCGCAGCGCGCTTCGCGCGGGCGGGCTTGCTCGCCGCCGCAGGGGCCGAGGCCGCTTCGTCCGCGGGGGGATCCACGTCGATCGCGGCGCCGTCCGCCTCGCCGAGCAGCATCCGAACGTCCTCTTCGCTGAGCCCTGCGAGCGCGCCGGTCTGCTCGCGAACGACGGCGTCCGCGAGCTCTTTCTTGTGCGCCTTGAGCTTCTGGATCTTCTCTTCGACGGAGCCTTCGCTCACGAGTCGGTACACCGTGACCTTGCGCGTCTGGCCCATGCGGTGCGCGCGATCCGTGGCTTGCTCTTCGACCGCGGGATTCCACCAGGGATCGAGGTGGATCACGGTGTCCGCCGCCGTGAGGTTGAGCCCGGTGCCGCCAGCCTTCAGCGAAATCAAGAACAGCGGCGCGTCTCCCTCTTGAAAATCGCGCACGCGCCGGTCGCGGTCGGTCGTCGCGCCGTCGAGGTACACGTAGCGAATGCCCTCGCGATCGAGCGACTCGCGCCACAGGCTCAAGAGCGAAACGAACTGAGAAAACACAAGCGCGCGTCGACCCTCGCGCGCGAGGTCCCGCGCGAGCTCCATGAACGCCTCGCGCTTTCCGCTCGCGTTCTCGTGGGCTGTGTCCACGAGCATCGGGTCGCACGCGACTTGTCGCAGCCGCAAGAGCGCCGTCAACACGTTGAGCGCGCTCGCGCCGACGCCCTTGGCGCGGACGTCTCGCTCGATGTCCTCGCGCAAGAGCGCGGCCATCCCGTCGTAGAGCGCGCGCTGCTTCGCGGTCATGGGAACGACCCGCGTGATCTCTTCTTTCTCCGGAAGCTCTCGCAGCACTTCGCGCTTGGTGCGACGAAGCACGAAGGGCCTCGTGATGGTCCGCAGGCGCGCGGTGGACACCTCGTCGCGGCTCGCGATGGGCTTCGCGTAGCGCTGTTCGAAATCCCGCGCGGTCCCGAGCATCGACGGGTTGACGAGGTCGAGGATGGCCCAGAGCTCTCCGAGGTGATTCTCGACGGGCGTCCCTGTGAGGGCCAGGCGCGTCCCGGCGCGCAGCGCGCGGGCGCTCTCGGCGGTGACGCTCGCGGCGTTCTTGAGAAACTGCGCTTCGTCGAAGATCACCGCGCGAAAATCAACGGATCCGAGCGCGCTCGCGTCGCTGCGCAAGAGCGCGTAGCTCGTCACGAGGACGTCCCACTCCGAGGCGCGCGCGAGGATCTCTCCGCGCTGCGCGCCGTGCATCACCGCCGCGCGAAGGTCTGGCGCGAAGCGTTCGCACTCGCGAACCCAGTTTCCGAGCACGGACGAGGGCGCGACGACGAGCGTCGGCTTCGCGCCTTCGCGGGCTTTTCGCTCGCTCAAGTACGCGAGCGTCGTGACGGTCTTGCCCAAGCCCATGTCGTCCGCGAGGACGCCTCCGACGCCGAGCTCGTCGAGAAACTGAAGCCACGCGAGGCCTGCTTCTTGGTACGGCCGAAGCGTGCATCGCAGCCCCGGCGCGACGCGGGGCGTCGGCGCGACGGTGACCGCGCGCAATCGCTCTCGAACGCGCGACGCGGCCTCGTCGAGCGTGACGTCCGCGCCGTCCGCGAGCCGATCGACCCGCCCGAGCGCGAAGCGCGAGAGCTTCTTCGGGCCCTTGTCGTCGAGCAGCTCGAGCAGCTCGGCGCCCGCGTCTCGCACGACGTCGGTGATCTCCGCGAGCGTTCCGTCGTCGAGCGCGATCCACCGTCGACGCGCGGCGAGCGCAGCGCGGATCATCGCGCGGTCGATCGAGACGTCGTCCGCGGAGAACCGCGCGTCGAGCTCGAACCAGTCTTGGTTGAACGACACTTTGGCCCGTGATTTCACAGACCGTCGCACGAGCGCCCCCTCGAGCCCCTCGGCGATGCTCACGCGAATCGACGGCTCTCCGCCGGCGCGCAGCGCGGGCACTTGCTCGCACCACACGCGAGCGGCGTCGTCGTCGGCGGCGACGAACCGCTCGGCCTCGGCGCTCCAACGCAAGGGGCCTTCGCGGACGCGGTCGAACGCTGCGCGCTCGACGTCGAGGTCTCGAACGCTGTCGGGCGACAGGGGCTCATCGGGCCCGAGCGAAAACTCGCCCACGCTGTATCGCCCGTGGAGCGTCGCGCGAATGTCGAGGGGACTTCCCTCGATGCGCAGCGTGAGCTCGGGTCGCTCGGCGCCCTCGAGGCCGAGCTGCTGTCGCGACGGAGGCGCGAGCCCTACGTCGCGCCCGAAGCGTCGGAGCCTCCCGTAGAACCGCTCGAGCTTGTCGGGCGTCGTCGGAACCTCGAGCGGCGCGAGCCGTCGACTCCGAAGGACGAGCCCAGCATCCACGCCGGGAGCGCGGTAGATCCTCCGTCGACCGACGTCCACCATCACCGCGTTGGGCCCTGGAAAATACCACTGATTCTTCTGCGTCGACGGCAACAGCGCCCCGTCCTCGCAGCGCCACATGAGCGTGACGCCCCGCACCGTGCGCGCCGGACGAACGCGGTTTTGCGCGTCGAACTCGATCGTCGACGTCGTGACGTTCTCGTTGATCGCGAGCGCGAGCTGCGCGACGCGCTCGTCGTGCACGAGCGGCTGTCCTCCTTTGGTGAGCTCGAGCGGGTGCTCTCGGAGCGCGTGCAACACGATGGCCCCGGTGGCGCCCGTGAACGCGAGGGACTTTCGCGTCCCCTTGTGCGGATCGGCGAGCGCGACGAGCCCTTCGAACGGCTCGCGCAGGCGCAGATTCGGCAGCTCGCGCGGGTCGATTCGCGCTTTTTCTCCCTGCTTTCGAAGCGAGAGCAGGAGGATGTGCTCGCCGTCCGCGTAGGCCTCGTCGAAGTCCACCGACGCGATGATCGGCGCGTCGACGGGGGTCTTTCCTCCGCTGAACCACCGGGCGAACTCCGCTTCTTCGTCGAGCTCGGCGATCACGGCGCGGCGCGTGCCCGTCGCGTCCGTGTTGAGCGCCATGAGCTCGACCTCTTTGCCGTCGATCGCGATGTCGCGAAATGACCTGCAAAACGCCGTGTCGAACGACAGCGCGGCCATGTGAACGCACGGCGAGTACCGGCTCGAAGGGCACGTGCAGTCCCACGTGAAGCTCGCGGGTGTCAGCCGAATCGTCGACGCGTACCCGTGCGCGTCGCGCGGTCCGCGCAGCCGCGCGTTGACGCTCAGCGTCGCGTCGTGCGTGAACGTCGGCGGCTCGACGTAGAGCACGCGATGCTCGCGCACTATGCCGATCACCCACGACCCGAACGCGCTCGACGTGTGGTGCCCGATCTCGGCGCGAAGCGAATCGAAGCGCGTTCGAACCCGCGCGCGAAGCTCGTCGGAAAATCCGTGCTCAGTCATCGTCGTAGCGATCGCGAAGATACGCCCTCGTGGCAGTGCCGCGGCGCTCCTTCGCTCGCGTCCGTGTCCGAGCGCTGGCACCATCGACGTCGTGTCCACGGACCTCGCGCTGCCGGCCTCGCTCGACGAACTCCTGAGAGAATACCCGTGGCCCGACGAGTGGGTGCGCGAGCGAAAGCCCGTCGAGCACTTCTGGACGCTCTCGGTCGCGATGCCCAAACGCGCGCTCTGGCCGCACTTGAGCGACACGTCCGAGTTCAATCACCGCTTGGGCTTGCCGCCGATGCGCTTCGTCGAGCGCGACGGAAAGCTCTACGGCTCCCAAGAGCGCGGCGGCGGCGTGATGGAGTGGGAGGAGCTCCCTTGGGAGTGGGAGTACGAGCGCGGAATGCAGAACACGCGGCTCTATTCGAAGGGCCCCATCGAGCGGCTGCGCGCGCGCTTCATGGTGGCGGACGAGGGCGAGCGCGCGTGCAAAGTGCTCGTGTATTTCGGGGGAATCCCGCGCTCGTTCTTCGGGTGGCTCGTGTTGCGCTACGGCCTCCGCTCGATCGGCGCGGACTTTCAGCGCGTCTTCGACCAGCTCGCCGCCGCGTGGAAGTCCGACACGCCGCCGCCGCCCGCGGGGCCGCCGACGACGCTCTCGCCGGACGCTCGACGACGACTCTACGAATCGTGCAAGAACCTCCAGGCGGACGGCGTCTCCAAGGCGCTCGTCACGCAGCTCGAGCAGTTCGTCGTCAACTCCTCGGACGACGAGCTCACACGCATTCGCGTGCGCGACCTCGCGCGCCGCTGGGGCTGCTCGGAGCGCGAGGTGATCGTCGCGTTTCTGTTGGGCACGCGACACGGAGTGTTCTCGCTCACGTGGGACGCCGTGTGCCCTCACTGCCGCGGCGCGCGGCAGACGGTCTCGCACCTCGGCGAGCTCCCCAAGAACGCCAACTGCGAGCCGTGTGGAATCGAGTTCGACGCGACGCAGACCCAGTCGCTCGAGGTCAACTTCGCGCTCCACCCCGGGATTCGCCCGGTCGAAAAGGTCCTCTACTGCGCGGCCGAGCCCGCGAAGAAGCCCCACATCCTCGTGCAAAAGACGCTGCCGCCGTCCGCGCGCGCGCTCCTTTCAGTGTCCCTCACGGAGGGGCACTATCGCCTTCGCACCCGCGGATCGAAGATGTACGTCCTGCTCGAAGTCGAGCCCTCGGGCGCGAGCGACGCGGTCGTCTACAACGGAGACGCGCCGTCGAGCACGGTCTCGCTCCTCGCTGGAGGCTCGGTCGAGTTCGTCAATCCGTCCGATCGCCCGATGACGTTCGTGCTCGAGCAACACGAAGACGATCGCGGCGCGCTTCGGCCTCATGTGCTCTTCGGGTTTCAAGAGTTTCGCGACGTGTTTCCTCAAGAGGCGATCGCCGCGGACGTGCAGCTCGACATCGGACAGCAGACGATCTTGTTCACGGACATCGTGGGCTCGACGCGCTTCTACGAGCAGGTCGGCGACGGCGCGGCGTTCTACGAAGTACGACGGCACTTCTTGAAAACCTATGACGTCGTGAAACTTCACGACGGCGTCGTCGTAAAGACCATCGGAGACGCCGTCATGTGCGCTTTTCGAGATCCGAGCGGAGCGATTCGCGCCGCGATCGAGCTGCAGCGTCATTTCAACGGAGCCCGCGCGGACAGCAAGCTCCGGATGCGCATCTCGATTCACGCGGGCCCCTGCCTCGCGGTCAACCTCAACAGCAACATCGACTACTTCGGCGCGACGGTGAACCTCGCCGCCAAGCTCCAGGCCATCGCCGAGTCCGGCGAGGTGAGCTTCACCGAGTCGATCCTCCGCGATCCTGTGGCCGCGCGCGTGCTCGCCGAAGAGTCCCTCGCCGTCGAGCCCGTGCACTTTCCGATGAAGTGGTCGGGCGGCGCGATCACCGCGTATCGCATTTGTGTCTCGGGTGTCGCTCGTTCGAGCGCTCCCGAGGCCGCAGAGCCTTCTGCGCGCAGCGGGCCCCCGTCGTGAACACGTTCGCGCGTCGGGCGATCACGTGCTCGGCGGTCGCGCTCGGAGCGTGCGTCGTCACAACGACGCTCCCGTTGCTCGTGACGATCGCGCTCGCGATCGACGGAGCGCGCTGGATCGCTTCGCGACGGCCGTGGATGGCGACGCGCCTCACGCTCTTTCTCTTTGTGTTTCTCCTGTCCGAATGCGTCGGACTCTCGGCGCTCGCGCTCGCGTGGCTGTTCGCTGGCGCCGGTCCCCATCGCCGCGAGCGGCTGCTTCGCATGACGTGGCGCGTGCAGTGCGAGTGGGTCGCGCTTCTGCTCGCGACGGTACGGCGGCTGTTCGGCCTGTCTCTCGACGTCGACGGGCTCGATGCGACCGTGCCCGGCCCGATCCTCGTGTTCGCGCGGCACTGCTCGATCATCGACACGCTGTTGCCGACGGTGCTCTTGTCGCGAGCGCGCGGGTATCTGCTTCGCTTCGTCCTCAAGCGAGAGCTTCGTTGGGACCCGTGCATCGACGTCGCGGGCTCGCGGTTGCCAAACGCGTTCGTCGGTCGCGACGGCGCGGACTCGGCCACAGAGATCGCCGCGGTGCGCGCGCTCGCCTCGGACCTCGGCCCCTCGGACGGCGTGCTCCTCTACCCCGAGGGAACGCGATTTACCTCGGAGAAACGCCGACGAATCCTCGAGCGGCTCCAATCGCGCGACGCCGCTGCGCACGCGCGCGCGCAGTCGCTCCGTCACCTTCTGCCCCTGCGGCTCGGCGGCGCGACGGCGCTGCTCGATGGGTCCGACGCGGACGTGGTGTTCCTCGCGCACACGGGCCTCGAGGGGTTCGCCTCGGTCGGAGCGCTGTTTCGACAGGGGCTCGCGCGCGGGACGCTGCGGGTTCGCGCGTGGCGCGTCGCGCGAAGCGAGATCCCCACCGAGCGATCCGCGCGCGAAGCGTGGCTCCACGCCGAGTGGCAACGGTTGGACGACACGATCGAGGCGATGGAGCGCGGGCGTCCGAGCTGACCCCCACGCGCGACCGAGCTCCGCCGCTCACTCCTCGATGAACGTGACCAGCGTCGAGTGCGCTGCGAGATCTGTGGCGAAACTGCACCACGCTCGGCGCGGCAGCAAGCGGGCAAGCGGGGCGCGGCAGCTCGGGGCGCGGCAGCAGGCGGCCGCGCACGGTGCCTCGAAGACGTCACGAGGCACCGTCACGCGATCTGCCTCGGCAGGCGTTCTCGCTCGCGCTCGAACTTCGAGACAAGAGTCGTTCGAACTCTGCCAGCATATTTGCAGGTGACTCGAAGCACAGTCGCGCGACAACTCACTCTCCTAAGCTCGAGCGCGAGCGAGAACGCCTGCGGAGCTAGCTCGAGAAGACTCGCTGATCGGGTCTGCGAAGCACAATGCGCGGCTGCTTGCTGCCGCGCCCCGAGCTGCCGCGCCCCGTGCGGCTGCTTGCTGCCGCGTCGAGCGCGCTGCAGTTTCATCAGTGACACATCAGCTCGTTCGACGCAGGTGACAAACGATGACTGCTCACTCGAAGCGAACGTTGTCGATGAACGTGCTCCCGGGATACTGCCCGCCCGAGCGGTAGACCACTTTGCAAATGCCCCGCGCTTGCACCGCGAGGATCGCGAACGGAGGGTTGCGATCGATCGTCCACTGCACGCTCGTTCGGGCCAGGACCGCGCCGTTGCAGTCCATCGCGCTGAGCTCGAGCGGGCTGTCGTCGTCGCTGCCCCAGTCGCCCGCTTCGAGGGTCACGCTCTCGACGGGGCGAGAGAAGCGCAGCGTCGTTCCCGCTTGGTTCGACTGTCGGCGCCAGTCCCAATCGATCAAGCCGCGGCCGCGCAGCGGTCCGCCCGCGTACAGAAACAGGTCGTACACCCGAAGCTGCGCTCCAGCGACGAACGTCACTCGCACGGGGTCGTTGCTCTGCGCGTTGGCCACCCACCGCGGAGGCCTCGTGACGAAGGGCTCGCCGTCGAGCGCTACGGACTCGAAGTCCACGACCCACGCGCGCGCAGGCCGCTCGGCGCTCAGCGCGGCGAGGGCGAGGATCGAGGCAGAGACTGTTCGTCGGGTGATCATCGGGACCTTCGACGAACGAGCTACCCCGCGCGGTCTTACACCCTTCGTTGATTCTCTGTGCCGCGCCCACAAAACCCGCGCTGGTCGCGCTCACAGCACGCGATACCCGCCAAACTTCGACGCCGCCGCGTTGTACTGCGCGAACTGCGAGAGGAGCGTTCGCAGGGATGTTTCGTCGGTGTCTGGATCGACCGCCTCGCTGTCGTACAGCCACTCGATCGTGTCGTCCGGGTCCGCAGTGAGCCCCGCGGCGATCACGACGCACTCATCGGGCCGCACGACCCACCCGTCGTTCGAGCTCAGCTTGTACAGGCCGAAGCACTGCCGTCCGTCCACCTCGCGCAGCGACGACGCGCGCACGTAGCGCTCGACGCTCGCGTAGTGCTCGCGAAGCGTAGCGGTCTCCTCGTCGGTCATCGCGAGGGCCGCGTCGATGTCCCGCGCATCGAAGCGGCCCTTGCGCAGTTGAAAGGGTGTGCACGCGTCGCTCAGCGCTTCGAGCAGCGTTTCTGCACGCGCTTCGCTCATGCCCGGGGGAGGGTAGGGCGTCGGGTCCTCCGGCGGATCGTCGCTGTAGCCCGCGCCCGCGAGGTTGATCGCCGCGCACACGATCGCCATCGCGTGACCGTTGAGCCGAAAGTAGCGCGGCGCGTCCGCGGTCTGCGGTCGATAGCCCTTCGGCAGCGGCGAAGGCGTGCGCAGCATGAAGAGGTCGAATCCCATGGGGTGTCCGGTGTGTGTAGCAAAGTTGGACGCAGAGAGGTCGACGCCGACCCCACTCGGACGTCGAACGAGCGCGGGCGCGTGGGTGCTATCGTCCGCGCATGGGCTTGCTTTTGACGACGCGGGGGATGTTGATTAGTTGTGCGTTGGCGTGCGCCGCGGGGTGCTCGCCGGGCGGAGGGCCTCCGTCGCCCACGCCAGATGGATCCACGACGGACGCCTCTGCGCCCGATGTGGTTCTGCCGCCACTGATCCCGAGCGGATCCGGAGCGTGGCGATGGGAACTCGGGGAGTCTGCGTCACGCCCAACGCTCGCGTTCACCATGTTCGCCGGTGCGCCCGACGCACCTCCATCGATCGCGCTGGGAAAGGGCGGGTGGGCCGAGCGGCAGGCCGATGGGACATGGGTGTATCGCGACTATCCCGTGACCAACGCGAGGGACGCCGATCCAATCTCCGCGGACGCGGACAGCCGAGACTCGGCATGGGTGAGCGTGGGGGCGATGGGCGGGGTGGCAAACGGGAGCGCGTTGCTGCGTTGGACACGCTTGGAGGGCATGCGCGTCGTTCCCCTCGAGGGCGCGTGGTCTATCGGTGCGATTCTCGCGAACCGCCCTGACGATGTCTTGGTTGGTGTCGTGAAGATCACACAGACGTGCGACCTGCGACATTGGAACGGATCTGCTTGGACGCAGCGGTTCGAACTCGATCACTTCGGGGGCGTGGTTCGCGGTATGGGGATCGAGCCCGACGGTGCTGTGCTCGTGGCTCGGTTTTATCCACACTACATGGCTCCGGCTCCGTCGGAGTTGGTTCGGTGTCGCGGATCATCGTGCGTGATCCTGCGGGAAATTCGAGGCGTTCTCGGCCCCGAGTCGCTGCAGCTCGCAAAAGATCGGTCGAACGCGTTCTGGCTACGTGACCCCGCAGGCGGCCTCCAACTGCGTCGCGTCGGAGAGTCGGACTTCATGCGTGTGTCGACGGTCGCAACGCCAACCAACTCCTACCCGGCGCTGCTCGGCTCGGGACTGCTCGCACTGGTCCGCGCGAGCGCATCGTCGAGCGACAACGTGATCGTGAGCATCGACGGAGCAACCGCGACGCCGCGCCCGCTCGCCACGGTGCCTTCGATGCTGCGAGGCTCTGCGATTTGGGCCGAGAACGAGCGATCCCTTTGGTTCGGCACGGAAAACGGCGGCATCCTCCACTGGACGAGCGACAGTCCGTAAACAGCCTCGCGCGACGAGGGATCACGCAGCATCGCGGGGCGGTGGTTGATTGTGTGTGTGTTGAATGGCGCATCGACTTGGTCCCGTCCGCGAGGCCTCGTGGGTGCGCCCTTCGAGCGAAGCGGGATCGGTGCTATCGTCCGAGCATGGGCTTGCTTTCGACGACGCGGGGGATGTTGATTGGTTGTGCGTTGGCGTGCGCAGCGGGGTGCTCACCAGGCGGAGGGCCTCCGTCGCCCACGCCAGATGGATCCACGACGGACGCTTCTGCGCTGGATTCGTCTGCACAGGACGCCTCCACGCCCGATGTGGTTCTGCCTCCACTGATCCCGAGCGGATCTGGAGCGTGGCGATGGGAGCTCAGCGAGTCCGGGCCGATGCCGGCCATCAATACAACCCGATTCGCGGGCGTGATCGATACGCCTCCATCGATCGCGCTGAACGCGGGCGGCTGGGCCGAACGACAGCCTGACAGAACATGGGTACGTCGCGACTACCCGCTGGCCGACGTCTATCCTCTGTACGCGGCGGCAGACAGCAGGGACTCCGCGTGGGTCAGCGTGAGCACATTTTCGGGGGGAATTCCGGGAGCCGCGCTGCTGCGCTGGACACGCTCGGAGGGGATGCGCGTGGTTCCTCTCGAGAACGTGAGGCGCGTCAGCGGAATTCTCGTGACGCTCGCGGATGATGTGTTGGTTCACGTGGAGACGAGCGACCGTTCGCACGAACTGCGGCATTGGAACGGCTCGTCTTGGACGCGACGCTTCGGCATGGTGGGTGGCCGTGGAGGAGAGGTTGGAGGCATGGCGATCGAGCCCGATGGCTCCGTGCTCGCTGCGCGCGTCCCTCCTTTCCTCATGACCCCGTTTCCGTCGGAGTTGTTTCGGTGCCGAGACGCTTCGTGCACACTGGTCCGCGAGATCGGCTATACGATCTCCGGCGAGCTACTGCTGGTCAAAGACCGGTCGAACGCGATCTGGCTGCACAACTTCGACAGCGGGCTTCAACTTCGTCGCGTCGGAGAGTCGGAGTTCACGCGTGTGTCGACCGTTGCAACGCCGATCAGCGGCGGCGCGACGCTGTTCGGCTCGGGACTGCTCGCACTGGTCCCTGCGAGCGCGTCATCGAGCGACAACGTGATCGTGAGCATCGACGGAGCGACCGCGACGCCGCGCCCGCTCGCCACGGTGCCTCCGATGCTGCGAGGCTCCGCGATCTGGGCCGAGAGCGAGCGATCGCTTTGGTTCGGCACGGCAAACGGCGGCATCCTCCACTGGACGAGCGACGGCCCGTAGACAGCATCGCGCGACGAGGGATCGCGCAGCGTCGCGGGGCGATGGTTGATTGTGTGTGTCGAAGTGCGCCTCGATCCCGCGCCCTCGTCACGGCATCGCTGGCAACCGGTCCGGGTTGTCCTCGTCGATCGCCGGAAGCGAGCGCCACGGATCCGCCGGAAACGCGACCGTGTCCGCGTACGTGTAGCGATGCGTTCCGACGCCGTAGTCGCAGCGCGCGCCGGCCACGCACGCGCTCGCAGCCGCGCGGAGCGAGTCGTCGCTGACCACGCTCGCAGCCCGCGCGAACCACTGAATTCGCCGCGCTTCCCACAGCCGCCCTGCCTGCATCGGGCCAATCGAAGCGCCGAACGACACAGGCTGTCCCGACAACAGATACACCGTCGGATCGTGAACGAAGATCCTGTCCGTCCCGAGGTCGCCGAGCTGCGCGAACGAGTCGTTGAGCTCCATCCCGCCCGCGGTGCGCGTCGCCTCGCGCATCCACAGCCCTCGCGAGACGTACACGTAGTCCACCGGGCCGTCGTTCATCCGAATGAGCTTGTGAAAGCTCACGCGCACGGCGTTGTCGACGAAGAGGTAGTTGCGCCCGCCGCCGATGCGAAAGCCCCACGAGTTGCGGTTTCCCGCGGTCACGACGTTGTTGTTCGCGAAGAGCACGTTCGAGGCGTTGGCCGCGAGGTACGCGCAGCCGTCGCGATCGCCCTGCGGACTCGGCGCGGTCGCCACCATCCGCACGATCGAGTTGACGACCGCGAAGCGATCGACCCCCGTCGCTCCGTTGTTGATCAGGTAGATGCCCGTGCTCGAACGGGCGCTCGAGGGCTCTAGCCCCGTGTTGATCACGACGCCGTCGAGAACGATGTCCGTGCTCCCGGGGTCGACCATCACGCGCGCGATCTGTCCTCCACGCACACGAATTCGACGCGACGGAGCGACCATCGGCCCGGGCAAGTGCCCGATGTACAAGAGGTCGATCACCACGTCGCGGCCGAGCTGGATGTCGCAGTCCGTGCTGTTTCCGAGGTCGAGCGTCCCGATGCGCCCTGCGCGGTCGGGGACGGTCACCGCGGTGCCCGCGACGAGGCACGCCATCGCGAGCTGCTGTCGCGCCGCGGCCCCCGTCTCGGTGATGGTCACCGTGCGATTCGTGCGAGGAAGCGCAGGCGGCTCGTAGGGCCCCGCGGCGCTCGCGCCCCCTCCCGGCAGCGACGCGAGGTCGAGCGGCGGATACAGCGGATGGGGCCGAGTTGTAACGGACCCATCGAGCCCGCTCTGCGCGTCGCTCACCGCGCTGTCGATCACGGCGCTGTCCGTCGGCAGAACGTCGTTCGGCGCTGCGTCTACGACAGCGCTCTCGGCCGCTGCGTCGAGCATCGAAGCGTCCCCAGCGTCCACCACAGGGGCTGTGCCGCACGCAGCGAGCGCCAGGAGCCAACAAGAAAACTGTCGTACGCGCATGGCACATCGTAGCAAGACGGGAGCCCGATCGACGGGCCGCCCGCTGCGTTTGCTGCGCTCGCGATGATCGTCGCGCGCGCGAAAGGCAAGCGCACAACCGCTCCCATCGCACACGTCGAGCGCTACACTCGCGACGATCATGACGTCGCGTCGAGTGATCATCGTCGACGACGAGCCGCCTGCCCGCCGGCGCCTCGTGCACCTGCTCGCGGACCACCCGCAGCTCGTCGTCGCGGGGCAAGCGGCGTCCGTCGAAGAGGCCGCGGCGATGATCGAACGCGAATCGCCGGACCTGCTGCTGCTCGACGTGCAGCTCAGCAAAGGGACCTCGTTCGCGCTCTTCGATCGCGTCGCCGTCCGATGCCCGGTGATCTTCGTGACGGCCCACTCGCAGTTCGCGCTGCGCGCGTTCGAAGTCAACGCGCTCGACTACGTGTTGAAGCCCCTCGAGCCCGAGCGGCTCGCTGTCGCGCTCGCGCGCGTGGACGAGCCCCGCGCTCCGTCCGCAGCGCTCCACGAAAGCGACCTCGTTTCGCTGCGGACCTCGCGTGGGTTTCGCTTCGTCTCGCTCCGGGACATCGTCGCGATCTGCGCGTGCGACGACTACACCGAGGTGGTGCTGTCGAGCGGTGAGCGATCGCTCTGCGACCAACGCATGAGCGATTGGGGCCCGAGGCTCGGGTCGGCCTTTGTTCGAGTCCATCGCGGATGGATGGTTCGGCTGTCGCTCGTCGACCGCTTCGAGCGTCGCGCCAACGGGTGGGAGCTCGCGGTGCGAGGGCTCGACGCGCGCGTCCCCGTCGGTCGCTCGTGGCTCGATGAGCTGCGCGCGCGGCTCGGCGTGAACGCGCTCGATTCGTGAGCGCCGCTGCGCGAGACAACGCTCAACGAAACTCGATCGTCGGCGTCGCTTGCGCGCACACCCCGTCGACCGTCGCTTCGGGCGTCGCGAGAAACTGCGCCGTGATCCCCGATCCGCACGGCGTCTCGATCGCGCCGTGCCCGACGCGCGCAAAGGTGAGCGTCGTCGCGCGCGAGAGCGTCTCTTGGACGTGCGTCGCGTAGCTCGGCGGGACGACCGGGTCGATCGCGCCGGTCAACACCAGCGTCGGCACCGCGGACCGCACCCGCTCGGTGACGCCCGAGCGCGCGACGGGCCTGCTCGATCGGCAGACCTGGCGCACGACGCTCACGTACAGCGAAGAAAAATGCTCGCGAACGCGCGGATGCACGCCGCTCTCGGCGCGCGCCACGGCCTCGTCGTCGAAGTACTGCGCCGAGTCGTTGCAGAGCACGACGTGGTTCATCGCGAGCGACGCGCCGTTGTTCGCGAGCGTCGCGGCGCTGACGAACTCGCGAAGCACCGCGCCGATCACCGCGGTGTCTCGTCGCCTCGCCGCGTCGATGAACAACGGCAACGCGGGGTAGGTCTCGCGGCGGTAGAGCGCGAGTCCGAGCACGCCGAGGAGCAGCGCTCCGTCGAGCGAGAGCGTCGCGGCCCCGAGCTCGACCCTCAACGGCGCGGCGTCGAGCTGCTGCGCCGCGGTGAGCACCTGCGCGTCGAGCGACGGATAGCGTTCCGCGCACCGGGGCGTCTGCGCGCACTCGCTCGCGAGCGCGCGGAGGCCCTGCTCGAAGCTGCGCGCTTGTTCGGCCCACGTCGGGAGGTCTGGTGGAACGGGCGCGTCGAGCACGACGGCGCGCACCGAGCGCTCGTAGCGACGGAGGACCTCGAGCGCGACGCGCGTTCCGTACGAGCGCGCCACGAGGTTGACCTGCGAGAGTCCTAGCGCCTTGCGCATCGCCTCGACGTCGCGCGCGATGTGCTCGCTGTCGTACGCGTGGGTGCGAACGCCCGTCGCGCGCACGTCTGCGAGGCACGCCTCGAGCGAGCGTATCCGATCGGGGCCCGTCGTCGCCCGCGCCGCTGCGTCGCACTCGAGCGCCGGTCGCGACGCCCCCGCTCCGCGCTGATCGAACACGATGTAGTCACCCGCGGTCGTAAACGTACGAAGCCGCTCGGGCGTGAGCGTCGAGAGCTCGGACTGCGCGTGCGCTCCCGGTCCTCCCTGCAAATAGAAGGTCGCTGTAGGGCTCGCTGTCGTGCCCGCGCGAAAGCGAGCGATGTGCAGCGTGACCGTGGCTCCGTTGGGTTCGTCTTCGAACAGCCTGACGTCCGCGCACGTCACGCTCTGTCCTTCGACGTGCCCGCTCGGCAAACGATAGCGGCACGGGACGGTCGTGATCTCTGCCCAGAGCGGGTCCATCGACGACGGCCTCGGAGCGCACGATGCGCTCGCAGCGAGCGACGCGAGGGACAACGCGACCCGAGCGATGCTCGGTGAATGCTCAGTGAATTTCATGTCCCGAGCAGTAGCAACGCGGCGCGCGCTCGCGAGGTCGTTCGCCGATCGCTGCGGTCGTTCGCCGGGACGCGTCGCGCTCAGCGAGGCTCGATCGTGATCGTCGCCCGCACGATCCCGTCTGCCTCGCGGAGCTCGAACGTGTGCCGGCCCGGCGCGAACAATTCGAGCCTCCGGCGCACGTTGGCGACGCCCACGCCAGCGCTCGTCGCGTCGGCCAACGACCCGGTGTTCGAGACGCAAATCGACAGTCGTTCGCCGTCGCGTCGGACGTTTACCGTGACCGACGCAGGGCACGCATGTCGCATCCCGTGCAGGACTGCGTTCTCGACGAGCGGCTGCAGGAGCAACGGCGGAAGCGCCTCGGCTCGCGCCGCTGGGTCGACGGAGAGCTCGCAGCGAAGGCCGTCTTCGAAGCGCGCACGCTGCAGGCGAAAATACAGCTCGATGCGCCGCGCTTCGTCATCGACGGTGCCCACGTCGGGGCTGTCGAGGCTGTCGCGGAGCAGCGCGGCGAGGTCCGCGATCATCGACTGCGCCGCGCGAGGGTCTTCGTCGATGCGCGTTGAAATCGTGTTGAGCGCGTTGAAGAGAAAGTGTGGATTCAATTGCCAACGCAGCGCGTGGAGCTGCGTCTCGCGCAGCGACGCGAGCGTCTCGGCGAGCGTCAGCCTCCCGCGCTCTGCTTCGGTTTGGTGCCGCACCGCCGCGAGCAACGGAACAAACGCCGCCACGACGAACGCCATGTACGCCAGCGCAAACACATCGGGCGCAGGCGCGCGCCGGCCGAACAGCGCGACGTTGATCCCGCTCAACGTGCCCCACCACGCGAGGCTGCTCACGATCCACGCGGCGCCGAGCCGTCCTGCGGTGTCGAGTCGCGGGCTCAGCAACAGGATCAACGCGGTGAGCGTCGCGCCCGGCGTCGCCCACGCGAGCGCCGAGAGAAGCGCTCCGCCGAGCGCGATTCGGTCGTGCAACGCGAGCCACGCGAACGTGAATCCCACGATCACCAGCCAAAACGCTGCGTGGAGCGCGAACAGACGGCGACGCTGTGAGGCGCGAGACGGAGAGTGCATCACCACGCGTCGAGAGGTGTAGCGCACGCTCGCGCCGCCCGCTGCAGCGGCGCCAAGCTCTGCGGGCGGCCGCGCGATGCCCTCATCGAAGCACGCTCCCTGCGAGGATCGCAGCGACGCCGAGGACGAGCGCGATCGCCGCGACGAGCGGCCCCGGCCCCGCGTGCAGCGCCTCGGCGCCGATGATGTCTCGCTTCGGGCCGACGATGTACACGCGCGCTCCGGGCTCGCACTCGATCTCCCATACGCGAACGCGCTCGACGCGGGCGCTCTGCTCGAGCACGCGCTCGTTGGGCCCCGCTCGATGCGCCGCCGCGAGCGCCGCGATCGCGCCGGTCTGCTGCGCGTTCTGCGCGCTCGCGCGAAAGTGATCCATCGATCCGCCCGCGATCGGACGCGGAACGTCCCCGTCGAACTCCACGTCGAGCTCGCGCTCCGCAGCGACCCCGTCGAGCTCGACGCTCGGCGGTTGGCGATCGAGCACCGAGCGCACTTCGCGGTCGCTCCACGCGATCCGAGCCCGTTGAACGGTGAACGTCGAGCCTCGCTGCTCGCAGCTGTCGCACGGGTGCGATCCGCCTGCGCAGTGCGTACACGGAACGCGCCCGTCGCCGCCGCAGCGCACGCAGGACTGGGCGTTGCGTTCCATCCCGATTTTTCCGCGGCCGCCGCACGAGAGGCAGTTGAGCGCCGCGAGGCCGCCGCACTGGCGACAAGGCTGCGCGCCGCGGCCCGCGCACTCGGGACAACGACGGACCGCGCCCGTCCGCGGGTCGTCCACGCACACGACGTTCGATCCATCCGCGGGTGGTCTCGCGTCGAGCGCCCACAGCTCCGCCGCGAGGTCGCGCGCTTCTGTCGTCGCGCTCGTCGGCGGCGGCGGCGTCGCGATCGTCTCGATCACCCGCGTCTCGACCCGCTGTCGCAGCACGATCGAGCGCGCGGACACGTCGCGCACCGCGCGCACGGAGATGGTCTTTCCTAGTTTTTCGCGCAGCAGCGACGCTGCGTCCTCGGGCGACAACGGTCCGTTCGACACGCTCGTCGGAGCTTACAACGCAGGGCGAAATTGAAAACAGGTGTCGTCGCGACCAACGCGCGCCGCGGTTTGTGATCGAGCCACGTTTGCTGCGACACTCGGGCGCATGACCCGCTCTCTCTCGTGGTTCGCAGCATCCGCGGCGTTGCTCGTGGCGTGTACGACGCCCGCCTCTTCGCAGCCCGACGCGGCGCCCGCAGACAGCAGCGCCGAGGCGAGCGTCGAAGACAGCGGCGTCGAGCCGTTCGACAGCGCGACGCCGGACGACGTCATCGTTGCGCCGATGGACTCGGGGATCCCCGAGGACGTCGCGTCGAGCGTGGACAGCGGAGTCGCCCCGCGAGACACCGGCGTCGACACGGGCGTGGTGACCGACGGAGCGACGCGCTGCCGCAGCAACCTCGGCCGCGATTGCCCTGCGGGCCAAGCCTGCAGCGCGACGGGCGTGTGCACGACGGCGTGCTCCTTCGACTGGCGTTGCAACGGCGGCTGCTGCAACGCAGGGCGCTGCGACGTCGGCACCGCCGTCACCGCGTGCGGAACCTCGAGCGCCTCTGCGTGGCGCTGTGGAAATTGTCAGACCGGCTGCACCGCCGGCGCCGCGTGCGAAGCGGTGACGGGCGGCGGTCGCTGCCGTTGCACGAGCTGCACGCCCATCGGCGGCTCGTGCAGCCAGGCCTCGCAGTGCTGCACGCGATCGTGCGCGGGCCTCGGCGGAAACCAAACGTGCCAGGGGTGAGCGGCGAACACGGTCGCGTCTCGCTTCGGCGAGTCGTCCGCGCGAGCCCAGCCTGCCGCGCTGCAGTAGGCTCTGCGAACGACCCGTGACCGATGTGCGATCGATTGTGCCTGTCGACCCGGTCGAGTGGACGTTTGGCTTCGTCACGCTCACGCTCGGCTCGGAGTCGGACGACCCCGAGGCGCGCAAGTCGAGCGGTCCGATCGCGATCATGCTGTCCGGCGTCTACCCGCTGTATTTCGGCGCTCGTTCGAGCGGGACGCGCACACAGACGATCGAAGCGGCCCTGCGCAGCGCGATGACCGAGCCCCTCGTCACGCGGCCCATGCGGCCGTCTCGGATCTGCACCGCGGACGAGCGCGCCGCCGAGGTTCTCCGCTCGCTCGTCCACCCGTCGGTCGAGGTTCGCGTCGCGCCGACGCCTGAGCTCCAGCTGCTCGCCGAGAAGATCTTCGAGATCTTGGCGCCGCCCACGTTCGAGGCGTTTCCGGGGCTCTCGGACGACGAAGTGCGCGAGACGTTCGCCGCGCTCGCGGCGATGGTCCGCGCGGTCCCGTGGCGCACGATGACGAGCAAACACAATCGTCACTTCATCGTCGAGGCGCCAGCGGTCGGACTCGCGCGCTGCGCCGTTCGCTTCTTCGACGCGCCCCACAAGTCCATGGTGATCTTCCCGTCGCGCGAGCAGCTGCAGACGTTCGAGCTGCTCGACCTGTACGGGAGCGACCCGGACGAGAGCGGCTCGTATTCACCGACGATTCCCGTGTTGATCGCGATGTTCTCGTCGGGCAGCGAGCTCGAGGTCGAGTATCGCCGCGAGGTCCTTCGACGGCAGCTCGCGGTCGCGACGCCCTCTGCGTGGCCGCAGCTCGGGCGCATCGAACCGTTCGATGACTGCGACCTTCGCGAGGTCGATTGCCGACAGCTCCGCGCGGCTGCCACAGGCATCGAGGCGTTCTCGCGCCGCCATCGCGGGCGGTTTCGAAAGCGGGACTCGTGGCCCGCGCAGCTCACCGTACGCCACAGCGAGCTCGGCAAGATCGTCGTGACCGGCCCCTTCGAGAGTCGCCTCCCAAAGAATCCGTTTACGCGTTGGAGGCGCTACCTCGCCAAGCACCCGTTTCGCGTCGAGGGCCAGGCGTTCTCGCAGTGGATCGCGACGCACACCTCCGAGGCGCGCCGCGCGCTGTCCCGACTCGACACGCTCAATTTCGTGGGCGACGTGCTCGGGTTGATGACGCACTGGCATCAGAAGCAGTTTCTTCGCCCGTGGTCTCCCGCGTTCGTCGAGGCGTACTTGTTCGATCGTCCGCACGATCGGCCAGCGAATTTGCACATCAATGGCTACGAGCCGCGGTCGTTGCCCGAGCTGCTCGACGCGTTCGGCGAGTGGCTCGAAGCGACCGGTCGTCTGGACGCGCCGCGGGCTCGCGCGTGGCGCGAGGCCGTCGAGTCGCTCCGCGCGCGGTTCATCGAAGGCGTCGAGCGCCGAGAGCGAGCGATCCGTTGCTTCATCGCGCGCATGAAGCTCGGCGGTCCGACGCTCCACCCGCGCAGCCCGTGCCTCTGCGGGAGCGGCAAGCGCTACGCAGAGTGCTGCGAGTCGGTCTCGATCGATTGAGCGCGAAGCTGCGGTACCCTCGCGCGACGGCGCTCGAAATGAACCGGACCGAAAGCATGCTCGAGTCCCGAGCGTTCGACGCGCTCGACGTTCTCGTCCGCGCGCGCGTAGCCCGCCGCGCTCGTCGTGGCACCGTTGGAGTCCTCTGTAAGCCCCGCGCGCGGTAGACGTTTTTGGCCGTGCAGCGCATGCGATCGTTGATCAACTCGTGGAGCTTTCGAACCGCCCTCGTCCTCGCTTCTGCGCTGTCGAACGTCGGCTGCGCGAGCCGCGTCGCGCGTGACTCGCTCGCGCGATCCGCGAGCGACGAGCGCCCCGTGCGAATCCCCTCGTTGTTTTCGATGCTCGAGCGCGCGGACGGACAGCGCTGCCGCGGGATGCGCGACGGTCGCTACGCGTGTTGCACGACGTTGGTCGACCAGAGAGAAGCGTGTTGGCCGCGCGCGGACGAAGCGATCGAGTGGCGCCCGCAGCCGACGATCGACGACGCGCAAACGGCCGCGAACGCGCCAACGGTGTCGCTCGCGCCGAGCGTGTCGTGCGCGACGACGGTGGACGGTCAGCGAGGTTGCTGCGCGCGCGGCGGCGACGAAACACTGCGGTGCTGGACCGATCGGCACGCGCCCGCGGTCGACGACCCTGCAAACGGACTGACGGCGCACACGATCGCGGGATTGCCGGGCGTCGCGCGTCGCATCACGGCGGGGGCTCGCCGGACGTGCGCGCTCGTGGACGATGGAAGCGTGTGGTGTTGGGGCGTGAACTACGACGGACGCCCTGTTCCTCGGCTGGGACAGCCGATGGAGTGGAGGCATCGCGCGTGGTCGCCGGTTCCTGTGCGCGTTGTCGGGTTGCCTCGAGCGGTGAGCATCGCGGACGGCGGGAGCGTCGACCTCGGCGGCTCGCTCTGCGTGATCGCGACCGACGCCACGGTGTGGTGCGTGGACGCCAGCGTGTGGACGCACCACGGAATGCCGCGCGGCCGCGTCGAGCAAATCGAGGGCGTCCGCGGCGCGACCGAGCTCGCGCTCGGCGCGATGCACGGCTGTGCGCTCACGGCAGAGGGCGCGGTGTCGTGCTGGGGCGACAACGCCTACGGACAGCTCGGCCGCGGGACCTTCGTCGCTGGAGGAGACCGCAGCGCTGCCCGCGTCGACCTCCCGCCCGCCCAACAAATCTCCGCCGGATGGAACACCACGTGCGCGCGCCTCCGTGACGCGACCGTTCGCTGTTGGGGCGGCAACTTCTTCGGCGTCGTGGGGGACGGAAGCGATCAACACCGGAGTCGTCCCGTCGCTGTCTCGGGACTCGCGGCGGTCGCGGAGATCGCAGTGACCCACGAGCACGCGTGCGCGCGGGGCAGCGAAGGGTGGCTCGCGTGCTGGGGGAGCAACAACAGCGCTGGCCCTCGGGCGCCGCTCGCCGTCGCGCGCGTCGAGAACACCGTTCAACTCGCGCTCGGATCGTTCGTGTCCTGCGCGCTCCGACGCGATGGCGGCGCCTCGTGCTGGGGCGCTCTCGAGTGGGGCCACGGCGTCGTGCGATGGAACGATCCCACCGAGTTGCACGGCATCACGCGCGCGACGCAGCTCGTCGTCGGCACGGCGGGCGGCGTCGGCCCCACGCGCCTTCGCGTGTGCGCGCTCACCGCGGACGGCGCGGTGCAGTGCGTCGGCAATGCGAGCACCGTCGGTGAAGAGTGAACGCGCGAGAAGCGCAGGAGTTAAAATCTGCTAACTCGCGTTAGTCTCGCCGCGTCATTTGCTGAAACACGTAGGCAAATCACTGCTCGATCGCGGTCCGCGGGGTCCGTCGGAGCGTGCAAAAATTTGCACGATCGTGTTGCCGCGGCGCCCAGCGGTAGCGCACCCTCGAACGGCGAATGGACCGACGCGACAGCACTCCGACGGCGCCGAAGCGCCCTGCGAAGCCGAAGCTGACGGCGAGCGAACGAGCGGTGTTCGACGAGGCGCTCGAGCGCGGCGAGGGCGTACGAAAGACCGTCGACGCCGCGGTGGTCGAGTTTGGCCAGTGGTTGTTTGCGCGAGTGTTCGGCGAGGACACGACTGCGGTTCTGGAGAGTCGCGACGACAACGAACTGTGGAACGCCATCCTCCTCGTCGCCGGCGGTTCGCGCCTTCGGCTGGCGCCGCGGATCATCGAAAACGCCGTTCTCTGCGCGGTGTACGACAAGCGACTGAACAGCGACGGCTGGAGGCTCTTGGACTTCACGCGCAAGTCCCTGCTCTTGCGGCTCGAAGACGAGGAGCTCATGCGCGACGGCGCGCAGCACTTGATCGCGACGAACCTCTCGATCGAAGCCACCGCGGTGTACGTGCGAGAGGTCTTGCGCGCCAACGGCGACGCCGTGCAAACAAGGGTCACGCTTCGGAGGGTCGAGTCGCACATCGAGCGCTTCTGCGAGCGGCTGGTGGACGAGCACTTCAACGCGCGGCTCGACGAGGTGATCGCCGAAGCGGACCCCGCGCAGCGACGAGCGGCGATCGAACGCGTCACGCTCGCGCAACGAGCGCTCGGCGCGCTCAAGTCCAAGCTCAACGGCCGAAAGGCGCGGCAGCTCCCGCGCAAGAAGGCGAAGTCGAAATCGAAGCGGCGGGGGTGACGTCCTCGGTTGTGTCTGCGCGAAACCACGCCCCAATTGAACGTCGTAGAAATGAGCCGAGCGTCGGCGTGGTGAAAATCAAGTCAAACCGCCGCGAATCAATCGATGAAAGCGCGGCGATCGAATGAGTGGCGGTTTATCGCGACGCCCCGTTGGAAGGACGACACGCACTGAGTTCGCTCCTGGGAAATCTCCCGAGAAACTCAGCCCGCGTGTCGCCAACGGAAGGCGGAGCCGCTCTAGGAGCGCTCTGCCGAGGGGTAAACGGCCTGCTCGAACCAGCGTAGAAACTCTGTTGCGTGCGCGCTCTGCTCGTCTCGCGAACGCTCGATCCTCGGAAGAATCACCACGCGACCGATCGCCGGAGCGATCGTAATTCGATGACGCTGCGGAACGTCGATCACCCAGAGGTTGGGCGGACCTCGCACGGCTCCCCATCGCTCGAGCTCGCCTCGCAGCGCCGCGTCGAGCGCTCGCCCCACAGTGAGGTCGTACAGGTCGCGACGGACGCACGAGCGCGTGACCGAGACGCTCAACGACCCGATCTGCAGCGAGGTCGCGTGTTGTTCGCGTCGATCGTCGGGCTCTGTCTCGCTCATGGCTGGCGCGTCGCGACGAGCACGCAGCGATCGTCGCCGCACGCGAGGCAGCTGGTCGCGCGCGCACCGAACGAGCGCGCGTCGCGAAAGAGCTCGCTGTAGTACGCATCCGACAGCGTCGGGCGCAGCGTGATGTCTCCGACGTACAAGAGGTTCATCAAGCCGGCGACGCCACCGGCTGCGAGGTAGCAGCGTGGGGTGTGGCTCACGGGGTAGTCCTTCAGCCAGCCGGCACACTCGTAGCCGTTCTCGATTTCGATGCACAGCCGCTCGTCGGGGATCAGCTCGCGAATGGTCCAGCGGCCCCAACCAAACGCGTTGATCACCGCGACCATCCCGCGGATCCAGTCTTCACGCGAGGAGATCATCGGCGCGACGACGGCGTCCCACTCGGCGCTCCGCATGATTCCGCCGAAGGTGTTGAACGCGCACACGTGCCCGGCTTCGACGAGCAACGTCCGCGCGTCTTCTTCGAGACCGCTTCCTTCGAGCGCGCGCGCGACAGCAAAGGAGCTGCGGTTGTAATAGTTTGCGAAGTGCGTGGTGAGATGGAGTCCGAAGGCAGGGATCAGGCCTTCTTCGTTGCCTCGAAGCTCGAGGCCCGCGACCGCATCGACGATGGCGCGTTCGTCGATCGCCATCACCGCACCTCCAGCGACAGGATCGTCGAAGCGCCTTCGCGCGCCGCGGCCTCGGCGAGCACGGTCACGGCGACGCGCTCGGGCGCGATCTCGCTCGCGGCGCAGAGCGCTCCACGAAAGTACCCAGCGGCGAAGTGATCGACAGCGTTGGGCGTCGTCCCCCACTTCGACGTCCATCCGAGCGCGTAGTGCGAGGGAGCGACCTCGACGCGGCCGCCCATGGACGTCATCGCGACGATCGTTGCCCTGCCGAACCCTGCGTCCGCAAACACGCTGGCTGCGCACTGCATGCGCGCGTCGAAGTCGCGGATGTCGCTCTCTGCAAACACCGACGCGAGCGTGAGCCTCGCGGTCTCGGCCGCCGCGAGGCGCTGGATCTCGACCGCGCGAGGTCCGAGCGCGTCTTCGAGGGAGCGCTGCAGCGCGACGTTGTAGTGATGGCAGTGAAACACGAGGCGTTGCCCGCCCAGAACGATCTCCCCTCGGTCGGCGTCGAATGTCGGTGTGCGCATCGCGGCTCTCACTTGTTGGGATCTTGGGCCGCGCCCAAGATTTCGTTCGCCACGGCCTCGGCCTTGGCGACAAGCTCGTGGGTGTCGGGGATCTCCATCGCAGCGCGCGAGAGCGGTTGTCCGACCCGGAGGTTGAGTCGCGCGAGGTCGACGTTGACGACGCCGCGGCTCTCGCGACGCACTCGATCCACGATCGCCTGGAGGCGCGCTCCCATGACAGAAACCATACCGACAAAACGCGTACGAGTCTCGCGACACGAGCGCCGCACCTCGCGTCGATGTAGGGCGAACAGCGCGATCGCGCGCACTCGGCACGCGTCGATGATGACCGAGCGGATCGAGGGCAGAGCGCCGAGCGCGACGCGAGTCTCATCTTGCGCGGCGGCGCGGTCGCGCCTCCGGTGAGCGTTGGTCCCAACGGACCAACGACTCCTGCGAGGCCGAGCGCTCCGTGCGGGGCGCTGCTCGCAGCGGCGATCGAGACACGAGACGAGCGTCGACGGCGCGCGACTGTCGAAGGCGTGTCGTTCCTCCACGAACCGATCGATCAACGCGCGGCGATCGAACGAGTCGCGGTTCAGAACGTCGCTCAGCGGAACATCTGATCGAGCGGAAACGACGCGCGATACAGCGATCCCCACCGCGGAGCCTCCATGCCCGTCAGCCTCACGCGAACGAGGCAGCTCCAGTAGTTGCTATCCGTGGACGCCGAGAGAATGCGCCCCGAGTCACTGACGGTAACCATCACGGATCCTCGCACGCTCGCGATGGTTCGCTCGTTGAAGCACCCGCTCGAGCGCACCGCGCGGTAGACGATCGCTCGGAGCTGCGCGTCGCGCGCAGCGGCGGTCGGTGGCATTCGTGAAACGCTCGGCTCTCCTGCACCCGATGGGCGCGTGGCTGGCGCTCGCGTCGGCGTCGGCGATGACGGCCGACTCGGAGACTCGGGCTCGCGGTGCGCGAGTACGTTGGGCGGTGTTTGCGCGGGTCGCTCGACCCGCATCGGCTCGGGTCGCGGGATGGGCGCGATGGGCGCGATGGGCGGCGTGTTCACGGTGGATGGCGGCTCGATCGCGCGCTGCGGCTCGGTGACCTGTCGAGACCGCGCAGCGATCACTGCGTCGAGCTCGCCTCGCGCGTCGCGGTCGGCGCGAAGCGTGACAACGATCGACGCCACGGCGGTGACGAGCGCTGCGGCAGCGACGATCGCTCCGACGACGAGCAGCGACTTGTTGCGCGTACGGGGCGGGGCCGCAGTTGTGTGCGGAGCGCTTGCGTACTGCGCGGGCACCGCGCGCACGGTGGGCGTCGGTGCTGGCGGCGGGCTCGCAGACGAAGGCGCGGCGTGCGCAGCAGGCGGGATCGCCGTCGTGCTCGCGTCGCTCAGCGTGACGGGAGCCACGTGCGCGCGAGGCTGCGCAGCCCCGGACAGCGGAGCCTCGAGAGGCGCGCCGCGCGCCGCGCGCACGAGGGCGTCGAGCGCGGGTTGCGCCTGGTCGAATCGATGCGTCGGTTCGCGCTGCAAGCAGAGGTCGATCCACGCTGCGATCGGAGGCGCGATGCTCCCGCCCTTCTCGCGGGCGCGGAGCGCGCTCGGGCTGATCGGCTGCTCGACGATCTCTTGGATCAGCGAGGCGAGCGTTCCGCCGGTCTTGGCAGAGCTGTTCCAGAAGCGCTGCCCGGTGAGCATCTCGAAGAGAAGCAGCCCCATGGCCCACACGTCGGTGTGCGGTCCGATGCGCTGCGAGTCCGAGAATTGCTCGGGGGCCATATACGGAGGCGTTCCGACAGAGAGGTCTCCGGTGATGCGCGCCGAGAGCGTCCCCTTCGCCACGAGCGCGATCCCGAAGTCGAGCACCTTCACGATCGTCGAGACCCCCGCGAGCTGGCTCTCCGCGAGCATCACGTTGTCGGGCTTGAGGTCACGATGAACGACCCCCGCGCGATGCGCCGCGGCGAGCGCGTGACCGACGCCCATCATCACCCGCAACGCTTCGTCGAACGAACACGGTCCGTTCGCCACGAGCTTCGAGACCGTCGCGCCCCGCAGGTACTCCATCGCGATGAACGGCTCGCCCCGCTCGCGGTCGATCCCCGCCGCGACGACTTGCGCGACGTGTTGGCTCTCGATCTTCGCGACGACCTTCGCTTCGCGCTCGAAGCGCGTCCGCGAGACCTCGTCCGAGAGCAAGTGCGCGTGCAGTCGCTTGACCGCGCGGAGCGCGCCGGTGCTGCGTTGGCGCGCGAGATACACCTCGCCCATGCCTCCGCCCGCGAGCCGTTCGAGCACCTCGTAGTCGCCGCCAATGAGCGTTCCGCTCGGAAGTTCGGGGCGAATCGCGGGTCGGGTCATCGCATGCGCTCTGTCGCTCGCGTGTGGCGAGCGCACGCACGAGAGTGCCTCATCTTCGCCGCGTCAGCAGCGCGAATTGCGATTTTCTGTGAGCCGCGACGCACCCACACACGCAAGCACCGCGAGCGCTGCGCGACGCGAAGGCGGCCACGAAGTCGAGCGCGCCTCCACGATCGCGTCCTGTGGAGCCGCTGTTACTCCGAGGTCACCGGGCTGTCTGCGGTCCAATGACAATCACGGCTGCCGCCGACGAAGGTCGGGTTGCAGTGCCGACCAAACTCCGCGCGACGCCCGCACCCAGAGCCGATCCGCCGACTCTCGCCCGCGCCCACGACCACGACGCGTTCGACGGGGCAATCGAGCGTGCGCGCCACGACGTCCGGCAGCGCCGACGCGCAGCCGCTCGCGCTCAGAGAGCCCACGACGAGCGCAAACGTACACAGCAGACCACGCGTGCTCGGCGATCTCATCGCTCGAGACTTCTACCGCGGCGCAGCGCGCTTCACCACTCGTCGCGACGCCCGAAGCGCGATCGACGCTCGCCGCACGAACGCCCTGTCCTGCTCGACCGCGCGCGTCCGTCCTGTAGCATCACCGCCATCGAAGGAGTCATTCGATGGATGTCGTCTCGCAAGTTCCTCTCGACCACGCGCCGCCGTTGCAGCAGTGGTTGGCCCAAGTTCTCCCTCAATACAGTCACACCACGCGCGGCAACTACGTGATCGTCGGAAACGGCGTGGCCACCGGCGTGCTCATCAAGCCCACGGGGCCGGGGCGAGCCACGCTTCAGTGGGCGTTTCCCAGCATGGCCGTGCAGCTCCTGCTCACGCTCTTCATCGTGTTCTCGGGCATTTTGCCGGGACTCTTGCTCTTTGGAATCGTGTGGCTCGTCGTCTCGGGCGGTGTGTCACAAATCAAGAGCGACATCGCCAACGTGCTCGCCCAAGGCGCCAACGCGCAAGCGATGCCTCCCGGCCAAGCTGGCATGCACGCGCCCTACGCCTCGCGCCCCTCGAGCGGAACCAAGGGTATCGGCGCGGTGTTTCTCGTGCTCGGGCTGTTGTCCGGCGCGTTCTCCGCGTACTCGTTCAGCGAGTACGAGAGCGCGCGTAGCTACAGCAGCTACAGCAGCTACGGCTACGGATCGCGCTACGGCTACGGCGGCGGCTACGACTACTACGCCTCGTACCGTCGCCGTCGCCACGAGCAGAACATGGTGATGTCCGGCGCCGTCGCGGTGCTCTTCTTCATCGTCGGCGGCGTGCTCTTCTTGCGAAAGGGCAGCAGCGCGATGCCCATGGCCATGGCGCAGCCCGGCTACGGCGCACCGCAGGGCTACGGCCAACCGCAAGGCTACGGTCAGCCACAGCAAGCGCAGTACGGGCAACCACAGCAACAGTACGGTCAGCCGCCGCAGCAATACGGGCAACCGCAACAGCCGCAGCAGCAAGCGTGGGGCGCGTCGCAGCCAGCGCAGTCGTCGCAACCGATTCCATCGCAGCCGTCGCAGGGGGCGTTTGGTCAACAGCCGCAGCAGTACCCACCGCAGCCTCCGCAGGGTGGCGGCGGTTGGTCCGGCGGCAACGGAACGACGTGATCTCGCTGTACGCGTAGCCGAGCCAGGAGGCGCCGCAACTGAGCGCCGAGATGAATCTCGGCGCATGAACGCTGCTATGCAGCGCGCGCCCGCAGAGCCGGTCGCGAGGATGCTCGGTGTATCGGGACTCCTCGCGCTCTTGCGCGCGCCGCTCTCGGCGTCCATGCGCCGAGATTCATCTCGGCGCAGAGGTGAACGGAGACTCATCTCGCGAGCGCCGAGATGAATCTCGGCGCAT
>JAEUKI010000044.1 GCA_016793325.1 Myxococcales bacterium | reverse complement strand
AGCGCGAGGCGTGGGCGATCCTGCGCGCGGCAGGGAGCGACGGGCTCACGCTGGGCGCGCTCGTGCGAAGAGCGCGAGAGCACGACGAGGACGAGATCCGCGAGGCGATCGCCGGGCTGATCGCGGCGGCGTGGATCGTGTCCGAGGGCGAGGGGGACGCGAGCGTGCTGCGCGTCGCGCAACGCGGCTGAGCGATGGTGAGGGATCGGACAAGAGCGAAGGAGCTCTCATGAACACCGAAGACGAGCCGAGGGACGAGGCCGCGCAGGCGCAGCGAGCGTTCGAGCGCATCGAGAAGGCCGTGGAGATCTTCGGCCGAGCGCGCTTCGGTACGAAGCCAGCGCGGGGCCTCGCAGCGCTATCCGAACGGGGGCTCTTGTCCGATCTCGACAAGCGCGACGCGCTCTTCTCGCGTGCGGTGTGTTCGCTGGTGCTCGCGTGCCGGCGGCGGATGGGCCGTGCGACGACGTTCGACGAGGCGACCGACGCGCTCGCGGGATGGCTCGAGGTCGACGCTGCCGATGCGCGGACGTCGATGCCCGAGATCTTCGTGACGGGCGACGAGCTACAGATCTTCGCTGCGCTCTCGGCGGCCGATCGAAAGAGGCTCACCGCGTCGCTCTTCGAGCCGACGGACCCGCCCTGGACGACGATGGCTCCGCGCGTTCTGCATCGAGCGATCGCCCTCGCGCTGCGCGCGCCGATCCTGCGCGGCGCGCCGGGGAGATTCGCGGGTTTTCCTCAGGGAAGCGACGCGATGCCGTCGACGTTTTCTGCCGCGGTTCACGTCGTCGAGGCGGCGTTCGAGTCTTCGCTCTACGAGCCGCTCGCGGGCGCGGCCCCTCCGTCGCTCTTCGTCATCGACCCTCGCTGCTGCACGGGAACGCTCCTCCTCGCGACCCTTGAGGTCCTCCGTCGCGCGCTCTCCTCTCGCGAGCAAGATCCGTCGCTCGTCGAGGCGACGCTACGGAGCTTCGTGCGCAACCGACTGCGGGGCTTCGACGACCGTCGCGTCGCCGTGTCGCTCGCGCGCTTGGGATTGTGGCTCGATACAGGGCAGGCGCTCACCAACGACGAGCTGTCTCGGGCCGTGGTGCGCACGGCCGCGGCAGACGAGGAATTTCGCAAGAGACCCGAGGGGGTGCGCGTGTTCGTATTCTCCGAGGCGCTCGAGTACGGAGCGCGCTGGCCGTTCGAACGAGTGCTGACCGAGGCCGAGGAGGGCGAGACCGTCGGAATGTTGATCGATCGCGGAATGGCGGCGCAGTACTACGGGCGGGCGCGCGCCGAGTGGGATCGCGAGTTCTTCACCGTGCGACCGCTCGTCGAGCCGCGGCTGCGCTCACCGCTCGAGCGACCGCGGACGCTCGCCGTCGTCGCGCGACGCCGCGCGGACGCGACGCGCACCGTGGGGGCTTGGGCCAATCGCCCGTATGGCGTCGATCCGCGTGATGGGAGGTTGCTCGCCTCTCTTTCGGTCGAGCCGTGCGTGGCGCTGGTCGCCGAGACGCTCGCACTCGATCGGCTGATCGCGCGTCCTCCCTCGCCGGACTGGCCATGTGTCGCTGTGCTTCGAAACACTCCCCTGCTCGAAGCGGTCCTCGTGCGCGATCGCTCTCCGAGCGACTCGTTCGAGCTCACGACGTGGGCGCCTCCATGGGACGCTTTCACGCTGTTCGCGCTGCTGCGGTCGACGGTGGTCCGTTGGCAGCGGGCGATGCTGTCGAGCGCGCGCGGTGGAGGACAGACACATACCGTCGCCGATGTGATGGAGCTCGCGGTTCCGTCGTCTTGCGACATCGCGACGCTTCGCGCAGCGGGAGAGAGGCTCGCCGCCGCGCGCACCGAGCTCGCGATCCGCGCGGCGATCGAGGTGATCGACGCGGCTGTAGAAAAGGGGCGGGCGTTCGACGCAGAGACCTCGCGGCGCCTTCGCGCGTGGCGCGACGATCAACCGCTGCCCACGATGCTCGTCGCTGGCGAACTGCCCGTGCCCCTCGTCGTTCGCGACTATCGTCCCAGCTCGGACGAAGCTCCGCAGCGTCCCGCGCCAACCACGCCCGCGCGTGGAGTCGTTCGTCCGACCGAGACGAGCGCGCACAACGAGGGCGCCCCCTCGGTGCGTCCCACGAAATCAAACGGAGTGCTCGGGCAAGGGAGCGAGTCGATGCTTCGCAACCGGGCGGACGACGGGAGATCCGCGGTGATTCCCGGGCGAAAGCGCGTGACGGCGCAGCCCGAAGGGGACGCCGAGCGCGAGGCGTGGGCGATCCTGCGCGCGGCAGGGAGCGACGGGCTCACGCTGGGCGCGCTCGTGCGAAGAGCGCGAGAGCACGACGAGGACGA
>JAEUKI010000043.1 GCA_016793325.1 Myxococcales bacterium | reverse complement strand
AGCGCGAGGCGTGGGCGATCCTGCGCGCGGCAGGGAGCGACGGGCTCACGCTGGGCGCGCTCGTGCGAAGAGCGCGAGAGCACGACGAGGACGAGATCCGCGAGGCGATCGCCGGGCTGATCGCGGCGGCGTGGATCGTGTGCGAGGGCGAGGGAGACGCGAGCGTGCTGCGCGCGGTGTTTCCCAGCGCGAACGAGAAGCCGTCCGACGAGGAGTCCCGATGAGCGACGAGCGTGACGCAGAGCAGCTCGAGGCAACAGCGCGGACCGCGTTCGGTTGGCTCGCGAGCGCCGCAGAGGTCGCGGGGCGGCGTCTTCTCGGAGCGCACCCGGACGCGCGACCGATGTTCGATGAGTACGGTCGACGGCTCTCGAACACAGAGCTCGGGTCGATGTTTCAGCGGCTCGCGTGCTCGTTTGCGCTCGCTGCTCGAAGCGGTGGCGACGCCGTCACGAGCGTCGATGCAGCGCTCGCTGCGTTCTACGATGGAGTAGCGATGGGCTCGAGCGATGCCCGCGCGTCGATGAGCGAGATCTTGCTCACGCGCGACGAGCTCGCGCGCTTCAACGGACTCGACAGCGAGGTGCTCCGATCGGTCGCCTTCGAGCTCTTCGAATACGACATCGGACGATGGTGCACGCTCGCGCCTCGCGCGTTTCATCGCGCGATCATGCGACTGATCTACGCGCCGATCCAAGTCGGAGCGCGTCATGGCTTCGTGCGAATCGCGCGAAAAAACGACCCGACCGCGTCCACGGACGCCGCTGCAGAACACGTCGTCGACGCGACCTTCGGCGCCGCGCTCCGCGAAGAGTCGAGCACCGGCGAGCGCGCTTCGTACTTCATCTTCGACCCGCGATGTCGCTCGGGAACGTTTCTCCTCGCGGCGCTTCGCGTCCTCCGCCGCGAGCTCGCGTCGCGCCCGCGCGAGGCTTCGCTCGTCGACGCGGCGCTGCGTGGCTTCGTCCGTGAGCGGCTCCGGGGCACGGACGCGAGTCCGACATCGGTCGCGCTCGCGAGGCTGGGGCTGTGGCTCGAGACTGGCGAAGTGTTCACGTCCGCGGATCTGCGTCGCGTCGTTGTGCTCGACGCGGACGTGGGGACCGTCGCGCGGCCTCCCGACGCGAAGACGTTCGTGTTCAGCGATGGATCGGCGTACGGGCCGAACGAGTCGCTCGCGCCGATCGTGCGCACCGCGCGCGTCGGAGACTCGGTCGGAGCGCTGATCGACGTCGCGTTGGCCACGAGCCCTGCGGGAGAGCCCGCGAGGGCCGAGTGGGACTGCGACTTCTCGACAGCGCGCCCGTTGATCGAGCCTCGTCTGCGCAGCGCGCTCGAACGCCCGAGGACCCTCGCGCTCGTCGCGCAGCGTCGGTCACGAATGTCGGGCGAGTTCAGCGAGTCGTGGGCGCACCACCCGTACGGCGTGGACGCGCTCGATCGCCGGTTGCTCCTCGCGCTCTCGGTCGAGCCGACGATCGCGACGATCGCGGCCTCGAGCGCACGGTCGTCGGACATCAAGCGCTCGCGAAAGGCGTGGCCGAGGGTGTGGGTCGACAAGAGCGAACCCGTGCTCGAGGGGCGGCTCGTCGCCAACGCGTCGACGGACGACCCGATGTTGTTTCTCGCGACGGCCGCGGGCTGGGATGGCTTCGCGTTGTTCGCGCTCTTGCGATCGACGGTGGTTCGTTGGCAGCGCGCGATGCTCGCGGCGTCCCGCGGAGCGGACTCGCACACGGTGCAAGACGTCCTCGAGCTGGCGGTCCCGCGGTACTGCGACCCCGCTTCGCTGCGTGCGGCGGGAGTGCAGCTCGCCTCGGCGCGCTCGGAGCAAGAGCTTCGGACGGCGATCGACGCGGTGGACGCCGCGGCGAGCTTCGGTGGCGGGCTCGACGGAGGGAGCCAGCGAATGCTCGCGGGGTGGAGCGCTCGGCGTCCGCTTCCGAGCGCGTTGATCGTCGACGAAGTTCCGTCGCTGCTCGGCGACCCTCCCGCGAGGGCGGCGACGGCACCAGCCGCACCGGCGCCGGGAGCGAAGGGGCCCCTCGCGGTGAGCGCGCACAACGAGGGCGCTCCCTCGGTGCGTCCCACGAAATCAAACGGCGCGCTCGGGCAAGGGAGCGAGTCGATGCTTCGCAACCGGGCGGACGACGGGAGATCCGCGGTGATTCCCGGGCGAAAGCGCGTGACGGCGCAGCCCGAAGGGGACGCCGAGCGCGAGGCGTGGGCGATCTTGCGCGCGGCAGGGAGCGACGGGCTCACGCTGGGCGCGCTCGTGCGAAGGGCGCGAGAGCACGACGAGGACGAGATCCGCGAGGCGATCGCTGGGCTGGCGAACAGCGCGTGGATCGAGCTCTCGGTCGACGGCGCGCCGGTGCCCGCGAGCGCTGTGTTCACGGACGATCTGCGGTTGCGCGCGCTTTCGCGGTGACGAGCTCGTTCGGTACACTCGACCGATCCCTGTGCCGAATCGATATCGTGTGTTGTGTTCGCTCGCTGGCGCCTTCGCTGTCGCGCGATGCGGTCCCGTGACGAGCAGCGATGTCGTCGACGCCGTCGCCGTGGTGGACGCGATCACGGACGCGCCTCCGCCGGATACTGCGCAGTCAGACACCGGCGTCGCCGAGCCCATGGACGCAGAGGTCGACGCGGCGACCATCGATGCTGGATCGGACAGCGCGAGCGCCGTGGACGCGGCGCGCGACGCCACCGCGGGAACGGACGCTTCGGACGCAGCGACGCCGAGCGGGCCTCGGGTCGATCGATCGATGCCGCAGCTCTACAGCGTGACGTTTCGGCCGAGCGACGCGGACCCGATGGCGCGCGAGGCCAACGCCACGCAGCTCGCGTACCTCGACACGCGCGTCGCGCCGCGCGGCCGCCTCGTCGTCTACCTCCACGGCGCAGGAACGCCCACCACCTGCGGCTCGACCGAGCACGGGCGACTGCTGGCCTCGTGGGGATTTCACGTCTTCTCGCCCTGCTACTCGAGCAACTACGGCGTCGGAAATTGTGGGGCAAATATTCAAGGGTGCCGGCTCGAGGCCTTCGAGGGCGTCGATCATCACCCGGCGATCACGATCGCGCCTGCGGACTCGATCGAGCGTCGCGTCGTTCGCGGGCTCGAGCTGCTCGCGCGCCGCAATCCCGCTGGCGATTGGGGCTACTTTCTCGAGGGGGGTCGTCCGCGATGGAGCGCCATCGTGATCTCGGGCATCTCGCACGGCGCGAGCTCCTCGGGCGTGATCGCGCAGGTCCGCGCGGTCGAGCGCGCGGTGATGCTCTCGGGGCCGCTCGACACGGGGCAAGCGTGGCTCTCGCGCACGGGAATGACCCCCGCGACCGCTTTCTGGGGCCTTTCGCACACGGGCGACTCGCAGCACATGGGGCACCTCGCGGCGTTTACGGCGTTGAGGCTCTCGGGGACGGCCACGTCGATCGACACGGGCGCGGCGCCTTGGGGAGGGACACACAGATTCATTTCGTCCGCGATGACGACGGACGGCCACGGCTCGACGCAAGCGGGCGGGAGCTCGCCGCGCGACGCGATGGGCCGCTATCGATTCGAAGCGGCGTGGCGAACGATGTACGGCGCGCGCTGACCGAGCGGGCGTGGCTCGATGCTGTGCTCGGACACTTCCTGGTACGCGCGGCGCCCAGGTCACACTGGAGCCGCGACACGTCGGGCGCAGCCGCGCTCAACTCGCTGCGTTTGCGTCGATTTTCGCCGACAGCGCGCAGTGGGCAAGCGTCGGGTTGCAGGCGCCGAGGATTCGATTCTTCCGATAGAAGACCAGCACTGTCCGAGAGAGCTCCCTCTGAACGCCGATCTCCGTGAGTACGCCGAAGCCCTCGCTCTGGCGCGTTTCAGCCACCGTGCTTCCAATCCCTCGAACAACTTGGCCGGCGGCTGTTTTCGATTCTCATGGGGTCTTCCTCTCGTGATGGGACGGGGGCGGTTCGGTGCGTGCCGCGTTGAGTACCGGCGGTCTTCTAAAGCTCGGTGCCTCGCCCTCATCTCGCTGCACCTGCGCTCGGCGCACGCAGCAATCTGAGCCCGCTGCCGATGACGACGAACTCACTGATCTCGTGAACCAGGACCGCCACTGGAAGGCTGAAGACGCCCGCCACCGCGCCCACCGCGAGGGTGCCGATCACGACGATGGAGAGCGCGAGGTTCTGGCGAACGACTTGCTGGGTGCGCTGGGCAAGCGCGAGCGCGAAGGCGAGGCGACGAAGGTCATCGCCCATCAACGCCACGTCGGCCGTCTCCAGCGCGACGTCCGTGCCAGCCGCGCCCATCGCGATTCCGACGGTCGCCTGCGCGAGCGCCGGTGCGTCGTTTACTCCGTCGCCTACCATCGCGATCGGCGCCTTCGCGGCGAGGGTGCGGATCTCCGCGAGCTTGCCCTCCGGCTTCATCGCGCCGTGGAAGCGCTTGATGCCGAGCGCCGAGGCAGCGCGCTCCACAGCGATCTGCTGATCACCCGAGAGCACGATGAGCTCAACCCCGCCCGCTTGTAGCAGGCGGACCGCCTCGGCGGCTTCCTCACGCAAGGCATCTTGCACGGCCACGACGCACCAGATGCACGACGAAGTTCCAGCGACGATGACCGTCTTGCCGGCCGCTTCGAGGCGCCGAACCACAGTGCTCGCTTCCGCTGCGTTTCCGGCGGTCCCCTCGAACAGACCAAGCCGACCGACCAGGACATCCACGCCTTCGATGGTTGCGGCGACGCCCGCGCCAGGCAACGCACGTACGTCGCCCGACTCTCCGACGACCACGCCGCGGGCGCGAGCGTGTGCGGCGATGGCTCTTGCGACAGGGTGCTCGCTTCGCGATTCGATGGCCGCGATGCGGGACAGCAGTTCGCTTTCGGCGTGCGGACCAGAGTCCACGCGAACGAAGTCGGTGACGATGGGTTCGCCGCGCGTCAGCGTGCCAGTCTTGTCGAGCGCGATGGTCCGGATCGTGGCGAGCCGCTCGAGGATGACGCCGCCCTTGATGAGCACACCATTGCGAGCGCCGGTCCCGAGGGCCGCAACGAGCGTGATGGGCACCGAAATCACGAGCGCACACGGTGCGGCCGCGACGATGAAGACAACCGCTCGGCGCAGTGCCGCGTTCCACGAGACGCCGAATGCGAACACCAGAACTGCCGTGACGAGGACGCCACCAACTAGTACGACTGGGCTGTAGCGCGCGCCGAAGCGCTCGATAAAGCGCTGACTCTCCCCCTTCTTCTCCTGCGCCTCCTCTACGAGGTGAATGATCTTCGCGACCGTGTTGTCCTGGAACGTCTTCGTGGCGCGCACCTCGATCACGCCGTCGGCATTGATCGTTCCCGCGAAGACCTCGTCGCCGGCGGCCTTCTTCACCGGGACGCTCTCGCCAGTGACCGGTGCCTGATTGATTGACGTTTCCCCTCGCACGATTTCGCCATCGGTGGCGACAGACTCGCCGGGGCGTACGATGAACACGTCTCCGACGACGAGGCTCTCAACTGCGACCTCCATGTCGGCGCCATCGCGACGCACCAGCGCCACCTTCGGAACGAGCTTCATCAGCGCGCGCACTGCGGCGCGCGTCTTCTGCTCGGTGAATCCCTCCGCGGCCTCACTGATTGAATACAGGAAGACCAACATCGCCGCCTCAAGCGGCTCGCCGAGCGCAGCCGCACCGAGGGCCGCGGTGGACATCAGCAGTTCGATCCCAACGACCCTCTTCGTGACGAGCTTCTCGATCCCCTCACGCGCGAAGAAGTACCCGCCGATCAGGATCGCGAGCCCCAACGCAACGAGGCTCGGCCAGGTGAGAGTCAGCGCCCGAGAGAGAACCCAGCCGATCGCCAACAGCACGCCCGAGGCGAAGGAGGCGAGCACCTTCGGACTCCACAGGCCCGGCGCGTCGCGTTCAGCGTCGCGGGTCACGGGGAACCCTAGCGAGGTCAGCGCCCGCTCGAGTGCCTCGCGCGACGTCTTCGAAGGCTCGAACGTCAAGGCCACCTTGCCTGCCTTCGGGAACGTTCGAACCTCGACGACGCCCTCGAGATCGCCGAGGCCTGCCTCGATCTTCGCGGCTTCGATCTCGCAATCCAGGTGCTGCACGCGCACTTCGAAGCGAGCGGCTGCATGCTTGTCTCGTGGGCTCCGTTCGGCTTCGCTCATTTCGTTCCTCGTCGATGTTCGTATGCAAGAAGCCTCAGCGCGTTCGCAACGACGAGCAAGGTCGAGCCCTCGTGCAGCGCCACCGCGACGCCGATCTTGGCGAAGCCGAAGAGGGTTGCGGGGATGAGAAACGCGACCATGCCGAGGCTGGCGCAGAGGTTCTGCCGGATGATGTTTCGAGCCGCACGGCTGAGACCCACGGCGAAGGGCAACGCGCGGAGATCGTCGGCCATCAGCGCAACATCCGCGGTTTCGAGGGCGACGTCGGACCCGCCCGCGCCCATCGCGATCCCCACCGTCGCGTTGGCCATGGCCGGCGCGTCGTTCACACCGTCACCGACCATCGCGACCCGACTCTTCGAACTCGCCAACTCCGCGATCGCAGCGACCTTTTGCTCCGGCAGTAGGTCCCCACGTGCGACGCGGATACCGACGTGCTTCGCGACGGCGTCTGCGACTCGCTGATTGTCCCCCGTCAACATGATCGTCTGCTCGATGCCGAGGGCGTGCAGCGCCGCGACCACCCCCTGAGCACTCTCTCGAGGGGTGTCCATCACGCCAAGAACGCCGAGGAAGCGACTGTCCGAGCGGACAATCATGACCGTGCGCCCCTCGCCCTGCAGCTTCGTCACCGCGTCGGCCACGTGCTGCGGCAGCGTTCCGTCCCGCATGAATAGACCCGGCTTGCCAATCGCGACTGCGGCCCCGCCCACCTTCGCGCGAACCCCGTAGCCGATCACGGCCTCCACGCCCGAGGCTTCCATCGTCGTGAGACCAGGATGCCGCGCGGCTGCGCCTTCCACGATCGCGCTCGCCAAGGGATGGTCCGACTGCTTCTCGACAGCGACCGCAACTGCGAGAAGCTCATCCTCGGGGACACTGTCGACAGCGATCACGTCGGTGAGCCGAGGTTTGCCTTCGGTGAGCGTCCCGGTCTTGTCGAACGCGATCGCACGAACCAACCCGAGCGACTCGAGGTGCGCGCCGCCCTTCACGAGCACGCCTGCCCGCGCCGCTCTCGCGACGCCTGACAGTACGGCGCTCGGCGTCGCGATGGCGAGGGCGCACGGGCTCGCGGCCACGAGTACGGCCATGGCGCGATAGAAGCTTCGCGCGAAGGGTTCATCGACGACGACCCAAGCGAAGAGCAGGCCGACGACGAACACGAGGATGACAGGGACGAACACGCGCTCGAAGCGGTCGGTGAACTGCTGGGTCGACGACTTCTGTGTCTCAGCCTCCGCAACGAGCTTCACGACACGGGCGAGGGTGCTCTCCGTCGCGGTCTTCGTGACGACAACCGTGAGCGCCGCTGCCCCGTTGATGGTGCCGGCGAAGACTCGATGTTCCGCGAGGAGCCCCTCGGGAGCGGCGAGAGCGTCCTCGATGGCAGAGACGGGTCGCTTGTCGACGGGGACGCTCTCGCCGGTGATCGACGCTTGATTCACGCTGCTCGAACCCGCGCTGACGAACCCGTCCGCAGGGATGCGGGTGTTGGGCTTCACCAGGATCCGATCGCCCACCACCAGCTCAGCGACCGCCACTTCCTCCTCGCGACCGTCATCGTCGACGCGCAGCCCTGTCTCTGGGGCGAGCTTCGCCAGCGCGCCGATGGCGTTGCGCGCGCGCCGCATCGCGTAGCCTTCGAGCCCGTGACCGAGGGTGAAGAGAAACAACAGCAGCGCACCCTCGAACCACTCGCCGAGGATCGCCGCACCCATCGCCGCGAGCAACATGAGAAAGTCGATCTCGAACTTGCGCGCACGGAGCGCGACGACGACCTCCTTGACCGTGAACCAGGCCCCGAGGACATACGCGAGGATGAAGAGCCCAGTCGTGGCGAGCGAGGCCGCGTTCGCCTTCTGGAGGCCCCAACCGATGCCCGTCAGCGCGCCGCACGCGAGGCTGAAGACGAGCTCAGAGCGCTCGCCAAACGGGCCTCCGTGCTCGTGCTCGTGCTCGTCATGCTCTGCGGCTGCCGCCGCGGGAGGCGCTTGCTCAGCGTACGAGGCGATGCCTGCCTTGGACGCGACAGCGAGCAGCGCCTCTCGATTCGTCTTGGTGGGATCGAACTCCACGTAGAGCCGACGGGATCCGAACGCGACGGAGGCGTGCAGCACGCCAGGATGGCGAGCGAACACGCCCTCGACGAGCCGCGCTTGTCGTTCGTGACGCAAGCCGACCGCCGGCGCCGACAGGTGCTCGTAGCGTCCCTTGAGTGCAGCGCCGGTGCTCTGAACGAGCGCCTCCACCTCCTCAACCCGCACCGCGTCGGGCTCGTAGTGAAGGCACAGCTTCGGGCGCGCTGGGTCCTCGCGATCCACGTGCACCCGCGAGATGCCTGGAGTTGCTCCAAGCGCCTCGACCATCCGCCCCACGCACGCATCGCACGCGACAGCGTCGCTCGGCAGAGCGATCTCCAAATCGAGCTTGTGCTTCTTCACGCTGCCTCCTGCGGCGATGCTGCATCGCCGATGTCTGTGGCGGGTCTATGACCGCGATCGCTCGGCGGCGCGGGCTCCTCCTTGCGGTACACGAAGGCATAGACGGTGGGCAGGACGAACAGGGTCAAGAACGTCGCGCTGACGAGGCCGCCGATCACCACCGTTGCGAGCGGCCGCTGCACCTCCGCGCCCGCGCTGGACGAGAGCGCCATTGGGATGAAGCCGAGCGCTGCGACGGTCGCCGTCATGACGACGGCGCGCAATCGAGACTCGGCGCCTTCGCGCGCAGCCTCGAGAGGCGACTTGCCCTGCTCGCGCAGCTTCTTGACCGTGGTGAGGAGCACGACGCCGTTGAGCACCGCGATGCCGAAGAGGGCGATGAAGCCGATGGCTGCGCTGATGGAGAACGGCATGCCCCGCAGGGCCAGCAAGAACACTCCGCCCACTGCAGCGAAAGGCACGTTGAGGTAGATGAGCAACGCCGGCTTCAGTTGCCCGAACGCCATGTAGAGCAGGATGAAGATGAGCCCGAGCGCGACGGGGACGGCGACCGCGAGGCGCTGCGACGCGGCGCTGAGGTTCTCGAATTGACCACCCCACTGCACGACGTAGCCGGGCGGCATCGGCACCTGATCGCGCACGCGCGCCTGCGCCTCACCCACGAAGGAGGCGAGGTCGCGTCGTCGCACGTTGGCTTCCACGTTCGTGCGGCGACGAACTGCCTCCCGGCTCACGCTCGCCGGCGAGTCCACGACCTGGATGCTCGCGATCTGGCCCAGCGGAACGAGCGGGCCGCTCTGGCCGCTCACCGGGAGATTTCGCACCTGGTCGATGTCGTCGCGCAGGCTCGAGGGCACGCGCACCTGGAGCCGGTAGCGACGCTCGCCTTCGTAGACCTCGCCGACGTTGCGACCGCCCAGCGCTTCGATCACGTCGAGCGCGTCGCGCACCGAGATTCCGTACCGCGACGCAGCGGCCCGATCGACGGTCACCTCGAGGGTCGGGAGCCCGGCGAGCTGCTCTCCACGCACATCGGACGCGCCCGGAACGCCGCGGACGACGCTTTGCACCTGCAAGCTCAGCCGCTCGAGCGTCGCGAGGTCGTCGCCGTAGATCGTGATGGCCACGTCTGAGCGCGTGCCGCTGATCAGCTCGGCCATGCGCAGCTCGATGGGCTGCGAGAACGAGAAGCCGAGCCCGGGAAGCGCCTCGGCGAAGCGCGCGGACATTCGCTGAACCAGCTCTTCGCGCGTGTGAGCGGTGGTCCACTCGCGCTGCGGCCTCAACATGACGATGCAATCCGACATCTCGACGCCCATCGGATCGGTCGCGATCTCGGCGCGCCCCGTCTTCGAGACCACGGACACGACCTCTGGAAACTCGCGGATCACGCGCTCGAAGCGCGTCGATCCGCGCACGCTCTCCTCGAGGGAAACGCTGGGCAACCTCAGGATCTGCACAGCGAGGGCGCCCTCATCGAGCCGCGGGACGAACTCGGCCCCCATACGCGAGGCCACCGCGCCGCTCGCGACCAGCAGGGCCAGCGAGATCGCGATGACCAGCTTTGGGGCCTTCATGAGAGGAGCCAGCAGACGCGGATACACTCGATGCAAAAGGCGCACGATGAAGGGCTCCTTCTCCTCGGTGTGCTGACGAAGGAACGTGGCCACCAACACTGGGACGAACGTGAGCGACGCGACGAAGGCGCCGAGCAACGCGAACAGCACCGTGATGGCCATCGGCTTGAACATCTTCCCCTCGATGCCCGCGAGGGTGAGGATCGGGATGTAGACGATGACGATGATCGCCTCGCCGAAGAGCGCCGCCTTGCGTACGTCGAGCGTGGAGTTGAGCACCACGTCGGCTGCCTCGTTGTACGTCAGCGGGCGCTTCTGCCCGCGTGCGGCCGCCGCCAAATGCACGACCGCGTTCTCCACGACGATGATGGAGCCGTCGACGACGATGCCGAAGTCGATGGCGCCGAGGCTCATGAGGTTGCCCGAGAGCCCGAGCGCCTTCATGGCGGTGAAGGCGACCAGCATCGCGAACGGAATGGCCGCGGCCACGATGAGACCGCCGCGAACGCTGCCGAGCAGCAGGAACAGCACCGCGATGACGAAGAGAGCGCCTTCTGCGAGGTTCGTCCCGACCGTGCGGATGGTTCGATTCACGAGGTCAGAGCGGTCGTAGAAGACGTCGATGCGCACGCCGGGCGGAAGTGAAGGAGCGATCTGCGCGATCTTCGCTTTCACCTTCTCGACCACCTCCCGACCGTTGGCTCCGACGAGCATCATCACGATGCCTGTGACCACTTCGCCACGCCCGTCACGCGTGACGGCGCCCTGTCGAATGAGCGGCGCCAGGTGGACTCGAGCGACATCGCGGACGCGCACGGGCACGCCGTCTTCGCGCGTCTCGATCAGCACGTCGCCGATCTCGTCGAGGCTCTGGATGCGACCCTCGCCCCGCACGAGGAGCTGCTCGCCGGAACGCACGAGGTAGCCGCCTCCGGCCGTGGCGTTGTTGCGTTCGATCGCCTCGAACAGGTCGTTGAGCGAGACGTTCAGCGCGCGCAGCCGGTCCGGGAGGACCTCGACCTCGTAGGTCTTTAGCTCGCCGCCAAACGAGTTGACCTCGACGACGCCGGGGACCGACCGCAGCTCGTAGGCCACGAACGAATCGAGGACCGAGCGCAGCTCCATCGGCGTGTAGCACTGCTCGGTGTCGGGCTGTCCAGCGGCGCACATGCGCTCGGACCGCACCTCGAACTGGAAGATCTCTCCGAGGCCGGAGCTGAGCGGTCCAAGCTCCGGGGATGCGCCCGCGGGGAGACGTTCGCGCGCTTGGACGAGGCGCTCGGAGATGAGCTGCCGAGCACGGAGGAGGTCGGTTCCTTCCTCGAAGACGATCGTCACCGCCGAGAGCCCGAAGCGCGAGACGCTGCGGATCTGCTCGACGCCGGGGAGACCGCTCATCGACGACTCGACCGGGAATGTGATCGTACGCTCGACGTCGACCGGGCCGAGCGCCGGCACGTTGGTCAGCACCTGCACCTGGACGTTGGTGATGTCGGGGACTGCGTCGATCGGAAGCTGCTGCGCGCTGCGCAGGCCGACCACGGCGACCATGACGACGAAGGCGAAGACGAGGAGTCGCCACTTCAGGCAGAGTTCGAGAAGCTTCTTCATCGCGTGTCCCTCAGTGCTCGTCGCCTTCGGAGAGCGCGTCGCTGCGCAGAGCGCTCTTCAACGTGAACGCGCCGCTCACGCAGAGCCGCGCACCTTCCTCGAGTCCCGAGCGAACCTCGAAGAAGCCCCCCGCACGACGGCCAAGCGCGACGGGCTGAGCGCGGAAACTGTTCGGCTCGTCGGCCGGGACGAACACGACAGTCTGCCCGTCGAGGGTCGCGACCGCGTCGACAGGGACCACGAGCACACGATCATCTGCGCGTCCGCCGACCAGCTCCACGCTCCCAAAGAGGCCGCTCCGGAGGCGGGCGTCGGGGGCTTGCAGCGTCACTCGAACGGGCAGAGAGCGCGTGCGCTCGTCGAGCGCCGGCGCGACGTACGTGATGGTGCCTTGCATCACGGCATCGGGAAACGCGTGAAGGCGAACGATGGCGGCCGAGCCGGCTTGGACCCGAGCCACTTCGAGCTCTGGGACGTTGCCGCGCACCCAGACCTTCGTCGGGTCGGTGATGATGAACGCGGGCTGGTCTGGCGTCGCGGTCTCTCCGAGCGTCCCGTGCACCGCGACGACCACCCCGTCGATGGGCGCAGTGAGTGCGAGCGCTCCTGCGCTTCCAGAGCCGAACACCGAGAGCTGGCGCCGTACGCCGGCGACCTCCGCGCGCAGCTCGCCGACCTGCGCCTCCGCATCGATGAGCGACCGCTGCGCGCTGATGCCCTCTGTCGACAACTGCTGTTGGCGTCGCAGCGTGGACTCGGCGGCGGCAAGTCGCGCGCGAGCCTGGTCCAGTCGCGCACGGGCCGTCGAAACGTCGCTCGACGCGACGACGCCGAGGAGCTGACCTCGGCGCACGCGGTCACCGAGCACCACTGAGACGCGCGTGATACGACCGGGCACCAACGGTCCGACGTGGGCCGTGCTGCTCGGCTCGAACTGGACCTCAGCCGGGATGGCCACACCTCCGGTGAGCGCTCGTCGTTCTGCGACGGCGACACGGACGCCCGCGCGCTCGAGCGCCTCGGCCGAGAGATGCACTTCGTTCTCGTGCTCACCATCACGATGGCCAGCCTCGTCGGCGTGGCCGCCGTCTTGGACGGGACCGCCGGCGCTGCCGCCCTTGTTGCAAGCCGAGCCAAGCAGGGCGAATAGGAATGAACTCAGAAGCATGCGGCTCATCGGGTGCTCCCCTCGTGATGGTCATCGCGCCAGAGGTCGACGCCGACGACCCGCTCGAGTCCGGCCAACGCGACGAAGTAGTCCTGCTGCGCTGCGAGCGCGTCGCTCTGGATGCGCAGAAATCGTTCGCGCCCGGTGGAGAGCGCGAGGATGTCGATCTCGCCGAGCTCGAACGAGCGGCGCAGCAACGTGAGGTTGCCCTCGAAGCGCGGGACGATCTCGGTGCCGTACGCGCGCGTGCGGGCCGCGGCCGCGACGACTTCGCTTCTTGCCTCCGCAATTTGTCCCTCGAGCAAGCGTCGCGACGCCTCTAGCTCGGTCTCCGCGACCGTCACGTCCGCCCGCGCTCGGGCGCGCTCTCCTTGGTTCAGCTGAAAGCTGGGGATGGGGATCGAGACGACGCCCATCACGATGTCGTACGCGCCTTCGCTGGTAGGATTTCCCTCGCGTCGGTACTGCACGCCAACGGAAGGGCGCGGCCACGCCTCGCGTTCGGCCAGCGAAGAACGGGCTTCGGCCTCCCGAATGCGCGCTGCACCGACTCGTAGGCTCGGAAGGCGCTCGCGCGCGACAGCGAGCAGACGAGCGAGCGGAGGCGGATCGCGCGGGCTGTCGACGGTGCCGGCCGGCATGGGCGGAGTCCCGACGGGCCACCCGGAGAGCTGCGCGAGTCGGATGCGCGACGCGAAGAACGCCTGCTGCGCGGCGACAAGCACTTGCTGCGCCTGCGCTACCTCCGCTTGCGCCAGTCGAAGCGCGAGGGGAGCTGCCTCCCCCGCAGCGATTTGACGCTCGACGACGCGCAGCACCTCCTGCTGAAAGGTCACCACCCGCTCCGCGAGGCGCGAGCGCTCCTGCTCGACGAGGGCACGATGGAAGGCGGCGTGGACATCGCAATGCACGGCCCAGCGGATCTGCTCGATCTCCGCGTCGGTGAGGTCGCGAAGGCGATCGGCCGCATTGATTCGAAGACCACGCTCGCCGCCGATCTGGAGCTGCTGCATCAGCGTCACGTCGACGTCGACCCCCGTGCCGGATATTCCGAAACGCGGACCAACCGCGATAGACACCTCGGGGTTCGTCGGCAGCAGGATCGATGCGGCGACGCGGGCGGCGTCGGCACGCGAGCGGGTGCTTCGGGACACCGTCAGAATCGGCGAGTGCTGATCAGCGAACGCCAGCATGCCGCCAAGCGAGCCCTGGTTTCCGGCGGCGGGATCGGGCAGGGGATCGCGGTGTTCGAGGTGACCTAGGTCCGGGCCAACGTCTGCCGAGCCGCGGAGATGCGGTGGCGGCGCCTCGCGAGCGTCGAGCGCACTCCTCGTCGGAGCAGCGTGGACGCATGCGCTCGCCCACAGCGAGAACGCCACCGCGAGCGCGCTGTTACTATGCGCGATAGTAGTTGAGGGCAACGCTGTACGATCTGATCGAGTCATCGAACTCCTCAGCGCCAGAAGTAGGTGAGCGTGTGCTCCGCGCCCGTGTGGAGCACGTCGAGCGCTGCCGTGCCGGTCCGGTGCGGTAGGAGCAGCGCGATGAGCAGGAGCACGAACGCCACTGGAAAGGCCGAGGCCCCCTGGGGACAGCAGCGCGCGGGGGCGCGCTCGGCGAACGCGAGCAACATTCCGATGCGAAACTTGAGGACAGTGGTGTCACGCGCGCCGAGCGCGACGACCTCGCGAGCAGCGGGCCGAGCCGCCCTCACGATCGCGTCCGCGAGCGGCAGCGGCGCGGCGCCGTGAATGACTGCTTCGCGATCGCAGTGGGCCTCGCGCGCGGCCTGCCATCGGACAGCGTGGGGTTCGAGCAAGAAACGCCCGAACGGGTTCACGGCGAGCGCGAGCTGAAGGATCAAGTAGCGGAGCGGATCGAGCGCGCGGACATGCTCGGCTTCGTGTCCCAGCGCGCTCGCGAGCATCTCGTCGGAGAGGTGCGCGGCAAACGCGCTTCCGACGAAGACGCGCGGTTTCAAGAGCCCGTGGGTGCCGAGCGCAAAGCTCGTCTCGTCTGTAACAAAGACGCGGCCACGGAGGCACGCCAGCGCTGGGTCACTCGCCACGATGCGGGTGAGCCGAGCGATAAGCGCTTCGGTAGCGGCGGTTGACGACGAGCGCGCACCGCGGTGCTTGCGCATCACGCCCAACGACAACGCGAGAACGGCGGCCGCGAGCACGAGGGCGAAGTATCCCGGCTCGAAGCACAGCTCTGTTCTGTCGTGATCGAACAAGCACACCAACGCGGACTTGCCCGTTTCTGCTTGGTGAAGTCCCGCTGAAAGCAGCCACGCAAGCGGGAGCACGCTCGAGCCCGTCAGGAGGACGTAGCGAAGGCCAAGCCCGTGAAGCGGCCCTCCCAGCTCCTGGCGCTCGAGCAGGACGAGTCCCGCCTTCGCGACCAGCGCGAATGCGGGGAGCACGCCAAGCACGACGAAAGCCGTGCCGAGCAGCGGGAAGGTCGCCTCGATCATGACTCGAGTTCCTCTCGTCGCTTCTGGATGAGCGCCTCGAGGTCGTCGAGCTCGTCGGCCGAGGCCTCCGAGACCTTCTCTGCGAGCAGCGCGATCGCTTGGTGGCCACCGACCACCTCGTCGAGCACTTCGCGAGCGGTGGACTCCATGAACTCCGCGCGTGTGAGCTTCGGGGAGTACAGGTAGCGCTTGCCGTCGCGCTCGCGCTCGAGGATCCCCTTCTCGTAGAGTCGCGTCACCGTCGTCATCACCGTCGTGTAGGCGATTTCTCGCTGCTTCTCCAGGATGGCGAGCACGTCGCCGACGACGAAGGACGTGAGCTGCTTGCTCCAGACCACGTCCATGATCGTTGCTTCGAGGTTGTGAAGGCGGAGTTCGAGCCCCTTCTTCCCTGACCGAACGCGAAACGTCACAAAGCGCTCCTGTGGTTGATCATCTACTATAGCGGATAGTAGATCTAGATCCAGTCGCTGTCGAGCCGAACTCAGCGCGCTTCCGCGAAGCCCCGTCACCCTTGGTGATGGCGACCTCGATCGTCGGAAACGTGTCGACGGTCGCGCGTGGGGCGTTGGCGCCGACGGGTGTAGCGACGCGGCGGGCACGGAGGATCTACAACCGAGTCAGCGGGCTGGTCGTGCTCGACTCACTCGCACAGCCCCTTGGGATCAATTGCCGCGCTGTGTCTGTGCGTGGCGGCGCGATGTTCACCAATGAGCGACGATGCCTCTTACCCCCTCACGCCAGCCGCAGACTGGTTGCCGCTCGCATGGCGGGATGGGTCGGAGTTCCGAGATCGGACTGCGTCTTCGGCACGTTGACCTTCGCTCCGGCGCCCCGACTACTTTCTCCGCGACAGCAGAATCTCCGCGAATTCGTTGCAGTGCGGCAAGTCCCAACAACGCCACGACGACGCATTGTTTGGGTGTGGATTCGCACGGTTGCGCTCGACGGGTCCACACACGCGCCACGCTGGTTCTCTCTGCCACACGTCCGGACCGCACCCCGATTCGCTGACCCCGAACGCGAGGGGGACGTGGTCTCAACCCCGCGAAACCAGCTCCCTCCGCAGGGGCGAAGCACAACCAACGGGGTTGGTTCCCGCCTTCATGCCGACTTCGGGCGAGTCGTCACTGCGAGGCTGCGAGACGCGAGTCGTTCTCGAGGGGTCTGGACCCGGTCCTGCGCGACTCACGTGGCGGGCGTGGGGGGTGCGGACCCCTCTTTTTCTGCGCGATCGGCGGTGAACTCGTCGAGCACCGACAGGAGGTCGCGCTTGATCGTGTCGACGTCGCCGCGAACGTCGCTCTCGGAGAGCGCGAGCACGGTCGCGACGAGCTCTCGCGCGCTGTCGAGCGCCGCGTCGAGCGGAGCGCGCACGGCCACGGGGACAGGCGCGCTGCGGCCTTCGGTGACGCCGATGAGCGCTGCGAACTCGTCGTGCGCCTTGCGAAGCTCGTCGAGCAGGTCTCCCGCGCCGTGCTCGCGAAGAAAGTCCGCTGCGCTCTCGGCCTTGGGGTCGCTCGGGTCGGCGCTCATGAGCTTCTGAAGCGTCGCGTTCGCGATCGACCACTGGCGCACGTACTTCTCTTGCGTGAACTCCAACCGATCGGGAAACACCCGGTCCAGGATCGCCTTTGCCTGCGCTGCGCTCGGCAGCCGCGTCGCCTTCGCGCGTCCCTCCAGGGTCAACACGATCGCGGCCCACGTCGCGTCGACGATGGGGTCGAGCTCCGCGGCGGCCTTCGCTGCGCTCTTGTTCGATCGCTCCGCGGCCAGCGCAGCGGCGAGCGCGTCGCCGTGTTTGCCGAGCGCTGCCGCGGCGGCGGCGACCTTGGTGTTTCGCAGGGCGGGTTTGTGGAGCTTGTATTGCGCGAGCAGTCGCAGCACGAAGGCGTCTGCTGTGTGCGCGTCCATCACCGGCAGCGCGATGTACGAAGCGAGCGTGAGTGCACGGGCCATGATTGGTGTCTCCCTCTGGCCCCGACGTCACAGCGGTCGGCGCCGCGAGAAGGGTAAACCACGCCACGATGTGAACGGCGTTGAAAACACACGATCGTCGCCGCGGTTGAACTCGAGTCGAGCTGCTACGAATCCATCGACAAACGCGCGTCGACCGAGTGCGCAAATCGTGTGCTTCCACACCCGTGCTCCCTTGGAATTCCTCCGCCGTTTCAACAGCTTCCCACAGGGCGTTGCGCATCACGTGGGCTGCCGCGCGGGTGGGGGCTGCGATGACGCGCGTGACTCGTGGGCAGCAGCGCGCTGTCAGCCCCGTCGCTCGCCCATCCCAATGCGACCTTCCTCGGCGTCCGGTCGCTTCGACCGCAGACGCCCCGCCGCACACGGCGCCCATGCGCATGCACTCGTTGCATGCGCCCGTCGCCCGGACGCGATGCACTCGTTGCATGCGCCCAAGGAGCAGGGATCTCTCTGACGCCCCCTCTCGCTGCCACACCCGAAACGCAGCCCGGCGCGCTCACCGCGCCGCGTTGGCGTCCACTTCGATCGTTCGCACAGCTTCGCTCAGTCGCACGCGGCGTTCGCCGATTTGTGTGTCGAGGTCCACGATGCGTCGCGAGACCTGATCGATCTCGCCGCTCACTTGCGTGAGCCGCGCGGTCAGGCGCGCGCGGAGATCCGCCGCAGCGGGATTGCGGCGAATCGACTCGAGGTTGTCGCGCGTCTCTTGCGCGTTCGTCTGCAGGTCGTTGCGTCGCGTGATGTGCTCGCCGCGCTCGACCGAGAGGCGGTTGATCTGCTCTTGCAGCTCGAGCGCGCCGGTGAGGGCGTCGATCGTCGCGCGCGGCGCGCGGCCGCCCTGGATGAACCCGCGGATCGCTTCGATCGCCTGCGGATCGCCCCAGTGCGTGCTCATGGCGAAGGGCGCTCGCACGACGACGAGCTGCTCGGAGCGTCCGCGCGCGGCGATGCGCACAGGAACGAGCGCCGCGCCGTTGGCGGTCTCGGTCATCGGAGGGGGCTCGAAGACGGAGGTTCCCTCGGGGGTCGGGATGCGGATCAACACGCGCGCGTCGCGGTCCATGCCGTTGCGCACGCGGTAGGTGTTGCGCGTCGTGCGAAAGCGCTCGATCTGAACGACGCCGCGACGAATCCCGACGAGCCGCGCGCCCTCGACGTCGTACGTGCTCGTGTTCTCGACGGCGAGCCCGCGCTCGAGCGCGAACGGGACGACCGCGGTCGCATCGTTGGGCAGCGGGTCGAGCATCCCTTGGCCGAGAAACGCGCCTGCTTCGAAGATGGCGAGGGGGCCTCGCTCGAGCATCGAGCCCGTGCGATTGACGAAGCGCGCGACGTTGAATGGGTGCCGCGCCGAGTCGCCAACGCCTGCGTCCGGCGCGAACAAATAGAGCCGCTCTCCAGGGACGTCCCTCGACGCGAGGAGCACCATCGTCGCGCTGCGATCGGGCACCGTGACGCGCACGGGCAGGTCGTAACGAGTGGCTCCGCCCTGCACGGCGACTGCCGCGAGCGACGCGATCGATCGCGGCCGCGACGGCCCGTCGAAGCCCGCGGCCGCGCCCGCAACGGGGCCGTTGTTGGCCACCGTGCGCGGTACGTAGCGCGTCGTGGCTGCGGCCGTTCGCGGCGCGACGGGGCGCGCGTAGCCTGCACCCCCCGAAGCTCGACCGCGGAGTCCTCGTCGATTGTCGCCTCGGGTCTCGCGCGAACGCTCGGCGCTGGCTTGCTCTTCGTCGGCCATCTCACCGTCGTTGTCGTCGGAATCGGCCACGGGCGTCGACGAGGCTGTGGTCGACGTGGGTTGCTGCTGCTGCGGCGGTTCGTTGGCGAGCGTCGTGTCTCCGTGCGGTACGGCGTCGATCACCTCGCCGCGATCGGTCACGAGCGGGCGATCGGTGATCACGGGCTCCGCGAGCTCGCTGCGAAACGACACAGGCGCGCCGGTCACGAGCGAGAGCTGCACGTTGCGCCAGTCTTCTCCCGAGAGGTTTTGCACGACGCCGTACGCTTGAATTTGTGCGTCGGTTTGTCCCAGCACGAGTCGGTAGGAGGGGCGCCAGATCGGCGTCTCGGCCATGTACCCGACGACCAGGTCGTGGCTGCGTCCGTCGAGCCGCATCTGCACGGTGCGTCGCTCGTTGGGGGACGGCGGTCGCTCGCCTTGCGATGGATCGCGCGGCAGCGGAAACGCCGCGGATTGAACGCTCGATCCGCCGCGTTCCATCACCGCGAGCGTCGCGAGAAAATCGCCGACCTCGCTCTGGCGTACGCTGAACTCGACGGAGTCGCCGCTGACGTTGCCTGCGCGCTCGAAGTACGCGACGCCGTTGCGGTACACGACGACGCGACGCAGCCCGAGCGTGGGCTGGGACGTCACTTGCGGGCCGCGGACGCAGGCGGGGGCGAGGGTGCAGAGGAGGGCGGTGAGGACGAGGCGAGAACGCTTGTTCATGGGCTCCACGATCGCGCCACGAGGGGTGGACCGACGACGCGCGACGAGGGCGATTCTCGAAATCTCCTGGAATCTTCCAGTCGCGCGGGGCCAGCCTCGCGTCGGCGCGGCTGAGATGGGGGGTGCTCTTGGACCGCACGTGCCCGCGAGTCATTGGGTTGTGACCGCGGGGGTGACGTTCGTGACAGATTGGTGAACGCTTCGCCAGCGGGTTGGCGCGAACGGATCGCGGCCCCACCCATCGAGCAAGAGAGAGACATTGACCACCGAGGGACACTCCCAACGGCGGCGCATTCGTGCGCGCCTGTTGTTTCGACAAAACCGCGCCGCGCTCTTCGTGGTGCTCGCGTGGTTCTTGGCGAACTACCTGATCTTCGCGGTGCTCATGTCCAAGGGGTGGACCCGCGCCCTCTGGACGCTCTTCTACTTCGAGCCCGATCAGTCGAAGTGGGGCAATTTCTACATGACCATGTCGGACTTCGTCGTGTTCGGCATGGTCGTGAGCGTCGTCGCGACGGGCGTCTCGCGGCACTATCGACCAGAGCAAACGTGCTCGATCCTCGCGAGCCTCGCGAAGGACCACGTCGTCGTCGTGGGCTACACCAACCTCGGCCAGCGCGTGGTCGAGCTGTGCGAGCAGCGAGGCATTCCCGTCGTGGTGATCGATGACGACCCCGAGCGCGTCGCGTCGTTGATCCAGGGCGAGCGGCCCCTGGTGATCGGGAGCGGCGCGGACAGCGGCGCGCTCGCGGCGGCCTCCGTCGGCAAGGCGAAGCTCGTCGTGATCGCGGAAGACGGCGTAGAGCTCGGCGCTGTCGCGGCTCGTCGCGTTCGCAACATCGCGCCCAAGGTCTCGCTCGTGGTGCGCTGCTCGGACGACGACGTGGGACAAGTCCTCGCTCGCGCGTACGACGCCAAGATCATCTCGACCACCAAGCTCGCCGCGAAGCACGTCGAGCAAACCGCGATCAAGCAGGGCGTTCGTCGCTGCGTGATCATCGGCTTCAACTCGCTGGCGGTGCGCGTGTACGCAGCGCTCCGGCCGAAGGGCGTCGAGGTGACGATCATCGACGACAAGCGCGAGAAGCGACCCACGGGCGGCCACGACGGCGCGCTCGACGGGATCCAGAGCGCTGTGTCAGTGGGCGATCCGAGCTCGTACGAAGTGCTCCGCGCGGCGGGCGCGCACGAGGCCGAGCTCGTCGTGCTCACGGGCGAGGACCTCGGTCACGCGCTGGTCGTGTCCGAGCGAGTGCGAGACCTCAACGGGCAGACGCGGCTGATCGTGCGAGCGTTTCACGAGGACGCCGCGGCGATCCTGACGCAAGCGCCGTTTCGCGCTGAGGTCGTGTCGAGCTCGCGCTTCGCGATCCGAGCGCTCGTTCGCGAGGGCGCGTTCGAGTCCGTCGGCGTCGAGCGAAACACGAGCGCGTAAGCGGTCTGCGCCGCTCCTCGAGATCACAGGACATCGAACGCCCAGCCGAAGAGCATGTTCGCGAAGAGCCCGTGAAAGCCTTGCTCGGCGGCCCTGTGGCTCTCGCCGCGCACGGCAGTTCCGTTCGGGATCGAAGTCCAGACGTTTGGCCAGTACCGGACGGCGAGCGCGAGGTGAGCGCCCTTCCAAAGAAATAGACGGTAGCCGACTTCTCCGCCGAGCGTCAGCGTCGAGTACTCGACGCGTTGGTCCCCGTCGACCAGCGCATAGCGATGAAACTTCACGTCGAGCAGCACGTAGAGCTCGTCGATGAGCGTGACTCCGACGCCGCCTCCTGTAGAGAACGGCATCGAGAGCGTTGCTCCGCGGCTCTGCGCGGTGGGCGTCAGGGCCCCGAGCGCTTCGAGCCCCTCGATCCCCTCGCCGTGACTGTACGAGAGGACGAATCGTCGAACGCGCACATCGAGGGCCGCGTTGAATCCGCGCAAGAGGATCGGCTGAAGGAGTCCGGCGTGCGCGGAGAGTTGAAGCAGCGGCGTGTGCGCCTCGAGTCGAAATCGGTGCGCGAAGCGGTTCGCCGGCGCCGACGGCCCGTGCGGATCGGCCTCCTGTGCGTGGGCTGCGGGGGCTTCTGCGATCGCGCAAAGCAGGGCGAGCGTCGCCTTCCAACGTGCGTTGACCATTCGTCACGAGCAGAGCGCGTGCGCGCGCGTGGCGCTTGACCGGCTACCGCGGATCGCTTGACCCGCGGGCGCGAAACGGCGCTCGTCCGAACCAGCGTCGATACGCCCGCGAGAAGGCGCTCAGCTCGGAAAATCCCAGGAGAAACGCCACTTCGGTGAGCGACAGATCTTTGCGCTCGAGCAGCTCGGCGGCGACCGCTCGTCGAACGTCGTCGACGAGCGCACGAAACGAGGTGTCGACCCGCTGCAGCGCGCGCTGAACGCTGTCTTCGCTCTCTCCGAGGGCGAGCGCGACGTCGCGGAGCTTCGGCGTTCCTTCAGAAATTCTTCGACGAATCTCGTGGCGGACGCGCTCATCGATCGGGGCGTCGAAGCGAAGCTCCGCGAGTCGTCGCGCCGCGGCGTCATCGAAGTACGCAGACAGCTCTCGGTCTGCTCCGCGCGGAACGCGATCGAGCAACGAAGCGGGCCAGGTGACCTGATCGACAGGGGCGTTCCAAGTGATGGGCGCGTCGAAGAAGGCACGATGCGCGCGCGTGTCGCTGGGCGCTGGGTGCGCAAACTGAATGGCGCTCGGGCGACACGGGGCGATCTCGCGGTTGAGCGCGACGAACTCTGCGATCACGGTCTCGTTGGCGCAGCGTACGCCGAGCGTTCGCGGCGCGGATCTCAGCCAGCGCAGGGTGACCGAGTCGCGTTCGATCGAGACCTGGGTCGTCCCCGACGTGGAGCTCAGAGCCTGAAATCTCACCGCTCGATCGATCGCCGCGCCGATCGTCGGCGCTGTGAGAAGCGCAAACCCGAGGAGCCCCATGTCCGCGACGCGCGTCGTCGCGCCGAACTCGATCGGAATCGCAGGATCGCGCGCCGCGCGCAGCGCGAGCGCCCAGTCCTCGAAGACGAGCTCGTCGGACACCCGTTCGTCGAGCAGCGATCGACCGGTCTTTGCGCCGAACGACAGCGGACGAAAGGCGTCCGCGGTCGACGGGTGTCGACGGCGAATGAAGTCGCGAAACCTCTCGACTTCGAGCGCGTGAATCGTCGTCAAAGCGCTGCGGAGAATACGGTTCGCGCGCTGCGAGCGCCACGCGTCGACGCCGTGACTTACAGCGCGCCCCAGATTTCGTGGGCGTACTCGTAGATGGTTCGATCGCTCGAGAACGGGCCCATCTTCGCGATGTTGCGAAGCGCCATGCGGTGCCAGCCGCGCGTGTCTTGGTAGCGCTCGCTGACCGCTTGTTGGCAGGACACGTACGCGTCGAAGTCCGCGAGGAGCATGTAGGGGTCGCGCGCGAGCAGGTCGTCGACGAGCGGGCGAAACACCGTGCGATTTTCGGGCTCGAAGAAGCCCGACGCGATGAGGTCGAGCACCTCGCGCAGCCGCTCGTTGCTCTCGTAGATGGCGCGCGGCTGGTAGCCGTTGGCGAGCCGCGCAGTCACTTCGTCCGCCGTGAGTCCGAACAAGAAAAAGTTCTCTGCGCCGACGGCTTCGCGGATCTCGATGTTCGCGCCGTCGAGCGTCCCGATCGTGAGCGCGCCGTTCATGGCGAACTTCATGTTGCCGGTGCCCGAGGCCTCTTTGCCGGCGGTCGAGATCTGCTCAGAGAGATCCGACGCAGGAATCATGCGCTCCGCAAGCGAGACTCGATAGTTGGGGACGAAGAACACGTCGAGCAGTCCCTTGACCGACGAGTCTTGCCCGATCACCGACGCGATCGAGTTGATGAGCTTGATGATCAGCTTGGCGGACTTGTATCCAGGCGCGGCCTTCGCGCCGAACAAGAACGTCCTCGGCGCTTGCACCGACCGCGGGTCGCGCTTGATGTCGAGGTAGAGCCTCACGATGTGCAGCGCGTTGAGCAGCTGCCGCTTGTACTCGTGCAATCGCTTGATTTGCACGTCGAAGAGCGTGTTCGGGTCGAGCTTGTGCTCGTACGTCTCGGCGCAGTAGTTCGAGAAGTCGCTCTTGTTCGCGCGCTTGATGGCCGCGAGGCGATCGATCACTTGATCGTCGTCCGCGTGCTTCTCGAGCTCGCGGAGCCGATCGAGGTCCGTCTCCCAGCCAGGGCCCACGAGCTCGGTGAGCATCGAAGCGAGCCTCGGGTTGCACTGACGAATCCACCGACGCGGGGTGACTCCGTTGGTCTTGTTCGAGAACTTCTCGGGGTCGTACTCGGCGAAATCGCTGAGCACGGTCTCTTTGAGCAGCCGCGTGTGCAGCGCGGCGACGCCGTTGACCTGGTGCGAGCCGACGACGGCGAGGTAGGCCATGCGAACCTTTCGCTCCGTTCCCTCTTCGATGAGGCTCATGCGACGGAGCCGCGCTTCGTCGCCGGGAAAGCGAATGGACACCTGCCGCAGAAAGCGTCGATTGACCTCGTAGATGATCTGCAGGTGCCTCGGGAGCAGCCGCTCGAAGAGCGCCACGGACCACTTCTCGAGCGCCTCGGCGAGCAGCGTGTGGTTGGTGTACCCGAAGGTCGCGACGGTGATCTCCCACGCGGCGTCCCACGGGATGTGGTGCTCGTCGATGAGCACGCGCATGAGCTCGGCGACGGCGATCGCGGGGTGCGTGTCGTTGAGCTGAATCGCGTTTCGCTTGGCGAAATCATGGGCGATCCCGCCGCGCTTGAAGTGCCTCCGGACGATGTCGTGCACCGCGCACGCGACGAAGAAGTACTCTTGTTTGAGCCGCAGCTCGCGCCCCGCTTGGTTGTGGTCGTTGGGGTAGAGCACCTTCGAGATCACTTCGCTCGAGGTCTTGTCTTCGACCGCGCGCACGTAGTCGCCGTCGTTGAAGAGCCCGAAGTCGAACTCGTTCGACGAGCGCGCTTGCCAGAGGCGAAGCGTGTTCACCATCCCGTTTCCGTAGCCCGCCACGAGCGTGTCGTACGGAACGCCGAGCACCTTCTGCGTGTCGACCCACTGCACGTTGAAGCGTCCCGCGCGGTCGGCGCTCTCGACGCAGCGGCCGTAGAAATTCACTTCGACGGTGTGCTCGGGGCGAACGATTTCCCAGGGATTTCCGAAGCGGAGCCACTCGTCGGGCTTCTCGTGCTGCCAGCCGTTCTTGAACGCTTGCTCGAAGATCCCGAACTCGTACCGGATCCCGTAGCCGTACCCGTTGAGCCCGAGCGTCGCCATCGAGTCGAGAAAACACGCCGCGAGACGACCGAGGCCGCCGTTGCCGAGCCCCGCGTCGGGCTCCTTCTCGACGAGGTCCGAGAGGTCGACCTTCAGCTCCGCGAGGATCGAGCGCATCTCGTCGTAGAGCCCGAGCGCGTGGAGGTTGCTCGCGAGCAGCCTCCCGAGCAGAAACTCCGCGGACAGGTAGTAGACGCGCTTTTTCTTCTCGGAGTTGAGCTTCTTGCGCGTCGCGGCCCAGCGGGCCATCAGCCGATCGCGCACGACGAAGGACAGCGCGTGCAGTCGATCGAGGCTCGTCGCGCTCTCGAGTTGACGGCCGCGCATGTACGCAAGGTGGTCGAGAAACGCGCGGTGAAGCGCGTCCCTCACCATGCTCGTGCGGTCGTCCTCGACGATCACAACCTTCTCGGACTCGGGCACAGTGGAGTGTCGATCGCTCATTGCGCCGCGGAGCTTCACATTTCTTATGGCTCTCTCGATAGAGCCACCGATCGCTCTGTGCGACATCCATGAAACCAACCCCCTCGATGTCCCCTCTTCGAATCGTCGTGATGCTCCTGGTGATGAGCTCGCTCACCTACGGGACGCACTACTATCTCTGGGCCCGGCTCGTTCGCGACGCCGCGCTCCCGGCGCCCTACGGGACGATCGCGACGGTCGCGCTGGTCCTGCTCGCGCTCTCGATCCCCGTCACGATGATCGCGTTTCGAATGCTCCCGCGCGAGGCGATGAAGCCCCTCGCGTGGACTGCGTTCTTGTGGATGGGGACCATGTTTCTGCTCTTCGTGTCGACCGCGGGCGCGGACCTCGCGCGCAAGGTGATCGCGACGTTGGCTGGAGATTCGCTGGCCGATCCCGCCAAGCGCTTGAGCCTCGCCCGCGCGAGCGCCGCGTTGGCCGCCCTCGTCGGGGCAGGGCTCTCGCTCTCGGGGATCGTCTCGGCCGCGCAGAAGACCGGGGTCAAGCCGCTGCGGATCGTGCTTCCCAAGCTCTCGGCGCGCATGAGCGGCTACAAGATCGTTCAGCTCACGGACGTGCACATCGGGCCGACGCTCGATCGGACGTTTCTCGAGCGCGTAGTCGCCTCGGTCAACGCCGAGTCGCCGGACCTCGTGGTGATCACCGGCGACCTCGTCGACGGATCGGTCGCGCAGCTCGGCGATCACGTGCGGCCGCTCGCGGACCTCCGCGCGCGCGACGGCGTGTATTTCGTCACGGGAAACCACGAGTACTACTCGGGCGCCGACGACTGGCTCGCGTACTTGCGCACGCTCGGCGTGAAGCCGCTGCGCAACGAGCGCGTGCGTATCGGCGGAGACGACGGCTTCGACCTCGCGGGCGTCGATGACGCGAGCGCGCACCAGTTCGGCGGCGATCACGGCGCGGACTACGAGCGCGCCCTCGGCGGTCGCGACGACTCTCGCCCTGTCGTCTTGCTCGCGCACCAGCCGCGGCAGGTGACGAAGGCCGAGCGCTACGCGCCGGACCTCGTGCTCTCGGGACACACGCACGGCGGGCAAATCGCGCCGATTCACTTCCTCGTGAAGCTCCAGCAGCCCTACGTCGCGGGGCTCTACCAGCACGGAGGCACGCAGGTGTACGTCTCCCGTGGAACGGGCTATTGGGGCCCGCCCATGCGCCTCGCGGCTCCGGCCGAGATCACCAAGATCGAGCTCGTTCGCGCGTGAGATCATCGGCGCTACGCTGAGCGCCGCGGCGGCGTACATCGGGGGCGCTCACGAGCAGCCCGTTCGCGAACTTCGCGCGATCAACGGCGACGCGCTGCGTTGCTGCGTACGAAGCGACGGACGGGGCTCTGGGTGATTGGGGGTTGGCCTTGGCGTCGCGCTCTGTTGCCCCATACCGTCGGCCGTCATGAAGCCCATCACGCTCTACGCTTGGCCGACGCCCAACGCGCACAAGATCTCCATCTACCTCGAAGAGGCCGCGATCCCGTACGAGGTCGTGCCCGTGGACATCACCGCTGGAGATCAGTTCAAGCCTGATTTTCTCGCGATGAACCCCAACCACCGCATGCCCGTCATCGTCGATCACGAGGGCGACGGGGCGCCCATCACGGTGTTCGAGTCGGGGGCCATCCTCTGGTACCTCGCGGAGAAGACGGGCTCGTTCTGGCCGAAGACGCCCCGAGAGCGAGCGCTCACGCACGAGTGGCTCCTCTGGCAGATGTCGGCGATCGGGCCGATGTTCGGGCAGCTCGGCCACTTCAAAGTGTACGCCAAGGAGCAGATTCCCTACGCGATCGAGCGGTACAGCAACGAAGTGCGGAGGCTCGTCGGCGTCCTCGACAAGCGCCTCGGTCAATCCGAGTTCATGGCGGGCGAGTACGGGTTGGCGGACATGGCGACGTTTCCGTGGGTGCGCGGGCTGTCGCGCTTCGGCTTCGAACGCAAAGAGTGGGCGGCGGTCGATCGCTGGCTCACGGCCATCGAGTCGCGTCCGGCGGTCGAGCGCGGGCTCGACCTGCTCAAGGACAAGACCAAGCGCGGGCCGATGACCGAAGAAGAGCGCGCGAACCTCTTTGGCAACAAGCAGTTCGAAAAGCGCTGAAATCCCGAGAAATTCGCGCTCCCTGCGCGCTGTGACAGACTGCTCGAGGCCGCGGTGCTGATCAGCGACGCAGACCTCATCGAGCAGCGCCTCCGCGACGCTCGAAGAATTGTGGTGCTCGGAATCAAACCCGAGTCCCGCCGTTCGCTCGACGCCTACGGGATCCCGCTCTATCTGTCGCAAGTGGGCTACGAGGTCGTCCCGGTCGTGACGCGCTACCCCGAGGTCGATACGATCCTCGGACGACCGGTGCTCCGCTCGCTCGCCGCCGTCGAAGGGCCCGTCGACGTGTTGAATGTGTGGGTGCGAGCCGACGCCCTCGCTGCGTACGTCGACGCGATCGTCGCGCTCCGGCCCAAGGTCGTTTGGGTCCAGTCTGGGCTGCTCGACGAGGGCGTCGAGCGCGCGTTGCTCGACGCTGGGCTCGACGTGATCGAGGACTGCATCGGCTGTCGCCGCGCGTCGATGCCTCCCGCGTGGAAGCCCCTGTGGAGCCTCGGCTGAACCGCTCACTGCACGAACACGCGCAGGTGCTCGAGCGCTGTGTTTCGATGGATCTCGAGCACGGGACCGATGCCTCCGGCGGCGTCGTATTGGTAGCCGCCCGCGAGGTTCCACACGAGCGGGAGGTCCTGCTCGAAGGCCGCTTCGAACACACACGCGTCGCGCGTGCGGAGCTGTCGCGTCGTCAGCCACCCTCCGAGCGGGTCGTTGACGTGCGGGTCCGCGCCCGCTTGATACAGCACGAGGTCCACGTCTCGGATCGCGCGAAGCTCCGAGGACAGGCGCGCGAAGAAGGCTGACACCTCCGAGGGGCGATGAAAGTGCGCGCCTGTTGAAAAGTGGTGCACCCAAGACGAAGCGCCCAGCCGATCGATGATCGCCGTGGTTCCATCGCCGTCGTGCTGGTCGCAGTCGATGATCGCCACGCGACGCACGAGCCCCGCGCCCCGCAGCGCGAGCGCCGTGACCAAGAGCCCGTTGAACGTGCAGTAGCCCCACGCGTTGTCCCACTGCGCGTGGTGAAAGCCCGACACGGGAGCGCACACCGCCGATCGCTCGGCGAGCGCGATCCGCGCGCCCGACAGCATCGCGCCGCTCGTGTACGGGAGCGACGCGGCGACGGCGGGATCGAGGGTCCCGAATCCGTTGGGATGCCGCAGCTCCAGGACGTCCTCGACGTACCGGCGGTCGTGCGCGAGCGACAGCTCCTCGAGCGTCGCCGGCTGAGGCTCGACGATTCGCAAGGAGAATCCCTCGCGCTTCCACCCCGCGACGACCTCCGCGGGCTTCGCGGCGCTCGGAGAGCCGCCTTGCGCTGGGGCCAGCATTCGCTCGCTGTAGATCACGGTCATCGCGGGCTGCTTCTTCACGGTTCACCTCTCTCGTGACGGGACAGGTACGGCGTGAATCATGGCTCTACAAGCCGATGTACAGTCACATCCATGACTGATGAATCAAGTGTCGGTCGCCCGTTCGCGGGCCTCTCGTTCGAGCGCATCGAGAGCTTTCTCGCCGTCGCGGACGCGGGAGGGATCGCGAAGGCCGCGCCCGGCAACCCGTCGCGACAGAGCCAGCTCTCTCGGCAGATCCGCGAGCTCGGCGAAGCGCTCGGCTTCGAGTTGACCGCGCGCAGAGGACGCAACGTCGAGCTCACGCCCGATGGGCTGCGCGTGCAGGCGCTCTTTCGAGAGCTCTCGTCGTCGCTCGACGCGATGAAGCGCGAGCGCGCGTCGGCCCCTGTGCGACTGACGCTCGCCGCGGGCGACAGCGTGCTCCGTTGGGTGGTGCTCCCGTCGTTGCACCAAGCGCTCGCGGACGATGGTCGCGTCGAGCTCTCGCTCTCGGCCGTGACGCAAGGCTACGTCTCGGTGCGCGACGGGGTGTTCGACATGGCGATCTCCAAGGCGCGAAAGCGCGAGGACGGGATGAAGCGCGCTCGCATCGGGACGCTTCGGTACGCGCTCTTCGCGCCGCGCGCGATCTACAAACGGTGGGCCGCGCGTCGCGCGCTCGGGGATCTGCCGTTCGTGTGTGTCACGGGGGCTCCGGACCTGATGCAGGCGTTCGAAGAGCGGGTCGGCGCGCCGAGGGTGGCGCTTCGCTGCGAGACGTTTCCACAAGCGGCGCTCGCGGTGCGATCGGGGCACTATGCGGCGCTGCTCCCAGCGCTTGCGGCGCAGGAATTTTCGAGCGGAAGCACGGTCGCGCTCGAGCTCGACGGGCTGACGGCGCTCGATCTTCCGCTGGTGCTCGTCGCGCGAGAGCGTCGCCTCGAAGCGGTCCCCGCGTTCGCAGTGTTCTTCGATGCGCTCGCAAAGCGGCTCGCGAGCGCGCTCTCGTGAGCTGCGCACGGGGGCGCATCACTGAGCTCCTCGGCGTCCGGGCGCCTTGGCCCGTGACGCCCCGCCGCACACGGCGCCCATGCGCATGCACTCGTTGCATGCGCCCGCCCGCGTTCATCCTGAAGTCTCCCTCTCACAATTCGGGTCGCGATGAGCGCTTGCCCGCTGGCCGTGTGAGTCGACGTTCGCGCTGTCAGAACTGCCCCCGCACGAGCGAGACGCGGATCGCCGGGAGCTCTGTCGACGCGTCTCGAATCACTTGTGCGACGCGCGTCGTGTGCGCGTAGAGCAAGAGTCCTCCGGCGCCCGTGACGACCGCGCCGCCGCCCGCGATCGCGCCGCCGATGGCGATGATCGGGTCCCACCGCACCCACGGCCACGCGGAGATCGCGGAGAGACCCAGCACGAGGATGGTCGCGCCTGTCAGGAGAATTCCAAGCGAAACTTGGTTGGCGCCGCGCGAGGCCGCGTTGACGCGCAAGAGCACCGGGCCCGACAAGAGCGCAAACGGCGCGCTCGGCGCCACGAGCGGCCCGCCGATGCGATACCGAACGCCGCGCTCGAGCTCGAAGCACTCGCGCTGTCCGCACACAGGAACGAATCGCTCGTCCCACCGTCGCGCCTGCGGGTTCTCTCGCTCGAGGACCACCGGCAGGTCTCGGGTTTCGATTCGCACCGGTTGCGCCACGGTCGTCGAAGACGCGATCCCGATCGCGCCGAAGAGCGCCGTCGCCGCGAGGCGTCTCGTGTGGGGCCGACGGTGGCGCATCGCTCAGCTCGCGCGGTCCTCGACGGGCCGAAGATTGAACACCCGGTACAGCAAAATCAGCGACGGAATCAACAGAGCCATCCCGAACGGCGCCGTGACGAGCACGAACCGCAGCGTCGTGTCGGGCGCCGCGCTCGAGGCGATCGTGACATCCGGATAGACGAGATAGGGTCGCATCGCGAGCGCCCAGCCTACGACGAGCGCGCCCACCTGCGCCGCGCTCGCCATCCGCGCGAGCGAGAACCGCCGCGCTCGCAAGGCCCAGCCGCTCACGAGGGCGGCGATCACACCACAAATCAAGACGGGCGCGACCGCGCCTCGCGCGAGCCCCGCGACGAGCGGCGAGCGGCCGAGCCAGAGGGCGATGGGCAGCGCGGCGCTCGTGGCGACGACGGCTGTTCCGGACCAGAGGGCGCGGCGGCGAAAGTCTTCGCGCAGCTCGCCCTCGGTCTCCGAGCACAAGAACACCGCCGCTTGGTACGCGCAGAGCGCGAGGGCAAACGCGCCAAACGCGAGCGGGAGCGGCCCGAGCCACGCGCTCGTCGGGGCGTCGATTCCATGGTCGCGGACGCGAATGTGACCGGACGAGAGCGACGCCGCTGCGGCGCCGAGGAGCACGGGCGTGAGGGCAGACGAGGCCCCGAAGATGGCGCCCCATCGCCGCGCGTGCTCGGGTTCGCCGTAGGATCGAAACACAAACGCCGCGCCGCGCAGGACGACGCCCAAGACCGCGAAGTGCATCGGCGCGAACAACGCGACGCTCACCGCTGAAAACGCTGGTGGAAAGCAGGCGAACACGACCACCACCGCGAAGATGAGCCACACGTGGTTGGCCTCCCACACGGGCCCCATCGCGCGCGCGATCGCCTTTCGTTGCGCGTCCTTGCGAGGGCCCGACGCGAACAAATCCCAGATGCCTCCGCCGAAGTCCGCGCCGCCGAAGATCGCATACGCCACGAGCCCGAGCACCGCGAGCCCTGCCGCCGTGTCCGCGAGGCTCACGCGGGCACCTCTGCGCTCGTCGCAGCGCGCGAGAGGGCTTGCCGTCGATGCCGCGCGAGCCCGCGGAGGAGCCCGACCAGCGCCGCGCCGAGCCCTACGTACAACAGCGAAAACGTGAAGAACGACAGCGCCACGCCGCTCGCGGGCGTCACCGCGTCGCGCGTTCGGAGCAGGCCTCGGACGACCCACGGTTGCCGACCGACCTCCGTGACGAACCAGCCCGCTTCGAGCGCGAGCATCCCCAGCGGCGAGGCTCCGAGCGCGATCCAGAGCAGCCATCGCGGCTCGTTCGTGTGCGTCTTGCGCGCCCGCAGCCGCTGCCCGAGCCACAGGACCGCGAGCGCGAAGAGGGACGTTCCCGCGCCGACCATGAGCTGAAACGCGATGTGCACGACGAGCTCGTTCGGGCGCTCGTCCGCGGGCCACTCGCGCAGGCCGCGGACGGTCGCGTTGGGGTCGTTGAAGCTCATCAGCGAGAGCATCTTCGGCAGCTCGATCGCGAATCGAACCCGCTCGTTCGCCCGATCAGGGATCCCCCCCACGAGCAACGGAGCGCCGCGCTCGGTGTGGTAGAGCGCCTCCATCGCCGCGAGCTTCACGGGCTGCGCGCTCGCGACGTGCTGCGCCGAGCTGTGGCCGCTCGGCATCTGCGCGAGGATCGCCACGGACGCCACCGCGAGCGCGATGCGCAGCCCCGCGCGGTGGTAGCGATCGTCGTTTCCCCTGAGGATTCCCAGGGCGTACACGCCGGCGACGGCGAACCCCGTGGCCGCGTAACAAGACAGCGACGAGTGCACGGCCATCGTGGGCCACGAGGGCGCGAGAAACACAGCCCACCCGGTGAGCGGCGCCGCGCGACCGTCGACGATCGTGTACGCGACGGGCGTCTGCATCCACGCGTCGACCGCGACGACGAACGCGCCCGACAAGAGCCCCGACAGCGCGACAGGAATTCCGCAGAGAAAATGGGCCTTCGGGCTCAATCGATCCCAGCCGTACAAATACAGGCCCACAAAAATAGCCTCGATGAAGAACGCGTAGCCCTCCATCGCGAACGCTGGACCGATGACCGCGCCCGCGAAGCGCATGAAGCCCGGCCACAAGAGCCCGAGCTCGAACGAGAGCGCCGTCCCCGAGACCGCGCCGACCGCGAAGAGAAGGGCGGTGGCCTTGGCCCACGTCTTCGCGAGCGCGCGGTACTCGTCGCGCTTGGTGCGCAGCCACAGGGCCTCGGCGAGCACCATGAGCAGGGGCATCCCGATGCCGAGCGCGGCGAAGATCATGTGAAACGCGAGCGAGACCTCCATCTGCGCGCGCGCTGCGGTGAGCGGTGTCATCGATGTGCGTCCGACCTACAGCGGGAGCCGGGTTAGAAGGATGACAGGCAAGAGCGAGTGCCGAGGACTTTACAGGGTGTTCGCGTTCGCGCCTGTCACAAACCCGAAGCGGAGCTGGTTGAGAAGGGACTTTGGGTCGACGGTGCGCGTCGAGTAGGGCGCTCACAAGATCGTGATGCGAACGGGGTGCTCTTCTGTTCCCTTGAGCGAGCGCTCGAAGCTCGAGGTTCGGTAGCCTTCTTGGTCGGTGACCGCCGCGCGCTCGGTGAGCTCGCCTCCCTCGACGCGGACGCGCGCGCCCTTGCGCGCGGCGAACACAGCGACCGCTTCGTTCGGCGGCATCGCCTCGGGTCTGCGTCGCGCGTGCGCCACGCCCCACTGCGTCGGAAGGTCTCGCGAGACGGTCTCTCGCTGCCCGCTCGTCGCGCTCGCCGCGAAGACGACCTCGCCGACCGCGACTTCCACGCGCACGGGCCCCTCGACGGTCTCGAGCTCGAACGGCGCGACGATCGCGTCCTCGACGCGCGCGCCGATGGTGTACCCAGCGACGCCCACGATGGCCGCGCGGACGTTGGCGATCGAGACCTCTTCGGGGCAGCGGCCGAGCGTCCCTTCGAAGCGAACCGCGGGGCGCGCGGGCGCAGGCAGCGCGAGGCGAACCGGGCGCAGCCCCTCGTGGCGACGCGGCTTCTTCCAACGCGCGACGGGGCCCGCGCCGCGCAGCCTGAACACCGGCTCGAACACGAGCGCGATCGCTCGTTCGGTGAGCGACCCGATGCGCGCGCGAAGCGCGTCCCCGCGCGGCTGCGGGACGAGCAGCGTCAACGGCGCGATCATCGCGACGACCGCGAGGATCCCCACCGTCGCGGCGAGCGCCACGGCCGCGGTCGTGAGCAAGAGCAAGAGCAGAAACAGCGCGACGCTGAGGTATCCGCCGACGTACCCGAGCACCGCCGCGAGCGCGAACAGCACGAGCGTCGGCCCCGAAAACGAACTCGAATAGTGGTGCGCGATCCACACGCTCATGAACGACGTCGCCACGGCGATCACGTGCGCGACCACCGTGAGCGCGCGCTCGCGCTCGGGCTTGGACCCGTGCACCGCGGTCGCCTTGAACACGCGCCGCGCGAGCTGAACCAAGCGGCTGTTCGCGCTCTCGCCCTTCAGCTCGAAGCGCGTTCGACCGCAGCGCTCGCAGCGGCCCGGGCGCTGTTCGCGCGTGCGACAGAAGAAGCACGCGTACCTCGCGCCCACGGCCAACGCGACGTGCGTCGCGCGCGAAGCGCTCTTCGTGATCGATCGCTCGGCGCCGTCGGTGCCCTGGTTGGAGCGGGCGGCATCGGGAGCGCCCGATGCTGTCGGTCCGTCAGCGCGCGGCGCGTTGCTCACCCCGTTAGAATGCCACGTCGTCGCGCTTGGGGCCTCTCTTCTTCGCGGGCTTCTTCGCGCCCTTGGGCCTCGCGCCCGGCGCGGCTGCCTCTGCGAGCGCTTCGAGCGCGTCGGGCCCGCTGCTGTTGGTCACGCCCGCATCTCTTGCGCGCTGGCAGAGCGTGCGAAAAAGCCGTCGCAAATCCGCGCCCACGCCTGCGTCTTCGCCGAGCCCGTCGAGCGCGAGCGCCACGGCTTCGAGCGTCGAGACGTGTTGATTGGACGGCTGCTTGCGGAGCCTGCCGTACGCGCTCGGCTCCTTGGGGTGGAGCAGCACGCGGTTGAGCTTGAGCAGCCAGGGGTTGCGCCACCAGAGGGCCTTGGCTTGCGACCAGGTTCCGTCGAGGACGACGATGCCGTCGAGGTGCAGCTCGTCCGGTGATTTGCGCTGCGATTTGCGGTCGAGCAGCAGCGTCGGCATCGCGAGCTCGCGCTCGGTGAGCTCGCGCCCGAGCGAGCCTCGGTACATCACGGCCCAGCGCGAGGGCTCGGCTTCTTCTTCTTCGAGCGCGTGCGCGAGCGAGGCCCACGACAGTCCGACGCGGAGCGCCGAGCGCTCGAGCGACGCGACGACGAGCGGGGCCGTTCCGAGCAGGGCGTCCTGCTCTTGCGGGTGCTGCAAGATGAGCACGCGAAGGCGCGGGTGCGCGCGGACGACGCGGTCTCGCACGAAATCGAGGGCAGTGGCGGGCGGCGTCTCGGCGCTCGCGCTGGTGTCAGCGGTCGTCGACGGCGCGCCGGGCTTCGCGGGTTTGGTGGTCATGAGTGCGGTGCGCAAGGTACCGTGCGCGCCCGTCATGAGCGAAGCGCTTCTGTACCCAGCGATCGATCCGTACCGAACCGGCCGGCTCGCGGTCTCGAGCCTCCACGAGATCTACTTCGAAGAGAGCGGCAATCCCAAAGGAAAGCCGGTGGTCTTTCTGCACGGCGGCCCCGGCGGCGGGAGCGACGCGAAATACCGTCGCTTCTTCGACCCGAGCGTCTATCGAATTGTGCTCTTCGACCAGCGCGGCTGCGGAAAGAGCACTCCGCACGCGTGCCTCGAAGAGAACACCACGTGGGACCTCGTCGCGGACATCGAGCGCATCCGCGAGCACCTCGGGATCGATCGATGGCAGGTCTTCGGCGGGAGCTGGGGCTCGACGCTCGCGCTCGCCTACGCCGAGACGCACCCCGAGCGCGTCACCGAGCTCGTGTTGCGTGGGATTTTTCTGCTCCGAAAGCAAGAGATCGACTGGTTCTACCAACGCGGGACGAGCGCCCTGTTCGCGGACTACTGGGAGTCGTACATCGCGCCGATCCCCGAGGCCGAGCGCGGCGATTTGCTCACGGCGTTTCACAAGCGGCTGACGAGCGACGACGCGGCGGTGCGCCTCGAGGCCGCGCGCGCGTGGGCCGTGTGGGAGGGCTCGACGAGCAAGCTCATCCCGGACGCGGACATGATCCAGCGCTTCTCGGGCGATCGCTTCGCCGAGGCCTTCGCGCGCATCGAGTGCCACTACTTCGTCAACAAGGGCTTCTTTCGCTCGGACACGCAGCTCCTCGATGACGCCCATAAAATCAAGCACATCCCCACGGTGATCGTGCAGGGGCGCTACGACGTCGTGTGCCCGATGGAGAGCGCGTGGGCGCTGCACAAGGCGCTGCCCGACGCGGAGTTCGTGATCGTCCCCGACGCGGGGCACTCGATGCACGAGCCTGGGATCTCGCGGGCGCTCGTCGCCGCGACGAACAAGTTTCGCCCGGTGAAATAGCGATGCTCGAGCGGCTCGGCGCGTCCGCAGATCGCCTCGTGCGTCGGGTGATGCCCGACCCGTTCGTGCTCGTGCTCGCGCTGACCGCCCTCACGTGGGCCGCGTCGGTCGCGATGCTCGCGCGCTACGGCGCTCCTGTGAGCGCAGGCGCGCCGGCGCCCCTCGCGCTGACGGCCGCGGTCGTGAGCGCGTCGGAGATGCTCTTCAAGGGCTTCTCGGACCTGCTGACGTTCGCGATGCAAATGGTGTTGATCGTGGTCACGGGCGAGACGATCGCGAGCTCGCCTCCCGTGGCCAAGGCGATCCGTCGCGCGGCGATGATCCCGAAGACGCAGGGCGGCGCGCTGTGGTTCGTCTCGACCGCGGCGCTCGCGCTCGGGTGGCTGCACTGGGGCTTCGGGCTGATGACCGCGGCGATGCTCGCGCGCGAGGTCGCTCGAACGTGCCGCGAGCGCGGCGTTCGCGTGCACTACCCGCTGCTCGGAACGGCCGCGTACATGTCCATGCTGCTCTGGCACGCGGGCACGAGCGCGAGCGCGCCGCTGCTCATCAACACGCCGGGCCACTTTCTCTCCGCGCAAATCGGCGTGATCCCGCTCAGCCAGACGGTGTTCACGCCGGTCAACGTCGGCCTCTGCGCGCTGCTGCTGCTCTTGATTCCGTGGGTCGTCCGCGCGATGGCGCCCAGCGATCCTGCGATGATTCGCGAGGTCGAGCCCGAGCCGACCGCCGTGGCGGACGCGCCCGCGGCGCGCGACCGAGCGCCGGGCGAAGACGCAGCGACGGGCCAAGAGTCGACGGCGCGCACGATCGCCGAGCGACTGGACGCGTTTCGCGGCTGGCAGCTCGCGGTGTCCGCCGTGGGGCTCGTCGCGCTCGGGCACTACGTGTGGACCAAGGGCGCGCTCGCGATCAACCACAACGTGTTGAACTTCGCGTTCGTGATCGTCGGGATGGCGCTGTATCGAACGCCGGTCGCCTACGCCAAGGCCATCTCGCAGAGCGTGCGAGGAACGGCGGGCGTCGTGCTGCAGTTTCCCTTCTACGGCGCGATCATGGTGATGATGCGCGACTCGGGGCTCGGCCACGCGATCGCGGGCGTGTTCATCGCGTTTGCGTCGGCGCGGACGCTGCCGTTCTACACGTTTCTCGCGTCGCTCGTGACGAAGCTCTTCGTGCCGTCGGGCGGCGGCGAGTGGGCCGTCGAAGGCCCCGTGATGCTCGAGGCCGCGCGTCGCCTCGGGACGCCCTACGGCGCGACCACCATGGGCGTCGCCTACGGAAACATGGCGGGAAACATGTTTCAGCCCTTCTGGGCGCTGCCTCTGCTCGGGCTGCTCGGGCTGCGCGCCAAGGACATCATGGGCTACTCGCTCGTCGTGTTCTTGGTCGCCGCGCCGCTCCTCGGCATCGCGTTGTTGCTCCCTTGGTGAGCGTCGGCGCGCTCATCCGTCGATCGTCCAGCCGAGCTCGATCCCTCCGGCGAGCGCGCCGTCGCCCGCTGCGATCACCGTTGGATTGTTGTGCGCGTATTCACCGGACAGCGTGAACGCTCCGCGCCCGCCGAGGCCCAGCGAAAACACGTGCCCGATGCGAAACCGCGCGCCGGCCGTGAGCTGCGCGTTCGTCGCGAGCCCGAAGAGCGGCCGACCGACTTGAAGCTGAAGTCCCAGTCCGACCTGGCCGTAGAGCTCGAGCCACTGCCACGGCGCGAAGACGAACTCCGCGTAGGGCCCTAGGCTCATGTAGCCCCAGCCGCGATCCGTCCCGCCGCCGCCGATTTGATTGACGCCGACGCGAAGCCACGGTCGCGCGTGGTAGTTGAGAAACATTCCTCCGAGCGCATAGATCGCCGTCCACTGTCGAAACCCGTCGGGCGCGACGAACTCGACGCCCGATCGATAGCTCACGTAGCCGTCGAGGCCGAACGACAGTCGCTGTCGCCCTCGCTGCGACCGCCAGTCCATCGGCAACGCAGGCCATCGAGCGGGGGCCACGCTCGCGGGGCGAACGACGATGGGCTCGAGCGCGAGCGCGCTCTCTGCCACCACCACGATCGTCTGCTCCGGTGGTTGCACCGGCGGCGCTCGCTCGGGCAGCTCGGCCAACGGGTCTTGCAGCAGGTTCGCCGCGAGGACGCCGATCGTCCGAACGAGCTCCAGCGGATCGCTGGGCGCGACGACGCTCCGCTCGAGCTCCGCGCCGCTCGTCGAGCGCCAACGGACCGTGAGCCTCCCCTCGGTCGACACGAAGATCATCAGCGTCCCTCGCGCGCTCTGCGCGGTGATGGGGAGCTGCTGTCCCGACGTCGGCGGCAGCGCGGGAGCGCCGATTTCTCGGGCGATCTCCGTGCGAACGGCCTCTGCCTGCGCCTGCCCGAGCGGCGCCTGCACGTCGACCACCACAGGAGAGCCCCCCGCGCTCGACGGGGCGCTCTGCGCTTGGGCTCGTGCGTCCGCGGACGCGAGCTCGACCGCGAGGCCGAGCGCCGCGACTGCGACCCACGTTTTCAAGGCGAGCCTCCGTCTGCGAGCCTCGCTCGAAGACGAACCGCGTCGTCGTGTCGGTAGTGCGACGCGGGCAGCGTGTCGATGGCGTCGAGCGCCTGCTGCGTTCGACCGAGGCGCACGAGGCACACGATGCGGTTGAACTGCGCTTCGGGCGCGAAGCGTCCGTCCGGCGCCGCGCTCAAGTACTGATCCCAACGCGCGAGCGCCACGGACGCCGAGCGCTCGACGAAGTGCGCGTGGTGCGCGTCGCGGTAGAGCGCGTCGGGGCCCGACGCCGCGGCGGTCGGCTGCGCGTTGTTCGCGGGTTCGACCGCGCTGTTCGCCGCGACCGTCGGCTCGACGCGCGAGGGCGCCTCGGTGATTCTCGGGACGACGCTCGACGCGCGCGGCCGCGGCGCAGGGGCGAGCGCCACGGGGCGCGCGGGCGCCTCTGCGGTCGACTGCGTCGTGACCGTGGGCTCGGTCGCGGTCGCGAGCGTGGGAGCTGCGATCACCGCGGTCGAGGGTGGCTCCGTGACGGGAAGCGCCGGCGCGCGACGGGCGTTGACGCTCCGTGAACGATGGGACGACGCGACGCGGGCGAGCGAGGCTTGCGCCTCTCGATCGCGCTGCGATTGCTGCGCGGCGCGACGGGCGGACACCCAGCGAACGGTGTTGTTCGCGGCGAACGCCGTTCCTCCGAGCGCGGCGGCGAGCAAGAGCGCTCGGGCGAAGAGCGACCCTCGGCGCAGCGGGCGCACGTTGGACGGAACGTCCTTGGCAAACGCGTCGAGGATCGCTTGTCGCGTGGCCGCCGCGCGGACCGGATCCGGCGCGTCGACGTCGCGGAGCTCGTCGATCGCTCGGTCGAAATCCGTGTCCTTTGAAATCGTGTGCTGATCGCTCATCGTGCGCCTCCTTCGTGGCGCGCGTGGTCTTCGAAGAATGCGCGGAGCTTCTTGCGTGCGTAAAAGAGCCGCGTTCGCACCGTGGCCTCGGGGATCGAGAGCAGCGCCGCGGCCTCGACGCTGGTGCGCTCTTCGACGTCGCAGAGGATGAACACGGTCTGATGCTCGAGCGAGAGTGTATCGAGCGCGCGGCGGAGGCGCTCGCGCAGCTCGACGCGGGCGAGGTGCTGCTCGGGGTCCTCGATGTCTCGCTGCGGCTCGAGCGCGACGCGGTCGAGCATCTTGCGGCGTCGCATCGCCGACCGGACGTGGTTCTGCGCGCGGTGGACCGCGATCGAGAGCAAAAACGTCTCGACCGAGCTGTCCCCGCGAAAGTTGCCGAGCGCCTTGGGGGCCGCGAGAAACACCTCTTGAACGAGGTCCCACGCGGCTTGGTCGTCGCCGGTCAGGCGCCTCGCGAACGCGTACACCTTGCCGTGAAATCGATCGTAGAGCTCCGCGACGGCGCGGCCTTCACCAGCGCGAACGCGGTCGAGCAGCGCTTCGAGGGCGCTTTGAGCAGAGGGTTGAGCGCTGGTCATCGATACGGATCGCGGCCAGGCGAGAGTGACTGCAGTCATCGGGCTCGGGTAGGGCTCTGTCACCGGCTCGGCGAAGAGCGTTCACGGGCGTCGTCGAATGCGGTCGCTCGCGAACTTTCCCTCTGGGCGGGATTGGGCTAACAGCGGTCGGGCTGCCGTGTCGAGTCGTCGTCGAAATAAGGCCCTCTTTCGAGCGGTCGCATCGCTTTCGGCGCTGGGCGCGGTCTCGTTCGGGGCGGCGATGGCCCTTCGCGTCCGCGGGATCAGCGGCCCGGTCGACGTGATCGCGGCCCTCGATACGCTGTTCGGCGCGAGGCGCTCGCGACCGGACGAGCACGATGCCCACGCGCGAAGGCAAGTGCAGCGGGTGATCGCGGCGCGCGCGGCGGATGGGGGCGTGAGGCCGATCGCGCGGGTGATTCCCCGAGGAGATGGCGGTCGAGGAGACGCTGCGGCGAGCGCGCGCGTGTGGCCTCCGGCGCTGCTCAACCCGACCGCGCACCTTCGAACCGCGTGGGATCTCGCCCTCGGCCGGCCGGGCGCGCGCGAGATTCTCTTCACCTTCGACGACGGCCCCAAGCCGGGGACGACCGATCGCCTGCTCGATATCCTGGATCGCCACCAGGTCAAAGCCGTGTTCTTCGTGTGCGGCTGGCGTCTCGAGACCGACTCCGAGCCGACGCGCGGCCGCGCGCGGGCCATCTTGCTCGACGCCTACCGCCGCGGACACGTGATCGGCAATCACTCGATCACGCACCCGAACATGGCCAACCTCTCGCCAGAGCGCATCGCGCGCGAGGTCGAGCACAACTCCGAGATCATCGAAGGGGTGATCGGCCAGAGACCGCACTTGTTCAGGCCGCCCTACGGTTCGTACTCGGACGACGTGCAACGGCACGTGCAAGAGCACGGCTACGAGCTGTCGCTCTGGAGCATCGACTCGCACGACTGGCAGATGGTCGGAGACGCCGAAGGCGTCGCGATGAACGTCATTCGCCTCATCGGAAACATGGCGGGCGGCACGGTGCTCCTCCACGACACGCACGCGTGGAGCGTCCGCGCCGCGGACATGGTCCTTCGATGGATCAAGACCGAGAACCGCGAGCGCGGAGACGCAGGGCGCCCGCTCTACCGCGTCGTCGATGCGGCAGAGTTCTACGACGGCGCGCGCGAGCGACTGCCGATGATCCAAGCGCAACGCGACGCCGAAGACGCGCGCTCTCGCCGTCGACGCGGCGGATCGGACGCCGGTGCAGTAGACGCGAGCGCGACCACGGACGCCGGAGCGCCGAGCGACAATCGCTCCGCGGGCGCCTACGGTCCTGGCGCGGGACCGGGATCGGGCGAGGCGCCCGGCGAGCGCGAAGGCGCGCACCGAGACGCGGGCTCCGGCGGCTGATCTCGATTTTGTGTGCTGCGCTGCGGCGACCGCTCACACGACCTTTTCGAGCGCGACCGCGTTCATGCAGTAGCGCAGGCCGCTCGGCGCAGGCCCGTCGGGAAACACGTGCCCCAAGTGCGCCTCGCACACGTTGCAGACGGTCTCGACGCGCACCATCCCGTAGCTCTCGTCGACGCGATACGCGATCACTTCGGGCGCGACGGGCTGCGTAAACGACGGCCACCCGGTGCCCGAATCGAACTTGGTCTCTGCGTCGAAGAGCAGCGTCTGGCAGCACACGCAGCGATAGCGCCCAGGCTCGAACAGCGAGCACATCTCCGAGCTGAACGCGCGCTCGGTCCCGTGCTTTCGCGTCACTTCGAACGCGAGCGGCGTGAGCTGCGCGCGCCACTCGGCTTCACTCTTCTTCACGGTCCGCGGCGCGGGGTGATTGCCGCTGCGCGCGAGGCGGAGGACTTCCTTCCAGTTGATCATCGCGAGGGAGTGTACGCGTCGCGCGCGCGGCGGTTACGCAGCGGTGCGAGCGAGGGCGGGATTCGCGTATCGTCGCGCGATGACGCAAGAAGGTGCCGCGCTGTGGAGTCAGCACGCGAGCGCGTACGACGCGCTCTTCTCGGGGCTCACGGGCTACGTCGCGAAGGGGATGCTTCGAATCGCCGACCCGCGCATGCCCCCGGGAACGAAGGTCCTCGACATCGCCGCGGGCACGGGCGCGCTCGCGATCCCCGCGCTCGAGCGCTCGCTCGCCAACGGCGGCGCGGACGTGATCGTCGCCTCCGATTGGTCCGAGGGAATGCTCGCGTTCACCGAGCGCCGCGCGAAGGCGCTCGGCGCGACGAGCGCGCAGCTCCGATGCGAGGTGCAAAACGGCGAGGCGCTCACGTACGAGAGCGCGTCGTTCGACGCTGTGTTCTCGTGCTTCGGGATCTTCTTGTTCGGCGATCGTCGGGCGGGTTGGCGCGAGGCCGCGCGCGTTCTGCGTTCGGGAGGGACGTTTCTGGCATCGGTGTGGCAATCGCCTGCGACGAACCCGATGCTCCGCGAGCAGATGGCGCCGATGGGCCGGGCGCTGCCCGAGCGCTTCAAAGGTCCGCCGCCCAAGGGGAGCTGGCTCGAGGTCTCCGAGGCCGAGCCGCTCGCGCGCGAGGTGCGTGAGTGCGGCGCGTGGCGATCGCTGGACGTCCTGCCATTTCACGCGTCGATCGCCTTCGGTGACTGGTCCAAGGTGTGGGGCGCGATGCTCGACAACCCCGTCTCCGGGGCGCTGCTCCGGCAGTGCGACGACCGCGAGCGAGAGGCCGTTCGCGTGAGCGTCTTCGATCACTTTCGCTCGCTCGCAGGGGGCGACGATCGTCCCCTCGTGCTCGAGGCGGTCTGCAACATCGTCGTCGCGACGAAGGCGTAGAGCTCCGATCGACGCTACCCCGTGGGCCAGTAGCGCTCGCGCAGGACGTCGAGCGCGTCCGCGCCGTGATCTTTCGGAAGAAACCGCGCGAGCGCGTTGAACTGGTGCAGCGCCGACCACGCCGCGAGCCTCCGCGACGAGCGTTCGTTGCACACGAAATCAAATCCCTCGAACAGCGCGAGGAGCGCGTCGCGATCGCCCTGGGTCACGAAGAACGCTGGCGTGATCAGGTCGTACTCGGGGTGGCCGATGATGGCGTCGCCGAAATCGATGACGCCGACGAGGTTCCATTCGTCGCCGTCGCGCGCGACGAGGGCGTGTTCGTGGTGCAAATCACCGTGTAGAAACGCGCGCCGAGCGTCCGGGATCAGCGGCTCGGCCTCCGCGAGCGCCGCGGGCACGCGCGCGACCGCGGCCTCGGCGAGCCCCGTTCGTCGCTGAAAATCCTGCACCGCGGCGACGCGCGAGCGAGTGAACTCGTCCCAGTCGCACGCGAGCACGTCGAGCCCTTCGGTCGAAACGGCGTGGAGCGACGCGAGCGCCTCGCCGACCTGCGCGCTCACCCTCGCGCGCCCTCGCGCGTCGATCGCGCTCGCGGCGTCCTTCAGCGAGACTCCGCGGAGTCGCTCGCACACGAGGTACGCCCACGCGTCGATCGTCCCTGTCGCGCGAAGCTCCGGCGTTGGCACCGTGGCTCGTCCATGCGCCGCGCGCGTCGCCTCGACCTCGCGATCGAGCTCGAGCCTCCACTGCGGCGGAACGATCTTCACCACGCAGTCGTCCAGCAAATACACCGGCGAACTCCCAGTGCCCGCGCGCTCGACGGTCGTGCTCTCGATCCAGTGACGCTCGCGAACGACGACGAGCGCCGCGTCGAGCGCTGCCTCGATGGGCGCGAGATCGCTCCTGCGCGTGATCGAAATCGTGTCCGGAAGGAGCGGTTCTCTCATCGGGGGGGCGCACCACTGTGTCGTCGGTCCCTCGCCGTCGAGGGCGGGCACAGACTGAACGCGCGGATTTTTCGCGCACTGTCTCGGTGGACACGGTCGCCGTCCCCTCGTCACTCTACGCAACGAGCTCGTGTCTTCGACGCGATCGATCTTGCGATGGACGACCCTCGGCTGCGCGCTCGCGCTCGCGGGGTGCCGCCGTCCGTCGTCGCCGTCGGACGCGGGGGCTCGACCAGCGGGACCTCCGCGACACACACAATCGAGATCGCTCGCGCCCTACGGCGCGCTGCGCGTCGCGTCGCGAGACGTTCGCTTCGACACCGAACGCGCGATGCGCGCTGGGGTCGAGATGCAGACGTCGGGCGAGCCCTTCGCGGAGTTCATCGGCCGCGCGCTCGCGGGGTACGATCGCAACGCGCGCGAGCCCGATCGCTACGAAGACGACAGCGGAGCGCGCACAGACCCGACGGGCTACGCGGCCGCCGTCGAGTCCTACGAGTACTCGCGACAGCCCATGAACAACGTCGCGTTCGAGTCGGGCGCCGGGCTCTCGCTGGTGTTCTCGCCCACGCTCGCGCGGCTTCGCAGCGCAGACGACGGATCGCTCGCGAGACCCGCGCTCCGAGGGCAGTCGGCGATCGACGCCATGCGCGCGCTCGTCACGAGCGCAGCGCTCGCGACGCACGCGGGCACGAGGGTGCAAGCTGACGCGAGACCGCAGGGGTTCGTGACCGTTCCTGTGCCCGAGGACAATCCCCTCAATCGGTTGGGGTTCGGCGGACTGTGGGCGACGAGCGTCCCGTTCGTGGGCTTCGACCCTACGATTCGACCGTCGAACAACATCGCGCGCGGCTGCACGATCGAGGGCGGCTACGGCGCGTCCGCGGGACAGAGCGTGCTCGTCGGCGACTACGAGTGCGGCTACAGCTCGCTGCACTTGCCCTCGCGTTTCGGTCAGGTCGAGCGCGAGCTCAGCGCGGGCGCGACCGGCGCGACGTTGTGGAAGAACGCGCTCTGGATCGTGAACTACCTCCAGCTCTTTCACGACGGCGAAGGCCGCGCCGTCGCGAGCGTCGCGCCCGCGGACCTCGCGCGCGTGGGCGCCGAGCGCAACGACGTCGTCGGTCGACGCGAGGACGGCTCGCCGAGCCGCGGGGGCGTGTACCTCGGCGCGAGCGACATCGAAGGATTCCACGGGGCGCTGCTCGTCGCGAGCGCGCTCGCGACCACCGAGTGGCTGCTCTCGACGGCGCTCGTGCGCGAGAGAAGCCCTGGTTTTGCAGGCTTTTCGTCGATGCGCGAGCTCGACGCGTACGCGCTCGACTCGCCGCCGCGGTGGATGCCCGCGCGCATCGCCGTCGACGAGCGCGAGGACACGGTCGCGGGGTTTCCTTCGGTCGACGAGCTTCGCGTGACCGATCGCGCCCCGTCGCTCGCCGCGCAGCTGTCGCTCGTGAGCGCGTTCGCGACGCTGTTCGCGCTCGTCGACGACCAGAACCCGGAGGTCGGCGCGAGCCCGACGGCGCGCGCGTATTTCGACGGAGATCCCTTCGATCGCGCGTTCGCGCGAGGGCGCTTTCGCGCGGCGCTTCGCTGGTCGTTGCTCGTCCTCGAGCAGGGCTTCTTGCGCGACGCGAGCGCGGGGCGCTACACGTCGTCGTCGCGCTTCGAGGGCCGCGCGAGCGAGACGCTCACGGTGCAGGACGTCGCGATGGTCGTTCAGACGTTGCGGCTGGCTCGGCGGTCGATCACCGGGAGGCTGGTGCTCTACGGCGACGCGACGCCCGATCCGCGCGCGACGCGATCGTCCCTCGACGAGGGCGAGCGGCGGTTGTTCGGCGAGGAGACCGCGGTCGCGAGGATCGGCACACGAATTCGAGTTCACGCGCAAATGCTTGTCGATTCGCTCACGACGGACGAGGGCGAAGTGCGGCGCGGGGTCGTCCGCGACGGCCGCGTGATGGCCGAGCCGTCGCGGCTCGAGGACGAGCTCGCGGCGGTGCGAGGGCTCTTGGAGGCGCACCTCGCGACGGGCGAAGTGCGCTATCGCGACCGAGCGCTGCGCGTGTGGCAGCGCTTCGAGCGCGAGCGCTGGGACGAATCGCTCGGGCTCTATCGCACAGGAGCGAGCCGCGAGGACGCAAACGACCTGCGCTGGAGCGCGGAGCAGTGGGGTTATTTCACAGCGGCCGCGCGAGAGATCTACAAGCTCGTCGCGTCGAGGCCGGGCGAGGGCGCGCTCGGTCAGCGCGTGCTCGCGCGGTGGACGCGCGCGTCGAAGCTGATCCTCAACGGGTGGAACGATCGCGACCGCGACGACCGTGTCGATTGGCCTTCGGAGTGCGTGTACGTGCGCGACGGGCTCGTGCGCGGAGGGCTGCAGATGGCCGAGCGCGCGCTGACGGGCGAGACGGGACAAGAGGGCGAGCGGCCGACGGCGGACCGCGACCGCGATTGTGTTCCCGAGATCGACGACGCCGCGCTGCCGGCGGCGCTCGCGACGAGCGTGACGTTCGAGGTGGTCCGATGAGCGCGACGATTCGCCGCGGTTTTGCTGCGCTCTTCGTCGGATGGCTCGCCGCGTGCGGAGCTCCTCCGATGCCCTCCGACGGAGGCACAGTTGAAGCGGGCTCGCGTCGCGCGGCTTCGGCTTCTTCGCACGCCTCGACGATCGCACTCTCGCCCGACGAGCAGACGCTCTACGTGTTGGCCCCCGACGAGGACGCGCTCGTCGTGTTCGAGATCGCCGCGCGACGATCGCGTCGCGTGCGGTTCGGACCGATGCCGACGGCGGATGTGCGAGGACGATTCGCGCCCGCGTACCAGCCGCGATCGTTTGCGCTGAGCGCGGACGGCTCGCGCGTCGCAGTGGCGCTCGAGCGATCGGGCGAGGTCGCGCTCGTGCGGGTGACCGACGGCGCGATCACGGCGCGACGGCGCGTGTGCGCACGACCCATTTCGGCAGCGTTTTTCGAGGGTGAATCGTCGCTCGTCGTCGCGACGTGCGCGGCGGACGAGGTGGTCCTGTCGCTCGACGCGAGCTCACTCGAAGAGCGCGGTCGCGCGCGCGTCTCGTCGCTTCCGTGGGGGCTCGTCGTCGACCCTCGCCGCGCGATCGCGCACGTCTCGCACCTCCACGGCCCTGGAACGACCACGCTCCGCCTCGCGCCCACGCTGTCGATCGTGTCCGCGCGCGATGTGCCCGAGGTCGCTCCCCGCGCGCATCGAACGCTCGCGCACGGAAAGCCCCGCTCTCTCTACGACCTCGCGCTGCACCCGACGACGGGCGCGCTCTGGGTCGCGCACGAGCTGCACGGCGACGACACGCCGCAGCCGGCGCTCGATTTCGAGAGCACTGTGTTTGCAGCGGTTTCTGTGCTGCCGATCGACGCTTCGACGCCGAGCGAGACGCTCTCGATCGACGCGCGCCTCGCGGGGCAAGACGGCGCGTTCGGCGACGTGATCTCTGGTCCTCGGGCGGTGCAGTTCTCTGCGGACGGGAGCCTCGCGTTCGTCGTGGCCCAAGCGAGCGAAGACGTGCTCGTGATCGACGTCGCGCGCCGCGTACAAGTGGGGTTGCTGCGCCCGCTCGAGGGCCACTGGCCGCAGGGAATCGCGCTGACCCGCGACGGCGCGCGCGCGTTCGTCGACCTTCGCAACACAGGAAACGTCGCCGCGCTCGAGCTGCGCCGCGATGGCGATGGGCGCGTCTCGCTCGCGCGCCGCGCGACGCTGATCGAGCTGCGCGAGGTCGACCCGATGCCCGCGGAGCTACGGCTGGGACAGCGCGTGTTCTTCACGGCGAACGACACGGACGTCCCCGTGACGACCAATCGCTGGATGGCGTGCGCGAGCTGCCATCCCGAGGGAACGACCAACCGAATCACGTGGCACTTCGAGCACGGTCCTCGCGACACTCCCACCAACGCAGGCGGCGTCGACGGCTTCTTGTTTCGCACCGCGGCGCGACGCTCGCTGCGGGAGTATTGGAAGACCATCAACGTCGAGCAGGGCGGTCACTTCGCGCCGGACGACACGGTGCTCGCGCCGTTTCTCGACGCGGTGTCGGCCTTCGTCGAGCGCGGGATTCCTGCGCCGCCGCCGCCGACAGTGGACGCTGCGATCGCGGCGCGCGGTCGGGTTGTGTTCTTTCGCGAGGACACGCGGTGCGCGCAGTGTCACTCGGGGCCGTCGTTTACGGACTCGGGCGCGGGCAATCCGTCCCTCGATCTCGCGGGCCCGCTTCGTTTGTGGAACGTCGGCACCTGCAACGCGCTCGACCGAGACCACGAAGATTTTTCGGGACACCCACGGGCCGCGTGCGCGTTCGACACGACGGCGCTGCGGGGTCTCTGGGACAGCGCCCCGTACCTCCACGATGGGAGCGCGAGAACACTCGAAGATGTGCTCGTGGCGCGCAACGTCGGAGATCGACACGGCCGCACGTCGCACCTCTCGCCGCGCGAACTGCGCGAGCTCGTCGAGTTTCTGCGCTCGCTGTGAGCGATGCACTCGCGCTAGGCTCGGCGTCGTCATGGCATCGTTGGTGGCACCGACCGATGGAAGCCTCGAAGGGGTTCTCGTCGCGCGAACCGCGATCGCGCACGTCGACGGCCTCGCAGGTCGCGCGCTCATTCGCGGCTACTTGCTGCAAGAGCTCGCCGAGCGGCTGCCGTACGAAGACGTCGCGTTCCTCGTGTTGCACGGGGAGCTGCCTTCGGGCTCAGCCGATCGCGAGCGCTTCGCTGCGTCGATTCGCGCGGGCGCCGAGCTGACCGAGCACGATCGTTCGATCGCGCGATCGTTGCGAGAGGGGCGCTCCGAAGCGGACGCGCTCAGCGCTGCGATGGTGCTCGCGGAGGACGCGACGGCGCGCGCGGCTCCTGTAGCAGAGCGTTGCGCGCGGGTGCTCGGGCGTGTCCCGAGTGTGGTCGCGGCGGTGGCGGGGTTTGCGCCGCCGCCTGCGCAATGGAGCTACGCGCGGCGCTCGCTCGCGGCGCTCGGCGCGAACCGACTCGACGACGCTTCGCTGCGCGCGCTCGAAGTGCTGCTCAACCTCGAGAGCGAGCACGGCCTGAGCGCGTCGACCTTCGCGTGTCGCGTCGCCGCGAGCGCGGGAGCCAACGCGGGACCCTCGCTCTCTGCAGCGTGCGCGACGCTCTCGGGCGAGCGACACGGAGGCGCGACGGCGCAAGCGCGGGCGATGCTCGAAGCGGCGCAAGCGCACGGCGATCCAGCGGCGTTCGTGCGCGCGAAGCACGCGGCAAAAGAGCGGCTGCCGGGCTTCGGGCACCGCGTGTACAAGGTCGCGGACCCGAGGGTTCCTCCGCTGCGCGCGGCGATGCGGGCGATGGGACACGCGCCGCTGCTCGAGACGTGTGAAGCCGTGGCCACCGCGGCGACGCCGCTCTTCGCGCCAAAGGGCGTGCACCCGAACATCGATTTGTACGGCGCGGCCTTGCTCGGGACGCTCGGCGTCGACCCGAGTCGCTACGTCGCCGCGTTCGTGTTGGGCATCGCGTGCGGGTGGCTCGCGCACTGGGCCGAGGTGCGCGCCGAGGGCCGCCTCGTGCGCCCCGACAACGAGTACAGCGGCCCCTCGCAGCGGGCCCTCCCGGGGACGGTGCTCTGATCCTCACGTTTGCAATTGGCTCGATCGCCACTGCGGGATTTCTATACAGGATCTAGAGGGTGTCTGACATAAGCCGCTGAGCCTTATGTCAAATACCCTCTATGTCCTACATGGATCCGCGAGGACGAGGATGCGGCCGATTGCAAACGTGAGGATCAGAGCACCGTCCCCGGGGGGCTCAGCGCCACTCGCTCGCGAGGATCCCGTAGATCGCGTGGTCGACGAAGTGATCGTAGAGCCACTCGGCCTGCCTGCTCACGCCCTCGAGCTTGAACCCCAACCGCTCGGCCACCTTGCGCGACCTCGTGTTGTCCGTCGCCGCGCGAATCTCGAGTCGGTTGAGCCCGAGCGAGTGAACGCAGTACGTCCCCAGCCCTCGCACCGCGCGCGTCATCAACCCTTTGCCCTGCCATCGCTCCGAGAGCCAGTAGCCGAGCTCGGTCCTTCGATTGGCCCATTGAACGGTGTGCGTCCCGCTCATTCCAACGAGCTGCCCGCGCGAGAAGATGCCCACGTTGACCGACACCCCGCGGGCGAACTGCTCGAGGCAGCCCTGAATGAAGAGCACCGAGTCGTTCACGTTTCGCGTGGCGTCGACCCACGGAAGGTAGCGACGTAGGTGCGCTCGGTTCTCGTCGACCACCGCGTACAACAGCGGCGCATGTCGGGGCTCGAGCAACGCAAGATCGAGCGACTCGTCGACGGGAATCCGAAACACTGCGCTCGTCGACAGTACAACGATTCGCGACCGCGGTTCGTGCGATACTGTTTCGGGACCTGTGACAACGTCGGACGCGCCACGCGATGGAGCTGAGCACGCCTCGCCGGATGAGCCGGTCTTTCGCAGCGGTGTGCGCTCGACGGCGCGCCCGCCGAGCCCCGAGGGGCGCGCTTCGCTAAGGCCCCCGCGCGGATCCGCCGCGCCCTCCGCGCCGATCGAGCCGCTGTCGCTCGACGAACAAGCGCTCGCGCTCTTGCGCTTCACCGATCGACTCGAAGACGAGTCCGTCGCGTCGTTTTGGGTCGGCGTCGCAAACGCGCACGACGAGGACGAGCGCGCGCACTCGGTCGAACGATGGTGGTCGTGGGCGTCGCCGAAGGACGTTCCCTTCGTCGATGCGCGCGTGATGGCCGCGGCGGCGACCGCGGTTCTCTTGGTGCTCGACGCGCTCGCCCACAGGCCCGAGCGCACCGCCGCGGCGCCGACGGACGTCCTTCCAGCGCTCGCTCGCGCGATGCGCGCGTGGACCCGCGCGCGCGAGGGCGCGATCGATCCCGCGCTCGTCGTCGGCGGCGTTCGCGCGTCGATGGCCGCCGTCGCGCGCGGCGCGCCCGAGCCCACGGCCGCGGAGCGCAACATCCTCTCCAACGCGCTCCGCAAGTACCTCGAGCGAACCCCCGCGCACTCGGGCAGCGCCGCGCTCCACGCGCTCGCGTCGCTCGATCCCGAGGCGCCAGTGCTCGCGCCCTTCGCTGAATCGCTGCTCGATTTGCTGCTGCTCGACGCTGACCTCGCGGGCTCCTACGAGCCCGCGCTCGCCGAGCTCGCGCGCATGCCGTGGTGGCCCAACGCGCTTCGATGGGGCTTCGATGGCGTCGGTCGACCCGCCCTCCGCGCCTCGCGCTTGTTGACCGCGCTCGCCGCGAACCCGCAGTACGTCGAGGGGTTGCCCGAGGCGTCGTTGCGCGCGGTTCGCGAGGCGATTCCCAAGGGAATCGCGCACGGTCGGTTCTCTGTGTGGTCTCGCACCGCGCGCGCGGCGGGCCGCCTCGCGGGCGTGCTCCCCGGCGTCGCGCCGCTGCTCCAAGCGCTGCTCGAGCCGACGAGCGAGCTCACCGTCCGCCGTCGCGCGCACGCGGCGCTCGGGTGCTTGAGCTTCCTCGCGCCCGATGTCCTCAACGAGCGTCGCGCCGCGCTCGACCACACGCAGACCGAGCCGTGGCAGCTCGCAGCGCTCGCCGTCGCGCTCCCCGAACAAGCAGACGGAATCGACGACAAGTGGACCGAGTCCGCGCGCGCCCTCGCCGCGCGAGGCGGCCCCGAGACGTGGGCGCAGCTCGCCATCGCGTTGAGGGAGCTCTCCGTTCGCTCGCCGAACCTCGCGCACGCCGCAGGCGGCATCGCGCTCTCGCTCCGCGCGTTGATCGAGCAGTATCGCCCAGCGTCTCCCGCCGAGAGCGAGCTGTCCGATCGCGCGCACGCGCTCATCGCGCGCGTCGGAGACGAAGGCTCGCTCTCTCCGTGGCAGCTGCTCGTCGAGGCCGCCAAGCGCGCCGCGGATGCGCCCGAAGACCCGTCGATCGCGGGCGCCGTCGAAGAGTTCGTCGCGCACACCGAGCAGTCCGTCGCGTCGGCGCTCAAGGCCGTCGGCCTCGATCATCCGCGCGCAGCGACGCGCGCAGGAATCGTCCTCGAAGAGGTCCTCGACCTCGTGATCGACGGTGACGTCCTCGTCGTCGCCGAGCGCATCGCCGACCCCTCTGCGCGCCGCGCCGCGCTCGAGTACGCCGAGGCGCTGCGGGCCAAGCTCTTGCGCACGACGTGGATGGGCCTCCGTCGCCCGACGCCCGCGACCGTCACGTGGCGAAGGTGGCTGTTGCGATCGGCGGCGGTGCTCCCGAAGATCGAGCCGCACACGACGCAAGCGCAGGATCGCGAGCGCGTTTTGCGCGAGCAAGTGCTCGAGACGCTCGAGCGGCTCGCCGACGATCCGTCGGTCAAATCGCCGGCGATGCAGCGATACGTGATCAGCACGCTCACCGAGCTGTGCGAGTCGCTCTCGCTCTCGCTCGGCGACGGCGCGGTGCTCTCGGCGCTCGCGTGGATGGCCGTGCGCGGCGGCGAGCTACCGCTGCACAACCGCGTGCGAAGGACGCTCGAGGGCGTCGCGCACGAGGCGATCGACAAGCTCTACTTCTCGATCGACAAGCTCGCGAAGAACAAGCGCGCAGAGCCCAAGGACCTCGCGGACCTCGCGTCCGTCAGCGGCGCGCGCTGTCGCGTCGGGACGCTCACCGCCGACCTCGCGAAGGTCCTCACGGACCTCGACGGAAAGAAGCCCGAGGTTCACTGGTCGGGCCTGCCCAAGTTCGACCTCGCGTCGGTGGCCGCGATCGCGGACAAGCTCAAGCGCGCGAGGGAGCACGCGATCGAAGGGCTCACCGCGAGCGAGCACGCCGCGAGCGCTCCGTCGGGAGACACGCTCGAAGAAAAAGCGCTCAAGCTCAACCGCGCGCTCACGAGCACGTCGCTGAAATTCGTCGACGCCGCGCGGCGCGCAGAGATCGTCGAGCAGTACGTCGCGGACCTCGGCGCGCTCTCCGAAGCGATCGCCACCGCGTGCGGCCCGGTGATCGGCCCGGTTGTTCGCGCGACGCTCGCCAGGGCGCTCGTCGCGGTGCGCGCGCAAGCGTCGCAGATCAGCGACGCGCGGGCCGAGAGCGTTCGCTTCATCGGGCGACTCAAGGTGCTCGGGCCCCTCGGCAGCGCGGCGGAGGGCGGGATGGCAAGCACGTGGCTCGCCGAAGGTCCCGCGCCGGGAAAGCGCGTCGTCGTGAAGCTCCTCCCGTGGGATCGCTACGTGGGAGGCGACGCTGAGACGACGCGAAAGCTCTTCGAGGGCGAGATGGCGACGCTCGCGTCCGTGGTTCACCCGAACGTCGTGTCGCTCGTGGACGCGGGGTTCGTGGACGAGGGCGCGTACATCGCGGTCGAGTTGATTCCTGGTGCGTCGCTCGAGACGATCTTGCGCGCGGTGGGGCCGATCGACCTGCGGTTTCTGCAGTTGATCCTGCGCGACGCGGCGCGAGGCCTCGCGCACTTGCACTCGCGCGGGATCATTCATCGCGACGTCAAACCGGGAAACATCCTCGTGCAGCTCGACGGCCTCGAGGGCGAGCTGACCGCCGAGAGCCTCGGTCGCGCGCAGTTCGTCCGCGCGGTCGTGATCGACCTGGGGATCGCCGCAGAGATGAACCCCGCCGAGTCGCCTACGGCCGAAGAGTCCCTCATCGGTACGCCCGGCTACCTCGCGCCCGAAATCGCGCGCGGCCTCGGCGCGGTCTCCGCGGCGCTCGACGTGTACGCGCTCGGCGTCGTCGCCTTCGAGTCGCTCACAGGAACCAACCCCTACCTCGACGACTGCAGCGAGCTCGCCACGGTGCTCGTTCGACACGGGACCATGCACTTGCCCGTCGATCAGCTCCCGCGGTCTGCCAAAGAGCGCGCGGCGCTCGTGGCGTTGCTCGAAGAGTCCTGCGCGCTCGACCCGCAGCGACGGCCGAACATGCGGGATTTTCTTACGCGCTGGGTCAACGCCCTCAAGTGAGCGTACGGGCTATGCTCGTTCGCTATGAACTTTCGTAGCGTTCGATCGCTGTTGGTTGCGGGGCTCTTCGCGCTCGTCGCGTGCAACGGAGGTCCCGAGGGGCTCGTTCGATGGAGCGCGCGTCGCTGCGTCGCGACCGACGCGTCCGCGGATGACGGCGGCGACGCGAGCGCCGAGGCTTGCGAGCGCGCCGTGCATCGCGCGGTGAACACGGCGTTGCCGATGCCGAGACCCGACCCGAGGGTGTTCTCGTGTCGATCCCGCGTGAGCGGCGAGGGGGCGACGAGGACGTTCGAAGTGGCGTTCAAGGCGACCGATCCCAACGGCGCGACGCTCGAGCTCGGCGGCGCGGGCGGAGGCGGAACCGCGCCGAGCGCCCTCGGAGCGAACGCGACGACGTGCACCGTCACGCTCCGCGAAGGAGCCGCGGTCGCGACGGGCGAGTGCGGCGCGCAGTGCACGGTCACCGTGACGGGGTACGCCGAGGCGTCGCGGACGATTTCGGGCCGGATTTCCTGCGTTGGAATGGGCGAGAGCGACCCCGCTCCTCGGTGGCAGATCCGCAACGCCGAGGGCGTCCCTGGGATGGCCGCGGACTTCTCTGCTGCCAATTGCAGCGGGCTCTGAGCGAACCCGAGGAGAGCGACGATGGGCAGCGACCTTTTTCGTGTGCGCGTTATCAATCGTCGCGGACCGGTCCTCCGAGCGCGGTACACGATCGTTCACCCCGACGTGTATGCGATCGAGGACCGCAAGAACATCGCGCTCCAGACGCTCACGGATTCGTACTGGAAGTGCCGCGAAGAGTACCTCTGGGACGTCTCGAACGCCGTGCGCGACAAGGCCCACGCGCTCGCGAAGTCTCACCCTCGCAAGGCGCTGTTGGAGCGCTGGCTCGCGATGGCGCACGGCGAAGAGGTCGAGCTCACGCCCGAGGAGTACGCCAGCGTCTCGTCACGAAACGCGAGCGATCCGCCTCGCTACGCGAGCTGGGGCCGGTCGAACGGGCGCTACACCGCCACGCTCCCGACCGACTACCCAGCCTTCGTCGACGCGGCCGAGGGCGCGATCGCGTCGGTGACCATCGAAGACCCACGAAATCATCCCCGCGGCGAAGGCGCTGACGACAGCGATCCCGAGGCGACGCTCGTGATCACGGTGACCGACGGCGCGGTGCTCCACCACTTGTTCGAGGGCCTCGAGTGGGACTCGCGCGTGTACGATTTCGAGGGATATCTCTGACAGAACCTCGCGTCACGGCTCGGCGCCGCGCCGCGCGTCTTCGTTCGTCGACCCCGCGTCGGCGGTCGCGCGCGACAGCGCCGCGTCGACCGCGGCGGGCGTCGCTCCCGGGCCAGCGGTCGATCGCGCGTTGTCCGTCGAGCGATTCGCGCGCCACTGAACCACCAGGGCGATCACGGCGATCGCGAGCAGCACGGTGAGCGATCGGTTGGCGTTTGTCGAAGCGCGCTCGGCGGTTCGGCGGGCGTCCTCCCGATCCGATCGCGCGGTCGTCGTGGGCAGCGGCGACTGCGAAGCGCGCGCGCTCGATTCGCCAGAGAGCGGCGTCTCGTAGAGCGCGTTCGACGGCTGCTCGAGCGCCGGTGGCTCGTCGCTCGTCGCGGTCGCGTGATCGATTTCGGGCTCGTCGGGCGGCGGTTCGATCGGCGGGACGTTGGCCTGCGGCGGCGGGGGCTCCGAACGTGCGCCCGAGCTGTCATCCTGTTCGACGAACCGACGAAGCTCTTCGACGAGCTCCGCAGCCGAAGCGAACCTGTCCTCGGGTTGATACTCGAGGCAGCGCATCACGATGGCCGCGAACGTTGGGTCGATGTCGGGAAGGACCTCTTCGATCGGAATCACATCTCCGCGGCAGATCCGGACGAACATGTCGCGCACGTTCGTCGCGACGAACGGCAGCGCGCCCGTCGTGCACTCGTAGAGGACCACGCCGACGGCCCACACGTCTCCGCGCACGTCGCCGTTGCTCTCGGTGCGCGCGCGCTCGGGCGACAAGTACGCGGGCGTGCCGATGATCGCGCCGGTGGCGGTGATGTTGTCGCTCTCGCGGACAGCGCCGAAGCGAACGGTCGACTTCGACAGCCCGAAGTCGAGCACCTTCGCCGTCGGAACGCCGCCTTCGCCGCGGACGAGAAACACGTTTTCTGGCTTGAAATCCCGGTGCGCGATGCCCTTGGAGTGCGCCACCGCGAGCGCCGAGAGCGCCGGCAACAGGAGCTCGATCGCCTTGTCCACGGGCAGCGCTCGCTCGCGCACGAGCATCGCAGAGAGCGGCTCACCGACGAGCAGCTCTTGCACCATCCATGGCCCCTCTTCGCTGTCGCCGACGTCGAGCACGTCGACGACGTTGGGGTGGCGCACGCGATTGGCGGTCTTGGCCTCGCGAAAGAACCGCTTCTTCGACGCCTCGTCGGCGACGAACTCGGGCTTCAACACCTTGATCGCGACCTCGCGATCGAGCAGGACGTTGATCGCTCGGTACACGCGGCCGTGGCCGCCCTCGCCGATCTTCTTGAGCAGCTGGTACTTGCCTCCGACGAGGTCGCCGACATGCGGGCTCTTTCGTCGGTCGTTCACGGTAGCTTAGCCCTCCACACGACATGCGCGGACGTTGATGCTCCGCCCGCGTCCGCTGCAAAATGGTTTCGTACGATGTCCGTTCAGCGATGGAACGTCGCGCGACACGCAGCCTCGCGACACGGGAGGATCGTAGCCGAGCAGCCGCGGCGTCGAAACGACGTTCTGAAGATTCTGCAGTGAGCGGATGTGCCGTGCGGGATCGTCGCGAAACGAGGTGAAATTTCACGAGTCGTGACGCGCTCGTGATCGCTCGGCGCGCGGTTGATTGCGCGGGCTGCTCGCGTCCCGACGCGAGATGTCCCGACATTCGCGCGAATGTGGGTCGCCGGGAGGCTGCTCCGAAGTCACCGCGTCGCGGTCGGCGATCACAAATGCCACAGCCACTCGTCTGGAAACCGCAGGTGGGCGCTCGGTCGTCTCGACTGCATCGACGCGTCGAGCGGAGCGAGCGCTTCGACCGCAGCGGGCAACGGTCGGCCCATCGCCGCCGCCTTCGTGACGAGCGCGAGCACGGGCAAGAGCGATTCGCAGTTCGTCCTCCCGCGCAGCGCGCGAAGCTCGTCGCTCACGACCGACGCGAACGCAAAGTCGTCTTCGCTCGTAAGCGACGCCGCGAGCCGGAGCGTCGGCAACAACAGCGTGAGTTGCAAGCGCTTGGCGGTGTGGTCGGAATTCGGTCGATCCGCCGCTCGCTCGAGCACTGCGTAGTCCGGCGCTCCCGGGCCGTTCGCGAGCTCGCGCCAGTAGAGCGCGAGCGCGGTCCACGTGGGGCGCGCGTGCTCCTCGATGTTGCGAAGCGCGTTCAAAATCACGCGAGGCCGAGCGAGCGACTCGCCGATCTCGTCGCACCCCGCGAGGATCGCGCACGAGAGCGTGGTGAGCCACGCCATCGGGTGCAGCGCGTGCGTCGCGCTGTCGCGAACGAGAAACGTCCGACCCGACGAGCGACGGAGACACACGTGCAAGCCTGCGCTGCCGAAGGTGCTGCTCAACGCCGCAGCGCAGCCGCTCGCGGCGGCGTCCGCCGTGGCCATCGTGGTCGACGGCTTCGGCGCGCCGCTCAAGATCATGGCGCGCGCGAGCGACGCGTCCAGCGCCGCGAGGTGCGACAGGTTGCCGCTCGAGAGCCGTTCGAGCGCGAGTTCGATGCGTCGTCGGTCGACCTCGAAGTAGCGAGCGTACTCATCGAACTCTGCGTCGGGGCCGGGCTTCCACTGCGTCATCGCCGAACCCTCGGCGCGGCTCGCGCCCGTGATCGCGCGCGCCCGAGCGTCCAGACTTCGTCGCCCGAAGTCCGAATCGTCTGCCGTTGCCACGCGCGCACGAACCACATGGATTTCCCCTTCGCCGAGACCGTTCGACGCGGCCGCATTGGGCTGCGTCCAGCGGCTCGAACTGCCTGATTTCTGTGCAAAAGCGAACGGGTGTGTTTATTCCATGTTTCGCCGATGCGGTCGAGTCTTTTCGGTGATTTTCATAGTCGCTACAACAACCTACCTGCGGCGATCGAGAGCGATATCTCCGTCGAGAGTCCGGTGCGCGGGCGATGTCGAGTTGGGTGGGTGTCCGATGCGCGGGTCGGTCGACCTACAAGCCCGCTGCGCGTCCGAGCGCCGCCGCGAAGCCCGTCGAACTCTGTGGATTCAAACCAATCCCGCGACGGTCGTGCTGAACGAGACCGTGTTCTCGGTCCGCGGTCTTGGTTTGGACTGGATTTCGACGGTCCTTCCGCTGTCGATCCGCGCAGGTGATCTTCGATGCGCGTCGCGGGCGCGGTATCGGAGCTGCTGCTCTGCTCTGCTGCAGCGCCCCGCAGCAGTGCAGCGCGACGGTGAGGTGGGGCATCGCACTGTACTGGAGGTTCGAGGACGCGGATCTCGCGACGAGCGTCGAAGATCCCCTGCGCGGATCGCCAGCGGACGAGACCGCTGAAATCCCAGCGGAAACCAATGCTGCGCGGCGCGAGCGCGCGGCGGTGTTTCGCTGGAGCGCGCCGATGGCAACTCGCGGCGTTGTGTTAGCGTCGTCGCGATGGGAGCTGTGTCGACGGCGATCAAAGGCGCGGTGTGGCGCTCGCAGGTGGCGTGCCTCGAGCAGCTGCGATGGAAGCAGCGCGTTCGCGCCGAGCTCGCGGCTCCGACGCAAGCGCTCGTCGACGAGCCCCCCTCGATTGTCGAGTGGGTCTCGATCGAACATCCGCTCGCGCTCTGCTCGACGATCGAACGGCTCTTCGGTCAGGACGAGGTCGCGCGCTTCGGCGCCGCGGCGACCGTCGGCTTGCTCGACTCTTCGCTGCGCCCAGTGCTCCAAGGGATCTTCGCTGTGTTCGGCGCGAACCCGCACAGTCTGTTCGGCCGATCCGAGCTGATTGTCCGGGCGATCCTGCGCGGCGGAGGCGCGAGCTACACGCGCGTCGGTGAGCGCGAAGGCGACGTCGATTACACCGTGGATTGGCCCGAGATTCCCGCGGCGTATTGGCGCATGTGGCGCGGCAGCCTGACGCACGGCTTCACGCTGTGCCGCTGCAGCGGGACCATCGCGCCGCCCTCGATCTCGGACAGCGGTCGCGCTGCGCGATTTCGGCTGTCTTGGGAGTGAGTCGCCTCACGCACGACTCGCGCGGTCGATTTGCAAAGAAGCCCGTGTTCTGGCGCCCAATAGCGAGCTGTGTACCATTCGCGCGAGCGACGCGCTGGCGCTGATCCATCGCTTCGATCCGCGACGATTGTGTCTTCGAGAGGTGTGTACCCCCAATGCTTGTTCGCACGAGAATGCTCGCGGTCGCGACGATCGCCGCCGCGATGTCCTGCGGAAGGACCGAGCTTCGCACGAGCCCCGACGGAGCCGCCCTCGACGCTCGGACCGACGGCGCGCGGCCCGATGTTCCGATCGTCGACGGGCCAATTCCCGATGTGATCGAGGACGTCCCGTCGCCGGACGTTCCCGACGTGCCCGTGGCGTGCATGGTCGATCGCGACTGCCCTTCGTCCCGTCCCCGGTGCGACCTGTCGACAAACACGTGCGTCGAGTGCCTCCTCGACCCCGATTGCCCCGCGGGCCAACGCTGCGTGAGCAACGCGTGTCGCCCCGCGTGCGGCCGCGGCGCGCCGTGCACCAACCCCGGCGAGCAGTGCTGCTCGGGCGCGTGCGCTCCCGTGCAGTCGGATAACTTGAATTGTGGTGGGTGCGGCCTGCGCTGCCCCGCCGACACGCGATGCACGCTCGGGATGTGTCGGCCCGTCGGGTGCCCCGGCGGTTGCGGCCCTTTGCGCTCGTGCTGCGACACCTCGTGCGTGGACACCGCGTCGGACAATTTGAATTGTGGTGCGTGTGGCGTCGCCTGCGGCCCGGGCACGACCTGCCAAGGCGGCCGCTGCCTGATGACCTCTCCGTGCGATCGCTGTCGGCCCGATCAGCTCTGCTGCGCAGGGGCGTGCGTGGACCCCGCGCTCGACGCGAACAACTGCGGCGCGTGCGGTCGTCGCTGCCTCTCGGGGCAGGGCTGCATCGCCGGGACCTGCGTCGGCTGCGGGCCTTGCCCCGCGGGAAACACCTGCTGCTCGAGCGTCTGCGTCAACCTCACCGCCGACCGGAGCAACTGCGGGGCCTGCGGGCGTGCGTGCGGCGCCGGACAGGTTTGCGTCGCGGGCATGTGCGTCACGCAAACGTGTCCGGGCGGTTGTGCGGCAGGACAGGTGTGCTGCCTCGGCGTGTGCACGTCGACCGCGGTCGAGCCCCCGTTGTGCGGCGCGTGCGGCCCCGACTGCCCCGCGCGACCCGGGACGCTCGCGGCCTGTGCTGGCGATCGTTGTCGCTACACGTGCACGGGGACCTTCGGTGACTGCGACGGTGATCTTCGCAACGGCTGCGAAGTGGACCTGTCGTCGAGCGCGAGCAATTGCGGCGCGTGCGGACGCGTGTGCCCGATGGGGACGCGGTGCTCGAGCGGCGCGTGCGTCGCGCCGGGCTGCGGCGCGGGTCCTGCGTGCACCGCGGGCAACACGTGCTGCATGGATCGCTGCGTCGATACGCAGTCGGACGCGAGCAACTGCGGCGCGTGCGGGATGGCGTGCCCCGCCGGACAAGCGTGCTCGATGGGGCGCTGCAGCCCGGTGAGCACGGGCGTCGAAGGCGCGTTCGAGCCGATGGTCAACCCGACGTACCTGACGCCGGGCGTTCACAATTTTACGACGATTCGAGTTCCTGCCGGTGTCGTCGTGTACGTCGCGGGCGCGGGCCCTCAAGCGGGAACGCTCGATCTTCGGGCCACAGGCGACATTCGTATCGACGGCATGATCGACGTCTCGGGCGGACCGGGAACGCAGAGCACGATCGCCTCGCGCACGACGCGCGAAGGTCGCGCGGGCAGCGGCGGATTCACCGGCGAGCTTCGCAGCGCGCCGCTCAGCCCTGCGTGCGAGTGGGTCGCGGGCATCTCGGGGAGCAACGGACCGATGGTTCCCGGATCGACGGGGACGTGCCGCGTCGGATCGAACGGGATGTGCATCACCGACAACACCACGCGCTTGATGATGGCCGCGCCGGCGGCGCAGTTCGGCGGCGGCTCCGGTGTGTTCAGCGGCTATCGCGCGTACGGCGCAGGCGGCGGCGGACATGCGGGCGGCGGGCCGGGAAATCTCGGCGCGCTCTTCATGGGCCAGCTCGGTTGTACGGGCGTGACGGGCGGCGGCGGAACCGCGCTCGGAAGCGGCGGTCGCGCTGCGGTCATGGGCCCGCTCGCGGTCTACAACGGTCGCGATGGCGTGCTCGGACAAACGCAGTGCCCCGGAGCGCGGCCAGGGATTCCTGCGGCGTGGGTGGGCGGCGGCGGCGGCGGCTCGATCGGAACCGCCGCGGCGAACGACCTCGCGATCGGATCGACGTTCTATCCGGGCTCGGGTGGCGGCGGCGGAAGCGCGGACTACCTCAACCGTCCCGCGTTCGGCGGAACGTCTGGCGGCGGCGGTGGCGGCGGCGCGCTTCGCCTCTGGACCCCGACGTCGATCACGATCACCGGCCGATTGCTCGCGAACGGCGGCGACGGCGGCGACGCGTACATCGGGACGAACATGGCGGCCGGATGCGATCCACAGCCTGGCGCTGCGGGCGGCGGTGGCAGCGGCGGCGTGATCTTCTTGCGCGCGCCGACGGTCTCCGTCGCAGCGTCTGCGCGTGTGCTCGCTGTGGGCGGCGCCGGCGGCTTCGGCAGCTTGTATGCCTCCGGTGGTGGCGGCGGCGCCGGTGGTCTCGGGCGCGTGCGAATCAGCGCAAATCCCGCGACCTGCGCGCTCTCGGGCATGATCAACCCGCCCGTCGTCTCTGGCTGCGCGCCGACGCCCGGCGCGGGAACGCCTGGTCGCGCCTACGTCGCTTCGTATCCGAACTGAGTGACCAACGGGGATCTTCGGATCTGCGATTGACCGCTGCGCGTCGTCGCTGCGAAGCTCGTGTCTCTTCACTCCCTTGTGCGAGAGACGGCGTTTATGAACACAACTGCGCGGAAGATCCTCGGGGCGGGATCGCTGGCACTGGCTGTCGCGTCGTGCAACGCGCCGCGCACGCAGATCGTCGTGTTGGTGGACACGGATTTCGCCATTCCGTCCAACGTCGGTTCGCTGCGGATCACCGTGCGCGATCCCAACGGCGGAGAGAGCGAAGTGCGCTCGATCGCGCTCGTCGGACACAAGGACACCACTTGCACCGACAGCGTCGGGGGCACTCGATTTTGTGTGCCGCTCTCGTTCTTGCTCGTCCCCAAGGAGCGGCGACCCCAAGACAGCATGGTCGACCTCACGGTCGACGGCGTCGAGGGCACCGACGCGCTCACCGGGCGCGTTCGCGTGAGCTATCACGTGCGCATGCCGTTCGCGCCGGGGCGCACGCTGCGATTGCCGGTGTTTCTCTCGCGCTCGTGCGAGCAGATCCTCTGCGCAAACGGGCTCACGTGCGTCGAGGACGGCGTGTGTGTTCCCGTCGAGCAGCCGCTCGGCGTGACGGTGGTCGACCCCACGACTGGCGCAAGCACCGACGCGCCTGTCCCGGGCATCGACGCGAGCGAGCCGATCGACGTTCGAAGCCGCCGCAACCAGCGCGACACCGGCGTCTCCGACGACGCCGCGGCGGGCTTCGACGGCTCGGATGTGCCCGACGCGCGTGGAATGCCGCCGATGGACGGCGGGATGCCCGACGTTCAACACGGTCGCGACGTGTTCGACACGGGCATCGCCGACACGTGTCCCGGCGCGCTCATGCGCTGCGCCGACAACTGCGTGAACCTCAACACCAGCACCGATCACTGCGGGCGCTGCGACAACCCGTGCGCAGCGGGCTTGCGGTGTCAGTCGGGGATGTGTCGCTGACCCGCGTCGGCGGCTCCGCTCGGGATCACAAGAGGACTTCTTCGATGTCCTCCGCGGGGACCGCGAGCACGCTGCGCGTCTCGTCGTCGCGCTGCACCGCGAGCTCGTAGAGCTGCGCGAACAGCGTCGGCCGCTCGCGAACGATCTGCATGAACCGCTCTTTGGGGAGGCACAGCGTCACGCCCGAAGTCTCTGCGATCACGCTCGCCGTCGCGGGCCGTCGAAGCACCATGCCGATTTCACCGACGCACATCCCAGGGCCGAGCGTCGCGATCCGAAGCGACTCCGCTCCGTCGCTGCGGGTGATGGCGAACTGTCCCGCCGCGATGAGAAAGAGCCCAGGCGTCTCGTCTCCCTCTGCGATTACCACGGCGCCTGCGTCGAACGCGCGCGTCTCGAAGAGCTGCGCGAATCCGTCACGCTCGTTGGCCGGCAGTCCGCTCAGCAGCGGAGACGTTCGCACGGTGTTGTCGACGAGGCGCTTGTGAAAAAACGTGACGATCTGCGCGCCGAGCGCGGGGACCTCTGCCGCGGCCTGATCGAGCGCCGCGCGTGGCGCTTCGAGCACGAGCACCGCGTGCGCGGCGAGCACGCTCGCGGCGCGAGGCGCGTCGGTCACGAGCGCCATCTCGCCGACGATCGAGCCGGGGCCGAGCGCGGCGAGCTCTTCGGACTCCTCGCCGACGACGCGCGAGACGCGCACCTCGCCACGCGCGAGAATGAACGCTGATTCACCGGGCTCGCCCTCGCGCACGAGCGCGTCGAGCTCGGGCACCACGCGCACCTTCAGCGCCTCGGAGAAGCGCACGAACGCGTCTTCGGGCAGCGCGCTCCACAGGGGATAGCGCGGGTGAGCGCCAGGGGCTTTGGGCGTAGGCAACGCATCGATTGCTGCCCTCGTCGCGTCGATGAGCGCGGCTCCTGTGAGCGTCGCGGCGAGCGGCTCGAGCTTGCTGTGCGCGAGCGACGGAGGCTTGACCGCGCCGCCCACGGGAGAGCCCGCGCCGAACGCCCGCGCGACGCGCTTCATCGCGTCGCTCTCGGGGTCGAGCTCTTTCAACGTCGAGGCCGCGGCGACCGCGTGCGGGACGAGCGTCTTCTCGATGAGCAAATCGACCGCGCGCTCGAGGGCGCGCTTGGCCAGCGCGGTTTCGCCGAGCGCGACGAGGGCTCTTCCGCACACATCCGCGGCGGGCGCGGCGGTGTCCGAGTCGCCGAGCGCGGGAACCGCGCGGCGGAGCGAGGCCTCCGGCTGCCCTTTGGCGAGCCCTTCGAGCGCGAGATCCAGCGCGGACGCGGGAGCGAGGGGCTTGAACTGCTTGGACGCGAAGCGAGACATGGGACTCCTCTTCCCCTACCCGACCGAGCCGGATTGCGGAAGGGCGCTGTGGTCCCGACAGCGAAGTCCACGGCGGGGCCGCTGCGGCTCCGTGGCATTCGACGGGCATCTCGGTCACGAAATCGGGTCTCATGGGCACACGAGGGAGCGTAGAGGCCCATGGGAGCAGAAATACTCGCAACGGACACAGCAAGCGCGTCAGACGCGGATCCAGCCGCCGCCCTGATTGCGCGCGGCGACTATCGAGGCGCGCTCGCGCGATGTGCCGTCGACCACGGCCCGTCGCTCGGGCGACTGTGCATGGCGTTTCTCGGCTCTCAAGCCGAGGCCGAAGAAGCCGCACAAGAAGCGCTCATCGCCGCGCTCGACGCGATGCCGTCGTACCGAGGCGAAGGGACGGTGCGCGCGTGGCTCTTCGGCATCGCCCGTCGGGTGTGCGCGCGGCGGCTCGAGACCCGCGTTCGCCGCGAAAACCGCCTTCGACTCGTGCAGCCCGACGAGTCTGCGCCCGGGGCCGAGGCCCTCGTCGCGGCCCGACAACAAGCGCATCGCGTTCGCGTGGCGCTCGAGCAGCTCAAGCCGACCGAGCGCGAGGCCGTGGTGCTTCGCTACGACTCGGGGCTCTCGTTCTCGGAGGTGGCCGAGGCGTGCGGGATCGACGAGGCCGCCGCGCGAAAGCGCGTCTCTCGCGCGCTCGAACGGCTCCGAAAGGCGCTGTGTGAGTGACGCCATGAAACCAATTTCACCTGCGAAATCTCTCGGCGAACGCGGCCATCTCTCTCCCGCTGCGCCCGCCCTCCGCTCTCGAAAAGTCGAACTTGTTGAAGAGAGGCACGACCATGAGTGACTCCCCAGAGTGCCTGCGGATCCGCGACGACCTCGCCGCGCTCATCGATGACCAGCTTACAGACGACCTGCGCTCGCACGTCGCGCACTGCGACGCGTGCCGTGATTTGCGGCACGAGCTTCGGCAGGCGGTCGCGGACCTCGGCGGCGCCGGCGGTGACTATCGGCACCCAGAGGGCTTCGCCGAGCGCGTGCTCGCGGCGGCAGAGCCCAAGGTGGCCATGATGGAGAGCGCTCAGCGCGCGTCGGGCGACGCCGTGAAGAAGCCGCTCTTCAGCGAGCAAGAGAAGAAGTCACCACTTTTCAAGAAGCCTGACGACCGAGAGCCCGTGGGCGCGTCGAGCTCCGACGCTCGCACGGGCACGGACAACGCTTCGAGCCAACGCGCGGACAGCGCGAGCAAGAGCGGCGAGCCGGGCGAGGGCGGCGCGAAGGTCGTTCCGATCCGTCGGAGCAACGTGGGCCCGCTGCTCGCGCTCGTCGGCGTCGCCGCGGTCGCGGCGCTCGTCCCTGTGGGGATCAAGCGCCTCCGCGGCGGCTCGCGCGTGGGAGCGGACGGGACCTCCGTCGCGCAGAGCTCGAGCAACGGCTGGGCTGGGCGCCTCGCGCTCGTGTCCCGCGCGTCCGCCGAGCGCACGGGCGGCGTGACCGTTCGCGCTCCGGGCGCGTCGGCGTTTGCGCCGCTCGCCGAGGGAGCGCCGGTCGCTGCGGGGTCGGAGCTTCGGACCGACGGCCGCACGCGCGTGCGCTTGGACCTCGCGGACGGATCGCGGCTCGTGCTCGATCGCAACACCACGCTTCGCTTGGACACCGTGGGTCCGCGCGTGGCGTCGCTCGTGACCGGCGCCCTCGTGGCAGACGTCGCGCACCTCGAGTCGGCGCCGTCCGCGAAGATCTCGTTGCCGACGGGCGCGGTCACCGTGCTCGGCACACGTTTTCTACTCACCGCGTCCGATGATCGCTCGACCGTGCGCGTAACCCGTGGAAACGTCCGCGTCGAAGGCCAGTCGGGCCCGGCCGCCGAGGTCAAGACCGGGATGGAGGGCGTGCTCGCGCGCAACGCTTCGCCCATCGTCTCGCCTGCGGTCGACCTCGCCTCGAGCGTCTCGTGGTCCGAGCTCGGAGCGCGCAGCAACGCGTCCGAAGCAGACGTTCCCGTGCAGGGGCTCGGCGAGCTTCGCGCGCGTCGTCCGGGGCAGACCGACGAGCGCGATCACGCGGTCTCGCTCGTCGCCCACCGAGTCAAAGTGCGCATCGTCGGAAACCTCGCGCGCACTGAAATCGAAGAGGTCTTTCGCAACGAGACCGGCAACGAGCTCGAAGGGATCTATCGCTTTCCGCTCCCGCCCGAGGCGCAGATCGAGCGGCTCGCGCTCGACGTCAACGGCGTGATGGAGCAAGGCGCGTTCGTCGACAAGCAACGCGCCGCGGCGATCTGGCGCGGCGTCCTTCGCAACGCCGTTCGCCCCATGCAACAGCGCGTCGAGAGCGAGGACCTCGTGTGGGTCCCGGGGCCGTGGCGCGATCCGGCGCTGCTCGAGTGGCAGCGCGGCGGGCGCTTCGAGCTCCGGATCTTCCCCATTCCTGCGCGCGGCCAGCGACGGGTGTCCATCGCGTACACGCAGACCATCGCGCCGAGCGCAGGCGGCCTGCGTCGCTACGTGTATCCGCTGGCTCACGACGCCAACGGGAGCACGCGCGTCGAGCAGTTCGACGTCGACGTTCAAGTGATGGGGCACGACGCAAACGCCGGTGTTCGTCCGCGCGGGTACGCGCTCACGGCCAACGCTGACGCGCCGTCCGAGCCCGGTCGCTCGCGGCTCTCGTTTTCGCAAGGCGCGTTCGTGCCCGCGGGCGACCTCGTCGTCGAGTACGCGATGCCCGATCGCGACGCCGTCGCGACAGCGTGGGCGTTCAAGCCGACGGCGACCGCTCCGTCGGCGGTCACGCCCGACCCGGCCGCCCACAACGCGCTGCCGCAACCCGGCAGCGCTCCTGTCGCTCCGCAGACGCTCGACACGACGGCGTCGTACGTCGCGCTCGCGCTTCGCCCGCAGCTCCCGCGCTGGAGTGAATCTCGTCCGCGCGACTACGCCATCGTCGTCGACACGAGCCGCTCGATGGTCGGCGAGCGCATCACGCGCGCCAGCCGACTCGCGCGCGCCATGATCACCGAGATGGACCCGCGCGACCGCGTCACGGTCCTCGCGTGCGACATCACGTGCCGCACGATGCCCGGTGGAATGCAGTTCGCCGGCGCCCCCTCGGTGCGCGCCGCTGAGGCGTTCTTGCAGGCCGAGCAGCCGCAAGGAGCCACGGACCTCGTCGCGCAAGTGCGCGCTGCGGCCCGCGCGCTCCCGAGCGACAACGCGCGCGATCAGCGCATCGTGTACATCGGCGACGGCGCCGCGAGCGCTGGCTACCGCTCGCCCGATCGCGTCGCGCGGGAGGTGTCCGAAGCGATGCCGTCGCCGCGCGCGACGATCACCACGGTCGCCATCGGCGCCGACGCAGACAGCACGCTTCTGTCCGCCGTCGCGCGGGCCGGTGGCGGCGTCGCGACCCCGTATGTTCCAGGTGAATCGGTCTCGACCGCGGCGCTGTCGGTGCTCGAAGCGACGTACGGCGTCACGCTTCGCGACCCGTCGCTCGTGTTGCCCGAAGGCCTCACTGAAATCGCGCCGTCTCGAATCGCGACCGTTCGCGCGGGCTCCGAGGTGATCGTCGTCGCTCGTATGCGCGGAGCGCGCGTGCAAGGCGACGCGGTCCTCCGAGGAACCGTCGGCGGAGAGCCCTTCGAGACCCGCATCCCCATCGACGTGCGCGAGAGCACGGACCGAGGCAACGCGTTCGTTCCTCGGTTGTACGCGGCGCATCGCATCGCCGAGCTCGAGGCCAACGGAGGCTCGAGCGCCCGCGGCGAAATCGTGCAGCTCTCGCAGCGCTTTCGCGTGGCGAGCCGACACACCTCGCTGCTCGTCCTCGAAGGCGAGCGCATGTACCGCGCGTTCGGCGTCGAGCGAAACATCGCGCCCGAAGCCGACTGGACCGGCGAAGAAGTCGCGAGCTCGACGTCGACCGTTCAGCGCGGCCCGCAGGGCAACCCCGCCGTTGGCACGACGCCTCCGTCCGCGGATCCCAACGCCAACTCCGGGCTCGTCGGCGCCAATGCTGCCGTGAACTCGGCGACGACGCGGACCGTGGTCGCGGAGCGCAACGAGCAGTCCGCGCAACCGGTCGGCGGGCTCGACGACATGACCGCGCTCGCTCGAGCAGGCGAGGAGGCCGAAAATGTCGGCTCGCTCGGAGGTGGGGCCGCCAACGGCGCGGGGGCTGGATACTTCGGGACGCGGGGTCGAGGCGCGGGAGCGGCGGCCGCCGGCGCGGGCGAAGCTGCGGCGGTGGGCGACGAAGACGCGCCCGTCGAGACCGAGGCTTCGCGCGAACAACGCAGCGATGCTCTCGCCAACGCGGGCGGGGCGGCGGATGCACGTGTCGCGACGCGACGCGCGCGCTCTTCTGCGTCGGCGGGAGCCTCGATGAACTTTGCGGCGCGGCCTGCGCCCGTGTCGCAAGCGCAACCGACGGCGCCGCAGCAACCGATGCCCACGCGCATGGGATTGCGCGGGTTCGACGATCAAGGGCTTCGGTTGGGCTTGCCCGCGACCCCGCCCGGAAACGGTCGGTGGATGCGCAGGATCTGGGTGCGCGAGGCGGCCATCGTCGACGCTCCGACCGCGGACATCACTCGAATCACGACGGCGCGCACGGCGCTGGCGCTCGAGCCCGACTCGCGCGCCAAGCACCGAGACTTCTACAAAGTGCTCTCGATCGCGGGACAGTTTGCGGAGGCTGACGAGGTCGCGCGTCGCTGGACCACGCGCGACGCGCTCGATCCCGACGCGCTCGTTCGGCTGGCGGAGGTCGCTGCGCGCCGCGGTGAGCGCGACGTCTCGCTCCGGATCTACGCGGGAATCGCCGACGTCCGCGCGAACGACAAGGCGCAGCTCCAGCGGCTCGTGGCGATGTTCGATCGCGCTGGAGACAGCGAGCGCGCGTGCTCGATGCGCATCTCGTTGGCTGAAGCGTTCTCGACGGACCTCGAGCTCGTCGCTGGCGCGGTCGTCTGCGAGCGAGCGCTCGGGCGCACCGCAGCCGCGCAACGTTGGCTCGACTCGATCTCGGACGGCGCGCAGCGCGCGACGCTCGACGCCGCGGTGACGCGAATCACCGCGCAAAACGCAGCGAATTCTGCTGCGTCGGTCCGCGGCGAGCTCGTGGTCGACGCCAACTGGGACGTCCCTGCGGACGTGGACATCGCGGTGATCGACCCGAAGGGAGCGCGCGTGACGTGGGCCTGGGGTCGCACGCGCGGGCTGACTGTGCGCGACGCGCTCTCGCAGACGCGCGAGTCCATCGGACTTTCGTCCGTGCAGCAATCGGGCGACTACGTGATCGAGGTCTCGCGCGCCTCTCGCAACGGCCCGTCCCTGCGCGGAACGATCACGGTTCGCGCGATGGGCCGCACGCGCGCCTTCCGCTTGTCCATGGACGGCCACGAAGACACGCGACGCATCGGCGCGGTCCGCATCACGCGCGAAGAACGCCTCGTTGGAGTAGACTCGCAGCCGTTCTGAGCGCATCACCGGAGGTCGCGGTCGACGAGGAAGCGCACCCCAGTCGCCTCGTAGCGCGCTCGCGAAACATCTCGGCTCGATGGTTCGGTGATTGGGGACGGCGGGATTTCGCCGGGCTCTTCGCGGCGAGCTACCATCGCGTCATGCGACGACCGATCACGCACACGCGCGCTGCGCTCACTCTCGCTGCGCGTCGCCGCGCGGCCTCTGTGCTGTGGGCGACCAGCGCCGTGATCCTCGGCGCGACTTCGATGGGCTGCGGCGCCAAGACCGGTCTGCGCGTGCGACCGATCGACGGGTCGATCGACGTCGTCGACGACGTGCCCGGTGATCGACCCGCGCCCGACGTGCCGGACGCCGTGGATGTGCCGCTCGCGGATCGTCCCGACGTCATCGAAGACGTCCCCGATGTGTTCGAGCCCCTCGAAGAGCGCTGCGTCGATCGACGCGTCGTGACGACGATCGGGCAGATGACGACGGTCGTTCCGGGGCTCGATCGGGTGATCGAGCGGGGCTATCGCTGGGAGCTCGAGTCGCTTCCCCCGGGCTCCCGCACGACGCTCTCGATGGAAGACGCGCCGCGCGCGACGCTCACGCCCGATCGCCCCGGTGAGTATCGAATCGTCGCCCACGTGCAGCGGCAGTTCGGCGTCGGTGAGCTCCGCTGTCCCATCCTCGTGGTGGCGAGTTTGCCGGACCCTCGCTGTCCCGGCGAAGCGCTCGTCGAGCCGCAGATCGTGCAGTTTCCATCGATGCGATCGCAGCTCGGGCTCGATCCGTCGTGGATCGCGGTTCGTCGCGCGACGGGCTCGGACGCCGCGTTCGTCGCGGCCGACGACGACACCGCAGGAGTGTCCGCGGTCGCGCTCGAGCGCATGGCCACAGACTCGCTCGAGAACCACGCGCTCTCGGTCGAAGCGCAGCTGCGCTCTCCGCTGGGGGCCATCGCGTCGCTCATCGGCCGCATGCTCCGCGCTCCCGACGGAACTCCCATCCGCCGCTCGACCTTTCGCTTCAACGCGCCGTCGCCCACGACCGCGGATCGCGTGCGCGATCAGATCGCGTCCATCGTGAGCAACTCCATGGTCCCGCGCGTGCCCGGCCTTCGCCACGCGGTGGACTCCGCGTTCTTCGTCGAGCTCACGACCGCGCTTCGCATGGACTCGGGCTCTGTGTACTTCTTGATCTCCGTCGCGCCCGTGAGCGCCACGGAGAACACCGCTCGCCCGACGGCGTCGCGCGTCGAGGACTTCGTCAACGGCTCGGCGCTCACGGCGTCGGGGCGGGTCAACCAGATCGTGTGCGACCTCGACCGAGCCACGCGCACGTCCAAGGCCGACTTCCTCTGGTTCGTCGACACCTCGGGGTCGATGAACAACGATCAGCAGCTCGTCGGCCAGAGCGCGCAGCAGTTCTTTCGAGACCTCGAGGCCGCGGGCGTCGATTTTCGCGTCGGCGTCTTTCAAGCCGGGAGCGCCACGCCGATCCTCACGGGCCCGCCGCCCTTTGATTTCGTGCTCGGCACCAACCCGATGGGCGCGCTGCAGGTCGCGTATCGCGTCACGTCGCAGCCCTTCGCGATGATGGCCGCGGACACGCAGCGACCGTTTCCAAACACGAACGGCAGCGAGGAGCCGGCGGCCGCATCGGTGCTCACAATTCAAGAGTTCGAGCGCCGCGCGGCCGCGGGCGAGACCAACCCCAACTTCGTCTTTCGCAACGACGCGGTTCGCGTGGTGTTCTGGGTCACCGACGAGCCCGGAACCAACGACGATGGCCGCTTCTTCGGCCGCGATCAGACGCGTTGGGGCAACACGATCACGCTGCGCACGCAGCGCATCGCGGAGTTCTTTCGCACGCGCGGCGTCCTGCCGTTCGGGCTCGTGCCCGTGCGCGCCGGGTGGGGGTGCGATCGCGACGCGAGCAACCTGCTGTCGTGCGTCATCACCGCGGCCGGCGGCGCCTTCGTCCCCATCAACGAGACGAACGTCGCCGAGCGGGACATGGCGTTTCGCGCGGCGATGTCGCGCGTCGTGGCGAACACCGCCGGAGCGGGATCGGAGTTCTCTCTCTCGCAGCCGCCGATTTCGTCGTCGATCCGCGTGAGGCTCGTCGATCGGATCGTCCCGAGGTCGCGTGCGGACGGGTTCGACTACGACGGCGTAGCGAATTCGTTGGTGTTTCGAGGAGCGATGTACCGACCGCGGATGGGCGACGAGGTCCGCAGCGCGTACTTCACCTGGCGCGCGCCCTGAACAACGCCTCGTTCGATTGCGTGCAAGGGTGAGTCATACCCACGCGCCGCGCGCCGTACTCTTGCTCGCATGAAGCGAAGAGGGAGCAACACGATCGCGGCGCTGTTCGCGGTCACCGTTCTGGCGTCGAGCGCAGTCGCGTCGGCGCAACAAGAAGGCGTGTACATCCAAGCGCAGTGCTCTGCGATGGGCGGTTGCACGTTTACCAACACCGGCTCGTCCACAGGCAGCGCCTGCGCGACGCTGGTGCTCACCGCTGCGGATGGAACGCAGCTTCGATCCGGCGTCGTGTGCTCGGGAGACCTCGCTCCCAACGCGACGCGACCCGCGGTGCCCGTCACCTTCATTGGGCCCGATGCGCTGACGTTTTGCACGCAACACGGTCAGTGCAGGCCCACCGTCGAGATGTCCAACGTGAAGGTGAAGAGCAATCCGTTCGCGCCGCTTCTCTCGCTGATCGTCCTCGTGTCGGCGATCTGGGTGTTCGCCGATGCGAGCAAGCGCGGCGTCGCGAAGGGACAGAACCCAGGCTTCTTCAACATGGGCCCTGTCGGTTGGGGACTCTCGACGCTCTTTCTCTGGATCATCGCGTTTCCCGCGTACCTGTCGCTGCGCAGCAAGCTCGGCGTCCACGCGCAACAAGGCTTCGGTCCGCAGCCGGGCTATCCGCAACAGGGGTATCCGCAACAGGGCTACCCGCAGCAACCGCAGCAGGGCTATCCGCAGCAGCCCTCGGGCTTTCAGCAACCTCCGCCAGGCTACGGCGGACCGCAGCAGCCCCCCAGCGGCTACTGAGCCTCGCTCACCCGTTGCTGTCGTCCGCGGCGTCCGCGCCGCTCGTCGCGTCGACTCCCGAGTCGACGCCGCTGTCTGCGACGCCCGTGTCGCTGCCCGCGTCGGTGCCCGCCTCGCTGCTCGCGTCGCTTCCCGCGTCGCCTGCGCCCGCGTCGCCGTCTCGCGCGCACACCGCGATCGTGCTCGTGCCGCTCATTCGAACGTTGCACACGGTGCCCGCGGGGCACGTCATGCCCATCGTGCGGCAGTTGATCGGGAAGCAGGCGCCCGTCGAATACACCGGCATCCCGTCGGTGCCCGTCAGGCGGTTGCAGACGTAGCCCGCGCGGCAGTCGCTGTTCTGGCGGCACTCTTTCCAACACGAGACCGAGTCGCCTTCGACGTCGCCTCGCACGGGCAACACCACGCTGCCCATCGGGCACCCGCCGCGCGGCAGGGGCATGTTGCGCACGAACGCTGCGTCCGCGGGTCTGCGCGTGACCGAGAAGCAGTAGCCGTCGAGGTAGCCCGTCGGCGTCATCGGGTTCGGCGTATCGGTGTACTCGAGTCTGCAACGCCCGCCTGCGCAGTCGCCGGTGGAGGTGCACGGCGCTCCGTTGGCTGCGCCCATCATGGTGGGAGACGTTTGGCACACGCCCGAGTACGGATCGCACGTCCGTCCTCCGACGCACGCGGGCTGCCCCGCCGCGGGCATCTCTGCGCAGCCAGGAAAACACCCGCGCTTGTCCTGCATGTTCGAGTCCCAGAAGAAGCACAACCCCGAGTACGGAGCGCAGCTGTTGGCGCCCGCGGTGCACTGCGGAATGCAGTTGCTTCGGTAGCACCACCCAGACTCGCCGCAGTCGTTGTCGCGTCGGCACATGCGCGTGCAGAGGCCGCCGGGATAATTGAGATCGCACGTGCGACCCGAGCCGCACTGAGCGTTGGTCGTGCACTGCGTGAACAACGGTCCCGGCGTCGCGTCGGGGACATCCGGCGTTACTCCGCTATCGGTCACGCCGCCCGAGTCGCCGCCGTCGTTGCCCGCGGGCGGCGCGGGGCAGCCCGCGAGGACCGTCGCCGAGAGCGCAAATCCCAAGAAAATTGCAGGCAAAAACGCGCGGTTCATCACAGTGCCTCCTGAGGTTCGATGGCTCCACGCTCGCGATCGTGACGCGCAGCGGTTGAACACACAGGGGCAGAAGCAAGAACGTCGCCACGCGTGCGCGGCGATCGCGCTCAGCGTTTGCTCGGGTGCTTCACGCCGTGCAAGAAGATCTGCAGCGTGCCTTCGAGCACCGTGCGCAGCGGGAGGTCGGGCGCGCCGGTCCAGCCCACGGAGGCGGCGAGCGAGTTCATCAAGAAGAAGTCGCTGAGCACGCCGGGCGGGAGCGCGAAGTCGAACTCGCCGCGCTCGCCGGCGCGCACGAAGCGCTGACCCAACGCGCCGCGGACGATGTCGGCGTCGCGGTCGAGGCCGCCCGTGGCGCGCGAACGAAGGCCCACGATGGCGGTGTCCGCGAGGAGCTTCGGCTCGTTCTGCCAAGCTGCGGCCATCGAATCGAGAAACACTTCGAGCACGCGCTCGAGCGGCGTCTCTTCGGGCAGCGCGTTGATCGCCGCGAGGTTGGTGCTCTCGACCTGGTAGAGCAGCTCGAGGAGCACGTCGTCCTTCGTGGGAAAGTGGAAGTAGAACGTGCCTCGCGAGACGCCGGCCATCTTCGCGATGTCGTCGATCTTCGCGTCCGTGAAGGTGTCGCGACGAAACACGGTGAGCGAGCACTCGTACAGTCGTCGGTGCGTCTCTTCGCGTTGGCGATCGCGGACACCAATCATCGGAGGCGCATCACTGTGTCGTCGGTCGTCGGTCATAGCGGTAATCGAGCGAAGCTCTACCGCGTCGGGACGGTCGCGCGCTACCCCCTCTCGGTCGCAGGCGTGCGAGCACACCTGTTTGGCGCGACGATCGCGCCGCGTCGCTGTCGAACGCCGACGCGAACGCCCCGCACGCACGCGCGACGGAGGCGACGTCGAACTGCTGCGAATCCATCGAGAAAAGTGCGACGACCGACGGAGCGGCGGTTTACGATTCGGCCATGAAGTTCGACGAATACGTGAAGCACGACGCGCTGTCGTTGGCCGAGCTCGTGAGCAAGCGCGAGGTGAGCTCCAAGGAGCTCGTTCAGTGCGCGATCGAGCGGATCGAGGCGGTCGACGCCAAGGTCAACAGCGTGATTCACCGGCGATTTGCCAGGGCGCTCGAAGAGTCCGAGCGCGCGGAGCTGCCGGAGGGGCCGTTTCGTGGAGTTCCGTTCGTCGTGAAGGACCTCGACGGCACGCTCGCGGGCGAGCCGTACAACGGTGGAACACGCGCGCTCGCGGGCTACATCGCGCCGCACGACTCCGAGCTGTTCGCGCGCTTCAAGCGCGCGGGGCTCGTGATCGTCGGAAAGACCAACACGCCCGAGCTCGGCCTCGTCGCGTTCACCGAGCCGCAGCTCCATGGAGCCACGCGAAATCCCTGGAATCTCGCGCACACGCCCGGCGGGTCCTCCGGCGGCTCGGCGGCGGCGGTCGCAGCGGGGATCGTTCCGATGGCGCACGCGGGGGACGGCGGCGGATCGATTCGCATCCCGGCGAGCCACACGCACTTGTTCGGGCTCAAGCCCTCGCGCGGCCGCATGCCCATGGGCCCCGACGAGGGAGAATCGTGGCACGGGTTTGTCTCGCGCCTCGTCGTCTCGCGCTCGGTCCGCGACTCCGCGGCCATCTTCGACGCCACCCACGGAATGGACGAAGGCGCTCCGTACACCGCGCCCGCGCTCGAGCGCCCGATGCTCGAAGAGCTCGGCCGCGAGCCGAAGAAGCTCCGCATCGCGTACTCGTCGAAGGCGCTCATGGCCTCGCGCACCGATCGCGACAACACCGCCGCGCTCGAAGACGCGATGAAATTGTGTGCGTCGCTCGGCCACGAGGTGTTCGAAGCGCACCTGCCGCTCGACGTCCACGAGCTGCAGGTCGCCTACCTCACCGTCGTCGCCGCGTGCACGGCGGGCGTCGTCGATCAGGTCGCGGCGATGACGGGCCGCCACCCCAACCCCGCGCACTACGAGCCCGTCACGTGGTTTCTGTCGCAGGTCGGGCGCTACCTCTCGGGCGCGAAGGTCGAGGCGGCTCGAACGGTGATCGCGAGGACGACCCGAAGCGTCGCGAAGTTCTTTCGCGAGCAGTCCGTGGACGTGTTCTCGACGCCCACGTGCGCGGTGCCGCCGGTGCGCATCGGCGAGCTCTTGCCCAAGCCCATCGAGGTCGCGGGGCTCACCGCCGTGCGCAACGCGCCGCCCGCCGTCATCGGCCCGGTGCTCGAGAAGGTCCTGTTCGGCCTCGCGGAGACCAACTTCGCAGCGACGCCGAACACCATGCTCTTCAACATGACGGGCCAGCCCGCGATGAGCGTCCCGCTCTACATCAACGGCAAGAACCTCCCGATCGGAACGCAGTTCGTCGCGCCCTACGGCGACGAAGCCACGCTCTTTCGACTCGCCGCGCAGCTCGAGTCCGCGCGCCCGTGGAAGGACAAGCTCCCCGCGCTCTGAACTCCGTCCATGGCCACGAAGAAGCCCACGAAATCAAGATCCCCCGAGCGCGCGAGCGACCTCGCGGCGCTGATCGAACGGCGCGCCGCGTCGCTCGAAGGCACCGTCGCTGCCTCGCGCGTGAAAGAGCGCTGGTCGTTCTCGCCTGCGATGGACCTCCTCTGGGCCGCGGGGTGGCCCGACATGCACGTCGTCGACGAGGCGCCGGACCCGACCGCGAGCGAGCAAGTGAGGCTCCTCTACTCGGGACAGTGGGAGCAAGGGACGATGCCCGTCGCGAAGGCCGCCCTCGAAGCGCTCTTGCGCGTGCAGCGGGACGGGACGTTCGTCGCGCAAGGACGGTTCGACGATCGCACCGAGGCGCTGTTCTCCCAGGGCGACCCATGGTCGACCGACGAGCTTCGCGCGTTCGTCCGCGGGTACGCCGCGCCGCACCCGGCCGCAACCACCAAGGGACCCCTTCGACTGTCGACCGTCGAGCCGCTGCTCGGGGCAGAGGACACCGTCGAGGTCGTCCTCGCGAGGCTCGAAGCGTGGACCGACGACGAGCTCTCGGGCTGGCACGTCGACGCGTGCAGGCTCGTGCACGAGCTCGGGATCGTGCTGCTCAGGCTCCGTCCCGATCGCTACGCCGACGCGATCTCGCGGCTCCGCGCGCTCGCGCAGCGCGCGGCCGAGTGTTGGCCCCACGCGCCGCACGAGTTCGACTCGGTGCGCGAGCTCGGCTACCTCGTGGCGACGCTCGAGCTCGTCGTGGGCGGCGACGAAGCGGCGCTCCGTCGCGGGGCGCAACACGAGGGACGACTCGCGCAGCACGCGTTCGACTTCGTCGAGAGCCCGCGGCTCGTCGCCGACGCGTGCCACGGATTTTCCCTGGGAAAATGGGCGTATCTCCACGGTCGAACCCTCTGGCTCGGCGGCGAACCCGTGCTCCGCTGGTACCGCGATCAGTGGAAGAAGTTCACCGCGCACAACGCCCACGCGCGCATCGTTCGCGTGCTCGGCGAGGTGCGCTCGCCCGTCGTCACCGAGTGCATGCTCGCGATGGCCAGCGATTCGAAGGCCAAAAAAGCTGCGCGCGCTTGGTTCTCCGCCCACCGCGACTACGCCCTCGAGACGCTGCCTCCGCTCGTGACGGGACCCCACGGCGCGCTCGCCCAGTCGATCCTCGAAGAGCTCGATTGAGCGTCTACATCGCGCTTACCGCCGCCCGTACGCCAGGATCTTCGCTCGGATGCGCGCTTCGAGCACCGCGCTCGCTGCGCCGAGCGCGTCGGCGATCTCGACGGCTTCGACGCGATAGCCGTCGATCTTCTCGTCGGTCCAGTACGACGGCGGGTGCGAGAGGTTCACGATGCGGTCCGCGAGCTTCACCATCCACACTTCCCGTGGCTCGTCGCGGATGCGACGCAAGCTGTCGCCCATGCGCGCGTGCTTGGGGAGCGTCGGGTCCTTGCTGAGCGCCGCGACGCCTCGCGCGACCGCAGCGCCGAACCGCGCCGCAAGGTCCTCGACGCGAACGCTCGTGTCCTCGACGGTGTCGTGAAGCAGCGCGCACTGCACCGCGAGATCGGGGTCGGACACAGGGTCGACGAGCATCGCCGCGCACAGCTCGGCCGCCACTTCGACAGGGTGCGTCACGTACGGCCGCTCGCTGCCGGGAACCTTTTGTCCTCCGTGCGCCTCCGCTGCAAACACCAGCGCCGCTCGATACAACTCCGGTGACCACGAGCGAGACGTCATCGCGAGCAACTCCCTTTCGACGACGAGCGTAGCGCCGCTGTGCGGGATTTGCTCCACTCTCGCGCATGGACCTCGAGACACTCGAAGCGCTCGCGTTTGGTGAGGATCGCAGCGCGGCGCTCGCGTCGCTCGTCGCTGGCTCCGCAGAGCACGATTACTGGTCGTGCGTGCTGCTCCAACAGCGCGGCGCGATCGACGAAGCAGGCGCCAAGATCCAGCGATTCGCCGAGGCCCACCCGCACGAGCACGCGATGCGCGATCGGCTCGCGGTTCGCCAGCTGCTCTTGCGCGCTGGTCGCGACCTCGCGTCCGCGCGAGACGAGCTCGTACGAGAGACCGGCGCGTACCTCCACCACCAGCCCGCGAGCGCCGACGTTCGCGCGTCGCTCCCCTCGCGCCTCGACCCTTCGCTGATCGACGAGCGTCGACTGCTCGACCTGGCGATCGAACAGGGGCGGGGAGGGCGCAGCTCGCTTACGCGCTGGGCGATCGACGCGCTCGTGCCGCGCTGGAGAGAGCTCGATCCCGCGCAGCGCGCGGCGCTCCTCGGCGCGATCGAGGCGACGCCGGGGCCCGCCCTCGTCGAGCTCTTCGCGGATGTCCTCGCGTCGCAGGGCGCGGCGTCGTTTGCCAATCACGCGGCGCGCGAGCGGCTCGACCTCGCGCAGCTCGAGTCGCTCGCCGAGCGAGCGCCCGAGCTACGGAGCAACGAAGCGTGGGTGCGCGCGGTGCTCGCGCGGCTCGTCCCCGGGGCGCACGAAGACCGCGAGTCGCACGAGGTCGTCTCGGCGTGGGCGGACCGCGTGCTCGCGTTCGTTCGAAAACTGGGTCCTGTATTCAATTCGCTGCGCGCCTGGGCGCTTGCGTGGAGGCTCGACGTCGACCGTCGACGATCGGTCATCGAGCGCGGGGTCTTCTTCGAGTACCTGTCGTTGCCGCGCCGAGGGCAGTCCGATTGGGCCGTCGATCGATCGCGCGAGGTCGCGACGGGACACCTCGCGGACCCGTGGCGCGCGGCGTTCGACGGGTTGCTCCCGGACGTGTTCGAGAACGCGCTCGTGACGGCGCTCGTGCGGACGCTCGTCGCCGAAGGTCGCCTCGACGACGAGCTCGCCTCGATGCTCGCGCGCCCGTGGCTCGAGACGCAGCGGGCGCGGGTGATGCTCTGCTCGCGCTCGCCGGGCGACGAAGACGCGCAGCGAAGATACAACACGACGCTCGGCGCCGCCGCGGTCGCAGCGCTGCGCCAAGAAGTCCGGATCGAGTTCGGCCCGGAGAATCCCACGGTCTTTCACGCCCACGACGCGGTGGTCCTGTCGGTCGAGCTCAAGAACGTCCCCGAGCTCACGATCAAGGTGTTCGCGCTCGACATGGTGGCGTACTTCGCCTCGCGCGGCGCCGACCTCGAACCGACGCTCGACCTCGACGGAATGGTCGCTCGCCACGAGCGCGCCGTTCGCTACGACGTCGGCCCGATGCTCGCGCACCAAGAGCGACTCGCGCTCCCCGAGTGTGACGGACCCGGGACGTACATCGTCGAGCTCGTCGGCAACGGGCGCTCTTCGCGGGCGCTCGTGCGCAAAGGATCGCTTCGAACGCTGGTGCAACGATCGGTCGCGGGCCCCGTCGTCTATGCGTACGACGAGGGCGGAGCGCTCCTTCGCGACGCGCGCGTGTGGCTCGAAGGGCGAGAGTTCAGCGCCGAGCGCGGGCCCCGCGACGACGGGGGCGTGCTGCTTCCGTTTCCCGAGACGCAGACGACGCGGACGTTGCTCGTGGTCGCCGGCGGTCGCTCGAGCGTCGCGTCCGTGTGGCTCGACAGCGAGCGCTACGAGCTCGGGCTCGACAGTTGGATCGAGCGCGAGTCGCTCTGCGCGCACACGCGCGCGCGGATCCTCGTTCGCGCGTCGCTTCGATGCAGCGGCTGCGACGCGTCCGTCACGCTGCTCGACGAGCCGGTGATCGAGCTGCGCGCCACGCGCGCGGACGGCGTCGAGAGCACCCGCGCCGAGCCCGTCGCGCTCTCGGACGACCGCGAGACCGTGATCGAGCTCCGCGTCCCCGAGGACACCGTCGGGCTCACTCTCACGCTCCGCGCGTCGCTTCGATCGCTCGAAGGCCGGACCGTGGAGCTCACGAGCTCGACCCGCGTGAACCTCAACGAGTGGCTCGCCACGGGGCACTGCGAGGGCGCGTTCTTCGCGCGCACGAGCGAGGGTTACTCGATCGAGCTGCTCGGCCGCACGGGCGAGCCGTTCTCCGAACGCGCGCTGCACGTGCAGCTCTGGCACCGCGCGCACCGAGACCCGATCGACGCGACGCTGCAGACCGACGCGAACGGCCGAGTGTTTCTCGGCCCGCTGGAGGGCGTCTCGTCCATCGCCGTGACCACGCCGAGCGGAGCGCGCTTCGAGCGCACGATCGGCACGAGCGCGTTGGGGCGGTTGCCCGACGTGATCGAAGTCGAAGAAGGGCAGCGAATCGAGATTCCGTTTGATTGTGTGGGCGACGTACGATCGCTCGTCGAGCTGCGGCGATCCGCGCCGTTCGTCGATCGAACCAGCTGCGCGAGGGTCGAGGACCGCGCGCTCGTGATCGAGGGGCTCGGGCTCGGATCGCATCGACTTCGCGGGGCTCTCGGGCCGTCGATCGAGATCACGGTGTACCCTCGTCGCGCGTCGGCGACCGCCGCGCTCGCGACGCCCAACGCCACGAGTCGACGCCCGACGAAGCTGCCCTCCTTCGTCCGCTCGCTGCGCGTCGATCGTGAAACCCTCGTCGCGACGATCGCCAACGGCTCGCCACGAACGCGCGTGCACCTCTTGGCGACGCGCTTTTGCCACGGGCCGCTCGCGGTGCCGAGCCTCGCGGACACGACCGACGCGCGCTCGACCGCGCCGAACAGCGCGCTGAAGTCCGTGTTTCTGAGCAACCGCGAGCTCGGGGACGAGTATCGATACGTGCTCGATCGCCGCCGCGCTCCGCGGCGCGCGGGGGTGTTCGTCGAGAAGCCGAGCTTGTTGTCGAGCCCGTGGGCGCGGCGGAGCACGACGACCGAGCGCGAGCGGCTCGAAGAGGGCGCGATGTACGAGAGCGTCGCGGCGCCGAAGCCCGCGGTGCGCGCGCAAGCGATGGCGAAGGTCGGCTATGCGGACGGCGCCCCCGAGCCGCGCGAAGCGGCGCTGGGGCCGTCGTTTGATTTCTTGGCCGAGGGCGCCCTCTTGCTCGAGGACCTTCGTCCGGACGCGAGCTCGACGGTGACGATCGCCCTCGATCGCTTGGGGGATCGACGGACGGTCTCGCTCGTGGTCGTCGACGATCGGGCCACGGATCGCGCGCAGCTCGGGCTCGACGATCGCGCGGCGGTCTACCGCGATCTGCGCCTTCGTAACGCGATCGCGCCCGAGTCGCACGTGGCCGAGCGCCGCGAGGTCCGCGCGGCGCGCGCGGGCGAGTCGCTCGACGTCGAAGACGCGCGGTCCTCCAAGCTCGAGCTCGCCGACTCCGTCGCCCGCGTATGGAACCTCCTCGGCGCCCTCTCTCCCTCCGCCACGCCCGCGCACTTCGCCTTCATCCCCACCTGGAACGTCCTCGACGACCGCAAGAAGCGCGCGCTCTACAGCGAGCACGCCTGCCACGAGCTCGAGCTCTTTCTCTCGCGCAAAGACCCAGAGTTCTTCGCGCGCGTCGTGCGCCCGCACCTCGAGCACAAGCGCTACAAGCGCTTCGTTGACCACGCGCTCCTCGGCGACGACCTGACACCGTGGCTCGCCGTCGACCGCTTCGTTCGGCTCAACGCGATCGAGATGGCGCTGCTCGCGAGGGCCGTTCCGTCGGCGCGCGACGCGGTCGCGTCGTGGCTGAGCGACCGCGTCGCGCTCGCGCCGGTCGACCTCGAGGCCGATCGCCGTTCGATCGACGCCCTGCTCGGAGCCAACGCGCTCGTCGACACACCTTATCAAGCCGCCGCCGCATCCGAGGCTTTGTACGACGTCGACGAAGAAGCCTCGTACGGAGGCGAAGACCGCCGTCGTATGTCCAAAGAAGAGCGCGACGAGTCCCGCAGCAAGGGCGACCGCGGCGACGACGGTGGCGGTGACGGTGACGGCTACGCGTCGCACCGTCGCCTGCGACGCGAGAGCCCCAGCGCGTACCGCGGCGTCGACAAGACGCAGGAATGGGCAGAGTCCCGATGGAGCCGCGTCGAAGCCCGCGCCGAGGGCCCCGAGCTCGCGCCGCCCAACCGATTCTGGGCTGCGTTTGCCGCGCACGGAGAGGGGCCGTTTCTCTCGTCGTTCGTCTTCGACTGCGCGGCGAGCGCGCTCCAAGCCCTCTGCGCGGTCGCCGTGCTCGACGTCCCGTTTTCGGCCGCGGCCCACGAGACGCGCGTCGATCCGTCGGACCCCGCGCGCTTCACGCAGGTGCTCGCGAGCGACGCCCTCGTGGGGCAATCGAAGCTCGCTCGCGTCGAGCCCGCGCCCGAGAGCGCGATCCTCGTCGGGCAGCGCTACCTCCGCACCGACGACCGCTACGAGTACGACCGCGGAACCCCGCGCGAGAAGTACGTCCGCGGCCCCTTCCTCGTCGCGACGCCGTACACGACCCGCGTCGTCGTGACCAACACGAGCCCCGAGTCGCGGACGCTCTCGGTCCTCGCGCAGATCCCACGGGGCGCGATCGCCCTCGCGGGAGGCTTCGTCACGCGAACGATCACCGTGCACCTCGCGCCGTACGCGACGCACGCGTTCGAGTACGGGTTCTACTTTCCGCGCGAGGGCGAGTTCGGACACTTCCCCGCGCACGTGAGCAGCGACGACAAGATCGTGGCCTTCGCCGAGCCCGCTGCCGTCGTCGTTCGCCGATCCGCTGAATCGACCGACGAATCGAGCTGGTTCGCCCTCGCGCAGCGCGGCTCGACCGAGGCCGTCGCCTCTGCGCTCGCGCGCGAGAACCTCGCGCGGATCGACCTGTCCCTCGTGGCCCATCGCCTCCGTGACGCGCGGGCGTTCGAGGCGATCGTCTCGGTCCTCGAGTCGCGGCATCACTACGACGACACGCTCTGGGCCTACGCGCTCGTCCACGGTGACGCGAGGCGCGCCCGCGCGTGGCTCTCGCGCCGCGACGCGCTGATCGACCGCGCGGGCCCCGCCCTCGACGGCGCGATCGTCCCGATCGACGCCATGGAGCGCCGCGCGTACGAGCACCTCGAGTACGCACCACTTATCAATTCGCGAGCGCATTCGCTGGGTGCGCGCCGCGTCGTGCTCAACAGCGGCCTCGACGCGCAGTACCGCGCGTTTCTCGAGCTCGTCGCCCACCGCAGCGCCGCCTCGCCGGACGACCTGCTGTCCTTCGCTCACTATCTCTTCGCCCAAGAGCGCACCGACGACGCGCTCGCGGCGCTCGCTCGCGTCCGAGAGCCCCCGTCCCGACCGACCGTCGACTACCTCTTCGCCTACGGCGCGCTCTGCGAAGGGAGGCTCGAGGACGCCCGTCGCCTCGCCGCCCGGTGGCTCGAATATCCCGTCGATCGCTGGCGAGAACGCTTCGCGGCGCTCGTCGCGATGATCGACGACGCTCCCGTTGAATCAGCGTCCGACACGACCCAGCGCGCGCCGTCGATGGCCGCGCTCGGCGAGACGACGCCGCTCATCGAGCTCGCCGTCGAGGGCTCGAAGGTCTTCTTGCAGCACCGCAACGTGCGCGCGGTTTCGGTGCGCGCGCACCGCATGGACGTCGAGCTCCTCTTCTCGCGCGCGCCCTTCGTCCAGGGAGACACCGATCGATTCGCCTGGGTTTCTCCAGCGCACAGCGAAGAAGTGACGCTCACGGGCGACGGCCGCACGGAGCTTCGATTGCCCGCCGCGATCGCCGGCGAGAACCTGGTGATCGAGGCGCGCGCCGACGGACTGCGCCGCTCGGTCGCTCGCTACGCGCACGACCTGGCCGTCGAAGTGGCCGAGGCGTTCGGCCAGCTCCGCGTGTTGCGCGCGTCGACGCAGCGCGCGCTGCCCGCCGCGTACGTGAAGGTCTTCGCGAGGCACCGCGACGGGAGCGTCGCGTTCTACAAAGACGGCTACTGCGACGCGCGGGGGCGATTCGACTACGCGACGGTGTCTTCGAGCGACCTCGACACGGCGACGCGCTTCTCGATCCTCGTGATCTCCGACCAAAGCTCCGACGGCCCCCCCGCGGGAACGCTCGTCCTCGAAGCCGCCCCGCCCTCGAAATAGCGCGCGGCATCAAGCAGCCGAGCGGGGCGCGGCAGCAAGCAGCCGAGCGGGGCGCGGCAGCAAGCAGCCGCGCACTGTGCTTCGCAGACCCAGTCAGCGAATGATCTCGAGCTAAACCACTACCGCGACGGGCATCGTAGTTTTTCCACAGCCGGGTCGAGCTTCATCGGGAGACCGAGGCGTTCGCGGAGGCGTTCGGGATCCTTTCTCGCGGTGTGCTCGAAGTTGGCCACGCGGCCAATCAACTCGGC
>JAEUKI010000087.1 GCA_016793325.1 Myxococcales bacterium | reverse complement strand
CGTGATGCCGTTGCCCGCGCTCGTGTGCGGCGCGCCGCCCAACGACTGTGACGGCGACGCGCGGCCCAACTTCCGCGACCTCGACTCGGACAACGACGGTCTGAGCGACGCTGAAGAGCGCATGGCGGGCACCAACGCCTGCAGCGAAGACAGCGACGGAGACATGGTCCCAGACCTCACCGAACGCGTCGCTGGCAGCAACCCCGCGGACCGCACCTCGATGCCGCCCACGGGTTCGCTCTACGTCACCCTTCCCTATCACCCGCCTGGGGAGATGGGACCGCACGTCCAGCGTCGCTTCTCGTTTCAGACTAGGATTCGTGCGGCGGATGTGATGTTCGTCGTCGACACGACCGGCTCGATGCAGGCGACGATCAACAACGTTCGCGACACGCTCATGTCGACGATCGTGCCGGGCATCGTCAGCGCCATCGGACCGATGGGCAACGTGCGCTACGGACTCGCGGCGCACGGTGACTTTCAAGAGGGCGGGCCGAACTACACGGGCAACGTGACGGTGTTTCAACGCCTCACGCGCGACGCGAGCCTCGTGCAGCGCGCGACGAGCAACCTGCGCGCGGACAACGGCGGCGACACTGCAGAGTCCGCGGTGCCCGCGATGCACGCGCTCATTTCGGGCCGCGGGTTTCCGTCGTACGGAGGAACGGCCACGCGCGACGTCAACCCGGTCACGGACTGCATGCAGGCGCCGGACGAGCCCGAGTCGTACGGGTGGGGTTGTTTTCAAGTCGGGCGCGTTCCGCTCATCGTGTTGATCTCCGATGCGCCGTGGCACAACGGACCGACGGTCAGCGAAAACTGGTACCGCGGCTCGACCCCGATGGCGCCGATGTTTCCCACGCTGGTCACGGAGATGCGTCGGCGCGGCGCGTACTTCATCGGCGTCGCCGTCGGCTCGTTCACGGACTTCCAGACGCCCGGCACGATGTACGAGCACTCGCGCGTCCTCGCAGCCAACACGATGACGCTCGACGGCATGGGGCAGCCGATCGCGTTTCAAGGCAGCGCGAGCACCGTCGCGTCGCAGGTCGTGAGCGCGGTGACCACGATCGTCGGTCAATCGCGGCAAGACATCACGACGCGCACCGATCCCGATCGCATGGAGATGCGCTTGCCCATGGGTCGAACGACGGCGAACTTCGTCCGCGCGGTCGTTCCCTTCGGCGCCGTTCCCGAGATGCCCGCCGGCTACGAGCGCAAGGACATGACGACGTTCTACAGCGTGTCGCCGGACGCGCGCGTCGAGTTCGAAGTGGACTTCTACAACGACTTCCAGCCCGGCGGAGCGACGGCGACGCTCTACCGCGCGACCATCGTCGTGCTCGGCCGCGCGATGAGCGAAGTCGATCGGCGCGACGTGTTCATCATCGTTCCTGCGAACACGACGCAGCCGCCGATCGGCTGAAATCGCAGCAAACGAGGGGGGACCGACCGCGGGGGGGTCAGCCGACGACGCGGTTTCGTCCGCCGTGCTTCGCGCGGTAGAGCAGCTCGTCGGCGCGCTTGATCAGCTCGCTCGGCTCGCGCTCGTGCGGCATGAGCTCGGCCACGCCGATCGAGAGCGTCACGGGGATCACCGTGCGGTCGAACTCGAATCTGTGTGCCTCGACCATGCGGCGGAGCTTCTCGGCGACGACGAGCCCGCCTGCGCGATCGACCTCGGGAAGCAGCACGCCGAACTCTTCGCCGCCGAGGCGCCCCGCGATGTCGTTCTTGCGAACGTTGTTGCGCAAGATGCCGCCCAGCTGCCTGAGCACCGCGTCTCCCGCGAGGTGTCCGAACTGGTCGTTGATCGACTTGAATTTGTCTGCGTCGAGCACGCACACCGCCAACGGTCGCTCGAAGCGCCGCGCCCTCGCGATCTCTTCGGTCAGCGCCTCGTCGAACGCGCGTCGATTGCGGAGCTGCGTGAGCCCGTCCATCGACATGAGCTTGTAGATCTCTTCGTGGTACGCCCGCTCGATGCTGTTGCCCGCGAGGTAGCGGAGGATCGAGCGGCCCACTTGAATTTGATCCCCGTGTCGCAGCGTCGCCGTGCGCACAGGCTGATCGTTGACGTACGTGCCGTTGGTGCTGTCGAGGTCCACGATCTGCCACGTGACGCCGTCGCTCGATTTGGGATCGGGCTCGATGCGAACGTGCTGACGAGAGACGCTCTCTTCGTCGAGCTGCAGGTCGTTGCGCGGCGAGCGACCGATCACGAGCGGAGCGCCCGTCAGCTCGATGCGACGGCCGATTTGCTGGCCGTACACGACGACGAGACAAGCTCCCTTGGGTCCGTCGGCCGAGTTCTTCTCGACGCGCATGACCATCGTGTGCTCGGGGCTGGTCGTATCCGAGTCGCGCGACACGGCCGGCAATATACCAGAATCACTTTCTGGAATGCATGGGGCCGGGCCGCCGTTTGCACCTTCGATCCCGCGGCGGTGCGGGGGCTGTCGCGAAGTTGCCGCGCGCCCTCGGACAGCGCTAAGGGCTCGAATCGATAGCCGCCCATGCAACGCCGAGGATTGTCACTGGTTGCCCTGTCCTGCGCGCTCGCGGGCGCGATTCCCGGCGTGCTGCTCGCGCGTCGCGTCGCCGACGCGCAGCGCCGCGTCCCTCACCTCGCGCTGGCGCAGACCGGCGCGCGGGGCGCGGACGCCAGCACCGCCGCGCAGGCAGCGTTCCGTCCGACGACCATCGACGGCGTCGTGCAGGGCTTCGACCCATCGCAAGCGCGTCGGGACCGAGATCGGTACACGACGGACCTGTCGGGCGGGCGCAAGGCCGTCCTGACGCTCGACCCCAACTGGCAGCGCGCGGTCAGCGCCCTCGTGGCGGCGCACCAGATCCCGCGCTCGTCCGTGGTGGTGCTCGATACCGACACAGGTCGCGTGCGCGTGTACGTGACCCGAGGCGAGGCTGGGGCGCCGGACCTCGCGCGAGACGCCGCTCCGCCTGCGGCGTCGGTGTTCAAGATCGTGACGGCGGGCGCGCTCGTCGGCGCGGGCCTCAACGTCGAGACCGAGACGTGCTTTTCGGGTGGTTGGCATCGATTGTCGCTGCGCGACCTCGAGTCGAACCCCCGTCGCGACCGAGACTGCGTGTCGCTCGGGCAAGCGTTTGGCCGCAGCGCCAATACCGTGTTCGCGCGTCGAGCGGTCGAGCGACTCAACACGGCAGGCCTGCTCGCGGCGGCGCGGGCGTGGGGCTTCGGAGAGGCCGTTCCATTCGAGGCGCCCGTGACGGCGGGCGCGATCGATATGCCGGACGATCGGCTCGAGTTCGCGCGAGCGGCCGCGGGCTTCTGGCACAGTCACTTGTCGCCGATGCACGGGGCGACGATCGCGCAGGCGATCGCCCGCGGAGGCGAGCTGCAACGACCGTGGATCATCGATCACGTCGAAGACGCGCAAGGCCGCACGGTGATGCAGCACGGAGCTCCGAGGGCTTGGCGACGCGCCGTGAGCGCGGACACGGCCGCGGCGCTCTCGCGCATGATGACGTTCTCGGTGAGCGAAGGCACCGCGTCGCGCGCGTTTCACGACCCCGCGGGCCGCCCCTTCTTGCCCGGCGTCGACGTCGGCGGAAAGACCGGAACGCTCACCGCCGCGACGCCCTACCGCGCGTACACCTGGTTCGTCGGCAACGCGCGAGACGCATCCACGCGCGTCTCGTTCGCGGTGATGGTGGCGAACGACCCCGTGTGGCGCATCAAAGCCTCGACGCTCGCGCGACAGGTGTTGCAGATCGTCTATCGCGGTCGCGCGACGGACTGACCCGACGCGATCGACGCGCTGTCGACCCAGCGCGGCGCTTCGTCGTCGTCGGGGCGATCGAAGAGCAATTCGTGGGGTTCGAAGCGGGATTTGTAGGTCATCGACCGGCACTCGGCGACGCGATAGCCGAGGTACACGAACGACAGCCCCGACCGTTGTGCGAGCTCGAGCTGCGAGACGACGTTGAGCACGCCGAGCGAGCGATCCGCGAGGGCGGGGTCGTAGTAGCAATACACAGCGCTCAGCGCGTCGGGCACTTCGTCCACGATTCCGACGGCGACGAGGCGCTTTCGGCCGCGCTCGTCGGGAATCCAGTAGGTAAACTCACGGGCGGCGGGATGAGGAAACGCGAAGTCGATTTCGTACGACTCGCCGTCGAGGTTCGAGGGGTCCCACCCGCGCTCTCGCTCGCGAAATGAGTGCCATTTCGCGTAGAGATCCAGGCGTTCGCGCGTGACGCGGGGCTCGCTCACGACGAGCTCGACGTCTCGGTTTTGTTTGAGCACACGGCGCTGCGATCGCGACGGAGTCCAGTCCGCGACGCGGACGCGAATGCCGACGCACTCGCGGCACGGGGCGCAGCGCGGGCGAAAATACGTGGGCCCGAAGCGGCGCCAGCCGCGCGAGAGCATCTGCCCGAGCTGCGTCGGAGTCACTTCGAGCGCGATGCGCGCGTCGAGCGACGAGCTTCGGTCGGGCAGGTACGAGCACTGCGGCGCGTGGTGAACGATCGTTCGCAGGACCTTCAAGACGCGTTGGAGCGTACGACGGTCAGTCGACGATGGTGAGGACGGCGATGCGCTCGACGAGCACCATCTGCACGGACTCGCCGGCGGCGATCTCGATCACGACGCGGGTTCGCCCGTCCGCGGCCGGCACGAAATCAATCGGAACGCCCTCGAACGTCCGCATCGTGCTGTTGGGGTCTGGCCGCGCCTGGACGTGCAAACGCACGCGTGCCTTCCGCGCCATCGCGTCGGCCAGCTGCAGCTTGAGTTCCTTGATCCCGTCTCCCGGTCCGAACCCGGACATAGGTTTACGCTAGAACATTGTTCCTGTTTTGCACAAGCAATCGCGGGGATTTTGCAGGCAAGCAAACGAAGAGCTCTTCGTCGAGTAACAAACCGCGCGGCGGAGGCTCGGCTGCGTTCTTCTCGCGGAGCTTCGGGACACGACGCGCAGCGAGCGCCTCGGCAGCGCGCTCGTCCACCATCTCGCGCGCGGCCCCCAGTTCGCGAGGCACGTTCGGCGTGGAAAAAACCTCTGCAAACGCGTGTACCGGCGCGAGCGACCCCGCGAGCACCGAGGACTCCAAGATTCCGTGCCCGAGCACGAAGAGCCACGCACGACCCGCGCGAAGGTGCGCCTCGAGGCGTGACCGATCGGACACCTTCAGCGAGTCATCGATGTCCTCGCGCGCTCCCTCGGCGCACAGGATCAAGACTCCCCCCTCGTCGAGCATCGCGATCGCGTCGTGCTCCTTGCTGCGCGCGCCAGGAAGGGCCTCGAAGCTCTCGCCGACGCCCGCGCACACGAGCGCGTGTTGCCGCTCGTGCAGCGCCCGCTTGCAGCGAGGAAACGCCATCCACGCGAGGGCGTTCATCACGTCGTGCCAGTGTCGGTCTCGCGTCGGGACCTCGCCGTGCTCGACGATTCGAACGTCGTAGAGCGAGCCGCGATCGCGCACGCCGCGCTTCTTCGGCGGCTGCGACACAAAGGTCGGAGCCCACGCGCCGCGTCGCTTCGCCTCCGCCGCTGCGAGCTCGGTGAGCTCGTCGACCGTGGGCCAGTCGTTCCGACACGACAGCGCCTCGGCGAGCGGCGCGTACGCAGCGAACATGCGCGAGCGCTCGATGAAGTCCGGTTGCCACGCGGATCGCGCGTCGCGAAGCTTCCTCAGTCGCACGGTGTGCGACGTATACCGCGATCGATCGCGCGGGGCTGCACCGTCGACCCGTCCTCGAACGCGATGGGGGGCGGTCGCGCGATGAATGTCCCGGCTCGCCGCCGCACCGCACGCGACATGACACATCGCTTCGACCGGGCTCTCGCGGGTCCCGTGGCGACCCGAGCGCCCCATCGACGGGCGACAACTTCTGCGGTCGCGTTGGCGATCGTCGCGTTCGCGACAGCGCGCGCGGACGCACAGGTCGCGCCCGTCGCGCGGGTCGAGCCGCAGCAGCTGCCTCCGTGCGCGCGTCCGTCGACGTCGCGCGACGCGGCGCTCCGCGATCCTCGCGGAGAGGGAGAGCGGCTCCTGCTCGCGATCGAGGCGCACCGACTTCGCGCGATGGCGCTGCTCGCCGCGGCGCGAAGGGCGCGCGACATCGTGCGAGTGCAGTGTGTGTTCGACCGAACGACGCAGCTCGAGTCGCTGCAGACGCTCGGCCGCGAGGGGTTCGTCGCGCTCGAAGACGCCGTCGCGCTTCGCGATCGAACGCGGAGCGAACACTCGTTGCGCGTGCTGCAGATCTATCAGCAGCGCGCATTTGTGTTGGCGAACGAGTCAGCGCAGTGCGCGGCGCCCGCGAGGCGACTGCCGCGAAACGAGACCGTCGTGACGTTTCGCGCGCCGCCGTCGGTCGCCGACGTCGACGAGTAGCCTCGCGGTCTCGCGGCAGCGGGAGCGTGGCTGTACGATGGGCGTCGAGTCGCGCGGCACATACGCGCGCAGGGAGCGCTCTCGACGGATGCCCATCACGCAGGTTCTCATGATGTCAGCGGTCGTCCCGTCGCTGATGCTCATCTGGTATTTTCGCTCGCGGGACGTGTACCCCGAGCCAGCGGGCGTCCTGTGGCGGACGTTTTTTCTCGGGGTGCTCACCGTGATCCCGGTGTTGATCGTCGCGCTCCCGATCGCGTCGTTCATCAAGGGCGTCGGCGACCCGATCACCGCGGGATTTTTGTCAGCGTTTCTGACCGCAGCGGGGCCCGAGGAGCTCTTCAAGCTTCTCGTCGTCGTGGGCTACGCGGCGCGGCACAAAGAGTTCGATGAACCCATGGACGGCGTCGTGTACGGCGCGGTCGCGTCGCTCGGGTTCGCGACGCTCGAGAACATCCTCTACGTCAGCAGCGGCGGACTCGGCGTCGCGGTGATGCGCGCGATCCTCGCGGTGCCGGGTCACGCGTTCATGGGCGCGATCATGGGCTACTACGTCGGGCAGGCGAAGTTTCGACCCAACGAGAAGGGCAAGCTGCTCGCGCTCGCGTACTTCGTGCCGTTCGTGTTGCATGGGCTTTACGACTGGCCGCTGCTCGCCGCGAAGTCGGGCGCAGAGCTCGCGACGCGCGGAGGCGCGGAGGCGTCGAACGCGGTGCTCGTGCTCCTTCCGGTGACGTTCGCGACGTTCATTTTCGAGTGGGTTTGGACGGTTCGAATCATCCGCAGGCTCCGCGGCGAGCAGCTCGCGTGGGCGCAACACTCTCAGGGCGCGCCGCCGCCATCGCAGCCCGTGCCCGCTGCGCCGATGGCGCCGATGGCGCAGGTGTACCCGCAGCCGAGCTACGCGAATCCGTACGCGGTCGCGCCGCAGTGGGGCGCGTATCCCGCGCAGCCGCAGACGAACGCGAGCCCCGTGCTCGGCGTGCTCTCGATCCTCGCGGGCGTCGCGCTCGCGAGCGTCGGGGGCATGGTGACGCTCGGGCTGATTCTGTTCGCGGTCTCGCCGCAACCGGCGGACACGCTGAGCAGCGCGGGAGGGATGTTCATCGCGCTCGTGTTGTTCGGAGCGTTGCCGCTCGCGTTGGGGATCGCGGCGTTCGTGTTCGGGATCAAGAAGCTCAACGGTCGCTGAACGCTCGAGCGCGCCGCGATCCAAGCGGGATTGCTGGCGAGCGCGAGCGCGTCGACTTCGATGCTCGAGATTTCGGTCCGCGAACGCTGCGAACGACTACGAGCACGCGTATTCGACGGATCAGACCGACGTCTCGATGCTCTCGAGCGCCATGCGCGCCTTGGTGAGCGCCATGCCGAGGTTCGCGTTCTTGCGACAGACGAACACCGCGGCGTGGTCGGTGTTCTTCTTGCCGCGCATGAAGATGTGCAACAGGTTGTCGCTCATCACGAGCAGCTCTTGAAAATAGTGGTGCCCGTCGTCCTTCACGCCGCGGGTCTTCTTGAACATCCGCTCGATCGCCACGACGTTCGAACCTTGAAAGAGGTCCGCGGTCGCCGCGGCGACGAGGTCGAGCACTTCACGCGGGTGCGAGTCGACGGTCTTCACCGCGAGCAGCATTCCAGTGCTCATGTCGACATAGCCAGCCGCGACACACTCCGGAACAGCGTTCTGAGCGTTGGTGAGCGCTCGATCGAGATTGTTGATCATAGTGGTCTCCGATGGTCTCGCCCCGGCCCTTTGGTGCGACAAACCGTTTCGTTTGTACACCCGAACGGCGACGATCGGTTGGTATTTGGTATTTGTGTGTGTCCCACACCGCCCGCCTTCGCGCTCCGACGTCAGGCTGTGTCGCGCAACGCGTCCCAGAACCGCGCGAGAAACGCGAGCTGCGCGTCGGACTCGACCCAGTACCGCTCGACTCCGCGCGCGTGATCGAGGGCCGCGGGCGCGCTCTCGCCTCGGAAAATGAGCCACGCGACGAGGATCGTCCCCGTGCGACCGAGGCCTGCGCGGCAATGGACGCAGATGCGCTTTCCTTCAGAGAGCCATTGTTCGATCGACTCGCAGAGCTCGAGCGCGACCTGAAGCGTCGGCGGGTGCATGTCGCGAATCGGGACGTGCACCGAGGTGATCCCCCGCGCTTCGAGCGGCACTTGCGGCAACGGCGCTTCTTCGAGCGTGACCAACACGTCGATGCCGAGCCGGACGAAGGCGTCGAGGTCGAGCTCGAGCGGGCCCATCAGTCCGGGCCGCGCGCATCCCGAGAGCTTGCCCGGAACGAGCCACCGAAAGCCCGGCGGACCTCGATCTTCGACGGAGGCGATCGTCGCGGACTCGGGCAACGGCGGCGGCGGCGTGACGTCTTCTTCGAGCTCTTCGGGCTTCGCGTCGGGCGACATCGTCGGGCACGAGCCCGTGCGCAAAAACTGTCGCGTGAGCTCGTGCCTCGGGGCGCCGAAGAAGAACTTCGAAGGCGCGGCTTCGACCACGCGGCCGCTCGCGAGGAGCACAGCTTGGTCGGACACCGCCTGCGCCTGATCGATCCTGTGCGTCACGAACAGCACGGTCCGCCTCGTCGCCTCGAGCGCGAGCAGCTCGAGCAGCGCCCGTGATTCGTCTTCGGCGAGCCCGTGCGTGGGCTCGTCGACGAAGAGCACGCTCGGCTTGGTCACGCACGTTCGCGCGATGGCGAGCATGCGTTGCTCGACGGTGGAGAGCTCGACGACCGGCGCGTCGAGCCGCGCGGCCAGCGACGAGAGCGACGATCGTTCGAGCACTTCGATCGCGCGCTGGCGCTTCGATGAGCTCGGGTTCGATCCGAGCGGCTCGTGAGCGAGGACGTTGTCGAGCACCGTGCCGAGCATGAGCTTCGCGCTCTGCGTGACGAGCGCGGGGCGATGCGCTGCGTCGAGCGCCGCGTTGTCGAGCGTCGCCCTCCCCCACACCCGGAGCGAGGGGTGCGCGTCGTTGAGACCCGCGAGCGTGCGAAGGAGCGTCGACTTGCCAGCGCCCACGGGGCCGAACAGCGCGGTGAGCGTCATGGGCGCGAGCGAGAAGCTCACGTCGGCGAGGATCACGCGGTCGCCGAGCGCTACGCCGAATCCTTGGAGAACGAGCGTCGGCGTGAGCGTCGAGTCGCGAGACACGGCCCGGAGTGTTGCGCGAGCCCGCGCGTCCGTGAAGCGCGAACGTCACGCGCGGCCGTTCAGTCGGCTTCCCAGTCGGCCTTGTAGCGATCCACGTCGATTCCGTTGTCGACGAGCGGCTTGCGGTTGCGCTCGCGGGTGACGCGGGGGCTCGCGAGGATGAACCCGCGGATGACCTCTTCGCGCGTGACGACCTTCGTTCGCTCGGCGAGCAGCTCGGCTTCGCGGGTCACGCGAAAGCGCGCGAGCGCCCGAAACAACGCAGGAACGCTGCGCAACAGCGCCTGCATGAGCTGCTCGGCCTCCGACGTCCACGTGAGCACCTTCGGAAGCGCCGGCACGAAGTCGTACTCGTCCTCCGAGAGCTCGCGCCAGAGCGAGAGGATGTTTCCGTCTGGGTCACGAACGCTCCCGACGAGCTCTTGAATCGCTGTGCGTGCGGCGGGGTAGAGCAACGTGCAGCCAGCGGCGACGAGCTCGTCGATCGCTTGCTCGACTTGCGACGTCTGGATGCGCAGCGCGGCGCGGGCCTCGGGGCGCTTGGTCTCGAGCAGCCGCACGCGGATCGGCGGCGCGTCGAGGTCGCAAAACCCCTCCCCCGATCGCAAGACCGGAAATCCCAAGCAACGCTGATAGATCCCCAACGCGCGAGGGATGTCCGAAACCGCGACGTCGACGTGCGAGACGCCAAAGATGTTGGCCATGCCCCGCAGAGCGTACTGGGATCACCGCGCAAACTCGAAGCGCCATCGCACAGCGGCCGAGGCGCCCACCGCGAATTCGAGCGCCGAGGAGCCTCATTAGTGACCCAAGGTCATATTGGTGAATTTCAGTATGACCAGCGGTCATCCGTAGTTGCGGCCGCCGCGAGGGCTCGCGACGCGGCCTCGGGCGTACACTGTTTGTCGCTGCGATGGACACCGGACGATCTGCTTCGCCGGCCGCGTCGAGCGCGTACGCTCGGGCGCGCGGCTCATTCGAAACGCGGCTCTTGGTTCGTCGCGGGTCGATTCAACCCGCGCCCCGCGAGGAGCTTCCGCCAGAGACGACGTTGATGCTTGTGCGATCCGGCTCGCTCTTGTTGCGGGCGCACGTCGATCACTCGGCAAACACCGCAAGCGAGCGCCGCGCCGCGGTGCTCTACCTCCACGGTCAGTTCGCGTTTACCCACGAAGCGGCCGTGCAGGCGCAGCGGTTTCGAGACGCGGGGTTCGTCACGATGACGCTGGTGTTGCGCGGCGAAAACGGGCAGGACGGCGCGTTTTCTCTCTACTACGACGAGGTCGACGACGTGCTCGCCGCGGCAGAGGCGCTCGCGTCGCTCCCCTCGGTCGACCCCTCGCGCGTGATGATCGCAGGGCACAGCGCGGGCGCGGTCCTCGCGATGCTCGCGGCGGCGGCGTCCGATCGTTTCGCGAAGGTCGCGAGCATCTCGGGCTGGCCCGACCTCCGGCCGGTGCTCCGGTACTACCCGTCGTACGCCGTCTTCGACGCGCGCGACGAGCGCGAGCTCGAGATGCGCTCGCCCGTTGATTTCATGGGCTCGATTCGAGCGCCGCTGCGGATGTACTTCGGCAGCGAAGAGATCGAGCTCCGGCCGCACGTGTATCGCGCGGTCGAGCGGGCGCGGAGAAGCGATTGCGACACGAGTGCCACGATGGTGGCAGGTAATCACTTCACGGCCACGATCCCCGCAATCGAGGCGATCATCCGCTGGTTTCGCGAATAAATTCCGTATACTAGGCACAAAAACAACATACCATTGATACTGTTTCGATAGTGACTACTTGACATCGCAGATGGTTTGTTTACAACTGGCGGTGTCATGTATCGAGATGGTCCAACCGACGACGCCTCGGAGCAGAGGGCGTTCAAGCTCGACGAGCTTGCCGCAGAGGCGGACGTGTCCGTGCGCACGATCCGCTACTACGTGCAGCGGGGGCTGCTCGCGCCGCCCGTGTTTCGCGGGCGCGACACGGTGTACGGCGAAGGGCACCTGAACCGACTTCGGCTCATCAAGCGACTGCAAGACGAGCGGTACCTGCCGCTCGACGCGATCGCTTCGGAGCTCGAGGGAAAGAGCGACGCAGACGTTCGACTCATGCTCGACCGGCTCGATCGCTCGATCAAGAGCGAGCGACCCGAGCCCGAGACGGTCGCGGGCGACGGTCCGTTCCGCGCGCGGCTGCGTCCCGTGACGCGCTCGGGCGGCGAGCGGTGGGTCAAGTTCGTCCTCGCAGACGGCGTCGAGCTGTCGGTGCGCGAGGACGCTGGATGGGACGCAGAGGCGCTCGCAGAGCGCGTGCGCGCGTCGCTCGGGCGACGACGCTGAACGCGAGCCGCCTCGCGAAACACAGGAAGACATTGGCAGCGCAACACGGCGCAGAAGTGAGGAGTGCGATGAGTATCGAGGGAGCAACGGAGCGCAACTGGACGGGTGGACTGCGGACGAAGGACGGGCGCGCGGTCGCGCTCGAAGGCGTCGCGATCGAAGGAGAAGTGCTCGGCGGCCACGCGCACGTGCGCGTGCGGCAGACGTACGTGAACCTCGAGTCGCAGGCGATCGAGAGCGTCTACACATTTCCGCTCCCGAGCGACGCGACGCTGACGGGCTTTCGTATGGAGTGCGCGGGGCGCGTGGTCGAGGGCGTCGTGAAGGAGCGCGAGCAGGCGTTTCGCGCGTACGACGACGCGCTCGTCGCGGGCCACGGCGCCGCGCTCCTCGAGCAAGAGCGAAAGAACGTCTTCACCGCGAGCGTGGGCAACCTGCTCCCGGGCGAGAAGACGGTCATCGAGGTCGAGTACGTCCAGCGCGTGCAGCTCGACGAAGGGTCGATGCGCGTGATGATTCCCACGCTCGTCGCGCCGCGGTACATCCCCGGCGCCGCCGCGGGGAGCCGCACGGGCCACGGTCACGCGAACCCGACGACGCAAGTGCCCGACGCCGATCGCATCACGCCCGTCATCGGCGCTGCGCCCTACCGCGTGACGCTCGATCTGCTGCTCGACCTCGGTCGCGAGGTGCAAGTGTCCTCGCCGTCGCACCGCGTCGCGGTTCGCAGCGAAGGGCGCGGCCGAGCGCGCGTGAGCTTCGCGCGCGACGAAGAGCCGCTCGATCGCGACATCGTCGTCGAGATCCGCGGAACGGGGACGGAGCAGCTCGCCACGGTCTGCGCGCACAAAGCCGCCGACGGCGACGGCTACTTCGCGCTCTCGGTCCTCCCGGACCTCTTCGAGCTCCGCTCGTCCAAGCGCCCCAACGACGTGACGTTCTTGATCGACACGTCCGGTTCGATGGACGGCGAGTCGATCGTTCAAGCGCGGGCTGCGCTTCGGCTCTGCTTGCGACACTTGCGCGAAGGCGATCGCTTCAACGTCGTCGCCTTCGAGTCGTCGCATCGGAGCTTCGCGCGCGAGAGCGTTGTGTTCACGCAAAAGACCCTCGAGCGCGCGGACGCGTGGGTCGCCTCGCTCATCGCCTCCGGTGGAACCGAGCTCTTGCAGCCGATGACCGAGGCCGCGCGCAACAATCCTCACGGGATCCTTGTTCTACTGACCGACGGTCAGGTTGGAAATGAACAGGAGATTCTCCGATCCGTGCTCGCCCAGGCCAAGGGCCTCCGAGTGTACTCGTTCGGGATCGGGACCAACGTGAGCGACCAGCTCTTGCGCGACCTCGCGCGAGAGACCGCGGGCGCAGTCGAGTTCATTCATCCTGGCGAGCGCATCGAAGACAAGGTCGTCGCGCAGTTTGCGCGTGCGATCGCGCCGCGCGTCGGAGACGTGAGCGTTCACTTCGAGGGTCTCGACGTCGGAGAGCTCGCGCCGGGCGCGCTCGCGCCGCTCGTCGACGCCGAGCCGTGGGTCGTCTACGGTCGGTACGAGCGCGGAGGCGTAGGCAAAGCCGTCGTCCGCGGCCGCGTCGGCAACGAAGCCTGGGTCGTCGAAGTTCCGCTGGACCTCCCCGAACGCAGCGAGCGGCCCGCGGTGGCCAAGCTCTGGGCGAGCGAGCGCATCGCGGATTTCGAGCGGCAGAAGCTCGAAGGCCGTCGCGCCGACGCGATGAAGGCGCGGATCATCGAGCTGTCCGTCGCGCACGGAGTGTCCTCGCAGTACACGAGCTTCGTCGTTGTCGAGAAGCGATCGGGCGAACGTCGCGCAGAGGGCGGCGCGAGCGCGACGAGGGTCGTTCCTGTCAACGCCCCGGCGGGCTGGGCGATGGTGGCCGATCTCGACAGCGACGACGACGAGCTCTCGATCTCGCAAGGAGGCCGCAACACCAACCGCACGAGCACGGCCAACCCGCGCAAGAAGCGCGCTGCGCCCCCTCCGCCAACTGGCGCGCCACGACCGGCGCCCGCCGCGAGCGTCGCGCGCCCCGCAGCAATGGCTCCCTCCCCCATGCCGCAGGCTCCCAGGTCTGCGGGACCCATGGCGCCGCCACCGCCCGCCTCGATGTCGGCTCCGATGGACGCGTTCGCCGACGACGAATGCGAAGAGGTCGTCGAGAGCAAGCTGTACGGCGGCGCGCCGATTCAGCGCGAAGAGGCGGAGAAATCCAAGGCGAAAGAGAGCAAGCCCTCGATGCTCGGGCGCGTCGCGTCGATGCTCGGCATCGGCGGCTCGAGCGCTTCGGACGCGCGCGCCGCGGCTCCTTCGACGAAGCTCGCGGCGACACCCGAAGCACCGGCGACCATCATGGGCCGTCAGCTCGCGTCGGGGCTCTTCTCGGAGAGCGACGACCGCGCGGCGGTGCGCGAGACAGCGCTCGCGCTGTGGAAGCTCGCGCAGCAGAGCGTCAACACCACGCACCCGATGTACGGAACGCCTGTGAAAAAGGCGGTCGAAGCGCTGCTCGAGCGCGTCAAGAAGCTCGCGTCGAGCGAGCAGTCGCTCGCGGCGTTCGCGCTCGGCGTCGCGTGGCTCGTCGCGACGGGCCGGCGCACGCGCGCGGACATCGAGTCGGTCGCGAGCGGCAACGCCTCGTGCGCGGGACGACTGACCGACGAGCCCTCGGTCCGAGCGTGGATCGAGAGCGTCGCGTCTACAGTCTAGCGCGGCGACGGCTCAGAGGTTCACTCCGAGCCGCCACTGAACGTGCTCGAACGCTGCGCGGATCGGGTCCGTTGGTCGCATCGACGCTGTAAAGAGCGTGTCGCGGCGATCGACGACCTTCGCGATACGGTCGAGCACCGCAAGGGGGTCGTCGGTGTCGATCGTGGCGCGGCGCTCGTCTTCGAGCGCGGTGGGGGTCAGTCCAAATGAGCGTAGTCGCGCCGCCGCGCGCGACGCGGGCTCGTCTTCGATGAGCCCGACGGTGAGACGAACGTCGCGCGCCTCGACGGTCCACGGCGTGTTCGTGTCGCGAAGGACCAACCCGCGGCCGAGGATGAACGGCATGCGCTCGGCCTCCACGAAGAGCGCACGCCCGTACCGACGAAACGCGAAGTCCACAGGCCAGCGACGGGACCCCGAGAGCCTCTGCCGCGCCCACTCGGACATGGTGGACGGGTCGCTCGAGAGGCGCTCGAGCGCGGTCATGCACGCGTCGCTCTCGGGACCGAGCGAATCGACGCGCAGTCGAACCACGGGCTCGCGAGGCTTGCGACGGAGCGACGCCAACGTTCGCTCGACGTCGATCTCGACTCTTCGCTCGCCGCGTACGAGGTCCGCTTCGTAGCGAAGTCCGCGCTCTTCGAGGGCGCGACGGAGCGCGACGATTCGCAGCTCGGGGCGGACGCCAGCGCGTTGGGGCGACCACTGACCGAGGTCCACCGTGCCCCAGACGCTCGCTCCGCGATGGACGCCGTCGAGCGACGCTGCGCATTCGCGCGCGGCCTCGTCGCTCGACGCGAGGGCGGCCCACACGATCGTGCGCTCGCGCGAGACGTCGTAGACGCGGCCGCCGCGCAGGGCCCAGAGCCACGCGAGGTCGCGAAAGGGCTCGAGCGTCGTTCCCTGGTCGTAGATGGCGAGCGTCCCGAACGAGAGCAAGACATCTGGGTCTTCGATCGACGGACGGAGCGTGCTCGCGCGCGCCTCTGCGCCGAGCGCGCGGGCGTACCGCGTGACGGCGCTCGGGGGATTTTCCCAAGTGGCGACCTCGCGAATCCACGCGTCGTCGATCTCGAGCTGCTCTTCGGCGATCACCGCGGCCGTGCGTTGGTCTTCGCCGCGTACGCCCGCGAACGCCACGCGCGGATCGCGATAGCCCTCCCACGCTTGCGCGAGCAGGTCGCGCTGCGGCTCGCTGATGATCGCGCGAAGCTCGCGGACGGCGTCTTCGGCGACGCCCGGCGTGGCGAAGCGGCCGACGACGAGGCAATCGACGCTGTTGTTTCCGCTGTACGCGCGCCAACGAAAGACGCCGTCGCGGAGGCTCGGTTGAATCTGTGTGCGGCGGCAGCCGGGCGCGCGCGCCGGGCCCGCGTTGCGCAGGGCGCGCCACGCGTCGAGCACTTCGTCGCCGTTGTGCGCGAGCCGTCGTTGATGGTGAAAGCTGCACGGAGACACCCTTCCATCGGGCCCGATCGACACGAAGAGGTCCCCTGCCCCGCAGTCTGCGCCTCGGTCGGGGACGAGCTTGGGGATCGGTTCGAGCCGGTCGCCCCAGCACGCCGAGAGTCCGATTTCGATTGGAAATTCACTGAGCGATCGAATCTCTTCCGCGAGCGCGTCGAGCGACTCCCGGTCGAGGTGCATCGATCGATCGTCGCCGTGGTAGCTGAGCAGAAAGAGCTTTCGCGCGCCGAGGGCGAGCGCTTCGCGGGCGAACGCGCGGACGGATCGCGCGCGCTCGGGCGTGACGAGCCAATGAACGCCCGTCGAAAATCCGTTGCCCGCGAGCAGCTCGACCGCGCGTCGCCACGGCGTCGCGTCGTACGCCGACACACGAAACTCGCGGACGTGACCGCGGAGCGCCCGCGCGTTGTCGCGCGTGACGAGCGTTCCGTTGGTGGTCGCGTGAACGACCAGCGGCGTCTCGGTCGCGAGGCGCGTCGCGAGCTCGACGAAGCCCTTGTACGCAAAGGGCTCCCCGCCGCCGAAGGCGACCTCGAGCGTCCCTTCGTCGGACAGTCGCGAGAGCATTTCGAACGCGCGATCGACGGTCCAGACGCTCGCAACGGACGGGTCGCGGTAGCAAAACGAGCACGCGAGATTGCACGCGTGGCTCGGCGAGAAGAGCGCGAGCAACGGCGCGCGCTGCTCGACCGATCGCGTGGCCTCGGAGCGAACGAGCCAGCGCGTTCCTGTGTCTCTGTCGAACGCGAGCCACGCGCCATCGAGCGGAACGAACCGCACGCGCGAAGCGCGCAACGATGGGACTTGGTTGCGAGCGTCGAGCGACGGAGCCTCCATGACGTTGGCGGCAACGGTAGCGTGGACGATCACAGCGCGCAGGGCACAAGCGTCCGTCGCCCAGGGACCGGCGCGGCGACGCGTTCCGTCGGCGACACGCGAGCTGAGCTTCTTGGGAGATTTCCCAGGAGAGTGCTCTTTGGGTGTGGGCATCCAACGGGACGTCGGGGGGGGGGCATCGTTGGCCAAGGTTTGTGTGGAAGACTGCGGCAGATTGGGCGCGCTGCTGCGAAGGGCAGCCCCCCACGTCGTGCTGACAACGGGACACATCGCGATCGGACGCATCGCCGCTGCGGGAAGCGAAGACGTCGCAGCCCCCACCCGCGCTGCCGCGCGCCCCGCCCCCACGTAGTGAGGGCGGGGCTTTGCATTGAGGAAACGCAGCAAGCGGACTCGCAGGTTGATTGCGTGTGCCGCTGGCTTGCTCGGTCACGTTCGCCGTCGAACCCGCACGCAAATCGAGCGACAAGCGGGAATGCATGACATTAACCCATACAATCAACATGTCAGTCCAATCGCAGCACGTTGCACCCTTCAAAGCCCCGCCCTCACTACGTGGGGGCGGGGCGCGCGGCAGCGCGGGTGGGGGCCGCCCTTCGCATCCACCATGCGAGAAATCGAGATGTGTCCCGTTGTCAGCACGTTGTGAGGGCGGGGCGCGTGGCAGTCTGGCTGCGTTTTCAGTGGCCAAACTTGGGCCACGATGAGCGTCGCGAGACCGGCCGTCGCCGTGGTATCCGAGCGAGCGATGCGTCGGATATGGATCGCGCTGATGGCGGTTGGATTCGTGGGCTGCAAGCCGAGCGCGCGTGCGGGCGGCGACGCCGCGGTGGAAGAGGTCGTGGACGCGAGCTGCAGGACGACCGCGCCCGGCGAGTGCCGCGCGTTTGCGCTGATCGCGATCGATCGAGGTCGGGATCGCACGGCGTTCGCCCTTGCGACGCGGGGCTGCGAGGCGGGGCACTGGCCTGCGTGCAAGACGCTCGGCTGGCTCCACGAGGTCGGCCGGGGAACGGCGCGCGACCCCGCGCGCGCGAGGGCGCTCTATCAACGCGGCTGCGACAACGGGGACTCGGGCTCGTGCAAGAGCCTCGGCGTGCTGCTCGACACCGGTGTGGGCGGCCCCGTCGACCGTCCCGCGGCGGCGCGCTTGTACGAGCGAGCGTGCGAGGCGCGCGAGTGGGGCGCGTGCACGAACCTCGCGAATCTCCTCGCGGGCGGCGACGGGATCACGCGCGATCGCGCGCGGGCCGTCGAGCTCTACGACCGCGTGTGCGCGGCGCTTCCTCGCGATCGAGCCTGCGAAAACGCTCGCGCGTTGCGCGCGCTCGACAACCCTACGGTCGAGCAGTGACCGCGCGCGGCGGAGGGACGACGCGGTCGAGCGGACCTTCGTAGCGAAGCGCCCAGTAGAGCGACATCGGGACGAACGCGCCCGCGACGCGAAAGACCTCCCAGCCGAGGAGCAGGTCCTGGCTGCCTTCGTTGACCGCGACGAGGGGCGTGCAGCCGAGGCGCGCGAGGTCGAAGAAGGTGTTTCCCGCGGCGCCGTAGTCGAGGTAGTGAGCGCCATTCCACCGGGGAAATTTCATGCTGACCGCGGGTCGGACAACGTAGTGCCCGAACGTCACGGGCTCGCCCTTGCGCGTCACGAGCGGCACGCGCGCGCCGTCGATCCCGTGCTGCTCCATCTTGACGTTCCACCCGCGGACGTCGCCGGTGGACGCGTCGCGCGTGAAGGTCTTTCGAAACGTGTGCCAGAGGATCTTGCGCGCCCATCCCGGGAGCGAGAGATCGACGCCGAGGTACTGCCGCTCCGCCAGCACGTCGGGGTCGAGCGGATGGCCCGCGCACAGCACCTCGTGCAGCTGCGCGCTGTTCATCGCCATCAGGTCTTCGAGCGTCCATCGTCGCGTCGCCGCGAGGGTCGTAGCGCTGCTGCTCATGCACACCGAGTACATGGGCAGCGCGCTCGTGCGCAAGCGCCGCTCAGCAGCGCGAGCCGGGCGGACACACGAAATTCGCGCGAAAGCCCGGTCGCATCGCGCCCAGCGTGATCGAGGGCGAGACGCGACGCGCGCCGCACATCGTTCGATGGCCGACGTTGGAGAACGTCGTTCCGCCGCCGACGCGGACGAAGAGGTACGCGAGGTCGACCGCGCGTCCGTTGACGATCACAGTGTAGTGCTGCGCGCCGCGTCCCACGGCGCGAACGGTGACCGAGCTCACGCGCTCGACGCGCGCGCGACGAAGGTCGTCGCGGCACGGCTCGCAGTACTCGATGAACGTCGCCCCCGGCTGCGAGAGCTCGATCCTCGCTTGTTCGGCGACGGACGCAGGAACCCACTCGCACTGGTCGGCGTGCGCGGTCGAACCCGAGAGCGCTACCGCGGCGGCGACGAACACAGAGAGCGCAGAGAGAGAGCGACGGATCATGGTGGTCCTCCTTCGATTGGGACTTCAGGAGGCATCAGCAGATCGCGTGCCAGCGCGACACGAGACGTGAGACGCCCACGATTTCAAGCGCCCATGGGTCGTCGCCAACGCACGATCGACCGTGAATTTGCGGCTCGGCGTGCGCTTTTCGTCGCGTGAGGCCGCGTGTGCATTTCGCGCATGTCCGAGACACTGACTCGGACACTCGCCCGACGGCGGCGCGGCGTCAGGCCGTCGAAGACAATCGCGCGATGGCGACGCGAAAGGCGTCGACGTTGTCGCGGATCCTCGCCAGCGGAAAGCCCGATCGCCGCGCGAGCTCGGACACGACGTCGAGCGCGCGCTCCATGCACGCGGGGCCGACGCCGTTCGGGCACGCGGTCTTGATGGCGGACTCGATGACGGCGGCGGGGTCGACGCGTCCGCCGCGACCGTCGAGCGAATTTTCAGCGGTTTCGGCGGCGAAGCACGCGAGCAGCGCGCGCGCGAACTTCGCAGGCGACGGGATGGACGGGATGTTTTCTTCAGGCGGATCGCTGACCCCACACAGCGGAAAGCCGGCGGCGCCCCAGCCGACCGTTCCTCCTTCGAGCGTCCCGAGCGTCGCGCGAACGCGGCCCGAGAGCGCGTCCGCGAGCGCTGCGCTCCGTCGTCCTGTCGCGCACACAAAAACAATCGTCGCCGGCTGCTCGATCGCGTCGAGCTGCGCGGGGTCCGCGGAGATCGCCTCCGACGAGAGCGCGCGCGAGCCGGGAATGAACCCGACAGCGCTCACCCGCTCGGCCATCGGTCGAATGTCCACGAGGTAGAGCGAACGGTTGGTTGCCGCTTGCTGCGCTGTCACGCGCAGCGCGCGGTCGTTGTTCGATTCGTGCACGATGGTCGCTGCTCAGAATACCAAGGCCACCGACGATCGCCGCGAGTGCTCGACGAACGACGCGACGCCCGCGAACTCGACGTTTGGGAGGTCGACGATGTCGCGCTTGGTCAAGCCCATGAGCCCCATGCTCATCGAGCACACGACGAAGCGAACGTCTTGCTTCACCGCTTGTTCGATCAGCTGATCGAGCGAGAGGATGTTGCGCTTGCGCATGAGCCAGTTGAGGAGCCGCGTTCCCATACCGCCCATGCGGAGCTTGGCGAGCTGCTGACGCTTGGCGCCCGAGGGAACCATCAGCTTCATCATCCGACCGATGAACCCGACGGGCTCTTCGGGCGCGTTGGCCCGCGGTCGCTCGCCGCGAAGCAAGTGCACGGCCCAGAACGAGAAGAAGACGTCCACCTTCATACCCTGCGCCGCCGCGGCGTTGGCGCTCATCATCGCCGCGAGAAGTCCCTCGAGGTCGTTCTTGAGAACGAGCAGCGTCATGCGATTTTCGCGTCGCGCCGCGCCATCGTCGACGGTCGCGAGGGCGGTCGAGTCGGAGGGCGCGACGGCCGTTGCCTTCTCGGCGATGGGCGTCGAAGGCGCGTCCGAGTGCGCTGGGACGGGGGCTTTGGCACGCGACGGCGCGACGAACTCGACCTCTTCGCCGTCGCTCGACGGAAGGCGAAGATCGATCATCACCCGGCCTTTTTCGCGGCGAACGGACTCGACGTCGGCCTCGGTCGCGCTCGCCCACGAGAGGATCTTCGCGTCGACGCCGGGCGCATCCGCGATCACGCGGAGCGCGGTGACGTCCGCGGACGCCGCCTCGGAGAGCTTCTTCACGACTTGCACCGCGGTCAGGCCGCACGCGTCGATCACGAACGGACTCGCGCTGCTCGCCGTGGTCCCAGCCTGTGCGCTTGCAGTGGGCGCAGGCGTGGGCGCTGGGCGCGTCGGTGGCGCGAGGGCGGGCTTGGTTCCCGCGAGCGTGACGGTGGCGCGAATGACGTTGCCGTCTCGCGTGAGCGAAGCGACCGTGGCCTTCGACGAGCGGCACCACGCCTCGAGGTCCATCGGAAAGTCCTCGTCCGTCGCCAGGACAACAATGGATCCGCCCGACTCCTTGAGCTTTCGAGCGGTCTCGGCGAGCCGAAGGATGGGCGCGGGGCACTGCATTCCGCGGCAGTCGACGGTGTGAGCCGAGTCGGTCGTGTCGATCGTAGTGGTCATCGCGTGACGGTCTCCAACGTGTTCATTGAGAGGGAAAATTGCAGGGCGCTCAGGATTCGACCTCGGGCGTGTCGTCGCGCGCCGCCGAGCGCAGCCGGTCGTAGTGCTCGCGAATTCCGCGCGTGCGCTCGAGCATTCGCTCGACTGCGCTGTAGAGGTCTTCTGCGGTGACAGGCAGCGCGAGCTGCTGATCGCACCCCGAGAAATTCACGCTGCGCTGGAGCATCTCGCCGTTCATGTGCGTCGAGAGCAGCAGGCGCGAGACCTCACCGGAGCCGCCGAGCACCGCGAGCAGCGGATCTTCGACGATCACGTCCATGTCGCCGAACAGGACGACCCACGGAGGGACGAGCTTCTCTTCGCGCAAGAGCCTCGCCATCACTTCGCGCTGCTCCGCGGGGATCACGCGCACCTCGACCGTCTGACGGAGCTGCTCGACGGTGGTGCGCACCATCGGCCGCGAGAAGACCGGGTCGGTGTCGAGAAGCCAGAGCGAGACAGGCTCTTGCGACCAGCGCACGGTGTGCACGCCCGCGAGCGTATTTCTGGACGATTTGGACACGCGCGTCACCCGTGGGCGCGCGCCGTTGAGCGCGTTGAGAAACTCGCGCGCAGAGTCGAAGCGCTCTTCGGGCTGCTCGGCGATCGCGCGACGCACTATGCGCGCGAGCGCGTCGGTGACCTCGCCGCTCGGTCGCAGCGCGGGTGCGCGAACGGCCTCGACGGGCCCTCCGCCGCCTCCCACCACGCCGCGCGGCGGCTGGCCCGCGAGGCAGTGGTACAGGATCGCGCCGATCGAGTAGAGGTCCGCGCGCTCGGTGCGCCGCCCGCCGCGGAGGATCTCGGGCGCGACGTACTGGAGTGTTGTGGGCTCGATGGGCTTGAGGCTCGCGCTCGAGTTTGCGGCCACGTAATCGAGCTCGTACTCGAGCAGCCGCGCGCGTCCGTCGCTCGCTTGGAGCACGACGACGTCCGGTCGAATCGAGCCATGCACGAGGCCGAGGGCGTGCGCTTCAGCGAGGGCTTCGAGCAAATCGGCTGCGATTTGCGCGGCGCGCGGCGTCGCGAGCCGAACTCCGTTGGCGATCGCGTCCGCGAGCGACTCGCCGCGGGCGCGCTCGTACGCGACGAACGCTGACCGCTGGCCGTGAAATACGCCCTCGCCCGCGTCGATCACGCGCGGGTTGCTTCGATGGCGCAGCGCCGCGAGGACGGTCCACGACCGGCGGAGGCGCGCGACGCTCCGCTCGTTGGTTCCAGCGAAGACCTGCAGATCGACCGGCCGTTCGACGGAGGCTTGCGTCGCTTCGTACCAAGTCGAGTCCGCCTCCTCGCGCAGCCGTCGACCGACGGTGTACCGCACTGGAACGTCGATCGAGTCGTTGTCCTTCGCGCGCGATCCGTCTTGCGAGGTCGGCGACGCGACGGCTTCGGGCAATTTCGCGAGCGCTTGCAGCGCGGCGTCGGCGCTCGCGAAGCGGCGTTCGCGTTGCTTCTCGAGCAGCGTCCGGACGAGCGCCTCGAGGTCGGACGACGCGTTGGTCTTCGGGTTGATCTTGCGCAGCGCGGGGACCGGGTTGGTCATGTGCGCGAGGAGCGTCTCCAAGTGCCGCGAACCTTGAAAAGGTGGACGACCGGTGAGCATCTCGAACAGGATCACGCCGACGGCGTAGAGGTCCGCGCGCTCGTCGACGTCGTGCGGGTCGAGGTGCTCGGGGGACATGTACTCGGGCGTTCCGAGAAAGGCGCCCGCTTGGGTCACCGCAGGAGCGCCGGGCTTGCCGCCGGTCGCGAGCTGCTTGACGAGTCCGAAGTCGAGGACCTTCGCGATCTCGCGGCCGTCGTCGTCGGGCACGAGCATCACGTTCGCGGGCTTGAGGTCGCGATGAATGATCCCCTGCCGGTGGACGACGCGCAGCCCGCGGAGAATCCCCTGGGCGATCGCGACGGCTTCGCTCGCGTCGATCGCGCCGCGCAGCTCGATGCGGTCGTGGAGCGTCACGCCGCGCAACAGCTCGAGCGCAAGGAAGTACGCCTCGTCTCCGTCCCCGTCCTCGATGCGGCCGTAGTCGTAGACCGTGACGAGGTTTCGGTGGTTGATCTGCGAGGTGAGGCTCGCTTCGAGAAAGAACCGTTGCCGAAACGACGCGTCCCCACCGCCGCGCATCCGCAAGACCTTCAGCGCGACCTCTCGGCCGAGAGGGAGCTGCTCGGCGCGGTACACAACGCCCATCCCTCCCTCCCCCAAGAGTTCGAGCACGCGATAGCGCCCGTTGAGCACCCGACCGGGCACGTACGTCTTGGAAGCTTCGTCGAGCGTCGGAGTGAGCGTGGACACCGACCGCATAGGTTAGAGAACAAAGACGCGCCAGGCTAGTGAAATCACTCACGGAGTGCGAAGAACTGCGGGCACTGGTCCGCACATGTAGGGCTCCTCGAGCTTCGCTACAGCGCGAGCGCGGTCTTCGGGTCTGCGGCGCTCGTCGCGCCGATCGACGCGAGGGCGGCGCGCTCCCACGGTGCGCGACCGTCGTGGTCGATCGAGCAACCTCGCGCGCCGAGCAAGAGCGGAGCGGCGAGGTCGAGTTCGAACACATCGCCGACCACCGTGAGCTCGTGGATCGCGCACTCTGCGCTCGCGCACACGCGCGCGAGGGCGTCGAGATAGCGGCCGCGCCCGAGCAGCGTCTCGCGCGGGGCGCCTGCGAAGCGCCGCGAAGCGCCGAGGGATCGCTGCCACTCGCGCGCGAGGGGACGCTCAGCGTCGACGATCGAAAACTTCTGGGCGTCGCCGACGATCACCACGCGCGCTGCGGACTCGCACACCGTGGACAAGCGCGCTCGGATCGAGACCTCGGGCGAGTTGCTCACGATGAAGCAGCGAACGCCGTCGGCGTCGAGCGCGTCGAGGAGCGCGCCGACACCGTCGCGAAACGGCGAAGGCGCGTCTTCGATTGCGGGACGAAAGTGCCTCGCGATCATCGCGCGCGCGTCGAGCTCGCTCGCCCCCGCGGCGCGGAGCGCTCGGGTCGCGCGAAACGTCGCGAGGATCCACGGGTCTGCGCCCGCGCGAACGACGGCGCGCTCGTCGACGAGCACGTCTTCGTCGCGGTCACGCTCGTCGCGCGCCGGGTCGATCGCGAGGCGAGCGAAGAACTCACGCTCGAAGCGGCCGTTGAAGTCTGCACACGTAAGGGTTCCGTCGAAGTCGAAGGCGATCGCGCGCTGGCGCGAAAGGCGGGTCATGGTTCGAGCCCTCACTCTACGCGAGCTCCGCGAGTCCGTGGCGCGTCACATTTGGACGAGACTCGCAAAGCGCCTCGCGGCCCACCGTCGCCGCCGAAGAGCGCTACCATCGTCGACGGTCGTCGTGAACCCGATCCGCGTGCTGTTTCCGCCATCGCTCGGGATGCCCAAGGCGCACGCGCGCGCAGAGCTCGTCGAGTCGTCGGTCGCGCAGGCGCTCGGTCGACCGGTGAGCGTCACCGTGGCGCGCGACTACAACGAGCTCATTCGAAGCACGCTCGCCCGCGAAGCCGACGTCGTGTGGGCGCCCGCCGGCGTGTGCGGGCGGATTTCGTCGATGGCGAAGCAGGTGTTTCGCGTCGTTCGCCAAGGGCGGACGCAGTACCGATCCGCGGTCATCGTTCGTTCGAACTCGAAGCTCACGATCGACAACCTCGGCGCCGCCCGTGGCGTGCGCGCGGCGTGGGTCGATCCTCACTCGCTCGGCGGCTACATCCTCGCGCAAGAGCTCTTTCGGCGCCGAGGGATCAACCCCGCGTTGGTCTTCGGCGAGCAGACGTTCATGGGCTCGCACCCCGAGGCGCTCGCGGCGGTCACCGATGGACGCGCGGAGCTCGCCGCGATCACCGCGTGGTCTGGCGAGGATCACGACGTTCGCGCGGCGCTCACGATGCACGTCGGACCGCTCGAGAGTCGGCTCGGCGTGCTCGCGGTCACCGATGAAGCGCCCACCGACGCGATCGTCCTCACGTACGAGCTCGACGCCGAGGGGTGCGCGGCGTTCGAAAAAGTGCTCGACACGACGCCCGCCACGACGCCGGCGATGCTCCAGAGCAAGAAGCGCACGATGCTGCCGAGCGCGATGGGGGCGGACCGCTACGAGCCGACGTCCATCGACACATACATTCAACTGCAGCGGCGATTGTCCGGCAGCATCGCGCCCCCTCGGTGAGCCAGCTCAGGGCTGCGTCGGCGACATCGTGAAGTCGCCGTTCGGGTAGATGCCGACCTTGCGACCGTTTTCGGTGCCCGCGAGCGAGCAGTTGCCCTGGGAGGCGTACACGTCGTTGGTGCCGTCGGTGTACAGGCAGTAGTTGTGCTGCGCGCTGCGCAACCGCAGGGGAAATTGCAGGTCGAAGCCGCCCTGGTCGTAGCGCTCGAGGCTCCACTGCTGCGCGCTGCTCGCCATGTCGCACGCGGCCATCCCGATGGCGCCGGCCCAACTCGAAGCGGCGAGGCACCGCGACGAGCCGAGGTTGCGAAACACGCGGCGGCCCGCGACGTCGATGACCTCCCACTGTTGATTGCGCTGCATGGCGTCGCACATCGTGGTGGAGCGAACGTCGCCGCCGTTGTCGTAGAGGCAGCGCCCGTTCTTCACTTTGAGCAGCGCGAAGCGCGCGGCGCCGGTCGGGGTCGAGTCGCACGCGTCGCCCTGGCCGTCCATGTCGGTGTCGACCTGCGTGGGGTTCGCGTTCATCGGGCAGTTGTCGCGGCGGTCGATCACGCCGTCCATGTCCGTGTCCGGGTCGCTGACCATGTCGCACGCGTCGCCCACGCCGTCGCGATCGGAGTCTTGTTGCATCGGGTTGGCGGCCATCGGGCAGTTGTCTCCCGCGTCGGGAACGCCGTCGCCGTCCGAGTCCATCATCGACGTGCTCGAGTCGCACGCGTCGCCCTCGTTGTCGAAGTCCGCGTTTGCTTGCGTCGGATTCGCGGCCATCGGGCAGTTGTCGTACGGGTCGAACACGCCGTCGCCGTCGGTGTCGACGAGCGCCGCGGGAGGCATCGGGCAGCCGCCGGGCTCGCACTCCCAATCGGGGAAGCGATAGTTCACGAGGAGATTTCCAGGGGCGCACATCTCTTGCTCGATCGGGTCCGTCGAGCACGAGACCGAGAAGTAGCTGCCGGGTGCGCGCTGCGCGCCGCGGATCTGGACGTGCGAGACGATCGTTCCCGTGAACGAGCCCGTGACGTTGACCATCCCGGTCTCTTGGCCGTTGCCGCTGAAGTCGGTGTCCTGCGTGAAGCTCCCCGTCGCCGTGAGCGTGATCTCCATCGGGCGCGTGGCCGTCGGGTCCAAGTTGCGCGGGTCGCGCATGTAGTCGTGAACGGGGATCGTGACGGCGTTTTGGCAGTTGCGATAGGTGAAGCGGCTGATCGCGCGGACGCCGCTCAACGAGACGTTCCAATCGACGGTCCCGTCGTTGTCGCACATGCGGCTCCACGAGCCCGGTCCGCCGGGGTTGCGACAGCCGTTGAGGCTGCACTGGATCTCGTCCTTCCACGCGACGAGGGCGCGCGCGAGGACGCCGTTGTTCCACGGGAGCGGAGGCTCGCCGCGGGGGGTGGGATCACAGACGTTGCCGATTCCATCGCGGTCTTCGTCCGCTTGATTGACGTTCCACACCATCGGGCAGTTGTCGGCGGAGTCGGGGCGACCGTCGCGGTCTGCGTCGGGCGCGCCCATCGCTTCGCACACGTCGCCGATCATGTTGCGATTGGCGTCGGCCTGATCGCGGTTGGCCGTCATCGGACAGTTGTCCATGCTGTCGGCCACGCCGTCGCCGTCGCGGTCACCCTCGGGCTGCGTGCAATCGAGCACGAAATTGCCCGCCGCCGTGATCACCTCGGTCCCGCTCGAGCTCGGCCAGTCGAAGACCAATCGAATCCCGCGGATGGCGTTGGCCGCCGTGTCCGACGCGCAGTCGAGCGTGATCCGATGCGGCGCCATCAAGCGCATCGAATTGCTCGAACACGTCCCGTCGACGAGCTCGGGCGTCGTTCCATCGGTCGTGTAGCAGATGGTTCGTTGCGTGATCGCCGCGAGCTGAACGGTCCCCGTCGCCGCCCGAAAATTGTGGCCGGGGTTTGGCTCGAAGATGTCCTCGGGGAGCGGCACCGTGGGCGGACCTCCGCAGCTCGTCACAGAGAGCCCCGCGATCGTCGCCAGCGCGACGAAGGACACACGAAATCGAGTCACCCGAGCGAACGCGGGCCGCAGCGCGCGAGACAACGCAACCATCGTCACGCACGATACGCGCGCGGCCGAGCCGCTGTCACGGAGCGAGCACGAGTGTGGTGGCGAGTACGCGATCGGCGCCATCGTGCGCCCCGACCGAGACGCGGGCTCGCGCGTCGCCGCGAAAGAGCCCCACGTACACGCGCACCGACCGCGCGTCGCAGTGCCACGGGACCGCGACGACGAACGCGTCCCGCACCCAGTCGCCCGCGCGCCACAGGCCCGTGGGATAGCGCCCCTGCGCGGGCTCGTGGTCGACGTTGATCCTCGGACAAGCGCTGTCCCCGTGAACGAACACACGGTAATCAGCGCCGACGCGATCGAGCCCGTGCAGCTGAAGCGACACACGAAATCGAGAGGACTCCATCATCGACGCTGGCTCGCGGAGCACGTCGACGAACGCGAGCTCGACCCGATCGTCGAAGCGCGGGCGTGGCTCGAGCGACGCGCGTCGAGCCCCTGGGTCGAGCGCAGGCGGCGCGCTCGACACGATGTCGAAGAGGGGGTTGCGGGGCTCGCTCGCGGCGCGGGCGCTCGCGAGGGCCCAGCCGGACCCATGGCCGCCCTCGAACCCGAGGTTGCGCTGGAATCTCTCGCGAAAGAACGCGTTGATCGACGCCCAACGCGCGCGGTGGACGAGCATCGCTCCGCGGGACTCGTGTTCGACGAGCCAGCGAACGGCGTCGTCGTCCGAGTGAATCGCGTCGGTGTTTGCTGGAGCGTCGAGCGAGAGCGCGGGCTGCGAAGGATCGATGCGCGCGGCCACGGTCGCGAATCCGCGGTCTCGCGCGGCGACGAGCGCGGCGCGAGGCGCGCTCTGTCGAGCGAAGTCCTCTTCGTTGCTCGCGATCAACACGAGGGCGGCGACGAGCGACGCAGTCCGCTGGAGCTTCGCGACGAGCGCGCCAACGACGACGAGCGCGAACGCGCACCAGGGCGCGAGGGCGAGCCAGGGCTCGACGGTGTCGCGACGGGCGTCGGCGCTCCCCGCGATCGCGCCGAGCCTTCGCAACGCCTGGGGAAACTGTGACAGATCGCGCGCGATGACCGCCGCGACGAAGAGCGCGACGAGGAGCTGGAGCGTCGGCGGACGCTCGCTGTGGTCGAAGCTCGCGACGAGCAGCGCGCACGGGACGGCCGCGAGCGAGAGCGTCGAGGTCGATCCGTCTCGCGTGGCTGCGAGGAGCACGGCGACGAGCGCGAGCACGACGAGCGAACGATGCGAGGCTCGGGCATCGTCGCGGTCTTCGGCGCTCGCGGCGAGCGCGCAGAGCACGGCCACGACCCACGGAAACGAGCGGTGCGCGAGCCCCTCGAGCGTCGTCGCGAGCGTCGATGGGGCGTTGGAATTTCGCACACCAAACGCGACGCACGCGAGGACGAGCCCGCGCGCGATCCACAGTCCCGCCGGACGTCGATCGAGCGCTGGCGCGATCGCGAACACGAGGCCGAGCGCGGCGGTCGCGAAGCTCGCGCGCGTGTCGTGGAGCATCGCCGCGGTCGTGAGCGGGAGCGAGGCGAGGACGAGCGACGCCGTCGCAGCGCGAGGAGCGCCGAACCACCGGCGCGCCGCGAGTCCGACGAAGAGCATCGAGGCGAAGGTCGCTGCGAGCGAAGGGACGCGCAGCGCGAGGGAGCTCGCGCCGAACACGCGGATCGAGGCGCGGATCGAGGCGTTCGCGAGCGCTCCGAGGAGGTCATCGGCGGGCTGGTGTGCGAGCGCGACGGCGGCCCGCTGGAGATCTCCGTCGGCGGAGGCTCCGAAGCGCGAGGCGGCCGCGACGAGGGCGACGATCGCGACGAGCACGAGCGCGCGATCGACGAGGGTCGCTGTCGTAGAGCGATCGGTTGAATTCATGGCTGCACCTCGACGAGGGCGAAATCCAGGTGTTGCGAAGGTTGAGTGACGACGCGGAGCGCGCGGCTCTGTCGCGCGGCGATCGCGCGGAGCGACTCGATGCGGGCGCGCTCGGTGAGGACGAACACGGCGCGGCCGCGGTGGGACGCGAGCCACGGCGCGAGGGCGTTGGGCGCGCACGATGGAAACCCGCAGTCGAAGAGGGCGACGGAGCCGTTCGAGTAGAAGCTCTCGCCCTTCCAATTGAGGGCGTAGGCGGCGAGCGGAGCGTCGGGCGTCGGGCGTTCGCGGACGTACTGCTCGAACAGGACGCGCTGCGATCGATGCTGCGCGAGCGCAGGAAACCACGCCACGAGCAGCCATGCGCTGAGCGCGACGCTCGCGCCGAGCAGCAGCGCGATCGAGACTCTACGGAGGCGCGCGACGGCGAAGAGCGCGAGGGCCACGGACGCGACGAGGCCCGCCGTCGCGAGCACGAGCCCGTGTCCGCGCACGAAGTCGGGGACGGCGCGGGCGTAGTTGTACGTGAACAAGTGCAGGATGCGCGCGGGCTCGCGATAGAAGCCGACGGCTCCCGCTGCGGTGACGAGCGACAGCGCGAGCGGCACGATCGTGGCGAGGCGCCGCGGTCGCTGCGGCCCGTGCTCATCGAGCCAGAGCCCGCTCAAGATCGCCGCGGGGACGACCGCGGGAAAGATGTAGTGATGAAATCGTGTGGCCATCACGCTGAAGAGCGTGAAGGTCACCGCGAGCCACGCGCGAGCGAGCGACCAGAGGACGGCGCGACGCGGGTCGTTGTCCACGGACGGGCGAGAGAAGAGCGCGACGAGCGCGATGGCACCCCACGGAAAGAGGCCTGCTTCGAGCTGGTGCACGTAGTAGCCGAGGCCGCCCTGCTCGCCGTGCACGCCCGAGAAGCTTCGCGCGAACAGGTCGTGCACGACGAAGCGATCGAAGTACTCGCGGCCCAGGCGGCAGCTGATCGCGGTGTACCAAGGGAGCGCGCAGAGCGCGAAGACGCCGAGGCCGCGGCGGAGCTGCAATTGACGAAGGAGGCTCCAGCGTCGCTCGCACACGACGAAGAGCGCGAGGACGACCTCGGGCACGCCGAGGCCTGCGGGTCCCTTTGCGAGAAACGAGAGCCCGGCGAAGACGTACATCGTGACGAGCTCGATCGCGTGCCGCGAGCGTTCGTCGCGGAGCGAGCGGAGCACGATCGCGAGCAGCGCGAGCCACGCGATCCCCTGCGCGAACGACGGGACCGGCGCGGACGAATAGCGCTCGACCGCTGGCTGACTTCCCGGGACGCGCGGCGCCTCGCCGACGGGGGCGCTGTTGTTGGCGGAGCCCGAGACGAAGCGCTCGATCGGCCAGCGGACGCCGAGCGCGGTCGAGCGACGCGCGGCTGCGACGCACGTTTCGTCGGACGATTCGCAGGACGAAACGACCGGTCGCGTGACGAGATAGAGCGCTTGCGGGAGCGCGATCGCCGTGATCAACGCGACCGTCGCGTGCCAGCGCGAGACGCGGAGCTTCAACGATCCAACGGTGACGAGCCGCGCTTCGATCGTGTCGGTGGGGTCCGAGGTCAGCGCTCGAACGAGCGAGGCCATCGCGAGGGTCATGGTCGCGACGAAGGGCAAGTCGGTCATGGCCTGGTGCGAGACGAGCGTCCAAAACGGGGCGGCGCTCAGGAGGAGCGCGGTGATCCAGCCCGCGCGCGTTCCGGCGATGCGCGCGACGAGCCTGGCGACGACGAGGGTCGTGACGATCGCGAGCAGCACGATCGGAAGTCGAACGGCCCACTCGATCGACCGCAGGTTCGTCGTCGGATCGCCCGCGCCCACGAACGGCGCGGTCGCGCGAAACCCGAGCGCGACGAGGGCGGGCAACAGCACGGGCTTCGACAGAAACCAGCCCTCGGGTCCCCACCAGAGCGTGATCCAGTCGTCGCGGGCGATCAGCTCGCGCGCCACTTCGGCGTAGTGCGTCTCCCATGGATCGAAGAGGCCGAAGCGCCCTGCGGTGCACACGTTCAGAAGGACGAGCGCGACCGCGCCGACGAGCATCGGTCGAGACGAGCGCGCGGGCTCGAGCGGGGCTTCGTCGCCGCGCACGTCGAGCGGCGAATCTCCGAGCAGACCGAGGAGTCCGACGACGGCCACGACGAGCGCGAGGGCGCCGAGGTAGAAGCTCCACGAGAGGGTGTCGGCTCCGCGCTGCGCGAATAGCGCGAGCAGCACGGCGCAGCCCGCGCACGACGCAACGACGTCGCGCGCGACGAGACGTCGCGATCGCATGATGGTGGCTCCCTTGCCGCGGAGGCGACGGCCGTCGACGACGCGCGAACCGAGCTCTGCTGGGTGTTTTCCAGGAGAAATCTCGGCGCGTCGCGCGTGTGCAACGAGCCGTTGCCGCCGCGAGCGTGTACGAAGAGACAGCGCTGCCGTCGCGGATCGACGGTGCAGCGAGGACGGTCCGCGCGTCACGCGTTCGGCGCGATGCGGGTTACATCATCGAATGAATCGATGGTTCTATTCGGGTCGCCACGAGGCGTCCGCGACGCACCCTCGCCCGTCATCGGCGCACGGGGCGCCGTCGGTCGTGAGCGCTCCGCTCAGCGCACGGACGAAGGTGGGACCCGCGTGCGTGGGGCGGGGCTCGACGGCTGTGGACGAAGCTGCGGGCTCGGAGGCGAACGCGAGGAGCGCAGCGGCGGCGACGGCGATGCTGGCGATCCCGATGCTCGCCGCGCGACGGAGGCTCGCTTCACGGAGCTCGCGACCGCGCGCGAGGCGCGAGGCGTGCTCGGCGATCTCGAACATCGCGACCTCTTCGCGGGCCTCTCGGACGAGGGCCTCGCGGCACGCGGAGCACTCGGCGCTGTGCCGTTCGACGCGGCGGGCGGCGGCGTCGCTGAGTCGGCCGCGAACATAGTCGTGCAGCTCTTCGGCGCTGCAGCAGTGGTTGTCGGTCATGAGCCTGCTCCTTCGATGGCAGCGCGCAGCTTCTTTCGGACCTCGCAGAGCACTTGTCGGACGCGCTGCAGCGAGAGGCCGACCTCGCGCGCGACGTCGTGCTGGGGCCGATCAGGGTCTTCGTACACCGCCGCGAACACGCGCCGCGCGGTCGGGTTGCACTCCTCGAGCGCGTGGAGGGCGCGCTGCAGTTGTTGCTCATCGAGCACGCGTTGCTCGACGCCGGGGCTCGGGTCGACGGTGGTGTCGAGCGCCGCGGCGTCCGCGGACGCGGGTTGAAGGCCGTCGCGACGCACGAGGTCCAACGCGAAGAACCGCGCTTGTCGGAGGGCGAGCCCAGGCAACGCGAGGGACGCGAGGCGACCGCTGCGCTGCTGCTCGATCAAGCGAAGCCACACTTCTTGCGCCAGGTCGCGGGCGCGGTCGGGCGCGACGCCGAACGCGATGAGCGCGACGATCACGCGGTGGTTGTGCTTGGCGATGAGCGCGCTCCACGCGGTCGAATCGCCTTGGAGCGCCGCGCGGCAGAGGAGCTCTTCGCTTCGGGGTTCGGCCTCGGACGCGAGCGCGCGAGGACCAAGGATCGGTAAGACGGCAGCCGTCACGGGACAGAGAACGCGCGAGCTCGACGGTCATATCGAAAAAAAATGCCCGACCGGCTCGGAGCGCTGTCCGGGCGGGGTCAGCCCCCGTGTTCGCCGATGATCTCCTCGGGGGTTCCGCAGAGGGCTCGCGCCGCGGCCATCCCGCTCGAGACCGCGGCCTCGACGCAGCCGGCGTTGACGACGTTGTAGGTCCAGTCGCCCGCCAGCACGAGGTTGTCGAAGCCCGAGTCTCCCGGGCGCAGTCGATATTGTGTGCTCCCCGGAACGGACAGCACGTAGCGCTCGGACGGGTCCACGTTGACGCGGAGGTACTGCGACGCGAGGCGCGCTTCGCCTTCGCGTTGTTCGGGGTCGACGAGCGTCGACCAGTCGAAGCCCTCTGTGGGGTGCGCGGTCTTCGGCCAGAGCGACGCGATGTCGTGCTTCAAGAACGAGGTGGCGATCGAGCGATACCGATCGAGCTCGCGCGCGGGATACCCGCGGTCTTCGCTGGCTGGGATGGGCTCTTCGCCGTCGTACGGCCCGCAGAAGTACGCGACGCTCTTCGGCTCGTGGCCTTCGGGCCAGAACTCTTTGGACAGGAGCTGATCCATCGCCGCCCATGTGTCGATGGGCTCGACGAAGGTTCCGAGGACGGGGTGCTCTTCGATGCGGGGCGGACGCTTCCAGCCGAGGCCCTCGAGGTCGGGCTCGAGCCAGAGCTGCATCGCCTGCGTGTTGACCGTGGCGACGCGATCGCACATCGCGCCGAAGCGCTCGTTGGCCGCGATGAGCTCGGGACACACGTCGCGAAACGCGCCGATCGAAATCCCGAGGACGACCTCGTCGAAGTCTCTCCCGCGCACGAGGGTGAACGGAGCTTCGTGCTTCCACCGCGGGGACCAGCGCGACTCGAAGTCGACCCCAGACGACTCGAGCTCGTCGCCGTCGACGATCTGCTCGAACAGCGGCGTGCTCGGCCAACACGGGAGCCCGTCGGGCGTCGCGTAGAGCGGCTCGTACGCAGCGGACCGGAGCTGCGCCTGTTGCACTCCATCGATTCGATCGATGGTCTTGTTGTCGTCGCCGAGGCCCAGGTTTTGGACTCGGTGAAAGAACTCGAACCGAACGCCGCGCGCGCGGAGCACCTCGTAGAGCGGCGCGAACACGACGTCGCCCATCCCGGCCTGCATCTTGTAGAAGATCGAGCCCTTGTACGTGTAGAGCATGCGCAGCATCCCGCGCATCGCGGAGCCCGCGGCGAATCCACCGCGGCGCGTGTCGCCGCCGACGTAGCCGAACGCGAGGTCGTAGATCGCGCGGATCGGCGCGGAGTCGAGGGTGATCTCGTTGGCGCCGTGCTTGGCGAGCCACTCGCGTAGGTCGAGGTGATCGATGCTGTCCCAGCCGGCGTGGGCGATCGCGTCGGTGAAGATCCCTCGGATGACGGCGGACGCGAGGTTCATCGAGACCCAGAGCTGATGCGACTCGGGGCGCGTGTGCACCGTGGGCTCGAGGATGCGCCAGAGCACGCGCAGCAGCGCCTCGAGCGTGGGAACGACGACGGCCGCGCCGTACTTCTGCGTCTGCTCGTCGGGCATGGCGGACATCGCGCGAAGCACCCGTTCGAGCGCGGCGAACGCGCGCTCGGACGCGCGGCCATCGAGGCCGACGCCGTTGAAGAACGCGTGCAAGCGCTCTTGGCTCTTGGTCACGGTGTTGCCGACGAGCGCTTCGACGCGACGCTCGAGCGCGCGAAATCGCGCGGGCTCGTCTGCTTCGACGGCGCGCGCGTACGGAGACTCGAGCCAGAAGAGCAGCATCCATCGCGCGATGGTCGTGGCAGCGCTGTACGCGCCGAGCTGCGTGGCGCCCTCGCCCGGCCGATCGCGGTTCGTCGGAAAGTCGAAGGTCCACGGCCACCACTCGTCTTTTCCGCGGATTTTCTCGGCGAGGACGATGTAGCTGTGCGGGACGAACGCGTCTTCGAACGTTCGAAGCGGCACCGAAGGCGGTCGATCCGCTTCGGTGAACACCGCGCGCATCATGCGAATGGCGTTCTCGTAGAAGCCCATCCAGATGTGCAGGCCGTGCTCTTCGATGCGGTGCGCGATCGCGCGATTGCGGCCGCTCGCGCCCTTGCCGCCGAGGCGCCAGCCCTGCTGATACACGGTCACTTCGTAGCGCTCGCGCAGCGCCGGAGTGCTCGTGAGATACAGCGCAGCCGTCAACGACGCGGTCCCGCCGCCGAGCACCGCGATCTTCTTCTTGTCGCTCATGAGGCCCTCCAGACCTCGCGGCCGAGGTCCATCGAGAAGCTGAAATCCACCCAGAATCCACGGTCGGCGAGCGTCGTGGCCGAGAGGCCGAGTCGATCGCGCATGCGGACGCTGTCGTATCGCTCGAGGTCGAGGCGCCACGTTCCGTCGAGCACGCCGCCGCGCTCGACGCGGGCGATCGTCGTGTTGGCCTCGACGATCGCCTGGAAGCACGCGCGATCGGGCGTCGCCGAGTCACGAAACTGCTTCAAGAACACGAGCGGAACTTGTCCTCGGAGCATGTTGCTCGCGGCGCCTCGCAAGAGCGCCAGGTCGCGACCCGAGCGCGCTTCGCGGAGCAGCGGTCGCAGCAGCATGGTGACGAGGGACGCCGCGCTCTTCGCGGGCGGCTCGGTCGTCGCGTGCGTGCTCTGTTCGATCGAGAGGACGCGGCGTCGAACGAGCTCGGTCTCGGGCGCGTACGTCGGGAGCACGAGCGCGTCGAGCGTGAACGGACCGCGGTCCGTCGGTCGTTCGGGCGCGTGCATCCAGCCGATGGCCTTGGGGTACCCGAGCGTCTCGCGGCCCGTGGCGACGGCGAAGGGGTTGTCGACCCAGATGTACGGGACGTACCAGACGAGTCGATCGAGCTGCGAAGTTCCAGGGCGTTCGGCGCCCGCGAGGATCCAGACGCACACGTCGATCTCGGGGATCCAGCCGCGGTCGCGGTCGCGCGCGTCGAGCGAACGAATGGTGCGAATGTTCGCGAACGTGAGCACGAACGACGCCGTGACGGCGCGATAGCGCACGGCGCCGCGCGCGGGAGCGTTGAGGTCGTGATCGAGGATGCGCTGCAGCGAGTCGAGGCTCGTCGTGAAGTTCCACCCCATGAGCAGCGTGTTGTTTTGCGCGTAGGGCGGGCGGTACACGGTCTCGCCGTCGCGCTCCACGTAGGTGATCGCCATGACTCGTTCGAGCTCCTTCGCGGATGCGTGTAGACCAAGTTCGCGAGCTTCGTCGCTGCGTCCGTGCGACGACCGCGGGTACGATGACCAAGCGCCCGCGCCGAGCCTGCCTTCCGCTGCGCATCGGGGAGTGCTGTGTCGGCCTGTGTCCGATCCCATCGCAGAATCTGTAGCCTCGCGAAAACATCGCGCACGGCCCCACCCACGGCGGTGCGCGTACACTCGTAGCAGCGCACGATGACCCCGGCTGAATCACTCAAAGTGGTGCTCAACGACGGGACGCTCACGCTCGGGTCCGTCGGCCCGGTGTGCATCTATCTCTATCGCGACCTCATGCAGCTCGCGCACGTCACGCGCGGCCGTCAGCTCCATCGCGCGCTGCACAAGCGCCACCCCAACGGGCTCGGGATCATCATCGTGTACCGAACTCCGCGGTACATCTCCGAGCACATGAACGAGCTGCGCACAGAGTTCATCGCGCTCATGAAAGAAGCGGACGAGCTCGTGAAGTGCGTCGGCGTCGCCATCGAGCAGACGGGCTTTCTCGGCGCGACGATCCGCGCGTCGGCCGCGGGGCTCTCGATCATCGCGCGGCCGAAGTTCACGATTCGCTACACCGCGACGGCGCACGAGTCGATCGACTGGGTGGCGTCCCAGGGCCCGCGCATGTCCGCCACGCTCGATGCGAGCGCGCTCGCGACGGCGCTCTCGACGATGGAGTCGCTCCCAACAGGCGCCCTCTACGGGTAGCGCCGTTCAACCAGCGATAGACCCGATCGCGGGTCCGTGCGTCTATCTCCTCCCTCGAGTCACGGGAGCCGGAGGTGCCATGGGCCGCAGGGTGTTGTTCATCGTCAAAGAGATCGAGGGCGCCGAGCCGCTCGGCGCGCTGTACGTCGCGGGCTGCCTGCGCGCAGCAGGACACGACGTTCGCTTCATCGGAACGCGCGGCGTCGACGTGCTCTCGCAGGTCGCCGCGTACGATCCCCACGTCGTCGCCTTCGGCGCGACCACGGGGCTGCACCGGTACTATCTCGGGCTCGCGTACGCGATCAAGCAGCGATTTCCCTCGGTGTTGACGCTCTTCGGCGGGCCGCACCCGACGTTCTATCCCGACGCGATCTTCTCGCCGGGCATCGACGTGATCTGCCAGGGCGAAGGCGAAGACGCCGCCGTCGAGCTCTGCGACGCGCTCGAGCGGGGCGACGACCACCGATCGATCCGCGATTTGTGGGTGAAGCACGAGGGCGTCGTCTACAAGAACCCGCCGCGCGCGCTGCGGCGAGACCTCGACGCGATTCCCGATCCGCCGCGCGAGCTCTTGTACGAGTTCGATGACCTGCTTCGACGGCGGCCGCTCAAGTCCTTTACGACGAACCGTGGATGCCCGTTTCCTTGCAGCTATTGCTTCAATCCTTCGCTCGTCGATCACTACGGCTCGAGCTGGAAGAAGGTTCGGATCCGTAGTCCCGAGGGCGTCGTCAACGAGATCACGACCGTCCAACGCCAAGGGCCGCTCGACGTCGTGGGCTTTCGCGAGAGCATCTTCGTGTACAGCAAGCGATGGCTGCGCGAGTTTGGCGAGCGATACCGCAGCGAAGTGCGGCTTCCGTACTACTGCCACCTGCGCGCGGACATGCTCGACGAAGAGATGGTCGAGCTGCTCTCGTGGTCCGGCTGCCACACGGTGAACGTCGGGATCGAGACCGCGAGCGAGCGGATCGCCAACGAGGTCCTCGATCGCAACATCAAGATGGACCGGCTGAAGCGAGGGATTCGGCTGCTGAAAAAGGCGGGGATCGTCGTGTTCGCCGACAACATCCTGGGCATTCCCGGAGGGACGATCGACGACGACCTCGCGACGCTCGCTCTCAACATCGAGCTCGACGTCGACTACGCCGCCGCGACGCTGTGCACGCCGTACCCCGGGACGAAGCTCGCGGACTACGCGATCGCCAACGGGTACTTTTCGGGCGATTTCGACGCGATTCACGAGAGCTACTACACCGAGTCGGTGCTGCGATTTCGCTCGGAGCGCGAGAAGCGCCAGATCGAAAACCTGCACAAGGTCTTCGCCGTCGCCGCGGCGCTCCCAGCGCTGCTACCCGTGTGGAAGCGCTTGCTCTCTCTGCCGCCGAACGACTTTTTCTACGCGATGTTTCGCTCGTGGTACCTCGTCGCGCACTTCACCGACGTGATGCCTCGCAAGATGGACCTCGAGCACGCGATCGAAGGACTCCGCAGCGTCTTCGGCGTCTTTCACGGCAGCGACGACAACGTGTTCGAGATGCCCGAGGACGAGCCTGCGCTCGTGGTCGATCAGCGCGAGAAGGCGAGCGCGTGCGACACGACCCCTGCGCCGCTCGTCCAAGCCAAGAGGCTCGTTCGTCAGGAGGGCGTTCATGTTCGCTGATCCGAAGAAGACCGCGGCGCGCCGCGTTCGTCGCCACGTGAAGGCCGGCGTCTCGATCGTCGTCGCCGTCGTCGCAGGCGCGTGGCTCGCGTGCAAACCGAGCAGCAATCCGGGCCCGAGCCCGAGCGGCCCCGACGCGCGCGTGGGTCCTTCGCGCACCGGAGGGAGCGCGCCCCCGCCGCGAGACCCCGATGACGCGAGCGACGCCGACGCGCAGAGCGTTGAAGCGACCGACGCCGACAGCGGGATCGTCGTGGTCGACGACGCTGCGGCCGATGGCGCAGACGGGACTGCAGACAGCGGAATCGTGCGCAGGCGGCCCCCGACGCGGGCTCCGCAGGTCGATCGTCACGAGCACCGCAACGGGATGCCCGTGCGCGACAACTTGCTCGAGTGAGCGAGCGATCTACCAGCGCAACGACTGCTCGACGGTGTGCGTTCGCGTCGCGCGGCGGTGTTCGAGCGCGAGCGTGAAGCGCGCGGTGTACTCGGCTCCGTCGGTCGCGCCCGCGCAACGGAGGTCGGCGGACCAGCGCGCGGTGAGCCCGCTCGACGAGGACCACGTGGCGGTTTGCGCTCCGCACGCGATCGGGGCTCCCGTGCGAGGGCGGAGCTCGAGCTCGACGCGACGCACCGCGGGAAGTGCGTTGGCGGACCGTGCGCCGAGCGCGATCGCGAGCCGCCGCTGCGCCGCGTGCGCGAAGACAGCCTGCGTGGGAACGTTGGGCCCGAGGGCGTTCGGCGTCGAGCTCGAGCGCTCGATGAGCCAGTAGCGAACGAGCGGGTCGGATTCGCGGCGCACGTACTCGCCGAGGGCTCGGTCGACGATCGCGTTCACCGCGCGCCGTCGTCGCTCGTCGCCGGGCTCGGAGCTGAACCCGCCGCGACCGCGGTCGAGGACGTCCGCCGCGGCTTGTCGAACGAGCGGCTCGGTGGCGCTCAAGAGCGCGGCGAGCCGCGTCGCGAGCGGGACATCGAGCAACGTGAACGCGGTCACCGCGCGGATCGCCGTCGCGCGAAGCTCGGGCAACGCCGCGGCGCTCTCGATCGTGGGCCACACGTCCGCGTTGGTGAGCGGCGCGACAGGGCGGTAGTCGAACGGTCCGTCTGCGAAGCGAAAGCCCGCTTCGAGCGCGCCTTCGACGTCGCGCCGCGCCGCGAAAATCCTCGCGATGCGCTCGGACGCGACGTCGCGGTAGAGCCCGATCCACGCCGGGTCGCGAAGGACGATGGAGACGGGGCTCGGCCTCGGACCGAGGAGCGCGACGAGCTCTGCGCTCGAGGCGCTCGCGGGGTTGTTTTCAAGCACACGAATTCGAGACGCGCGGGTGATCGCGCGCTCTGTCGCGCTCACGCAGTCGGCCCACGGCGAAGCGGTCGCCGCGGGCGGCGCGATCGACGGTCGAACGTCGGGACCTTGGGGCGCGCTCTCATAGAGGCCGGGATTGCTGCGTTGAACGAAGCGGTACGCGAGGCCCGAGGCCGAGACGCGCAGCCCCGACATCACGAGGGACCACGGGTGTTGCGGGTCCGCTCGATTGGGCGCCAAGAAGAGCGCCGCGGCGGGGTCGAGCCGCGCGCCCGACGGGAGCGTGTTCATCATGTAGAAGGACGTTTCGACCTCGATCACGGCGCCGACGCGAAGCGACCCAGCGAGCACGCGATCGACGCGAAACGTCTCGAAGCGTTGGTGCGGACCGGCGCTTCGAGCGGACAGACGCGAGGCGACCACGACGGCCTCGCTCTCGAGCGCGAGGCCCGTGAGGTCGTAGTGCGGCATCGACTCGCTGAGCGACACGCGCGCGAACGAGAGCGCGACGAGCGCGGCCGCGCGAGAGGTGACCGAGCGAAGGCGACTCGATTTCATGGGCGTACTCCTGCGAAGACGGCGCATTCGTCACCACGTGGCGCGGTCGACCCAAACTGTGACCGACGAATCGCCTGCGGGTCGATCAGCGGCCGTACGGGCTCTTTTGGACGCGGGCCATGGCGTGGGGCGTGGCGGGTCCCTCCGGGGAGATCACGCGGTCGAGCCCTCGTGGTTGGCCCGCGAGCCAATCGAGCGTCGCCTCGAGCGCGGCGTTGTCTTGCAGCGCGGCGTACGCGTGGGCGAGGACGACGCGGCGGCCGCGCTCGCTCTCGATGCGCTCGCAGGGTTGACGGATGAGCGCGACGGCTTCGTCGGGCTTTCCCTCGAGGACGAGGAGCCTCGCGGTGATCACGCGCTTGGCGATCGAGTGCTGGTCGTCTTCGGCGAACTGCGGGAGCTCGGCGAGCGTCGAGCGCGCGGCCTCGAGCTGCCTCGTGGACACTTGCGCGGAGAACATCAGCATTTTTCGCAGATCGCGGCTGTGTTGGTCGAAGGCGCTCTCGTCGAGCTTCTCGACGAGCACGAGCGCGTCGCCGTCGAAGCCCGCGTTCGAGAGCACGGTCGCTGCGGAGATTCGCAGCGTCGCGCCGGTGGCGTCGTTGGGGAGCTTCGCGGTGAGCTCGAGCAGCTCGGCGCGCGCGGACTCGCGCTGCGTGGGAAAATGCAGGCGTTCACCGAGGCGCTTGATCGTCGCGATGGGTGCGGCGGCGCGGAGGCTCCAGACCGAGAGCGCGCCGGCGAACGCGACGGTCCCGACAAAGGTGACGATGGCGTGATCGGTGATCGCGGCGAGGATCGCGCCGAGCGCTGCTCCGACCGATGCGAAGAGCGCGCCCGCGCCGAGCGACGCGCGTCCGATGCGTCGCTTGGTCTCCGGGTCGAGCTCGCTCCATTTCCACGGAGAGCGGACGAGAAATAGCGCAGGGACGCCGACGAACACGAGGAGCGCTGCTGCGCCGAGGCCGATCCACGGGTTCACGCGCGCGATGGTGCCACGAATCGCGGCGACGATGGCGAGCCGCGCGCGAGGACCGCTGGTGTCGGCTCGCGTACGCGTATCATCCGTGCCCTCGAATGACCGCTCGACGAATCGATTTCGACTGGAACCACGTGCAAGCGTTTCTCGCCGTCGCAGAGCACGGGTCGTACTCGGGCGCTGCGGTGGCGCTCGGCGTCGCGCAGCCCACCGTGGGCCGACAGATCGCCGCGCTCGAAGAAGAGCTGGGCCTCACGCTCGTGCAGCGCGCGGGGCGCGCGATCGCGCTCACGCCGACGGGCGTCGAGCTCGTCGAGCACGTGAAGGTCATGTACGACGCCGCGCTGCGGGTGGCGCGGGTCGCCGCGGGACAGAGCATCGCGCTCGACGGGCGCGTGAGCATCAGCGCGAGCGAGATCGTCGCGTCGCACTTTCTTCCTCCGGCGATCGCCGAGCTGCGCGCGTCGCACCCCGGGATCGAGATCGACCTGATCGCGTCGAACGCGTCGCAGGACCTCCGTCGCCGTGAGGCGGACATCGCGCTTCGCAACTACAAGCCGAAGGAGCCCGAGCTCGTCGCGCGAAAGCTCCGCGAGAGCGAGGCGTACTTGTACGGCGCGCCGGCGTACCTCCAAACGCTCGGAAAGAAGCGCACGCTCGAGAGCCTCTCGCGCGCGACGTTCATCAATTTCGATCGAAGCGACACGCTGAGAGAAGGCTTGGCGGCGCTCGGACTGCCGCTTTCGCCGGCGAATTTCGCGATCGCGAGCGCGAGCCAGCACGCGCAGTGGGCGCTCGTACGGCAGGGCGTCGGGATCGGAATCATGATCGCCGAGGTGGGAGACAACGATCCCTTGGTCGAGCGAGCGACCGATGCGCTCCCGGCGATCGTGGTTCCGTTGTGGCTCGTGACGCACCGGGACGTGGACACGAGTCGTCGCGTTCGTGTGGTCGCTGATGCGCTGATCAAGCACTTGAGCACGCCGGCGCCGAGCGCTGCGAAGAAGCGCGGCGTCGAGTGGAAGCGGCCGACGAAGCCCGCGCGGCGTGGGAGATGAAACTCACATCGCGGGAGATTTTCTTCTGATTCTCGCGGGCGCTCCGCGGTTGATACTGTGGGTCTCGAGGAGCGAGCGCCATGACTACTTCTTTTTTCGTTCGAGGCTTGTTGTTCGGTGCCGCGCTCAGCGCGTGCGCAGAGGTGCAGAACCCCACGCCGCCGAGAGACGCGTCGAGAGAGAGCGCCGCGGACGCGACGGTCGCGGACGTCACCGTCGCAGACGTCTCGATGCAGGATGTTCCTCCGCAAGACACGTCGTGCGCGTCGTTCGACGCGACCGCGAGCGTCGTGCGTCTCCCGCTCGACGTGATCGTCGTCGTGGACTCGTCAAACTCCTTCGATCGCCCGCGCGGCGCGATCTCGTCGACGCTCGCGCCCAATCTCATCAGCGCGCTCGAGCGCGCGATGGTGGACTACCGCGTGATCGTGGTGGGGGGCGCGATCACGGCGCCGCCTGCGACGATGCCGCGACGATACTTCTATGTGAACCGAGGGATCGGCTCGGGAGGGCTGCTCGGCGAGCTGCCTGGACACCTGCGCGCGGCCCTTCCGCACCTTCGGCCCGACGCGCTCAAGGCGGTCGTCGTCTTCACCGATGACGGCTCGGGCGTCGGCAATCGCAACGCGTTCTACACGGGAATGAACGCAGCAGATCTCACCGCCGCGTTCGGGACGCGAACGATGCCGAAGTACATCGTTCACGCCGTCGCGGGGCTCGCGCCGAACATGCCGCCGACGACGCCGTGGCCGCCGCCCGCGCCAGTGGTGACGATGCGATGCTCGGGCTTCTCGGCGAACCCCGCGGCGGAGCTTCAAGAGCTCGCGCGCGAGACGCGCGGGTATCGCTTTCCGCTCTGCAGCCTGACGAGCTACTCGTCGCTCTTCGACGCCGTCGCGGCGCAGGCCATCGCGGGCGTGCGGCTGCCCTGCGAGTTTGCGTATCCGATGCTGAGCGACGGCAGGACGCCAGACATCTTCTACGCGCGCGGGACGCTCACGCTCTCGAGCGGGATGACCAGCACGCTGCTGCCTGTACGCGACGAGAGCGCCTGCGCGATGGGCGGCTTCTATCTCGTTCGCGGCGGCGCGAGCGGCGATGCGGGCGCGGGCGACGCGGGCGCTGCGATGGGAGACCGCGTTCGCTTGTGCCCGACGACGTGCATGCAAGTGCAAGCCGACGAGCGCGCGATGGTGAACTTTCGCTTCGAGTGCCCGCCGGGTTGAATACCTGGGTCCACGGAGCGGCGTTCTAGAACACGCAGCCCCCGCGAAGGCTCGCGCTCACCACGAAGCTCGATGTCGAACCGACGCCGAGGATCGCGATCGCGGTCGAGCTTACGTCGATGGTCGAGACGCGATACGTCGCGACGGCGACGGGCTCGATGAACGCTGCGCGGCCGAGGTGGATCGTGACCGGGACTTCGAGCGATCCAGCGTGTCCGCGCTGATAGCCACGGCCGCCGGGCGCGCCGATGTACGAGAGCGAGAACGTGTAGCCCGCGAGGGCGCCGAGGCTCACGCGGTCGGAGACGGGGCGAATGGTGCCGAAGTAGAAGCCCGCGTCGGCGCCGAGGTTTCCGGCGAGCGTGGCGTTGTGCTCTGCGAATCCGCCGTGGACACCGACGCGTGGAGACAGCGCCCAGCCGCGGTACATCCAGCGCAGCTGCGCGTCGGCGTAGAGCGACGTCTGCGCTCCGAGCGACGCGCTCGACGAGGGAACGACGGTGATCGCGCCTCCCCCGAGGATCGAGCGCGACTCGTGCGAGTACCGCGCGGCCAACGACGGCTCGGGGGGCGCGACGACGGCGCTCTGGGCCGAGGCGCGCGCGGAGCAAAGAGCGATCGAGAACAAGAAAGCAGACGAGAACCGAAGCTTCATCGAGCACACTCCTCTCTGTGTGACGACGAAGAACGGGCGCGTTCTACCAGTGAATTCCCAACAGATTCGCGATTGACAAGTTGTCTCGCGCTCGGCGGATCAGCGCCCCGATGTCACCCGGCGCTGCCGCGCGTGCGAGCCCACGCCGCGGCGAATCCGCCGTCGAGGACGAAGCGCGGAAACGTGATCCACTGCTCGGCGAAGATCCGCGAGAGCGCGTCCAACGCACCGTCGAACGGGACGGGAGGCACCGCTTCCATCTTGTGCGCGCGCCCCTGCGCGGCCATCGCGACGGCGCTCGTCACGAGACCGCTCAGCGCGAGCCAGCCCGACGCGAACGGCGCGGCGATCAACGCGAGGTTGCCGGCGATGAACATCGGGCACGTGACCGCGTGAATGATCAGCGACGCGCGCGTCGTGTGGTTGTCTTGATAGAGGCTTCGCTGCCAGGCGAGCAGCGGCTGCGTGCGGCTTCGGGACATGCGCGAGACTGTGCGTCACTCGCTCGCGTGGGTCTTGAACGGACTGGCTACAACCGCCTGCTGCACGGACGAAGGCTTCAACCCCAGCATCTTTCGAAACGTCCGGGTCATGTGCGACGCGTCCGAGAAGCCCGCGTGGGCGGCGGCCGCGGCGAGCGAGTGGCCCGCCGCGATGAGCGCGACCGCGCGCTGAACGCGGAGCCACGCGAGGTACGGGCGCAAGGGAATTCCCACGGACTCGGTGAACGCGTGCATCAGGCGCCCCTCCGAAAGCCCCACCTTCGTCGCGAGCGCCTCGAGCGAGACCGACTCGTCGGCGTCCGTGGTGCGAACGAGGGCGAGCGCCTTTCGAACGGAAGGGTGCATGGGCGGCACGCGCATCGGCGCGTCCACGCCGAGCGCCGCGAGCACCGAGTGCGTCCACGCCTCCCCCTCGCCCGCCATGATCGCCCGCGGGTCGAGCGCCGTGTCGATCGCCGCGCGCTCGGACTCGGAGATCCGCCGCGCTTCGCCCGGGATCGCGCTGCGCAACGCGGACCCGACGCGGCTCTCGGGCTCGATGAACACGAGGAGCACGTCGGCGCCGTTGGGCTTGATTTCGTGTGCTACGTCCGGCGCCGTGATCACCCCGGCGCTCTCGACGAAGCGATCCTCGGGCGCGACGCGAGACAAGAGCGAGCCCTCGGTGGCGAGCACGACGTGCATCCCGTGGTGGGCGTGCGCGGCGCTCTGCGAGAGCGTTCCTCGGGCGGCGAGCAGCGGAGGCCAGGGAGGCGCAGCGGCTCGCGGCGGCTCTTCGCGGTCGGTCACAGACGAACACTACACGAGCGACCGCCGGGCGACGAACGAGGGCTCACTCGTTCGGGTCGCGCGCGTCTTCACCGTCGCCCGCGGGCGCGTCGGCGGACTCGGCTTTCGTGCCGTCTTCGAGCGCGAGCTTCGGCGCGTACGAGAAGAAACGCTCGTGCTGGTCTTCTGCGACGAGGGCGCGCGCCGGGAGCCGGTGCACCGTCGTCGCTGCGATCACGAGCGAGCGCTCGACCTTTTCGATCGGGTTGACGTTGCCCTTCACCACGGTGTCGACGAGCGTCTTGTCGAAGCAGTGCGTCGCGGCGAGCACGACGTGCAAGCTGGCGTGATCGACGGCGAGCGCCCCGGACTTGGTGAGCGCGTCGAGGAGGTCGAACGCGCGGTGCTTCTCGCGCTCTTGTTCGTCGTCGTCGAGGACCTCGGACTCGGGCTCGGACAAAAGGCCCTTCTGCGCGGTTCGCGACCAGACGTCCCCCGTGTTGATGATCGTGGGTCGAAGCGCGCCGTCGTCGTCGAGCTGGTCGAACTTCGCGTCGAGCTCCGCAGGGATGCGCGTGTAGTCGACGTGCTCGTCGCTCGTCGCGACGTCGGTCCGCTCGCTCGTCGACCGCGGCGCGGGCTGTTGATTCGCCTGGATATTCGCTGGCGGTTTTGCCGCAGACTCTTGCACCTGCGCCCGCGAGCGGCCCTCCGACGGGCGCGCGGTCGACTCGCTGCGGGGCGCGTTGGTGATCGGCGCGGACGAGCTCGTAGGAGGCGCGGCGGACTTCTGCATCGGCGGCGAAGGAGCGGGCATCATGGGACCGGCGGAGGGTGCTGGAGGGGGCATCATCGCGGGCGCCGACGGATACGGCGCTCCGCCGGGGCCTCCACCGCCGCGCATCGGGGGCGGCGGACCCGCGATAGGCGCAGACGGCGCAGCGAACGCAGCCATCGGATACGGGGTCATGTTGCTCTCGGCGAGCCGCATGGCCTCTCGCTCGCGCGCCTCTTCGAGCTCACGCTGCTTGGACAGGTTGATCATCTCGCGCATGCGCGCGACGTACTCGTTGACGCGCGCGATCTTCTCGGACGACGGGTTTTCTCGCGGGCCGTCGTAGGACAAAAGATCGCTCGGGATCTGGTAGTCGATGAACAAGCTCGAGAGCTCTTGCGTGAGCTTGATCTGCTTGGTGAGGCTGTCGGGGTCGAGCTTGAGGAGCTTCTCGAGCTGCGGCTTGATGTGGATCACGCACACGCCGAAGAGCGTGCTCTCGAGCTGCATTCCTCGAAACGCCTTGGCGAAGCGCTGCTGCTCGGGCGAGAGCGACTCGATCGCGTCGCGAAACTCCTTCGGGGTCGGGATCTGCTCGAGCATGAGCGGGATCGAGAGCAGGTCTTTGTTCTGAACGATCACGCCGAAGCGCGGCTCGAAGACGTCCGCCGCGGCGATACGCCCGACGAGGAGGATGAAGCTGCTGAACTGCCGTGCGCGCGCGACGAGCTCGAGCGCGAGCGACGGGCTCCCCGAGAACTGATGGGACACCCACGCGTGCAGGTGCCGCTGGCCGTGGACCGCGACGCGCGTCGAGGCGTCGAGCGCGAAGAACATCGGTCGGGTCGACTCGCTCGTCGCGACGATGGTCGAGATCGGCTCGGCCATCGAGCTCCCGCGCTTCACTTCGATGCTGAGCGTCCCCTCGGGGTCGTGCTCGGGGCGGCGGATCGCGTGCGAAAACGGGAGCGGTCGATGCTCGGGTCGAAACAGCTTTCGACCGTGAAACTCCATGTACTTCGCGAAGTCCGCGGGTGAGAGCTCCTTGCCGATCGCGGCGACGAGCTGGTTGCGCAGCATCTGCTCGACGTACGCGACGCCGTCGAAGAACTGCCGACACACCTGCCGCGCGTGGCGACTGACGGCGACGAGGCTCGCCTCGAGCGCGGTGATCACCGACGCGTCTCGCGGAAAGACCTTCGCGATGTCCTGGCACCGCGCGACGAGCGTTCGTTTTTGCTCGCCGAGCAGCTCGTCCGCGAAGCCCGAGCGAAGCACCGATCCGTCCGCCGCGGCCGCTTCGAACAGAGGAAGCACTGGCAACACGACGTCGTCTGCGTGAATCGCGGTCAGGTCGAGGCCGTGTCCGGACTGCGCGCCGAACAGCTCGTCCACGAAGTACCGATCGAGCCGCACGAAGAACGTGTTGAGCTCGTCGAGCGCGACGAGCGCGGCGTCGACCTCGCGGTTGCGTCGAGGCGTGTGACACGAGCTCTGCGTTCGATCGATGGCCATGCGCGCGCGGCCGTCGTCGTCGATCTGCCGAAGCAGCCACGAGATGTTCGCTTCGATCGCGGGGCGAACGACGGTCTGCGGCCGGGGCGTGACGTTGGCGGCGGTCTTGATTTCGATCTTCCCGCGGCGGGACAAAAGTTGAACGCCCTCGTCGACCGCGGTCGAGTGGTACGCGTCGAGCGTGTAGTCGAACTCGAAGCTCCAGAAGTACTCGGTGACGGTCGTGACGACCTTCTCGGTCTTGGTGCTCTTGTTGCCGAGAAATCCGCGCTTCTCGGTGACGTACTCCGTGGCCGACTCGACCTTCTTGGTCTCTTCGCGGAGAAACTTGCAGTCCTCGCGGGCGCTCAGCCGCAGCGTGACCGCGCGCGTCGCCGCCCACTCGCGCAGGCGCGCGAGGTCCTTCGGCGCGAGGCCGATCGTCTCGAGGCACTGGTCGAGGGCCGCGACCGTCGTGCGACCCATGAATTCAACGAGCGCGAACTTGTCGTCGTATTGGTGCGGGACGTCCGCGGCGTACTGGGGGTTTCGCGTGTGGTCGAGGACCTTTCGCACGCGCGCGAGCGCCATGTCGACACGGCGCCGAAACTCAGCTTCGTTGTAGCTCTCCACTCGTGGCTCCTCGCCCGAGAGGGTTGCACCAAACATGACCCCGCGCACCGAAAGATCTCGCGGACGACACGGTCGCGTGAGCGAGGCTCGCGTCGAAACCGCCGCTCATTCGATCGACGCACTTTTCACGCTGGATTCGTGGCGGTTCGACTCGAGGTCAACGGTCTCGTGTACGGCCGATGCTCGGCTCACTGCTACGACGTTCGATTGGGGCGTGGTTCAGCCGCCCATCACGATGCGCGCGAGCCCGTCGCAGCGGTCGCCGCGGACGTTGGTCCGCGCGGCGGGCGTGCTCGAGAGCTCGAGGTACGGGTCCGTCGCCGCGTCGTACGCGGGCCACATGGGGCTCCCGGTCGCGAGCGAGCCCGTGGCGGCGAAGCGAATCCACGAGGTTTGCACTGCGTCGATCACGGCGCGATCGGCGGCGGTGGGGCGGTAGCCGAGCAGGCCGTCGACCGTTCCGAACACGTAGCCGAGCTCGATGCCGTGATACGCGCCGAACGCGCTGAGCATCGGCGCGAGGCGCGCGTCGTGTCGGTGCGTAAAGAAGTAGCGGTACGCCGGGACGCGCTGGCCCATCACGACGGCGCGAAGATTGGCGCGCGCGGGGCACGTCCATCGCGTGTCCGTGGTGAGCGCCACCAAGGCCTCGTGCGGCGAAGCGAAGTTCGACGGCGCGTACAGCGTGAGGGCCGCGTTGATCTGCGTCGGCGAGATCGCGTACTGCGCGAGGTACGGGCGCGCGAAGCGCTCGAAGTCCGCTTGGGTCTGCACCATCGCCGCCGGGGGAACCATGCGCGAGGTCTCTTCGCTGTTCGTTCCGTACACGATCGGAACTTGATTGTGTCTCCCCGCGCGGATGCGCTCGCTAGGGTTCTCGGGCAGCACGTCGCCGTCGATCGACGGGACGAAGTCGCTGTTGGTGAGCCCCGTGACCGAAGGCGGAAGCGCCATGATGAGCTCCGCGGGCGTCTTTGCACGAAGGCACGCGAGCGCGTCCGGGGCGCTGGCGCACGACGCGGCCATGACGAGCCGCTGCGCCGCGGCGCGCGCGACGGCTTGTGTGTTCGCGACGAGCCCGCCCGACTGACTGAGCGCGCTCGAGAAGAGCCCTGCCGCGCGCGGTGACGTCACGAGCAGCATCGTGTCGAGCCCGCCCGCGGACTCGCCGAACACCATGACCTTCGACGGATCGCCGCCGAATTGCCGGATGTTTCGCTGCACCCACCGGAGCGCGAGGATCTGATCACGGATGCCTTGCGCGCCCGACGGCTCTGTCGCGCTCTCGCGGTCGAGCGCTTCGTGCGAGAGAAATCCCAGCGCTCCGAGCCGGTACTGGATCGTGACCACCACTGCGCCTCGACGCGCGAGCGAGCGACCGTCGTAGAAGCCGCGCCCTTGGGTCGCCGCCGCGAGCACTTGCGCCGAGCCTTGATTGTTTCCACCGCCGTGGATGAAGAAGAGCACCGGGAGCGGCGTCGCTGGAGGCGCCGTCGGCGCGTACACGTTGAGCGTGAGGCAGTCTTCGTTGCCCACGGGGTTGCCGTCGTCGTCGACCTGCGGACAGATCGCGCCGAAGCGCGTCGCGTCGCGGTCGTCGCTCCAGCAGGCGTGCTCGACCGGAGCCCGAAATCTCCGCGCGCCCACGGGTGGCTCCGCGTACGGGATCCCGAGAAATACTCGGACGTCCGTGTCCACTGTTCCTCGGATGCGTCCCTTGTCGGTCGCGACGATCGCGGGGTCCGTCGAAGGCGCCACGACGCAGCTCCCGCCGTCGCTCGACGTCACGTCTTCGGGCGCACCGTCGTTGCTCGTCGCGTCGCTCATCGTCGCGCTGTCGGCGGCGTCGTTCGGCGGGTTCACCGGCGGGCTGCACGCGCCGAGCGCAGCGATCGCAACCATTGTCCATCTCGCGTTCATCGAAGCACCTCTTGTTCGCGGAAGAACGGCGGGGAAGTACGGCTTCCTATGGGCAAAGTTTGGGCGACCCACGATTTTCATCGGATCGACGATTCGCCCATAGGATGCGCCGAGGGTCCGTCGTTTACTGGTCGCACGTCCTCCCGTCGCCCGCGGCGAGCGGGCGTGCCGCGTGATGCTGGACGAACATGATGTTCAACGAGCGACCCAAGGAGATCGATCCGCGTTCGAGCGAATCGTGCGCGCGACGCACGGTCGCACGCTGCGGATCGCGCGACGGATCCTCGCCCACGAGGCGGACGCCAACGACGTCGCGCAGGAGGCGTACACCCGCGCGTTCGTCGCGCTTCGTGAGGGGCGCTTTCGTGGGCAATCGTCGCAGCTACAGGCGTGGCTCGATCGGATCGTCGTTCGAGCGTCGCTCGACGCGCTTCGTCAGCGCGTTCGAAGCGTTCGACGCGTGGACGACTCGCAGGACCCCGACGCAACGGGCGGTGACGGCGCAGATCCCGCGCGGACCGTCGACGCCAAGCGCGCGATCGACGCGATCCGAGAGCTCGCGCCCGACCAACGCGCGGCCTTCGTGCTCCGAGAGCTCGAGGGCTTCACGATCAAAGAGACAGCCGCGGCGCTCGAGACCACCGACGGCGCGATCGAACAGCGGGTGCTACGAGCGTGGGCCTCGCTGCGAAGGAGGCTTTCGTCGTGACCGATGATGACATCCGCGCCGCGCTTCGCCTCGCGCTCGACGCGCCCGACGCGCCGTCTGCGTCCGACATCGTCGCGCGCGAGGCGATCGCGCGCGGCGAGCGAGCGCTCGAAGTGTCCGCGCGCGCGCGAAGCCTCTGGTGGCTGTGCGCGGCGGCGGCGCTTGTCGCGTTCGTGAGCGTGGGGCTCGCGCGGCGCGAGCATCGCAACAGCGCGCTCGTGACGGCGGAGGCGCTATGGAGTCTGTGAGCAAAGCGAGGATTTCGTCGGCGATCGCGGGCGTCGTCTTGTTCTTGCTCGGCGCGGTCACGGGCGGAGCGCTCGTGCGCGCCGGACAACAGCGCTGGGTGCGAGAGCGTCTCGCGAGCGATCCCGCGGCGATTCGGACAGAGCTCTTCTTGCGAGGGCTCGACGAGCGTCTCTCGCTCACGCGCGCGCAGCGCGTCCAGGCCCGCGCGCTGCTCGTCGCGCAAGGGCCGCAATACCGCGAAGCGATCGCGCTCTCGAGGCCGCGGCTCACGGAGTTGCGTCACCAGTTCGCGCGCGACTTCGACGCTCACCTCACCCCCGAGCAGCGCGTCGCGCTTCGAGCCACGCTCGCCGAGCTCGACGCTCGGCGCTGAGCGCGACGAGCGAACGACTCAGTTCGCGAACGTTCCAGCGCAGCTCGCGACCCACTCCGCGGACGGCGTCGCGACGAACTGGTTGGTGTACTCGAACTGCATGTACCAGCGGTTGCGCGACGGCGAGAAGCCGATCGTCGCGGTGTCGCCGAGGTTGGTAAACGAACCCGCGATCGAGACCGCGCCCGTTCCGACGCGCATGCGACCGATGGCCGTGGTGCTCTGGACGTACACGAGATCGGTCGCGCTGCCGGTGCTCTCGGCGATGCCTGTCGCGGCCCACATTTCGTTGTACGTGTGGGTCGGCGCTGTCCATGGGCCAAGATCGCGGACCTCGCCGTTCGCGAGGTTGATGTTCCACAGGCGCGTGTCGGTGCCGATGACGACGCGGTCCCACCCGTTGAACACCATGTTCGACGTGCTCGCGCCGGTGTTGATCGGGATCGGCTGGCTCAGCGTGAGCGGCGTCCCCGACGGCTGCAACGAGAACTCGGCCAACGGAACGAGCCGCGTCACAGAGACGGATCCGCTGAAGGCCTGCAGCGGAAGATCTCCCGCGTAGAGCCCGAAGAGCGCGCCGTTTCGAACGTTGTACACGACGTGATCCATCACGCCGCCGATCGCGGACGAGTTCATGGCGGAGGGCGCCGTGGCGCTGAAGTACCGCCGCGAACCGCTGTCGCCGACGATGTACGCGCTGCCGTACGAGACCGCCAACGGGCCGCGGTCGTCGCCGACCTCGGCGTTGGTGTCGATCACCGTGCAGCCTGCGGCGCTGTAGCCGCTCATCGAAAAGTCACCCGTCGTGGTGTTCTGCGTGACGGTCACTGGGCAGCTCACCAGCGCTTCCGCGATGCTGCCGAATTGACCGCCGCCCTCGATACGAACGAGCCATCGGCTCGAGGTCCCAGCAGAGTTCACGGCGAGGTGCGCAGCGTCCCCGAGGCCGAGGCCGCCGAAGGTGGCGACGTTCGTGACGAGCCCGTCGGGGACGCGCGAGCGCGAGATCGCCCCAGCGCTCTGAACGTAGGTGAGGTACAGCGTTCCGCCGATTTGCTCGGCGACGCCGGTGGTCCTGAAGTTCTCGGCGAACGTGCGCGTCGGCTGCGCCATCACGCCGCGATCGGTCACGAGACCCGAGGTGAGGTTGATGTCGTAGACGTTCGTCGTGTGAACGACGACGCGCCCGCCGCCGCTGTACACGCCGACGTTCGCGCCGTAGTTCGAGTCGATCGCGATCGAGCGCGAGAGCATGAGCGGCGACGAGGTGACCCACGTCCCCGAGTTGGTGCGCCACAGCCGATCGATCGTGCGAAGACCCGTGCCCAGTCGCATCGGCCCTGCGCTGTCGCCGAGCAAAAAGAGCTGCCCCGAGAACACGTCGTACACCGCGCCGTCGATCTGCTCGGGCACGAGCTGCGGAGCGTTCGCCACGGTGATGGGGTCGAACCGCGCCGCGCCCTGATCCGCGTTGACGAGCAAGTACGAAGAGCTCACCGCGAGGCCTCCGCGCTGGTCGCCTTGCAGCGCTTCGGTGTTCACGAGGTTGCAGCTCGCGCTGAAGCTGGTCACGCGAAACGGCGCGAGGCACGTCCCGTTTCCGCAGCTCTGGCCCGGCGGGCACACGACGCCGCACGCACCGCAGTTGGCCGCGTTGCTCTGGAGATCCACGCACGTCATCGACGGCCCGCACGCGGTCTGACCCGGCGCGCAGAGCGCGCGACACGCCCCTGCGACGCAGCTCTGGCTGCCCGGGCACACGACGCCGCACGCGCCGCAGTTGGCCGCGTCGGTTTGCAGATTCGCGCAGCGTCCCGGTGAGCTCATGCTCGCGCCGCACAACGACAGACCGACGCCGCACGAGCTCGTGCAGCTCGCGGCCGAGCACGACGCGCTGCCGCCCGCGGGAGGAACGCACGCACGACCACACGCGCTGCAGTTCGCGACGCTCGTGTTGAGGTTGGTCTCGCAGCCGTTCGTGGGGTTGCCGTCGCAGTCACCGAAGCCCGCGGTGCAGCGCAGCACGCACGAGCCCGTCGAGCACGTCGCGGTCTGATTGGCGCCCGCCGCGCAGACACGCCCGCACGCGCCGCAGTGAGCCATGGACGTACGCGTGTCGACCTCGCAGCCGTTCGTCGCGACGCCGTCGCAGTTCGCGAAGCCCGTCGCGCACACGAGCGAGCAGCGGCTCGCCGCGCACGCCGCGGTCGCGTTGGCGCCGCCGGGACAGGTCGTTCCGCACGCGCCGCAGTTGGCCGCGCTGGTCGTCGTGTCGACGCACAGTCCGCCGCAGCGCATGGTGGGCGGCATACACGTGATCGAGCAGACGCCCATCGAGCAGCTCTGACCCGAGGGACATGCGTTGCCGCACGTTCCGCAGTGGGTGTTGCTGGTCTGAACGTCGACGCACGCGCCGCCGCAAAACGACTGCCCCGCGGGGCATCGCGGACGACACATACCCGTCACGCACGTCTCGGACGCCGCGCACGCGTTGTTGCACGCGCCGCAGTGCGCGTCGCTCGTTCGCGTGTCGACGCACGCGCCTCCGCAGGCGCTCTGCCCCGCGGGACAGTCCGGGACGCACGAGCTCATGACGCACCGCTCGCGCGCCGCGCACGCGCGACCGCACGCACCACAATTCATGAGATCCACGCTCGTGTCGACGCAGTCCGCGCCGCAGCGGGTCTGCCCGAGCGGGCAGCGCGCGACGCACGATCCAGCGCTGCACGACTCGGCGGCCGCGCACATTCGGCCGCAGGTTCCGCAGTTGTTTCGGTCCGTGTTCGGGTCGACGCAGCTGCCCGAACAGAGCACGAGCCCCATCGGACACGAGACCTGCGAATCCGTCGTCGCTTGGTCCGTCGCGACGTCGACTTCGCTCGCGTCGGGCGGCGCCGGTCGGTCGTCGATCGTCGCGTCCATCGTGTCGCTCGCGACGTCGTTCGAGACGATGTCCGCGCGGGTCACGTCGGGGACGTCGGGGTTCTCTGCGGGCGTCGAGCACGCGACCGACGCCAGCGCCAACAGCGCCAACGCGGTCGACGCGCACCGCGAGCGCAGCGCGTCGTGGGAGGATTGCGAAGGCGCATAAGTCGCTGCGCTCCCTCGAGCGCAGCGCCCAATTTCGTTGTCGGATCTCATGGATTCGACCGAAGAGAGTACCACCGACGCGGCGCGGCCATCGCCCGAGCGAGCGGCGCGTGCGCGACAACTCTCACTGATCCCTCGGCGTGCGACGATGTGCGCGGTCCACGATCACCCACGAGAAAGACCCCGACGATGACAGAGATTCACCCCGAGCTCGCGCGCGCCGCGCGCTGGATACCGCATATTCCGTCCAGCGATTTCTCAGTCAAAGTGATGCAATGGCTGACGGCTCGAGCGCCCGCGCGCCGGGTCGCGAAGACCGTCGAGCGGCGCGCGATGTCCTTTGTCTCGCCGTCCGGCGGACACACGATCGAGGTCTTCGTGCACAGGCCGCGACGGGTCAGCGGAGCGACGCCCGCGCTGCTGTGGATGCACGGAGGCGGGTACGTGCTCGGCAGCCCTGCGCAAGACGCCGCGCTCAACGCGTCGTTCGCGGACAAACTAGAGATCACGGTGGTCGCGGTGCGCTATCGATTGGCGCCGCAGCACCCGTACCCCGCGGGCCTCGAGGACTGCTACGCGGCGCTCGAATGGATGCGCAAAAACGCCGATGCGATCGGGATCGATGGCGATCGAATCGCGGTCGGCGGGGCGAGCGCTGGCGGTGGACTCGCGGCGGCGCTCGCGCTCCTCGCGCGCGATCGAGACGGCGCGAAGCCCGTGTTCCAACTGCTCGTGTACCCGATGCTCGACGACCGAACGACGCTGAGAACGGACATCGACGAGCGCTCGTTTCGGCTCTGGAGGCAGCAGAACAACCGCTACGCGTGGCGCGCGTACCTCGGTCGAACGCCCGGCGAAGACGGGATCGAGCGCTGCGCCGCGCCGTCGCGCTGCGAGTCGCTTCACGGGCTCGCGCCCGCGTGGATCGGCGTGGGGACCGCGGATCTCTTTCACGACGAGGACCTCGCGTACGCGCAGCGGCTCGAGGCGAGCGGGGTTTCCTGTGAGCGAACGGTGGTCGACGGGGGCTATCACGCGTTCGACGTGGTGAGCCCCGACGCGGAGGTCTCGCGCGCGTTTCTCGCCGCGCAGCTGCGCGCGCTCGGAGCCGCGCTGCGTCCGTGAGCCACGCGAAGAGCGCTCAGCGTCGTTGCATGAGCAGCCACGCGTAGATGTCGTGACCGGCGCTGAGGTCGTACGTGCGCGACCACGAGTCGTGGCCGACGCCGGGATACATCGTGAGCCGCGCGTCGCGGCGCGGAGGGCTCGGGCACGCGATGAGGTTGTTCATCGTGACGCGCGTTCCGTCGGGCGCGACCGTTCCGTCGGCGTCGCCATGAAAGCCCCAGATCGCGAGGCGGCCGAGCATGCACATCTGGCGCGACCACGCCGAGCGACCGTCGCCCGCGACGAGCACGGCAGCGACGACCTGCGAGTCGAGGTGCTCGCCGAGGTAGTTCCAGCTTCCGATCGCGCCGCACGACAGGCCGCTCAGGTAGACGCGCGCTGTGTCCACGCGATAGTTCGCGAGCGCCCACGCGATGAACGCGCGGATCTCGCTCGACGTCGGGCAACCGCCGCCCGCGTGCTGCGCGGACAACACGATGAAGGGCCGCGTCGCTGGCCACTGATCGCGGTTGATCAATCGCGGCGGGCCGTTGGCGAGCACGCGCGAGAGCTCGCTCGTCCCGTTGCCGTTCTCACCGACGCCGTGCCAGAACACGAGCAGCGGCGTGGGCGTGGTTCCGTCGTAGTTGGGCGGGAGATACTCGTAGAAGCCGTTTGGCGCCGAGCGATAGCCCAACATGCGCGCCGTGTGGCGCGTCGAGCTGCGAAATGGCCCTGCATCGACGCCCGAATCCGCGCGTGCATCGACGCCTGAATCCGAACGCGCATCCACGCCCGAGTCGCTGCGCGCATCCACGCCGCTGTCCGAGCGCGCGTCGATCCCGCTGTCGGCGCTGCCGCTGTCGTTGGTCACGTCGTCGACGGTGACGTCGTCCGCCGAGGCGTCCATCGATTGCGCGTCGATCGGCTCGGAATCGCTCCCGATCGCGCTGTCGACGACGCCCGTCTCGCCGTCGCTCGGCGCGGCGCTGTCGGGTCCGCGGCCGCTGTCCTGCCCGCTGTCGGCGGGTGCGGGCATCGTTGCGCACGCGCCGAGCGCCCCGAGGAGCGCGACCGTGGCGAGAGAAGCTGCGTATCGATTGCTCATTCGACGGAGGATATCGCAGCGCCCGACGCGACTCGACGACAGATTCTCGGGGCCTGTCAGGCTGGTGGCGCTGGGCCCGCTCTTGTTCCACGATACGCGGCGTCGCGACCAACCCCGGCGTCGTTCGCGGCGGTTCGACGTGAGGCGTGCAGAGAGAGAGGGCGCTCGATGAAGTTCTTCGCGATCGACGATTTGTGCGGTTGTAGCTGCGAGTCCTCGTGTGAAGGCTCGAGTGAAAGCGCTGGCGAATCGAGCAGCGAGACGGTCTTTCAGGCGAGCAGCGACGCGAGCTCCAACGGTCTTTCGGACGTGAGCAGCTGCGAGTCGTCGAGCGAAGACTCTTCGTGCTCGGACCGACGACGCAAGCAGCGCGCGGGGCATCAAGGGGCGCACACCCAGGGTCTCACGGACGAGGAGCTCGACGAGGTCGCGCCGCGGTGATCGCGCCGAGAGGCTATCGCCCTGCGTGGTGGCGTTTCGCGCTGGATCTCGCGCGATTCGTGCTCGCGACGGCGGTCGCCCCGTCCGCGCGGCGCGTGTGGTCGTGGCTGTCACGCGAAGGACCGCCATCCGTGCTCGGCGCGGAGAACGTCCCGATCCGCGAAGCGTACGTCCTCGCGCTCAATCACTTCAGCGACGGGGCCTCGGGCGCCGTCGTGCTCGCGGCGCTCGACGCCGTGGCCAGCGTCGATCCGTCGGCCATCGACCGAGTGCTGCTCGTGGCAGGCAGGCGCGACCGGCCCATACAATCAACCTTTCGCCGAATGGTCAGACAATTCGGGCGACACGTGGCGGGCTGGATCCGTCGCCGCTGGCGCGAGCACCTCGTCGTGCTGTCCATGGAGGGCTCGCGCGCGGACCTCGGCGCGCTTCGAGCGTGGCGTCGCTTGGCGCTCGAGCGCGTGAGCGTCGTGTATCCCGAGGGCATCGCGCGCGTCTCGCTCGGAGCGATGCGACCGGGCGTCGGACAGTGGCTCGCGTCGCTGGGGGTGAAGACCGTTCCGTGCGCGGTCTGGTTCGACGACGGCCGATGGAACGTTCGCATCGGGCGCCCCGTCGCCTGGACCAAGAACGCCCGCGCGCGCGACGCGCAGCTCGGCCTCGCGCTGGCGGCGCTGCTGCCCGAAGCGCTCCAGGGCGATTGGACCGAGGACCTCGAGCGCGTCGCGCGTCTTCGTCGTGCGTCCGCCGAGCGCGTTCCGTCGCGCGAGCCATCGACGTCGTAAACGCTCGGGCTCAGCGCCAGATGAACTCGGCGTCCGCGAGGATCCCGTCCGAGCGCGTGCCCGAGCGCCACGCCGGGTTGTTCGCGCTGAGCGCGCCTTCGACGCAGCGAGCGAGCGCACCGCCTTCGCTCGCGGGCTCGGAGAACACCGGGCGAATCGAGCCGCGAAACATGATCGTGATCGACGCTCGTGCCGCGCCTGCGCCTCGATGGCAAGACTCGATGGCCGTGAGCGCGCGACGCACCGCCGCGACCACCTCGTCCATCTCGACATCACCGACCTGACGCGCGCCAACGAAGCGCAGCCGCCCCGACTCCGACCGAAGCAGCGCCGCGTCGCTCGCGCCCGTGGGCGCCTCGGGCGCGCTTGATTGTGTGGGCGTATCGTCCTCGCTCGTCCCTGCGTCGGCCGCCGCGGCCTGAGCGACCGGCGGCGCGGCGGTCGGCGCGACGAAGGAGGGCGCGATCGACTGCGGAACGTTTCGCGGTTGCGCGGCGGCAGAGAGCGCTGCGCGGTGCGCGGGGTCGAGCGTCGTGACGGTGCTCGTGTCGTCTTCGACCTCGGGCCCCGATGCGCTGCTGAGCACTGCGATCGCGCCGATCGTGGTGAGCGCCATCGCCGCGGCGACGCCGAGCGTTCGACCGCGAGGCATGCCTGCGCGTGCAGCGACCGTCGGTGCGATGCTCGCTGCGTTGGCCGAGTGGCTCGCGATCGACGGCGCGGCGAGCGCGGGAGGCGCGCTCGTGGTGGGGGTCGTGGGCGCCTCGACGCGCGCGGTCATGGGCGCGAGCGACCCCGGTCCCTCGCCGCGAAGGGCGCTGTGCAGCCACGCGCGCATGGTGGACGCGTCTGTGGGACGCGCGTCGCGGTCTCGCGCGAGCGCGCGATCGACCACGGCGCAGAGGTCCGGCGGAGCCCACGGAGCGGCGGTCGACAGCGAGGGAAGCGGTCGCTGCGTCACAGCCACGAGCCACTCGGTGACCGTCGCGCACTCGACGACGGGGCGCCCCGCGACGAGTCGAAACAGCAGCGCGCCGACGGAGAACAGGTCCGCGCGCGCGTCGACCGAGCGAGCGTCGAACTGCTCGGGCGGCATGTACCCAGGCGTCCCGAGGATCGAGCCCACCATCGTTAACGCGGGCTCTGCGCCGGGCGCGCGTTCGTCGATCTTCGAGATCCCGAAGTCGATGAGAAACGCGCGCTCGCGACCGTCGGCTTCGCGTCGCACGAGCACGTTGGACGGCTTGATGTCGCGATGAACGATGCCCCGCGCGTGAACGAGCTCGAGCGCCGAGAGCACTTGATCGACGAGGGCGACCGCGCGCGCAAGCTCGAGTCGACCGCCTTCGAGCGCGGCGATGGACTCGAGCGAGCGGCCGTCGATGCGCTCCATCACGACGAAGATGCGACCGTCGGCGAGCGCTCCGCAGTCGAACACCGGGACGAGCGACGGGTGCTGCATGCTCGCCGCGATGCGCGCTTCGTTGAGCGCGCGCGCGACGAGCTCGGGGTCGCTCTTGGGGTCGCTGAGCTTGAGCGCGACCTCGCGTCCTGTGAGCTTGTGGCGCGCGAGGTAGACCGCGCCGAAGCCGCCGCGACCGATGGGCGCGAGGATCTCGTAGCGATCGACCTCGGTGGGCTCGTGGCTCACGGCGAGCGCGCACTATCACGATGCGCGACGCGAGGCGCAAGCGGGGCGTTTTTCGCACCGTGACAGGCAATGTCCCCCCGCGCGCTCCCCCTCCGGCCGGGACGAGCTCACATGATGATGTAGAGGATTCCGAGGACGATCGAGACGAGGCCGAGCGGGGCTTGGATGTTGACGAGCTTCTCTTTGATTTCGGCGCCCTTTTGCTTGGCCTGCTCGTTCTTCGAGAGCGCGTAGTGCGTGATCAGACCGAAGCCGAGCAAGAAGCCCACGAGCAGGTCGGAGACGCCCGACGCGGTCCAGAAGATCCAACGCAGAGGCGCGACCGAGAGCATCGAGAGGCTGCGCAGGACCATGAAGATCTCGCGGATGCCCCAGATGAACATCGTGACGCCGATCCAGCCCTGGTAGGGCGCGATCTTGTCGAGCATCTGCTTGGCGTCGGGGCGACGCTTGATGATGAAGCCCGAGGCTGCGAGGAGGCCGCCGAGGATGGTGATGATTCCGCCGATCATGTGTTTGCTCCGATGTGGTGTGAGAGTCTGTTTCGTGCGCTCGATGGCGCCGCGACGGAGGCAATCGCAACCGATGTGCCAGGGTGTGGGTGTCGCGGAAATGCCCTGAAATTGCTGGGTGAAGCTCGCTGTCGGCAGCCGCTTGCGGCAACGGTTTGCCGCGCTCGGCAACGAGTTGCCGAGACCGCGGTAGAGTCGCCGCCGTCGTGCAGGACAAGACCACCGCGAGAGTTCACGGAACGGCGATCGAGCCGGGTCACGAAGAGCCCGCGCGCGTGATCGTGCTCGGTCCGACAGGTCCCAAACAGTTCGTGGTCGTCGTGGGTGGAACGACGATCGGACGCGCGTTTCCCTCGGACGTGATCGTCGACGACCCGAGCGTCTCGAAGCAGCACCTTCGCGTGTGGCTCGCGGAGGACAAGACCGTTCGCTTCGCGGACCTCGGCTCGACGAACGGGACGTTTCTCAACGGGCTCGCGGTCGCGAGCGGGACGTTCGCCGTGGGCGACGCGCTGCGCATCGGGTCGGTCCAGCTCCAGCGGCAGCCGACGACGAGCGTGCGACCGGCGCCGGGCTTGCTCGCGTTCGACGCGTTTGCGCTGCGGCTGGCGGAAGAAGAGCGCGCGCACCTCGAGACCGCGCAGCCGTTTTCGATCCTGGTCGTCGAGGGACGCGCGACCGCGCCGCTCAGCGAGTGGGCGCCGCTCGTGCTCGCGAGCATCGGCGCGAAGGACCGCGCGTCGCTCCTTCGGGAAGACGCCATTGTTGTTCTGCTCGTCGGAAAGCGCCGCAGCGAAGCTCGTTCGCTCGCGAGCGCGATCGCCAACGGAGACGGCGGGCTGCGCGTCGGCGTGGCGACGTACCCCGAGCACGGGCGGTCGGTGAGCGCGCTCGTTCACCACGCGCTCGCGGCGAACGACGGAGAGCCCCTCGCGCGATCGGGCGTGCACGCGAACGGAGCGCCCGACGGCGTGGTGCGCGGGCGCTCGACCGAGCGATTGTGGACGCTCGTCGATCGCGCGGCGCCGAGCAACGTTCCGGTGTTGATCACGGGCGAGAGCGGCACTGGCAAAGAAGTTGTTGCGCGCGCGCTGCACGATCGATCGTCGCGGAGGGACAAGCCGCTTCGCGCGGTGAACTGCGGAGCGATCCCCGCGAACCTCGTCGAGAGCACGCTCTTTGGCGCCGAGCGCGGCGCGTTCACCGGCGCGGATCGCGTGCTGAAGGGGCTCTTCGAGCAAGCGCACGGCGGAACGCTCTTTCTCGACGAGATCGGCGAGCTCTCGCTGGCCGCGCAAGCATCCCTGTTGCGCGTGCTCGAGACGGGCCGCGTCACGCGCATCGGCGCAGAGCGCGAGATCATCGTCGATGTGCGCGTGGTGAGCGCGACGCATCGCGCGCTCGAACGACGCTGCGACGAGGGGGCGTTTCGCTGGGATCTCTACTATCGACTCAACGGGCTCGAGGTGGAGATCCCTCCGCTGCGAGAGCGTCGAGACGAGGTCGAGCCGCTCGCGCTCCAGTTTCTCGCGGCGGTCAGCGAGGACAGCCCCTCGCGGCCGAGGGCCATCGGCGCGAGCGCGCTCGAAGCGCTGCGGCGCTACGAGTGGCCCGGAAATATCCGCGAGCTTCGCCACTGCATCCAACGCGCGGCGCTCGTCGCCAACGGTCCGACGATCGTCGAAGACGACCTGACCGAGCGCGTGCGTCGCGCGCCAGACAGCGCGCGGCCGAACACGAGCGGAGAGGAAATGGCCGTCAGCGCAGACGGCGAAGGGCTCCGCAAAGCGCTCGAGCGCCACGAGCACAAGCTCATCTCCGACGCCCTCGCCCACTGCGGCGGAAACACAACCGCTGCAGCGGCGCTGCTGAAGATCCCCGTGCGCACGCTCACACACAAAATGACGGCGCTCGGCATCAAGAAGTGACGAGCCACGCGGACCTCATCGTCACCCGAGTCTCGTCACGGAAAATCCAGGATGAACACGCTCGCCGCCCGTGCTCGCGTGCGCCGACCACGTTCATCCTGGATTTCTCCTCGTAGAGGTCTTGGATCGATGTGCGCGCGACCGCGGGCTTGCGCGTCGACGCCGATCGCTTCCGTGCGCAGAGCGGCGGACGACGCCGTAGCTGGCCTGCGGGTTGCTAAGGATCGCGCCCCGTGCGAGCCCTGCGGACCCTGCGTCTCTTGTGCTGCGTCACACCGCTGTTCGGGTGTGGCGCGAAGACTGGCCTCGAGTCGCCAGAGCTCGATCCGTCCGCGGATCGCGGCGGGTTCTTCTCGGCCCGCGAAGGCACGCCGCGCGATCGGGCTGTGTCCAACGCAGGGACTGAGTTCTACGCAGTTTCGCTGGTCAACACGCTGCTCGACGGGCAGAACCGGTTCAACTTCGCGATCGCGATCGGCAACCCCAACGACCAGCCGTCGCGCGTTCGCGTGACAGGGGGAACGCTCCGCGCGCCGCTGGTTTTCACAGTCGGTCCACGCTCGAGCGAGGTCCGCGCGCTGCCGTGGGTGCGCGAGCTCTCGCAGCATTCGTACAGGCCGACTCGAACGGCGAACAACCTGTGTCTCGGCGTGGGAGACGATCGCATTCAACTCTCGACCGAGAGCGTCGCGCCGACGTCGATCGTCGTTCGAAGCGGCGCGTACCGCATCGAGTCCGAGCTCGCCGTGGTCGCGTACCAGTTCAATCCGCTGGAATTTCGCACGAACGAGCCCGGTTGCCAGCGACACTCGTACACGAACGACGCCTCGCTCTTGTACGCGACGCGGGCGCTCTCGACGCGGCACCTCGTGCTCTCGCACCCCGCTGCGATTCGCACCGCCCCCGGCTTCGTCGCGATCGTCGGAACGTCGGACGCGCCGACGACCGTCACGGTGAAGGCCTCGATCGCGATCGAGCCCGGATCGGACGTCGAGCCGATTTCTCCAGGCGAAACGCGCTCGTTCGTGCTCGGCCGCGGGGACGTCGTCGAGCTCGTCGGTCGCCTCGACGAGCGCGCGAGAGACATCTCTGGGACCGAGATCACCTCGGATCGACCGGTTGCGGTGTTCTCCGGCGTCGACTGTACGCGCGTGGGAGGCATGGACGACGCGCGGCCTGCGTGCGATCACATCGAAGAGCAAATTCCCGGCGAAAATACGTGGGGACGCAGGGCCGTGATCGCGCGCTTCGGCGATCGCGGCGGGACGCTCGGATCGAGGGTGCGGGTGATCGCGAGCCGCGACAACACTGTCGTGCGCGGCACCGCCATCCCCGGCGGCGTCACGCTCTCGCGCGGGCAAGTCGCGGTCTTCGACGATGTCGGCGAGGGAACCATCGAAGCAACAGAGCCCATCCTCGCGATGCAGTTCATGCTCGGCCAGGGCGTCGTCGCCGAGACCGGCGCCACCGTCGGCGACCCGGCTATGACGCTCGTGCCGTGGGTCGAGCAGTGGCGAAATCGATACGCGTTCTACGTTCCCAGCACATACACAGAGTCTTTCGCGCAAATCACGGCGCCCGCGAGCGCGACATCCGTGTCGCTCGACGGCGCGGCGATCCCGCTCGACGTGAGCGCTGTCGCTGGGGGGTTTCGCACGGCGCGGGTCGCCCTCTCGCCAGGCGCGCACACGATTTCATCGGTGCCTGCGGACTCGTCCGACGGCGTCGGCGTGATCGTCTCGGGCGTCGCGCCGTTCACGTCGTACGCGTACGCAGCGGGCGTCAACCTCGCGAGCAACGAGCCATGATCCGACGCGTTCGAACGGCCTCGTCCTGCGCGCTCGCGGCGTCGTGCGCCCTCTCGATCGCGCCCGTGGCCGTCGCCCAGCGCCGCCCCGATCCTGCGCAGCGATGGTCGATGCCGCGCGACCGTCGACGGCCGAACGAGCTGCACGCGTCGTTCGTCCCGACGTTTGCGATCGGCGACTCGACGCCCAACCGCTCGGGGCTCCTGTGGGGCTACGCGCTCGCGCACACGTTTCGTGGCGCGATCACGTACGGGCGCGTCGTTCGCCGGCAGTTCGTGCTCGGCGCGACGGCGTCCTTCGCCGGTGCGAACGGCGGCTTCGCGCGCTTCGACGGAGCGCCGCTCCGGTACTACTGGGCGGGATTCGGCGCGATCGCCGCGGTGCGATCGAGCTCGACGCGCGACGGTCCCGTGCGCGCAGGAGCGCTCTTGCGCGCGGACGCCGAGGCGCTGATCGCGCTCACGTCCCTCCGCGGCGAGCTCGGCGCAGGCCCCGGCGTTCGGCTCGCAGCGAGGTTCGGAGTCGAGCTCGTGGTGCGCTCGTTCGTCGCGTCGGCGTGCGTAGGGTTCGAGTGGCAAGCGTACGGCGCCGGCGGGTTCGGCGGACACATGATTTTCGGCCCAACAATTCCAGTCGAGGTAGGCTACCGATGGTGAGCTGGCGTGCGTTTGTCACGGTCGCGGCGGGCGCGCTCTTGGGGGGATGTCACTGTCGACTCCTTCCGCCGACGGGCGCGTGGCACTTCGAGGACGACTGCGTCGACGCGACGTGTGGGTTTCGCGCGACGCAGGGGACGATCGCGCGGGCCAACACCTTCGCGACGGGCGAGCACGGGCTCGCGATCGGCGCGCGTTCGATCGCGACGCGAACGGCGTTCGCGCCGCTGCGCGGACCGGGGCTCTCGTTCATCGGGCGCTGCGACACCGAGGGAGAGGTCGTGCTGCGGCTCGTGTTGCGGACGCCCACCGGCGATCGACCCGTGAACACCACGTTCTCGGTCACGCGCGATTGGAAGGACTTCTCGGGTTCGATCGGCTCGACGACCGGCAGCGATGGAATCCGTCGGATCGAAATCGAGAATCGATCGGGCGGCGAGTGCCGACTCGACGCGATCGCCGTGGGCGTCCCCGCGTCGATGTGCTCTGCGACGAGCTGACGCCCTGCTACTTCGAGCTCTGGTGCTGCTCGGGCATCACGCTCTCGGGGTGCGCCCAGACCACCACGTTTTCGCAGTAGTTCTCGTCGCGCGAGAAGAACTCGACGACCTCACGATCCGAGTGTCGCAAGCTGAAGTGCATCAACACGAAGGTCGTGCTCGGGTGCGCTCGCACGATCGGCGCCAGCGCGCCCCAGTGAACGTGCCCGACCTTCTCGGCCCTCGCCCGCTCGCGCTCGTCGAGGAACGTGCACTCCGTCACGATCACGGGAAACTCGAAGAGCCAAGGGTTGCGCTCGAACACGACGACGCTCGTGTCGCCGAGCATCACGAAGCGCGGCTCTTCGTAGCGCTCTTGCACGGTCTCGCCGCTCGCCCTCGCCTTCGCCACGATCCCGCCGAACTCGGCGCCCCGGCCCGCGCGGTCGAGCTCGGACTTGAGCGCCTCGAAGCGCGCGGAGAGTCTGGTTTTTCGCTCGTAGAACGCGAATCCGACGCACGGGATCTTGTGCGCGCACTCGACCACGCGGACGACGAAGCGACCGCCGCGGCCGAGCTCGAGCCGATCGCCGTCGCGAACGCCTTGGAGCACGTACGACCGCGCGCGCGATCGATCGTAGGGGCTGTGAAAATTGAGCTCGCCCTTCGAGACGATGTAGCGCTCGAGGTACTCGATCGACTCGGCGGGGGCGTAGATCTTTCGACCGTCCGCCTCGGTGGCGAGAAATTCGATGTCGTACGAGTGATCGTGGTGCGTGTGCGTGAGCAGGACCGTGTCGACCGAGAAGCCTTCGTAGAGTCCCGCGTCGATGGCGCACGCGAGCTCGGGAATCGTGAAGAAGGTCTTGTCGTTGGACCGCGAGTAGCCGGTGAGGGTCAGGGATGTCCCTGGGATTTGCCAGGTTTTCCACTGGCGAAACGGGTGGCCTCGCTCGAGGCGTTCGGGGTGACGTGCTCGATGGGAGGCCATAGCGCGAGACCAGTAATCACCCTCGCGCGCTCGTAAATGCCCCGCGCGCGACGACCTCGCCGCGCCGCTCGACGGCGCGCGCGCTCGCTGGGTCGCTGGCGACGACTTCGGGCTCACGACGATCGAGCCGCGTCGAGAGCGCACACACAATCGAGTCAGCCGATGCCGTGCTTGCGCATCATGCGATAGAGCGTGCTCCTGGCGACCCCGAGCTGCTTGGCCGCCGCGCTCACGTTGCCCGCGACCTCCGCGAGCGCGCGACGCACGACCGAGCCCTCGACGTCCGTGAGCGTCCCGCGCTTGTCGTCAGCGGCGCAGTCGGGCGCGAACTCGACCGCGAAGTGCTCGGCTTCGACCGAGCCGTTCTCCGCGAGCGCGATCGCGACGTCGATGGCGCTGCGAAGCTCGCGGACGTTGCCGGGCCAGGGATGACGCTCGATCGCCTCTTCGGCGCAGGGCGAGAGCGAGAGCTCGGGCGCGCGTCGCTCGAGCAAGTGCCGCGCGAGCGCCACGCGATCGGTGCGCGCGCGAAGCGGCGGGAGCGTGAGCGCGACGCCTCGGAGCCGGTAGAACAGGTCGCTTCGAAAGCGCCCCTCGCGCACGAGCGCCTCGAGGTCGCGGCACGTCGCGCACAAGAGCCGCACGTCCACCGAGCGCGCGCGCGCTTCACCGACGCGCCGCAGCTCGCCCGACTCGAGCACGCGCAAGAGCGCCGACTGCATCGCGAGCGGCATCTCGGCGACCTCGTCGAGAAAGAGCGTTCCGCCGTGGGCCGCTTCGAAGAGCCCCGGGCGGCCGCGAGGATCGGCGCCGGTAAACGCATGGGGCGCCGCGCCGAAGAGCTCGGCCTCGAGGAGCTGCGGGGCGACCGCACCACAATTCAACGCGACGAACGGCGCCGCCGCGCGTCGGCTCGCGTCGTGAACGGCCTTCGCGACGAGCTCTTTGCCAGACCCCGTCTCTCCGAGCAGGACGACCGGGACGTCCGTGCGCGCGAAGCGCCGCGCCTTCGCGAGCGTCGCGAGGAGCGTCGCGTCCTCGGCGAAGATCTTCTCGAACGGGTCTCGCTCGGCGCGCGCCGGGCTCGAGCTCGGCCTCGACGCCCGCTCGAAGAGCACCAGCACGGCGACCGCGAGCCCGTCCGGGCCGACGATGGCCTCGCTGCGAAGCACGAACTTCTGCCCGTCTCGGTCGAACGATCGAACGGCGCCGCGCGCGGCGTCCCCGCAGAGATCGTCGAACCGAAGCCCGAGCGCGCTCGACGGATGACCGTCGCCGACGCCGAGCACCCGGCGCGCAGCGGCGTTGGCGCGGCGAACTGTTCCACCGAGCTCGACGACGAGCGCAGGGCAAGACATGCGCTCGATCGACCGAGCGAGCGTCCGAGCCACCGCGGCGCCTGCGGAGGCGAACGCGCGGGCGCGGAGGACCTCTTCGAGCGCGCGCGCCGTCGCGCGAACGACGAAGCTCACGTCGACGTCCGCGCGACCGACGAACGACGTCGCGTCGACCACGGCGAGCACCGAGCCGTCGGGGCCTCGCACGGGCGCTGCGCTGCACACGAGGTTGTGAAAGCGCTGGCCCGAGTGCGCGTGACCGCGGACGACGGTGGCGCGCTGCTCGGAGATCGCCGTGCCGATCGCGTTGGTGCCCCTCGCCCGCTCGCTCCAGTGCGCGCCTTCGATGAGCCGCACGCGGCGCGACTCGTCTTCGAACGCCCCGCCTCCGGCGCGAAAGACGATCACGCCGTCGCTGTCGCTCACGAGGAGCACGAAGTCCCGCTCGGAGATCACGCCTGCTGCGCCGTCGAGCATCGCGCGGCCGTCGACGAGCAGCGATCCCACGCGCTCGGTGCGCTCGCCGAGGCTCTCGCCTCGCTCGATCCAGTGGTCGTCGCGGCCGCCGTCGCGCGGCGCGCCGAGGTCGAGCGCGCGCTCCCATCGCGCGATGTGCGGGAGCGAGCGAGCGCTGTTCGCCGAGCGCTCACCGCCGCTGTGAAACTGTCGCCAGAGCGACTCGGACACATCGTCGAGCAGCAGCGCGTCCATCGTGCAGAGCATGGCCTCGTTGGCGGGCGGATACAACGCGAACCCTGTGTTTCGCCTCGCAACACTCGCGACTGTAGCGAAACGCTCCATGCCGCGACGCGTCGCGACCCGAGTCCGCGCGACATTGTTCGGGACTGCGAAGAGCCGCGTCGAACGAGCGCGTGGCCCGATCGCTGCAGTGCTCGCGCATCAGCACGGTCCGCGGTCGGGCCGGTGACCACGAAATCAACGGCGCCCTCGAAGCTGGCGTCGCCACAGCCACTGGAAGGAGACAGTCCATGCGCTACGAGCAACCGAACAGCACTGGAGCGAGGCTCACCTACCGTTCGCGGTACGACAACTTCATCGGCGGCGAGTTTGTCAGGCCGAAGGGCGGGCAGTACTTCGAGAACTCGACGCCGGTGACGGGCCGGGCGTTTTGCGAGGTCGCGCGATCGACCGCCGAGGACATCGAGATGGCGCTCGACGCGGCGCACGCGGCGAAGGCCCGTTGGGCCAAGACGTCGGTCGCCGATCGCGCGCAGGTGCTCAACAAGATCGCGGACGTGATGGAGGCCAACCTCGAGCTGCTCGCGCTCTCGGAGACGTGGGACAACGGAAAGCCCATTCGCGAGACGCTCGCGGCGGACATTCCCCTCGCGATCGATCACTTTCGGTACTTCGCGGGGTGTCTGCGCGCCGAAGAGAGCTCGCTCGCAGAGCTCGACCCGATGACGGTCTCGTACCACTTCAAGGAGCCGCTCGGCGTCGTGGGACAGATCATCCCGTGGAACTTTCCGCTGCTCATGGCCGCGTGGAAGCTCGCGCCCGCGCTCGCCGCAGGAAACTGCATCGTGCTCAAGCCCGCCGAGCAAACACCAGCGACGATCATGGTGTGGGCCGAGCTCGTCTCGAAGGTCGTCCCGCCCGGCGTGATCAACATCGTGAACGGCTTCGGCCTCGAAGCGGGAAAGCCCCTCGCGACGAACAAGCGCGTCGCGAAGGTGGCGTTCACCGGCGAGACCTCGACGGGCCGGTTGATCATGCAGTACGCCGCAGAGAACATCGTGCCGGTGACCCTCGAGCTCGGCGGAAAGTCACCGAACATCTTCTTCGCCGACGTCCTCGCAGAAGACGACGACTTTCGTCAGAAGTGCCTCGAGGGCTTCGCGATGTTCTCGCTCAACCAGGGCGAGGTGTGCACGTGCCCCTCGCGCGCGCTCGTCGACAAGAAGATCTACCAGCAGTTTCTCGAGCTCGCCGTCGCGCGCGTCCGCGAGACCGTCCCAGGAAACCCGCTCGACACAGATACGCGCGTCGGCGCGCAAGCGTCGCGAGAGCAGCTCGAGAAGATCCTCGGCTACATCGAGATCGGCAAGAAAGAGGGCGCGCGTCTCCGCCTCGGCGGAGAGCAAGCGCGGCTCGGCGGAGAGCTCGACGGCGGCTACTACGTCATGCCCACCATCTTCGAAGGCCACAACAAGCAGCGGATCTTTCAAGAAGAGATCTTCGGCCCGGTCGTCTCGGTCACGTCGTTCGACGGCTTCGAAGACGCCATCGCGATCGCCAACGACTCGGCGTACGGGCTCGGCGCCGGCGTGTGGACGCGAAGCACGCACAACGCCTTCAACGCCGCGCGCGCGATTCAAGCCGGTCGCGTGTGGACCAACTGCTACCACTTGTACCCGGCGCACGCGGCGTTCGGCGGGTACAAGCAGTCGGGCATCGGTCGCGAGACACACAAAATGATGCTCGCGCACTACCAGCAGACGAAGAACGTCCTCGTCAGCTACGACCCCAAGCCGATGGGCTTCTTCTGACCCCTCAGTGAGCGGCGAGCAGCTCGTCGATCACGGACGGGTCTGCGAGCGTGCTCGTGTCGCCGAGGTCCTTCGTGTTGCCCTGCGCGATGTTGCGGAGGATCCGGCGCATGATCTTTCCCGAGCGGGTCTTCGGCAACGCGGACACGACGCGGATCGTGTCGGGGACCGCGATCGGACCGATCGCTTGGCGCACCGTCTCTTTGAGCGCGCCCACCAATTCATCGGCCGATCGATCGACGAGCGCCTCGGGTCGCACCGCCACCCACGCGAACACCGCCTCGCCCTTGATTGCGTGGGTCACGCCCACGACGGCGGCCTCGGACACCGCTTCGTGCGACACGAGGGCGCTCTCGATCTCGGCGGTTCCGAGCCGATGACCGGACACGTTGAGCACGTCGTCGACGCGCCCGGTGATCCAGTAGTAGCCGTCTTCGTCGCGACGGCAGCCGTCACCCGTGAAGTACACGCCGCGCTTGCGCGAGAAGTACGTCTCGCGAAAGCGCCGGTGATCGCCGTAGATGCTCCGCGCTTGTCCGGGCCACGAGCGCGCGAGGTACAAGTGCCCCGACACGTCGTTGCCGTCGATCACCGCGCCAGACTCGTCGCACACGAGCGGCTCGACGCCGAAGAACGGCAGCGTCGCCGATCCCGGCTTGGTCGCGATCGTCCCGGGCAGCGGCGTGATCAGCGCGCCTCCGGTCTCGGTCTGCCACCAGGTGTCCACGATCGGGCGCTTCGATTCGCCGACCACCTCGTGATACCAGCGCCACACCTCGGGGTTGATCGGCTCGCCCACGGTCCCGAGGATGCGAATCGTCTTTCGACTCGACGCGGTCACGTACGAGTCGCCCGCGCGCATCAGCGATCGAAGCGCCGTCGGGGCCGTGTACAGCACGGTCGCGCCGACGTCGTCGGCCACGCGCCACAAGCGCCCCGCGTCGGGCCACGTCGGGAGCGACTCGAACACCACCGTCGTCACGCCGTTGGCGAGCGGTCCGTACACGAGGTACGTGTGTCCCGTGATCCAACCGACGTCTGCCGTGGTGAATTGCACGTCGTCCGCGCGCGCGTCGAACACGTACCGGTGCGTCGTCGCCGCGTAGACGAGGTAGCCAGCCGTCGTGTGCAAGAGGCCCTTCGGCTTTCCGGTCGAGCCGGAGGTGTAGAGGATGAACAGCGGGTCCTCGGAGCTCATCCACTCGAACGGGCACGTCGAGCGTTGCTTCGCGCACTCGTCGTCGAGAAAGTGGTCGCGGCCCGCGGTCATCGCGCAGGGGCCGTCGGTGCGGCGCACGACGAGCACTGATTTCACCTGCGAAATTCCCTGGAGCGCGGCGTCGACGAGGGCCTTGAGCGCGACCGATTTCGCGCCGCGCGGCGCCTCGTTGGCGGTGACGACGACCTTCGCGCCCGCGTCGAGCACCCGATCGCGAAGGGCGTCCGCGCTGAACCCAGCGAACACCACCGAGTGCACCGCGCCGATGCGCGCGCACGCCAACATGGCGAAGACGGCCTCGGGCACCATGGGCATGTACAAGCACACGCGGTCGCCCTTCTGTACGCCGTGCGCCCGAAGCACGTTCGCGACGCGCCCGACCTCGTGTTTCAGCTGACGAAACGTGAACCGCTTGTACACGCCGGGCTCGTTGGCGGCCCAAATGAGCGCCGTGTGCTCGGGCCTGCGCGCCGCGTGGCGATCGACGCAGTTGAAGCACACGTTGGTGCGCCCGCCGCTGAACCAAGAGACGTCGTCTTCGTCCCGATCCGCGTCGAGGATCGAGTGCGGCTCGTGAAACCACGTCACGCACTGCGCCATCTCGCGCCAGAACGCCTCGGGCTCCTCGAGGCTCTTGCGGTAGAGGGCCCGATAGTCTTCGAAGGACCGAACTTCGGGGTAGTGCGAGAGATCGAAATCGAACGGTGCGCGCATGCGAGCTCCAGTGCTGTTGGCGACGAGTCGAACGCGCCGGACCGTCGGCGCGTCATCGAACCCGTTCGGCAATTCAAGAGCCGTGCCTCTCGACGCAGCAGGTTTCATCGCGCTCGGATCATGCGCAGGAGGTTTTTGTGTGTCGGCGCGGTGACGGCGACCCGCGCGCTCGCGCGATGGGGTCGTTGTGCGCGATGATCGCGAACGATCATGCGCTGGCACCTGGGACTCACCGTTTCGTTTGCGCTCGCGGCCTGTGCGGCGCCGCCACCACCACGGGATAGCGGCCTCGCGGACAGCAGCGCGAGCGATGGCGCGGGGATGGACGCCAGCGAGCCCGAAGACGCGGGCCCCGTGGATGTCCAAGTCGCGGACCGACCTCCTGTGCGACCGCCGCCGATCGAGCGAACGCAGCCCGATTCAGTGCTCGCCGAGCGACGCAGAGGGTGCGCGTTTCGCGCAGGGGCGTGGCCGGCGGAGACGCTCGGGATGGACGTTCCGATCGGGGAGCAGATCCCGATCGATCACGTGCTGATCCTGATGCAAGAGAACCGGTCGTTCGATCACTACTTCTCGCGCTTGCCCGAAGCAGGGCAGACCGACGTCGACGTCCCCGCGGCCGACTGGACCAACCCCGCGGCGGACGGAGCGCGCGTCAGCCGCTACCACGACACCGAGTACTGCATCGAGGACGTGTCCCACAGTTGGAACGGCAGCCATCGCCAATACAACAACGGGATGATGGACGGCTTCGTGACGACCAACGACCCAAACGGTCGTCGCGCGCTCGGCTACCTCGACCAGAGCGACCTGCCCTTCTACTACGAGCTCGCGAACACGTTCGCGATCGGCGATCGGTACTTCTGCTCGCTGCTCGGGCCGACGTTTCCAAACCGGCTGTACCTGATGGCAGCGACGTCGTTCGGCCTCGGGGCGAACACCCTCGTCGAGGAGTCGCAGCGCGAACCTGCGACACACATATTCAATCGGCTCGACAACGCCCAGGTCGAATGGCGCGACTACGCCGGCGGCTTCCGGATGCTCTCGATGTTCTCGTACTACGGGATCTCCCGGGCGGCGACGCGCACACGCCTTCGTTCGCTCGAGCAGCTCATGTCGGACCTGTCCGCGGGGACGCTTCCGCCGGTGGCCTTCATCGAGCCGAGCTACGTGGGCAACGGCGGCGACCGCTACGACGAGCACCCTCCTGCGCTGCCGCAGATGGGCGCGCAGTTCGTCGAGCGCGTGGTGCGCGCGGTGATGGCCTCACCGGCGTGGAGGCGCACGGCGCTGTTTATTTTGTACGACGAGCACGGCGGGTTCGCGGATCACGTCGCGCCGCCGGAGGCGTGTCCGCCGGATGATCGCGCGCCGGTGGACGCGTCGGGCCGCGCGCTCGCGGGGCGCTTCGATCGCTTGGGTTTTCGCGTGCCGTTCATCGTTGTCTCGCCGTACGCCAAGCGCCATTTCGTGTCGCACACGGTGTACGACCACAGCTCGGTCGCGCGCTTCATCGAGGCGCGCTTCGGGTTGCCCGCGATGACCGCGCGCGACGCGAACGCGACGCCGCCGATGGATGTGTTCGACTTCGCGAGCCCGCCGTTCGTGACGCCGCCGACCATCACGGCGCGCACCGTGGTCGACGAGTCGCTGCGCGCGCGGTGTCGCGCGGCGTTTCCGAGCGTTGGTGGTCTGTGATCGCGCGGCGCGGGACCGCGATGATCGCCTCGTTGGCGTGGCTCGTGTCGTCTTGTGGCGAGCCTGCACCCACGGACGTGTTCATCGCGATGCAGCGCGACTTCGAGGGATTCGCCGGCTGGACGCGCACGGACCTCGGAACGGTCATGCTCGCCGGCCATCCCCCTGGCCCTCGCGCGGCGTACGTGAATCGTCCGCTCGAGCGCGGCGCGACGGAGTATCCCGTCGGCGCGATCATCGTGAAGGTGATCCACGCGGGCGGCGCCGATCCCTCGCAGTGGGCGCTCTTCGCGATGGCCAAGCGCGGCGGCGGCTACAACGACCGCGGCGCGCGGGGCTGGGAGTTCTTCACGCTGCGAATGCAGGGAGATTCCCCGGTGATCGTCGGTCGCGGGATCAACCCGCCGCCCGACGGTGACGCGGCCGGTGACCCCTACCACTTGCCCGACGGCGTCGGCTGCAACTCGTGCCACGGAACCGAAGACGCGCGCGCCAACGATTCGGTGCTGACGACATTGCTGCGGCCCGGCGCGTAGCGTGTGCGGTGGTCACAGCTCGGAGATGCGAATCGGCGTCGCGCTCGACGCGCCCACGAAGTTTGGTCCGAGCTGAAGCCTGCTGTTGCCACCCCAGCAGAGGACCTCGCGGCCGAGTCGACCAACGCAGCTGCTCTCGGCGCCCGACGCGAGCGAGGTCACGCCCGAGAGGCCCGCGATGTCCACTGCGCTCGCGCGTGCGGCCGGAAGCGTCGCTCCGAGCTGTCCGACGTTGTTGAGTCCCCAGCAGGCAACCTGCCCGCCGGGTCGACGGGCGCACGCGAACTGCGAGCCCGTCTCGATCGTGCTGCTGTCCGAGAGCCCGCTCACGGCGGACATCGGCGCGAGTCGCATGGTCGACGTCCCGTCGCCGAGCTGGCCTTGCATGTTGATTCCCCAGCAAAATACCTGGCCGTTCGCGCGACGTCCGCAGGTGAAGTTGACGCCCGCGGCGACCGAGAGCCACTCGAATCCGCCGAGCACAGGGGTCGACGGAGACGCGAGGCTCGCGTTGGTCCCGGTGCCGAGCTCGCCGTTCGCGCCCGTTCCCCAGCAGAAGAGCGGCGCGCCGCCGTCGACCGATGGCAACCGACGGACGCACGAGTGCGTGTCGCCCGCGGTCACTTGGTCGATGGTGCCCGTGAGTCCGGTCACGCTCACGGGAACGCTACGGTTCACGTTCGTTCCGTCCCCGAGCTGACGGGCGCCGTTCGCGCCCCAACACACGACAGCGCCTGCTGCGCGCACTGCGCAAGCGTGCTGGCTTCCCACGGCGAGCTGCACAGCGTCCGTGAGGCCCATGACGGCGACCGGCGTCGAAGATTGCAGCGTCGACGCGTTGCCGAGCTGCCCGGCGTTGTTCGCGCCCCAGCACGCGACGCCGCCCGTCACACGAAGCGCGCACGCGAACTCGTTGCCCACTTGAACGTCCGTCGCGTCGGTGATCGAAAGAACGAGCGCGGCGCGCGCGCGGGTCATGGTCGTTCCATCGCCGAGCTGGCCTCGCGAGTTGTCGCCCCAGCAGAGGATTTGGCCGGTGTTCGTGCGCGTACACGCGGACAGACCGCCGGCGGCGATCGACGCGCCGATGCCGTTTCCGATCGCCACCTGCGGCGTGCCAGCGACGCTCATCGCGCCGTTCGCGAGGTTTCCGCTCGAGCCGTTGCCCCAACACACCAACTGTCCGTTGGTGCGCGTCGCGCACGTGTGATTCGAGCCCGCGGTGATCGCGACGCCATCTCGAAGCGCGACGACCTCCGCGGGCGAGTACGTCGGCGTCGCGGTGTGCCCGAGCTGACCCGAACCGTTGAAGCCCCAACACACCGCGCGACCGTTCGAGCGTCGCGCGCACACGTGGCTGCCGCCCGCGGTCAGCGCCGCCGCGTCGAAGATCCCGGCAACGGCAGTCGCCGTCGTTCGATACGAGATGTTCGTCGGCGTCGCGAGCTGCCCGGACGTGTTGGTGCCCCAACACCAAATCGCGCCCGACGTCGTCCGCGCGCACGCGAACGCGTCGCCCGCGTCGATCTCTGCGATCGACGAGAGACCCGAGACCGTCCTCGGCGTCGAGCTCGGGGTGCGCGTGCTGTTTCCGAGCTGACCCACCCCGTTTTGGCCCCAGCACGAGACTTCGCCGTTCGCCCGCCGGGCGCACGAGAAGCCGTCGCCCGCCGTGATCTCGACCGCGTCCGTGAGCGAGAGCACACGGGTCGCAACCGATCGAAGGACGCTCGTGCCGTCGCCGAGAGCGCCCGACGAGTTGTCGCCCCAACACACGAGGGTCCGGTCCATGCGGCGGGCGCAGGTGTGTGTCGTTCCAACGGCCACTTCGACAGCGTCGGTGAGGCCCAACACCGCCGTCGGAGTGAGCCTTCGCGTGCGCGTTCCGTCGCCGAGTTGCCCAAACGTGTTCAACCCCCAGCAGAGCACCGAGCCGTCTCGACGCACGGCGCACGCGTGCGCCGCGCCAGCGGACACCTGCGTCGCGTTGGTGATCCCCGCGACCAGCGTCGGAGCGCTCTTGCTGATCATCGTTCCGTCGCCGAGCTGCCCGTCGCTGTTGAGGCCCGCGCAGTACACACGCCCGCCGTTGTTGACGAAGCACGTGAGGTAAAGCCCCGCGCTCACGTCCACCGCGCGGCTCTCGGTGCAGATGCCGTCGACGCACGCGGATCCTTCGAGGCAACGAACGCCGCACGCGCCGCAGTTGTCCGAGCTCGTCCGCAAGTTGCTCTCGCATCCATTGACGTTGTTCGCGTCGCAGTTGCCTCGATCGCGAACGCACGTCGTGATCGCGCACTGCCCGCTCGCGACGCACGCGCCGCCATAGCCCGTCACGACCTGTTGGCCTGCGCCGTTGAAGGTCGCGTGAACGCACAGCGGCTCGTCGGTGGTTCCGTCGCAGTCGTCGTCGATCGCGTTGCACATCTCGAGCGCAGCCGTGTTGCGCTGGCACGCGATCCCCGACGCTGTGCACACGTTGGTCCCCGAGCTGCACCGTCCTGTGCCGACGCCGCCCGTACAAGACGTTCCGACGCGCGCGTCTGTCGTGCCGTCGATCGTCGTCGCGTCGCAGTCGTTGTCGATCGTGTCGCACAGCTCGGGCAGCCGCGGAGCTTGCGTCGACGCGCTGTCGTTGCAGTCGACGTTACCGGGCGCAGGAGCGATGTCTGTGAAGTTTACCGGGCAATTTCCTCGCGCGGGGCGCGCAGCATCGGGGCACACGGGCTGCGATACAGCGTTGCTCGCGGGGTAGCCGTCGCCGTCGCCGTCGGGATAGCACTGGATACGAAGCCCCTCGTCGATGGTTCCGTTGCAGTCGTCGTCGCGCCCGTTGCACACCTCCGCGCCCGACGGACTCGCGGAGCACGCGCCCCACATCGACCCCATCGTGGTCATCGCGCACGTCTCGAGCCCCTGCCCCGAGCAACACGCGCGCGTGGCGCCGACCGACCCGCAGCCGCAGTCTTCTTCGGCCATTCCGCTGCAATTTTCGTCGACGTTCGCCACGAGGTCGCACACCTCGCGGGCGCCCGGATTGATCGACGCGCGTCGGTCGTCGCAGTCCGTGTTGTTGACGGCGAAGCCCATCGGCGCGCTGCATCCCATGACGACGTCGGCCATCCCCATCGCGTTGCGATCGCCGAAGCCGTCGCCGTCGAGGTCGCGGTAGAACGTCTGTTGAACGCCCTCGTCTCGCGTCCCGTCGCAGTTGTCGTCGAGCGCGTTGCACACTTCGAACGCGCCCGGAAACCGCGACGCTCCGCCGGTCGCCGGGTCATCCGCGCAGTCGGTCCCCGAGACCATGGTCGCGCTCACGCGAACCCTCGCGACCGAGCCGCTCGACGAACCTCCGTCCTCCACGCCTCCGTCCGTCGACGTCTCCGTCGAGCACACGGGCGCCGGTGTTCCCGCTGCGATGCGATTGAAGCAGTTTTGGTTGAAGTACCCGTCTTCGTCGCGATCGCCGTCACCGCCGACGCCGGTCACAGAGAACTCTGCGACCGTGCACGGGTTGCAGTCTTCATCGGTTCCAGCGCCGTCGCAGACCTCGCGCGCGCTCGGGTTGCGTCGGGGATTGTTGTCGTCGCAATCGTCGCCGCCGCACTCCGCAGAGGGATGACCGTCGTTGTCCATGTCGCGACACACGCCCGCGTCGACGATCGGCGCGTCGATCGGCGCGCCTGTGTCTGCGGCGTCCGACGCGTTCGACGCGTCAGCGACGTCCTCGCGCGCGCTCGGCGTCGTGCAGGCGCCGGTCAGAGCGAAGAGCGCCGCGAGGCACGACCAAGAAATCGAAGCACCGACTCGCATAGCGTTTTGGTGCCACAACGCGGCCAGCTCCGACAATCCACGGCGAGAACAAACGCCGACTCGCGCTGTGATTTCACGGCATGACGCGAGCGTCGCGCGATCGCTCGCGCTACTTGGTGAGCTTCCAGCGCGGCCCTTCGCGCGTGTCTTCGATGGCGACGCCCGCCTCCGTGAGGATCTGTCGGATCACGTCAGCGCGTGCAAAATCCTTGTTCGCGCGCGCTTGCTGCCGCGCGGCGACGAGGTTGTCGAGCACCTTCTCGAGCGGAGCGAGCGCCTTTGCGTCCGAGCCCTTGGGCATGCACTCGGCCGCGAGCTCGGGAAAGAGCTTCACGTTCGGCCGCTCGACGCCGAGCGTCCAGAGGTGCGCCACGAGGCAACGATAGGCGGCGAGCGCGCTCGATGTGTCGTGGGTCTCGGTGATGTTCGCGGCGTTGAGCGCGCGGACGTAGTCGAAGAGCGCTGCGATGGCGCCGGGCGTGTCGAGGTCGTCGTTCATCCGCGCGGTAAATCGCTCGATGAACGCAGTCGTCTGCGCGGCGAACGCGCCCTCGGCGAAGCGGTGACGCAGGCGCGGCCAGCGCTGCGCGGGCTCGCGCTCGGTGGGGTACAGCCCTCGCGTCACGGGCGCGGGCGGCGCTTGCTCGAGGCGCGACTCGAGGATGTCGACGAGCTGCTCGACGCGCGCGAACCCATCGATGCACTGCTTCACGAGCTCGTGCGAGAACCCGAGCTTGCTTCGGTAGTGGCCGCTCGCGAAGAAGAAGCGCACAGCGTTGGCGCCCCAGGCGTCGATCAAGTCGGGCACCGCGATGACGTTGCCGAGGCTCTTGCTCATCTTCTCGCCGCGGAGGTCGAGGTGCTCGGGGTGCATCCAGTAGCGAACCCACGGGTAGCCACAGAGCGGCGCGCTCTGCGCGACCTCGTTTTCGTGGTGCGGAAACAAGTTGTCGATCCCGCCGCCGTGCACGTCGAACTGCGCGCCGAGCGTGAGCTCGCTCATCGCCGAGCACTCGATGTGCCAGCCGGGCCTGCCGCTCGGCCAGTCCGGCTGCCCCGTGCTCCACGAGGGCTGCCCGGGTTGTGACGGCTTCCACAGCGTAAAGTCCGCGGGATTCTTCTTGCGCGCGAAGTCTTCTTGCACGCGCTCGGACGCGCCAACTTCTTGGCCTGCGAGGTCGCGGCCCGCGAGCTGCCCGTAGTGTTCGAAGGACGCGACGTCGTAGAAGACCTCGCCGTCGCGCACGTACGCGTGGCCCTTCTCGATGAGCCGAACGATGTGCGCGACCTGCGCTTCGACGAAGTCCGTCGCCCTCGTGTACGCGGCGTAGTCGCGGATCTGCAGCGAGCGGCAGTCGCGGCGAAAGATCGCGACGTTCTCTTCGGCGACGTCGACCGCGCCGCGGTCGGTGGCCTTGCCCATGATCCTGTCGTCGATGTCCGTGTAGTTGACGACGGCGAGCACCGTGTAGCCCGAGTGCTCGAGCCAGCGCCGAAAGAGATCCCAGAAGCAGTACGTGCGCGCGTGACCGATGTGCATCGGCGCGTACACCGTGAGTCCGCACGTGTAGATCCGTACGACCGGCGGCTGCATGGGAACGAAGGGCTCGACGCGCTTGGTGCGCGTATTGAAGACCGAGAGGCTCATAGCGTCGTGGAAGGCGTCGATCTTTCGATCGCTCGACGCGCTGGGTCAAGCGAGCGCTGAACAGCGCGCGAACGGACCGTCGTCGATTTTCAATTGCGCACAATTGAATTGTGTACTATCAATCTCTCGTCGCTCGGCGCGCAGCGAGTCGCGCGCGTCCGGGCCACGAAGGAGTCGATCAGCACATGAGCACTGCAGCCCCCCTCTCGAAGGTTCTCTACACAGCGACCGCCACCGCGATCGGCGGCCGAAACGGCTCGGTCAAGAGCGACGACGGGACGATCGATATGCCGGTGACGATGCCGAAGGGCCTCGGCGGCGACGGCAAGCCGGGGACCAACCCCGAGCAGCTGTTCGCCTCGGGCTACGCCGCGTGCTTCGGGAGCGCGCTCGGGTTCGTCGCGCGCGCCAAGTCCATTCAGACCGGTCCGGTGTCGATCACCGCGAACGTGAGCATCGGCCCGGCGGGCCAGGGATTCGGGCTGCAGGTCGAGCTCGTGGCGAGCTTGCCCGAGCTCCCGAGAGAGACCGCGCAGGCGCTCGTCGAAGCGGCGCACCAGGTGTGCCCGTACTCCAACGCGACGCGCGGGAACATCGTCGTCACGCTCTCTGTTGCGTGACCGACCGCGGCGCGAGGGATCGTCGTAGGCTGCCGCCGATGTCCGACGACGCGCTTCGTCTCGACCAACAGCTCTGCTTCGCGCTCTACTCCGCGTCGCGCGCGATGATCCGCGCGTACCAGCCGCTGCTCGAGCCGCTCGGGATCACGTACCCGCAGTACCTCGTGATGCTCGCGCTCTGGGAGCGCGACGGCGTGACGGTCAAGTCGCTGGGCGAGCGGCTCGCGCTCGACTCGGGGACGCTCACGCCGCTTCTGCAGCGGCTCGAAGCGCAAGGCGTCGTGCGTCGTCAGCGCTCGGACGAAGACGAGCGCAAGGTCGAGATACACCTCACGTCCGCGGGGCGGCAGATGCGCAACAAAGCGCGATCGATCCCGACGGCGCTCGCGTGTCGCGCGGGGTTCGACGTCGAAGACAAAGACGCGCTGCGAAAGCTCGGGCAGCTCCGAGAGACCCTCCGCGCGCTCGAGCAGACGATCGAACGCGACCGCGAAGCCATCGCCGAGCCAGCCGCCGCGACCGCCACGGCCGCGCCGCGCGCCGCGAAGAAGCGCGCAGCGCGATAGACGTCAGCCGAAGTTGACCGACTGCGTGGTGCGCGCCTTGTAGATCTCCCAGAAGCGCGCGGCGATGTCCTTGGGATCGAGCGGCGCGTTGCCCTGGTCGAAGGCCGTTCCCTTCACCATTCCCGTGACGACGACCTCGCCGACGTACACGCCGTCGCCCGCGAGCTTCGCAGCGAGGACGCCCACCAGCTTGTGCTGCGCGGCCTTGCCGATGGCCAGATCCGCCGCGTTGAACTGCGCGACCATCGCGTCGACGCGCGCGTCGTAGAAGGCGAACCCGCCGCCCGTCACGAGGACTGCGCCCTTGCTCGCGACGAGGTCTGCGTACGAGGCTTGCACCGCCGCGACGAGGCCCGTGACCGAGACGTCGAAGCTGCGTCGAAGACCCTCGGGCGAGGTCGAGAGGATGTTTCCATCGCCGCCCGCGTAGGCGTTGTAGTGCACGACGTCGATGGGTCCGAACGCCGCGCGCACCTTGCCGATCATCGCGACGACCGCGGCCGCGTCGGCGAGGTCCGCGACGAACGGCTCGCACTTGATCCCCTCGCCCGCGATGGCCTTGGCCGCAGTCGCGAGCTTGTCAGCCGTGCGCGCGACGAGCGCGACGTTGTAGCCCTCGGCGCCGAACTTTCGCGCGACGGCGTCGGAGATTCCTGGGCCGTGCCCGCACACCACGATGGTCTTCGACATGAGTCTTCTCCCTCGCGCCGCCACACTCGCAGCGAGCGCGCGAGGGCCATGGTGCAGACGCCCCCATGTCGTCAAGGGTCACGACGCGAGCGACCGCGCGGAGGAGCGCACGCCGTTGTTCGCGCGCTTCAGAAGGCGGGGCCTTCGAGCTTGCGCGACTCGGGGCGGGTCCACCACGACGCGAGCACGAGCGCCAAGAACACGAGCGGCGCCGCTGCGCCGCCGACGCCATCGCCCGCCGCGAGGTGCGAGGCCGCCGCGCTCACGAGGTTGATCACGAACCCCGCGTAGGCCCACTCTTTCAAGCGCGGGAGCCGCGGCGCGAGGACCACCGCGACGCCGACGATCTTCGCGAGGCCGAGGATGGTCATGAGGTACAGCGGGTAGCCGAGGTGTTGGTACGCGGCCACCAACGGAGGCTGTCGCGTCAGCGTCGCGAAGCCCGAGCCCGTCAGGGCAATCGCGAACAGCGCGGTCGTAATCCAGTACGGAAGCTTGCTCTTCATCGGTGTGTCTCTCCGCAACGCGAACGCTCGCGTCGCCGTGCACAGCCTCGCGCGAAGGGCGCCGTTGCGGGAGATCGCACAAATCGTCATCATCTGCTCGAAAATGATGCAGATCGATGACATGCCCGAGACCAGCGAGCTCGCGACGTTCGCGCGGGTCGTCGAGGCAAAATCCATCTCGCTCGCGGCGCGCGAGCTCGGCGTTCCGCGGCCGACCGTCGGTCGCCGCTTGGCTCGGCTCGAAGAGCGGCTCGGCGTACGACTGCTGCGACGCAGCACGCGGAAGATGGCGCTCACCGAAGCGGGAGCGCTCTTCTATCAACGCGCTCGGAGCGCGCTCGCGTCGGTGGTCGAAGCGCGCGACGCGGTTCAGCGCGCGGACGGCGCGGTTCGCGGGCTGCTGCGCGTCTCGGCGCCCACGCTGCAGGGATGGCAGTTCGGCGAGCTCGTCGCGAGCTTTCTCGCGCAACACCCCGAGGTCCGACTCGAGCTCGAGTCCACCACGCGGCACGTCGACTTGCTCGCGGGCGGATTCGACGTGGCGATTCGCGCTTCGACGGACCTCGCGCCGGGCCTCGTCGCGCGCGCGCTCGGCAAGACGAGGCTCTTGGCGGTCGCCTCGCCCGAGTACCTCGCGAACGCGCCGGCGGTGCGCGCGGTCGCCGACCTCGCGCGGCACAAGTGCATCGTCGGCTACGACCGAGGCGAGCACCCCGCGACGCACTGGCCGCTCGTCGACGGCGGCCGCGTGCGGGTCGAAGCGCGCTTCGCGAGCAACGACATCGGAGTGATGCGCGAGTGCGCGGTTCGTGGGGCCGGCGTGGCGATGTTGCCCGAAGCCGCGATCGTCGCAGAGCTCGAGTCGGGCGCGTTGGTTCCGCTGCTCGAGCGCAAGGTCGGAGCGATCGCGGTGATCGCAGCGGTGTACGCCGAGCGCGCGTTCGTGGCGCCCGCGGTGCGCGCGTTCATCGACGCCGTCGTCGAGTGGAGCAAGAAGAACCCCATTCATCGACCCGTGAGCGCGCGAGCGCGCGGCGCGAAGTGACAGCGCGTTCGCTCAGTATTGCGCCGTCATTCGCACAGACACCGCGCCGTTGCCTCGATGGGCAAAGCGACACGCTTCGAAGCTCGGCGGGCTCAACACGGGGCGCGCGTCGTTGCTGAAGCCGTAGCCCTCGAGCGGAATCCCCAAGAACCCCTGATCGACCCGACCGTTGGTGTTCTCGTCGTGCCCGAACGCGATCGCGTAGGTGCCCGCAGCGGGGACGTTCATCGCGCACGTCGCTGTGCGATTGGTGATCCGAACCCGGCATCGAACGAGCCGACCGCGATCCTGCAGCCAGTAGTTCGACTGATACAGCCCGAAGTCGAGCAGGCCGTTGTTGTTGCGAAGCCCCACGACGGTCGCGATCACCGTCGCTTGCGAGGGCGGCGGAGGAAGCTGGCCGAGCGCGAGCGGAGCGACGAGCAGCAGCGCGAGGGGCGTTCCGAGAAGCAAAGCGCGTCTCATGGTGTTGCTGAGTATACCTGCCGATCGCCGTGTTGCCCCTCGCGTTGCAATCGGCGCGCGACGTCGAATTCGGTGAAGGCGGGCCGCGCCGCGGCGACCCAACCGTCATGCGCCCGATGCACAAAACTCGCTACCTCTGGCTCGCTTCCGTCGTCCTCGTCGCGTGCTCGCCGACGATGCTCTCCAACCCCGACGCCGCTGGTGACAGCAGCGCGGATCGCACCACCCCCGCGGACGTTCGCAACGACTCGACCGCGCCGCCCGACGCCTCGGACAGCGGCGTCGTCGACGACGTCACGAGCGACACCGGCGTCGACGCTCCGGATCCTGTGGACTCGGGCGCGGACAGCGGCATCGCGACGGACAGCGGCATCGCGACGGACAGCGGGGTCGTCACAGACAGCGGGGTCGTTGCGGACAGCGGGGTCGCTGCGGACAGCGGGGTCGAAACGGACAGCGGCGTCGTGACCGACAGCGGGATCGACAGCGGCGCGAGCCCCGATGGATCGAGCGACGATGCCTCCGCGGATGCGTCCGGCGATGCAGCGACGAGCGATTCGAGCGCCGACGGCGGCGCGAGCGAAGGAGGCACGGGCCTCGGCGGGTACATGCTCGTGCGCAACGCCACGGGCGCGAGCTGCGACACGAGCTCCGCGTGGACGAACACGGGCATCTCGGACGACGACGATGTGATGGCCTCGCCCGCGCCGATCGGCTTCAACGTCGGCTACTTCGGCGGGGTCGCGACGCACTTCAGCGCGAACACGAACGGGTTGATTCAGCTATGGCCGAGCTCGACCGGAACGCCCACCGATGACTACCGCAACGGTGCGCTCCCGGACCCGGCGGGCCCCGAAGGAGCGGTGGCAGTGTTCTGGGACGATCTGTACGTCCCGCCGACTGCTGTCGTGCAGTACGCGACCTTCGGAACGAGCCCCAACCGACGCTTCGTCGTCGAGTACAACAACGTCGACACGATCGACGAAGAGCAAGTGCTTCGGTTCCAGGCGAAGTTGTTCGAGGGCACCAACGTGATCGAGTTTCACTATTGCTCGATGACGACGATCGGCATCGACGATCGGCACACGGGCGAGTCGGCGACGATCGGCGTGCAGAGCTTCTCGGGCAGCGCGGGGCTCGAGATCTCGCGCGACACCGCCGGCGCGACGCCGTCGGGGACGTGGTTCAGGCTCGTTCCGCGTTGAATCCGGCAGTTGCGCGCGGAGCGAAGTTGCGCGATCGATTCTTCGATGGCCTCCCCGAAGCGTAGCGCGAAGCCCGCGCCGAAGAAGAGCGCGAGCAGCACACAAAAACAAGCGTCGAAGAAGAGCGCGAGCACAGCGCCCTCGAAGGAGGTCGCGACGCTCCGTGAATCGAAGGACACGGCGGCGCGAGTCGGCGCGGTGATCGCGCTCGAGAAGAAGCTCGACGACGACGCGACGCGCGCGATTCTCTTCGGCGCGCTCTCGCGGGACGAGCCCGTTCGCGTCGCCTCGCTGCGCGCCCTCGCGGCGCACCTGCGCCTCCGCGAAGCGCGGAAGAAGCCGTTCGATCTTGTTCCGGCGTTTCGAGAGGGGCTCGCGATGCTCGCGGCCGAAGGCCAAGGCCTCGGCCCCGAGGAGGCCCGCGCGGCGCGCGACACGAGCCCGGCGAGCCCGTTTCTCGGGAACCTCATGAACACGTTGCAGAACGAGGTCGCGACGCGACAGGACGTCCGCGAGGCGCTCCGCGAGCTCGCGTGGGGTCCTTCGCTCGGCAACGCGACGGAGTCCGCGCAATCGATCCTCGCGTTCAAGGGCGATCCAGACTCGGTCGAGCGAGCGTCGCGCTCGCTCGGCGTGTACTCGCTTCGAAGCGCCGCAGCGTGGGCGCTCTACTCGCTCGATCCAGAGGTCGCGATCGCGCGCGCGAAGGAGCAGCTCGCCGCGCTCGAAGGCCCCGCGCGCGAAGAGGCCGCGCGAGCGCTCATCGGCGGCGCGCACTACCGCGCCAAGCACCCGTGGAAGCCGCTGCTCGCGTCGCTCGCGAAGGAGTATTCGTCGCTGCGATCCGAGTACGAATCCTGGGCGAACGGCCTGCGCTGATGACTCACCGGGGTGCGCTCGGCGAAATCCCTGGCCGACGGCGGCGACGGTGCGCGTCGATCGCGCGCTCGACGGTCAGTCCGAGTCGGTCGCAGCGAGCGCCATCATCGAGCGACCATCGCTTCGAACGCAGGTGATTCCCACGTCGATGCACACGTGGTCGAACCACGACGCCGACGCGGACGAGAACATCGTGAACCACGATCGGCGCGCGGCATCGTCGACCGCGCGCAGCTCTGTCGAAGCGTCGACGCCCGCGAGGGATGCGAGCGTTCGCCACGCATGCAGCCGCCCGTACGCGGCCGACCGTCCTTCGGCGTACGCCCCGCCCTGCGTAAACATCGACCACAACGCAGAGAGCGTCTCGACGTGACTCTTGGCGAGCTCGACGAGCGGCTCGGGGTCGCCTTCGAGGCACTCGAGCGGGAGGCCTCGGACCGATCGTGGTCCGTCGCTCGGCTCGATCGAAAACGCCCGCGCTTCGAAGCGCCCATTCGGGAAGCTCATCGGGTCAGCGAACGCGCCCGCCGCCTCGGTCCTCGCGACGTCGTCGAGCGCGAGCTCGCGATCCACGCTGGCCCTCGGCAGCGAAGGCGGTGGATCGCTCGCGTACGTTGAAAACGTGTGCGAGAACCAAAACCAGTTTCCGAGCAAATCGAGCGGGCCCGGATAGCGTCGCCGCAGCCCCTTCTCGCATTCGAGCAGCGACAGCGGGAGGCCCGCGAGCGCGTGTCCGACTTCACCGTGGCGCCTCCAGAAGCGGCGCACGATCGCGGAGTCCGCGACGGGCAAATCGAAGCTGACGAGCTCCTGCGCGAAGCAGAGCAACGATTCGACGACATCCCCAGCGTCGCCGTAGGTCTCGATCAAGTACTCGAGCGCGGCGGTGTCCTGTTGGTAGCCGAGCATCGCGCCGACTTTGCGAGGCCATCCTCGGGCGGTTCGGTCGAAGCCCTTCGCCCACGAAGGCGCGACGCGGGCTCGCGCGACGAACGCGTCGAGCGCCGCTCGATCGCGCACGAACGCGAGCGCAGTGAGCGCGTCGCTGCGAACGAGGTGGAGCAGCGGAGGACAATCGACGGCGATGCGGTCGTAGAGCGCGGCGATCCAGCGCCACTCGCCAGCCTCGATCGCAGCGGGAACGTGCGTTCGCATCTCGGTCCAGAGCGGCGAGCTCTGTCCGGGCACGAGCGCGTTGTAGCGCTCGAGAAAGCGATCGATGGAGTCGTCGTCGGAAGGCGCCATGGACGAAGACGATCGCAGACGAGCGCTCGGGCGTGTTGGGCGATCAGGGCTTTCCGTTGTCGGGCCTGCAGCGCGCGCCGGGCGGATAGTCCGGGTGGTAGTGGTGTCGCAGCGGTCTCGTGACGCACACGAGGCAGGTCGAGCGCTCGGGGGTCGGGAGCCGCTGACACTGCGCTGGGACACGAGACTCTCGGCCGGTCGAGTGCGCGAAGACGAGCGAGCCCGACAAGCCGATTCCCAGCGCGACCGTGATCACCACACGACGAACGATCATCCTCGAACCTCCAGCGAGGGATCGTACGGAGCCACGCCTCGCGAATTCAACGGTGACCAGATCTCGCTGCGATTGTCGCGCGACGGCGCGGAGGGGTCACAACAGCACACAATTTCAACGGGGCGTCCTGGCGGATGTCCGTGGTCACGCTACCTGCACATCTGCGCGGTGTACTCGACGTAGCAGCACACGTCGGGCGTTCGCAGGCGGGCGCGCGCGGTCCTCGCGTAGGAGAACTGCAGGGGAGGATCCACGCCGCGCGTCGAGCCGTCGACCCGCGCCCGCGTCATCGCGCAGAACACGAACGGCGGCGGCTGCAGCGCGCGCCTCGTCGGCGTGTGCTCGAAGCACCGTGTCTGCTCGGAGAACGTGCACTCGACGCGAGGCGGCGACGGCTCGGGCCTCGGGCGCGGTGGCCGACGTTGCGCGCGGGCTGGGGCGCCGAGCGCGAGCGGGCCGAGGACCGCGCCTGCGATGGCGAGAGCAGCGAGGACCGTCGATCGGCGAGCGTTCATGGGGCGATTGAGAGCGCGCGAGCGGTCGCGACCTTGGGCCGTCGCGCTGGTCCGTGCATTGCTTGGCCAGGGACACGAACATGTTCGAAGACGCGGAGCTCGGTCACACGTTATCAAAAGAGGCCTTCGACAGAGAGCTGCCCGCGCTGCGGGAGAAGCTGCTCGAGGCGCAGGCCGCGCTGCTCGAGAGCAAGCGATTTCCCGTGCTGCTGTTGATCAACGGGGTCGACGGCGCGGGCAAAGGCGAGACGGTCAACGCGCTGCACGAGTGGCTCGATCCGCGGCACGTTCAGTCCGTGGCCTTCGGGGCGCCGAGCGACGAAGAGCGCGAACGCCCGCCGATGTGGCGCTTCTGGAGGGCGCTGCCGCCGAAGGGCAAGCTCGGGATCTTCTTCGGCAACTGGTACACGGACCCGATCGTTCGACGCGTGCACGGAGAGAGCCGCAAGGTCGAGCTCGAGCAGTCGATCTCGACGATCGAGCACTTCGAGCGAATGCTCACGGACGAGGGCGTGTTGTTGCTGAAATTCTGGTTTCACCTCTCGAAGAAGGGCCAGAAGAAGAAGCTCGAGGAGCTCTCGCGCAACAAGCGGACGCGCTGGCGCGTGACGCCTCGCGACTGGGAGAACGCGTCGCACTACGACGCGTTTCGCGCGGTGTGCGAGCGGGTCCTTCGCGAGACCTCGACAGGAAACGCCCCGTGGATCGTGGTCGACGGGAGCGACAGTCGATACCGCGCGATGGCGGTGGGACGAACGCTGCTCGGCGCGCTCGAACGACGGCTGGCCGCGAGCCCCGGATCGCACGAGCGGAGCGTCGCGAACCCAGCGCCCGTCAGCGTCCGCGACGAGCAGGGAACGAACGTCCTGCGCGCGCTCGACATGACAAAATCCCTGCGAAAGAAGGACTACAGCGACAAGCTCGAGAAGCTCCAGGGGCGACTCAACCAGCTCTCGCGGGACCCGCGCTTCTCGAGCCGAAGCCTCGTGTGCGTCTTCGAGGGCCCCGACGCTGGCGGAAAGGGCGGCGCGATTCGCCGCGTCACATCGAGCCTGGACGCGAGGCAGTACCGGGTTGTTCCCGTCGCGGCGCCGACGGAAGAAGAGCGGGCGCAGCCCTATCTCTGGCGGTTCTGGAGGCACATCCCGCGCAACGGGCACGCGGCGATCTTCGATCGATCGTGGTACGGGCGCGTGCTCGTCGAGCGCGTCGAGAGCTTCTGTCGCGAAGACGATTGGCGCCGCGCGTACGCCGAGATCAACGACTTCGAAGAGCAGCTCGCTCGCAGCGGCGCCGTGCTCTGCAAATTCTGGCTCCAAGTGTCGGAAGACGAGCAGCTCCGTCGCTTCGAGGAGCGAAAGAACACGGGCTTCAAGCACTACAAGATCACCGACGAAGACTGGCGCAACCGCGAGAAGTGGACCGCGTACGAGCAGGCCACGTGCGAGATGATCGACCAGTGCAGCACGGAGATCGCTCCGTGGACGCTGGTCCCTGCGAACGACAAGTACTTCGCGCGCATCGCGGTGCTCGAGACGATCTGCGCTCGCCTCGAAGCCGCGTTCGCAGACGAGTGACTCGGGAGCGAGCAACGCAACATGCAGAAAGTGCGTCGCGTCTGAAACATCCGCGTGTCGCGTCGGGGCTCTTTTCACTGCGATCACGGCCCGCGCCGCGCTTCGCGCGATGGAACGTCTGCTGCACGCGATCGAGCAGCGCGTGTCCGACGAGAGCACATGGAAAGCGGTCTCCGGCCCGTTGCGCCGAGCGATCGATCGGTTCGTGACCGAGGGGCTGCTCGTGCGACAGGGCGAAGGCGCGCGTACGGGGCTGTTGTTCGCGCAGCTGCTCTTGTCGTCGTCGGTGTTCATCCTGGGACGAACCGTCCGAGACACGCTGTTTCTGAGTCGATACTCGCTCTCGGCGCTGCCGTGGATGTTTGTTCTGTACGGCGTCGCGTCGGCGCTGACGGTGGTCGTGTACGGGAGGGTCGCGGACAAGCTCCCGCGCACGAAGATGATCGTCGCGTGGTGCGCGCTCGGCGCGGCGACGTACGTCGCGACATGGAGCGCCGCGCGCGCTGGTTGGTCAGCGATCTACCCGGTGTTCTATGTGTGGAGCGAGGTGTTCGGCAACCTGCTCCTCTCGCAGTTTTGGACGCTCGCGAACGACCTTCACGACACGCGCTCGGCCCGAAGGTTGTTCGGCATCATCGGCTCTGCGCGCGTGCTAGGCGTCGTCGTCATCGGCCTCCTCGCCGGGACGATCGTCCGCTCGATCGGAACGCAGCAGCTGCTCTTCGTGCTCGCCGCGATGCTCGCCGCGATCGCGGCCATCGCAGCGCGGCTCGACGCCTACGCACGTGCGCCCGAGGCGCACCGCCCGAAGCGCGCCTCGCGAACGGCGAGCGCGCGCGCGAGCGTCGCGGCCGACCGATACGTGCAGTCGATCGCCCTGATGTTCTTGTGTACGTTCTCGGCGCTCACGATCGGGGACTATCAGTTCAAAGCTGTGGCGAGGGCGACGTTTCGAGAGGACGCGCTCGCGCAGTTCTTCAGCCTCTTCTATGCGGGCGTGGGCGCCGCATCGTTCTTGTTTCAGCTCTTCGTCTCGCCGCGGCTCCTCGCGCGCTACGGGGTCGCCGTCGGGATGAGCGTGATGCCAGCGCTGTTCGGCGCAGCGAGCGCCGCGCTCCTCGTCGCCCCGGCGCTGCCCGTCGCGACGGCGATGAAGTCCTCGGACAACGGACTTCAGTACACGATCCACGAGAGCACAGTGCAGGCGCTGTACGGCCCCTTCGCAGCCGACGCAAAAGTGCGAACGCGCGCGTTTCTCGACGCGGTCATCAAGCCGGTCGCCTACGCGCTCGGGGGCGTCGCGTTGCTCGTCTTCGCCCGTCCGCTCGGCGTCATCAAGCTCTCGTTCGTGAGCATCGCGCTCGTGGCGGCTTGGCTCGCGATGATCCCCACCGTGCGCCGTCGCTACCTGAGCGAACTCGAGCGATCGCTCGCCGGAGGCCGGCTCGTCGATCACGCAGAAGCGACCTTCGACCCGCTCGCGCGAGGCGTGCTCGTTCGATCCCTCGAGAGCGACGACCCGCGCATCGTGCTCGCCGCGCTCGACGCGCTCGAGCACGACGCAGATCCGGCGGTGCTCGCTGCGTACGAGCGGCTCGCATCGCACCACGATGCCGCCGTTCGCGTCGCTGCGCTCGAGCGACTCGGGCCGTACGCGCGCGCGACCAAGACGCGCTCGGACGACGAGGCGATCGCGCGAGCGCTGTCGGACCGCGAGCCCGCCGTTCGCGCCGCCGCTGCGCGGGCGCACGCCGAGGTGGCCCGCGACGACGCTGTCGACGAGCTCGCGCCGATGCTCGACGACCCCGATCGCCACGTGCGCACGCAGGTCGTCGCCGCGCTCGTGTGCCACGCTGGATTCGAAGGATCGCTGCTCGCCGGAGCCCGCGTGGCGCAGCTCGTCGCGTCGCCCTCGGCGCTCGATCGCGCGGACGCGGCGGTGGTCCTGGGAGAGCTCGGAGCGCCCGGAGCGCGCCGGCTCGGCGTGTTGCTCGAGGATCGCGATCGCGCGGTCGTTCATGCGGCGCTCGTCGCTGCGCGCCGCGTGGCCGATCCGCGGCTCGTCGCGCCGTTGTTGCGGTTGTTCGAACGGCGCTCGACGCGTCGAGAGGCAGGCTCTGCGCTCGCGGCGATCGGCGCTCCGGCGGTCGAACCCCTCGCGATCTTGCTCGCCGACGAACGGTGCGAGAGATCCGTTCGACTCGAAGCGCCGCGCGTGTTGCGGCAGATCCCCTCGCCCGAGTCGTGGGCGGCGCTCGTCGCCGCGCGAGCCGATCGAGACTCGCACCTTCGATTGCGTGTGCTCTCGGCGCTCTCGAAGCTGCGAGCGCGCCTCGGTCGTCCTCCGGAGCCGATCGCCACGATCCGCGCGTTGGTCGAGCGAGAGATCGCCGAGACCCTTCGTCTGCAAGGCGCGTGGGAGCAGTGTCGGGAGAGACTCTCGACGCCGCTGCTCGAAGAGGAGATTCAGTTTCGCGTCGTTCGCGGGACGCGGCGGGTGCTTCGCGCGCTCGAGCTCCGGTATCCGCCGGACGTGTTGCAGCTCGTACGCGATCGCATCGAGGATCCGTCACGCAGAGCCAACGCGATCGAGCTGCTCGACACGACGCTCGATGCCTCGTTGCGGCCGGTCGTGATGCCGTTCTTCGACGACACCTCGGTCGCCGAGCGCTGCGCGAAGGCGGGCGTCACGAAGCTGCCGACGTTCGAAGCGTTCAGCGAAGAGCAGCGCCGCCACCCCAACCCGTACGTCGCGGCGGTGTGGCTCGACGCGCTGCGCAGAGCACGTCACCCGCTCGCGCGGCTCGAAGCGCACGCGGCGCGCGCGCGAGGCGACGCGCTGGTGCGCGAGGTCGCCGAAGCGACGCTCGGAGCGCGCGGCGAAGCGATCGATCCCCATGACTCTCGCGAGGTCTCGATGCCGTACTCGACGATCGAAAAACTCTTGGTCCTGCGCGCTGCGTCCATCTTCGAGCGGCTGCGCGGCGAGGATCTCGCGCCGCTCGCGGCCGTCGCAGAGGTCGAACAGTACGCGCCAGGAGAGGTGATTTTCGCCGAAGGAGATCCCGGCGACGCGCTGTTCGTGCTCGCGCGAGGGAGAGTCGACATCGCGCACGGAGGCGCGCGACTCGCGTCGTTGGGCATCGGCGAGGCGTTCGGTGAAATGGCGGTCCTCGATCAAGCGCCGCGGAGCGCGTCGGCCACCGCGGCCGAGCCGACGGAGGTGCTTCGCATCGGGAGCGACGAGTTCTACGAAGTGCTTCGCGAGCAGAGCGAGATCGCCGAAGGCGTGATTCGAATGCTCAGCCGACGGCTACGCGAGTCCAACGCGAGTCGACCCGCCGGCGAGCGCGCGAGCGAACTCCCGATGCGCCCAGCGCGAGCGTGACGGCGACGCGCTCCATTGCGACGCCTGTCGCGACACCACGCCCCCCATTGAAAGTCGTCCCAATGAGCCGAGCATCGGCCATGCACAAGACCGCTGAAATCAAGTCGAACCGCCGCGAATCAATCGATGAAAGTGCGGCGATCGAATGAGGCGCATTTTCGCGAGACGCGGGCTGAGTCTCTCGGGATGTTCCCTGGGATTTTGCTCGTCACGCGGCGTCCTTCGATCGCGCGCGTCGACGCCGCGACCCCTTCGATCGACGTACGTTTCGCGATGCATTCGTCGCGTCGCGACGCGCCTTCAACGGTCTCGTGCACCGCTGAAGCGCAGCTCGTTTCGACGACCTTCAACGGCGGCGTCGTCTCGCGACTGCGCTCTCGGAGTGTGCCGTCGCCACGGACTCGAACCGGGTAGAACGCGTTTTGGAGGCGCGCGGCTCGACGCTTTGCCTTCGACGACCCGCGGATCGTCGCACGAACAGCGCGTGGATGAGAAGCGACACGCGAACGTCGCGTCGGCCCGAGCGCGAGCACGCAAACCGCTCTTTCCGTCCCTGCGCCGCTTCGCGCCGGGCGGTGCGACCCGACAGCGATCGCTCGGTGTGGCTGCCGCGAGCAATGGTGAGTCATGGTGGTTGCGCACTCTCGCGTCGCCGAGCGCAGCCCTGGCTACAGCGGCGCCGCCGTCCGTTGGCGACTCGCGGTCCGAGTATCTCTCGATGCTTCCGAGGACTTGTTTACTGATCACGCGCGCGCGACGGGCGACGAAGATGCTCGAGCAGAGTCGCAAAGGACGCGAGCGTCGAAATCAGGCTGAAACCAATGCCGAATCGCGAGAAACCAAGTGCGAATCAAGACGACCGCCGCGGTCTTCGCGGGGGCACGCAGCGTGTCGCCCTTTCAACGGGGGACAGGTACGGCAGCGTGCGCGTCTGGACGATTCGAAAAACTCAGCGGAGCGAAGGGTCTTCCACAGTGCTTCCGAACGAAGATGCACTAGGCGCGCGCGAGCGTCTCGGATACAGTCTGATTCCGCTTTTTGGAATTTCCGCTTCGGATCCTCTGAACTGCGAACCGATTCGGTCAGGGAAGGGCGCGCCATTTGTCGCGGCCGCGATCAACGAGTGAGGGACATGCATCGCGATCGCTTCGAGTGTGGAGCGGCGCGGCTGAACGGGACGGAGTCTTCGGATGTGGTTTCGAGCGCTCGATACGAACGATCTCCGACACAGCGGGGAAAATTCGTACCTTCCCGCTGAGCAGGCGAACAGTCTCGAAGCGTCGAACGGGGCCGACGAATGACGACGACGCGGGTGCTCGTCATCGACGACAACGCTGTCACTCGGTCGTTGATCGCCGACGTGCTGTCGGACGAGCCGGTGCATCTGATGGAGGCCTCGAGCGGCTTCGAGGGGCTCGAGCGGGCACGCGAAGATTCACCGGACATTGTCTTGCTCGACGTCGTGCTGCCTGACGTGAGCGGGTTCGTGGTCGCCGAGCACCTTCGCGAGTCGCGAACGACGCCCCTCTCGATCCTCGCGCTGGCTGGATTGCTCGACCAGGCCGACGAGCAGCGGCTCGCGCAGGGCAAATTCGATGATGTCGTGACCAAGCCGATCGATCCGGCTCGGCTCCGCGAGGCGATTCGACTCCAGCTCCAGCAGGCGCCTCCGGATCGAAGACGCTTCGGCGAGCATCGGAGCTTGCTGCTCGTCGAAGACGATCCGCTGCAGCGAAAGCTCGCGACCATCCGGCTCACCCGACTCGGCTTCGACGTCACCTGCGCGGAGAACGCCGAGCGCGCCCTCGCGCTGCTGCGCGGGCTCGACCCGGACGTCGTTGTGTCCGACGTGCTCATGCCACAAATCGACGGGTTCGAGCTGTGCACGAGGCTGAGAGCGGACCCGCGCTTCGCCGCGACACAAATCATCCTCGTGACAAACAACTACCTCGACGCGTCGGATCACGAGCTCGCGCGTCGCGTCGGCGCCGACGCGTACGTGCATCGCGAGCCCGATCTTCGAGGCCTGGTCGAGGCGCTTCGAGCGGCGTTTTCTCCGCTGCCGACGACGCGAGAGCGCATCAGCGTCCCAGAGCTTCAGCGCGAGCGCGACGCGCGAACGGCGCGGCAGCTCGACAAGCAGCTGGCGCTCAACGTGTCGCTCGCGCAACAGACAGCGATCCTATCGGCGGAGATCGCGATCCTCGACGGACTCGCGCGCGCCCTCGCGGACAATCGAGATCCCGACTCAGCGATCGACGCGGCGCTGCTCGCGTGCTTCGACGCAGCGCGGTTCGAGTGGGGCGTGATGCTCACCGTCGAGCCCGACGGAGAATGGAGGCACCGAAGCGTGGGGCTCCGCGACGCCTCCCTTCGCGAGTCGCTTCAGACCATGGCCGATCGCCTCGCGAGGGGCCCGGAGGCGAAGGCCACGTACCAGCGCACCGTGGCCGAGCTCTTCGGGCTGCGCACGGCGGGGCACGTGCTCGTGGCGCCGATGCGCTATCGCGAGCAGACGATCGGCGCGATGGTGCTCGGCGCGACCGCGGCGCCGACGGACGACCAACGCGCGTTCGCGACGGTCGTCGCTTCGCAGCTCGCCCTCGTGCTCGCGCTGTCTCGGACCTTTTCAGCGTTGCAGCGCGCGACGCACAACGAGCGCGAGCGCGTGCACGTCCTCGAGTCGATCCTCGACACGATCCGCGAGCCGATCGTCGTGGTCGACCAGGACGCGCGACCGACCCATTGGAACCGCGCCGCGCGATCGACCCCGCCGAGCGACTCGTCGCGTCCCCAAGGCTCGTCGTGCGGCGCGCTGCGGCTGTTTCACCCGGACATGTCGACGCCGCTTCGGGAGCACGAACAGCCGGTGCGCCGAGCGCTCCGCGGCGAAGAGGTCGTCGACTGCGAGGTGTTCGCGACGAGCGACGAGAGCGAGCCTCGCTGGTTCTCGGTCGCCGCGCGTCCCGTCCGCGACGATGAAGATCTCGTCACCGGCGCGGTCGTCGTGACGCGAGACGTCACAGAAGCCAAGCGGGCGCACGCCCAACAGATCACCAGCGACCGGCTCGCGAGCGTGGGCGTGCTCGCCGCGGGCGTGGCCCATGAAATCAACAATCCCCTCACGTCGATCATCGCCGAGCTCGACATGGCGCTCGAAGACCTCGAGCCGCAGCACCCGGTCCGCGACAGGCTGCGCGTCGCGTCCGACGCGGCGACGCGCGTTCGGACCATCTTGGGTGACCTGAAGACGCTCTCGCACGGCGAGGGAACGCCGAGCGACAACGTGGACATTCGCCGCGTGCTCGAGGTCGCGCTCCGGATCGCGGCGCCCGAATGGCGAAGAGCCGCGCAGGTCGACTTCGAGCTTCCCCCGCTCCCGGGCGTGATCGGCAACGAGCCTCGGCTCGTGCAGGTGTTCGTGAATCTCATCGTGAACGCGGCGCAGGCGATCAGCCCGACCAGCGAGCGCGAGCAGCGAATTTCGATCCGCGGCGGGATGACAGACGAATCCGAAGTGTTCGTCGAGGTCACCGACACCGGCTGCGGAATGTCCGCGGAGGTGAAGGCGCGGATCTTTACGCCGTTCTTCACGACGAAGCCAGTCGGAACGGGGACCGGTCTAGGGCTCTCGATTTCGCAGCGGATCGTGTCCGACGCCGGTGGCCGAATCGAGTGCGAGAGCGTCGCGGGGAGAGGCACCACGTTTCGCGTGCGGCTGCGCGCCGTCACGCAGGGGAGCGGCGCGACGGACGCGCTGCCATCGCCAGGGGACCGCTCGATCGTGCTGATCGAAGGCGACCCGCTCACGCGGCAGCTCGTCGTGAAGGCGCTCGCGACAAGCGGATCGCTGGAGGTTGTCGAGCACGTGGATCGGGTTGTCGATCGACGATCGCGAAGCGGACGAGCGCTGCTGCTCTGCTCGTCGGCGGACGCGCAGATCGCCGGGCCTGCCAGCGTGGAGCTCGCCGTCGCGCGGGGCTACGCCCTAGGGTTGTTGGGCGGAGCTGCGCCGACGTGGCTGCAGGCTTTTCCATCGCTACGAAAGCCGTTCGACGCGAAGTCTGTGCAGCAGTTTGCGCAGACGCTCTTCGCGCAGATGTCCTCGGAGGGAAACAATGAATAGTCACAACGAATCGCCGACCGTCGTCGTCATCGATGACGACGCGGCGGTGGCTGGCACGGTCTCGAGCATCATCGGGCGCGCTGGGTTCAACGTCGAGACGTTCGTCAGCGCAGCAGAAGCGCGAGAGCGACTTCGCAGCGGCGGCATCGATGTGGTCGTGAGCGACGTCATGATGCCCGACATCAACGGGCTGGACCTGCTCGAGCAGCTACGCCGAAGCGGCGTGTACGTCCCGGTGATCTTGATGACCGGCAGCCCGAAGCTCGACGACACGATGCGCGCGATGGAGCTCGGCGCGTTTCGCTATATCGCCAAGCCCTTCGATCGAGTCACGGTGATCCAAGCGGTCGAAGAAGCGGTGAAGTGGGGCCGCCTGATCCGCGTGACGCTCACGCACACGACCGAAGTGAGCCGCCAGACGCTCGAAGCGGCGCTCGATCGCGCGCTCGACGGGCTTTGCATGCACTATCAGCCGATCGTCGGCGCGGCGAACGGAAAGGTCTTCGGATACGAGGCGCTCATGCGCTCGAACGAGCCCACGCTCCGATCGCCGCCTGCGGTGATCGACGCCGCGCAAAAGCTCGGACGACTGCACACGCTCGGTCGACTCGTGCGCAGGCTCGTGGCCGAACAGATCTCGGCGAGCCGACCCGAGTCCGTCATCTTCGTCAACCTGCACTCGGCGGACCTCGCTGATCCGCAGCTCTATTCTCCGGACGCGCCGCTCAGCAAACACGCGAGCGGCGTCGTTCTCGAGCTGACCGAACGCGAGTCGCTCGAGGCGATCGACAACGTGGACAAGCGGCTCGCGCAGCTGCGGGCGCTCGGGTTTCGCATCGCGGTCGACGACCTCGGCGCTGGGTACGCTGGGCTCTCGTACTTCTCGCGCGTGCAGCCCGACGTCGTGAAGATCGACATGTCGCTCACGCGAAACGTGCACTCGGACCCGGTGAAGCGCCGCGTCGTCTCGTCGATCTGTGAGCTCGCGAAGGACCTCTCGATGATCATCGTCGCCGAGGGGATCGAGACCACGGACGAGTTCAATGAAGTCGCGCGAAACGGCGTCGACCTCGTTCAAGGCTATCTGTTCGGAAAGCCGGCCCCGTTCGCGCAAAGCGCGATGGCGCCCGAGCTCGCGCTGAGGACCACGCAGTGAACGAGGCGCGCACGCACGCACGCGCGCTCGCGCGCTCGCCCGCCGACGAGCGTGCGTCGTGACGGCCGCCGTGCTCGTCGTCGACGACAACGCGGCGAACATGAAGCTCGTGTCGTTTTTGCTCAGCAAAAAGGGCTACGAAGTGCGGACTGCGGACAGCGCCGGCGCCGCGCTCGCGTGCCTCGAGGCCTTTCGTCCTGCGCTGATCCTGCTCGACCTTCAGATGCCCGGGATCGACGGGCTCACGCTCGCGCGACGGCTCAAGGCCGACCCCGCGACGCGCGAGATCATCGTGGTGGCGCTCACTGCGTACGCGATGCACGGCGACGAGAAGCGCGCGCGCGACGCGGGTTGCGACGGCTACATCACCAAGCCGATCGACACGCGGACCCTTCCGATCATGGTCGCGGAGCTGCTCGAGAAGCACGCGCAGCGCTGATCGCGCGTCCTCGTCAGCGCAGCACGAACCGATAGTGCACGCGATTGCGGCCGCGCTGCATGCCGAGCAGCCGATGCTCGGTGACGGTTCGGGACGACACGAGCTCGATCGCGCGCTTTCCATAGCCCATCACGGCGTCTTCGAAGCTCGAGTGACTGACAGGCAGGTCCAACAGCTCGATCTCGATGGTGGTCTCGTCGACCATCTTCGACTCGAGTCGCCCCTCGGTGAAGAACGCGCTCCAGATGAGCGGGAGCTTCGCGACGAACTCCGCGAGGCTCTGCGGGTTGTTTTTCAGGTGCTTGTACGGCCCGTGGGTGAGAGACCACTCGGCAGACTTCTCGCCGATGGTCCACAAGGCCTTCGCGTCGCCGCGAAAGAAGCGCTCGACGGATCGGTCGTGAAACAAGAAGTACGACTCGATCGGGACGAGCGTGGTCGCGAGGATCGGCTTCGCAAACACCGGGTCTTCGCGGCCGAGGTCGCGAAGAAACTCGTCCCACGCGGACTCGCCGAAGCGCTCGGAGATGTACGCACGACGACCGACGAAGAAAGTTCCCTTTGCGAACACAGCGACCTCCGTCGCCCAGGCGAGCGACGACGGCAACCGTACCGACATTCGCGGGGGCGCGACAACCTGCGCGTCGAGCTCGAGCGAGCGCTCAGGGACGGTCGCGCGGGAAGAGCTGCTCGAGCTCGCGCAGGATCGACGCGGTGACGCCGTCCTTTCGAAGCACGCGCTGAGCCATGCGCTGCAGCTCCGCGAGCTGCTCCTTGGTCAGCTCCAGCACCGACCAGACGATGACGGGGATCGTCGTGCACTTCGGGTCCGAGCGAAGGGCGCGAAGAAACGCGAAGCCGTCGAGCGCCGGCATGTGCAGATCCAAGATGATCGCGGACACGGGCTCCGATCGAGCGTGAGACAGCGCGCTCTGCGGGTCGGTGAAGCAAACCGACGAGAGCCCTGCGTACTCGAGCGTCGCCGCCATCAGCCGCAAGGACGCAGGGTCGTCCTCCACGACGAGCACCTTGGGGAGCCGTGGCGCGTGGCTCGAAGTCGTCATCGGCGCATCGGGGCGATGCGCGCTCGCTTCGATGCGCCGCGGCAGGACCACGTAGAACGTGCTCCCTCGACCGAGCTCGCTGCGAACGCCGATCGAGCCGCCCTGCGACTCGACGAGCCGACGGGTGAGCGCGAGCCCGAGCCCTGTTCCACCGTGGAGCTTCGCCGCGCCTCCGCCGAGCTGTTGAAACTCGACGAACAACCGGTCGAGGTCCTCTGCTGCGATTCCGACGCCGGTGTCTTCGACTTCGAGTCGAAAGTGCTGTGCGCCCTCGGCCCGCGTGCGGACGACGACGGACCCGCCCGATGGCGTGAACTTCAGCGCGTTCGAGACGAAGTTGAAGAGCACCTGCTTGAACCGCGCAGGGTCGAGAAAGCTCTCGTCCACCTCGTCCGCCGCGTCGACGCGAACCGCGATATGTTTGGTCGACGCCGCGTTGCGAAGCATCGAACAGACCTCGTCGACGATGGCGCTCAGGCGAGTGTTCTCGGAGTAGAACTCCATCCGCCCTGCTTCGACCTTCGAGAGGTCCAAGACGTCGTTGATGAGCTGGAGGAGATGCTGTCCGCTCTTCAAGATGTCTCGAACGAACTCTTGTTGTTGCTCGGCGAGCGGCCCCGCCTCGCCGTCGAAGAGCAGCTCGGCGAATCCGATGATGGAGTTGAGCGGCGTCCGGAGTTCGTGCGACATGTTCGCGAGAAACTCGCTCTTCAGGCGGCTCGCTTCGAGCGCGTGCCGTCCGCGGAGCTCGACCTCGCTGCTGCGCAGGCGCTCGGCTTCGAGCTCTCGACGCACGCTCACGTCGCGGTACGACGCGACCGCGCCGAATCTCGTGCCGTCCTCGCTCGTGAGCGGCGCAGCGTTGACGCTGAGAAACACCGGCGGAGCGTCCGGCGTGCGGCGCTCGATCAGCTCGTCGACGACGGTCTCGCCGCGCAGCGCGCGCGCGACGGGCAGCTCGTCTACCGCCATCGGAGCGTTGGCTCCTTCGCGGAAGTAGCGCTCACCGACCTTCGGATCCCGGATGTCGCTCGCGGTATCTCCCCGCGACAGCGCGACGGACGCCGGGTTGCGCAAGATCACCTTGCCTTCGGTGTCTACGAACACGACGGCCTCGTGCAAGCTCGCGATCACCGCGGTCAGCTTCTCGCTCTCCTGTCGAACCGCTCGCTCTTTTGCAGCGATAAACGAGTCTGCGATCTCCCCCAACGCGCGATCATAGAACAGCGACATCGCTTCGAGCGCCGCCGCGAGTCGGCTCGGCTCGTGGCTGAGCGCAGCGATCAAGTGCTCGGTCATCCCGCGCTGCAGCACCCGCGTGACGTCGTACCAGTCCGAAAAGCGCACGGACATGAAGGCGTAGAACGCCCCTTGGTTTCGAAGGTGCTCTTGATAGCTCTCCCAGTCGCCTGCTTCGACGCGCTTCATTCGCTCGCGCGACGTCTGCCGCTGCTGCTCGCGTTGCTCTTCGGAGAAGCCGCGAAACACCGGACCGAGCATCGGGTGGTGCTCCAACTCGCGCTCGGCGCGGCGCTGAACGTCGTCGACGACGCGATTGTAGACCGAGAAGAAGTCGCGAAGCCCCTCGCGGATGCGCGACGAGTTCCATAGCGGCCCGCCGGAGCTCACGCCGCACCTCGGTCGGCGACCTCCCGACCCGACTCGCTTCGCCGCGCGCTCACGCGCGTTCGTTGGTGCTCGGCGTTGATACTCTCGAAAGCCGCAGTGGCAAGCGCGCGCATGACATCCCTCCATCGGTCAGCGCTCGGCCGATGTTCGATCGCCCAGCGCGGTGGTGCGCTCTTCCCACGGTCGTCTCGACTGCGAGCGGAGCCTCTATAACGCTATCGAGCTTCGCCCGTTCGGAGCAACTGCTCGCGCCATTTCTTCGGATTTTCTCAAGAGACTTCCGCATCTCTCGGCGTCTCAACCACGCCACCATCGAACGTCGTAGAAGTGGGCCGAGCATCGGCCCAACACGAGACCGTTGACCTCGAGTCAAACCGCCACGAATGGATCGAGAAAAGTGCGACGATCGAATGAGTGGCCGTTTCGGTCGGAGCGCTCGTTCGCGAGTCGCTCAACGGACTTGTACGTCGAGCTGCCACCCCTCGGCGCTGCGCCAGAGCAGCGCAGGCCGCGGTCGCGCGTCGCCCGCCGTAGTGACGAACAGTCGAGTCCCTCGATTTCTCGAGGGCAAACGAGTCATCACGGCTCGCGTCTCGCGCTCGACGTCGATCGCGAAGAACACGAGGTTCGACGGCGCCGCCGGGCGCCACGCGGGGCGCGCTGTTCCGCGCGGGGCGAGCGAGCTCGCGACCGATTGCGCCGCGCCGAGCGACTCGCCGACGTGCACCGCCACGAGCGTCGGCTGTCGAATCGAGCCCGCTTCTGCTCGTTACGCGCCGAGCTCGCGGCCCTGCGAGACGAGCGCGACGCCTGACCACGTTGGGTGCAGCGGAAGCGAGAAGCGCGCCCGCTTCGGATCCCAACGAAGGGTCGCGCCGATCGATGCGCGCGCGCGCAGCGAACGTCTCGCACGCCTCGATCGGCGAAGTGCACCCGACCTCGAACGTGCGAGCCGGCAAGCGACGGCGCGAACTGCGAATGCACGACGCCATCGTGGGCCCAGGACAGAACGAGCGCGGGCTGCCGATCGTCGAACAACTCCCAGCTCGAAGGGCCAAACACGGCGGACACCCGCGAACGACGAGCGTGTCGACCGTTCGCCACTCGGACTCGCGTCCGTCGCTGCGGAGGTGGGCGAACTGCTCTTCGCGCGTCTCGACGGAGAGCTCTGTGTACCGCGTCGGCGCGTTGAAATGATGTGCGCCGAGCGTGAGCTCGACCTTCTCGTCCGCGACCTACTCGGACTGCAGCGCGCGTTCTGCTAGGATATTTACTCGCGAATCGCGGATCCGTACAGCCCCACGGGCGTGCGCGACGGACACGACCAACGCCGCGCCCGACGCCAGCGACACCGTGCGGCGCCCGGCCGGAGAACGTGCGTCGCACACCACGAGCTCGATCGCGTCGACGCTCATCGATCGAAGCGTGTCGCGGCGCCGTCCGTCACCCTCGTCGCGTCAGCGCTTCTTTGTCGGCGCCTTCGTGGATCGCTTCGACGAAGGCTTCGCGTTCGATCCCTTTCTTTCTGACTTCGCTCCCGAGGTCGTTCGAGCGAGCTTGGCGCTGATCCGCGCCGCGCACGTCGCGATCCACGCGCGGCTCGCGCTCGACGTCACCGTCGCGGCTTTCTCTGCCAGACGCGCGGCGCTCGGTGCGTCCGCGGCGCGCTCGAGGAGCGCGGCGAGGACCTCGCGTCGCTTCGTCGCTGACGCGCTACGAACGACCGCGTCTTCGAGCGCTGCGAGCCACGCGAGGTCTGTCTTCGAGCCTTCGTCCGCGATCGGTCGCCCGAGCGCTTCGCACACCGAATCGAGTCGATCCGGCAGCTTTTTCACCGTCGGATCTTGCGTCCACGCGCGAAGGAGCGCTGAACAACCGTCGTGCATCGCGCGCGTCTTTCGCTCGATCGCGCAGAGGATCGACGCGGCCTCGTCTCGCGCGCTCGCTTCGCCGACACAGCGCGCGGCCAGCGCTCCGATCGTCGCGCGCTCGCGATCGCTCGCGCCGTCGAGGAGCGCGCTCGCTCGCGTGAGCGCGCTCTGCCACGCCTCGGTCCGCCCCTCGGCAATCGCGCGCTCGAGCAGAGAAATCCCACGTTGGACGGGCGTCTCGCCCGAGCGGTCCTCGACCTTCGCGCCACGATCCAGGAGCTCGTCGAGCGCCGCAGCGAGCGCGACGAACGCAGAGGCTTTGTTGGCCGGGGTGCACAACACCTGCGCGTCGTCCGCTTCGTAGCCCGCCGCTGCGAGCATCTCGCGGAGCTCGAGGACCTTTGCGTCGGCCGCGCGTGGATTCTTCGGGTCAGCGTCGGTGATCCAGAGCAGCGGAGTCGGGAGTCCCTCGTCCTTCCACGCGCGGACCTTCTCGCGTTGTGCGCCGACGATCTTCACGTCGCTGCGGGTTCCGAACAGCGCGGCGACGACGGGCTGCGATGGATCATCGTAGCTCCGGTTCCACGCCCGGCTGATGGGAACCAACACGTACTCTCGCTTCGGCGCAGAGAGCGTCCAGTCGGGGATGCACTTCTCGAAGAGCGGACCGAACGCGTCCGCCGCGCTCGCGTTGCCTGCGAATCGCACGCGTACCCTCGGCCGTCCTCGACGATCGGTCGCGGGTTCGATCGTCCACGGCTCGACCTTCTTGCCCGCTGCGGCCCGTGCGCGGTCCTTCTCGAGCCGGTCGGCAGCGTCCGCGCGCTTCTTCGCGAGCTGCTCGACCAGCGCGAGCTCCGCGCGATCTGCCGCGGTCGCCGCGCGCCACTCGTCATTGGGATACCCCGACTCGAACGCAAACAGCCGCGCCATCGCGCACGGGTCGACGTCGACCGCGCACGACGGGTGGTAGTAGATGTCGAACGTGGTCTCGAGGGTCGGGCTGGTTCGTATCCACGCACGGCTCATCCATTCGCCCTCGGCGAGCGCTTCGCGACAACGACGACAACGCACCTTCCCTGTGACTCGCCGAAACTCGAACATGACGCGTCGCGAGCCTACACCCCGACGCTTCGGGGTGTTTCGGGCGCGCAGACGAGTCCCGCGATGGCCCGCTCGGTTCGCGTTCGCGCTCGGCGGCGTGAGTTTGGGCTGGATTTCTTCGGTCAGTCCGCCGTCGATCGGAGCCCGTCGCGCAGGGACGTCGCGACGCCGGGCGATCACCCATCGATCCACGCGCCGAGATTTCGAATGAGCGTTTGCGCGACGCGATCGAGCCCGTCTCCGCCGATCATTCGCTGGAGCACCGCGGGCGATGCGCAGAGCTCGGCGACCGTCGTCGCGGGGCGCTCGCACCATCGCTGGACGAGCCACGAGGGGTCAGCGAGCGGGGCGAGCGGCGCGGGGATCGAAGCGATGCTCGCCGTCTCGAGCGCGCGCGCGACCCATGGCGCCGCCCTCGCCCGGGCATCGTCGCTCGCGTGCGGCCAGAGTCTTCCGGCAGCGTCGAGCTGTTGCTCGGTCACCGTCGCGAACGCGTCGAGCAGCTCGTCGCACATCCCGGCGCGAGCGACCTCGTCCGCGTCGAAGAGCGGCTCGTAGAACGCGAGTCCGATCGACTCGTCGACGGCCTCGGCCACAGTGAGCCGATCTGGGTGCGCACAGGAATTCAACAAGAACACCCGCTGCGGATCGAGCTCGTCGTCCGACCAAAACGCATCGAACACGCGTCGCGCGACGCGCTCGACGGTCCCGCGTCGACCCAGCGCCTTGCATCGAAGCATCACGGCGCGCGCGAGTGGATCGTCTTCGAGCGCCCACGCATAGGTCTCGAGCGGCGCGAGCGCGCTCGCAGGGGCGTGCTGCACCAGCGCGGAGACCGTGAGGATCACCGCGTCGTTCGGATCGGCCCGCCCCTCGGCCAGCGCCGCGATCGCGCGCGCAGCCGCCGTCGCCAACACCGCCGGAGCGTCGGGCTCGACCGCGACACGAGCCACGAACCACGCGTCGATCGACGCGACGTCCCACGATCGTTCGTCGTCTTTCAGCTGCGTCCGGAGGCGCTCGAGCGCGAGAGACGCGGGCAGCTCTCGCGTGGGGACTTCGTCGATCGACGCATACGCGCGTCGCAGCGCCTCGCGCGCGACGGCCGGATCTCGACCGAGCTGCTGAGCGACCGCGACGGCGGTGTCTTTCGCGTCGCCCCACTCGTCGAGCGGCGCGGCGAAGAGCCATCGCGCGACAGCTTCGTTCACCCGCGGCTCGTCGATCGTGAAGAGCTCTCGCCCAGATCGACGCCCTTGCGTGCGCTGAACGAGGGCGCACACGATCGAGTCGATGGCGTCTTCGGGCGCGAGCCACGCGAGCGCTTCGAGGGATGCGCGCGACATGCTTCGAACGTCGAGCGCTCGCCAAAGCTCGTCGCGCACGACCGCGCTCGCCGCCTGGAGCGCTGGGCGAACGTCGGCGATGCGTTCGCGCGTCGATCGGGACGCCGCAGGGCACGCGCGAAGCACCGCGCGCACGGCGTCGTCACCGAGCCCGACGTAGAACGCGCTCGCGTCCGCGATCGATACGTCCGCGCTCGCGAGCACGAGCAGACGCAAGGCTGCAGGACAGCCGTCGCGCGCCAGCCACCCGATGGGCGCGAGCGCGTCGGACTCGAGCGGCGTGTCGAGCGGCGGTGCGTCGAATTGAAAATCTGTCCACGCAATCAAGTCGTCTGCGATTTGCGGGTCCGAATCCATGGCGTCGAGCATCGTCGTCGCGGACCCGAAGCGCGCGAGCTCGTCGAGGGTCCTGCGCCAGAAGCGCTCGCGTTGGTCGGGACGCAAGATCTGCGGAGGCATGGACTCCTGCCCCGCGTCGAAGTCCGCTCGCAGGCGGTCGACGAGCCGTTCGCGCGCCTCGCCTCGAAGTGTCGCGAGCAGCGCGCGTGACGCGAAGCCGGGCTCTGGATAGCTCTGCACGACCTCGAACGCTCGCGCTTCGAGCGCTGCTCGCCCTTCGGGCGTTTCGTTCGCGAGCATGACGGCGAGCGCGTCGGCGAGGTTCGGACCCGGCGTCGGCGCGGCGGGGTCCTCGTTGGTCGAGACCCACTCGAACAGCGCGTCGGCCGCGGCGCGCTCGTTGGCTTCGAGCAACGTTCGAAGGACGTCGACGCGCCAGTCGTCGCGGCCGTAGTCGGTGTCGAGCATCCCTGGATCGAAGCTCAGCGCTCGGTCGGCGAGCGCCGTCACGAGCGGAGCTTGTTCGGACGCGTCGAGGCACCTCGCGATCGCCGAGGCGGACACGAAGTACTCGCGATCGTCGCCGAGCTCGCCGAGCAACTCGAGCTCTTCGAGGCACCGTTGCCGCAACGGAGCGAGCTGCGCGCGGGTGAGAAACGGGCTCACCGCCGCGAGGGTCGCCACGAACATCGTCGGCGGATCCGCGGTGACGAGCAACAGCGCTCCATCGATGTCTCGTTCTCGTGCGATCCGCGCGGCGCACTGCGGACGAACGTCCACGGCGAGCGGGACGCGCGCCTCGAGCGCGAGCCAGTCGCGCGCGCAAAGCACCCATGTGAGCTCGTTGACGAGCTCGGTCGCGCGCGCTGAGTGCGCTGCGCTGACCGCGCCGACCACGCGATCGACCGACAGCTCCCCGACTCTCAGCCGCGCGGCGATCCTCGGCGCCGATTCGTCGGCGAGCCCCCCGTCGTCGCGCTCGAACGCCACGAGCGCCGCGAGCTCGTCGCAGATTGCGTCCGCGCGTTTGGTCTCTGTCGTCGCGTCTCGCAGCCGCTTTCTCGCGGCAGCAACGCGCTCGTCCCGCAGCGCCTCCGCGCTCGACTCGAGGTCCGGCATCGGCCCACGAGTCTGCCACGCGAAAAGCGCGGTCGATCGGGGAGCGCGACCCAATCTTCGTGATTTGCGAACGGCGCCACACCCTCGATACCTTCGTCCGATGCGCAGCGTCTCTCTGGGTATCTGTTGCCTCGTCGCGGCGTGCGGCGTCGATCCATCGATGAACGGGGACGCGACGCCGATCGACGCTCGAACGTCCTCGATGCAGGACGGCTCGAACGGAATGGACTCGACGACACAACCGTCGGACGTCCCGTCGTTCGACGCGTCGAGCGCGATCGACACTGGCGTGGGAGCGCCTTTGGACAGCGGGATCGCGATGGACAGCACGTCCTCGAGAGACAGCGGTTCGCCGCGCGATACTGGGTTGCCCATGGACGTTCGCGCCGCGGACGTTCGCTCGGACACGGGGACGAGTGATGTTCGCGTGGCGGACGTGGCGTCGATGCCGGATGTTCCCTCGCCGCGCGACGTCCCCGTGGTGGACGTGCCGCCGCCGATCGACGCGAGCGGAGGAGGCGTCGTCGACTACACCGCGCGCGGCTACTACCGACGCGTGGGCGGGGTTTCGACGTTCACCGCGGGAGTTCCATCTGGCTTCGTGCGGCTACCCGCGGGGCTGACGTACACGCAGCTCGGGCAGCTTCATCAAGACTGCATCGATCGGATCAACCAGTACCGCGCGGGAACGATTCGCTTCAGCAACGGCTCGTCGGACCCTGGTGTGCCGCGGACAGCGCTCAATCACCTCATGGGCAACAACGCCTGCAGCACAGCGCAGGCGCTCGGAGACATGGTCGTCAACGGCGGCGCGGGCGGCTGCGCGGGCGCGCACACGACGTCGTTCAGCTGCCCATGGACCGGAACCGTCGGACAAAATACGTGCTGCATGCGCAGCGGCGCGACCTACGCAGAGATCCGCGCGCAGATGTACTCGTGCTTGCAGCTGATGTGGGACGAAGGCATCGGCATGCCGAGCAACGCGGCGTACACCTCCGCGAACGGTCACTGGTACAACATGCGAAACAGCGCGTTCACGCAGGTGAGCTGCGGGTTCGCCTTCGACAACCGCGGGCGCGTATGGATGAACCAGGACTTCTCAGGCGGGCGGCCCGCGAGCGTCGCGCAGCGCTGCGCGTGCACAGCCTCGGGCGCCCCGGACGGCTGCGGCGGAACGTGCGTCGCCGGGCCGTGATTAAGCAGCCAATCTGGTACCCACCCGCGCAATGAGAGCTCTCACGGATTCGGGCGAGGCGGCGGCGCTGATCGAGCGATCGATCGAGCTCGACGAGCTTCACTTCGCCAACGTCGATTTGCGAAGGGTCTCGTTCGCGCACAGGACGCTCTCGCGATGCACGTTTTCAGCGGTGTCGTTGCAGGAGTCTTTGTGGGCTGGAGCGCTGATCGAAGATTGCTCGTTCGTCGACTGCGACCTCGCGGGGGCGAGGCTCGCGGCGACGAGGCTGCGCGACGCGACCTTTCGACGCGCGCGGCTCATGGGCGTGGACTTCTCGACGATCGGTGAGTTTCCTGCGTTTTCACTGGACGAATGCGATGTGCAGCTCGCCACGTTCGTGGGGCTGACGCTGCGCAAGCTGCGCTGTCGATCGTGCCGAGTCACCGATGCGACCTTCGAGCGCTGCGACCTCGCGCAGTCGGACTTTCGCGAGAGCGACCTTCGCGGGACGCGCTTCGAGCGCTGCGATCTCACGCGCGCGGATCTGTCGACCGCGACCGGCGTGATGATCGATCCGACGCAAAACAAGGTGAAGGGCGCGAAGATCTCCCGGGACAGCGCGGCGCTCGTCGCGGCGCATTTCGGGTTCGTCGTCGGTTCGTAGGGGATCGCGCCGAACAAAAGCTCGCCGCGAACGGCTATCCTCGGCGCATGTCGTACCGGCAGATCGCCCCGCTGTTGTGTTGCGCGTTGGCGGCGTGCTCGCCCGTCGAGACCCCAACGACGGACGCAGCGATGGACGTCTCGAGCGCCCCGGACGCGGTCACCGACGCTGCGATGGCCAGCGACATCGGCGCGGACCAAGCAGCGACGGACAGCGGGACTTCCGCGAGCGCGGTGACGTGGCTCGAGCACGTTCGACCGATCATCGCGAGCCGCTGCTCGAGCTGTCACCGCGCCGGCGAGGTCGGCCCGTTCGCGCTCGACACGTACGACGCCGCTCGAACGCGGGCGCGATCGGTGTTGGCCGCGGTCGAGTCGCGGACGATGCCGCCGTGGATGCCCATGGCAGGCTGTTCGACGTTTCAACACGATCGTTCGTTGAGCGACGCGCAGATCGACCTCGTGCGCCGCTGGGTCGCAGGTGGAACGCTCGAGGGCGACCCGGCCCGCGCGACGATGGTTCCGACGCCGATGACGGTTCCGTTTCGCGCGGACATGCGGCTCACGATGGCCGCGCCGTACGTTCCGGACTTCAGCAGCTCGACGACGATGGCGGACGACTATCGTTGCTTCGTGCTCGCGCGCTCGATGACGCGCACCGTGTGGGTCACTGGCTACGACATCGAGCCCGGCGTTCGAGCGATGGTTCACCACGCAAACGTGCACGCGATCCCGGCGGCGAGCGCGGCGGGGCTCACCTCGGACCCGCGGGGCTACTCGTGCTTCGGCGGTGCTGGCCTATCGAACTCGAGGATGGTCGGCGTATGGGTCCCGGGGACGCCCCCCGCGAAGTATCCCGAGAACACAGGAATTCAAATCAACGCAGGCGAGGCCGTGGTCGTGCAGATGCACTACTACCGATTCATGCCGGGCGCCGCGGCGCCACCGCCGGACCGCAGCTCGGTGCTCTTCGAGCTCAGCCCCGCGCAGCCCGCGCGCCTCGCGCAGCTCACGGGCCCCGGCGCGAACTCGTTTTCGATCCCGCCCCGAACGATGGGCTACGCGGTCAACGGCACGTGGACCGTGCCCGCGCGAGGGACGCTCTGGGGCGTGCTCCCGCACATGCACAAGATCGGTCGACGCATCAGCGTTCGGATCGGCGACACGTGCGCGGTCGACATTCCGCAGTGGGATTTTCACTGGCAGCAGGCGTATTTCTACTCGTACAACGGCGGGATCCCCGTGGCCGCAGGCACGCGAACCTCGATCACGTGCGAGTACGACAACCCGAACAGCACCGCGGTGAGCAACGGTGAGGGCTCGGACGAAGAGATGTGCGGCGCGCCGTTCTACTACACGCCGGAGTGAGCGATGGCCGCCCACGCAACCGCAACGCGACTCGCGTCGCTCGCCGCCTTGCTGCTCGTTCACTGCGACGACACGAGCGTGACCTCGCGCGACGCCACGGTCGACCGACCGTCCTCGAGCGACGCGATGGACACGAGCGCTCCGCTCGACGCGACGATCGCTGACAGCGCCGACGCAACGAGCCCGATGGACGTCGCGCCGCCGAGCGATGTGCTCATCGATGGCGCTCGCGACGCCGCGATCGCAGACAGCGCTTCGTGCTCGGGACGTCCGTTCGGTGAGCGATGCGCGGACGGACTCGTGTGCGACGGTCGAGGCGCGTGCGCGGTTCGGCGGCCGTGCACCTTCGAGAGCGCGGGGCGCTGGCTCTATCCCGACGGCGCCGCGCGTCGATTGCTCGAGACCGTGTTCGCGTACGGCCGATACTACAACTTCTGGATCAACCCCGACGGCTCGTACGAGCCCCTCAACGCCGGCGGAAACACAACAGTGAGCGTCGCGCGCTGGCAAGGCGCGACCAACGCGTGCGCGGGCGGCGCGAGCGAGTGCACGTTCGACAGCTTCGACCTCTACGAAGGCCCCGGCGCGATGGGCCGCGTGTTGTGGGAGTCCATCACGCGATTGGGCCGCTTCTACAACTACACGAGCGAAGGCGGCTATCGCCTCGTACAGACAGGCTTGCTCGAGGAGATCCCGCGCTACTCGATGGCGTTCAACGGACCGTGCAGCGGACAGGTCGAAGGCGCGTGCCGCTTCGATACGCGCTCGCTCGTGGTCAACTGGAGCACCGGAGAGCTCACGCGCGAAGAGATCACTGCGCGGGGAGCGCGATGGATCTATGACGGCTCCGGGAGGCCCGTGGCGTCGGTCCCGCTCGGGCAGAGGCTCGATGCGGTGGCGCGGTATGTTCCATCGGACGGAAGCGGGCCGTGTGTCGGACGAAGCCCGTGCCGATTCGACGCGCAGTACCACGACCCCTCGACGGGCGACGAGTTCGTCGTCGCGTACGGCAGGCTCTGGGTGTGGGCCAACGACGCAGAGAACACACGGCGCTTCGCGCTCGGCCACGGCAACGAGCTGCACACGTTCGCGCGGTACGCGACCGGACCGTGCCGCGTGGCGCCGTGAGCGCGCGGGGGAGCGTCGATACGCCTTCGAGGCTGCTACAAACCCGTTTCGTCGCGGACGAAGCGGCACCGAAGAGGCGTTCGCTCGTGGGGCTCCGCTCGTAGCAACTCTCCGACGAGTCGGTGCGACTCCGAGGCACGGAGGGTCACGTGTATCGGCCGACCAGAAATCAGGTCTCCGCCGTAGTCGATCGACCGAACGCACATCCCAGCACGCGTCCACTCGAGCGCGATCGAACCGCTCCCGCTGTCGCGAATTGGGTCTGCCTGCCGCGGGTCACCGCTGTACCAATGCCAAATCGACGCGCCGAACAGGCCGCCGATCAGCTCGCCCTCCGCGATCGGCGTCTCCCGCCCGCAGACTATCGGCAACGTTGCTGTTTGATGCTCCGGGATGCTGACAACTTCGCTCCCATCCATCGCCGCCCACTCCGTTGGCCGAGGGCCACACACATGAAAGGGATTGACGGCGAACAAGAGCCCGAGCCGACCTCTGTACGTTCCGATCGCTGCAAATTCGCCCGCTTGTGTTCTCTCCCACTCACGATGCGCGCCGCGCGTGCCGTCGATTTCGACGCGATCCGATCGCCAGTGCTTTACGCGCCGGCAGCACTGGCTCATGGTCGGTTCCCACCGTGGGGCGTCGGTGCTCGAGACGATCCACGCGCCCGACGCGTCCGCGCGCCAAGCGCTGACTCCTCCAATCGACCACGCAGCGCCGTGCTCGGGGATCACCCAACCCTCTTGCAGCCCGCGGCAATCCATCGAGCGCAGAACCACAATGAACCGCGCCGCCACGATGACGGGGGCGAAATCGAGTCGTGCGCGCGCGAGCGCTCGAATCGCGTCCGTGAGCGGATCTTCAGATACTGCGCCCATTGCCGTTGTCCTGCGACTCGGTGCAGGCGGGGCCTCAGCGCAGCGCTGCGTGCGCAAGTCGCCGACCGACCAGCACACGCGAGCGCTGCCGGCGCGCGAAGTGACCTCGACGATCCCTCCACCCATGACGGCGTGAATCACTCGCGAAGGGGGGTGGGTCGACACCTGCTCCGACGACTGGCCGAGCTGCGTGCCGCAATCGAGATAGAAGACACCTGCTGCATGCAGCGCAGGATTTCTGTTCGCGTCGTATTCTGACTCTGCACACGAGAATTCTTCGCCGCATTCAACGCGCGTTGAGTTCGAACCTGCATCCGCGGACGCTCGGGCAGCGTCGGGACGAGCAGAAGGAGCACCGCTCGAAGTCGCTCGATGTGTTGTGGCTTGCGTCGGACTTGTTCGGCACCGAAGTCCACCAGACGCGACAGCGGCAACGAGCGCTGCGACGACCCAGGCTCGGTACCGCGCGTCGTTTGGTGACGGTCGACGACGCGGCACCTGAGTCATTGGGAGAGGATACAACCGTCGCGGCGTCGCGCTCGCTGGGCACAACGGACGAATCGCGAACGAATTCCCACGTGATTGCCCGCTGTGAGTCGCCCTTCGGTCACGCTGTCGCGATCGGAACCGCGAGTCACGGCACCGACTTGCCGTTTTGAATGCGTCGACAGCGCTCGCGGCCGTAAGTCCCAGCGAATCGAAGCGTTGATCGACACCATGCGCTTACTCGTCACTGCCCTCTTCGTGCTCGCTTCTTGCGCGTCTGCGCGGCCCCAGTCACGCCAGATCACGGCGCGCGTCACGACACTCAACGTGAGCGCCTCCGTGGCCACACCGCCCCGCCCCGGCGGCGCGGGCCTCGCGATGCAACAGAGCTTCGTGGTCGTGCGCAAGTCGAACCCGATTCAGTACCCACGCTCGTACTGGGTCGACGGTCAGCTCTGGACGGTGTTCAGCACGCTCGCGCAGGACTCGATGGAAGTGCACGTCGCGCGGACGGATCTGCACGGACGCACGGTTGTTCGAGAAGAGCTGCTCACGCCACCCAATCATTCGACGAGCGCGTTCGCGTCCCTTGCGCAGAGCCCCGAGCGGCTCGCGATCGCGTACGACGACGAGGGCTACGGAGGCGTGATGACTCGCCTCGTCATGTTCAACCGGCCCGCGTCGGCGGCGCTCGAGCAGCCGCAACTCGAAGCAGGAATGTGGGCGCAAACGTCGAGCGCCTCGATGGCGTACAGCCCGACGCTTCGCGAGTGGGCGACCTTCTCCGCGTCTCGCGACAACGTCTGGTCCGTTCGCTTGCGCGCCGACGGAACGCTCATCGACGGATCAGGCTTGCGTCTGCCCGGCCTCGACTACGAGCGCCGCTGCGGCGAGCGCTTCCTCTGGAACGGCGCCGCGTGGGTCGCGCTCGTCCACGACAACGACGGGAGGCTCGCGTTCGTCGAGCGCGACGCACAACAGCACCGCGTGCGGCGCCTGGGCCTCCGCGTGGCGGGCTCGGTGACAGACGCGGCGTTCGCGTTCGAGCGCGGCCGGTACGCGATCGCGTGGATCGATGACGAGGGCGCGAAGGTCTCGATCGTCCACAACGAGCAGCAGTTCACCCCTGTGCAGTTGCTCGCGTCCGCCTCGACGAACCCAGGCACGCCCGTGGTCGCGTTCGACCGAGGGCGGATCGTCGCGCTATGGACGCAGACCGGGACGCTCGCGTCGCTGCGTCGCGCCGTCGTGTCGGACGTCGGAGCGGCGAGCCCTTCGGAGCTCGTCGCGAGCGACCCGTCGCAGCACGTGTGGTGGCCGCACATCACGCAGCGCGACGGCGATCGCCCAATGGTGATCACATTTCAAGTCGGTCAGACCGAAGCGCGCGTATGGAGCCCGGCCGCTCCGTGAGCGACCGCCACGAGGTCACTGAGTCGCGCGAGGTTCGTCGCCACGATCGCCTCGCAGGTTCGCTCCCGTCGCTGCGTCGAACAGCGCCCGCGCGAGGCCGACCGCGGTCGATTCTCGTTTCTGCACGAGCGCGTCGAGCAGCGCGTCAATTGCCTCGGCGCGCGCCTCGCGAACCCGCTCGCGTTCATCGTGTGTCAAGCGCGCGTCGAGCCATGCGTCGAGGTCCCACGACCAGCTCGCGTGACGGAGCTCGTCTTCGCCGATGGCCGCATAGAAATCGCGCAGCGCGATATCGGGCTCGATCCGCCGTCGCCACAGCGCGAACAGCGCGCCCCAGGTCTCGCGGACACAGCCCTCGACGGCGTTTTCGAGAGCGAGTTCGACCAACGGTCGTGAAGCGACCGGCGCGATCGGCGGCTGATCGGCGATGAGCCCGCGCGCGTGCAGAAGCTCCGCTGCGAGCGTGGCGTGCCGGCGCTCGTCCTCCGCAGCGTCCCTGGCGCGAGAGACGAGCGTCGTAGGCGCGCCGAGCGTCGAGAGCTCGAGCGCGAGGTGCTCGAAGGCGCTCGCGCTGACGGCCTCGAGGGCGTGAATTTCGACCAGCAATTCTTCAGGTCGATTCCATCCGCGATCGACCCCAGAGAACAGTCGTCCGCACGGTCTTCCGGGCATCATGACCGTGCAGCTCACGGTCAATCGATCGGCCGACCGCGCACACGAACGAACGCTCCCGTACGCCCCCCGAGCGCAAAGGGCCTCGCAGTCCACCTCGCAGAGCGCGATCGCGCGGGCCATCGACTCTTCGCTCTGTGGCGCGACGCCACCATCCTCGGGCGTCGCCGCGTCGGCCGCCGCGGGCTGCGAGGTCGTGGCGATACAGTCCGAGAGCTGGATCGGTACGAGTCGCTGCTCCTCGGTCGGGGCGTTTCCTCCGCGCTCGCGACACGGGTCGCTGCCCATGCGATAGCCGCCCGCGCAACCGGGCCCCGCCAACGCGAGCAATCCCCAGATCACCGTCTCGATTCGTCTCATGGTGGCCGTTGTAACGCCGATCGTGCCCGTGCACTTACGCTCGCGCGCGAGCGTCACGGTCGCTCAGACCCACGCAACGGGCGCTCTGCGAGCGCGTGGTTCGACAGCGCGAAGAGCCCGACGAGCGACGTCCCAGCGAGCCACGCCGCGGCGAACGGAGCCCTGGGCACAAGCCACGCGCTCACCGCGATCGAGCCCGCGAGGCGCCACGACTCGTTTCGCGCCGCGCGCGGAGCGCCGTCGAGCAGCTCGCCGATCGCCCAAAAGCCAGCGAGCACCGTGGTCGTCGCGACGACCGGCACCGAGAGCCCGCGATCCGCGCGAAACCAAAGGACCCAGAGCGCGAGCGCCGAGAGCGCGCAGAACTGCGCGACCGCGTAGCGGAGCGTGGCCGAGTCGATCTCGCGCTCTTCGCGAAGCGGCGACGGAGCGCTCGCGATGGTCGGACGCGCGGTGAGCCTCGACCACGCAGCGCGCAGCGACGGGGCGGCGCGAAGCTCGCGGAGGAGCTCGAGGACGAGGCCCCACTGCGCGGACACACCGTTGTGTGTGCGTGAAATCGAGGGCAGGTCCGCGCGCAAGACGTCGCCGGGCGGGGGTTCTCGCCATGTTCCGAACAAGCGATCCCAGACGCCGAGCATCGCGCCGTAGTTGCTCTCGGCGTAGCGCGCGTCGCGCGAGTGGTGCGCGCCGTGAATCGCGGGCGTGATCAAGAACCCGAACGTGCGACGCGCGAGCGTCGGAGCGTGCGCGGTGAGCGTATAGAGCGAGAGCAGCGCGATCGCAGCGAATCCCGTGGTCGAGTCGACGCCCGCGAGCGGCATGAGCCCGAAGAACAGCGCCGCGTACGGATCGGCGAGCCACTCGAGCCTGAAGGCCACCGATGAATTCTGGTGCTCGTGTTGGTGGTGGATCCCGTGAATCGCCCAAAACACGGCGAAGCGGTGCCCCGCGCGGTGGTACGCGTAGTAGCAGAAGTCCGCGAGCACGAGCGCCGCTGGCAGACGCCACGCGCCGTGCGGGGGCCATCGATACGGAGCCGCGTTCGCGCACACAAAATCCCACGCGCGGAGCACGTACGGCCCGACGAAGAGCCCGATCAAGAGCGTCCCGAGGCCGGCGGTCAGGTTCGAGATCGTCTCGGGAATGTTGAATACACGCACACGGCGACGCCGCCCCAACGCAGCTTCGACCGCCACCAGCGCGAGGTACAGCGGAACCCCGAACGCATACCACGCAGTCGTGTCGAGCTCTGGCATCGGTGCGTCCCTCGGACCCTTCGGAGCATCCTGCGTTTTGAAGACGCGATCCAACGGGGAGGTCGTTGAAATGTGCGCGTGCGTCCTGGGGTACGATCGCTCGGTGCTCACGGACGAAGCGCCGACGCGCGATCGAGAGGCGCTCCTCGTTGAATTTCTCGCGGGGATCGACGAGGACGCGGTCGCTCGGCGCTACCGCGAGGACGACGGGCTGATCGTGCTCCCGTCGCTTCTGCCCGCGGCGCTCGTCGACGAGATGGCCGCCGAGGCGCGCGCGCTCGCGCCGACGGCGTATCGAAAGCGCGTTCCGTTCGTGCGCAAGGCGGCGGCGGTGCACCACCACCCGATCGCAGCGCTCGCGCCGGCGATGCACGCGCTTCATCAATCGCCCTCGTTGATCGCGTTCTTCTCGCGCGTGACGGGCGTCTCGCTGGCGCATCGCGACCCGGGCGAAGCGCACGCGTCGGCGCTGTACGTGTACGACGAGGAGGGCGACTGGATGGACTGGCACTTCGACGAGTGCGGCTGTCCGCCGGGCGACTCGTTTTCGACCGTGATCGGCCTGATCGACGACAGCTCGAGCCGACTCGAAGTCGAAACACGAAGAGAGCCTGCGAGCGCTCCCACGCGCGCCGCGTCCATCCACACGACGCCCGGAACGTTCGTCTTCTTCTGCGGCGCGCGCGGATATCACCGCGTCACGCCGCTCGGCGCTGGCGAAGTGCGGATGACCTTCGCGTTTACCTACATCCGCGAGGGCCGTTCGCCGGGCGGGATCTACGACGCGCGACTTCGCCTCGGCAACGCGCTGATCTATTTCGGCCTCGGTCACTTGTTTCGCCGGTGATCGCGAGCGCGTCGCTCCCTCACGCGCGCGCGGCCCACACGAGCGCGGGTCCGCACAGCGCGGCGAGCACACACCAGAAGCACGCGGTGCCCGCCCTCGCCTGATCGATCACGCCGAGCACGTGGATCGTCGCGATCGCCACGGCGTACACGAGCGTCGCGCGCTTCCATCGCGCGGACGCGCGCCGCCGAATGGCCAACGCGAACAGCACGAGATACCCACCCGCCGCGACGAAGCCGTCGGGCGCCGCAAACGGGTACGGCGACGGCAGGTCCGCGACTTGTTCGCAGCGCCTACCGAGACCGGGACACACGAGCGCGCGGAGCACGCGCGCTTGATAGAGACCCACGTAGGTCATCATCGCGGCGCAGACGGCGCTCAGCGCGAGGAGCGTCCGACGACGAGCCTCTGCGCCGGGCAGGGCGTTCGTTCGCGCGTGGTGCGAGGGATCCATCGGCGCGACGCACAGCGTAGCCCAGTCGAGCCGTCGCCGCGGCGGCGCGCGCGTTTCAGCGCTTCTTTTGCAGCGCGACGACGCGGTAGGTGTCCTTGCGCTCGACCATGTTCAAGTAGAGCCGCGTGTCGGGGTTGCGCGCGAAGTTCTTGAGCGCGACGTCCGCTTCGGCGCGCTTCTTCGCGCCGAGCACGGGGATCTTGAAGCCGTGAAAGGCCTCGATGCACTGGTCGACGTACGTGTCGATGCGGGCTTTGTCTTCGTCGCGCGCGCGGACCGCTTCTTCGGTCACGTCGGTCTCGTCGACGAGCTCGAAGCCGAGCGTCTCGAGAAACTTGAAGCAGGCGTCCCACGTCGGGTCGGGGATCGCGTTGCCCCACACGAGAAAGCCGCCCGGCTTGATCATGTGGTGTGCCTTGCGAAAGAAGCGGTCGTCCTCTTCGGTCACGACGCCGACGAGCTCGGTCACGTGCGTCTCGTTGACGGCGACGAAGTCGGCGAAGTCTTTGGGTCGCGCGAGGTGCGTCGCGTCCGAGCACGTGGCCTGCAGTCGCCCCGGCAGGTCCGGAACGAACTTGCGCTCGCACGTGCGGATCGCGGCCTGCTGCATGTCGACCGCTTCGTACGTGCACTTGGGGAGCACGTTCGAACAGACGTGGTGCGCTCCGGCGCCCGTTCCACAGCCCATTTCGACGATATGGACCTCGCCGTCGCGGGCCTTCACGTACGCCTTCACGGGGTCCGAGTGGTACAGGCCCGAGTACGCGTTGCGCCCGAACCGTTGCGGGTCGCGCTGATGGTCCGGCGCCTCACCCCAGGACTTCGGCCACGTGTACCCCCACGTGTTGAACGTGAACTCGTAGCGCTGTCCGTGCTCGTCGCGCACGTCGCCCATCGAGCGGTAGAGCGCGTACAAGAGCGAGTACAACGACCGCTTGTCGTAGTCGTCCTCGGAGACATCGCCGTCGTGAAGAGAGATCTTGCTCTTCTTCTCGGCGAGGCCGCTCATGATCCATGCGCTCACGATGAGCTGTAGTTGATTGCGTGAGTAGTCGCTCTTGTTCGAGAGCGCTGTTAATACGTCCACCGTTCGTTCCTCATGGTGATGGGGTCAGCGCGTAGGTGCGCGAATGGCCCGCGGAACGTCCACGCGGACGGCGGGACGCTATCCCGAATCGTCCGCGGCGTTGGTACACAATCAGAGCGCCACCGCCGGTCGCGTGATGATTGCCGCCATCGAAACACGCGGTCATCACGGATCCGAGCGCTCGGGCGCGTCCAGGTCGATCGGGGGGACACGACGCAATCGAGCTGTAGATCACCAGGGATTCACAGCGCTGATCGACGCCGTGCGCCGCGCGCGATCCGATGAAAAATCAATCGATTGACGGCTCGTGTGCGCTCGGCGCGTCGGTCCGCCCCTCGCACCCCGCGCCCGCGCACGACGCCGCGCTGCCGCGAGCGCTTTGCACGGGGTCGATCGTCGGAGCGTCGCGCGGATCGCGCGATCGCACGTCGGTCGAAGCGCGATTGGACACGTCCGATGCGCGCGAGGTGCGGTGCACTTCTTCGAGCGAGCACTCGCCGTTGGCGTCGAAGCGAACCGACGCGACCTCCCAGAAGTCGTTCTCCATCGATCCGCGCGAGCCGGACATGGGGCGCGTGTACCGACCGCGCAGCGCTTCGCCGCAGTACACGAGCACGGTGGGCGTCGTGCGCTCGCGCTGCTCGTGCGCCGAGTAGAAGTGCACGCCGATGCGATACGTCTGCGCGGGGTCCGGCGCGTCGACGCGGATGTTCTCTGGGCCGAAGCCGTTGACGTCGTCGGTGTCGAGCCAACGCCTCTGCGCGTGATTGGCCAGCGATTGATCGGGCTGGCGCGCTCCGTAGTAGCAGTCGCTCGCGGTGAACCACCGCGCGTCGCGCCCAGAGAGCATGTGCAGGTCGACGTCGCTTCGATCCGTGTTCCACGTGAGTTCGACGCGGAGTCCGTGGGAGATCGCCGTCACCGTGGACTCGCAATGCGCCGCGCGACCGAAGGCGTCCACGGCCTGCACGCGAAGCGTGTAGTCCCCCACGATCACCGCCGTGAAGGGAACCTCGCGCCCCTCTGCGACGACGCGATCGGTCTCGCGACTCTCGAAGCTCGGCGCGAAACGAAACCCGTGCTGTCCCGGTGAACTCCCGACGCTCCAGCGAACGCGAACGTCCTGCCCCGTCGCCGACGCGCGAAGCGTCGTAGCGCTCCCCGCGGCGAATCGAAACGCGCTCGGGCAAGTGACTGTCGGCGCGAGTGGGCAACCGACCCCCGTGCTCGGATCGCATCGCACCGGGCGCGCCACGGGTGCGACGTTCGTCACTTCGACAGGGAGCACCTGAGAGGACTCCTCGTCGTCCCCCAGCATGCCGAACAACACCGCGGGAATCAGCGCTGCCTGCGACACCGGGCGGCAGCCCACCAACGACACAACCGTGAGTCCAATGAGCGCGAGTCGCATGGAGCCATCCTTTGTGTGGAGCATTGCGTAGACGCTTGATACGCGCGCGGACGCGCGTTCTTTGACGGCGCGGCACTTTTTTTCGATGGCCGGCGCAGGTTCGGGACCTCGGCCTCACCCCCGCTGCCGCGCGCCCCTCTCCCGCGAGGGATCGCGGGAGAGGGGCTATCGGGATCGAAGTGTCGTGGCAGAAGAGCGACGGCTCCGGCCAGGCCCACAAAATCAAAGCCCCTCTCCCGCGATCCCTCGCGGGAGAGGGGCGCGCGGCAGCGGGGGTGAGGCCGCGGGCGTTCGAGTGAACGCGATGCGCGCCGATCACTCCCTCGTGAGCAGATAACCGCCGACCGTCGAGAACACCGACCCGATCGCGCCGAGCAGCATCGCGACGAAGTACTTCTCGCCAACCTCGTCGATGCACGCCGACTCGGGGTTCGACGGGTCGTAGCGGACCGCGACGGACGAGCCCTCTTCGCGGCGCTTCTGGCTGGTGCTGAGCGAGCTCTCGTAGAGCCACTCGCGGCCGCCCGCGTGAAATCGCACGATCGGGTGGTAGTACGTCCGCGTCCGACCGTCGCGGCGCGAGTGCCGTACGCGATGGCTCACGATGATTCCCTGGGTCGGCGTCCATCGCGCAAACTTCGAGCGCTGCCGAAGGAAGCCCACGAGCGATCCGAGGACGAGCAGCGCGCCAACGCCCGCGAAGATCAGCGGCCCAGTGATCGAGTCTCGCATGGTGCGCCGAATCGGAACGGACACGCGATCGAATGTCAACCCGCCGACGAGTGTCGTTCGAAGCGCGGTCCGCTAGATTCCCGTCATGGGACTTCGATATGAGTACAACATCTTTCTGCCCGACGACGCGCTGCCCGCGCTGCTCGTCGCGCTGAGCCCGTTGCTCGAGTCCAAAGACGAGTACCTCGAAAGCGCCACCCCGAACGCAGGGCCTCGCCGCACGCACATCGTGATCGACGGGGCTGTGTTCACGCTGCCGTGCACCGCGGGTTTCGGGCGCGGTCGTCGTGTCGTCGTGTCGCAAAACGACGCGGGCGATCAAGAGCTCGAGCTCGTCGCGTACTTCGAGGCCGACGACGTGATCCTCGAGTACCAGCGCTCGAACGGCCAACCCAAAGACTACCTAGGCATCGGATACGTGTACGCGACGATTCATCGGACTCCCACGATTTCGCGGATGACGTTCACAGCGGCGACGTCGGGCATGAGCGTTTTGTTTCGAAGCTCGCCGTCGATACGGCAGACATTCGCGACGCTCGGCGAGCGCTGCCGAGCCAACCTCGTCGTGCTCGACCTCGAAGCTGACGGATTCGAGACGATCGAGGAGCCGGCGCGGCGCGCGACCGTTCCCGTTGAGCGGTGGACCGACGACGGCGCGTACTCGGTCGTCGACACGCCGACGCTCTTCGCGTCGCTCGTAGAAGCGCTTCGACGCGACGACGATCAGCGTGACACGCGCCAGCCGTGACGGCGCGATCGCGCTCACGCGCTGCGCTGAACCCGATCTGCGAATCGCGCGATCAACGCGGAGACCTCCGCCGGAGACTCGACTTGGGGATAGTGTCCCACTGGAAGCGCGAGCGCTTCGGCGTCGGGACGCGCGCCCTTGGCCCACGCGAGGACGTGCGCGCCCGAGACGGGGTCGCGCTCTCCCCACGCGAGCGCGACGGGCGTCGCTCGATCGGAGAACGCCGACACCAATCGATCGCGTCGAGACTGTCGCTCGGCGATGTAGTGCAGCAGTTGATGGGATCGGCGATGCGCTCCGCGCGCGCTCATGGCGCTCCAGTGCTCGTCGATGTCGAAGCGATCGGTCACCGCGATGATGCGCGCCATCGAGCGTCGAAACGTCGCTTTGCGAACGAGCAGCGGCCCGACCCACGCGCCGAGCGGACTCGCGAGCAGCCGCTGGATCGCGATGGGTCGATGCAATCGCGGGTCGATTCCGCCGTTGAGAAACACGACGCCGTCGATCGCGAGCGCGGGCGCCCTTCGCGCGAGGAGCTCTTGCGCGACGGTCACGCCGTAGTCGTGCGCGACGATCACCGCGCGCTCGACGCCGAAGTGCTTCGCGACCGCGAGCGCGAGGTCCGTCTGCTTGTCGTAGTCGTACGCGTCGAGCGGGTCGGTGTCCCCGAAGCCCCAGAAGTCGAACGCGATGCATCTGTTCTTCGACTCGAGCGCCGCGAACACATCGCTCCAGTCGTAGCTGGTCGTGGGAAACCCGTGAAAAAACAGCAGCGGAGGCCCCGCGCCCGCCTCGCGCACGAAGACCTCTCGTCCCATCAGCCGGACCCGCTGTCCGCTGGACTTCCAAGCGGTGTATCGCATCACGCGGACTGTATACTGCAGCGGCGGGTCGCTCGCCCGCGCGCGCTTCTGCGTAGGCAGTCGCCGTCGTTTGCCGCATCCTGCTCGCGCGAAGGAGCGCAGGGCTCCGACGCGCAGAGGAGCCGTTCATGGCATCGTGGCAAGAGAAGATCGCGCCGGGCGAAGAGGAGCTCTTCGAGCGACTCGCGCGCACGCTCGTCGAGGGACGCACGGGAGAGGGGCGCACGCTCCATCGCTACGCGCAGGTGGGGCTCGAGGGGCGCTTCACCGTGTCCGCGAGCGTCCCGGCGACCCACGCGCAAGGGCTCTTCGCGAAGCCCGGGACGTACGAGTGCTACGTGCGGTTTTCGTCGGGCGCAGGGAGAGCGCAACCGGATCGCGTCCCCGATGTGCGCGGCATCGCCGTGAAGGTCGTCGGCGTCGCGGGCGACAAGGTGATCGCCCCGCTCGCCGCGGCGCAGACCCAGGATTTTCTCGCGATCCTGACGAACACCTTCGCGATCCCCGACGCCGAGACCTTCGTCGGGATCGTCGGCGCCGCCCGCAAAGGACCGCTCTCGGTCCTCGGCTACCTGATCGGACGCGTCGGGTTCTTTCGCGCGCTGCGCCTCGCGGGCGCGCTCGGAAAGGCGCAAGACAAAGGACGCGTGAGCCTCGCAGAGCGAACGTTCTATGTTCCGCTCCCGATCCGCTGGGGCGACAGCGCAGCGAAGGTTCGATTTCGACCCGCCGTCGTCGCGTCGACGCCCGCGACGATTCCCTCCGGTGAACACGGCCTGACCGAGGCGCTTCGCGCGCGTGTGCGATCCGCGCCGCTCACGTTCGTCGTCGAGGCGCAGCTGTTCGTCGACGAGGTCCACACTCCCATCGAAGACGGCTCGGTCGAGTGGCTCGAGTCCGTCTCGCCCTTCGTCGAGGTCGCGCGCATCGAGCTCCCTGCGCAGGACACCGAGAGCGCCCGCGGAAAGAAGCTCGCGGAGACGTGCGAAGCGATGAGCTTCGACCCTTGGCATGCGCTCGTCGAACATCGTCCGCTCGGGTCGATCATGCGCGCGCGCAACGCCGCGTACCGCGTGAGCACGACCGCACGCAACGCGATGTCCGAGCTCGACGTGAAGCCCCCGTCTGCGATCGCTGTGTGACGGCGTCGAAGCGCCGAGATCGGCTCGCGTCAGCCCCGTGAGCGCTTCAGCGCGGGCGTCGTCGCGTCCACGACCCACCGCGTGACGTTTGGAAAATGCCTCGCGATCCCGTAGACGCGCGGATAGATCACCCGCGCCCGCTTGTGATCGACCGCGCGCACGACCATGCGCGCCAGCGTCGCAGCGTCGCCGGTCGGGATGCTCTCGACCGAGCGACTCGCTTCGAACTTCTCTCGCGCCGCGCTCTCCATCGCGCTCGTCACGGGGCCCGGATACACGGTGACGACGTGCACTCCGTGCGGACGAACCTCGGCGCGAAGCCCCTCGCTCGCCGCGGCGAGCGCCGCCTTCGACGCGTTGTAGTAGTACATCCCCGGCGTCGGAGCGATCGCGGCCATCGATGCGATGTCCACGATGGTCCCGCGCTTGCGCGCGATCATTTCGGGGAGCACGAGCTTGGTGAGCCGCATGGGAGCGGCCACGTTGACGGCGAGCAGCGCGAGGCCCGCCTCGAAGTCGTCTTCGTCCGTGGGCGCGACGATCTGCACGCCGGCGTTGTTCACAAGCACGTCGATCGGTCCGTGCGCCGAGCGCGCGGCGTCGACGAGTGCGTCTGCGTTCTTCCACTGCAAGAGATCGACGCCGTACACGAAGGCGCGCTCGGAGTGCTCTCTCGCGAGCGCCTCGAGGAGAGAGACCCTCCGCGCCGCGAGCGTCACGCGATCGCCGCGCGCGAGAAACGCCCTCGCGATCGCCTCGCCGATCCCGCTCGACGCGCCGGTGACGAGGACATGGAGCCCGCTTCGGTCACTGCTCATGACGCCCTTGTACGCGCGAGAACCGCCGCGCGTCTCGGGGCTTACCGCGGCGACTATCCCTGCGGAATCGTCGGGCCCGTGTCCACCACCTCGAAGTCCATCCCGCGGACGTTTCGAAGCGCCGTGTTGATGTCGTCGATGAGCGGCCGCCAGCGATCGTCCGAGTCACCGGTGATGAACCAGTCCGAGCCGTTGTCCGCGAGGATCAACCCGAAGCGCTTCATCGCGCGGACGATCACCTGCGCGCTCGCGGGCATCCGGGACTCGTCGAACGACGCGCGGAGGCGAAGTCGAAGGCCCATCGGAGGCAGATCTGCGCCGTTCGTTCCGGCGGCGTGCGTCGCTGGGTGGATGAACTCTCGCGCGGTGCGAGCCATCGTGAAGCGAATGGCGTGGTTGATCTCGCCGGCCATCACCTCTTCGACGCGGACGAGCGTCGGGAGGATCGGCAGCCCCGCGGCGTCGGCGCTCGTCCATTGGTCGGGCCGGAGCATCGTTGTTCCGAGCGGAAAGATCGCGCCGTTCGCGGCGACCCACGGCGCGGCCGTGAAGTTCTGCGCGTTGTAGAGCTCGTAGAGCGTGCAGTTGTCCGGCGCTCCCGCGGTGTCGATGTAGAGCACGTGACGGTCCGCGCCGCTCGCCGCAGCGGGCCCGCCTTCGATGCGCGCCGTGGTGGGGATCGGGTAGCAGAACTCGCTTCCTGCACACGGCCGTCGCTCGCTCTCGCGCGGACCCCAGCTCGTGCTCCACCGAAGCGCGACCGGCGGCGACCCGGTCCCGGTCTGCCACGGGATTCCGTAGTGATCCGTGCTCCAGTCGCCCCAGTCGGCGTGCAGCGCGCGCGTCGGGTTCATCGCGGCGATGTACGCAGCCGAGCGCGGATGCAACGGCGCGCGCGACACGTCTGCGTTGAGCGGGTGCGCCGCAGGAAGGATCCGACAGCCCGCGATCATCGGCGATCCGCCTGGCGGATTGCTGCCATCCGTGGGCATCGGCAAAACGTCCGACGTCGTCGACACGCCCGTGTCCGCCTGCGATCCATCGCCGACGCCCGAGTCCATCGCGGTCCCGCCACCACCACAGGCTGCCACCGCGATCGCGCCGATCGTGACGAGCGCGAGGCCGCGGCGGTCGGCGCAGCCCACGCGAAGTGAAGGAGCACGTTGCTTCGACATCGTGCGCGATTCTACACCGCGCGCGACGCGCGCCGACTGGGCTCGAACGCGCGTGCGCGATTGCACGCCCATCAAACCAAGTTCGCGCGGACGCGAGGTCGACGTTCGTCGTCGTTCGCAATCGTTGCGTGGGTCGCAACAACGTTCGTAGCTACACAAAACACTGCGCCGACGCGATCGCTGGGAATCACGGGGCAATTTTGTGCGAGCGCGCTTCGCTCACGCGAGGTTCGCGCGTTGCAGAGCGGGCGAGGTTCCCATTCTTCTTTACTCGCACGGAGGGAGACATTCCGTGATCAGAAGCAGCACTTCGATCGGTCAGTGGTTCACTGTTGCCGCGCTCGGCGCGGCGTTCGCAGCGTGTTCGGCGCCGAGCACGCCGAGCGACGGGGGCGCAGAGGGCGGGGATGGAACTCGAGCGGACTCCGCAGCGCAAGACGGGTCGTCGTCCGACGCGATGACGGACGGAACGACCGCGGACAGCGACCCTGGCGATGGAGCCACGGTCGACGCGGACGACAGCAGCGCCGTCGATTCGGGCGTCGATCCAGACGCAGGCGTCGCGATGGACTCGGGCGTCGCGACGGACTCGGGCGTCCCGGCGGACGTCGCAAACGACCGCCCGACGCCCGTCGATGTCGCCGCGGACGCCGCCGCGTGCGCGCCGCAGAGCTGCTATTCGGGCGCGATGGGGACGTCGGGCATGGGCGTCTGTCGGGCGGGCGTTCGGATGTGCATCGGCGGAATGCTCGGCGTTTGCACAGGCGAAATCACACCCACGGCCGAGGCGTGCAACGGCGTCGACGACAACTGCGACGGGATGGTCGACAACCTCCCGCAGATCGCGTGCGGCGTCGGAGCGTGTCGACGCACGGTCGCGGCGTGCGCGATGGGCGCGCCGAACGCGTGTGTTCCGGCGGCGCCGGCGGCGGCCGAGATGTGCGGCAACATGATGGACGACGACTGCAACGGCGTCGTCGACGATGGGTGCGCGTGCGTTCACGTCGCGACGAGCGGCAGCGACACGACGGGGACTGGCAGCGCGATGGCGCCCTTCCGCAACATTCAGACTGCGATCGCTCGCGCTGGCGCGATGGGCCTTCCGACGTCCGTCTGCGTCGCGCAGGGCACGTACACAGAAGACCTCACCATGCGCAACGGGATCTCCGTACGCGGCGGCTACGTCACCGGCGGAGCGACGTGGATGCGCACCGGATCGCTCACGACCATCACGTCGATGGCTCCGGCGGGCGTGAGCTTTCCCTCGACGGTGGTGAGCGCGACGGTGCTCGATGGATTCACCGTCAACAGCGCGACGGGCATGCTCGCGACGGCCATCACCGTCGCGGGCGCGACGAACGTCTTCGTGTCGAACAACGTGATCAACGGCCGCGGGAGCGTCGACTCGAACGGCGTGGTGATCACCGCGATGCCCGGACTCGCGCGCCCCGTCGTCACGCTGTCCAACAACAACATCACGGGCGGCAACGACGCGACGCGCTCGAGCGCCGGTGTTCGAGCGACGGGCGCGACGGTGCTCGTGACCGGGAGCTGCGCGACCTTCACGAGCACAGGACAGTGCCAGACCGGCGCGTGCGGAACGATGCGCGGGATCCGCGGTCGCACGAGCTCGACGCCCGCGACGCTCGAGTCCTTCGGCGTCTCGCTCGACAACAGCCCCAACTCGATCATCGAGCGAAGCGCGATCTGCTCGGGCGCAGCGACCAGCGCCGCGGCGGTCCGCATCGTCAACGACGCGACCGGCGTGCAGATCCGTCAGAACAACGTCACGTCCGTGGGCGGCACACGAAACTCCGTCGGCGTGTGGGCCGAAGACTGCGGCGGCGCGTCGCCGCTCGTCAGCAACAACTCGCTGATCGCAGGAAACTCGCCGGTGATGGGCGCGCGCGCAGACGGCGTCCGCGCTGTGGGCGCGTGCCACGCGGTGATCGCCGGCAACACGCGGATCGTCGGCGGCATCGAGAGCGCGAACAACGACGCGAACGGCGTGCTGTGCGCGGCGAACGCCGGCGGCGTCGCGAGCCGCTGCACCGTGCTCAACAACAACGCGATTCAGGGCGCTGGCGGAGGGTTTCCGCCGAACGCGACGGGCGTGCGCTGCGAGCGCGGGTCGTGCGTGCGGATCGAAGGCAACACGACGATCACCGGTCAGAGCGGCGTCAACGCGTTCGGCGTGACGATCGAGAGCGCCAACCCCGTGATCGCGCGCAACACGATCGAGGCGGGCTGCGCGCGGACGCTCGGCGTCGGCTTGCAGCTCACCAACAGCGCAGCCCGCGTCGAGAACAACGTCATCTACGGCTCGCGCTGCTTGAATAGTGGTGGCTCTGCAGCGCCCCCGGCCCGCACCGACGGCGTGCGGATCGTGAGCACGGGCCTCGCCGAGCCCGACCTCCACTCGAACGACATCTTCGGCGAGGGACCGCTGACCGTGGGACCGATGTGCACGAGCCGAGGAATCGCGGTCGAAGCGAACGACTCGGCCCCGCCCGGCGCGCGAGGCGTGCTTCGAAACAACATCGTTCATCCGGGTCGGTGCACGACGCGCGCGGCCATCGCCGAGGGTCATCGCCTCGCAGACCTGCGCCTCGTCGAAAACAACGACCTCCACTTTCAGGCGGCAGGCGACACGCTGTACTTCGACGAGAACACGACGGCGCTGAGCACCGTCGCCGCGGTCGACATGCTCGTCGGCGCGCCGACCGCGTCCGCGACGCTCTCGGTCGACCCGCTCTTCGTGAGCGCGACGAACCTGCGCCTCCAGATGGGCTCGATGTGCATCAACCGCGGCACGAGCGCAGGGGCCCCGTCGATCGACTTCTTCGGAACAGCGCGTCCTCGCGGCGCGGGCCACGACGTCGGCGCCGCCGAGTTCTGAGCGACGACCGAAAGGGGGGATCGCGGTCGATCGCTGCGTCGGCGCGGGGGCTACGTCCCGAGGCTGCCAGCGAAGAGCATTCCCGCGACGCACGCGAGGGCGACGAGGCCGATCGCGGCCACCATGAGCCACTTCATCATCCCGAAGAACGAGCGCTGGTGAGCGAGCGCTTCGATCAGGTTGCCGATGTCGTTGCCCTGCGTGTCGACGACGCGCTGAAGCGCCGCGGACGAGCGAAACATCGAGATCATCACGAAGAAGCTGAAGAACCCGGCGATGGCGAGCCCGATGAGACCGCCGCCTGCCTGCGCCGCTGCCATGCCCGAGTTGCCCGCCCGCGAAAGAATCGCCAACAGCGTGACGACGGCAGCGCCGAACGAGAGGGCTTGAATGATCCCGTTGATCTTGGTCGTCGTCGCGAGCTTCGCGATGACCTGGTTCTCTTGTTCGTTGAACTCGTAGTTGCCCTGGGTCGGGCCCCAAACACTGCCTTGCGACTGCGTCGGCGCGCCGAAGGATCCATCCTGTCCTGGTGGGTACATTGCTGTGTTGCTCCTCGAAGGGTCGGGGCGCTCAGCCCGAGGTCATCAAGCGCGCGGCGTTGAACAACGAGACCAGGACGTTGAGTCCACCGACGACGCACATCGTCAGGTAGAAACGGTTCAGGGACTGAAGCGCGTCGAGCGTTCCGTGAATGTGACCGCTGGTCGAGGTGAGCACCGACTTGAAACTTTGTGACGCGCTTCGAGCGAAGATCCCCTGCACGAGCAGCCCGACGACCGACACGAGGCCCGAGGTCTTTCCCTGTCCCGACACGAGCGAGAAGAACGATCCGAGCGTCCCGACGACGCCGAACACCAGCGCCACGCCCCCGAAGAACCCGGCGTTGTCCGACAGCTCGCTGATCACTGAGCACTCGAGCTCGTTGAACTGGTAGTCCGACTGCGGAACCGGAACTCGGTAACCCGGCGGTAGTTGCCCGCCCTGCCCTTGCGGCACGAATGGACCTGGCTGCTGATACATGAAGCCCTCCTCGCGTTGTTCGTCGTCGCGCGCGACCGTGCGCCACGAACGACGCCGGTATCGTACCGGTCCTCGCGAAGCCTGCAATCGACCGCAACGGCGCCGTGCGACCGGTTGTTTTCCGTGGTCTCGCGGCGCTGCGCGCGTCGACAATGCAGGACTCGAGTCCGCCATCGATGCCTCCAATCGCTGAAGCCACGCGTACGACGACGACGTCCGTCACGCGAATCCCGCCCGCGCCGTTCGCGCTCTTCGTCTTGCTGTCGCTCGTGCTCGCGGCGGTCGTCACGAGCGTTCACGCGCTGCGATGGCCCGGCTCCGCTGCGTTTTCGGGGCTGGATTTCTACGACTTCTACTTCGCGGGAGTCGCCGTGCGCCGCGGCGCTTCGCCGTACGACGTCGCGCTCGCCGAGTCTCTCGCGCGCGAGGCCTCCGTCGCCTTTCGGCCAGGGAGCGACTTCATCTACCCCCCGTGGTTCGCGCTCGCGATCGCGCCGCTGACTGTGCTCGCTCCTCGCGTCGCGTTTGCCCTCTGGAGCGTCGGGCTCTTCGTCGCCTACTGCGCGACGCTGTGGCTGCTCGGCGCGAGGCACCGTCCCTGGCTCGCGGCGTTGCTCATCGGCGCGACGCCGAGCGTGTTCTGCTTCTTCGTCGGTCAGATCAATCACTATGTGCTGCTCGCGGTCGCCCTCGCATGGACGCTTCGGCGCACGCGTCCGTGGGCGTCCGGCGCGCTGATCGGCGCGGTGGCCGCGGTCAAGCTCGCGCCGATCATTGTTCTTCTCGCGATGCCGCGCGCTCAGCGTGGGCGCGCGTGGCTCGGGGCGTTCGTCACGTTGGGGCTCGCTGCGGCGGTGGGCGCGCTCGCGCTGCCGGGCGAGAGCACGCGGTGGTTCACCGAAGTTCTCCCGAAGACCAACGCGCTCACCGCGGACTCCGCGCATTTTCTCAACCAGGGAATCGCTGGGTTCTTCGCGCGCTCGACGCTCGAGAACACATGGACGACGGCGTGGACCGCGCTCGCTCCGCGCACGGCCGCGACGCTGTCTTTGTGCGCGCGGCTCGCGTTCGTCTCGGCGACGTGCGCCTTCGCCCTCTTCGTGACCCAACGTCGCCCCGCGCACGGCTGGCGCGCGTGGAGCGCGCTCGTGATCGCCTCGGTCCTCGCCTCGCCCCTCGCGTGGGAGGGAACGCACGTCATGATCGTCTTCGCGTTGATGCTCAGCGCGGGTCGCGTGCCCCGAGCGATCACCGCGTTCGTGTTCGTCACCTACTGCTTCGAGCGCGCGATCGACCTGACGATCCGCTCGCCATCGACCGCCGAGCTCGTCCGGACATCGACGCTCGTGTCCTCGTGCGCCGTGTGGGCGTGCCTGTTGTTGCTCGCGGCCATCGTCGCTCCAGCGCTGCGTCGCAGCACGACGCACACCGAAGCGTAGCGCTCGAGCAACGCACAGGTTGTTCGTGGCGTCAGAGGCCCCTCGACGGCGCGGCGACCTCGAAAGAAGACTCTTCGCTCAGCCGCGTCCGTGCGGATTCTGCCACTGCCTCGGAGTCGCCGCGTCTTCGGGCCCCGCGGCGAGTCCGCCCGACCCGTTAGCGCTCTCCGTCGACGCCGTGCCGGCGTCGGCAGTCTCGATCGAGGCCGTTGTGCTCGCCCCAGCGTCGGCAGCCTCCGAGCCGCTGCTCTGCGCTTGTTGAGTCGCCTCGGTGTTGTTGGTGCACGCGTCGACGACGCCCGCGAGCAGCGTCGTTGTCACGGCGAGACCCATCGCGCGAGCGCGCAATTTCGCGGCTGATTCGTCGCTCATGAGTGCGATGATACCCGAGAGATCAGGCGTGACGAGCGAGGTCGTACTTTTCGGCGAGGCGCGCGTCGAGGCACTCTCGACCGTTCGAGTCCGTTGGTTTCGCAACGCGCGCTCCGTGGTCGACCTCGCTGCGCGCGGGCAGATCGGCGCCCTCGTGCTCGACGCGCGAAGCCCCGAGGGCTTCTACGACGCGATGGAGCTGCTTCGTCAGCTCTTCGATGACTCGCGCAACCCCGCTCGGACATTGCACCCAGGTCGCGTGATCGCGCTCGTCGCCGACGGTGACACGGACGCCGCGTTCGCGCTGGGGCGCTATGCGCTCGCATGCGTGCTGGCCTCGAAGCAGCTCGGCACGCTGGCGGCGCAGGTCGATCGCGTTCGATCGACGCTGTTCGGCGCGCCGCCCTTGTCGCTCGAAGGGCCGCTGCGCACCGCGAGGGTCAGCCCTCCGGCGCCGGGCGAAGAGCCCACCGTCGCGATCGGATTTCGACACGCACCCGAGACGCTCTCGCTGCTCGATCGCTACGTGCGCGCGCTGCGCGAGAGAGAGCGCGAGTGTCCGGTGTTCGGTGATGTCGCGACGCTGATCGACGTATTGGTGAGCGAGGGACTCACGTGCCAGACCAACCTCGCGACCAAGGCCGGCGCCGCGCACGGAGGACAGTACGTCGGGTCGTTCGCGTTCTATCGAGAGCTTCGTCGAACGCGCTACAAGCACATCGTCGACCCGCCCAACCACGAGGTCGACCTCGACGTGTGGATCGTGGTCGACGAGGTGCTCCACGAGGTCCTGCACCTTTTGTATCTGGCCAACGAGCTTCGCGCGACGATCGCGCCGACGCACACGCACGTCGCCGAAGAGCTGAGCGCCTCGTGGTGGCAAGGCGCGGTGCACAGCGCGGTGTTTCCCTCGTGGTTGGGCGATCGGCACATCCTCGAGATCAACTACGACTTCTTGCTCTGCGAGCCCAACGCCGAGCCATCGCACTTCTGGAAAGTCGGGAGCGTCTTCGAGAAGTACGCAGGCTACCCGTGGGTGCCGTACGTCCTCGGGAAGCTCCCGGCGCGCGCGAGCTACATCGGCGCGCGGCCCGACCTCGATCGACTCGAAGCGAACCTACGCAGTCGCCCAGAGGCAGCATTTTTGCTCGCCGAATCGCGCCACAGCCTTCGCGTCGACGCGCCGTTCGACGGCTACCCTGCGGTGCCCGAGACCCTTCGCGTCGGCGACTGACCCACTTCCGAGCGCCCTCTCGGAGCAAGCCTCGACGTCGCTCGCTTCGCGGTACGATCGAACCATGAACCAACGTCCGCTCGTGATCCCGAGGACGATCGCCGTCACCGTGCTCGCGATGAGCCTCGGCGCATGCGCACCATCGCCTGCGTCCGACGCCGCATCGGACGCTGTCGCGGACGCGACGGAACCTGGCGATGCCTCGGCGAGCTGTGTATGCGGCCCCAATTGCAGCTTCGTGAGCGGCGAAGTGATGTGCCCCGCGCAAGGCGGCGGCCTGTGCCGTCCGCCCCCGGGCTGCGCGATCGCGTGATGAGCACACACCGCTCCGGTCGGAGCGGATGACGGCTCTCAGCGGCGGCGAATCCGCGGTGGATCACGATCGCAACGCAGCACCTCCGAGCCTCGTTGGCGCGTCGCGGCCCCGGCGCTACTGCGAAGCGCCCGCGCTCCAGTCGTGCTGGAGGACGAACTGGTTCGATCCGTTCGAGAGCAACGGTTGCGCGCCGACGGAGTTGGCGATCGTTCGCAACAGGTCGCTTCGGCCGTCGCCATCGAAGTCGCCGACGCGAAACTTCTCTGCCGAGTGTCCGGCGAGCGTCCAGCTCCCCGCGCCCGCGAAGGCGCTCCCGGTCGAGAGAAACACTTCGGCCCCAGAGATCCCTGCGCGATATCGCGACAAGTCGCTCCGTCCGTCGCCGTTGAAGTCGCCGACGTACCAACCGTCGTCGCCATCGCTCGCGAGCGTCCAGCTCCCCGCGCCCACGAACGAGGTTCCGGTCGACGTGAAGACCTCGCCACCAGAGATTCCTGCGCGATACCGGAGCAGATCGTCGCGGCCATCGCCGTTGTAATCGCCGACGATCCACCCACGATCACCGTCTCCGGCGAGCGTCCAGCCGGGTTGGTAGACGAACGTCGTCCCCGAAGACCGAAGCACGTCCGCGCCGCTGACGCCTTCGCGCGTCCGCAGGAGGTCGGCCCGCGCGTCGGAGTTGAACCGACCGACGGAGAACCCCGCGTCGCCGCTGCTCATCAACGACCACTGGACCGGCGCGGCGAAGGCGACCCCTGTCGAGCGAAGCACCTCGATCGTCGAGCTGCCGTCGACGGTTCCGCTGCTGCGTACGAGGTCGTCGCGTCCGTCGCCGTCGTAGTCAGCGATCTTCCAGCCGACCGAAGAGACGCCGAAGCCAGTCCAGCATCCCGCGCGGACAAACGAGCTCCCTGTGCTGAGCAGCACGTCGGCGCCACACGCGCCCGTGACGAAGCGAAGCAGATCGTCACGCCCGTCGCCGTTGAAGTCACCGACGAACCAGCCTCGATCACCGGAGAACGTCGGCGCAAACGCGTACAACATTTTGTTGGGAGACCCTTGGCCAGCGTCGCGCACGACGTCGCGCGTCGCGTTGTCGAGGATCTGCGCGGTGATTTGCGCGGGCGTCGCGTCGGGGTTCGCCGCCAACAAGAGCGCCGCGACCCCGGCGACGTGCGGCGCGGCGAAGGACGTTCCGCTTCGCGTTTGCGGCGAAGAGTCCGTCGCGCTTCCTGCCATCGCGATGTCGACGCCGGGCGCGAAGATGTCGACGCACGGTCCGAAGTTCGATGTTCCGCTTCGGAAGTCGTTGAGGGGATCGGCGTTCGCGACGGTGATGGCCGCGGGCTCGCTCGCAGGGCTGAAGGGGCACGCGTCGACGCCCAGGTCGAAACCCGTGACCGGATCACCGTTGCCGGCGCCAGCGACGACCACAGCGCCGGCGTCGACGAGTCGGCGAACAGCGCGATTGATCGAGCGGCTCGCGCCGCCAATGAAGCTCAGGTTGACGACCGCTGGCCGCGCGAGCTGGCGGCGAATCTCGTTGAGCGCGTCGACGACGACCTCGCTGTCGCCGAAGGTATCCGCGGCGATGACCCTCGCCGAGAAGATGTTCGCGCCGCGCGCGACGCCGCTCTCGGCGCCGGCGATGACGGACGCGACGCCCGTTCCGTGGCCGGTGCAATCGGGCTCGCCGCCGCACTCGACGCCGGAGAAGATCGACCGCGCGCGGCCTTCGAACTCGACGTGCGTGAGCCGAACGCCCGAGTCCACCACGTATACGTTGACGCCCGGAGCTCGGTCGAGGACCGTGAACCGCTGGTCGAGCGGCGTGCGACGCTGATCGATGCGATCGAGCCCTCGGGCCAGCGTCGAGCGAACGCGAGTGCTGTACTCGAGGTACTGCACGTTGGACCACGCGCGAATCGAAGCGATCGCGCTGGCGCTCAGCGTGGCGGCAAACCCCTTGAAGAGCTGTCGATACACGCGCTGAACGGCGCCCAACCGCCGCGCGAGCGCCACGGCGTCGTCGAGCTGCGCGTCCGTGGTCGCGTCGCTCATCGAGATGATGAGCGTCGCGGGGCGACCGTCCCTCGGCGCGACGCCGATCACCGGCGCTCCTCCGTCGGGATCGCGCGGAGGAACGTCGTCGTCGCGAAGGGACTGGGCGGTGGACCGACGGTCCTCGACCGGGGCGATATCGGCACACGAAATCGAGACCGCCGCGAGCAGCGCCGCGAACGTGCAGTGCTTGTTCATTGTCGTCTCCGATGGAAGCGCCGAGCGCTACAGCGATCGCTGCGACGCGACGTACACGTCCGAGCCGTTGTTGGTGTCGATCGGGTCGAGCCTCGCGCTCGTCGCGAACGCGACGTCGAACTCGAGAAACGGACCGCTGCGACCGATCGCGCGAAGCGCCGGAGAGTTGCCGTCGCTCAACGTCGTCGAAGTGACCGTGAATCCGTAGAACAGATCGTGGACGCGGATGGCGCCGTCGTTTTCGAAGGCGATGAAGTCGTCGTCCATCGAGGGGGACGAGCTCTCGGTGGTGAACTGCGTGTTCGCTCCGGTGGGGCGGCTCACGCGCTCGACGGAGCCGCTGGCCACGGTCGTGACGAACACGTCGGACACGAGGTTCGTGTCGCCAGAGACCATGTCGGACCCGTCCGACGTAAACGCCACCTGCAGGCCGTTCGGAGAGATCGACGGCTCGCGGCTCGCGCCGTTGGCGGTACGGCGGAGAAGCGTGCCCGAGCGGCTCGCGAGCGTATTTCGTGCGGCGATCGAGTCGTACACGAACACGTCGGTGGCGTTGTTGAAGTCCGCACCGTGGAAGTTCGTCGACGTCGAGGTGAACGCGACGACTCTGCCGTCCGCCGACAACGACGGCTCGAAGCTCTCGCCGTTGCCCACGACGCCGGCGGTGGTGGTGGTCGTGGTGGTCTTGCTCATGAGCAAGCAGCCGCCGATCGACGCGACGAACACGTAGATGTCCGACCGCGTGTTGGTGTCCTCCGACGAGATGTTGCTCGACGTCGAGCTGAACGCGACGCGGCTGCCGTCCGCGCTGATCGAAGGCTCCGCGGCGGTGCCGTTGGGGAGCTGAATCGTTCCACGGCTGACGAGTCGAGTCTGGCCTGTCACGCGATCGAAGCGGTACACCTGCCCGACGGGCCGAGGTGGCGTCACCGTCGTGAGCTCGCCCGTGAGGTCCGCGGTCGATTCGAACGCGACGAAGCGCCCGTCGCTGCTCACGGTCGCGTTCGTCGAGTCGCCATCGTCCCTGCCGCCGGGCGCCGCGACGCTGATGCGCTGAACGGTCTGCGTGTTGCGGTCGAACAGATAGACGTCGCGACGAAAGTTCACGTCACCCGCCGCGAGCGAGGCGCCTGTGTCGAACGCGACGAAGCGTCGGTTGTCGCTCAACGCCGGCCGGCGCGCGTCGCCGTCCGCGAAGTTTCCGCTGCGAGACGCGAGCGTGGTGATCGTGGTCACGCCAATGAGATTGTCGGCCTGTTGCCCTGTCTCGCTGACAGGCGCGCACGCAACGACAGCGAGCGCGGCGAGCGCGACGAAGTGAGTCGTGATGAGTTGCATCGATGTTCGTACCTCCAAACGTGTGTGTGGAGGCTCGAAGCACGGATCAGTCCAGCGACGATTTTGTTGAATCACTCAGACAATTTGCAGGGAATTCTCGCGCACCGTCGAACCGCGCCGACGCGCCCTGCTGGCACCAGCGGCACCGTGCCAGGCACGCCAACACGGGACCAACGCGACACGCGAACTCGAGTACCATCGCCCGAGTCGTGCATCGTGCATCTCTGGCGCTCGGGTCGATGCTGCTCACGCTGGTCGCGCGCTGCTCGCTCGCGCCCTTGGTGTCGATGGACGCCGCGAGCGACGCGCGGACGGGAGAAGACCGCGTCGATCTCAGCGACGCGACCACGGCCACCGACGTCGAAAACGCGGCGCAGACGTACCGAGTCGATCTCGTGACGCCCGAGCTCGCGCCCGGCGAGGAGCGGACGATCTGCGCGGTGCACAAGATCGCCAATCGCGCGGGCGCGATGCTACGCGAAGCGCGAGTGCACATCGGCAACGCGAGTCATCACTTGATCGTGTACCGAACGGCGACGCGGCAGGAGTCTCGCGAATGGACGCCGTGCAACGGATTTTCGGGGCTGTTCGGCGCGACGACGTCGACGCTGCCCGTCGTCGCTGCGCAGCAAGAGCGCACGACGCTGCGCCTGCCGTCGGACCCGCCCGTCGGGATTCCGATGGAGGCCGAGCAGCACCTGCGATTCGAGTTTCATGTGATCAACATCAGCCGCGAGCCCGCGGTGGCTCGCGCGTCCGTCGAGCTCGACCTCGCCCCGCGCACGACGGACACCCGAGAAGCGCACATCCTCTTTTGGGGAACAGCCGACATCAGCGTGAGCCCCCGCGCCACGGGCGAAGCGCGGCTTCGACGCGCGCCTCCCGAGGGCGCGAGCCTGTTCTCGCTCTCGTCGCACACCCACCAATTCGGAACGCTCGCCTCGGTCTCGATCGGACGCGGCGCCGGCGTGGACGCGACGGACCTCCGCGAGGTGCATCGGTCGACAAACTGGTCCGATCCGCCGCAGACGGTCTTCGCGCCTGCGCTGCGACTCGCGGCCGACGAGCACCTGCATCTTCGCTGCGAGTATCGCAACACGAGCGACCGCACTCTTCGGTTCGGCGAGTCCGCGTTCGAAGAGATGTGCTTCTTGTGGGCCTACTACTATCCCGCGACGCAGAGCCAGTTCTGCCTCGAGATGCCCGGCGGAAGCGGCAGCGCGTGCGGCGTTCTTCGATACACGCCCGAAGAGTGAACCGATCACGACGTCCTCTCGAGTACGCGTAGCGAGGTTATCGAGCGACGTTGCGCGCGGCGGGTTGACCGACGGGAGCCGCGGCTGTCCCATCTCGTCTATGAATCGCACACTGCGCCGGACGTTCGAGTTCGCGATGCTCTTCGGGTTCGCGACAGCGTGGTTCGGCTGCGAGAGCGCGCGTCCGGCGCCGGTCGACGCGAGTTTGGACGCTGGGATCGACGCGACGATCGACGACGGATCGATGGACGCCTCGCTGATCGACGCTTCGGCGATGGACGCGCCGCGGGTCGAACGACCGCCGCTCCCTCCCCCGATGTGCGCTCCGCACGACGCGTCGGTCGCCGATGTGGTCACGGGACCGATCACCGTCGTGCGCGTCGACAACGCGCTGTCTGCGCCGATGAAGCTCGCGGTGCACGCGTGCGCTGGGCTTCGAAATCGCGCCGCTCCGGGCTCTGTGTACGTGCAGTCCAACGCCAACGAAGCGGCGTGGATCACCGAGCTCTCGCTCGCGACCGCGTCGACGGTCGACGCGGCGGCGTTTGTTCAGACGTGCGCCGCGGAGGTTCCGTCGTGCGTTCGCTACGACTACGCGAGCCAGCGACCGTTGATGCCGAACATCCTCACGGCTGCGGCGGTGCTCGGAGCGTTGCCCGTGGACCGCACGATGACGGTCTCGTGCGCGACGACGTCGTTCGACGCTGTCGAAGAGCTCCGCGCCCGTAATACGCCCGAGCTCGCGACGCGATACGTGTTCGACCGCTTCGGGTCGCAGACGACGGGTCTCGCGATGCTCAACCCCGGCTACGAGATCGAGTCGATGACGCCCGCGAACCCGAGAATCACGCGGGACATGCCGCCGACGCTGCTCGACCTCGTGTTCGCGCGGCGGCTCTTCGTGGTGTTTCTCGTCAACGGTTGCTCCGAAGGCCACCCCGAGCGAGCGCTGCTCGGAACGATCGTCAACGCGGGCCACTGGCCCACGCCCGTCGCCGTCTACGGCTACAACAACTCGTGGCTCACGGGCGGCGGCTTCATCCACGAAGCGCAGACGTTTTGTCTGCCGACTCGCAACATGGGCGCGATCGCGAGCGAGACGACGAACCTGTCGTTCTTCTCGACGCGCGCGTCCTCCGTGGGCGGCGCAGGCGCCGTGCGAGGCAACCCGCCGGAGACCACGACGTACGACCCGACGCGGACGTACGTCGCGGTGGTCGTCGGTGACGGCGACAACATCGACTTCGTAATGAGCACGCGACGCGAGTGGCTACGGCAGCGACTCGCGGCTTGCGCGGCGGGCGGCGCCTCGTGTCCGCCGCTGAGCTGGTCCATTTCGCCACATCTTTTGCAGCTCGCGCCCGATGTCCTGCGTTGGTACTACGAGCAGAGTCGCGTGACGGGACGCGACTACTTCGTGCTTCCACCGAGCGGCCACTTGTACGCGTACCCGAGCTCGCTCGCGCCAGACTCGCAGGATCGATTCGTCACGGCGACGGAAGAGGACGCGTGTTCGCTCGGCGTGACGAGCGTCGTGCACTGGGACTGGGCGGGGACGTGGCAAGACGCCGAGCGAGTGTTCTTGCCGAAGTACGCGAGGCTCGGCGGGGCGATTCGCGGCGTGTTCGCGATGAACGTCCCCTATGTGTTGCCGGCGTTCTCGTGGCCAGCGAGCCGGTTCTTCACGATCCTGACGGGCGCGGACGGAGGGCAGGTCGCGCTCTTCAAGCCGCGCTCGTGGCGCGGGGTGAACAACGACTCGAACCAGTTCTTCTACAGCCCTCGCCGCATGGCCGAAGAGATCGCCAACTACCCGCGGGGAACGATCACGTGGCTCTACATGACCAGCGACGGAGGACTGACCTTGCAGAACGCGTTTCTTCCCCTCTCGAGCATGTTGCCTGCGCACGTTCAGCTCGTGAGCACCGACACCGCGGCGCGGCTCGCGATCGAGTCGCGCCGATAGCCGCAGCGCCCACGAACCGCCGCGGAATGGGGTACACACGCGCGTGGCCCTCACCTCGACGCTCTATCACTTCGTCATCGACCTCTCGCACGTCGACCGCGGCGCGTACACGTCGCTCGACCTGCGCGTCGCGCGACACCCATCGGAGACCGAGCGCTCGCTCTGCGCGCGCGTGCTCGCGTACTGCCTGTATTTTCAGGACGGAATCGCGTTTTCGAAGGAGGGCATCGCCTCGAAGGACGAGCCGGCGCTCTCGGTCCGCAACGCCACGACCAGCGCCAACGGCTACGACCTCTGGATCGACGTGGGAACGCCCAGCGCCGAGCGCATTCACAAAGCGAGCAAGGCCTCGCGCCACGTCGTGATCGTCACGCACCACGAGCCGCGCCTCTTGCAAGACACCGCGCGCGCGCGCAGCGAATTCACCGACTCGAAGACATCGAAGCGGTCGCGCTCGCCCCCGCGTTTCTCGAGGCCGTGATCGCGCTCATGGGCGATCGCGGCGCGAAGCTCGGCGTGACGGTCACCGATGGAACGCTCTACGTCGACGTCGGCGGCAAGACGCTCGAGTGCGCGGTCGAGCGCGTGCCGCTCGAAGCCTGATGTTCGTGATCAAAGCCGCAGTCGCGGACCGCGCGCGCCGCGCTTTCACCCGCTGCGAGACAAGTGATCCTCGAGATCTGCCGATCGTTCGGCGACCTCACGATGAGCTCCGGCGTCGTCGCAGTGTGCTCTCGCGACAGCTCTCTGTTCGCTGAGACGCTTCGCGACGACGCTCTGCTACGACGCCCGACCGCGCTCGGCGACTTCTGTCGGCGCGCTCGCCTCGAGCCCTTCGACGGCCGCCTCTCGCATCGTGTCCTGCGCTTCGACGCGTACGCCGGTGCGCTGCGCGAGCGCGCGCTGGATGTCCGAGGCGCACGCGCGAGGATCCGACAGGCAGACGACCGACGTGTGGGTCTTTCCGTCGGGCTTTTTCCAGATGATTTCGACGCTTCCAGTCGCGCCGCCCGAGTGGTACGTCGTCACGTCGCCAAAGGGCCGGACGCCCACTGCATACGTCGCGTCCGTCGCCCTCACCGACTCGATCGCGCCGAGAGGAATCTCCGGTCCCGCGAGGCCGAGGTTGATCCGCACGAACTTGTCCGTCACGAGTACCCGCGTGACGCCGAAGAACGCGGACAACAGCAGCGAATACAGGCCAACAATCAAGATCATCACGGCGAGCGCCGCGAAATTGAGCGGTCGCCCCTTCGCAAACGACTCGTAGACGACCATGCCGACGCCGCCGAGGACGCCCGTTCCCAACGCGTACAGCATGATTCGCGAGACTTGTTTGTGAAAGCCGAGCACCGTCTCGCCCGCGGCCATGTACTTGCGCGCGTAGGCGTCGAGCGCTGCGCCTCCTTCGATTTCGTTGCCTGCCATCGTGCTCCTCGAACCTCCGCCGCCGCGAGGATCGCACACCCGCGACGGACTCTGACGGCCGAGCGCCGAAGCGCGTTCGGCCGGAGTACGCTCGCGCGATGAGCATCGAAGACAACCTCTCGATCGCGCGGCGGTGGATCGACGCGTTCAACCGCGGCGACGTCGAGGCGCTCGTGTCCCTCTACGCCGAAGACGCCGTACACACCTCACCGAAGCTCCGCGCGCGCGAGCCCGAAACAGAAGGAAAGATCCGCGGCCGCAAGGCGCTCTTCCAATGGTGGACCTCGGCGCTCGCCGCGACGCCGTCGCTTCGGTACGAACCGCTGACGTTCACCGCGAGCGAAGAGCGCGTCGTGATCGAGTACCTCCGACACGCCGACGGCCAACCGGTGCTGGCGGTGTCCGAGACGTTCGACGTGCGCGAGCGAGCGATCGTCGCGTCGCGTGTGTATCACGGCTGAGCGCGAAGCGGCGGGCACGCGAGCACATCATTTCAACCCGCTCGCCTCGTCCGATCGCTCGACGAAGCGAGACAGAACGACGTGGTCTTCGTTCACCGTCGCCCATTCACGCGCGCCGGGGTGGTAGCGCCAGGGCGCGAGCGCTGGGTCCCGAGCGATCCGTTCGCCCGTGCGCACGTCCCACACACAGGTTCCATCGGACTCGCTGACCGAGAAGAGCCAGCGATCGAACACGAGCGTGTCCTTCAGGTTGCGCGGCGGGTACGCAGCGGGTTGGCGGATCGTCGGCCCGGCGAACCAACGCAAGAGCGCGCGTTCGTACACCGAGCAAATGAGCGCAGCGGGGATCAGCGTTTCGTCGTCGTCGCCGTAGCCCCACACCACGACCGTGTCCTCGTCGATCCACGCCGCGGGCCCGTCCCAGAAGTACGCACGCTGCACCAACGAAGCGCGCGAAGCGCCGTCTTCGGACTCGTAGGGGTTTTCGAACCACGCGTCGATCGACCACACGTTGTCCGCTCCCCACGGATGCCAGTGCCAGCCGCTGTCGAGCACCCAGCGCGAGCGCGGCGACACCGAGAGCGCGCCGTGAAAATAATCGAGCGCGCGCGTGGCGTCGCGAGCGCCTGACGCCGTGTCGCTCGTCGCGAGCGAGCGCTCGGAGAGAACGCGGCCCGTCGCGGGGTCGTAGAGATCGAGTCGGTTCCAGTTCGACGCAGCGATGACGAACGTGTCCGCGTCCTCCGCGATCGGATGGGCCCGCGTGGTCGCGTCGCTGTGACCGAGTCGGCTTCGCACCGCCGCTGCGTCGACGAACGCGAAGGGAAACCTGCTGTTCTCTGCGTGGTAGCTCTTTCGATCGAGCGCGAGCACGACCGCGCCGCGCTCGGTGTCGAACACCGCGCCGCGCGACGCGGACGCCTCGACGACGGCGATGTACCGCCCGCTCTTCGAGCTGTGAATCGCGCACTGATCAGTGACCTCGAAGCCGAGCGCTACCGAGGGCCACCGTCGCTCGCCCTGCGTCGCTCGCAACGACGTGACGATGAGCGTCCCGTCTCGCAAGAGGATCGCCCACTCGTCGCGGGACGTTCCGAAGGAAACGAGGTCGACGATCGATCGAGCCCACGAAATCGAGACGCGCTCGTGCGCGAAGCTCGCGCCCGTGTCGCGCACGAGCACCTGCGGCGCGCCGACGGTGCCCGAAGGCGACCCCTCGCCTCGCGCCTCGTGCGCCCACTCGGGCGTCACATCGACCCACGCAGGCTCCGTGGGATACGCCGCTGCGCACGCCGCGCACACCCATCCGCGCTCGACGCCCACGCCGAAGAACCACGCCCAGTACCCCGCTGGATTCGCCGCGGCGTGCGCACATGCCCGTCGCGAACGCCCGACCCCCTCGCGTGGAACAAACTGATCGAACATCCGCTGCAATAGTGCTCGCGCCGCCGCGCCCCGCGCAACACCTGGACCGTGTCGCGAGGGCTCACGGTCGAACGCGAGTCCCCCGCTCGCTCGGGCGTCGAGTGTCAGAGCACGCCCACCCGCACGCTCTTGTGTGCTCACGATGTCCTCGCGAATGCTCAGCGTCGCCGCCGCGATCTTGATTGTGTGTGCATCGTCTTCGGCGTCCGCTGACAACCCCACCGACGCGGGAGCGCCGAGCACGCCGCGCGCGTCGAGCTCCGGGTCCAATGGCGCGCCGAAGCCCCCCACGCACTCGAACCCTGCGTGCGCGCACGGCGAGCGCGTCTACTACGACCGCGTCGCGAGCCTCTATCGCGCGTGTGGCGTTCCGCCTTCGACCGAACCGGCGAACCGCGACCCGCGTGTTCCGCAGCGCGCTCCCCCTCGCGGCGCGTGTCGAGCGGGCGACGCGGTGTACGTCGACGCGACCGGCCTCTATCGACCGTGCCCCACCGCCGGGGCCGGCGGTCGGGCAACGTCTCGTTCGCGTCGACGCTGAAGACCGAGCGCCACGCGCGCCACGCTCAAGCGTACGGCTTGGTCGCGACGAACTTCGTCCCGATTTCGAGCCCCGGAACCATCGACGCGCACAGCACGCAGTCCGCGGTGAACTCGGTCTGGCGTCCCTCGAAATCGACCTCTTCGAGGTAGTTCGAGCCGAGGTACTCGGGCGGCGCGATCGAGTGGGCGTACTCGTGGTGCCACAACCAGTCGAAGCGCGGATCCGACGCCCCGCAGGCTTCGAGAAATCGCTCTCCTCCGGGCGCATCCGCGAGCAGCGACGCGACGCGATCGTTGGGCAAAAACTCGACCGGCGACGCCATCACGTGGAGCCTCACGCGAACGATCGGGCCGAGCTTGCGAATGGCCTTCACGCGCGCCTTCATCGCCTTCTCCCAGCCCTTGGCGTGCTCGAGATACGTCGCGACGAACGCCTCGACCGCCGCGTCGTCGAGCGGCGCGCGCTCGATCACCTCGACGCGGATCGTCCGCTCGATCTGCACGCGCTTCAGCGCGTCGACCGCGCGCTCGACCGCGGCACGCGCCTTCGGGTCCTGGTCGTTGAGCCAACCCGCGACGAACCAGCGCGACAACCCTCGCTGCATGTACTCGTCGAGGTCCGCTGCAAACGGTCGGCTCGGTCGCTGTTGCCCCGCTTCGGCGACATGAACGCTGATCGCGCCATCACGCGCTCGAACGAGCCACGCGCGAGACCCGTCGTCGTGCCGATCGATGAGCGCGTACTCGCATCCCTCAGCGACCGCGAGCGCGCTGCTGTTCTTCGCGTGCCAGGCGAAATCCTGCTTCAACAGGGTCGCTGCCGAAGGGATCGCGAGCCGCCCCACGATCGGGCCGTCGTGTCCGTCGATCGTCGCGGTGAATCCGATCTCCGCCTCGGCCACCTGCCCGAGCGTGGCGCTGAGCGCCGCGCCGTACTTCTCGACGAGCTTCTTTTCGACAGACTTTTTGCAGCCCAGCATGCCTCGCGAAATCGACGAGTACTCGGGGTCGAGCACGACCCCGGGCGTCGAAGCCAACCGTCCGACGAGCGTGCGCAGGTGGCACTGAGAGAACGTCATGGGCGCCTTCGGTAGCACGAACCCGACACTGTAAAGAATCGCAACGCAGCGCTGTCAGCGGAATCCGACTGCTCTATCGTGGGACCGCGAATCGGCGATCGCGCGCACGCGCGCTTCGGTTCGCGATCGTCACACTCACAAGGGAGCTTGGCTTCGATGCCCAAACCGCTGCTCTGTCCGCCGGAGATCCTCGCGCGCGACTTGTCCGGAAAGACCTTCGTCGTCACTGGCGCAAACTCGGGCATCGGCCTCACGACCGTCGAGCAGCTCGCCAAGCAGGGCGCCACCGTCGTGCTCGCGTGTCGTCGCGTGTCCGAGGGCGAGCGAGCGCGAGACACGATCGTCGCGGCGGGCGCGAAGGGCGCCATCGAAGTCTTCGAGCTCGACCTCGCCGAGCTCGCGTCCGTGCGTCGATTCGCTGAAAAACTCCTCGCGAAACACCCCACCCTCCACGGGCTCGTCAACAACGCAGGCGTGATGAACACGCCGCAGGGCAAGACCAAGGACGGCTTCGAGACGCAGTTCGGCGTCAATCACCTCGGCCACTTCTTGCTCACCGAGCTCTTGCTCGACGCCTTGAAAAGAGGTGCGCCGTCGAGGGTGGTCGCGGTCTCGAGCTGCTACCACGACGTCGCGCAAGGGCGCTTCGGGAAGCTCGACTTCGACGACCTGCACTTCGAGAAGCGCAAGTACGACGGCTGGGAGGCGTACGCGCAATCGAAGCTCGCCAACGTGTTGCACGCGCGCGAGCTCGCCGCGCGACTCGAAGGGACGGGCGTGACCGCGGTGAGCGTTCATCCCGGGTGGGTGCGCACCAACTTGATCAGCGCGACGATGCCGCGCTGGGTGCAAGACTACGTGCTCTACCCTGTCTTTCGCCTGTCAGGAATGATCGAGCCCTGGGAGGGCGCGCAGAGCTCCCTCTACGCGCTGCTCGCGCCCGACGTCGAAGCGCACGCGGGCGCGTACTTCAGCCAGCGCGGGATGTACCGCGACAAGTCCGCGAACGCGGGCGGCTGGCCGATGCGATCGCCGAACCCCGAGGCGCACAACGACGCGGCCGCCAAGAAGCTCTTCGAAGTGAGCCGCGCGGCCGTGGGCCTCGCGTAGCGCGCGCGGCGCGATTCGTCGCGTCGATCCGCGCGGCCGGCTGCCCGGGTGGCTTCGAACGTGCATTGCTTCGCGCGATGACTCCAAACACCACCGACACGCCTGGATTTGTGGTGCGCTCGACACACGCGCGCCTCGCGCGTGGCGCACACGCCACAAGCGCGGAGCGTCGTTCGATGAGGGCAACGCCATGAACCACCACGATCTGTACGATCACGCACGCACGGACTCCGATCACCGAGCGGTCTCGACCGTGCGCAGACAATTTGCCCATCGAGCCCGCGCCCACGCAGCAGGGGTAGCGACGATCGCGGCCCTCGCGTGTGCAGCCTGCGCGAGGCCCGCGCCCACGACGGACCCCGCGTACGTCGCGGCGGCGGCGCAGCTCGACAAGCTCTTGCTCGGCCTCGAAGTGACGGGCGTGGGCATCGGCTTCATGGCGGGGCGAGAGCCTGGATCGGTTCCTTCGGTCACGCTCCCGATCTTGGAGACGGGATTTCGACAAGCGTTCGGCGGGTGCGCCACGACCAGCTCGAACGCGACCACCGGCGAGCTCAGCCTCGATTTCGCCGCGGGTGGATGCGCGTTGCCCGAGGCGTCCACGCGCGTGTTCGGCGGGATCACGGTGCGCTCGATGGAGGCGATGGGCACCACGACGCTCGGCGTGGCGTTTCGCAATTTCGCGATCACCGACGCGCCGACGGTCAACGGCTCGATCATGGTGCGCTTCGTCGACGGCTCGACGCTCGAGGGCACCTTCGGCGATTTCTCGATCACCCAGGGAGCCTCGACGCCCGTTCGCATCGGCGGCTCGATGCGCGTCACGGCGTCGCGCTTCAACACCATCGTCACGATGAACATCGATGGGACGGCGATGATCGACGGACAATCGCTCTCGCTTCGGTCGCAGAACCTCTCGCGACACTTGTTGGCGGACTGCTTTCCCGAGAGCGGGTCGATCACGATTCGAGTCCCGAGCGGAGCTGCGACCACCGACGCAACGTTCGAGTTCGAAGACGCAGAGACGTCGCTCGACTCGGACGACACGGGCCTCGCGTACTTGACGCTGAACGCGCAGCGCAAAGTCGTTCAGCTTCGATCGCGCGCGTGCCTCGCGCTGTAAGCGCTCGACGAGACAGCGCGTGGCCACGCGCTGCGTCTTGCATCGAGCGTGCAGGTTTTGCTCGACGCCGCGCTGGTGGGGCACCGAAACAATCGTTAATTTCTCTGGAATTTTCCAAGCATTCGCGACGCTCGAGCGTGGGCGGCACGGGCGCTGCAGCCGTCGCTCGTCGATGATGAACCGCTCCGCTTCGACGGGTCGCGCGCTGCGCGTGCTCGCGCTTGTTGTTTTCGTGGGTGCCTGCGACCCCATGCGACCATCGGACTCGGGCGTGGCGAACGACGCGACGCCCGCGGACACGAACGGCTCGATGCCCGACGCGGACGCGAGCGGCGCGTGCACCTTCGTCGGCGCGTGGCAGGGAACGATCGCGGGCGGCTCCTTCGCCGGACAATCGCTGCAATGGACCTTCGAGCAGAGCACGTGGACGGCCGCGATCTCCGCCGGGAGCATCCGCGGGACGTGGTCTCTCTCGGGGTCCGCGCTGGAGGTCAACGACACCTCGGCGATGCCAGCGTTTCTCGCGTGTCCCGTCGCGGATCGCGGCGTGTACGCGGTGTCGTTCGATCCGACGTGCGCGACGGTGCGGCTCACGACCACGACCGAGCCCTGTGACGGTCGGCGCGCGTACGCCGACGGAATCACCCTCACCCGCCGTTGAGCGCGCGCGCGGTGTGCGATCCTCGGCTTCGAGATGCTCTCGGATCGACGTGCACTTCGGTTCGCGGCGCCGCTCGCAGCGGCGTTGCTCGTTCGCTGCTCGCCCGAGCCGCTCGTGCGACGGGACGCCGCGCCCGATCAGCGCGCAACCGACGCGACGAGCGCAGACAGCGCCGACGTCACGCTCCCTCCCGCGGACGTCTCGACGATCGATGCACGCGCGATGGACTCGGGCGTCGATGCGCAGCCCGCCGATGTCCAAGAGCTCGTGGATCGACTGGATCCGCGCGATTCGACGATCGGCTCGGAGATTCCTCCCGACGCGAGCGCGCCGATGGACGTCGGGTGCCCGAGCGGCACAGCGTCGTGCGGCGGATCGTGCGTGGACACTCGGACCGACAGCGCCCACTGCGGCGCGTGCGATCGCGCGTGCGCGGCGGGGCTCGTGTGCGTCGATGGCGCGTGCTCGGGCGACGCGACCTGGAGCACCAACGCCACTGCGAACGACTGTTCGTTGCCTGGTGTGATCGGCTCGAGAATCACCTATCGATGTCCTCCCAGCGGCGCCGCCGGAAATGTGTGGGGGACCGGCGTGTACACACACGACTCGTCTGTGTGCACCGCCGCTGTTCACGCTGGCAGGATCACGGCAGCCGCAGGAGGAACGATCACCGTCGAGATGCGCGCGGGCCAAGACAGCTACGTCGGCTCGATGCGCAGCGGCGTCAGCTCGAGCTCGTACGGAGTCTGGCGTTGTTCGTTTGCGGTCGTCGCGCCGACGTGCGCCGCGCCCGCGACGAGCTGCGGTGACGTGTGCGCGGACGTCGCGACGGACGCGCTTCACTGCGGGCGGTGCGGCGCGCCGTGCGCGGGATCGTGCTCGATGGGCGTCTGCGGTTGCCCTTCGGGACAGCGTTCTTGCAGCGGAACGTGCGTCGATGTGGCGAGCAACGCCGCGCACTGCGGCGACTGCGGCCGCGCGTGCGCCATGGGTCAGACGTGCGTCGCGGGCGTGTGCGGCCCGCCGCCGTCGACGTGGTCGACCAACGCGCTCGCGTTCGATTGCAGCGCGCCCGGGATCATCGGCTCGAGCCACACGTTTCGCTGCCCCCCGATGGGAACAGCCGGGAGCGTCTGGGGCACGGACGTGTACACGCACGACTCGTCCGTGTGCACAGCGGCCGTACACCGCGGGCGCATCACCTTCGCTTCGGGAGGCGACGTCACGATCACGATGGCGCCCGGGGCTTCGAGTTACACGGGCTCGACGCGCAACGGCGTCACGTCGTCGAGCTACGGGACATGGTCGTGCTCGTACACGGTTCCCTAGGGAATTTTCACGTAGACGTACAGGCCAGCGGAAGTCATGAACCACGCAGCCTGCGGGTCGCCAACGGATGGCAGAGCCATGGAAGGAGCCAAGTCGTGAACCCGATCCACGAGGCGACCGGGGCGCAGCTCGTGCTCACGCTGTTCTGCGTCGCGCCGACGCTCCTCGTGCTCGCGTTGTTCGCGGTCGCTGTGGACGATCCCGATCGACGTTGGGGCCGCGTTCCGCGGATCGTTCACAGCGTGCTCGCCGTCGGCTTCGCGCTGCTGACGCTGTTCACAGCCGCGCAAATGCACGCGCGAATCGACGAGTCGGTGAGCTCAGGGTCCCTCGGCGCCGAGTCCGTCGTTCGCGAGCGCTTCGCTGCGGAGATTGTGCGCTGGCACGAGAGCGCGACAGGGACCGGGATCGTCTCGATCAGCGCGGTCGCGATCACCTCGGCGATCGCCAACCTCCGCGCGCTCCTGCGCGTGCTGCGTCGTTCGCGCGTCGCGCGCCCCAACACGACAAGCTCGTCGAAGCCGACGTGAGCGAGAAGCGAGCGGCGCTGCGACGCGCAGCGACGGTTCGCGTTGGCTACTTCTTCGCCGTCGTCGTCTCGGCGCTCGCAAACACCTCGTCCGCGTCTTCGCCCGCACGGCCAGAACTCTGCGAATTTGCGCCTGCATCGACGCGAACGCGCGTGACCTCGCCCGCCTCTGCCTCGGCGGCGCCCGCCGAAAGCGTCGCGCGCTGCGCGAGGGCGCGATCGGCGCGTTCGACGAGCAGTCGAACACACTTGGCTGCGCCGCGGCGCGTGGCCACGTCCAGCGCGGTGCTTCCGTCGGCGTCGATGGAGTGGTCGATCGAAAATCCTCGATCGAGAACGTCGCCGAGCACCTCGGGGTTGTCCGCCGCGATGGCCTCGTCGAACCAGGCGCGGTAGCGATCGTTGAGCTCGCGCTGGTTCTTGTCAGGACTCTTCGCGTTCGCCGCTGTGAGCTTCCGAAGCTCTCTTGCGGTCGGAACGCGCGCGGCGCGCTGCTCGAACCCCTCGATCGCCGCCCTGACTCGCTTCGTCGCTTCGTCGCCCGAGGCCGAATAGAGCTCGATCGGCTCGGACGTCCCCGCGTGCAAGCGCACGGTCAACGCAGCGGTCTCTGCGGACAACGACGAAGCGGCGCTCGTCTCGGTGCTCAGCGTCACGAGCTCTTCGGTTTCGATGCGCTGTCTCCGAACCACCGATCCGAGGGTTCGTTCGATGAGCACGGCGCGACCGGCTTCGGTGCGCTCGAGCGACACGACGACCTGCGCGTCTTCGAGCGACGCCTTTCGGACGTACCACGCGACCGCGACGCCGACGACGAGGAGCGCGTCCGCCCAACTCACGGCGGGTCCTCGACCGCAGTGTGAAAACGCCGCGCACGCGACGAGCACCAACGCGCCGACCGCGAGCTGCGGTGCGAGCGTCGTCGTCGTCGACCCGATGCGAAGCAGCTCGACGCGCTGCAATGGCGCCGATGCGTCAGCGCTTTCGCGATAGGGCACGGTTCGAGTATCGCGCTCGCGTCGAACCTCGGTCAAACAGACGGGGCCCGCGGGCGAGCGATCGCGACGACGTCTTCCGATACACTTCGCGCACGATGCTGATCCATCGCGCCGCTCTGCGCTGCCGCTTCGGGTGCCCGCGCGCGTTGCCGCTCCGATCATCCTCGACACGCTCGCGAGCGCGCGACCATGAGTGACCTTCCCGCCGAGCTCGTCGCGATGATCAACGCCGTTCATCCGCTCCCAGATCCCGTATGGAGCGCGCTGCGTCCCCTCCTCTCGCGTCGCCCGCTCGCGCGCGGAGAACACTTCGCGGTCCTGGGAAAACGCCAGCGAACGATCGGTCTGCTCGAGCGAGGCGTCGTCCGCGCGTACTACACAACGGCCGACGGAAAAGAATACAACAAGTACTTCTTCGTCGCCCCGGCGCTCATCGGCGACTACGCGTCGCTGCTCACGCGACAGCCCGTGGAGCTTCCGCAGGAGGCGCTCACGGACAGCGTCGTGTGGACGCTCGAGCACGACGCGCTCCTGAGACTCGAGCGAGACTTCATCGATCTCCTGCAAATTCAGCGGCGCTTCGCGGAGAGCCTCTACCTCGAGAACGAGCGTCGAGAGCTCGAGATCGCGACGATGAGCGCGTCTCGGCGGTACGCAGCGCTGACCGAACGCTACCCTCGGCTCGAGTTCGAGATCCCGCTCTATCAGATCGCGGCGTACCTCGGGATCACGCCGACGCAGCTCAGCCGTCTCCGTTCACGGCGCAAATCGCGGCGCGTCTCGACCTAGGTTGAGGACCTTCGCGCCGCGCGATGTTCATGCTCGGGCCATGAACACGACAACCGCTCGACGCGATCCCTTCTCGTTCGCCTTCGCCCTCGTCGCCGCGTGGACGGCGCTCGGCGCGGTCCCTGGCTTCTTCGATCCGCGCGCGAGCTTCGTGCGCTTTCACGGACACCTGCCCGAATCGCCGCTCGTCTTGGATCTCTACCGCGGCGCGTGGGGGCAGACGCTGCTCTTCGCGATCGGCTACGCGTTCGCGGCGCGCGACCCGCACCGCCACGCGCTCATCCTCTTGCTCGGCGCGATCGGAAAGACCCTCTACGCGATTCGCCTCCTCGGCCCGATCACCGCGGGACTCGCGACGCCGCTCACCGTGTTCGCCGCGCTCGGCGACGCCGCGTGCGTCACCGTGATCGTTTACTGGCTCGTCACCCGAGGCGCGCTGCGATCGTTGGTGGTGCGCGAGGAGATAGTCGCGGCTCAGCGACAGCGCACCGGGAGCTCGTGAGTCGTTCGATCACCCGAGCTCCATCGCGCGCGTCGCAGCGAATCACGGTCGAAATTGAATACGTGTGCGAGCGTGACCGCGCGGCGCGGACAACGCCGGCGTACGCGCTCAGAGCTCCATCGTCTGACGCACGGCGGGCGCCCGCAGAAACACCGCGCGATCGCGGTCGTCCAGGCCGTTTGCGAACAAGGTCAGCCTGCTCTTCGCGAGGCCCGCTTCGCGCTCGGCCTCGTCGAGTCGCCCGAGCGCTCGCAGCGCTCGGACGCGGGTCAAGAGGTTGCGCGTGCGCATCATCGGCAAGAGCAGGTCGCCGGTCGCGAACACGTCGTCCGTCGCCGCCAGCGCGCGCGCTGCGTCGCCAGCGCTGAGCGAACACTCGGCGATGAGCGCGAGGACCGACGAGCGATGCGTCAACATCGGTCCACACTCTCCAAGCAGCTCGTCGAGCCGAGCCGACGCTTCTCGCGCGATCGAGGCGTCGTTCGGCGCCGCGAGCGACGGGCTCGCGAAGCAAAACGCGCGGAGCCAAAGGTCAACGTGCTTCCACTCGGGATTTCGCTGCAGCGCGAGCAGCTCCCTGCAGTCCCGGCGCTCGGCCCCGAACGTCGCGATCGCCGCGTCCCCCATGAGCCCGAAGTCTCCCGCGGGGTGCGCTTGCCCGGCGGGCGCGACGAATGATCTCGCGATCGATCGAGCCTCGTCCTCTTGCCCGAACTCGATCGCAAACGCCACGTAGGGCGGGATGATCTCGAGCTGTCGCATCGCGTTGCAGTGCGCCCGCGCGAGCCGAATCGCCTCACGGTGCCGCGCGAGCGCCGACGGGTCGTCCTCCACGGCGAGCAACCACGGGACGTACGACTCGCGAAGCGCGATCCAGCCGACCGGCGTCTGCGGCGCGTCCGTGAGCTCTTGCAGCTTGTCCGCGACGCGGCGCGCTTCGGCGCGCATCCCGAGGTGCATGAGCGAGACGCAGAGCAGCGCGAGCGTAAACACCGACGAGAGCGACGACGAGAATCGCATCCCGCCCTCGAACAAGTTGTGCACCTCGCGCCGTACGTCGAACGCGATTCCTGCGTGGACCTTCATCGCGAGGTGCGAAGCGGTGAGCGCAGACCACCCGACAGAGCCCTTCGGAAACTCTCCGCTCGCGAGCCGCACTTCCATCTCGCCGATGACCGCCTCGCGCCCGAGAAAGAGCTCGGCATAGAAGTACATGAACACAGCGTCCGCGCGCACATCGACGGGGATCGCAGGGTGGTCCGCGCGCCGCGCGAGCTCCGAGACCGCGGCGTAGTCGCCGATCTCTTCTCGCTCGACGATCGCGCGAAGCAGCCAAGGCGCGGCCTCGACGAACGCGCCCGCGCGCTCGTAGTGCGTCGCGATCACCGCGGGATCTGCGTCCGAACGCGAGGCGAGCCACTCGGCGGCCGCTCGATGCGCGCTCGCGCGGTCGGCGTCCGTGAGCATCTCGTACGCGGCCTGACGCACGAGCGAGTGCCGAAAGCTCCACTCGCCCTTCGCGTTTCGATCGTCCGCAGGCGACAAGACGAGCTCCTCGCGGCGCAGCCGCTCGAGCACCGCGCCGTGATCCTCCGTGGCCGAATCCGAAATCTTGAGCGCGTCGAGCGCCGCCGGATCGAAGCGCTCGCCGAGGACGCTCGCGGCGCGCAACACCTTTCGGGTGTCCGCGGGCAGCGCTTGCAGGCGGGACTGCACGACGGCGACGGCGCTCGTCGGCAGTTGGTCGAGCGACCTGCCCGCCCCGGCGTGGCGGATCACCTCTTCGAGGAGAAACACGTTTCCCGCGGAGAGTTCGCAGACGCGCTGCACGAGCGTCGCCGGCGCATCGTCGCCGAGCAGCTGTCGCGCGAGCCGCTCGGACGCGCGCTTCGCCAGCGGATCGAGCTTGATCACGTGCTCGTTCTTGAGCGACCAGAGCGCGGGGTGCTGCGACTCGGCTTCGGGCCACGAGGTCATGAGCAAGAGCAGCGGCGCGTCTTCGAGGGCGCTCCACACGCTCGAGAGCAGCGAGCTCGAGGACGCATCGACGAAGTGCAGGTCTTCCAACACGAGGACCGTCGGGGTCACCGCGCACAGCGCGAGCAGCCACGACTCGAGCGTCGACTGCAAGCGCATCCGCATGTCGCGCGGGTTCGAGCGAGCGTCGAGCAGCGTGTCGCTCGGATGCGGCGGAGATACGCCTGCGATTTCCCCGAGAAACTCGGCCATCATCCGCGCGTCGTTCGCCCTGCTCGGCGCGGCGCGACAGAGCGCTGTCACGCCGGCGAGCAGGGTGTCCCATCGCTCGCCCGCGTCGCGCGCGAACGGTCCGTGCGCGTCTTCGATCCACGCGGCGAGCGTCGCGAGCGTGGCGGACTGCGTTCCGACGTCGGCGCGCGCGACGACGACCCGCGTGTCCTCGCGACCCTTCGTGCGCTCGATGAACTCCCGCCGAACGCGCGATTTTCCGAGCCCCGCGGGCGCCACCAACAAGATCGCTCGATGGCAGCTCTCGCTGATGCACTCATCGAGCGTGCTCTCGATCAACCGCAGCTCTTTGTCGCGCCCGACGCACGCCGCGCTGCGACCGAGCACGGGCCTCGCCTCGTCTTTGCTCGCGACGTACCCCACGAGCACGCGCTGCAGCTCGTCGCCGTCGATCGAAAACGATGGCCCCAAGAACGCGGTCGCCGCGGGATCCAGGAGCACGCCGCGCGCGACGCTCGCGGTCGGAGTCTTCTGCGCGACCGCGCTGCGCGCGCTCATCGTCGCGGCGTCGCCGCCGGTCTCGGCCTGCATGATCGAGAGAGACACGCCCCAGCGCGCCCCGCTCGCGCTCGCGTCGTAGACGTCTAGCGCCGCCCGCGCCGCGCGTTGCACCTTCTCGTTCATCGCCGAGCCGTGCGCGAACACGAGCAGCAGCGCGCCCCCAGCGAGCGCTGTCGAAGTCCCGCCCCACCTTCGCGCGAGCGCGTCGACGGTGAGCTGCACCTCGTTGTCGCTCGATTCGGGCGTCGACGACGCGTCGTTTGGCCACGCGAGCACGATCGCGACCGGCGTGCGTTCGCTGCGGAGCGTCGGGCGCACGTCGCGCGGCGCGAGCTGCGTGGCGGCGGCGGACAGCTCTGCGGAGTCGAGCGAAAACGCGTCGATCGTGTCGATGACGGCGCGCGCGCTCTGCACGCGATCCTCGCGGCGAACGCGCATCATCGACGCGATCAGCTCGTCGAGCGCCGCAGGGACGCCCGGCGCGACGTCCTTCGCGCGCGGCGACTCCCCGAGCAAGATCTGCGCGATGGCCGCGCCGAGGTTGTCCGCCGCGAACGCTGGTCGGCCAGTGACGCACTCGAACGCGACGCACGCGAGCGAAAACAAGTCCGAACGACCGTCCAAGTCCTTCGCGCCCTGCAATTGCTCGGGGGACATGTAGCCCACCGTTCCCACGATCGCGCCGGTGCGCGTCAGTCCGCGGGTCAGCGAGTCGGGACGCGCGATGCCGAAGTCGACGATCGTCGCGCCGCTCGCGACGCCACCGACGAGGACGATGTTCGCGGGCTTCAAATCACGGTGAACGATCCCGCGCTGGTGCGCCACCATGAGCCCCTCGCACACGCGACGCACGAGCGCGAGCGTCTCTTGGATCGAGAGCGCACCACGGCGCAGCACGCGCGCCAGGTCTTCTCCGTCCAGCCATCGCATCGCCAGAAACGGAACTCCTCCCTCGGTCGTCCCGTGCGCGACGTACCCCACGATGGACGGGTGCTCGAGAGACGCGAGCGTCTTCGCTTCGAGTACGAAGCGATCGACCATGGAGCCGTCGATCGCGTGCAGCGTCTTGAGCGCGACCATACGCCCGGTGCTCAAGTCTTCTGCGCGAAACACTTGACCCATCCCGCCCTGCCCCACGGCTTCGATCACACGAAACCGAGAGGCGACGATCGTCCCTGCCAACATCGCGCTCGACTCTACCTCGCACCGCGACGATCGAACGACGCTCTCCGCGAGTCCAACAGCAGCGCATACATCGACGCTGCCTATGGGTGTTCGGGCGAACGTCTGCTTGAACGCCACACGTTCACGACCATCGGTCCTCGCGAGCGCCGCGCAAGCACCTCGCTTCCGAGAGACCAGATAGGCACGACGCTGCGTCGCGGGCTGGACTCTTCATCGCTCACCACGGCGTCGCCTGGGCGCTGTTGAAGAGCTGTCGCGGCCGAATGACGCGGAGGCCCTCGCGGGTGCTCGCGACGAGTTCATCAGCGCTTCTCCAGGCGAGACTGTAGTGCCTCGGCGCGAGCCGCATCCACGAGAGCGTCGTCTGCGTGCGCGAGACTGGATCGATCAGCGCCGTGTCACCCGCGACGCTCGCGACCACGAGCCCGTCGTCCATGACCGAGCCCATCCCGAAGACCCCCGAGCGCGTGTGGCGCGCGAGCTCGCGCTGGTCCGAGAGGCGGATCCAGTGGAGGTCGATCGTTCCCGCGGAGCCTTCTGTGCGATGGCGAACCGAGACGAGCGCGGTCGTGCCCGAGGGCGAGATCGTGAGCTCGACGTTGTCCTTGCGATCCGCCCCGCAAAACACAGAGCGCGCCGCGGTCACCGCGCCGTCGCGATCGACCGACGCTGCGCGAAAACAGTGCGAGCGACGCGCCTCGTCGTAGGCCGTGAAGTACAGCGTCCGACCGTCGCGGCTGAATCGGTGGCCTTCGTAGTCGACGTGCTCCGAGCCTGCGACGCGACGCGGACGGCGATCAGCGATGTTCGCGACGTGCAGGGCGTAGATCCCTTCCTCTCGACGGCCGATGTACTCGCCCCAGGCGACGAGCGTTCCGTCCGGAGAAAATCGCGGCGCATACGCGGCCGAACGCGACAGCGGCGCGACGCGCTCTCCGCGCGCGTCCGAGGCGTAGAGCGCGTCTCCAACGCCGAACACGACGCCGAGCGCGCTCGCCGCGAAGCGATGATGCCGCGTGTCCGCGAGGCCCGCCCACACGGCGCCGACCCGCGCGAGGTCCGACCCCAGCGTCGCAGGCGCAACCCACCGCGCGCGCTCCGCGTCCGTGACGTAGCCAGCGACCGGCAGCCCCGGCAACGATCCGCCCGCGAACTCTTCGACCGTGTCGCCCGTGCTGATGTCCACGCGTCGATAGCGTCCCGGCTGCTGAAAACCAGGGTAGCCTCCGACCACGAGCAACGCTGTTCGCTGGTCGCGGCTCACGCCGAGGACAACCGACGCGAGCTCGGTGCGAATGGGAGACGCTGCGCTCGCGGGTCGTCGCGGGTCCGATGCCGACGATCGCGCCTGCTTCGACGGGGGCTCGCGCTTCGATGGCGAGAGGCTGTGCGGCGCGCTCCCAAACGTATGCACGTGCGTGCACGCGACGAGGGCTACCGAGACGACAGCGAGCGAGCGCGATCGGGCCATGAGGGACCCTTTGTCACGCGGGGCTACGCGATCCTTGGGTTGCCACGGCGCTCGACGATTCGCCGCGAAATCTCTGGCCGTCGCGTGGCGCGACGCCCTATCGAGCGTCCACGCTCGACCTCGACCGCGACGGTACGTAGAGCCTCCGCGACCTCGCCGGACTGTGCACGACCGAAGGTTCGATCGCGGCTGGGCGACGGTTGCGCGGTGGCTCGCCGCAACGACTCGACCGCGCTGCATGGCGAGCGCTCTTCGACCGAGGCGTCCGGGTCGTCGTAGACCTCCGCGACCCTGACGAAGCCGAGCGCGCCCCAACCAACGCACCAGAATTCATGCCCACGCTGTTTTGCCTGCTCGAAGCGGACTTGTACCGAACGCCCCTGCTCGGAGACTGGTTCGCGACCGGCGCGATCGCAGCAGACGCAGCGCGCGCCGGGACGGGCTGACATCACCGCTCGCGCTGCTGCGGCCAAAACTCGATCTCGTACGTCTGCGAGACTGATTTCGTGTGCGTGACCTTGCCTCCGGCCTTGAGACCGATGCCTTCGATCGCGAGCTGCGCGGCGGCGTCGACGCCGAAGTCCTGGTCGTACGAAAACGAGACCGCGAACGAAGTTGCGCCGTGCGCGAGGCGCGCCTCGGCCATCGCCTGCCACAGCGGCTCGTGGTGGATCCACCGAAGTTTGTTCGGCAACGTCGGGCGGGCGGCAGGCGGCTCGAACGTCGCGGACAGATCGAAGCTCGAAGCGCTCTTGCTGTGCCGCGCTCCGCCGAGGCCGACGTCGGCGACGTTGGTTCCCGCGAGGCCTGCGCGGGCGCCGGCCGATCGCGTCTCGTCCTCGGATTGCGCCAGCCGAATCGAACGCGCGCCGAGGGCGGCGGCGAGTCGAACGAACTCCGCGCGCTTCTCGTCGAGCAAGTGCGAATGAAACCTCGCGAGCGAAATGTAGAAGTCCGGAACGTACGGGTGCGCTGCGTACACGACGCCGACCGCAAAGGGTCCGTCGCTCGACCGAAGCGACTCGAGCGCTGCGTCGCGCTCTTCGTAGCAGCGCAGATACGGCAGCGCCGCGTCCCTCACCTGCGCCGACGCGAGCATCCGCCGCACGAGCGCGTGAACCACCACGCGCGCGCTCGCGATCATCGACTCTTTGTCGTGCGTGCTCAGCGAGTCGAAGCTCTTGGCGAGCGCGCGTTCGCCGAGCGCGCGGATCTTTCCCGCGAGCGTGAGGTCGACCACGGCGCGCGCAGCGTCTCCCGCGGTGCGCTCGCCGACGTCGAGCGTGCGCTTCACGAGCTCATCGATGTCCCCATCGGCGAGCGAAATTCCGGTCGACGGAAGTACAACGAGCATCCGACGGTGGTCAGCCATCGGGCGAAGTGTACCCGCGATCGCGCGACGCACGGTGAGCGCATCGCCCGAACATCCGCGGCGAACGAGGAGCGTCGAGCCACGCGCCGCGCCGAGCTCGACCGCGGGCCTCGGCTGCGTGTGGCATGCTGACCTCGTGGATTCGATACGCGCAACGCGTCGCGGATTGATGCTCTCGGCGGGCGTGGCAATCACCCCCTGGTCGAAGGCGCACGGCGTTCCGAGGATCAGCTCGCTCGCGACGGTGCTCTCGCAGCCGAACATCGTGATCGCGGTGTACCTCGGCGAGATGCGACTGCGCGTCGTCCGTGCGCTCCGCGGAAACCTCCGCGGCACGATCTACGCGCGAGAGGAATACGGCGAGGTCCAGATTCGTCCGTCCACCTTGGTCGTCGCCTTCCTAGGACCAAACCGCGAGTTTCGCTTCGTCGCGCGAGTGCCGCTCGAGATGAGCGTCGAGACGGCGCCGCTATCCCTACTGGGGTTCTGCGACACGAACGCGCACATCGTCACGAACGGACTGCTCTCGCTGCGAGCGCTCGAAGAGCGCCTCGCAGGACAGCGCGGTGACCTGCACTTTCGCGGCTCGGTGTTCGCGCTCGACGACCGCGGCGAAATCGTTCAAACGCGCATGGTCGTGGATGCGACCGTCGACGCGATGGGCAGGATCGCCGCGTACAACATGCCGCGGTTGCTCGGCTCGGTCACGCCGCGAGTCCGGCTTGCAGGATGGAACCCGAGCGTCGCGTTCTCGTGGACGGACGCGCAGTCACACGAGCTTCGCGTCGAGGGGATCGTCGATCTCGTCGACCGGTCGGGGACGTTCATCACACGTTTTCAAGCTTCGTACCCCGAGCACCTTCTGCGAGAGGTCGATCTTCGCAACTTCGTGACGCAGCGAGGCGCCGTGTACGTCGCGTGGCCGCTCGTCGTGCGCTTCTCGGACGCTGCACGCACAACGTGGAGCGGAAGCATCGGCGACGATCAGCGGATCGCGCCCGTGTTTCGCGACGCGGGCGGACACGTTCGTCCGTGGACGAGACTCTCGGCGGGCTCGAATCGATTCATCGAGTTCGCGGACGAGCGGTGGGAACTCGATCCCCGCCGAGGTCCGCTGCTCGATTCGTCCGACGACTACCGAATCCTTCTCCAGCACCTCCTACAAGGGCCGTTGGGATTTCGAATCTCGAGCGGTCCGCGCGAGGACCTTCGTGGGTCGATTCGGCTCGGACAACCGGAGCAACGCGCCCTACGGCCGTAGCGACGCTCGCCCGACGCCCGCGGTGATTCCGCGTTCGCAGCGCGACCATCGCACGCTTCGTCACTTGTAAGCTTTTCGCGCCGCGGACGTACAACGGCGCGCTGCGCGTCGCTGCGCATCGCACTTACGAGGAGATTTCGCCGATGATTCGCAACTACGTCGCGCTCTGTTGCCTGCCCGCGGCGCTGCTGCTCGCTGGCTGCCCAGAGAGCTCACCGCCCGCGCCCGACGCTCGCGTCGACGGCGCGATCTCGACCCCCGACGCGTCCGTCGAAGACACGGGGAGCCCGCCCGAAGACACCGGTGTGCCGCCCGAAGACACTGGACTCCAGTGCCAGCCCGGCGCGACGCGCTCGTGTTACGAGGGGCCAGCGAGCGTAGCCGGCGTGGGAATTTGCACGCTCGGATCGCAGACGTGCAACGCCACCGGCGCGTGGCGAAGCTGCCGCGGATCGATCTTTCCCGCGGCGGCCGAGGTGTGCGGCAACGGGATGGACGACAACTGCAACGGGATGACCGACGAGGGATGCACCGCGTGCATGCCGGGCGCCTCGCGAATCTGCTACTCGGGCCCGCCGAGCACTCCAGGCGTCGGGCAGTGCCGCGCGGGAACGCAGGTCTGCGACGCGAGCGGAAGCTGGCCCACCGCGTGCGCGGGCGAGGTCGTCCCTGCCGCGATGGAGACCTGCGGAAACACGATCGATGACAACTGCAACGGGATGGCCGACGAAGGCTGCGGCGTGTGCACCGCGGGAGCGACGCGCGCTTGCTACTCGGGACCGATGAGCACGCAGGGCATGGGGCGCTGCCGAGGAGGGATGCAGACCTGTGACGCGACGGGAAATTGGCCGGCGGCGTGCGTCGGAGAAGTGGTTCCGGACGCGATCGAGCGCTGTGGAAATCGCGAGGACGATGACTGCGACGGGATGATCGACGAGGGCTGCGGCGTGTGCGTCACGGGCACGATGCGCAGCTGCTACTCCGGCGCGATGACCACGCAGGGCGTCGGCGTCTGCAGAGCGGGCACGCAGACCTGCGACGCGAGCGGCAACTGGCCCACTGCGTGCGCGGGCGAAGTGCTCCCGATGGCGTCCGAAGTGTGCGGCAACGGCGTCGACGACAACTGCAACGGAACCGCCGAAGAGAGCTGCGGCGCGTGCGCGCCCGGCGCGATGCGAAGCTGCTACACGGGCGCGCCAGTCACAAATGGCGTGGGAATTTGCAGGGCGGGCACGCAGACCTGCGACGCGAGCCGCAACTGGCCCACGGCGTGCGCGGGCGAGGTCCTCCCCGCGGCGACCGAGACGTGCGGCAACGGGATGGACGACAACTGCAACGGGACCGTCGACGAAGGATGCGCGGTGCTCCCGTCGAGCATCGCGGCCAACTGGAACCACGTGTGCGTCGTGCGCTCGGACACTGGCGTCTCGTGCTGGGGTGACAACTCGAGCGGACAGCTCGGCAACGGCGTGACGACCGACGCGTTCGCGCCGGTGCGCGTGTTGGGGCTGACGGGCGCGACGCGCGTCGGTGTTGGCGTCAACCACTCGTGCGCGCTCAAGTCCGACGGGACCGTGTGGTGCTGGGGCGCGAATTTCTACGGCCAAATCGGCGACGGAACGACGACCTCGCGCCCCGCGCCGACGCGCGTCCTCGGGATCGCCAACGCGATCGCCATCGGCGTCGGCTACTCGCACGCGTGCGCGATCTTGATGGGCGGGTCGATGCGCTGCTGGGGTCGAAACAACTCCGGACAGCTCGGCGACAACAGCACGATGGATCGCGCCTCGCCCGTCGCGGTCACGGGCATCAGCACCGCGGTGGAGGTCGTCGCGCACGGCGTGAGCTCGGGCTCGACCACGTGCGCGCGGTTGATGGACAACACCGTGCGGTGCTGGGGCTACAACGGCGACGGACAGATCGGCGACAACACGACGACGAACAGGCTCGTCCCGACGCCCGCGATGGGGCTGACAAACGCCTCGCAAATCGCGCTCGGAACGCGCACCGCCTGCGCCGTTCGCACGGACGGTTCGCTCTGGTGTTGGGGCTCGAACGGCCTCGGTCCCTTCGGCAACGGGACGAGCACGAGCTCGAACGTTCCGATCGCCGTCGCGGGGATGAGCAACGTGGCGAACGTTCGTCTCGGCTCGGGCCACGGCTGCGGCGTGTACCGCGACGGGACCGTGCGCTGCTGGGGCGCCAACAGCCACGGTGAGCTCGGCGACGGGACGACGGCGCTCTCGCGATCGACTCCGGCCCCCGTGGCTCCCGCGATCAACGACGGCGTCGAAGTGGCGCTCGGGTACTACGTCTCGTGCGTGCGTCGTCGCGACGGGAGCATCCGCTGCTGGGGCGACAACGCCAACGGACAGATCGGCGACGGGATCGCCACGACGGTCACGTCGCTCGCGACGGTCACGGGCATCACGGACGCCGTCGAAATTCGCGCCAGCGGGTACTCGACCTGCGCGCGGCTCATGGACAACACCGTTCGCTGCTGGGGCATCAACCCCGGCGACGGATCGTCGGACACCTACGTCGGCACGCCGCGAACCGTCAGCGGATTGTCGGGTGTTTCGCAGTTGTCCGTGGGCGACGGTCAGAGCTGCGCGATCGTCGCGGGCGGAGCGATGCGATGCTGGGGAAGCAACGTCTTCGGCGAGCTCGGCGACGGGACCAACACGACGCGACGCGCGCCGGTCGCCGTCTCGTCGATCACCAACGCGACGAACATCTCGCTCGGCGCGGGACACTCGTGCGCGCGGTTGGCGGACAGCACCGTGCGTTGCTGGGGCTACAACGCCAACGGGCAGATCGGCGACAACTCGATGATGAACCGCAACACGCCCGCTGCAGTGATGGGCGTGACGAACGCGGCGAGCATCGGCGCAGGCCTGTACCACACGTGCGCGATCGCCAACGATCGCACCGCGCGCTGCTGGGGATTGGGGACGAGCGGCCAGCTCGGCAACGGATCGAACGCGAACAGCCTCACGGCCGTGTCCGTCTCGGGTCTCGCAAACGGCAGCCAAATCGCAGGCGGATCGGGATTCTCGTGCGCGCTGCTCGGGTCGGGCTCGATGAGCTGCTGGGGGGCGAACTTCAGCGGTCAGCTCGGCGACGGAACGATCACCGGTCGCACGACGCCCGTCCCCGTGATGGGCGTGAGCGCCACGCGCTTCGCGAGCGGCAACGACTTCACGATCGCCCGCGCTTCCGACGGAACCGTTCGCGCGTGGGGCGGCAACTTCTACGGCCAACAGCTCGACGGAACGCGCACGAGCCGCCGCGTCCCCGCGGCGATCCCGGGCCTCACGACGGTCACCGACGTCGCCGCGGGCTACGGCCACGCGTGCGCGCTGCTCTCGAACCGCACGGTCCAGTGCTGGGGCTACAACTACTTCGGTCAGGTCGGAAACGGACAGGTGGGCATCCGAACGACCCCCTCGGCCGTCGCAGCGCTCTAAACCACGCCCCAATTGAACGTCGTAGAAATGAGCCGAGCATCGGCGTGGTTGAAATCAAGTCAAACCGCCACGAATCGATCGATGAAAGTGCGGCGATCGAATGAGTGGCGGTTTAGCGCGATCCGACCAGTGATTTCGCTGGGCGAACGCGCCATGTAAGCCTATCAACAATTCTCTATCCCCCGAACGGTCGCGCTGCGTTGTACTCGGGGCAGAGATGCCTCCATCGACTTCGACGCGCGCGTGTTCGCGCCTCGCATTCGTTTCGGGTCCGCTCGCCGCGGTCCTGCTCTTCTCGAACAGCGCTCGAGCGCAATCGGACGCCGAGGTCGCCGCGCGGCGGCAGCTCATCGAAGACGCGCGGCGGGCTTCGGCCGCTGGGGATCACACGCGCGCGATCGACCTCGCGACGCGCGCCTCGCGCTTGCGCATGACGCCTTCGCTCCGCGCGTTTCTCGCAGCAGAGCACCTCGCGTCGGGCCAGTTCGTGCGAGCGATCAGCAACGCCGAGCAGTGCGTCAACGAGCTGCGGCGAGACACGACGGTCAACGAGCGCGAGCGGCTGCTCGAGGACTGCCAGCGCATCGTGGTGACCGGAAGCGACCGCGTCGGACGCGTGAGCGTCGAGGGCTTGAGCGATTCGCTTCCGGGCCTGGTCGTTCGCGTCCAGGGTGAGACGCTCAACGCCGCGCTCATCGGCGTCGCGACCGTCGTCGACCCTGGAGCCGTCGTCGTCGAAGTGAGCGCCACGGGGTACCGAACGCAACGACAAGAAGTGCTCGTCGAAGCGCGACACACCGTGGTGGTGCGCGTCGCGCTCGAGCGCGAACCGACAACGTCGACGACGAGCGCGAGCACGACGACCGCCGCGACGAGCAGCGCGACGAGCGGGGCAGCGAGCGCTCCGCGAAACGACACACGAAATCGAGTCGCGCCGCGGAGCGGTCCGTCGCTCGCGGGTCCGATCGCGGTGAGCGCCGCGGGAGGAGCTGTGCTCGCGACGGGCGGGCTGTTCTTCGGCCTGCAAGCGATGGCGTACGGCGACTGCCGCGTCGAGGCCAATGAAAACGTGTGCGCGGGTCGCACGACGAACGAGCAAGCGGCGCCGGCGGTGACCTTCAATCGCGTGGCGATCGCGTCGACCATCGTGGGCGCTGCGGCGCTCGCGGGCGGCGTGACGTGGCTCGTACTCGCAGCGCGCGCCGGACGCGAGGCTCCGACGACCGCGGTCGCTCCAGTGGCGGACGCGACGACGGTCGGGCTCGTGGTGCGAGGTGCCCTGTGATGCGGCGCGATGCATGGACACTGGGCGTCGTCGCCCTCGCGTTCGGCGCGTGTTTGCCCGAGCGCTTTCGGTCCCCGACCGACGCCACCAGCCAGGACACGACGCGCGAGGACGTGACATCGGACCGCGCCGTGGAGGACACCACCGTCGTGGACGTCCCGACGAACGACGTTCCCGAGATGGACGCGGCCGACGTGGTCGTCGACGTTGCGACGGACACGCTGCGAGACGCAGCGACGGAGTCGAGCGCGGATGTCGCTGACGTCGCGAGCGACACAGGGACGTGCGCCGCCCCGTGCACCGCGAACAGCGCGTGCGTCTCGGGCACGTGCGTCGCGCGCAGCTGCCTCGGCGTACGAGAGCTCCGCATGGGCTCCGCGACCGACGGGGAGTACACGATCGATCCGGACGGAGCCGGCGCCGAGACGCCGTTCACGGTGTACTGCGCGGATCTGGCGTCGACGCCGCGCGAGTATCTGTCAGTAGATCCCTCGCGAAACATTCTTCGAACCGTCGACTCGAACACGATCCCCGTGACGTCGACCAACGACTGCGGCAACTGGGACACGCGCTGGTCGCGCGTTCGACTGCTGATCGATACGCGCGGAGCGAGCCCGACCTACGCGATCGACGCCGGGGACTTTCGGTTCGTGAGCGAGACGGTCGCGCCCGCGTGCATGTCCGGAAACCTCTTTCGAACGACGCGCCTGAACATGGCGAACAACCCGTATCACCGCATCTACGGCGCGCCGCACGCGTGCGAGTACCGCGGTCTCAACCAGTATTTCCGAGGCAACCTGTCGAACACGGGCTTTCGCTTTCCGCCCGATCGCGTGAGCCGCTACAAGATCGAGAACTTCAGCTCGGGACAGGCCAACTCGTTCGCGATGTGGGAGGGCGCGTACGGCTACGTCGTCGCGGTGGACGCGCAGTGCGGATCGCTCGTCCCTGTCGAGTGGGACCGCGGATCGCCGGGAGAACCCGCGGCGGCCGCGGACGGAACGCCGCCTACGGCGCAGTCGGACACGTGGCGGATTCCGATCGTCCGCGCGACGACTCCGGACGCCGATCCCCCTCCAGGAGCATCGTGCAACAACCCGATCGTGACCGCGCCGCTCGGCTCGGACCTGCGACGATCGGGGTTGTTTCAAGCGAAGTTCTCTACGCTTCCCGGCATGGCTCCCACGGGCGCGAGCTGCGAATCCGCAGGCATGCCCGCAGAGGCGGTGTGGCTGAGCGTCGAGGTTCCTGCGATGACGCAGCGACGCCTCGTGGCCGAGAGCGGCAACACAGACCCCGTGATCTTGCGTGTCGTCAACGCGTGCGGCGGCGACTGCACGACGGTCAGCACGACATCCACGATCCCGTCGAGCGGAACGACGTCCGTAGTCCTCGACAACCGAATGAACCCCATGGCGCGGACGTTCTACGTCGCGGCGAGCTCGAGGAGCAGCTCGTCGCGCTTCGGCGAACGCGCGATGAACTTCGTCGTTCAGCGCGTCGAACCGTCGTGTCACTCGATCATTCCCGGAACCCCCGCAGGCCTCTCGCTGCCAACGCTGAACGGGACGTCGGTCGACGGTCGAAGGCTCACCCTCGACTGGTCGCTCGGCGCGTGCGCGACCGGCGCATATGCCGAAATCTGCAGGGATGCCGGGTGCTCGACGAGCTACTGCGGCGGAGGCAGCGCGGTCCCGTGCAGCTATCACATGCCCGCGATGAGCCCGCGCTTCGACATCAACTTTCGTAGCGCCGGCACGTACTACGTTCGCCTGCGCTCGCTGCGCTTCTGGATCCCTGGCGCTGGCGGCGAGCCCGTCTACGGCAGCGAGGTGATCACCTCCACCACGACCACGCCGCAGCTGGTCGTGATTCCGTAGGACGAAACAGCGCGTTCGGCGGGGTGGGAGCGCGGGGTCATCTCCAAATACCCGTAGGTCGCTTGACGCGTGGTAGCGTCTCTTCGAGGGCTTCAGTGGGCCCTCATTTGGAGGAGCAACGCGATGAACCGCGAACAGGCGATCGAGTGGTGCAATCGATTCTACGAGCGCGTCTGGCACGAATCCGATCCAGAGAAGTTCGGCGCAGCGATCGACGAGCTCGTCAGCAAAGACTGTGTCGTGATCGGTCTTCCGCGCGGAGAGAACATCGCGCGCGCAGGCTTTCGACAGTTTCGGATGATGTTCTTCCGCTCGCTGGATCGCGTGCGAATCGTCGCGCAAGACTGCGTCACCGACGGCGATCGCATCGCGGTGCGCGCGAGCTTCGACGCGTGGCGCGGAGACAAGCACGTCACGATCCCAGGCAGCGCGATGCTCGAAGTGCGCGACGGGCAGATCGTCGAGGCGTTCAACCACTGGGATTGGCTCTCGCTGCTCGAGCAGTTCGACGCGATTCCCGGCAACGCGCTCGTACAAACGCTCGAGCGCTTCGCGGTCGACGCCGAAGCGAAGCGCTGAGGTTCTCCGCAGCGCGCTCGAGTCACCCCGCGGCGACCGCCGCATCGCGCCCTCGACCGAAGCCCGCTCGCAACAGCGCGAAGACGAACGGCAGCTCGCCGACGAGCGCTGTCACAGCGACGATCGCCGCGAAGGCCGCGCGCGACTCGGGAGCCACGATCGCGCCAACGCCCTCGAGTCCGTAGCCCAACGCCGCGATCACCAGCCCCACGCCGAAGGCGCGACGGATGAATCCACAGCGAAACACGAGCGCGCCGAGCACGAGCAAGTGCAACGCGAAGCAGCACTCCCACACGCGCACGATCAGCGCTTCGCCTTCGAACAAGAGGAGCACGCAACGATCGAACGCGCCGACGCGCGACCGAGCGAGCGCCAGCGCCGTCAACGGGAGCGCGATGTTCAGCGCCTGCAACACGGTCATGGTGAGCCTCGCGTACGTCGCGACCCGCGCGCCCGTGACGGACACACCCTCGAACAGTCGAAACAGCGCCCCGCACAGGGCGATCTCCGCGAGCACGATGACCACGCTCGCGGCGGCCCCCGCGCGAACAAGCGACTCTGAGGCGAGAACGCGCGCCGCGGTCGCGGCGGCGTCACCCTCGACCCACACGCGAGCGTGGACGTACACCAGCGAAAACGGCCCGAGGATCGTCGGGATCAAATAGAGCATCGCCGCTGCGCGAGAGACACTTCGATCGTGCATGGCGAAGCATCGTGCAGCTGCGCGCGGGGATCGTCTTCGAGCAACGGCGCACGGGTGCTGTGCACTTGCGCATACGTGCGCTCAGGACCTCGATGACTTCGATTCGAGCGTCGTCATCGCGTCGGCGAGCGCCGCCTCGTCTCCGGTCGCCGCCGCTTCGAGGGCGACGCGGACGCGGTTGTCCGCCACGGTTTCTGCGACCGCTCGCAGCCGCTCGCGCGATCGATCATCGGCGTTGAGCGCGATCGCTGCCGCGGCGCCCACGCGCGCGTCGTCGCTCGCGCTCGTGTCGAGGACGACGCGCCACGCGCTCTCTTCGGTGTGCGCCGGGGCGCGCAGGTTGTCGCCCGCGTCGAAGATGTTTCGCAGCGCGTTCAACCAGTCGGCGGTCGATCGTTGCCCGCGCACGAACGGATCGCGCGCGACGGTCGCGTCGCTCGACGCGGCGCGCGCGGTCATCGCGTCGCGAATGCGGGCGTTGAGCGACTCGACTTCGGCTCGAACCGCGCCGTACGCGTCCATGCTCGCGTCGCGAGCGAGCGCGAGAATCACGTCGAAGGCCGCTCCGTCGTGCTTCACGAGCCGCGCGCCGTTCGACAGCGCGACGACCTCGCGCACCTCGTCGAAGCGACAGAAGCGCGAGAAGCCGAGCCATCGCACGAGCACGCCGTCGGTTCCGACGACGACCGTCGTTCGACTGAAGAGCATCGCCGCCGCGCACAACGCCGCGGGAATCGCAGCGACCGCGAGCGCAGGCGACAACCACAGGCCCGCGAAGAAGACCAACAGCATGGGGAGCAGCCCCGCGCCGAACGTCGCGACTGTGGCGCGCTTCGAGTACAGCCCGCCGCCGGCCGTCCACGTCGCGGTCGAGCGCGTGGCATCGAGCCCGAGCTTCTCGACGATCCGTCGTGCAGTTTGCTCGTCCTTCGTAAACAGCAAGCGACGGCCTGTGATCGCGCGGCGCTTGCTGAGCGTGACGCGATAACCGTCGAGCACGGGGTCGCGGGCGACCGTCGCGTTGTCGATCGCGTCGCGCGTGTAGGTCGTTCCATCGATCTTGATCGCCGCCTCGGACACTTCGATGGCCGCGGGCGTCGCTTCGAGGCCGAACGCTCTGCGTTTCGCGCCGTACGCGAGCACGCCGAGAGACCAGAGCACCGTCGCGATCATCACGACGACGGCCGCCGTTGGACCGGCCCCGGCCATCGGGAGCGCGACGAGCGGAAGCAAGAGCGCCTTCGTGGTGCGCGAGATCGTGAGGCGCTGCGCATCGACGCGCTCGAACGTCCCGTCGCTCTTCGTCCCGACGTTCACAACGCAAAGAGCTTCGAACAAATCGAGGCGCTTGTCGTCGGAATCCGCGCTGATCGCGACGCCATCGGCGTTGGACTGAACGGCACACACCAGTTTCCAAGTTTCGTCCGAGCCGTGAACGGTGCGCGAATCGACGCTGCGTCGGGTTCGACCGACAGTCGCCGTCGGCGATCCCCGACGGCGGGCGTCCGTGGATTCCGACAGTGCGTCGCGGTCGTGCGGTCGCAGCACGACGAATCGCCCTCACCCGAGCGCTGGAACACGCCTTGCTGATCGGGCGCGCGCGTGAACCATCAAGTCAGACAGCGGGCTGAACGGCCATGAGCAAGCCGATCATCGTCGCGGCGCCGACGACAAAAGCGCGTGCGTTCGGTGCGAAGCCGAAGGTCCAGTCGTCGGTGTTCTCCGACGCGATCGCGGACGCGAAGCGAGCGTGGACCGAGGACGCAAGAGACGTTTTGTCAGGAAAATTCCTGAGCTCCGACGTCCTTGCGGGGATCACCGTCGCCGCGGTCGCGCTGCCGCTCAACCTCGCGCTCGCGGTCGCGAGCGGCCTTCCGCCCATCGCGGGGATGATCTCGGGCGCGTTCGGCGGGATCACCGCAGCGATGCTCGGAGGATCGGCGCTGCAAGTCACCGGTCCCGCCGCGGCGTTGAGCGTGATGGTCCTCGCGATCGCGCGCGACTACGGAGCGAGCGGCGTCGCCCTCGCGTGCGCGATCGTCGGACTCACGCAGTGGGCGCTCTCGTTCACCCTGTCGGGAAAGCTGTCGAAGCACTTTCCCGAGAGCGTGCTCGCGGGATTTACGACCGGCGTCGGGCTGAAGCTCCTCGATCAGCAGATCCCCGAGCTGCTCGGGTTCAACTACAAGGTCTTCGAGCTCGCGCAGATGATTCACCGGCCGCAATGGCTGCACGAGGTCTCGTGGGTCGCGCTCGTCTCGGGGATGGCCGTCGCCATGCTCGTGACGGGGATGGCCAAGTACAAGCGATTTCCCGCGGCGATCGTCGGCATCACGCTCGTGACGTTCGTCTCGGTCTACGTCGGGTGGAACATCGAGCGCATCGGCGCGCTGCCCAATCAACTGCCCGCGCCGAGCCTCCCGCGCATCCCGTCGGACAAGCTCGTTCCGCTGGCGCTCAAGGCGATTCCCCTGGGAATCCTCGCGGCGATCGAGTCTTTGCTCGCAGCGCGCGCGGTCGATCGCATGGCGCCGACGAATCGCAAGCACGACCCCAACCTCGAGCTCTTCGGCCAGGGCGCGGCGAACCTCGTCGTCTCGATCTTCGGCGGAATGCCCGTGAGCGGCGTCGTCGTGCGCTCGGGCGTCAACGTTCAGAGCGGCGGCAAGACACGATTCTCGGCGCTGCTCCACGGCGTGCTGCTCGTGCTCGCGGTGGTCTTTCTCGCGCGGCACCTCGCCCTCGTCCCGCTCTCTGCGCTCGCGGGCCTGCTCTGCGTCGTCGGCATTCGCCTGCTCGAGCTGCACGTGCTCGTCGAGCTCGCGCAGAAGCACAAGCTCGAGGCGCTCGCGTTCGTCGCCGCGCTCGTCGGAACAGTGACGGGTCACTTGATGCTCGGGCTCGTCGCGGGCGGAGCGCTCCACGCCGCGCACTGGTACCTGCATCGCCACGACACGACGGGGGACGAGAAGCCGAAGGAGCCCGGCGTTCGCGCGGTGATCGCCAAGGACCGCGCCGACGCGCGAAAGCACCACCACGAAGCGCAGCCCGAGCGCGTCCCTGGCTGGCTTCGCCACATCCGAGGCGCGACGCACAAGCCGACGACCGCGTTCGTCCACGAAAAGGCCGCCGTCATCGGCCGTGTCGTCATGGGCGAACACGTCCACGTCGCTGCAGGAAGCTCCGTTCGCGCCGACGAAGGGACGCCGTTCTACCTCGGCGACAACAGCAACGTTCAAGACGGCGTGGTGATTCACGCGCTCAAGGACAAGCACGTCGTCGTGCGCGGCGAGTCGTGGGCGGTGTACGTCGGTCGCAACGTCTCGATCGCGCACGACGCGCTCGTGCACGGCCCCTGCTACATCGGCGACGACACGTTCATCGGCTTCAAGGCCGTGGTTCACGACTCGGTCGTCGGGAGGGGCTGCTTCATCGGGATCGGCGCCGTCGTCGTTGGCGTCGAGATCCCCGACGGAAAGCGCGTCCCGCACGGGATGATCGTCGACAGCGCAGACGCGGTCGACCGATTGCCCGACGCCGAGCACGCGCACCACGAATTCAACGAAGACGTCGTCGAGGTCAATCGCGGCCTCGCCGTGGCGTACCGCGCGGCGGGCGGCGAAATCGCCGATCCAGCCCTCGGCTCACCGGACGCGGATCGCCCGCGACGCGCGCCGAAACCCTGGGAAGAAGCCTGGCGCCCCGCGCGCCCAGGAAAGGACTCGTTCTAATGTGGACCTCCCTGTTGCAGGGGCTCGGCGTCGGGCTCTTGGGGTATCTGCTCTTCGCCGCGACGCGATGCTACGCGAGCGTGGACGAGGGCTTCGTCGCGGTGTTCGTGACGCTCGGCGCGGCAGAGCGCGACGCGGACGGTCAGCTCGTGACTCGAAAACCTGGCCTTCATTTCAAGTGGCCGTGGCAGCAGATGCTCTTGGTCAGCATGAAGGAGCAGAACCTCGACCTCGCCGGCGAGGACGGCGGCCGCACGGCGATGGCCGAAGACGGAACGGTCCTTCGCTTCGACTCGATCCTTCGATACGAGCCCGTTCCCGAAGCGCTCCACGAGTTCTTGTTCGGGCTGCGAACGCCGCTCGAGCACATCACGGGCCTCTTTACGTGCTTGCTGCGCAACGAGATCGCCAACTTTCGACCGAGCAAGCGCCGACCGCACGGCTCGATCGACGAGGCGCCGCACGCAGGCGCAGACGCGAACGAAGACGACGTGTCTGGCGTCGAACCGGACGCGGCCTTCGCCGCACAAGGGGGGTCTTTCGCCCTCATTCGGCGCGAGCGAGGGAGGCTCAACGCCAACCTCGAGTCCTTCGCGCGCGCGCAAGTGGGCGAGCGCTACGGGGTTCGCTTCAACGCCGTGGACCTCATCGACATCTTGCCGCCCGAGGAGCTCGACGTGGCGCTCAACGCCGTGATTCAAGCGCAGACCGAAGCGGACGCGCTCTACTTTCGTGCCGAGAGCGAGTGCCAACAGCGCGTGCTCGCCGCCGAGCGCGGCGTCGCCATCGCGAAGACCCGCGCCGAGGCGATCGAGAAGGAGATCGACGTGCTCGGCGAGAGCCTCGCGAAGCTCGAACAAGAAAAGACGCTCGACGCGTACGTCGCGCGCCGCCGTGACGAAGTGCTCAGCGAGTCGCGCACGACGTTCATGAAGGACGGTCAGCGATGAAGTACTTCCTCCTCGGCGCGTCGCTCGGCGCGTTGCTGCTCCCGCTGCTCGCGTGGATCGCGCGCGCGATGATCATCGAAGTCCAAGAGAACGAAGCGGTCCTCGTCACGCGATTCGGAAAGCTCTCCGCTACGCTGACCAAGCCCGGTCCGCACTTCTGGCCCTCGCGCGCGCTGCCGTGGGTGCACGCGATCGCTGTCTCATTGCGCCGTGATTTTCGGCTCTTTCGCACGATCCACGTCAACGACGCCCGCGGGACGACGGTGATCATCGACCTGTGGGTCGAGTTTCGCGTGGTCGACGCTGCGCGCGCGACGTTCTCTGTCGCCGACTGGGATCGCTCGCTGCAGAACCTCGTCGCGCACTCGGCGACGAGCATCCTCGGCAACCGACAGTTCAACGAGATCCTCTGCGACCGCAGCGAGCTCGGGGCGCTGCTGCAGCAAGACATCGCCAAAGAGACCGAGCGCTGGGGGCTCGCGGTTGATCAGGTGTACATCAGCAAGGTCAACCTGCTCCCCGAGGTCTCTCGACAGATCTTCGAGACCATCGCCGCGCGGCTCGAGCGCGCGAAGGCGGACATCGAAGAGACGGGCCGACTTGCGGTGGCCGAGCTCGACGCGCGCACCGAGACCAAGGTCGCGGCGCTCGTCGCCGAGTCGAAGGCGCAGTACCCGCTCGCGATCAGCCGCGCGCTCGCGAGGCTCGAGAAGAAGCCCGCGGTGTACGCGGCGTACGAAGAGCTCCATCGCCTCTCGCTGTTGCGTCCGCACAGGACCGTGGTGTTTCGCGGCTTCGACGAGCCGATTCGCGCGATCGACGCGGCGATGGTCAGCGCGCTCCCCCGCGAGTCTGCAGCGGAAGAACAGAAGATCCCCCACGGCCGTCCCGCGCACGGGACGCACTGACCGCGATACCGCCCCGGCTCGCGCGTGACGCGGACTTCGGGCACGCTCGCGGGATGCGCAACGCAACCGCTTCGTTTGCATTCGTCGCGTTCTCGCTCGCGCTGTCAGCGTGTGGCTCGACGCCGACGCAGGACGCCACGTCGGGTGACGGCTCGATCGATGATCGGTCCGCGCCACCCACCGACGCTCCAACAACAGACGGCTCGGGCGCGACGGACGCGACGAGCAACGACGCGAGCGCGCGGGGCTGTCGAGGGCCCGCGCCGTTCGACGAGGGAATCACCTATGCGCGGACGCTCTACGTTGCCACCACGGGCAGCGACACAACGGGCGACGGCTCGGACGCGCGGCCGTTCGCGACGCTCCGCGCGGCGGCGATGCGCGCGATGCCCGGCACACGAATTCTACTTCGCGCGGGGACGTACAGCGGATCGGCGTTTCTCTCGAACCTCCGCGGGACCGCGACCCAGCCGATCGCGATCGTGGGCGAAGGAACAGTCGTCCTCGACGCGATGCGCATGGGCGAAGCGCTGCACATCTCGGACCCCACGTACCTCGTGCTCGAGAACTTCACGATCCGCAACTCGACGATCAACGGGCTCAACATCGACGACGCGGGAAGCGCCGACTCGCCAGCGCACCACGTGATCATGCGGCGACTTCGCTTCGAAGCGGTGGGGAGCGGCGGAAACAACGACTGCATCAAGCTCTCGGGGCTCGATGACTTTCATGTGCTCGACACGGACATCGCGAGCTGCAACGCAGGCGACGCGATCGACATGGTCGGCTGTCACGACGGGTTCATCGCGCGCAATCGCTTTCACGACACGATGGGCTCGGGTGGCGTTCAAGCGAAGGGGGGCAGCGCGCGCGTGACGATTCACGGAAACAACTTCGACAGCGTCTACGGCCGCGCGATCAACGCGGGCGGCTCGACAGGGCTCGAGTTCTTCCGACCGATCGACGCGCCCTACGAGGCGGCGCAGATCCGCATCACGTCGAACGTGTTCCTTCGTACCGGCGCCAACAGCGGCGCCGTCGTCGCGTTCGTGGGCTGCGACGCGTGCGTCTTCGCGAACAACACGGTGGTCGTGCCCCAGACGTGGGTCGCGCGGATCCTACAAGAGACGACCGGGGCGCGGTTCGTTCCTTCGCGCAACGGACTGTTCGTGAACAACATCGTGGTCTTCTATCGAAGCGCGCTCCGATCATTCTTCAACGTCGGAGCCAACACCGCGCCCACGACCTTCGTAGTCGGCAACAACCTCTGGCACTCGCTCGACACGCCGACCTTCGAGGGGCCCGTCGTGAGCGATGGAATCCCGGCAGAGATGGGCTCGATCTTCCAGCGCGACCCTTCGTTCGCGACCAGCAGGACCGGAGATTTTCGCATCCGCCTGACGAGCCCCGCGGCGCGCCAAGGCCGAACGGTTCCTGGCGGAGTGCTCGGAGACTACGACGGCGACTGCTTCGACACGCCGCCGTCGATCGGCGCGTTCGAAGCCCGATGACCCGCGGTCATCGCGCGCAGCGCTCGCGCGAGCTTGCAACAAAGTCAGGTCGCTCGACGACGGACGAAGTCTCGATTCAGAACTCGCAACGACACGTCTCGCGGAGCGACGGATCCGAACACGGACACGCGTCCATGAGGTTCCACGTTCGAGCCGGGCCTGTCGTCGGTTCGCAGCGCACCGTGTGAAAGCCGTACGCCGTGCACGTCACGCGAAACGTGTTGATCATCCCCTGGGGAATCGCAGACCACATGTTCGCGCGGTCGCACGCAGCAAGACCTCGGACGACGAGCGTTCGTGGTTCAACCGCCGTCCACGTGCCGACAGCTCCACTCGACCGCATGCCTGCAAATCCGCTCGCATACCCCTCGCGATCAGTCGGCGTGTTGTTGGGATTTCCCGTCGCAAACACAGCGCACCCACGCGGCGCCTCTTCCGCGACTACCGGCGCGACAGCGCTCGGCGATGCGGACGGCGTCGCGGCCGCGGGCACTTGCGGCGTTGCTCCGTTCGAGGTGCCTTCCGACGGAGTCTGCGACATTCCAGCGATGCCGATCGCGACAACCACGACGGCGGCTGCGATCAGGACGCCAGCGCTCGACTTCTTCGGCTGCTGTGGTGGGTACGGTTGCTGGTAGTGCTGCGGGTACTGTTGGTTCGGCCCGTTCGGTCCTGGATACATCCATCGAGTTTCGCACGAGTGATGTCCGCCGGCCGACTCGGACCCGACTGACTCGAAGACGGCTACTGCTTCGACACGCCGCCGTCGATCGGCGCATTCGAAGCCCGATGACCCGCGGTCATCGCGCGCAGCGCGCTCGGGGCGTGCGTCGATTGTGAGAGAACTCCGCGCTGGGGCCACCAATACCCTGGTCACCTCCATGACGAAGGCGACGATCGCAGGCTGTCTCGTGATCACAACGCTCGCGGCCTGCGGACAGACCGTCGAACCGACGAGCGCCGAGCCGCGCCCGGACAGCGCGAGCTCGACGACGGACGGCGGTCTCGAAGACGCGCACCGCGAAGACCACACAACGCAGATCGACACGGGTACTTCGGTCGACGCAGCCACGGACGCCGCGCCGGACGCGCCCGACGACGCGACGACCGACGCTGGAGCCATCGAATCGACGGTGCTCGCGCGGTCTCGCGAAATCTGCGGGATCGCTGTTCACGCAGAGAACGACGGCGTCGCTCTCGCGTGGGGTGAGGTGACGGACGCGGGGCGGGCGGTGGTTCGATTCGCGCGCATCGACTCGAGCGGCGCGGTTGTGCTCTCTACGCGCGTGCAAGAGACCTCTCACGCAACCGCGTGCGTCCCGCGCGCCGGACTCCGCGCTCGCTATTGGAGCGGTGGCGTCGAGTACTTCGTCGCGTGGTACGAAGGCACGGGCGCGACGGGCGCCGCGCGAATCGCACAGCTCGACGAGCTCGGCCAGACGGTGGCGATCGGCGCGGACGACCGCGGAGCTGTCGTTCCGCGATCGAGCGCCGCGAACCTCGTCACAGACTGGTTCGCCAACCCGTTTGTCGCCTACGAAGCGACCGTCGCCGAACGCCGCGTCGTGCGCTTCGTCGAGTTCGACTTTCAACTTGGCGCGCGCGGACCTCTCCAAACAAGGCCGATCGTTCGCGACCGCACCACCGACCTCAGCGACATCCCGGCGGAAACCCCGATCCTGCTCGCTCACGTGCCGGGCAGTTCGCAGAAGATCATCTACAAGAACGATCGCTCGCCGACGTCGACGATCCTCACGATGCGCGAGCTCAGCCTCGGGGTGCTCTCGGATCGAGTCGTGACGATGGACACAGGCCAACCGAACCCGAGGCCGATCGCGATGTACTCGGGAGGCATTTTCTCGCTGCTGTACAGCGTCGGAGAGCGAAGCCTCTCGCTCTACTCGCGGTACACCGAGGGCCGAGACCCGACGCATCGAACGGCGCTGGTCGCGCGTGACACGGCACGGGACAGCATCGACGCGACGGTCGTTCCGGCTGGGAGCGTTCTAGGAGTGGCTTGGTCGAGCTACGGACACACCGGGGCGAGCAACAATCTCGTGGTCGCGCCGCGCCGATCGGCAACGGATCCACAGTCGTGCGTCGCGCTTCGGCACAGCGACGCTCGGGCGAACTTTGTTCGCGTCGAGCGCGCGTCGTGGCGCGGGGCTGTCGCGGTGCTGGGCGTGGCCGAGGTCCCGAGCAGCGCATCGCCAACGGGGTCGGTGAGCGAGCTCCACGTGCGCGTGATTCCCGACAGCGAGCGCTACTGTCGATAGGCACGACGACGACGCGCTCGCGCGGTGACAGCGCGAGATCGGTGCGGGTCACAACGCCGCACAGCAACCGCTGTTGAGCTCCGGAGTCGTGCGCGCGCTCCGCGCTTGACGAACTTCGAAGAGTCCGTTGTCCTGCGTACGTGGCAGTCGAAGTTCGGAGCGTCGAGTCGGGGCACGCGGTGCTCGTCACAGCAGCGCGAGGACAGCTGATCGTTCGATACGGTCCCAACGGGCTCGGCGCCGCGTCCGGTGAAGGGCGCATCAGCGCGGATATGGGCGACGCGCTGCTCGGCGCGTACGACAAGCTCATCGAACGATCGGGACGAGCGCTGGTCTTCTTCGACGGAGCGGACGTCACCGGCGCAGACGCGCAGCTCATCGAGACCGCTGGCTCGTGGGTCGTGAAGCAGACCGCCTCGGTCGTGACCCACGCGCTCGTTCGTTCGAAGCTGCTCGAGCTCAGCGTGTCGATGCTCAACCTCTTCAGTCGAAGATCAACGGTCGAGCTGTACACCGATCGAGACAAGTTTCTCGGCGTGGCACGACGCGAGTGGCCTGGATTTTCGTTGCCGACGCTCGCGCCGCGTCCCGGCTGAGCGCCGAGCGCGACGAGCCGCGCGACTCTGCGCCCCGCGCGCGACTCGGGTACGATGGCGCCGATGAGGCACTTCGGTCTGCAAACGATCATCGGCGCGGCGCTCGCGCTAAGCGTCGCTCCGCCTGCGACCGCGCAGCGTGCGCCGACGCGCGCCCCCACGCCCGCCGCGGCTCGGCCTTTGATCTTGGAAGACGTCAACCTCGGCTTCCACTGTGGCAATTGCGCGAGCGATCCTGTGTGCAACCAGCGGTGGATCGACAGCGTCCGTCCGACGTGGGACGCGTTGGTGCGCGGCGGTTCGTCCCGGAAGATCCACCTCGCTTCTGGAACGTTCGGCGTGCCCACATCGCATCTCTCAGGACCCGCGTGGACCTTCGAGCTCGTGCTCCCCGGCACCACAGCGACGGGCACCGTGCGCGTGCAAGTCGGCCCGATCACGACGACCGCGACCCTCTACCCGAACTCCTTCGGTTGGACGCAGGGACGCGTCCTCGTGTTTCAGTCGCAGCTCGCGCCGGGCGCACACGCAATCAACGTCACGGCGCCCGACGGGACGCTGCTCCTCGCGCATCGCGCGACGTTTCTCGCGACGCAGCGTCCGTAGCGCGAGCTCACGCGTCGAGCGCGTACACGTGGACCTCGCCGCGGCCCGACGCGACCGCGAGTCGGCTCCCGTCGGGAGAGAGCGCGACCGACACGACGACGTCCCACGCGTCGAGCGGCGCGAACTCGATCAGCGTCGATCCGGCAAAATCACAGACACGAACGAGGCCTCGGCTCGACGAGTGGCTGCGCGCGTCTCGTACGAGCACGAATCGCTCGGCTCGCTCGGCGCAGACCACCCGAAGCTCGTCTTCGTTTCGCTTCGACGTCGAGATGTTGATCGTCTTCGGTCTCAGCCCTTCGCGATGAAAGCTCAGCCACGCCCGCCCGCTGTCCGTCCACGATCCCGCGACGAGCCCGGTTCGGTGAAAGAGCTGCGGACGCTCGAGCGAGCTGACCACAACGACCGCTGCGCCAATCGAGGCTTCGGCGATGTTCGCGCGGTGCCATCCGTGGCTTTCGAGGGCGAACTCGAAGATCGAGTCCGTAAACCGCGCGGCAACACAGCGCTGAAACGTCTCTGCGATCCGCGTCGAGCTCGAGGGACCGACGCGCGAGCGCACCGTGACGCCCCCCGCGCTCGATCCGTGATCGCCCGGACACGTCGCGACGAGACCGCCGTCCTCGGAGACCGCGCAGAACGCAGCGTCGTCTCCGTCCTCGAGCTCGAACGACCACCGCACGAACACGCCGCGCGCATCACAGCCGTAGGCGCGAAGCGACGCGGGCGCGAACAGCGATCGATGTTGCAGCGCGAGCGTCGATCCGCCTTCGCACACGCCGACGATCGAGACGTCCTCGGCGGCCGGGAGGACGAGCTCGCCGAGACAGGTGCCGTCGACGAGGTTCCAGAAGCGTAGGGCGGGGTCCTCGCTGATCGTGGCGAGCGTGTCGTCGCGAAGAAATCGCACGATGTGCGCTGGTCGATCGACAGGCGTAAGCCTCGGTCCCTGCCCGTCCCGCGAACCGACGGACCGCTGATACTCCGACACAGCGACGTACTTCGTCCTGCCGAGCGCCAGCGGAACGTCCGCTGGAAACTCCGCTCGCTCGACGCCCGCTGCGCCAAACGCGTAGAGCCGCCGCTTGTCGTGGCACGCGACGACGAGCTCGTTTGCAAACTCGCCGACGCGCACGTTGGTCACGCTTCCCGAGAACTCGTCGAGCGTCTCGACGGTGTTTCGCTCGATGTCGACGAGCGCCAACTTCGGTGCGGTCGACCATCGCGACTCCGCGATCACGACGGTCAATTGCGTGGCGCTCACGGCGACGAGCGATGACGCGTACACACCCGGGAGCGTTCGCGCGAAGGTGGCCCTTCCGTTGCGGTCGATCACCGTGAGCTGCGAGTCGCGGAGCACCGCGAGACGCTCGCCGTCGACGAGCGCGTGCTGGTCTTCCGTCGAGACGCCTTTGAATTCGCCGACGAGCTCGCCATCGAAGTCGTAAATCGGCGCCTTGCTTCGCTTCGCGTAGACGACGCAAAGATGCTTGCCATCGGGGCTCTCGACGCACGTCCACGGGCTGGATTTGTCGATCGACAGGCGCTTCGGTCGGGCGTCTTGTTGCGAGAGGTCCCATCGCTCGAGGCGACGATCGCGAGGTCCCGCGATGGACGCGAACAAGACGGGGGTGTCTCCGCGCATGAAGTGGGTCAGCTGCACCTGCTCGTCTTCGCGTCCGATCGCGGTCCAACGATCTTCGAACGACGGAAGCCGGGTCTCGCAGAGATAGGGCCGGTGGTGCGAGGTCCAGATGTGCGTTTCGTCGGGAGAAATCCAGGCTCCCGTCGCGTATCGCAGACCGCCGCTGCCCGTGCCCAACGTCCACAGCTTCTTCGCTCTCACTCGCGCTCCGCGATGGGTTGTGTGTCACCCCGCCGCGCGAAGGTAAAGCGCTCGCGATCGTCGCGATCGTTGCGCGCTGTGCAGCCGAGCGACCCCGATGCCGACGATCTCTCGCGAAGACCAGCGCGAGATCACGGCCCGTGGCGAACGCGGCGACGGCGTCAGGCGCTCTCGCTACCTCTGGAACAGCGCTCGGGCCGCGGCGGCGGAGATTGCGGCGGTCTCGGGCGCAGTCAGAGGGCGTTGGAGTGGAAGTTCGAAACTTTTGCAAGGAGCTGCGAGACCAGCAAGGAAGCGATTCGCAGCAATAGCAGCGCTATTGCAAGAATCGCTGACGCCGATGGTCGACGCAGATCTGCAGCAAAAGGCCGAAATCCCACTCCAACGCCCTCTCAGCGCGGAGGCAATCGAAGCCAGCTCCGAATCGCATCGCATCGACGACCGCCACGAGCGCGGCAGGTCCCTCTGCGCTGCGCACGGCGCAGAAACAACTGCAATTTCACTGACGAAATGAGCGCGGTCTACCAACGAACCGCGAGCGGCTCCCGCGCCCCGAGCACCACGCCGTCGCCGAGCTGTCCGTCTTCGTTCGCGCCCCAACACTGCACGCGCCCGTCGCGCAATCGCGCGCAGCTGAACTCTCGTCCCACGACGACCTCGGCGGCGGGACCCGCGAGCTGCAAGACACGCGAAGCGACGCGCGTTCGCCCGCCTCGGGCCGTCGGCCGTCCGAGCTGGCCCCGCGCGTTGGCGCCCCAGCAGTGGACGTCGCCCGATTCGTCGAGCGCGCACGCGTGATCCTCTGCCACGGCGAGTCCGACCACCGCGCGAAGACCCGCGACGAGCTGCGGTGTTCCGCTCTGGGGTCCGATCGCGCCTTCTCGCCTCGCGCACCAGCACCGCACGCGACGATCGGGCGTCGACACGCAGCTGCACTCGCTGCCGAGCGCGACGACGTCGGTGTTTGCGATCGCTTCGATCGCGGACGGGGACTGCGGTGGCGCGAGCGCGAGACGTCCGAACGATACCCACCGACCCCCACACAACACGCCGGGGCTCGCGTCCTCGCGAACGCATGTCTGGTATCCGCCTGCCGCGAGCCATTCTGCGCGCGTGACGCCTGGCAAGACCGTCGGGGCTGGGCCGACCTCGATCTCTTCTCCAGCGCCCTGCGCGTGGTCCGGTCGAGCTCGAACCTCGATGGCTCGAGGGCCCCAGCACGACACCGTTCCGCTCCGCTGGAGCGCGCACACGTGGCTCGCTCCAGCGGCGAGTCCAACGGCGTCGGTCACCGAAGGAACAGCGACCAGCGCCGAGCTTGCCTCGCTGACGAACGAGCCGAGCACGGCGCGGTCGCTTCCCCAACAGCCAACGCTCCCGTTGCGCCGACGGACGCACGCCAACCCCCACGCGAACACGACTTGCGTTGCGTCGACGATCCCGGGCACCTCGCTCGGCGTCGACACCGCGTCACCAGCAGGTCCGCCCTCCATCTCGAACCACAGCGGGTCTCCCCAACAAGCGACTCGCCCGCTCGCGCGAACGGCGCACACGGCGTGCTCTGCTGCGACGATCTGCATCGCGTCGCTCAGCCCCGGCACCGTCGAGGGATCTGCGCGATCTCGCGGCGCTGTTCCCTGCGCGAGCTGCGCCGCGCCGTTGCTGCCCCAGCAAGCGACCTCGCCGTCGGTGCGCAAAACGCACACGAACGACGAGCTCCCGTCGGATCCACCGCGCACTTGCGCGACGTGATCGCCCCCCGCGACGAGCTCGACCGGCGTGTAACCGCGGGCGACTTCTTGGTTGAGGCCCGCGGTCACGACCCATCGGCGCAGGCGTCCGTCGCGACCGAGCGCGTAGAAGTCGTCGCGTCCGCCGTAGCGAACGTCGATCGCGTCGCTCACGTCCGCGATGGTGGTGAAGCCCAAGCCGCTTCCCCAACATGCGACGGTGCCGTCGGCGCGCAGCACGCACGTGTGACGAACGCCCACGGCGACGCGCGACGCTTGGCCTCCGACGTCCACCGGTTGCGGCAGCACGTAGAGGCTCTCGTCGGTCGGCGGGCTCAACGCCGCCGCGTTTCTGCCCCAGCAGAACAGCGCGCGCGCGCGAGTGACCGCGCATCCGCGGCGATATCCCAGCGAGAGTGTCTCGACGTCCGAGAGCCTCGGAAGCTCGATGGGGACCCGTCGTTGGATGGGTGTTCCGTCGGCGAACTCTTGATGGTCGTTCGAGCCCCAGCAGGACACGCGTCCGTTCGCGCGAATTGCACAGGCGTTTGCACGGTCGATGACCACCGAGCGAGCGTCGCGAATCCCGCGGACCGGCGCGCCGATTTCGCGGCGAACGGGGACAGCGCTCCCGTCGCCGAGCTGACCCTCGCTGTTGTCCCCCCAGCAGTACACCTGCCCACCGCGCACGCCGCAGCCGAAGCCCACGCGATCGAAGCGCGCGGTTCCGAGCGACCACTGCTCGAAGGCCGCGAGCTCCGGCGCGATCACCGGCGTCGTGCGCACGTCGGGCGCTCCAGGAACGAGCAGAGAGCCGCGGCCCCAACAGCGCACGGTCCCGTCTTCGAGCCGCGCGCACGCCTCGCTTCCGCCGAGCTCGATCGTCGTCGCGCGAAGCGTCGGGGCAACGCGGCCCGGGACCGCCGCGTCCGCCGTCCCCGCAGCGTCCGCAGTCGATCCGACGACGCGCGGCGCTGCGGTCGCGCCGTCTCTCGCCCCGGTCGTCGCCGCGCCCGACGCTCGCGAACACGCGACGAGGTTCGCGCTGAACCACGTGACGACGATCGCGCGAGCGAGCGCGCCTCTCTTTGCCTCGAGCCGCAGACCGTTCAACCGTGCGCGCATGGCACGCAAGAATGCCAGCAATCAGCGCGGATATTCCCGCTCGACGCGCGACGGGGTACGGCCCGTCGTCGGCTCGCGGCTCAGCCTGGGTTGCAGGGGCCGTCGCAGCGGTTCTGCGTCGCGCCGGTGGCGAGCCACTCGGGCGCCATCATGAATACTGGTGCGGACTCGCCGATGCGCGAGTGCGGGTCGGGCGTCCCGGTCGGCGGAGTGTTGTCGAGCGGCTCGGGCAGCGCGAAGTCGAACTCGATCATCGCCGAGCCAGTGTGCATGCCCATGCGCGACTCGAGCCCGAAGATCTCGCGGTTGACCGGCGCGAGGTTGGGAACGCCTCCGATCGAGCGCGCCATCATGTGCGCGCCCAGCGTGGTCACCTGGCGATCGCCGATCGCGACGAGCATCAGGACCTCGTGCGCGGGCGTCCCCGCGACGCGATCGGTGCGGATGTTGGGCGTCCAACCGGACGGTTCGGTGCGGTCCCAGTGGAGCTGAATCGTCTCGAGGAGCCTGGGAATATCCAGTCCGTTGGGAAACCTCGGCCGAAGGATGTCCTCGAACCGACGGAAGTTCGAGCTTCGCTGCAAGAGCAGGTTGTACGCCTGACCTGGGACCATCAGGACGCCGCGCTCGACGTCGGTCGTGAGCGCCATGTACGTGCCGCCGAAGATCCCGCCTTGGCTCGCGCCGTAGTAGAAGCGCCGCGTCGGATCGATCGCGCTCCGTCCGCCGATTTGCAGCGCTGGCTCGCTGCGCATGCGCCCCGTCATCGTGCGCATCATCACGAGCCAGTTGATGATGCCCTGGTGCTGGCGCTCGATGAGCACACGAAATCGACCGAGGTCCGGGCCGCTGAGCGCCTGGAGGATCACCGCGCCGTCTTCGTTGGCCATGCCCTGGAGGTCCATGGCGAAGACGATCAGGTTCGTTCCGTTCGCGAGGTCGCCGATCGCGCGATCGGAGAAGACGTCGACGCCCGAGCTGAGAAGTCCGTGTCCGTACGCGAGGACGCCCGCAGGCGCGGTCATCGCCGAGTTGGGAACGACCATCCAGAACGAGTACTGCGCGGTCCCGTTCTGTCGGATCGTCCCGTCGGGGGCGACGTTGAGGCGTCCGCCCGGCTCGGGGTCGTCCATGAAGAGCGGAACCGTGACCTGCCCCTCGATGTGCGCGTAGATCCCCGCGCGCGGGTTCATCCGAACGTTGGTGATTCGGTACGCAGCGCCCTCGGTCCCCACCGCCGCGAGGGCCTGATCGCGCATCGACACGAGCCGGCTCTGGATGCTCTGCCGCGAAGCGACCGTGAAATCCCAGGCGAGCTGCAGCTCCGCGCGCGGGACGCTCGCGCGCTGAAGGTCCGAAAAAATCCGCGTGTACCGCTCGCGCTGCGCGAGGCTGAGCTCTGCGGTCGCGAGGTCGTCGCGCATCGCTCGAAACGCAGGCGACGGCGCGATCACCGCGCCCGCGCTGTCGCGTACCCCGCGGATCGCGACGACGTAGCGACGGCCGAAGACGAGGTTCTGCGCGGGACGCAGGATGAGCGCGCGTTGCGCGGGGTCCGTCGCGGTCACGTCGATCTCAGCGAAGTGCGCGACGCGCTGCCCCGTCATGGTGTCGATGATCGCCGTCAACGACGATGGCTCGAGCGAGCGAGCCATGTTGCGCGGATCGACGAGGCCCGTCGCGACCGCGCCCGGCAAGTGCGCCATCGGCGACGAGGCCGGCGAGAATCCGTCGTATTCGTTGAACCACCGAGGCGTCGAGCGAGGGAGCATTTCGCTGTTGAAATCCAAGCGAATGCGCGTCGGCGTCGACGGATCGAGCCGCGTCCAGTAGTCGTTCGGAAACGGCAGTCCGCAGCGCGTCGGCCCGATGGGATCGCACGGCGCGGCCGACGGTCCAGCGTCTTGCGCGTCGGGCGACGCGTCGTCGATCGCGTCGGACGCGGCGACGTCTGGTGACGATTGGTCCGAGGGAGCGCCGTCGGTTACGACCGCGTCGAGGGTCGAGACGTCCGCGGGCGGCGCTGGAGGATTGCTGCACGCGACCAACATCGCGACAGTGACGAGCGTGGGGTATCGCATGAGGGGCGGCGCGAGTGTCGCCGAGTGCGGCGCGCGCGGCGAGAGGCGCGCGTGCGATTGCACCGAGCGAGCAGCGACGCGTCCGCTCAGGGACAGCGAAACGGAGTGTCCGTTGACCAGTCGGGGCCAGGAGGATTTCCGCCGTAGCGTCGAACGCCCGGACTCGCGTTTCCGGCGCTGTCGACGATCGCGTCCCCTGACGCTTCTTCGAAGCGATAGAGCGCGGCGGTGTCCGAGTCGACCGCCCACGGTTCTGCAGCGACCGTGAAGGTCGTCGCGTAGCGAAGCGTTCGAGAAATCCGCAGCTCGTCGATCGATCCGTTGAACGACGGGTACTCGCGACCGGCGTCGTGCTTCTCGGCGCCGAGCACCAAGAACGGATCGCTGCTCAGACACGGGCCTCCGCAGTGATTTCCCGGAACGCCGTCGTCTGGATACGAGACGTCGCCGTCCGGTCCGTCGCCTTCGGCCTCGAGTCGCCCGTCGACGAAGATCCACAGGTATCCATCGCGCCGTCGTCGTTGCACCGCGACGTGGTGCCAGCGGTCGTCGAGCACGACAGCGCTCGCGCACACGGTCCTGTCGCCCGTTCGGTCGCCGCTCACGCCCCACACGACGCGTCCAGCGCCGAGCGACACTCCAAACTTTCGGTCCTGCGAGAAGCGATCGCGATCGATCACGATGTTTCCGCGGATCCAGTCCACGTTGTCGCCGCACCGAATGGCGCCTGCGCGGTTGTCCGCAGCCGCGCCCTTCAGCCAGAACTCGATCGTGAAGTCCGTCGCCCCGACGTCCGCGGGCGGCCCCGGCGCGTTGTTCGTCGGGTCGTCCACGGGGATCTTCACGCGGTCGATGTCGCCAACGCCGCTGCCTCGAAAGCGCAACGCGCTGCGCGAGCATCGAAGCGATCCGTCGGGCACGACGCGATCGTCGGGCGCGTCGAGGGGTGCAGCGTCTTCCGCCGGCGACACGCCAGTGTCTGCGTCGGTCGCGCTCGCGTCGGCGCGCGCAGCGTCGACCGCAGGCGCAGGTCCACCGCACGACGCCAAGACCCACGAAAGACATCCTGCCCAACGAAGCGCTCGACGCATGTGCGTCTCGAGGTTCGCACGATTCACGGCTCGCGATGAGCGCGGGCGTCGTGACCTCTCTCCTCAGGCGTCCTGCGGCTCGACCCTCGGTTGGCGTTTGGCTTCGGCCCACGGGTGATCGTCGCTGAGCGCGAGCGTGCCGCACTTCGGACAGCGCGAAGCGATCGTGACGCGCGCGCGACAGTCGCCGTTTGCGCATCGGTACACGGGCCACCCGCGCGCGACGCTCCACACGAGCGGCGGAAGCACGAAGAGCGCAGCGCGCCACGGGCTCTCCAACGCCACGACGAGGCCCGCGCACAACGCCGCCGTCACGCCACCAGCGATCGAGGGCGAGACGAGCTCGCGCGCGATCGTCGTATCGGAGGTCTCGCTTACGGGCTCGTTTGTCGACGCGCTCGGTGGGGGATCGTCTTCGATCACCACGCCATCGAACGCGACGAGGTCGTCTGCGGACTCGACCGGCGGCCACTTGCTCCGCGGGGGCAGTCCCAAGCGATCGGCGAGCGGCTCTTCTTGCACATCGAAGTACCGAAGCGCCGCGAGAAACGACTCGCGCTGCGTCGCCTCGAGCATCGCGGCGACGCGCTGGCGTTCGCGCTTGTCCCACCCCGCGACAACGCCGCGCGCAGCCAACAAGAACGCGAGCGACTCGAACCCGAGGTACCCGAGTCGTTGGTGCTGCCACTGGTGTCCCTCCGTGAGACCGCCCGCGGTCGCGCCGGATCGATACCGATACGCGGCGTTGGTCGAGAGAACGCCCGTTCCGAGAAACACGGTCGTCAGATCCGTGAGCTCTTCTTCCGCGTCGCGATTGGGAACCTCCAGCGCGTTCACGTGGCGGTACACGTGCGCGACCTCGTGGGCCATCGCCGCGACGAACGCGTCGCCCGACGTGAGCCTCGCGCGGTACACGCCGAAGAAGCAGCGGTTGTCGTCGATGCCCGCGTACCACGCGACGGTCTCTTTGCCCGCAGGGGGCGCGAGGTACCTGTGGTTCTGCGCGCGATCGGGCTCGTCGACGACCGAGAGCGCGACGTCGAGCTCGTCGAGCCCCGCGTACCAGAGCAGTCGACGAAGCAATCGAACGATCGACGCGTCGCTCTTCGGCCTCCACGGATCGGGAAAGAACCGCGTGTCCGGCTCGATGAGCGGCCAGGACACGAGCGGCTCGACGCCGACCTTCGCCACGAGATCTGCCAGCCGATCGAGGAGCCACTCGCGGCGCTCGGGCGGAGGCAGTTGATCGCGGTCCCGCGAGTCACGCATCGCGAGAGCGTATCGCGTCCGCGCGAGCGTCGTATCCCCCGAGGCCGACGTTGTAGAGTGCGCGCCGTCGTGCAACCGCCCGCACAACACCGGCCGAAACAGCACCCAGGTGTCCGCGTCGTCGAGTGCCACATCGAGGAGCTGACCAAAGGCGACACCTGCTGCGCGTGCGCGGCGCGAGGCGCGCGACCGGCGAAGCCCGTGCTCGCAGAGACGTATCGTCGGGACTCGCCAAACGCGACAGACTGGCCAGAGCGCATCGCGCTCTGCCCCGAGTGCACCGCCGCGCAGTACCGCGAAGAGCTGCGAGATCGAAGGAGGAGGCTGCTCGCGCTCGCGGGGACGATCGCGGCGCTCGGGGCGGTGTTCGTCCCGCGAGAGCCTCGGTTTTCGCAGGTGATCGTGGCCGTTGCGGTGGCGCAACTGTTCGCGTGGCTCGCGCACGAGCGGTCGCTTCGCGGCTCGCGGCTCGCCGCCGTCGTCCTGTCGTGCGAAGGCGAAGAGATGCGCGTACAGCTCGTCGATCGCGAGGCGCTGAAGAGCGATTCGCCGCTCGTTCGAGGGGACTTCGGCGCAAACTCGCCGTCGCTCTTCGCGGCCGCATCGCTCGCCATCATCGCGCTCGCGTACCCGCTGTGGGCCCTCGCCAACCCCGACGTGACGTTCGTCTCGCGCCTCTCGGACACCGCGCGCGTCAGCGTGGACGGGCGCGAGCTCGTGCGCGTTCAGCCCGTGGTGAGCACGCGAGCGCGCCTCGCGTACGGCGACCACCGATTGACGTTCGCGAGCGATCCGGCGCTTCCTGCGCTGGTGTTTCGCAACACGCTCGCGGGCGACACGACGGTGCGGCTCGCGCTCCCTGCGTGCGACGACCCCGAGACCGGCGAGACTCGGCCCCATACGTTGCGGTGGCGCAACGATCGCTCGCTCGGCTACGTGCTCGAGTGCGACTTCGCGCGCTGAACCACCGCGAGCGAAGCCCGCCGCGACCCTCGCGGCGATTCGCGCTACGCTCGCGACCGTCGGCGCTAAACCGCCACTCATTCGATCGTCGTAGTTTTCTCGGTAGCTTCGTGGCGGTTTGACTTGATTTCAACCACGCCGACGCTCGTCTCATTTCTACGAATTTCAATTGTGGCGTGGTTTACGACGCCGACCTTCGGGGCGGGTAGTCGAAGTCGAGACCCGGCCGCCGTGAGTCACTTCGATCGAACTCGTGAACACCCTCGGGGTCGAACAACATGCAGGACACACGCTCCATCGGTTCGGCGCTCGCGCTGGTCGCGCTCGTCGCGATCTTCGCTTGCGTCATCGGCGTCTCTCGCTGCTCGGATCGCTCCACGCGACGCGCGCGAGAGCGCGGGGTCGCTGAGGCGCCATCCCCCGAGATCCGTGAGCGTCCGCGCACAGAGATCGTCCCGCCAGACCCAGCGCAGGCTCGTCGACGGAGGGCAGATGTTCCGTTGAGCGTCGTCGCGTTGCTCGGCTGGACCGTGCCGAAGGTGCGATTGCCGCCGCCGCCGACCGAGCGCCCGACGGTGCCCGTACGATGGCCCGACGAGCTCGGAGGTCGCCGCGAATATCCAGACCGAATTGGACTCCGCGCGGCGCTCGCGGCAGGGCGCTACGCGGACCTCACGCGCTGGATCGAGGCGTGGCAGCGGGACTTCGAGCGAGACGTGCGCGACGAAGTGATGGTCACGACCGCGATCGACGCGTTCGCGACCGCGGATCCATCGGTGACCGCGCAGCTCGACGCGTGGGTCGCAGCGACGCCGGCCTCGTGGGTTCCCTACGCAGCACGGGCGCAGTTTCGCACCGCGGTCGCCGTCGCGCTGCGAGGGGGTGACTTCGCCGCCAACACCGCGGGCTATCGCATGACCGCGATGGAGCGATCCTTCTTCTTCGCGCGCGAAGACATCACGCGCGCGCTCTCGATCGAGCCTCGAGCGATCGCGCCGCAAGTCACGGCCATCGAAGTCGCGCTCTACTCGGGCGGCGACGAAGTACACGCGGCGTTCGCGCGAACGTCCCAGCGCTGCCCCCTCTGCGTCGACCCGTCGCTCGTGTACTCGAGCGCGATGCTCCCGCAATGGGGCGGCTCGGCCGAGGCGTTCGCAGAGTTCGCTCGCCGTCCGCGCGACGTGGCCTCCAATCCGAGGCTTCGTTCGCTGTACGGGCTCGCGGACGGCCACTCGTGTGGTCTCGCCGCGGACAACGGCGCCAACGACGACGCGATCGCGGCGTGCACCCGCGCGCTCGCCGCGGGGCCCCTCACTGGACACTATCGAAGGCGCGCGCGGGCGTATCGACAGTCCAATCGCAGCGCCGAAGCCGAGCGTGATTTGCAGAGCGCGCTCTCGATCGACCCGCACGCGACGCCGGTCCTCGAGTTGCTGTCGACCGTCCTCGGTGATCTTCGTCGGTACGAAGACGGAGCGCGGGTGTTTCTCACGCTCGTTCGTCTCGAGCCCGCGGAGCAACACCGAGCCGAGGTGCTGCACTGGTGGCTCGGTCGGCTGCGCGCCGAGGTCACGCGACTTCGACTCGATGGACGCTCGGCGGACGCAGAACGCCACGAGCGATTGCTCGACGAGCTCACGCCGATCGAGTAGCGCCCCTGCACACGGAGCGCGAACCGAGCGCTCAGAGGTTCGGTCTGCGCGCGGTGAGCAAGAAGATCGGGTAGCGCTTGCTCTCTCGGTCGACCTCGCACGCCGTGCAGAATCGAACGTCGTCGAACCCCGCGTCGCGCATGATTCGTCCGAGCGACTCTCGGTCGAAGCCGTGATGAAACACCCCTTCGGTGCCGGGCGGATGGAAGCTCCCGTCCTCGGCGTCGAGGTCCGCGAGCGCCACGCGCCCTCCAGGTGTTGTATGAGCATAGAAGGCTCTCGCCAGCGCCGCAGTGTCGCGAACGTGGTGCATCGCCATCGCGCTCACGATGAGATCGACCGATCGTCCGAGGGGAGCTTCGAGAATATCCTGGCAGTACACGGTCGCTCGCTCGGCGAGCTCGGGCTTCTTGGAGAGTTGATCGAGCATCGATCGCGACACGTCGACCGCGAGCAACGCGCGAACGCGGGGCGCAATGCGAGCGGCGATCAGGCCGGTTCCCGCGCCGAAGTCCATCACCGTGAGCGAGGCGTCGAGCCGGACCTCGCGCTCGATCGCCGCGAAAACGCCCTCTGAAATCTGCGCGGGAACGGGCCGCTGGTCCCACTCCGCTGCCTTGTCCTGAAACAGATCCGCCATGAACAACCTCTCGTCGACTCTCGTGTGCGCGTAGGAGCCGCCGTCGCCGCCGATGGGTTCTCCCTGAAGCGCGATCAGCGCGCGGAGCCCGTCCAGCGATCGAGCATTCCGACCGCCGATCCGTGCACCAAGATGTCGAAGGGGACGCCGTCCCGCGCCGTCAGCCTGAACCGCGCCGACGGCCCACCTTGGATCATCCGGTCGCCGCGCCCCAAGTGCTCGATCCTCACTTCGGTGGCCGACGAGAAGTACGCGCGTCCCACGGTCCCGTCGTCCCGCTCGCGCACGAGCACCAGCCGATTGTGGCTCGTGACGAGCACGGTGATTCCAAGCGATCGCAGCGTCGCGACCGCGCCAGCGCCGACGAGCGCCGAGGCGATCACGCTCACCGCGGCCGTCGCGATTTGTGTGGCCAACGAAGGCCCGTCCGCGAGCTCTCCGATCCACATCCATTGCACGGTCTCGCCCGGAGCGAGGCCGAAGTGCGCAGCCGTTCCGCTCGGGGTCATCTTTGCGTACGAGCGATAGACGTACACGCCGAGGCCCGCCACGAACCCGAGCAACACGAGGTATCCCAGCGCGTCTTGCATCGGTCGATGAATGTACCGCGCTCCGACTCGGCGCACCTCGCGAGCTGTTGATTGCGCGCGGACGGCGAGCGCGAGTCGTCAACGAACGTACTGGTTGAAGAAAGAGAGCGCGAACTGGACCGGCGCTGGCCTGCTGATGAACAACTGCTGGCCGACGAGGGTCCGGCGCATACAACCGACGGCGGCGAGCTTCGCGATCGTGTCGCCGCGAGGATCGAGCCGAACGACGCGAGCGCTCGTGGGGTCGAGCGCGACAGAGAAGTCCATGCTCCATCCGTCGGCGGTGCCCTCGCCCGGCCGAACGAGCTCCACGTTCGCGCACGCTTCGATGCGAGCCATCAAGGGACCGAGCGTTCGGACAAGTTCACCGCGGTCCCCGCCAGCGATGCTCCGAACTCGCAACGAGGTGCGCACGGGTCGACGACCGCTCGGCGCGCTGGGTGTTTGGACCGTGATCACTCCCGTATTGTTTCCGCGAGCGCGCCCTCGAGGACGCGGAGGCTCGACGCCGTTCGGCTGGGGCTCCGACGCGTCCGAAGCGAGCGCGACGTCGACCAGCGACGCTCCAAAGCTCGGCGCGGACATCCCGTTGTTCGCGACTCCGCTCAGCGCGCGTTGCTGCGCCACCCACGCCGTTCGTTGCGCTTCGAGGAGCGCCGCACGACGGCTCGCACGCTGGTTTCGCAGCACGAGACCGAGCACGCCGCCGAGGCTCGCGAGCGCGATCACCGATACGACCGCGAGCGGGAGCCACGAGCGATTCTGCGGGGCGTGATCGGCCGCATGCGCTCGCGCGGGCTGCGGAGTCATCGCGGGAATCAGCGCTCCCGCGGGCACCGACGGCTGCGGTTGCGCGCGCTGATCACCGACACGACCGGTCTGCGCCGAGATCGGGTTCGACGTCGCGACGACCGGTGACTGCGTCACCATCGCGACCTGTGGCATCGCCGCGGTGGCCGCGAACGCGTCGCTCGCGGTCGAGGGCTGCTGCACGAACGGCGCGAGCGCGACGCGCAGCTCGTCGGCGCTTCGAAAACGTGTGTCGATGTCCCGCGCCATCGCTCGCTCGACCACCGAGACGAGCCCCGGAGGCACATCCGCGCGAAGCGACGCGATCGACGGCGGCGTCTCTTCGAGGATCGCGAACAAGAGCGCGTGGTAGTTGGTCGCTTGAAACGGAAGCCTCCCCGTGAGCATTTCGTAGAGCATCACGCCGGTGGAGTACACGTCCGTACGCGCGTCCACCGGGCGACCGCGGGCTTGCTCGGGGGACATGTACGCGGGCGTTCCCAACACCGCGCCCGTCGCGGTGAGCTTGCTGTTGGTCCCGTGCGCGTCGGTGAAGCGCGCGATGCCGAAGTCGAGCACCTTCACGACGTCGCGCACGCCCGAGACCTCCGTGAGAAACACGTTGTCGGGCTTCATGTCGCGGTGAACGATCCCCGCTCGGTGCGCGACCGCGAGCGCCGAGAGCACCTGCGATCCGATCCACGCCGCGCGACCCGCGGACAACGCTCGTTCGCGCTCGATCACCTGCGCGAGCGACGCGCCCGCGAGGTACTCCATCACCAAGAACACCTGCGCGCCGTCCGCCCCGAAGTCCGTCACGCTCACGATGTTCGGGTGCCCGAGCGACGCGGCCGTCTGCGCTTCGCGCTGAAATCGCGCGACGATCTCGGCGTTCTGCGCGAAGGCCGCGAGCAACACCTTGAGCGCGATCTTGCGACCGAGACCCTCTTGCACCGCTTCGTACACAGCGCCCATACCGCCAGCGCCGAGCTTTCGAACGATTCGGTAACGGCTCGCGATCAGCGTCCCTGGCGCGAGCTCGTCGCTGTCTGTGCTCATCGATGCGAGACAGGAGCGTATCAGACGCGGGGCACAGGAATTCAGCGGGGAGGTCGCAGGGGGCCATCACCCCGTGGCTCGTCCCTCGACGGCGTCGCGTTCGAGCATGACGAACATGCGGTAGAGCGCCGGGTCCTCGCGCTCGAGCTTTCGAAGCCGAAACGCCCGGCGTCCCCGCACGAAGCCCCACACGCCGAGACCGACCAACGCGACGAGCGCGAGCCCGACCCCGAGCCACTTCGGTGACGCCTCCGAGAACGCCTTCGCGAGGCCGGGTACTGCTGCTGCGACGAGGCCCTTCGAGCCCGCGATCGCCGCGCCGAGGCCGAGCCCTGCGGCGGGACCGCTCCAGCGACGGAGCGTCAATCGCGTGTTGTTTCTCGCGAGCTCGTTGGTCGGATCACGCCGCACCGCGGACTCGAACAGCTTCGCGGCTTCCCACAGCCGGCCCTGTCGTTCGAGCGCGACGCCGAGGTTGTTGAGCGCGAGGCTCGCGTTGGGGTCGATCGAGAGCTGCCGAAGAAACGCCGCTTCTGCTTGCCGTGGGTCCAGATCCAGCTGGGCCAGCCCGAACAGCTCGAGCGAGCGCACGTCGTCGGGATCGATCGCGAGCGCACGCCTCGCGTGCTCGGCCGCCGCACGAAAATCGCCGCCGCGATGCGCGACCTCCGCGAAGAGCGAGTGCGCCATGCTCGAGTCGGGCTCGAGCTGCGCGAACGCTTTCGCCGCAGCAAACGCGCGATCGAGCGCGAACGTCTCGCAGAACACCGCGCACGCGACGAGGTGCACCGCCGACGTGTCCGGCGCGAGCGCGAACGCCTCTTCGACGACAACGATCGCTTCGTCTCCGCGCTTCTGTGACAAGAGCGCGTCCGCGAGCAGCAGTCGCGCCTCGACGTGTTGCGACGAGAGCGCGAGCGCGGCGCGAGCTTCACGCTCGGCGATCGCAGCGCGCCCGAGCTCGAGCGCGACCCACCCTCGCTCGACGGCGGCCGTCACGCGACGGTCCAATTCGTTCGCTGAATCGCTGAGTTCGTTCACGAGTCCCGCTCCCATGTGCGCCGGTCGCGCGGCGCGCTGTCGTGTTCAGTGTAGCCCGGCCGAAGTCCCGCTCCAACACCCTGTACGTCGCGTTTCGTGGGTCCCTCGCGTCTCGTCGCGTCGAGGCCTCACGCCCTCGCGATCCACGCTTCGACGTCGGGCGCATCGTAGTAGCGACGCACGATCGCGTTCTCGACCTCCGAATCCACCGCCACGCCGGCGATCGGGCTCCAGTGACAAGCCTCGATGTACGCCGCGAGGGCGCTCTCTCCGTGGCCGCGCGCGTTCCACTCGAACGATTGCGCGAGGAGATACGCGACTTGGTCGCGGTTGCGGGCGACGTCGCGCGATGCTTCGTCCTCGTCGGGCGACGGTTCGACGCGCCACGCGCGAAGCTCGTTCGAGAGCGCTGTCGCGTGCTCGGCCACGAGCCCGAGGCCCACCGCCCCCGACGCTCGCTCCGCGCGTGCGTCACCCAAGAACGACCTCGCGAGCTCGAGCGAACACTCGTACGCGCACGCGAGCGCGCCGCCCGGTTGGCGCGGCGCAAACGGCGGTCGTCGAACCCAGTACGCGAGTCCTTGGCGCGTCTCTTCGAACCAACGAACCACCGCCTCGCTCGAGACGCTCGCGACCCAACGAAGCGCGTCCTCGTCGGGCAGCCACGCTTCGACGATGAGCTTCATCTTGCGCGTGTCGGGCACGTCGAGCGCGTTGCGGACGCGACGCGCGAGGACCTCGATGGGAGCGCCCCTTCGCTTGGGTTGAAGCCCCTCCTCTCGAACAAACCGGTCCCACCGCGAGACGTCGAGCGGCTGCGCGAGCAGCGACGGCGGGAGCATCGGGAGCGCCGCGTCGCACCGACGAATGAGCGCGTCCGTGGCGGCGGCCAAGCCCGCGCGCGCGTTCGTGAAAGCGCTGCGCCACAAGTCGTGCGCGTGTTGCTCGACGGCGGCGGGTGCGGTCACGGGCGGCGAGCGTAGCGCAGCGGCGAGCGCTTCGATCGACGCGACGGTCACCCCGATCCAACGCCATGACGGGTGCGCCCCTCACTTTTTTGTGAGAACTCCGTGAGCGCGCCCCCAATCGCTGAGCATCCCGATGATCACTCGCTCCGCCTCGATGACGTTGTTCGGACTCGCGCTCGCCGCTTGCGGGGCGCAGTCGGTCGTGCCCGAAGGTGACGCGAACGCGTCCGACGCGGCCCTGAGCGACAGCCCACCTCCCAGTGACGCAGCGACGGCCGCGCTGTGCGGCGCTCCGGTTTTGCTCTTCGATGCGAACACGGACACCGTCGCGACGATGGCGTTCGCGCCCGCGCGGCACGGCTACGTGAGCGTGGTCGGGACGCGCGCCGGCGCAGTGTTCGCGCAAGCGTACGACGGCAATTGGGCGCCGGTCGGCGCGCGGCTCGAGCTTCCGTCGCAAGCGCCATCGAACATGTACGGCCGCCGAGAGCCTTCGGTGGCGTTCGAAGAAGGACGCGGCGCGATCACGTACGGGGCCTCGGTGCACGAAGTCTCGATCAGCCCCGCGCTCGAGCTGTCGCTCGTTCGGAGCGTGGTCGCTGAACAAGACGGAACCCGCCACGCGTTGCTCGGCGCGTGGCCGCGGACGGACGACCTCGGTCGCGAGCACACAACGGCGATCACCACCGATGGAAGCGGCTGGGAAGCGATGGGAGGTCGGTTCGCGCGCGTGGCGGCGACCACGCAGAGCGCCAACTTCTACAACGCGGCAGTGCAGTTTCCGACGACGTACAACAACTACGTCGCGTTCGACACGATCGCGCAGCGGGACATCAACAACAACGTGAGCATCCGCACGTTCACGCCGGGGCACGGAATGATGCTGCTCGGCGTCGATCGCACCGAGCGCGGCACGATGATCGGCGCGCCGGTTCGCGTCGGCGACTCGCTGTGGCGACTCCACAGCCAGGCGCGCGAGCCGTCGCGCGGGCTCGTCGAAGAGTTCGCGCTCGTCCAGCACGATCCCGAGTCGGGCGACACTCGAGCGCGCGTGACGATCAGCGAGGCTGGCCTCGTCACGACCGGCGCGCTCGCCGCGCGCGCAGGCAGCACGAGCGTCTCGGAAGCGCTCGTCGCGTGGACCCGCGCGGAGCGCGCGACGCCGTTCACCCAACAGATCGTCGCGCAGTGGGGACCGAGCGGAGCGCGCACGACCCTTGCGACGCACGCGACGTCCGAGCAGTCGGCGGTCGTCCACGGAGCGTGGGTCGCGTCGAGCGGCGCGCGCGCGTGGGTCGTCTACGGAATCTACGCGCCCTATCAGCCGAGCACTCCGACGCGTCGCCAGCTCTTCGCGCAGTGCGTCGCGCGTTGATCGCTTCGCCATTGCGCGCTGTGCCCCGAGCGCCGAGGCGCTGATCGCGCTACCCTCGAACGCGATCGCTGCACTCGATGTCTTCCCGACGCGCCGCAACACTCGCCCTCTTGTCGCTGCTCGGATCTTCGATCGGCGGCCCTGCGAGCACATCGGTCGAGGCCCAATCGCGTCCCGTCCGCCCCTGCCCTTCGAGCGACGCCGCCCAGGTCGAAGGTCGTCCTTGCCGAACGCGCAACGCTGCGTGCCGCATCCGCGGAGAAAGCAGCGCTGACGATCGCTACTACACCTGCGCGTCTTTTTGCGGCGCCGCGCCGCGCTGGTGTCGGCAGCCTTGCAACGGACCGCCGTGCGCCTCGGATCTGCGGCGACGATGAGCCGAGCGGACGATCGCCCTCGAGTTTCGAGGCTACGCCGACGATTCGAATCGGGAGACCGGGCACGAACGAGGGACGCCGTCGCGACACCGATGGAGCAACTCGTGAAGCCCCAGTGGCCGACGATCGACGCGCGCTGCGTTGAACGACGAGCGCGTCCAGTGCACGCTCGCGATCGATGAAGGGCTTGCCTCGCTACGCGCGCCTCACCCGCGCCCTGGCGCTCAGCTGCGCTGCGACCTCGTTCGCGACTGCCTGCGAATCGTCTCGAGACGCCGCGCCGAACACGTTTTCAACGTCCACGACGACGAGCGGCGATCGAGCCGCCGTCGAGCGCGACGCGAGCGCGGGGGACAGCGGCGTCGCGGTCGCCGAAGCGCCCCCTCCGAGCCGTGTCGCTGACGTGTCCAACGGCGCTCCGTGCAGCACCGTCGGGATGACGCGGACGTTCGGCGACCCGCAGGACCAGACGCATTGCACCTGCACCGCGAACGGCTCGATCACGCGGTGGAACTGCTACACGGACTCGATGACGATCGAAGGCCCGCTCCCTCCTCCGGAGCTTCTCGCGTAGCAACTCTGCGAGCCGCCGAACGCCTGTGACCCGATCGGGATCGTGAGCGCTCGAGGCGCCATCGAGCCCGCGAACGCCCCCTCGACTCCGTCAGAACAGCGGCGTGACTCGCTCGACGTCGGCGCGCAGGAAACGAAGCCCCTCTTGAAAGTGTGTGACGAGGAGGGTCTTGCCGCTGCCCCACTCGTTGGCGGTCGAGAGGATGCCCTGCGCGACCATCGCGAGGCGGGTTCGCTTCTCGATGTGTATGGGCGCCACCGTCGCGAGCGCTTCGAGGCACTGCCCGAACACCTCTCGGAGCACCCGAGCCGCGGCGTGCTTTCGGCAGAGGTCCGAGAGCGCGCGAGCCGTTTGTCGTTCGTGCTCGGTGTACTCGAGCAGCTCTTTGTGGAGCACCTGGAGACCGAGCGCGGCGAAGAGCTTCGGCGCGACCTGCAGCAGGTACTGCGCTTCTGGCGTCCGCGCTGGAGCGCGTTCGCCTTCGCCCGCTCCCGGCTTCGGAAACTCCGGCGCGCGCTCGGGCTCCCACGACACCGACATCGACAAAAGAAGCTCTTTCAGCGCCTCGAGCGACGGCGCGTCCTCGACGCCCCCCGCGCACGGCGAGAGCGCGAAGCCCCTGCACTTCGCGAGCGTTCGAAGGTACGGATTCGGTCCCTCGGCGACCGCCTCGAGCAGCGCGCGCATGCGATCGCGCACCGGCGTGGCGCCGAAGTACAACAGCGGCTCCGCGAGCCACTTGCTGTGCAATTGACCAAACGAATCGATCACCTCCGAGTTGGGAACCTCGATTCGAAACAGCGGCTCGATCATGCGCTGGCCGACGAACGGCTGCTCGGGAACCCACGACGGAAGCAGCAACAACAGGACGGTCGTCGGCGCGAACTCGCCTCTCGAGCGGCCCACTTCTTCCGCGATGCTCCACGCGATCGACGACTTGTCAGCGTCCGTCGAAGCGAGCCCGCCGACGGCGAGGCGCACCATTTCGTGGACGACATCCGCGTGCATCTTCAGCGTGATTCGCTGCGCCCACTCGTGCGCGAACAGCCGCCGCGCCCCGGCGCTCGGCGCCTCGAACAAGAGTCGCAAGATCGCCTTGTGCAGAAACACTTGCAGCGCCCATCGACGCTTCGGCTCGAGCAGGATGCGCAAGACGGCCACGACTTTGTCCATCGCGACCCAGGCGTGCAGGTTGGTCAGGATCGACGCGGTCGTCCGCTGCGACGTCGCGATCACGTCCGGGCTGAGCAAGTACGCGAGCACGAACCACGCGGCGTCCGTCTGAAACACGCAGAGGATCACCGTCTCGAGGAGCAGCTCGCGCGCGTCGTCCGGCGTCGCGTCGGCGCTCTGCGTCGCCGTCGCATCCAGCTGCAGCAACCGACGAAGCAGGTCGATCACTTCGGCGTGACTCGACGCGGGCGATTGAACAAAATCCGAGACGTCCCGCGAACGAAGCTGCGGGCTGCGCTGCACCATGAGCGCGGACTCGAGCGCCGCGACCGTGTACGTGCGCATGGTCTTTCCGTTGAGCGTGGGCCAGACGCTCGACGGGATCGCGAGGGGCGCGCGCGCGGCCGACTCGGCCTCCGTCAACGGAGCCCCGCCGAACGCAGGGTCGAACACCCCGCGAAGCGCTCCGCGCGTCGTCCACGTGTACTCGAGCAACACGTCGTCGCGCATCGAGACGAGGACGTCCTTCACGAGGTACGCGGCGCTCGGGGTCCGTTCGAGCAGCTCGCGGGCGCTCGCGCAACGCCGCTCGGACTGCGAGCCCGACTCGAGCACATCCGCGTCGCGCACGGCCCCTTCGCCGATGAGGTACTGGGCTTGTGCCTGGGTCAGCTCTCGACCGATCGGCGTCCGTCCTTGCCCGTGTCGAAGCTCGATCCAGAGCGGGTAGACGCGATTGGCGACATCCGAAAGCGACAGTCGAATGGCGGCGCGCAGCAGCCCGTCGCACGCGCGCGCCAACAACGGGAGCTCGTACCAGAGCGATCCCTGGGGATAGAGCGCTCGGACCGCTTCGAACAGCGCGAGCACCGGACGGAGCTGGCTCGCGTCGAGGTCCTTGGCTTCGAGCGACGCCACCATCGCCTCGAAGAATTTCACGAGCCGAGGCACGTCGGTCCACTGCGTCTTCGCAAAGGAGACGAGCGCGAGCGCACGACGAAGCAACGTCGATTCGGCGCGGGCTCCTGCGGGAAACGACTTCGCCGTCGCGAGCTCGTCTCTGTCGCGCGCCCCCGCCGCGGACTCGGGCTGCGAGGCCGCGTTCAGCGCGTCGACGAGGAGATCGACCGCCTGCGCGACGTCGAATCGCGGCGGCGCGTCCGATTCGCGGTGGTGTCGTCGCGTGTAGAGTCCGACGCGAAGCTCGTCGAAGCGCCCCTGCCCCGCGCGAAAGTGTGCGCGAAGAAAGGGCAGATATGACTCGAGCCACGCCTCGGGCACCGTTCGCTCGCGAGGCATCGAGCAGCCGTGCAGCGGCCACACGAAGGACTGCGCCCCTTCGTCGCCGTGCAGCGTCTTGACGACGATCCAATCGAGCAAGACGCCGCACGCGATCCATCGGCGGCGCGCTTCGAGCGCTGGACGCAACGGGTCGAACGACAGCGCGCTCGAGAGAATCGTGGACGCGATGCTGCGAAACGCGTTCTTGGCCACCGAGTCGCGCTTGGACACATCGTCGCGGAGCATTTTTTCGAGCGCGTCGCAGAGCACGCCGATGTCCTCGAGCGGCGCGGCCCCTCGGTCCTCGTGAGCCCTCTCGAGCGAGCGAGCGACGATCGTCGCCATGCGCTCGATGAGCCACTGGTACACCTGCGGCCGGTGGAGGCCCGCTTCGTTGCGGATCCGTCGGCCTACGTACGCGACGGACACCGCGAGCGCGTTCGCGTCGTGCTGCGAGCGGTTGAGCAGCGTCATGTGCGCCTGAAATCGAAGCGCAGGATCGCGGTCGGTCGTCGCGTCTTCGAGGAGCACGCGCACCGCGGGCGTGGCGATGTCTCCGTGCTTCAGGAGGTATTTGTCCCGCACCGTCTGCGCAGGCGGATCGCGGTCCAGAACCTCCAACAGCCAGCCGGCGCGCGCAAACGCGTCCGCGACGCCGTCGAACTCGTTGGCCTTCAAGAGCGCGACGCCCGCGTCGACGAGCGCCGGCTTTTCTCCTGCGAGGACGCTCGGCGGGAGCGACAAGCACTCGAGCAGGTACTCGTTGAATTTCTTCTCGGTGCGCTTCGGAACTCGCCCGCTGAACTTCTCTCGCTTGTAGAGCGCCCAGACGCGAGACGAGAGCTCTGCGTCCGCCTCGCGCGCGCCGCACGCAGCGCGCAGCGCCGCGAGCAGCGAGAGCGCGGTGCCGGACCAGAGCTTGTGCGCCTCGAGGTCGAAGAACGCGAACGACTTGGTATTTTGCTGGCGAACCGACTCCACGAACCCGAGCCGCGCGGCGCCCGCGGGCACCTCGACGCGGTCGAAGAGCTCGCTCGAAAAATCGAAGGCCGCTCGCTTCAGTGCGGAAAAGTGAGACAACTGTTGCGCGGCACAAATGCGCGCGAGCGCGGGCGCGAGCACGCGGTGTTGCGCAGCGGTCACGTAGCCCTCTTGGGTCGGGTCGAACGCGATCGACGCCGACAGCTTGCGCAGCGCACCGACGAGCACGACCTCGACCGAGCTGCGGAGCGCCGCGACGGCCTTCGCTCCGACGGAGTCCTCGGACCTGAGCTCGCGCTCGGCGCGCGCGAACAGCTCCCGCGTCGCGTCTGCGACCGTGGCCGCGATGGTCAGATGCACGAAGGGATCACAGCGCTGGCCTTCGACCTCGAGCACCGACTGAACGTACTCGACGAGGATCCGCACGAACGGCACGTACGACGTGATGGTCGAGCGCGGCGCGCGAGGGCTGCATCGATCGAGCGACGCCGCGGCTCGCTTCGCGACCGATTCGACAAGCTCGACCACGCGCCCGAGCGCTTGCTGCGTCCAGATCGTCCAGAGCTCGACCGCGCTCTTGCGCCCCTGGTAGCGCGCGATCACCGCGGGCGTCGGCCGCGTGCGCTGGTGGAGCGCGAGCCACGCCTCGACGCCCTGGAGCGCGAGGCGGTTCTGCGACCATCGCCCTACGTCGAGAAATCCCTCGAACGATTGAAAGGTCTTGTGCGTCGCGTCCGTCGTCGCGCCGGTGCGCAGATCCCACACGATCTCGTCCGACGCAGCGCCGACCGCCTCGCACGCGAGCTCGGTGAACAGCCGCTTCGCGGACTCCTTGCTCGAGCGCCGGGCGAGCAGCGCTTCGCAGAGGGTTCGGTGCGACTCGCTGAAGGTCCAGCCCCGCGCGGTCTTGGTGGTGCTGGCCCGCAGGAGCGCGATGCGATCCTCGGGCGACAGTTGATTCAGCAGTCGCGAGCACGGAAGCGCCAGCGTGACGCCCTCGTACGTGCCCTCCAGCGCCCCGCGCCGGGACGTCTCTTCGAGGTAGGCGCGCACGGCGGGACCGACGCTGGGCGCGATCTCCATCGGCCGGTGCTCTTCGCAGAGCGCGACGAGCGCGCGGACATCAGCCGAGCTCAGCTCGGACGCGCGAGCCTCGAACTCCCGAAGGACCTTCGCCTTTCGAATGGGGTCGTTCGCGTGCGCCTCGAACCGCCGACGCAAGTGCGCGAGGTACACGGCGCCGAGGTGCGGCCAGCGCCCGAACCCGAGCTGTTCGAACTCGGCGATCTGCGCGGGCGTTCCCCCGGAGAGCAGCGCGGCGACGTCCTCGGGCGCGGCCCAGTAGAGCATCGAGAGCGGCGCGTGCTGCTTCGCGATCAATCGTCCGACGAAGCGCTGTCGATGCGGCGCGTGCTTGCAGCGATCGAGGATGGCCTTTCGCGACACGTCCACGGCGCCGAGAAACACGGCCTCGAGCTCGTCGTCGGTGAACACCGTGGACGCGACCGCCGCGTCGAGAAACGCGCGAAACAGCACGGTGCTCGAGGTCCGTTGATACTCGTGAAACAGCTCGACGCCGAGCCGCCCGAGCTTGGGCATCGCGACCACGAGCAGCCGCACGAGGTAGTAGCGCTCCGGGTCGAGCTGTCGGCTCGCGACGCCGCTCAGCGACTCGAGGATCGGCTCACGTTCTGCTGCGTTTTCAGCGCGCGGCGCGGTGAAGCACGAGTCGAAGAGCGCGCGCACGAGACGATCGCGCGACGGGCTCTCGCAGAGGACCTTGAGCACGAACTCGATCCGCCCCGAGAACGGCAGGGACTCGAGCACTGCTACGACGTCGGCCACGCCCACGGCGTTGTTCTGCGCTCCCAAGAGCCGCTCGGCGAGCTGCGTCGCGCGAGCGCGCTTCGGTTCGTCGCCAGCGAATCGCCCGAGCAAACCGAAGGTGTTGGAGTCTGTGTTGGTCATCGAAGGTTCTCCGGATCTGTCGCGAAGCGCGTAGCTCGCCGCGTAGCTGTCGCGCGAAGCGGCCAATCTTGTCGGAGTTTGGGCGATCTTCGTAGGGTCTCGTCGCCATCTTCGAAGCCCCGCGATCAGCGATCGCGAAGGATTCGTGCGTTGGTTCGAAGCGCGGCCCCGATTGCAGGACGCCCCGCACGCACGCGCTTGTACCGCGCCCCGACGAGCTTCGAAGATGACCAGAGCGGATCGACGGCGGAAGGACCGTTGAAATCCAGTCCAAACCAATACCGTGGACCGAGAGAACTACGACGGCCGTCGCGGTAACGGTTTAGCGCGCTCGAGGTGGCGCATCCGCGTCGAACTCCCACTCGCGCCGCGCGCTGTCGAACCGCGGACGGACGGTGAATCGCTCGCCGTCGACCGCGACATCGAGCACTTCTGCCTCGTCCCACCCGCACTGAACGCCGACGCACGCCGCGGCCTCCGCGCACTCCCGCGCGCTCGTGCTGGCTCCGATGCGAGTCACGACGTACTCGCCGAATCGGTCCGCGAGCGAGAGCACGAGCTCTTGCAGCGGGCCGCCGATCGCCGCCTCGATCGCGTCGCGGACTGGCTCGAGTCGCTCGGACGTCAGCGCGGTGGTCGGTCGAAGCCAACCGAGCAGGCGCTCACCCCGAACGATCACGAACAGCTGCAGCACAACGCCTTCGGGCGGCAAATGCGCAGGGCGGACGAAACGCGCGGCACGATCGCGCAGTCGCGCGACAACGGGACGCTCTTCGTGCTCCGCGGTGCACACCATTTCGAGTGACAGCATCGTGGCGGAGTCCGCATGGATCAACGCTTCGGCGACCACCGTGTACATGCGTCGCCATCGTAGTCCGCGCGCGCGCGTGCGGTGAACGACTCGCTGCAAATCGCGCGGCGGTCGCCCGTGGTCGTCGAGGCCGGCGTTCAGCCTCGATGAAACGTCCCGTGGAGGGGAAACGGGATGTGCTGTCCGAAGTGCGCGCGCGCGACCACCTTCGAGGGATCGCGCGCGTCGAGGATCACGAGCGCGCTCGTGTGCGTCGCGGCCTCGTACGCGAGCGTCAGCACCCAACCGTCGTCTTCGTCCTTCGCTTCGGGCCGAGGAACGAACGTCGGCTCGCCCGGGTACTCCGTGCTCGGCAGCGCGCTTCGGGCGACCTCGCCCGTAGAGAGGTCTCGCTTCTCGATGAAGTCGACGTGATCTCGTTGGGTGAGCGCCCAGAGATAGCGGTACGGGCGCCCCTGACGGTCGGGGTGCGTCTGCGGAAAGTCAACGTTCGCGTCCCAGAGCACCTCCCATTCGGCTCGCTTGGCCGCGAGGTCGATGTGCAATCGCGAGAGGTTTCCCACGGGCGCGCTGGACCACGCGTCGCCGGTCCGAAGTCCCTCGAGCATGAACGCGGTCCCGAGGTCGAAGCGGGGATAGCGGCACAAATCGACGGCGATCGCGTCGGGGCCGCTCTCGAACGCGTTCGCGTAGTGAAAGTGCGAGAACGTCGGCACACGAAATCGAACGACCGCGCGAGGGTCGTCGAACGGCAGGACGATCACCTCGCACCCTTCGGCTTCGTGAAACGAGATCGCGTCCATCGGAGATCCTGTGCCCAACAAGATGGGCGTGACGGCGACGTGCACGGGAGGCAGGATCAAGACCGCGTAGCGCTCGGTGATCACGATGTCGTGCGCGAGCAGCGGCGGACGCGCGCACGGGATCGCCGCGAGCAACCGCGGGGCGCCGGTCGGCGGAAGCACGTACACGTCGAGCGTGTTGCGCACGCCGATGCTCTCGCCGAACGCGATCACGTCTCCGGTCGACGGTCGGACGCGCACGTGCGCGTTGACGAGCTCGCGCTTGACGCCGTCGAGGTCCCACGGGCCCTTGGTTTCGAGCGATTTCGGGTCGAGCTCGTAGGGAATGCCGGCGTCGCCGAGGGCGAACAGCCGATCGCGCCACGCGAGCACGTGAATCGAAGTCGGGTTCTTCGCGTGCCCGAACAAGCGCTTGTGCCAATACGGACCGAGCGTGAAGCCCGAGGAATAGAGCATCTCGCCGCGCGCTCTCTCTTCAGCGAGCTCCGCCGTGACCGTCACGCGAACCGCGCCCTCGGCGCGCCCATCGAACAAGCGGACAGCGGTGATCGCGCCGTCGCCGTCGAGCCAGTGCCGGTACTGCGTTCCCTGGCACTCGAACAACGCGGGACCGTTGCGATAGAGCGTCCCGACGAGCTCGCGAGGGAGCTCGCCCTCGACGCGAAGCGGAACAAAGCCGTGCTCCTCGCGGAGCGACTCGAACGATCGCCCCATCGCTCGGCGCGAAGCGAGCGGATCACGGGTGGGAGAATCGCTGGCGTTGGTCACGATCGTTCCTCCGTTGTGGGCTCGACGCGGAGCCAGATTTCGGTGCGGCAGTCTTCGGGGGGCGTCGCGAGGTCGTCGAGGTACCACTCGACCGCGGGCCCTGGACCGAGCTCTCCGAGGTCTGCCTCCAGAAACGCGCGGCCGATGCGGCCGTAGACCTCGGGCAGTGTTTCGTATGGGCCCTTGTGCGTGAGCGAAACGAAGCGCCCGCCCGCAACGGTCGTGACGCCTACGTCCGCCTCGCCCGACACGGATTCGTCGACGACGACACACGCGTCGTATCGGAGCCGTTCGACTGGCACGACGTCGGGGTCATCGTGCACGAGGCCGAAGGGTCTCGTTGGGGCGATTCCGTGGGTGGCGCAGTGCTCCAAGAGACGATTCCACGCGGGCGTCGCGTCGAGGTAGCTGCCGACGTGTCGCACGAACAGCGCGCGAATCGGCTCGTGCTCGATCGCGACAAGCTCGAGCGCCTGCGTCGGCGCCGCACGAAACGCGCTGAGGTCCGAGTCGGGTGACCAGTGCACGCCGCTCGGCGCCGCTGGCGCATCCACCGAGCGATGCCGACGACGAAACGACATCGGACTCTCGCCGAACAGCGCCGCGAACGCGCGCGTAAACGCCTCGTGCGACTCGTATCCCGCGCTCGCGGCGACCTCGAACACTGGTTGATCGCTGAACTTCAGGCGATGCGCGGCGCGCTCGAGCTTGAGCCTCCGGACGTGCTCCATCACGCTCTCGCCGACGACCGCCCGAAACACCCTGTGAAAATGAAAGGGTGAAATGCACGCGACCCGCGCGAGGTCGCTCACGTCGACCGGCTCGTCGAGCCGCCGCGAGAGCTGCCCGAGCACGCGCAAGATGCGCTCGTGATGATCCTGTGTGGTCGCGGGACGGCGCACGATCGGTCCGCAAACCGTGCCCGATTTGCGCCCAATCGTCCTTGATCAATCCTGCTCGATTCGACGGAGCAGCCCGCCCGTTGCGATCGATCGTCGATCGGGTCGCATCGCCCACGCCCTTCCCGCGCCGCGCTCGCCCCCGGCGGGTGGTTCGCTCAGCGCGCCGTGCGCTTCGCGATCTTCTCTGCCACCAGCCGCGCGCGCTCTTCCGGCTCGGCCAGCTTGTACGCGGCGGCGGCCTGCAAGCGCTTGCTCGGGTTCGTCAGGTACGCCTCGAGCGCCGCTTTGTCTTTCACGCGGTCGAGCGAAGCGATGTGCTTCTCGGACTCGGCGCGGGTGGGAGTGTCGCTCTTCGCGTTCGACGCGGTGCTTCCCTTGACCATGATGTTCAGTATTTCTGGCCGCCGATCAGCGATCCTGCGGCCGGGAGGTTGGGCGATCGGTCCGTCGGTGCGCGCGGAAGGCGACGCCTGGACGGCGACCAAGCGGGTCAGCGGCGCCCTGCGGCACGGCAAGTCGATCTCGAACCATGGCGCTCGACGCGCGAAAAACGCAACACGCGAGCCTCGTATTGCGTAGTCAACGACGTTCGCGTTCGTCGATTTCTGCGGACTCCGAGCCGACGACGGTCGCGCTTACTGCCCAGTCAACGGATCGGTGCCGCGGAGTCTGGCAGTCACCACCGCGGCGATCCCGCCCGTGATGCACAGGCGAACGCGCTCTGTTCGCACCCACGCGACGACGTGCGACGCGATCGGCCGCGAGACACCCTCGCACCGTCGCGCGCTGAAAAAGCCGCGCTTCAGTGCAACACCGGCCACACGCGGCGCGATCCGACACGAACGCAGGTGACCATCGAGCGCTCGAGCGTCATTCGATTGCGTCGCTCGGGCGAGAGATCCGCTTCGGGCCACACGTCGCGCTCGCGCACAAAGTGCAGGCGCGTCCCTTCGATCCCGGTGAAGCGCATCCCGCCGAAGCTCACCGTTGCAAACCCGTCGCGCTCGACGACGTCCACGATCTGATCTGTGGGAAGAGGAACGCGCGTTCCATCGGCGAAACGCACCCACGTTCCGGGTGGTCCGTTGCCCACGATGGGCAGCGCCGAGCGCGCCTCGGGCTCGCGCTCGATCGTCGTCCCGAGCGCGAACTCGACCACCGTCGCCTCTGTCGTCTCGCTCATCGCCCCTTCGTGTATACAACGCGCGCGCCTCGCGCGGCGCAACACAGCACCAAGCTCGCGGCGATCGAACGCGCGTGCGTGAGCGCTCGGTACGACCGACAACTCGACGCGATCGGCGAGCGCCGAATGTTCGACGACTGCCTCGTAGGCGACGCGCAGGACGAGACGGCGACGTCACGCTGTTCAACGTCGAGACCGAAGGGGGGGTGAGCGCTTGGAGGCCGCGACGGCGCAGGGCGCTCTGCGGTATGAGATCGCAATGGCTACGTCTCGAAGGCACGTCCGCGGTTTGGTGAGCGCTCCTTGGATTGTCCTGTGCGGCGCGTGTTCGACGGGCGGAAACGTCGCGCCCGACAGCGCGAGGGACGTCGCCGACGCTGCGGTCGAGGCAGCAACGGACAGCGCCATTGACGCGCCGCTCGACGCTCCGAGCGACGTGCCGTTCGACGCGCCGAGCGATGTGCCGTTCGACACGCCGAGCGTCGAAGACACGCAGGACGTCCCCTAGGCGATCGATGCTGCGGACGAGAGCGCCCCCGACGCGACGCCCGATGCAACCGCTGATGTCGCTCCGGACGCCGCGATCCCGATGCCGATGCTCCTCGTCGGCGCGACGGTCAACTCGGCGATGCCTGCCTTCGGAAGCTCGTTCGATCGAGGAACTTGGGCCGCGCTCGTCGCGCTGACCGGCAGCGACTGCTATTCGCCCGGCGGAGGTGGCGTCACCGTGATGAACGACGGCCGCGGCCTCGCGATCGTTCGAGGCAACGGCGGAGCGCTGCCGTACAGCGCGGTGTGGTCCGCGGGTCGCTGGGGCGCGATGACCGCAACGGGCGGAACCGTCTCGAGCTTCGTCAGCGTCCCGCAGGCGACAGCCAGCGGCGCGGCGTACGTTCGACAGAGCGGCATGGGCACGAGCAACCTTCGCGTCGACTCGTTCTCGAGCGCGCGATCGGCGTGGGAGCTCGGCTCGGCGCGCGAGCTGCTCGGCGACAATCGTGGCATTCCTGCGCTCGCGGTGACCTCGAGCGGGCGGCAGCTCGTGATCGACGGCGATTTGCGTGGCGGCTATCGATGGATGCTCGGGGCGGGCGACGCGTGGAGCGCGCTGGCCACGGTGAGCGGAGCGACGGTTCCCGCGGTCGACTCGGCGTCGCCCGCGGTCGTCGCGACGCAAAGGGTCGGCGTCGACGAGGTCGTCGCGGCCTTCGTCGTCGCAGGCGAGCCGCGATCCACCGCACGAATCGCGTGGTCAACGTTTCGCGCGGGCGCTTGGACGACCGTCAACACGCTCGCGAACGACGTCGTGCAAACGACGGGCGTCTCGTCGCCGATGGTGCTGACCGCGCTTCGCGACGGACGCGTCGCGCTCGGCTATCTCACGTCGACGCGCGCCGTGTCCGTGGGCTTCTACGACGGCGCTTCGTGGAGCCCGTTTCGTGCGGTGTCGGGCGTCTCGAGCATCCCGCAGGCGAGCCCGTTCGCGCTCACCCGCGGCGCAAACGCGAGCGCGCTGCTCGAGCTCGTCTACGTCGACGGCGCGACCCGCCACCTGCGACACACGCGACTCACGGACGAGGCCGCGTTTCGCTGGAGCACGCCCGCGACGATCGACTCGACGCGCCAGTGGATGAGCGTCTGGATCGCGTCGAGGCTGTGACGCAATCGAGTACGCCAATCCGAGCCAACCGGCCGTCACGGGCCAGAGCGCCCGGACGCCGCAGAAGTGCTCACCGAGCCCATCGAGTGCGCATGCAACGAGTGCATGGGCTCTGGTCGAATCACGGCGCCCATGCGCATGCGCTGGCAGAACGACACGCCGAGAAATTCCAGCGCGATCACGCCCTGGCTCGCGCCGATCGCGCTCACTCGCCGCAGTTTCCGACGAGCACAGAGTCGCCGGGCCAGAGCATCACGCCGCACCCTCCCCCGTCGCGAAGATCGTCGACCTCGAACGCCCATCGCTGACGTCGACCTGCAACCCTGCGATCGACGACCACCCTCCGGCACGCGAGCGGCGTGAGGCCCCCCGTCCGCGCGACGAGCTCGCACAGCGACCGCGCCGCGCTCGACGGAACACTGTCGGGCCGATTCACCTGCCCGAGCACCACGATGAACGGCTCGGCGCCCAGTGGCCCTGGAGGAACGCCCACCGGAGGTCGGCCGCCAGCGCAGCCGCCGCAGGCCGCGATCGAAAGCCACACACAAAACCAAGCCGCCATCCGCCCGCGACGATCCATGCCCGAGTCCGATGCGCGAGGCAGGCGTCGCGTTCGAAGTCGCGAACCGTCGCTCGCTCGGACCATTCGCTCGCTGGCGTGGCACTTCGTGTTGCGTCAGTCGCACCTTCGAGCGCATCGGCCAGCCCACGAATTCATGCGCGTCGAGCGCCGCGCGGACCGACGATCGCGCGCTCAGTCCCACGCGTTGGTCGTTCGAAAGAACGACGCTGCGCCCTCGGGAGTTCCGTCGAAATCGAGCGGCGCGACCGCGTCGATGCAGCGCGTATCTCTGGGCTCTCGCAGCACGAACGCTCGCACGAGCGACTCGATGCACGGGTGCGGCACCCGCGGTTCGATCGTGAGCAGCGGAACCGCGAGCCCGTGAACCGCCCCGGGCACCACGACGAGCTCTCCTCCCAACGCGCGTGCGACGCGCGCCGCGCCCGAGGCCGGCGTGCTCGCGTCGAACTCGCCGACGAGCAAGAGCGTCTCCGGCGCGGACGACGCGTCGCGGCCGTGCAGCTCGTCTCGCGCAGCGAGCGGCCATTGCGCGGGAAGCTCCCGCCCGAACGTGTCGAGGATGCCTCGTTGCGCGCTCGCGTCCGCGAGCCCCGCGCGGAGCGTCTGGACCGCCGCGGGATCGGGCCACAGCTCGGAACGAATGATGTGCAGCGCCGTCAGCGGCTCTTGTTCGAGCCCCGCGCCCGCGCCCACGACCGAACGAAACGCCGCGCCGAGCGCCTGCACGTCCGCCTCCGAGCACCGAGCCGCGCGCGAGACGATCGCCGGGACGTAGCTCGGCGCGCCGACCATTCCGACGAACAGCCCGAGCAAGCGCTGCAGCGCGGCGCGTCCCGGGGCACCGACGATCGCGGCGAGCCTCGCGCAGTGGCCGCCGTCCATCCTCGCGAGCGTCGAGCGAAGCGACTCGCGCGGAGCCTGCTCGAAGCGCGACGCGCAGCGCGGGCGGGCGGCGCACGCATCGAGAACGCCCTCGACCGTGCGCGCCGCGACGAAGTCGAGGTCGGACACCGTCGCCGCGACAGGGTCGAACGGACCGTCGAGCAGCAGCCCATCGAACGCCGTGGGAGCGAGCTGAGCGACGCGCTGCCCGACGAGCGAGCCGTACGACTGACCAAGGAGGACGATCCTTGAAAACGTGGGCCGGAGCGCCGCAGCGAGCGCGACGAGGTCTTCGGCGGATCGCGTCGTCGTGAGGTTTCGCGCGAGCGCTTCGTTGCGCGCGAGCGCGTCGAGGCAGCTCGCTGGCGTCCGCAGCGCCGCGGGGCACTCGATCTTTGTGGACGCGCCGGTCCCGCGAAGGTCGACGAGGTGCACAGCGATTCCGCGGTCGGCCAGGCGCGCAGCGGCAAACTCGAAGCTGCGCGACGAAAGACCCGGCCCTCCGTTGACCATCACGAGCGCCGCCCGCGCCGACGTCGGCCGCCATCGCCGGATCGCGATCGAAATCGGCGTCGCGTCCGATGGTGCAGGACCCGTAGGCCTCAGCATCGTGGTGCATTCTTGGCTCGCCGCAGAAGAGCTCGCCTCGCTCTCGCACGGTTGCCACGAGAGCGTTTCGAGCGGCGGCGTCCCCGTGTCCACGGCCGCGTCGGGCGCGGAGCTCGGCGGCGCCATCGGCGTCGAACAGGCGCCGATCGCGACGGCCATCGAGAGCGCAAACGCGACGGACGCGCGAGCTTGGATCGTCATCGCGTGATCCATGCGAGACCGAGCGGCGTGTGGCCATTGCTCTTTTCCCGAGCGGCGACACACTCGAGCGCGTGCTGCTCACCCGTCAGCTCTGGAGGCTCGACGACACGCTCTCGATGCGCCACGCAGTGCTGCGCCACGAGCGGCTCGTGATCGCGCACTCGCGCACCCGCGGGATGGGAACGATGGAGCTCGGCGGCGGACAGTCGCCGCGCGGTCGCGGCTGGGTGTGGGTCGTCCTCGAGGGAGAGGCCTACGTCGAGCATCAAACCAATGCGCACATCGTTCGACGCGGAGAAACACTCGTGGGAACCGACGCGACGTCGCGCCTCGTCGCGACGAGCGCCGACGTTCGGTTGCTCCAGTTCGTCTTCGAGGACGGCTCGGAGACGAGCCTCGCGCGCTCCACACGCCTCGACGCGGCCACGATCGCGCGCCTCGTTCGATGCGCAGACGCCGTCGACGCCGACGGCCAGCTGGGCCCAGCGCGACAGTGCGCCATCGAGGACGCGGTCGACGCGCTCGGCGTGCGCGGGCTCGATGTCCCGCTCGTTCGCGCGTGCGCCGAGGTCGCGCCGCCGCCCGCCGTCGCGCGCTTGAGCGAAGTGGTCACCGCGCTCGCGGCGACGCTCTCGACACACCCAGGAATCGACGACCTCGCCCGAGCGCTCGGCCTCGACGAGCGCCGAGCGTCCGAGCTCGCAGGAGCGTATTTCGCCCGATATCACCCGGGATTCGACGGCTGGCGTTCGTACCTCGCGACGCTGCGCGCCGAGCTCGCGTGGAGCCTCTTGCCGACGGGTCGACGGTCCTCGTCGGACCTCGCGCGGTGGCTCGGCTACCGAACGCCCACCTCGATGTATCACGCGCTCGAGCGACGGGGACTGTCCGCGCGCGCGAGGCCGCTCATCGAGAAGCCGACGCGCGGCGCTCGGTGATCGCCTCGTCGCGAGCGCGACGCGACGCCGAGCGAGACGACTACGCCTTCGCTTCGCAGTTGAACATCCAGCGAACGCCGAACTTGTCCCTCAGCGACCCGAAATACGCGCCCCAGAACTGCTCGCGCAACGCCATCACCTCGGTCGCTCCTTCGCTGAGCGCGTTGAAGAGTCGCTCGGTTTCGGCGCGCGTGTCGGGCTGTAGATTCAGCGCGAAATTGTTGCCCTCCACGAGCTTGTGCCCCATCGACTCGAGCGCGTCAGTGCCCATCAGCACGTGTCCGCCGAGGATCGGCAGCGCCACGTGCAGGACCGCGCGCTTGTCCTCCTCGGACATCGCCGGCGCGCCTGGCCCCGAGGGAACCTCTCCCATCCGCGAAATCGGCGCGCTGTACTCCGTCTGAAAGACGGCTCGATAGAACTCGAACGCCTGCTCCGTGTTGCCCGCGAAATTCAAGTACGTCGTCGTGCGTGCCATCGCTGCTCTCCGTGTAGCCCTTTTTGATTACGTGGTTGTTATTTCAAGTTCGCGACGCGCCCGGCTCTCCGAGGCCCGCGCTGCTCATGTGCGCTACGAGCTGATCGCACGCCGCGCCCCAGCCGTCGAAAAAGCCCATCGCTTCGTGCTTGGCGCGCGCTTCCGGGTCCGCGTGCATGACGACCGCGGTGTACTTGGTTCGCGTGCCGGCGGGCTCGATGAGCACGTGCGCCGTGAATCGAAAGCCCTGCTCGGCGCTGTGCGCGCTCGGACGAAAATCGTCGATGACAGCGTTGGTCCACACCAAGCGCGACTCGGGGACGACCTCGAGGTACGCGCCGACGTTGTGGTGGTCTTCGCCTTCGGGTGATTGCATGACAGTGCGAAACCGGCCCCCCGGCCGGAGGTCGATCTCGCAGCCGACTGTCTTCCACGGCGCGGGCGTGAACCAGCGCTTCAGGTGCTCTGGCTGCGTCCAGGCGATCCAGACGAGCGAAGGGCGCACGTCGATCGTGCGTTCGAAGACGAGGTCGAGCTTGGGATCGATGATCATGGTACATGTCTCCTCTCGCGCGATGCGATGCGAGTCGATTTCAACCTGCGATCAGGCAGGCGAATTGAATACACAACCCAGTATTCGAGCGCCGCTTCACACAGCCGCGACGGGGCGTCGGCGACGCTCGACCCGAAGCGAACCGACGCTGCCCGCCGCGACGCGCGAAGCGACCAGCGCGGCCTCCGTTCAGCTGCGACGCTTGGCCTTCGTTTGCTCCTCGGCTTCGAGCGCGTGCAGGTACGTGTCGAGCCGATCGAGCCGGCTCTCCCACAGCGCGCGCTGATCGCTCAACCAACGCTCTGCCGTCGCGAACTTCTTCGGAACGAGCTCGTACGTCCGAACCCGCCCCTCCTTCTCGGACTTCACGAGGCCCGCGTCTTCGAGCACCTTGAGGTGCTTGATCAACGAGGGCAGCGCCATCTCGAACGGCTCCGCGAGCTCGCTCACCGGCGCCGCCCCCTTGCCCAGCCGCTGCAGCACCGCGCGCCTCGTGGGGTCCGAGAGCGCGTGAAACACGCCGTCGAGCTGCGCCGATTGGTTAGCCATGTGGCTACCTATCGCGGGGCAGATACTTAGGTCAACGGCTAAGTAATGTTCGTCGCCGAGCGCCGCGCCGTCAACGCACGAGCAGCCGAAGCGCGCGCGCGTGATCGAAGGCGCGGAGCTGCCCCGGGTGCGACGGGTCGGGCTCGATCGCGATGGCGGCGTCGTTCGATGCGCTCGTATAGGACGGGACGGCAACGCCGTACCTCGGTCGCTCGTCCCACGTTCCGTCGGCGGTCAGCCGCGCGATGCAAGCTCGATCGCGTACGGCGAGCGTCGCGATGGGATTCGCCGCAGGGAGGTAGTACTGGTCGTTCGAGGTTGCGCGAAGCGCGGCGCGCACCACCATCCAGTCGCTCGCGACGAGCCCGTGTCGATCGCAAAACGTCGGCCAGACCGAAGCCATCCACGGCGTCCGCGCGCCGCGCAGATCGACGAACTCCACCGCGCCCTCGATGGTCGCGCGAACAACGCCGACCGTATCCGCGCGTCGTGCGAGGCCCACTGCGCCGCGCACGACGCGCTGCCCGACGAGCGTGCCCTCTCGGTCGTACCTTCGAACGCGCCCGTCCTGTTCGAGAAGCATCGGCCCCGCGTCGATCGTCGCGATCCACTGAGCGTTTTCCGCCATCACCCCGATTCCGCGCACCACACCGCCGTGAGGCCCCCATCGCAGCTGCGTCGGAAGCTCGTAGCTCATCGCCCCTTGGCGCCGAAGCTCGAGCGCGAACAAAACGCCCTCTGCGTTCACCGCGAGCAGCGCTGCCCTCGCGTCGGGCGTCGCTTCGTCACCGCGCCAGCGCGTCGACCGTCCGTCGCCCCAGCGCAGCTCGAGGTCCCCTCGCGCGCCGCGGAGCTCGACGCGGCTCCCGACGCCCGTCCAGAGCGCGATCGGCCCCTCGTGAACGGTGCGCGCGTTGTAGAGCGCAGCACCGTTGCGCACGTGAACGCTCACCGCGACCAAGGCGCCGTCAGCGAGCGGCGCTTCTTCCTGCAGGCGGACGGGAGTATCGGGCGTGATGTACGAAGCCAACGTGTGGGTCTCGCGGCCACCTCGATCGCTCAGCCACCACGGGCCCACGAAACAAGCCCCGTCGCGGCACGCAGCGAGCGGAGCTCTGACCGCGCGCAATACACCGTCCAACGGCAGCTCGACGCGCGTCCACGAGACGCCGTCTCGCGTGCGCCACAGGTCGTCGAACGTGTCTCCGATCGCCACGCCGTTGTGTGCGTCGGCGAAGCTCACGCTCGTCGCGCTGCCCGGCAGCGCGGCGCAGTCGCTGAATCGCCTCCCGTCCAGCGAGCGCCGAACACATCGCGCGCGACCGAAGTCCGAGCGCTCGACGACCGTGAGCGAGTCGTCCGACCCAACGCTCAACCCTAGGTCGTACACGCCGCGCGCTCGAAACAGGGTGCTCGTTCGGCCGGTGCGAAGATCGCGCGCGCGCACGCTTCCATCGCTCGAATACACGAGCGCTCCGTTGCGAAAGTACACATCGTCCGGCGCTTCTTCGAGCAGCACGGTGTCGACGCGCGGCTCTCCTCGCTCGAGGCGCACGACGCACCGCTCGCGTGCGTGAGCGTCGTCGAAGCCTTCGACGCAGTGGCCCGCTCCGACGATTGTTCGACCGTCGTTCGCGAACTCCGTCTGCTCGAGGAGACCGATCGGCGCTTCGAACGAAGCGTCCTCCGTCCAGCGCCCTTGCGGGTCGCGAACGAAGCGCGTCACCAACAGCGCGCTCGGGTGCTGCACGAGCGCGAGCGCGTCTCCCCATCGTCGAAGCTCGGCCGTGGCAGGGGCGCGGGCGATCGCCGCGCGGAGCGCAGGAGAGCGCGCGATGTCGTCGGCCCAGCGCAGGCTCATGGCGTACGTGGGCTCGACGGTCGGCGAAGCATCACGGCTCGGCGCGCTCGCAGGGCAGCGCCCCGCGATCGAATCGGCTTCGCTGCGCTCGAAGGGTCCGAGCCAGCTTCGCCCTCCGTCGCGCGTGACGAACCGCAGCGCGGCCTCGGTCTCGATCGTGCAGTGCGTTGCGCACTCGCAGCGCGCCTCCAACGCCTCGTCCCCGAGCGGAACGTCCGCCGCGCGCCGCGCACCGCCTGCGTCCGTGGCGATCCACACATGGCGCTGCGCGTCGACCCACGCGAGCGCGTCGCGCTGCACGATCGGCCCCTGTCGCGATCGATCGTCGGGCGGCCGCACGGCAACCTCCGCCACACGCTCGAGCGGGCCGGTAAACGACCGCGCGTGCGAGAGCAATCCGTCGCGCGTGAGAAAGAGCCAGCCGTCGCGCAGCTCGGCGGCCGACACGATCTCCGAGGCAAATCGCTGCTCGGACACGCACTCCTCGCCGGTCGCGCTCCGACGCACGCGGTGCCCCGCCGCCACGACGTGCGTGCGATTCACGACGAGGTCGAGCGCCTCGTCGCTCCACACCAGCGGTCCCCACTGCGCGCGGACGGGACCGCGGCGCCCCGAGCACGGCTCGGCCACGGCCATGGGCGTCGCCGCATCGGTCGGCGGCGGCGTGTGTTCGGCGCTCCACGCCCGCGGTGTCACGCGCGCCACACGCGGCGCGCACGACGCGAGAATCATCAGGAAAAATCCAGCGGTCCGGCGCATCATCCGCGCGCGGATTCACGGCGCGTGCCGCTGGGCTCAGGGCGTGTCGATCACGCGCACCGTGCGCGCGCACGGGTCGCGATACCAAGCGCCGATGGTCGCAGGGAGCGTCGCGCTCCCGACGCGCGAGCTCCACGCGTCGCGCTTGTTGATGAGCACGTGCGTCGTCGTGAAGAGCGAGAAGAGCCCGTACTGCGGCCGGATCGTCGAGAAGACCGCGCGCTTGGCCGCCGCGTAGCGCTGCGCGAACGCCTGCATGTTCGCGTTCGATGGGTTCGAAGCCCCGAAATCTCCGAGCTGGTTCGAGTCCATCTGCGAGTCGACGATGAATAGTGGTGTGGTGATCTCATCGGTCGCGAACAAGCGCGAGCCGAGGTTGCACTCGATCGCGGTCGCGCCGAAGCGGGCGGCGCAGCTCTCGTCGCCGACTGGATTCCATGCGGCGATTCGCTGCGCGATCGACGGCCCCGCTGGGACGACCCCCGCGGTGCTCTCGCGCCCCGTCGCAGGATCGAACACGGGGTACTCGATCCCGTACGCGCCGTCGATCATCCCGACGAAGCGAGGAACCGCCGCGAGCCTCGCGCGCGTCTCGTCGATGTTCGCCATCGTTCCACCGCCGCCCGCGGACGAGCCCATGAAGAACACTTCGTTCGCGTTGTTCAACCCGTGCGAACGAAGGAGCTCGGCGATCGCCGCGCGTACGATGCGCTTTCCGCGAAAGTGATAGTGGCGAATGTTGTTCGCTGGCGCCCCAGGCGTCGCGCCGACATCGCCGGACCAGAGGTCGCTCGAGCAGTAGTTCAAGAGCACGACGTTCGCGTCGTAGAAGTCTGGATTGATCGACGGATCGCTCGACAACATGCCGAACATCGGGCTCGACACGGTTTGGCCGTCCGTTCGCGTGATGCCCGCGGTCGACGAGACGTCTTGGGGACGCGCCGCGCACCCTTCGCCCGTCGAGCACGACCCTCCCCCCTCGAGATAGATCACCCACCGTCGCGCAGCGTCTCCGCTCCCGCGGCGAACGAAGAACGCTGCGGGCGTTCCATCGTTGCACACGGTGTCGGGATACATCGCTTGGTCGAGAAACCGCACGATCGTCGGCGCGATCGTCGCCCCCGCATGCGTGATGGTCACCGGCGCAATCGAGCACGCCCCGCCGTCAGCCCGAGCGATCGAGTCCGTCGCAACATCGTTGGCCGTCGCGTCGGGTGTCGTCGCGCTGTCCGTGCTGTCGGGCGCGTCCATGGGCGGCGTCGCGCGGTCGTCCGTGGCGCTGTCCGCAGCGATCCCGCTGTCGCCCACCGCGGCGCTGTCCTGAACCATCGACGGCGGAGGCGCGCATCCCGCGCTCAGCGACGCAGCAAGAACGAATCGAGCGGACCATCGAACACGTGTACCAATGACGGATTGCATGGCGCGGCGGGAGTGCAGTCTTCGTTCCGCGTCGCGTCGCGCGATTGGGGGGGTGCAGTCCTCACGCGCGTCGATGCTGCGGAGATCCACGCGAATCACGCGTGGATCGATCGCGCGAGCGCAGAACGAATGATCAAAGCGGGCGGCAGCCTGCTGGGGACTGTCCTCCCCAGGTGCGCAGTGCTGCCGTCGCGATGGTCACGGGAGACGGGACGACAGGCGCAGGTGTCGGATCGCGTCGCGCGACGCTGCCTACAACGCATAGGAATACAGCACGACGAACTCCGGCCTGGTGAACGCAGCCACCGTCACCCTGCCGACCTCCGCGAGGACGCAGCGCCCCACGCTCGATCGAGCGAAGCCTGGCCGCGCGTTCAACGGCACCGCGCTCGCGGCCTCGGGCAAGAAGCTCATGTCGACCCGTCGCGTTTCGCGTTCCGAAATCAGTCCGAACGCAGCGTTCCGCACGCGTCCGTCGCGCCCGAACGTCACGAATACGTGGACCACTCCTCGCAACGGCGGAGTACAGCGCCGGAGCGCCTCCTGCGCGCGGAGCATCGCGCTCCCGACCTCGCTTCGACCGGGCGCCTCGGCCCGCGTCGCGGACGGTTGCGCGACGACGTTCGTTGGCATCGCCACGAGCAAGACAGCGACAACGGCTCTACGCATCACCGCTGCGATGGTACGCGCTTGTTTCTCCCTGCGCGTTCGAACCACAGCAAACGACACGCGTCTCCGCGCGCGGCATGCGCAGGAGAGCTGGTCCGGGTCGGGGCCCCCATCGTGAGCGGTGTCGCGTCGCGGAGCATCGAAACGTTGACTGAACCCAACGCGTTCACCGGAGTTCAGTCGCCGAGCTGGGCCGTCTTGTTTTCGCCCCGACAACGCACGTCCCCGACGAAGTCACCCACCCGAGCTGTCTCGAGCCGCACGACGCGATGGCCACGTCGCAACGGCATTTGTTTGGATGGAACCCCTGCCCACACGGCGCTGTCGCAGCGCGGATGCGCTCGTCGAGACTCGTCAGGTTCGCGCTGTGGTCGCCGCTCACATCACTGCGGCGCGTTTCGCTCAGCGCTGCGCTCTTGTGCGCAGTGAGCGCCGCCTCGATCGACGCCATCTACGAGCGAGTCGGCGTCGATGACCGACGCTGGCCCCGCGTCGAGAGGCGTGGCGCCGAAGGATTCGAGCGCTTCTGCCGCCACTGCCACTGGAACAAGTACGCTGAGCTCCAACCCTTTCAACAGCACGAGAGCGTGTTTGCGTTCTCGCTCACGTGCTTGCTCGCGGCGGCGTTCTTGTTGTTTCGCGCCAAGCGTCGGCGGCCCAACGAGTGGACGCGGGCGATCGTTTGCATCCCAGACGTTCCGCGAGCGGTGCCGCGTGTGTCGGCGTGGCCAACCGACAACGAGCGCAACCGCCGCATCGAGGCGAGCTTTGCCACGGGGTTCTCGCTGCTCGTCGCGGCGCTACTGCCAGCTATTTTGCTGGGTATCGAAATGCACTTCCCGCCGAGTCGGGTCCCGTGCCGAGGCGTCTGGTCGTGCTCAGCTGCGCGATGGTTTCCGAGCACCCACGGACTCGTCGCGTGGTGGAGCGGCAGCGCGCTCTGCTTCGTGGCGCTCGCGCTGCTCATCGAACGCACACGACGCGCGATTCACCGTGGGACCGACAGCCCGCGTGCGACGTAGCGTGCGATGCCGCGCGCCTCACCCCCGCTACCGCGCGCCCCTCTCCCGCGCCGAAGCGCGGGAGAGGGGCTATCGGAATCGAAGCGTTCTAGCCGAAGACCAACGGCGGCGACCAACGCCCACAAATTCAAAGCCCCTCTCCCGCGATCCCGCGGGAGAGGGGCGCGCGGCAGCGGGGGTGAGGCTGCTCGCTGCAAATCTCCGCACGACACGCTGGATATCGCTCACCGAGCTCGCGATGAAGCGCGGCGGGTTTTCGGCGCCGATGGACTACAGTCCCTGTCCGCATGCGCTCGCCGTTGCTCTGCCTCATCGCCGCCTCTGCGCTCGCTGCGTGCGCGGGCCCGTCCAATCCATCGCCCGACGTCGCAGATGCCTCCGCCGCCGACGCTTCGGCCGACACGACGCCGATGGACGTCACGCTCGCCGACGGCACGCCCGAGTCTGCCCCGGACGTGCTGGCCGAGGACGCGCGACCCGAGGATGTCGCCGACGTGCGCGCTCCCGAGTCGAACTGCGCCAACGGCGCAGACGACGACCTCGACGGCGTCTCCGACTGCGCGGACCCGGACTGCGAGCCCGTCGTGCGCTGCATCACTGCGCCAGAAGCGGGCTGGTCCGCGCCTGGTGTCTTGAATACAGGCACCACTGCGGGCGCCTGCGCCGCGCCCTTCGATACGCAGGCGTATCTCGGCAACGCGGAACCGATGGCGGCGCCCCCCACGTGCAGCCCGTGCACGTGCGGCGCTCCGACCGAGCTCGCGTGCGTACCGAGCTACGTGTGCGAGCGAACGTCGGGCTGCGCAGGGACCTGCAACGCGCGTTCGGTCGAGGGATCGGGCTGCGTCGACGCCCCCGGACCTGTTGGGACGTACGCTGGGCGCAGCGGACCACGCGCCACGGGCCGATGCGGCGCGGGAACCTCGACACCGACGCGTCCCTCACCCACCTGGGGCCGCGCTGCGCGATTGTGCACCGCGGCGAGCGCGACGGGGTGCGCGAGCGGACAAGTGTGCGTTCCCCGCGCAGCGAGCGCCGTGCCCGTGTGTGTCGTGCGCGCGGGCGACGTCGCGTGCCCCGCGGTCTACACGGTGAAGCAGGTGTTCTACGGCGACTTCAACGACACGCGCGCCTGCACCGCGTGTGTGTGCTCGCTCACAGCGACGGGATGCAGTGTCTCGTTCACGGCGTACAGCCAACCCTCCTGCGCCGGGACCGCGACGCCCATGACGACGGACACTTGCTACACGGGCGACCCAGCGTCCTATCGAATCACGCACACTGTCGCCGACGCATCGTGCGCGTTTGCGTTCGGCGGAGCGCCCACGGGAACGGTCACCGCCGCGACGCCCTCGACCGTGTGTTGCGCGCCGTAGTTCGCGATCACCATCACGCCGCGATCGTCGCGAAGCACGCTGCGCCGAAGCACGTTCGGTTGTCCGACCTTCGTTGCTCGTCGCGCTCGGTGCGCGCACACACGTGGCTTCGAGCGAGGCTCGCACCCCACCAACCCGCCAACCCACCAACCCACCAACCCACCAACGCGACGAGCGCGACCGGGGCGACCGTCACCGAGAGCACGAACGCCATCCGCCCAACCCCCGAAACGAGGACCGCCCGAAGATCGTTCCCGCGATCGCCGAGAGCGTCGAGCAGACCGCAAAGAGCACCGCAGCCTGCTCAGTCATCGCCGATCGTGCATCACCGAGGCGTAGCGACAACGGTCGCGCGAGAGCTCGACCGCGATCGCTCGGGGCTCATTCGGCCGAGCGCGCCCGCGTGATCCCATCGCAGCGTGCGGGGTCTTCGAGTCACCGACGACTCCAGGGAGCGACGCAGCGCGATGGGACGATCGACACACGACGACGGTGGTTCGTGACCACAACGCAGACTGCTTCGCCGTCGAATCGTTGAGCGCCAGCGGAGACGCGCACGGCGGCGGAGCGCGAAGTTGCATTATGACAGTTCAACTGCCAATATTGAGTCATGCTCGTCGTTCGTCGCGCAATCGCATCCGCAATCGCTGTTCCGCTCGCTTCGCTCCTCGCTGCCTGCGGCGGAATTCCGACCGCACGACAGGCAAACGTGTCGTTCTCGACCGTCGCGTCCTCGTGGCCTGCGAGCGCCGCTTGCCTCAACAGCCCCACGCCCACCGGCATCGCGAAAGAGGTGCTCGTCGGGTCGACGCGCACCGTGGTGATCGCAGGCGGACCTTCGCCGATCTCCGACGAGGCATGGGCGAGCTTCTCGCCGGGTCTCGGCAACCAGAAGAACAGCGATCGGCACCTGCTCTTCGCACGGTCTTGCTACGCGCGGTCGCCGTCACGCCCCTCGAGCTGCGCTGGAGAGGACTGCCGCGAGATCGTCTCGCTCGGCGGCTACTCGTGGGTCGCGCTGTCGAAGATCGACGCGGCCGACTGCCTCCCGAGCCCGAGCGCCTGCAATGGAACCACGCCGCTGCCCGGCGGACTGCTCGTCGTCGTCACCCAGAAGTGCCACGAGCTCGTCTTCGAGGGCACCGTGTTCGTGCTGCGAGGCCCGAGCGGCGAGCGCGCGGTGATGCACGCGACCGCCGACGGGCGTCCCACCACGGACGTGACGCTCCCCGCAGGATGGACGCTCAGCGTCGAGTCACTCGAATCGCCGCTCGTCGTGCGACCGTTCGGCGGCGGAGACCGATGCTTCTACAACGTCATTCGCGACCACCGTCAGCAGAGCTATCACCAGCTGTCGTTCGCAGGGGCGACGTACCCATGAGCGCGCTAGCTTCGACCCACCTCGCGTTGCTCGCTTCGCTTTGCGCTGCGGGATGCAAGCCGTCCGCGCACACGCCAGCGGACGCCCGCGCGCCGCTCGACGCGTCGAGCGCGACCGACGGCGGAGCGAGCGCGCGCATCCTCGAAGCGTTCTTCGGACTCGACGACGCGCTGCCCGTCATGGCCAACTTGCTCTGCATGGGCGCCAGCGGAATGGACGGGATGCCCGTCACGTTCTCGCGTCGCATCGGCGTGGACGCGCCCGACGTGGCCGCGTTTCGCGTCACGACGCGCTCGGGCGCCGCGATCACGCCTCGCTGCGCGACGCTTCGACCCGCGCTCGGTCCGAGCAAGCGACACACGGTGCTGCTCATCGGAGACTTCGGAGACGACCCCGCGGATCCCCCCGCGCGGGTCGAGGTGGTCGGGTCCGTTCCTCTCATGAACGGCGGCGACGCGCAGGGATTGTCGATCGACCGCGTCACGCCGCTCTCCCGAGGACCCGAGCTTCGCATCGCCTATCGCTACGCTCCCACCGAGCTCGCAGGAACATCGTGCCCGGCGACCACGCGACAAATCGTGCAGGTCACGTGGGCCGGCGGCGTTCGTGCTTCGACCGGCGCCGAGCTCGGCGACGAAGCTCGCACACGCACGCGCATCACGCTCTCCACCGGGACCATCGTCACGCCGATCGCCCTCGCTGACCTCGGCGACAACGACAACTACACGCAGCTCTGCCTCGACACTGACGACCCCGCGGAGTCGGTCTCCATCGAAGCCGGCGTCGCCATCGATCCTCGCGGAGACGCCAATCCCGCGACCACGATCGCGGTGACAACGGATCCCGAGGCGGTTCGTTGAAGGCCCGACGCGCGAAGCCGAAGCGCAAGCAGCCGTCGACCACCGACGGACGAGCGGAGCGCAGCGCCCGTACGCGCGCGGCGATCGCGCTCGCTGTCTACGAGCTCGTACGCGCACGCGGTGAGATTCCATCGGTCGAAGAAGTGGCAGAGCGCGCAGGCGTCGGAGAGCGAACGGTGTTTCGACAATTCAACGACGTCGAGACGTTGGCGCGTAGCGTCCACGAGCGGTTGTTTCCCGAGGTCATGGAGCTCGCGCGGCCGAGCCCGCCGACGGGGGTGCTCGAAGAGGACCTGCGAAGCCTCGTCGCTCGACGCGCTCGCGTGTTCGAGCATGTCGCGCCCTTTCGTCGCGCGTCGCGCGGCCACCGCGAGCGCTCGCCCTTCATGAGCGAACAAGACGCCGCGATGTCGTTGATCGCGCGCGCCTCGGTCGAGGCCGTCGTGCTGCCTCACCTCGACGACGACGATCGCGCGATCGTCGAAGTGGTCGACGTGTTGCTCAGCTTCGAGGCATGGGATCGCCTCAGGTCCGTGCAGCGACTCAGCGTGGCCGAGGCGACGCGCGTCCTCGAGAAGGGCGCGCTCGCGCTGTTGCGACGGCCGAGCTCGCGCTGAGCGCCGCGGAGCCAATCGCGCCCAACGCCAACCGATGTAAGCGTTTGTGTGCAGAACGCGCCAAAATTGGTTTCCATCGCGATCTCGACGGTAAAGAACGGCATCGGAGCGACCGCCGGCGGCTCCTGGACCGTTGCGATCGAGATCCAGGCGATCAGCGTCGCGCGAAACAACGATCCGAAGTGGCAGGAAGCGATCTGTGTCGCCTTCTCGAGCGTCGAGCATGCGGCGCGGGCGACGAACGTCGTTCGCGCATCGCGTCCTCCGCTACGTCGCCGTGATCGTCCCCCTCGACGCACCGTCGCGCAGCGCGACGAGCATCCCGTGCCCATCGTCCCAGTCGCCGAGCTTCGACGCGGCGTTGATGTGCCCCAGCGCGCCAACGTCTTCGAACGCGCTCCCCCAGTTCGAAGCAAACAATCGCGCTCGATCGAGGCTCACGTACGGGTCGTCAGCGCTCGCCACAACGGCGCTCGCAAACGGCAGCGCCCGCTCGGGAACGGGCGCGAAGCTCCGCACGACCGGCATCGCATCGACCAGCGCGTCGACGTCCGCGGGCGCGACGAGGAGCGCCGCGATCACTCCACGCGACGCGCGTTCGCGCGCCCAGTGGGCCACGAGCGAGCACGCGAGGCTGTGCGCGACGAGCACCACCGGCGACGCTGCACGACGAACGCGAGCGTCGAGCGCCTCGGTCCACGCGTCGAGCGACGGTCGATCCCAGTCGACTTGCTCGACGCGCTCGTAGCCATAGAGCGCCTCCCACCGCGTCTGCCAGTGGTCGGGGCCCGAGCCGCCAAGGCCCGGGAGAATCAGCGTTTCGACAGGCGATTCACTCATCGATTCGATCTGCGTCCTCGAGCGACGCGCGCAAGAGCTTTCGCGCGCGATGGTGCCGCACCTTCACGTTGGCCTCGGAGATCGCGAGGCGCTCGGCGCAGGCCTCCGTGCCGAGCCCCTCGAGCTCGCGCAACACGAACACCGCCCGCAAGTCCGACGGCAGCTCGCGGATCGCGCGCGCGAGAACGACGAGCGACTCGTGCGCCTCGAGCTCGCGTTCGGGATGAGCGCTCGCGACGGCGCGATCGTCGTCGCCTCCGAGCACCCACCGCCGCGCGATGCGCTCGTACTTGCGGCACTCGTTGCGAATGACCGAGAACAGCCAGGTCGACAGCCGGGCCAGGCCCCGAAACGAATCGAGCCGAAACGACACGGTGATCATCGCGTGCTGAACCGCGTCGTCCGCGTCCGCGCGGCTCGCGCACACACGCGCGGCGAAGCGACGCAAGTCGGGCTCGGTTCGACGGAGCAAGCTCGCGATCGCCTCGGCGTCGCCGCTGCGAGCGCGGTCGCACAACGATGGTTCGTCGATCATGAAGGGTCTACGCAGCGAGCTTTCGTCCTGCGAAATAGCACGCCGGGCAGAAGCCGAACACGCCGGTCAGCGCGAACATCGCGCCCGACGCGACGGCCAGCCATCGAATTCGTGTGTCGTCGATCCAGAGCGCGGCCCCGATCACGAGCGCTGCCGAGGCGACGAGGCGCAGGAGGCGCTCGAGCGCAGGGACGTTCTTCTTGTAGATCGCAGTTCCGTAGACGTTGGACATATGGGGGGGTCTCCTTTGAAATCAGGCGCAGCGATCGATCTCGGGCGAGCGATCCTGAGACGCTCGGCCCGCGCGTCGCCCGCGACCGCCGACGCAACGGTCGTGGCCTCGACGCTCGAGGCGCGGTTGCACGACTGAGAGCCCCCAGCCGACCGAAGGTTACAGCCCCGCGTTGTTTTTCTGCGGAGCCCTCGAACGCCCCCCCGCGCTCACGTCTGTGGATTGACCTCATCTCGAAGTCGGCGAGCGCGAGCGAAATTGCGAGGGAAATGCGTGGTCAGTTCGCACCTTGGCTGCCACCCACCTTCAGTTGGGTGCAGCGAGCCGTTGCTCGTGCGCCGCATGCGGCGCACTGCGTGATCCGCGCCAGTGGCGGGGCGATCTTCGTGTTTTCGCTGCGCGATGGCGACGCGTCGCAGCTTCTTCGTCCTTCGCTGCTTTGTGCGCTGCTTGCGGCGCACAGCCTTGCCTTCGCTGACCCCAACTTCAGTTGGGGGGCAGCCATCGAGCGCACTGGATTGGAAATTCACTGGACTTTCTGAGGCGCCCGCCGACTTCGAGATGAGGTCAATCCAGAGCGCTCACGTAGGCGACTGCAGGCCGACGCGGTTGCCTTCGGTGTCGAGGAAGAACGCGGTGTACCCTGCGTCCTTCGAGACGAAGTTCTTCGGCGCGATCACCCTTCCGCCGGCGGCTTCGACGCGATCGAGCACCGCGGAGAGGTCGTCGCCTGCGGACAAGTACAGCACTGCGCCGTCCGAGCCGGGCTTGAAGAAGCCCCCCGCGACGATCGCGCCGGTGGTCACGCCATCCGCGGTCGGAAAGATCGCCATGCGATAGCCCGCGGCGCCAGCGGCGTCGTTGATCCAGAGCTCGACGTTGAAAATTCGCCGATAGAACGACACTGCACGGTCGAAGTCGGTCGCCGGGATCTCGAACCAGTTCAGGACTTTTTTCATCATCGCGGGGCTCTGCTTTCTCGCGCGCTGCACGCGGCGCGGCGCCGAACGCGTGGTTGCTTCGGCGGCGCTTCGCTGCGAAACGACGAGCTACAGAGCTACGGCACCGAGCGCGGCTCGACCTTGTTCGCTCGACTCGCACGCTTGTCCGCGCGTCTCAACGGAGCGCGGGCGGGCGCGAGGACGCGCTGCGTGACGAGCCCGCGCGTCAGAAGCTCGTTCGACCCGACGCGGTGTCGAGCCGGCGAAACTCGATGCGTCGGTTCTGCGCGCGGCCCTCTTCGGTGTCGTTGGGGGCGCGGGGGCGCGTCATCCCGTAGCCCCGCACCGTCATGCGCGCCGCGGGAATCTCGTGCCCCACGAGCCAATCGCGCACGGACTCGGCGCGAGCGCGCGAGAGCCGGAGGTTGTCCGGAGCCGAACCGACGTTGTCCGTGTGACCAGCGATCTCGACGCGCACCGTCGGGTTGTCGCGGAGGATCTGCGCGGCGCGTTGAAGGGTCGTCTCGGACTCGGGAAGGATCTCCGCGCGACCGAACGCGAACGTGATTCCGTCGAGCACCAGCTCGGCCCGCAAGATCGCGCAGCCGCGCGCGTCGACTTCGGTCCCGAGCGGCGTGCGCGGGCACGCGTCGTTGTTGGCGAGGACGCGATCGCCGTCTTCGTCGTCGTCGCCGCGATCCCGCGGATTGTGCGGCGGATGCGCCACCTCCCACCCGTCCGGAACGCCGCCCTGATCCGTGTCCGCGAGCCTCGGGTCGCTCTCGTTTCCGTCGACCGTCCCGCTCGCGTTGGCGTCTTCTTGCCCGTCGCGAAGCCCGTCTGCGTCGGTGTCGGGGTTGACGGCGTTGGTGTTGGTCCGCGTCTCGAGCCCGTCGTTGAGCCCATCGCCGTCGGTGTCGGGATTGTTGGGGTTGGTGCCCCAGCGGTTCTGTTCGCGCTCGTCCGCGAGGCCATCGCCGTCGCTGTCGACGCGAGGCGCGCGAGGGCCGAGCTCGATCGACGCAGAGATCCCTCCCACGACGAGCAGGTCGTGCTGTCGACCCGCGGCGAAGTCGAGCAAGAGGGCGCCGCGCACGAAGAGCCCGAGCTGCAGCGGCCGCACGACGGACCACTCGTAGCCAGTGCCGAGATCGACGCCGAACTGGTTTCCATCGAACCGGTGGTAGCCGAGGTGCGCAGACACCCAATAGTTGCCGAGCACGTCGCCGCCCGGCTCGTTCATGTAGCCCTCTTGGTTGTCCGCGAATCGAAATCGCGCGCCGAGCGCCACGTTGAAGTATGGCTGCCCCGTCGCGGACGTCCCGGGAAATCCCCGAAAGAAGTACCCTCCCCCAGCGGTCAGCTCGAGCGCAAACGGCGCCGCGATCTGCCAATCGAACCCGAGCTGCCCCACGGCCCCGAGCGTCACTTGATTACCGGTGTTCGAGAGCCCGAGCTCCCCGAGCAAAGGCGCCCCGAGCCCCAAATCGATGTGGAGGTTGAACCGTCCGCTCTCTGCGTGGCTCGCCCCGGGGGCGAGCAGCGCACCGACGAGCGAGAGCGCGCCGACGAAGGCTGCGCGGGTCTTGTACGAGTGCATCAATGATCCTCCAGCGGTACCACGAGACGAAGCGAAGTCGTCAAACGTGTCTCTCGCTCGCGGCATTCAATTCGACGCGCCGAGAATCCTGGAGGATCGACGATCGGCATCGCGTCCATTTGATTTCGTGGGCTCGTTCGACCGCCCGAGCGCTCTCAGCGGCGTGTCCATTTCGGTCATGCTCCGCGGTCCTCGCGCGTGCGCGGTACGATGCGCGACGTGGCGAAAGATCCCGTGACGCGCGGCCCCAACGGTCGAGTCGCCCTGTCATCGAGCGACGATCGAGCTCGTCGAAAGCTCTCGCTCGGCGACGGCGCGACGCTCTCGGTGCGGATCGAAGGTCCGCTCGCAGACGTCCGCGTGCGCGTCGCTGGCGGCAGGACGCTCCTGTCGCGCTCGGTCACCGAACGCGAGCGAGAAGACGCCGTCGTCGAGCTGTCCATCGACGCGACGGAGCTAGATCGATGGACGCAATTTTGTGTGCTCGAAATCGACGCTCGCCCCCGCGTCGCCGAGCACCACCGCGAGCCCGCGCACGACCGCCCGTGGCAGACGCTCGGGGTCGTCACCGTGCGTGGCGCTCGCGCCCGCTGGACGTTGACGATCGTCTCGGCGCTGGCCTCGCTTCTTGCTCTCGTTTGGTTGACGTTGCTGCCCTTCGCTGCGTCGAGCCTCCGCGCAGCGCTCGACGTCGGCGCCGCGTTGGTCGCGCTCTCGCCGTGGCTCGCGTGGCTCGGCCTGGCGGGTCGCGACGCGCCTCGGATCGCGTCGGCGCTGCTCACCGCCGGCGCGCTCGTCTCTGCGACGTCGCTGCAGACGACGGTCGCCCTCTACTCGCCGCAGGGCGAGCTGCAACAGAACAACGTCGTCGTCCCGACACGGCTCTCGCGATGGACGACGCGCGAGGTGCATCGCGAAGGCGCAGGAGCGGTCTCGGTCCTCGGCGAGCGGTTCGAGACCGCAGCGCGCTGCGGCCTCCGCGGGCACCGGTGGCCGATCGCGAGCTGGGCAGCGCAGCGCTATGTGTTGGCGCCCAGCGGCCGGGGCGTCGTGGAGCTCGAGCGTTCGGCCGCCGAAGCGCTCGGCGTGGTCGGGTCCGCTGGATGCGACGGAGCGTTGTGTTGTCTTTCGATCGGCAGCCACAACGCCGACGACGGTCATCTCGCGCCGAACGTGGGTTTGGTTCCCGCGGGCGCGCGGATCGAGGTCGTCGCGGGTGAGCCCGTTCGCCGGTCCGCGTTGGGGCTCGGAGCCATCCGAAGACTGCGATGGCCGCTTCGCGACGACATCGCGCGACTGACATTTTTCAATCGTGCAGCGCCCAACGTGCGCGTGCGCGTCGAGAACTCGGGAGACCGCGACCCCTTCTTGACGATCGGCGCGTTCGGCGCTGGTTGGCGCGGGACCGTCGCGTGGGAGCGAAGACCCATGTCGTTCGATCGTGACAGTGAGTTCGAGTGCTCCGAAGACGCCACGGAGCTTCGCGCGCTGGCGGTCGGACCGTTCACGATCTCGCGCCTCGAGGGCCGCGACTGGAGCGCGTCGTTTCGAGACAGCACCCGTTCGGTCGCCTGCGTCTCCGAACGCGCTGACCGCGAGCCCGTCACGCTCGTCGCGCACACGCGGACCGCTCCGACCGCGTTGGACGCTGCGATCAGCTGGACGCGCACCGAGTCGGCGCTCTCGGCGAGCTGGCCCAGCATGCGGCTCGTTCGTCGAGCACCGGACGGATCCGAGGTCGAACTCTCGACCACCATCCGTCCGCGAATCGCGAACACACCCATGCGCGTCGCCGTCGCCCAGCTCGGCGAGTCCCTTCGCGACGCACGCGAGATCCAACTGCGCGCCCCGGGCACGCTCGCGACCGTGTGGCGCCGCGGAGCGAGCGCTCCGCCCGCGGTCTTGCTCACGATCCCACAATCGGTTGGATCACCAGGAAATTCTCAGCGATTTCTCGTTCGCATCGGCGATGGAGCGAGCGCGTCGATCGTTCAGGCGACCCTCGTCACGCAGGACCCTTCGAGCGAGCTCCGCGAGGCCCCGCCGCTCGCAGCGCCCGAGTGTTGTCGCGAGCGCGGTGGACGAATCGGCGACTGCGTCGAGGTGATCCGGATGCGCCGCGTTCCGCCGCGTCGGCGACCGGTCGAGGGCCTCGAGCTCCCTGGCTGCAGCGCGGTGTACGACCTCGACCCAGCGCCGCTGATCCGCGATCCGGTCCGTCTTTGACCCCCCATAGGCGCCGAACACGGCCGCACCTCATCGCGAGTTCTGTGGGGAGAATTCCAGCGTGTCGCGCGGTCGAGCGTCACAGCGCGAACACCGTGGACGGCACGTCGACACGAGCACGCGCGCCAGCGCAAGAGAGGGGCGTTGATTTTGTGGGCGGGGCGGACAGCTGTTGGTGTTCTGCGACAACGCGTCGGTCCCAGCAGCCCCTCTCCCGCGGTCGGATTTCGCGGATCGCGGGAGAGATCTCAGCTTCTCGCATGGTGGATGCGAAGGGCTGCCCGCAAAGGCGCGGCAGCCCACGTGATGCGCAACGCCCGGTGGAAAGCTGTTGAAGCGGCAGTGGAATTCCAAGGGAGCACGGGCGTCGAAGCACACGATTTGCGCACGGCCGGGAGACGAGCGTGGAAGAGCGCGCGTGCGGAAGAGCGCGATTTGCGCAGGCCGGGAGACGAGCGCCGAGAGACGAGCGCCGAGAGACAAGCGTGGAAGCACGCGATTTGCGCCCGGCCGAGAGACGAGCGAGGAAGAGCGCGAGAAGAGCACGGGTGTGGAAGCACGCGATTGGCGCACGGCCGGGAGACGAGCGCCCGGCCTTTGCGCTCCGCGGAGCGGGCTCGGCGTCCGCCGGGCCTATCCTCGGGGCCGATGAGTCACTCTCTTTCGCGAGTATTCGTTCATCTGGTGTGGAGCACGAAGCGACGCGTGCAGTTGATCGCGGAGAGTCACGATCCCGCGTTACGGGCGCTGTATCTGGCACGAAGCGAGAAGCTGTCCGCCGAACTGCTGGCGTTCGGGGCGTCCGACGATCACGTCCACTTGGCTGTTCGAATGGCCCTTACGCGGTCGATCGCCGAGGTGGTGCGTGCATTCAAGAGCGAGAGCGCCGTGGTGTTGGCTCGTCGCCTCGGGGACCCTTCATTCCGCTGGCAGAGCGGCTACGCAGCATTCAGCATCGATCCCGAAAACGCGACGCCGCTGCTCGACTACGTCGAACGCCAGCGCGAGCACCATCGCACCGGAGACTCGCTCGATGCATGGGAGCAAATCGAGCGCGACGACGAGTCCAGCGGTTAGGCCCGGCGGACGCCGAGCCCGCTCCGCGGAGCGCAAAGGCCGGGCGCTCGTCTCCCGGCCGTGCGCCAATCGCGTGCTTCCACACCCGTGCTCTTCCGCACTCGCGCTCTTCCTCGCTCGTCTCCCGGCCGTGCGCCAATCGCGTGCTTCCACACCCGTGCTCTTCCCCACTCGCGCTCTTCCGCGCTCGTCTCCCGGCCGTGCGCCAATCGCGTGCTTCCACACCCGTGCTCTTCCACACGCGCGCTCTTCCACGCTCGTCTCCCGGCCGTGCGCAAATCGCGTGCTTCCACACTCGTCTCTCGGCGCTCGCGCGCTTTCACGCCCGCGCTCCCGGCCGTGGGCAAATCGCGCTCTTTCGCACGCGCGCTCTTCCACGCTCGTCTCCCGGCCGTGCGCAAATCGTGTGCTTCGACGCCCGTGCTCCCTTGGAATTCCACTGCCGCTTCAACAGCTTCCCTCCGGGCGTTGCGCATCACGTGGGCTGCCGCGCCGGTGCGGGCAGCCCTTCGCATCCTCGATGCGACCGATCGCGACGGGTCCCGTTGTCAGCACGTCGTGAGGGCGGGGCGCGCGGCAGCGCCGGTGGGGGCTCCGCTTCGCACACACAACGGCGTCGGTCCCAGTACGCGGCAGCCGCAGGTGAGGCCCCGTCGCACGGACGCGTGTTTCGCGCTGCGAGTGCGCCGCAGTGTTCGGCGGCGGTGGCTTCGACTCCCCCGAACGCGCGGCCCGTCATGGAGAGAAATGTCTCTCCGCGATTCGCGCGCTGTTTCGCCGATGGTTTGTCATCTTGCCCAACGCCGTGGAAACTCGATGACATGCTCCACGGACATCGCTTGCTCTTTTGGTCGACGGTCATGCTGGTCGCGATCGTCACGGGCTGCAGCAACCCGACGCCGCGTGAAGACGTCGCTGCAGACGCGGGGATCGATTCGATGGACGCGGCGATCGACACGGGCAGCGTGGACGTTCCCACGACCGACCTCGGGATCTGCGCGGACATGGACAACGACGGACACCCCTCCGCGGCGTGCGGAGGCGACGACTGTGACGACAACAATCCGCGAAGAAATCCAAGCGCGCGCGAGGTGTGCGACAGCATGGGCACCGACGAAGACTGCAACCCGTGCACGGTCGCAGAGGTGACCCTCAACGGAATGGGCGGCGACGGAGACCGAGACGAAGACGGGTTCTTCAACCAAAACTGCTTCAATCGAATCGCGACGGGCGCCCCCGTTCCGATGTGCGCCGCGCCGCGGGACAACGACGCGGGCGCAGACGCGTCCGAAGGCGGCGCCGCGTCGGTCGAGCGCGTGCGGGTCTCTGCGACGATGGTGACGGGAACAGACTGCGCCGACGATCCCGCCGCGAGCGGCGCTGGTCGCTATCCGGGCGCGCTCGAAGTGTGCAACGGGCTCGATGACAACTGCGATGGCGTTCGCGACGAAGACCTCGAACAGACGTACCTCCGCGATCGGGATGGCGATGGCTTCGGCGCCGCAAACGCGATGGGCGCGGACGTCGTGCGCGGGTGCTCTGCCCCGATGGGCTTCGCGCTGAGCCCCGGAGACTGCGACGACTCGCGCGCAGACATCAACCCGGGCGCCCGCGAAGTGTGCGATCTGATGGCCAACCGCGACGAGAACTGCAACGGCACCGCAGAAGAAGACTGCAACTGCGGAAGCGTGGGAACGACGCGCACCTGCTGCTCGGCGCAAGGCATCGAGACGTGCACGATGACCACGGGCGGAACGCGCTGGGGCATGTGCACCGCGATGCGCTCGACGGAGGTCTGCAACAACCGCGACGACGACTGCAACGACCTCGTCGACGAGGGCTTGAGGATCAACTGCTTTCCTGACAACGACAACGACGGATACGCCGCGGCGAACGCGACGACGCAATCGGTCTGCCCAATCACGCGCCCCGAGCGTGGAAACTGCCCCGCGAACTACACGAACGTCGCGCCCACGCCGGGCAACGTCGACTGCAACGACAGCTCGCCCATGGAGGCTCCGCGGCTCGCGGACGTGTGCGACACGATCGACAACGACTGCAACGCCGCGACCACGGACGGCAGCATGGACTCGCGCGTCGGAACGTCCTGCACGGGCGGAGCTGGCACCGGACGATGCGCCGCCGGCACCAACGTCTGCACGACGACGGGCATCGTGTGTCGTCGCAACGTTCCAGTGCTCGAGATGTGCAACGCGCAGGACGACGACTGCGACGGGACGCTCGACGAGCCGACGTGCGTTCACGCGACCTTCAACGGCGCCGGCGAGCAAGTGGTGACCGGCTACGGCGGCGCGTGCCTCGCGGGAAACCAGTGCGCGATCACGGCGTGCGCCAGAGGCCGCGCCAACTGCGACGGGAGCAATCTCAACGGCTGCGAGGTCGCGACCGACACAGACTCGAACAACTGCGGCGGGTGCGGGATCCGCTGCCTCGAGGGATCGCTTTGCTCCGCGGGAATCTGCCGCGAGAGCCGCGCAGAATCGATCGCGGTCGGGACGTACTTCTCGTGCCTTCGCAACAACGCGGGCCGCGTCTACTGCTGGGGAACGAACATCGCGGGACAGCTCGGCGACGGGACGAACGTGTCGCGCTCGACGCCCGTGCTCGTCGCGGGAGTCACCGACGCGACCGCCCTCACAGCAGGTCAATCCCACGCGTGTGCGCTGCGCGCGAATCGGACTGTCGCCTGCTGGGGCGCAAACGGAAGCGGTCAGCTCGGCGACGGAACCACGGCGATGCGAATCACGCCGACGCCCGTGGTCGACCTGACCGACGTCGTCGAGGTCGCCGCAGGGCACTCGCACACGTGCGCGCGCCGCGCCGACGGTACGGTGTTTTGCTGGGGCGCGAGCAACACCGCGACGTCAGCGACCGACCCGATGGCGCCCGTTCGCACGCGACCGACGCAGGTTCCCACGCTCGCGGGCGTCGTCGAGCTCACCGCGGGCAACGGATTCACCTGCGCGCGTCGCGCCGTGGGCGACGTGGTGTGCTGGGGCATCAACGCGTCCGGTCAGCTCGGTGATGGTTCGAACACGACCCGCGGACTGCCGACGGTCGTCCGCGCGCTTCCACCGGTGGCGGCGCTCGACGCGGGCGACTCGTTCGCGTGCGCGCGAGCGACGAACAACACCATCTTTTGCTGGGGATCGAACGCGACAGGACAGCTCGGGATCGACCCGCGCTTCGGCACCATGCGGTCGACGCCCATCGCCGTCGCGGGCGCCGTGGACATGCGCGAGATGAGCGCGGGAAGCGCCCACGTGTGCGCGCGTCGAAGCAACGGACGGCTCGCGTGTTGGGGCTTCAACGGCAGCGGACAGCTCGGCCACACGAGCGCGTCGACGTGGGTTCCCTCGGATGTCCAGCTGCTCAAGGACGTGACCGACGTGAGCGCCGGCGCGAACCACACGTGCGCTCGACGCGCGTTCGGACAGGTCGTTTGCTGGGGCAACGGCGGTGGGGGAAACCTCGGCAACGGCAGCGTCCTCGGTTCGGTCGCGCCCGTCGTGGTCACGGGCAACGCCGCGGGCGCGAGCGTCACAGCCGCCGATCGCTTCTCGTGCACGCGGCGCAACACTGGTGAGGTGCTGTGCTGGGGCGAAAACGGCGCCGGTCAACTCGGCGACGGGACGCGCAACAGCCGCCCGACCATGGGCGCCGTCGCGAACATCAACAACGCCATCGACGTGCGCGCGCAGCCGCAGTTCGCGTGCGCGCTTCGATCCTCGGGAGTCGTGTCTTGCTGGGGGGACAATCGCGCGGGACAGCTCGGGACGAGCATGCCGATCACCTCGAGCATGGTTCCGGTCGATGTGGCGGGGGTCACGGACGCCGTCGAAATCGCGCTCGGGTCGCAGCACGCGTGCGCGCTCCGAGCGTCGGGGGCAGTGGTCTGCTGGGGCGCGAACAGGTCCGGTCAGCTCGGCGACGGAACCATGGTCCCTCGAAGCACGCCCGTGGCCGTCACGGGACTCCCTGCGAACATCATCGGCATCACGGCCGCAAACGAGCAGACGTGCGCGCGCCGCGCCCCTGGCACCGACGGCCTCGCGCCGTTGTATTGCTGGGGCATCAACGGCTCTGGCGAGCTCGGAAACGCGACGACAACCAATCGACTCTCGCCGACGCCCGTGGCGAGCACGTTCGAGTGGGTCGGGGTCGCGACGGGCTTTCGATTCTCGTGCGGACGTCGAAACAACGGCCAGACGTACTGTTGGGGTGACGGGAGCGCCGGTCAGCTCGGCGACGGGACCGTGGCGGCGCGAACAACGCCCACCAACGCGGCAGTCGGGTTGCCCGACGCGGCGTCGCTCTCGCTCGGACAAGCGTTCGGGTGCGCGCTACGGACGTCGGGCGTCGTGGCGTGCTGGGGTTCGAACAGCCGCGCTCAACTCGGGACGCCGCCGACCCTCCCGTCGCGCGCGTCGCCGGCGAACGTCTCGTCGACCGAGGGCGCGACTTCGTTGAGCGCAGGCTTCGAGCACGCGTGCATCTCCCGCGTTGGCCGCGAGGTTCTCTGCTGGGGGGCGAACGACGCGCGACAGCTGGGGCCGCTCGCCGTCACTCCGAACAGCGCTGCCCCCGTGAGCGTGCACGAGTTCTGAACCAACACGGCGACGATCGCCGCAGGCTCGTCAGAACCCGATCACGTGATCGTTCGCGTCGACCGAGGGGATCGTCCCGTTCGGGACATCGCCGCCGCGCCCGTTGTCGTTGTTGCCCCAGCAGTACAGACCGCCCGTGTTCGGATCGTGTCCGCACACGTGCTGCTCGCCCGCTCGAATGTCGCGAATCGCCGCCGTGGACGAAATCGTCACCGGCGACGGGTACGACGACGTCGTGAGGCGGGTGATCTGATAGCGACGGTTGTCGCCCCAGCACTGCACCGCCGTCGCCGTTCGAACGCACGCGTGTCGCGCGCCTGCGACGAGCTCGAGCGCGTTGTTGGCAACGTTGAGCGCCTGCGTCGGAGACGACACCGACGGCGTGATCGTCGAGCGTCCGAGCTGATCGTCGCTGTTCGAGCCCCAGCAAAACGGGGTTCCGTCGATCCGACGCGCGCAGGTGAACTCGCCGCCTGCGGAGAGCATCACGACATCCTGGAGGTTGACGAGCGCCGGCGCGCTTCGGTTCGTGGCCGATCCGTCGCCGACCTGGCCGAAGTTGTTGCGACCCCAGCACACGACGCGATGATCGCCGCGACGCGCGCACGCGTGCGCTCCGCCCACGCTGAGCGCGATCGCGTTGGTGAGACCCATCACAGGGACGGGCGTCGCGCTCGACGTGGTCGTGCCGTTGCCAAGCTGCCCGCTCGTGTTGTCACCCCAGCACACGACGGCGCCCGAGGCGCGACGCGCGCAGACGGAGGTGTTTCCCGCGTCGATCTCGACGGCATCCGAGAGCCCGCTGACGACGACGGGCGCGACGGACGCAGTGGTGGTGCCGTTGCCGAGCTGTCCGCTCGCGTTTGCGCCCCAACACGACACGGCTCCGCTCGCCCGCAACGCGCAGCTGAACTCCGAGCCTCCCGTCACATGCACGACGTCGGTCAGCCCGGGAACCTCGCGGCCCGAGAGCTCGACGCTCGACGGGTTCGCCCCTCGCGTGAACCCGATCGCGCCTGTCGTGTCCGAACCCCAGCACACGACACGCCCCGCGACCCGCGCGCAGGTGTGAGAGCCCGCGGGCGCGACGCTCGTCGCCGCGCCGAACCCGACGACCGCCTGCGCAGAGTTCGACGTGAGCGTCGTGTCGGGAGCGCCGAGCTGCCCCGACCCCGACGAGCCCCAGCAGAAGACTCGCGCCCCCGTGCGGCCGCAGGTGAAGTTTCCGCCCGTCGCGACCGAGTCGGTCGTCACGTTGCCGTACACGAGCCGCGCATACGCGCTCAAACCGGAGCCGCCCACCTGATCGTCCGAGTTTTCGCCCCAGCAGTAGGTTGTTCCGTCCGCGCGTCGACCGCACGAGTGGTCGAGCTTGCTCTGGACATCGACCATCTGCGACAGCAGCTCGGTTGACGACAGCGCGACGCGTCGGAGCACGGTCGAACCCGCGACGGGATTGCCGCCGAGTTGATTGGAGAAGTTTCGGCCGAAGCAGTCGATCACGCCCGTCGCGCGCACCGCGCACGTATGAAACTGCCCCGCGGCGATCTTCGTCGCGTCGTTGATCGGCGTCGTCACTGGGCTCGTCCTGCGTCCGCCGGAGATCCCGAGCTGGCCATCGTCGTTTTGTCCCCAGCACACGACGACGCCCGAGGCGCGCCGCGCGCACGCATGCGAGCCGCCCACGACGACTTCGACCGCGTCGCTCAGCCCCATCACAGCGACCGGCGTCGTCCGTCCGCTCACGGTTCCGTCGCCGAGCTGGCCTTCGTTGTTCTGCCCCCAGCACGCGACCGCGCCCGACGCACGGCGCGCGCACGCGGTGCGGTTGTTGACGCTGAGCTGCGTCGCGTCGGTCAGGCCTGTCACGGGCACAGGCGTCGCGCTCGACGCGATCGTCCCGTTGCCGAGCTGTCCGTTGCTGTTTCTGCCCCAACACACGACGGCCCCGCTCATTCGTCGAGCGCACGTGGTGTCTCCACCCGCCGCGACTTCGACAGCGTCCGTCAGGCCGACGACGAGTCCAGGCCTGAAGCGCGTCGCGCCGCTCGCTCCGTCGCCGAGCTGGCCGTCCGAGTCGCTGCCCCAGCAGGCGACCTGCCCCGTCGAAAGCAACGCGCACGCGTGCTCGTCGCCCGCGGTGACGGACACCGGCGTCGAGGAGCACGCGCCCGCGACGCACGCGCCAGAGAGACAACGGAGCCCGCACGCACCGCAGTTGTTCGCGTCGGTCAGGAGGTTGGTCTCGCAGCCGTTGTTGCTGACGTTGTCGCAGTTGGCGAAGTTGGTCGTGCACGAAACCACGTCGCACGCGGGCCGTCCCCCGACGCTGACACACCGACCCACGCCGCGGATCGCCGACTGCGCGCCAGACGCGTCAACGGTGGCGTCGACGCACGTGCCTTCGTCGGACATCCCGTCGCAGTCGTCGTCGGCGCCGTTGCACATCTCGGGCACCGCGGTGCTCACGCGGCACGAGATCACCCCCGACGCACACACGTTGCGGCCGCTCGCGCAGCGCCCGACGCCGGTGCCCATCGAGCACACCGCGCCGACGCGCATGTCCGCCGCGCCGTCCACCGTCATCGCGTCGCAGTCGTTGTCGACGCCGTCGCAGATCTCTGGATTCGTGGGAAACCGCAGACGATTGTTGTCGTCGCAGTCCACAGCGAGCATGGGAGTTCGGTTGGTGAAACGCGTCGGACAACCGCCGACGGCGGAGCGCATCGGGTTGGCGCACACCACCCGCGGCGTCGCTGTCGCGAGGGCGAAGCCGTCATCATCGTTGTCTTCGAAGCACACGACGGTGAGCCCTTCGTCGACGCTCCCGTTGCAGTTGTTGTCGACGCTGTCGCACACCTCGGCAGAAACCATGGCCGTGCACGCGCCCCAAACCGAGCCCATGCCCGACATCGTGCACGTCTCGGTTCCGCGGCCCGAGCAGCACGCGCGCGACGTTCCGACGCTCGGGCAACCGCAGCCCTCTTCCGCCGTTCCGTTGCAGTTTTCGTCGACGTTGGCCACGGGGTCGCACACCTCGCGCGCGCCAGGGTTGACCATCGCGCTCGAGTCGTTGCAGTCCGTGTTGTTCAGCGCAAATCCCATGGGCGTCGTGCACTCGAGCACGAGGTCGGCGCCCATCGCGCGGCGGTCGCCGAAGCCGTCGCCGTCGCGATCACGATAAAACGTTCGTCGCAGCCCTTCGTCGACGACGAAGTCGCAGTTGTCGTCGACGCCGTTGCACGACTCGCTGTTGCCTGGATACCGCGCGGGCGCTCCGTCGTCACAATCGCTCGTCGCCGCGCTGAGCGGAACCTGACGCGTGTAGCGCACGGGGCAGCGCCCGCGTGACACACGCGCGGGGCTCGGGTCCGGGCACACGGGCGTCGAGGTCGCGCCCATCACCGCGAAGCCGTCGTCGTCGTTGTCGGGGTAGCAGAGGATCGTGAGGCCTTCGTCCGTGCTCCCGTCGCAGTTGTTGTCGACGCCGTCGCACACCTCGGGCGAGACCATCGCTGTGCACGCGCCCCAGATCGAGCCCGTTCCAGACATGGCGCACGTCTCGGTTCCGCGGCCCGAGCAGCACGCGCGCGCCGCCCCGACCGTGGGGCAACCGCAGCCTTCTTCTTCGGTTCCGTTGCAGTTCTCGTCGACGTTGCCCACCGGGTCGCACACTTCGCGAGCGCCGGGGTTGATCATCGCGTTGTTGTCGTTGCAGTCGGTGTCGAGCGAGACGTACCCCATGGGCGGAGAGCACGCGAGCGCGATGTCCGTCCCCATCGCGCTTCGATCGCCGAAGCCGTCGCCGTCGCGATCGCGGTAGTACGTGCTGCGAAGGCCGGGCGTCTCGTCGACAGCGCCGTTGCAGTTGTCGTCCAAGTTGTTGCACTGCTCCGTGGCGCCGGGAAATCGCGTTCCCCCGTTCGCTGCGTTGTCCGCGCAGTCGGTCCCTCGAACCTCGCCGTCGCTCACGCGTACGCGCTCGACGCTCGTACCGCTATCGTCCACGACCGTCGCGCGACACATCGGGGCCGGCGCGTCCATCGCGACGCGATTGAAGCACTGGTTCGAGACGAACCCGTCTTCGTCCGCGTCTCCGTCGCCGCCGCGTGAGTTGGGCGTGACCTCCGCGACCGTGCACGGGTTGCAGTCCTCGTCCGTTCCCATCCCGTCGCACACTTCGCGGGCGCTGGGGTTGATCCTCGGGTTGTTGTCGTTGCAGTCGTCGCCGCCGCACGCCGCGGAGGGATGTCCGTCGTTGTCCATGTCGACGCACGTCCCTCCGTCGGGCAGCGTCACGTCGAGCGCGGCACGATCGAGGCTCACGTCGCTCGTCGTCGCGTCCATCGCTGCGTCCTCGCCGGGCATCGGCGCAGTACATCCGCCGAGAACCAGCGCCGCCATCAACGTGAACTTGCTCCGCCAACTGTTGGCAATCATGAGACTCATGCTCCTCGTTCTGTGCCTTCGCCTCGGCGACGATAGCAACCGCGTCGCGTCCGTTGGTTGTCTTCGTATGACGACCGCTAACTCGTCGGCGCCGCAGCAACGAGAAGCCGATCGGATCGTTCGACTCTCTTGCGACGACCAGAAACAAGAAGACACGCAAAGAACACGCTCCCGGGAAAACTCCCGAGAGCCCCAGCCCGCGCGTCGGCAACGAACGACGCCGCCGGTGCACGCGGCGATCGCGCGGTCGCGGCCCGCCGCAGCGCCATTGCCTCCGCGCGACGATCAGCGCGCATCAATCGTCACTCGCGTCGATGCACACCGCCCGAGGGAAAGGTCTCAGCGTTGCCCAAGTGGTGCGAGGAGAAATCCAGGACGAGCGCGGTCGGAGTTCATCCGTCATTGTCACGTTCCGAACTTGGGCACCGATGAGGCGCAAGCCTGGGGCCTCTTCGCGACAGAGCGTCGCGAAGCCGGCGCGCGGCGTTCACCGGGGTTGCCAACGCACCAGGATTCAACACCATCGACCGAGCGATTCGCCGACGATATGCCGCGCGTCGCCGCGATCGATCGGCGGATGACTCGTGTTTCTGCGGTGACCATCGCGAAGCGCAGAGGCCTTGCGGCTCATCGATACAGCTGACGCATATCGAAGATCAGGGCGCGCGCGAACGCAGCTTGCGGGCGAGGAGCACCCGGGACACGTACTCGCCTCCGCCAGCGCGTCGGAGCTGCATCAGGTACCGAGCGGAGCCCGGCGTTTCGCAGGCCAGCGTCGCTTGCACGAACTCTTGGGACGGCACAAATGAATGCGCGTCCATGGCGTGCAAGACCATCGCGGAGACGAAGTACACGAACGTGTTCGCAGGCACCAAGAGCGTGGTGGTTCGCACTTCGATGCGCTGGTCGAACAGCGTCATCCAGTCGGGGCCTCGTGTGAGCACGCACGCGCTGCAGGTGAGCACACCCATCATCACGGGTCCGTCGTTCCGCGATTTCGAAGCCGCAGCGAACAGCTCGACGAGCTTCTCGACAAACGCTCGGTCGATCGGCGGGGACGTCCCGAGCGCATCGCGGATCGCCCACCCCACACCCTCGGTCCGTTCGATCCCGGGAACGGCGGACGCAGCGCCCACTCGAGAAATGCTCGTCACACCGCAGCGTACCAACGCGGCAGCGCGTTCGAAACCGTCGGTTGGGCACGAGTGATCCGATGCGACGAACGCGCGTCGCGACGAGACCGCAGCGCGAGCCGGGAGCGGCGCTCGGTTCTCTCGTGAGCATGCCGCCAATCCGTTGGCACGCCGCGGGCTTCGATGCGCGATCGACCCTACAAAATCCGCCATGAACGCCGCCAATACGCTAGCGAGAGAGGCCCTCGCCTCGCTCTCGCGCACGAGCCCCGAGTACGGTCCGAGCCTGACGGATCACGCTGCGATGGTCATCGAAGCGCTCGAGCGGCTCGATCCCGACGCGATCGAGCCCTTCGCCGCGCGCTACATGCCGCGCCTCCGCGAACTCGATCGAGAGCCCGACGCCGCGCTGCGCGGGTTCTCGGAGCAGGCCGTCGCGATGCAGCTCCGGATCGATCGTGAAGGCTGGCGCGCGGTCCTCGCCGAGCACGCGCCGTCGCTGGCCGAGACGGTCGCGGGCGCGGCGTTTCACGGGCTGCTTCGCGTCGCGCACGCAGCGCGGGGGCTCGCGCGAGACGATCACCCGTCGCGTCGCGCCGAGCTCGCGCGGGCGCTCGTGTACGCGCGTCTCCGCGGGTCTGTGTTGCCGCAGCGCCCGCATCCGTCCCAGCGCGGAACGCTCTCGCTCGCGCAGGCGCTCGCGAAGCTCGATCCTTCGCCGGACGCGCTCGTTCATCGGCCGGGGCTCATCACGCCGACGTTGGCCGAGCGAGCCGCGGCTCACCCGACGCTCGGGGCGGTGAGCGCCGCGCTCCGCCGCGAGGGCGACCCAGCGTCGCGCGCGCTCGAGCTTCGTCGCGAGGCCGCGCGCTTGCTCGCCCGCGGAGAGCACGCAGCGGGCGTGACGTTCACGCTCCTTCACGCGGTCACGGGCAGCGAGGCGACGCTATCGCTCGCGAGGGTTCTCGCGCCCGAGCTCGCGCAGCGGCTCGTCGACGAAGCGTCCCACGCGTTGCTCGCGATGCGCGTCGCGTTCGTCGGCGCGCTCGATCGCCCGCTCGAGAGCACCGCGCCGTGGAACGTCTTGCGCGCTCGCGCCGTCGCGTCGCTCGATGATCACGCAATCAAGCTCTCAGCCGCCCTCGACGACGGCGAAGCCCTCGACGACGACCTTCGCTGCGCGGCGCTCGCGGCGTGGCTCTCGAAGCTTTCGTCGTGAGGGGCCCGCTGCTTCGAGCGCTCGATGGACGTCGGAACGACACGCGAAGCGCGTCAACGACGGCGTCACGTTGTGCGCGCCGCAGCTTCGGACGTCGCATCGGACTCCGACGCGGCCTTCGTGAGCGCGCGACGCGCGTGCGCGTCGGTCCACGACTGCGGGACGAACTCTGGGCCCAAGAACAACAGCTTGCACTTGTCGAGCAACGTCGCCGGGCGTCGGAGGTCGGCGACGAGGCGTCGAAGCTCGGCGACGTGAACCTCGATGGGGTTTATCGATTCGATCGGGCGCGTCAACCCGTAGGTGACCGCGCCCGTTTCGCGGGCGTATGTGCCGAACATGCGATCCCAGATCACCAGGATTCCGCCGTAGTTCTTGTCGAGGTGCTCGGGCTGCGACGAGTGATGCACGCGGTGGTTGGACGGCGTCATGAAGACGCGATCGAGCCACCCGAGGCTGCCGATCGTCTCGGTGTGAATCCACTGCTGATACGCGATCACCACGCCGAAGCAGCCTGCCACCAACAGCGGGTCGAACCCCACGAGCACCGCGGGCACTTGAAACCACGGCGAGAGAAACCCGTCGACGAACGACACCCTGAGCGCGGTGCTCTGGTCGTACTGCGGCGAGCTGTGGTGCACCGAGTGCGACACCGCCCAGTACACGCGCAGACGGTGCCCCGCGCGATGATCGACGTAGTAGAGGAGGTCGCACAGCAACAAGCACGTGACGGTCGTGAGCGCGGTTGTCGGCACGCGGGTGATGGCCAGACGCGAGGCTGCGAGAAAGAGCCCCGTGACAAACGACACCGTCACCGCTCCGAGCAGCAGCGTCGGGATCAGCGGGCTCGCGCTCGCGAACATCTCGCGAACCGAGTCGCGCGTCAGCGTCCCGCGCTTGTGACGAGCGCGCAGCTCGAACGGAATGAAGACGAAGAACAGCGCGGTCAGCGCGCCGCTGACGATCGATAGACGCTCGGGGATCGACGCCATGGCACCTCCATCGGCAGGAGCAACAAGCCCATCAGCGGGCCGAAGCTCACGATGCGGCGCGGGACCGTCGCGTGCCGCGTGCTTCGGACGAGCCCCCGCGGGCGTCCGACGTTCGGTGGCGCCAAGGGCACGAGTCGCAGTGGCGCGAGCGGCGTCGGCCTCGCTCCCCGCTGCGCAGCGTGCGGCGGCGAGGTCCCTCCGCCGCGCGGCGCGACCAAACAAAGCGAGGCGAAGAGACAATCCGTCGTTGTCGAAATACGCATCGAACGCCCGCATCGGGCCTCGCATCGGGCCACCAAGCGCGAGCCCTTGCGCGATCGATGGGTGCGAATCTCCGAGACGTGGGGACGGAGCCGAGCGCGATCGCCCGACCGATCCGAGAGACGCACGGATCGCGCGATGGCACTGCTCTTGAACGGCAGGCTCGACGAGACGCGGCCGCAGGCTCTGACGTCGCGCACGGTGGCGAACGACACACGGCGCGCATCACGCCTGTGTCGCGAAGGCGACGGGCCTCGAAGGCCCACGGAGACGATCGGCGCGGTTGAGCCCGGGTCGCTGAAGCGCCGCGGAGCAGCAAACCCTGCGACGAGCGTCGCGAAACACTTTTCAGGAGCAGAGCGCCCATGAGCGAGACCATCTTCGACGCGTTGCGAGAGAGCCACCAACGCCAACGCGCGCTGTGTCGCAAGTTGCTTCGCTCGAAGCCCGGCGGCGTCGACAGGCGCTCAGTCGTCAAGGCGCTCCGCTGCGAATGCGCGGCGCACGCCGCGGCGGAAGAACGCTTCCTCTACGCGGTGATTCTGCTCGACGACGCGGGCCTCCAATCGTCGCGGCACGCGATCGCCGAACACCACGACATCGACGAGCTGGCCCAAGCGCTGACGGCAACGGACACCTCATCACGCGCGTGGCTTCGGCCCGCCAAATCGCTCAGCAAGTCGATCCACCACCATTTGAAAGAGGAAGAGAGCTGCTTCTTTCAAGCGTCAGGAAGAATCCTGTCCGCCACGAAGAAGCGCTCCCTCGCTCGGCAGTACGAGAAAGACTACGCGAGGATGCTCGAGAAGCTGCTCGACGACTGACCGCGCGCGTGGGCTCGCCTGCGCGGCGTTGCCCGGCGCTTCGCGCGCCGCTGCTCGAGCGCCCGTGAGCGCATCGAAGCGCCCCGTTGGGCGGACCACGGGCGGACGAGACGGTTGAACGCGCGTCGAACCAAGCGCGCGCGGTGAGAGCGCGACGAGAGCCGGCGCGCGCTTCGTTCAGATCGCAGCGCGTCGATCGAGCAGGTGCGCTCGAGTGCGGAGATCATCGCGGCGATCATCCGCGGTGGTGAGCTCGACATCGAGCGTTCCACGTGTGTCGCGGAGCTGCATGTTGATGCCCGGAACGTCGATCAAGCACGCAGTCGGCGCGAGCGGCGCTGCGTTCGCAGGGCTCCTCGCGGTACGAACCGTCCCCCACGCGCGATAGCACTCGACGCGGTGATTGAACTGCTCACGCGTTCCTGCGGAGGAATTCATCCGCAGCGAGACCCCCGAAGCGACGTCCTGCACCGCCGCGACAGAGTCAGCCCCCATTGGGCACTGCTCTCGTCGTCCGTTCTCGATGCCAGCGCAGGCCTGCGTCATCAGAGCCTCGAGTCGCTGGATTTCGACGGCGGCCTGCTGTTGCGTGTTTTGCGCCGACCGCGTCTCGCGATCGAGGTTCTCTTGTGCGCTTCGCTGCGCCTGCGCGAGCTGCTCGGCTTGCCGTTGCGCGAGCACGGTTCGCTCGTGGGCCTGCTCCTGCTGCAGAGCCTCCGGCTTGGGCTGGTTGCAGTGCAAGAGAGACGCTCCGAGAAGCGTGGAGAGCACGAGGTTCTTCATACGATCATGACTACTTTCTCTGGCTCGAGCGCCCACGAAATCGCCGTGAGCTTTGTTGCTGCGAGCCATGCGACGAGAAGCGCTTGCAACTCGTTGGCCGTCGTCGGGCAAACACAAGCGCGCCCGCGAACGCATCTCCGGGCTCAGTCTCGGTCCGAGCAGGTTCTTTCATTGGAGCGGGATTGCGCTCAGCGCGGCAGAAGTTGATCGCGACCGAGCCGCTCGCCCGGTCGGCGGCGTTCCGAGTTCTTCTCGCGCGCCTCACTGTGGCGCTTGTGCAGGCATGCGTCGCCGACCCTGCGCACCGAGCGCGACGCGAGTCCTCTCGCGCGAAGGTCGCGGCGGCGAACGGCGGCGGCTCGAAACGTGCGTTGCGTTTGTGTCGAGGTCGCAACCATGTTGATCAGCGCTTGGGTTGGTTTCGTCGTAGCCGGGGCGCTGTGCGCTCCGTTCGCACTGCTCTTTCACTACTACGTGATTCGAATCTTCGAGGCTCGCGACTGGCTCACGCGCGGCGCGCTGCTCGTGGACGTCGACGACGTCGGCGAGTTCGCGCGGCATCATCCGCGGGTCGCGGTGAACATTCCTCTCGAAGAGCTCGCGCGACGCGCGCACGAGCTCGGGGGGAAGCAGCAGCCCGTCGTGATCTTCGCTCATCGATGGATTCGCGGCGCGCGCGCCGCGCAGTTGCTGCGGTCTGTCGGCTTCGCAGAGGTCTTGAACGTCGCGGGGGTCGCGACCAAAGAGAAGCTCAGCGCGGCGGCGGCGCGGGCGTCCGAGCTCAAGGAGACCGAGGTCAACGAGCTGGCGCCCTCCCCGCCACCCACGCCATAGCGTCGTGTGTCGTTCCTCCGCGTACGGGGTGTGATTGTGGTTCGTGCGCAGGGGAGGTTCGGCTCACCGTTGGGAGCCTCGCGATTCTGTCCTGAAAAATCACTGACAGACCTCGCATTGCCGTGAACCGGGAGCCAAGGGGCCCGACAACAGCGCACGAACCGCAATCACACCCCGCGTACGAGTCTTCTTCCAACGGAGCGTCCAGGGACTTCGCGCCACAAGAGCCCGACGCGCGGCCACCGCGGCGTGATTGCGTTCACAGACACCGTTGCTGACGCCGATGGTCTTCGCGGATCTGCAGCAAAGTCCCCCAATCCCACCCCGACGCCCGCTCAGCGCTGTCGATCCGCTTCGGGATCACCGTCGGCGCGCGACGGCATGCCGTCGTCGTCCGCTCGGCTGGAGATTTTGTGCGCGATCCGCACGGCTGCGCCGTTCTCCGTTGTCGCCGCGGGCGGATCCTTTGCGCCGCCTCGACCCAACGCGTTCGTGAAGTATCGCCCGATCTTGCGGCGCAGCTCGACGCCCGACATCGGCGCGAGCAGCACGCCAGCGCCAACGCCGATCGCGAACGCTCCGCCCAGCGCCGCGACGTCGACCAGAGAACGGCGGCGGCGAAGCCCGAAGATGCTCAGCTGCTGTCGGCTCGGGATGCTGCCGATGCTCATGATGAGCCCCGTGACCGCCGTGACGCCGTCGATCCAGCTCGATCGCGCTTTGGATGCGAGGCGCTCGGCGCCGTGTAGCGCCGAGCCGATGCCGCCTTTCACGGATTGGTTTGCGGACTCGGCGAGCTCCCCGGCGCCGTTGGTCGCTGCGTGGATTGCGTGCTTTGCGTCTTTGACTGCGTGTTCGATGGTGTTCGACATGATTGCCTCCGTTGCATGAATCGTGGAGCGGAAGAGCACGATGCGAGCCAGCGCCGCTCACACCGCGGCAATCACGCACCGACGTAGCGCGGCTCGATCATTGCTCTTGCCACCGTCGCGACGAAATCGACTCGAAGTTCGACGCGCTGCTCCGAGCGTTGGTCAACCGTGTCTCGATGGTTCGATCGCGTGAGGTGCTTCGATGAAAACGACTTCGATGTTTGGTGCCGCGATGGCTGCCGCGATGGTCTCGATCGCGTCCGAGTCGCACGCGCAGGACCTGCTCTCGCAGCACTATCGCGGGACCGCGCTCGCCCTCAGCGGCTATGGAGGTTTTGGCTTCGAACGTGGCGGCGCGGGCCGCGTGCAGCTCGAGCTACAGCACCATTTCGGCGGAACCTACGAGGGCCCAATGCTCGGCATCGGGCTCTCTGTCGCTGGCGGTTGGGGCGGGTACTACGCGCTCGGGGCGCGGTTTCAGTGGGACATCAAGCTCCTTCGCAGCACGGCGTTCTTCCTGAGTCCGTACATCGGGGCGGACGTCGGGCTCTGGTACAACGGCTGTGGCGGAAGTGCGTGTCTCGGCTTCGGCGTCATGCCGTACGCGGGGCTCGAGTGGCGCATCATCATCGCGAATCGGCTCCTGCTGGGTGTTCGACTTCCTGGGATCATCGTTCCCGTCTGGCTCGGCTACACGACGCCGTACTGGTTCGGGCTCGAAGGCGGCGTAACGATCGGCATCACGTTCTGAGCGGCCTCGACGATGCCCGCCCGCGCCGATCGATCACCAAGCGCCGCGCAGATCGAACGCGCGTGACGCGTCGCTCGGCGCGATCGCGCTGTGGCGGTCTCGCTTCACGAGCACAGCGTTCGTCTCTCGAAGCCACAGCGGTACGCATCGTGCACCGCAACTGCATCGGCTCGAACAAACAACGAGAGACAACGAAGGCCCCTCCGGCTCGTCGGGATCGAGTTCCGACGACCGAGGAGCAAACGCAGTCCTTCGTCGAGCCAACAACAGCGCTTCCCTCTCTCGACGAACGATCCACGTCCGTCGAGGTCGGGTCGCGCGCACACGAATTCGAGGACACCACATGGAACCCAAAGCAACGTCAGCCCCGACCGTCAGCCCCAACGCGACGACTCCCCGCATGATGACGGGCCTCTTCCGCGCCCAAGCCGACGCCGAATCCGCGATCATCGCGCTCGAAAAGCGCGGCTATCGCAAGGAAGACGTCAGCGTCCTGATGTCCGACGAGACGCGAAAGCGATTGGCGGCTCACTCATCGATGACGCACACCAGCGGCGAAAAGGCAGCCGAAGGCGCGGGCGTCGGCTCGGCGGTCGGCGGCGTCGCGGGCGCGATCATCCTCGGCATCGTCGCCGTGGCAGCGCCGATCGCGATCCCTGGCATCGGTCTCTTGATCAGCGGCCCGCTCGTCGCTGCGCTCGCGGGATCGGGCGCCGGAGGACTCGCGGGCGGACTCATCGGAAGTCTGGTGCGCGTCGGCATTCCCGAGTCGCACGCCAAGATCTACGACCTCGGCCTCCGCGAGGGCGGCGTGCTCATCACGGTCCAACCCAGGTCACAGTTCGACGCGACCAAGATCGCTGAAGACTGGACCGCGCTCCACGCAGAGAACCTCCGCTACTAAACCAATACCGAGACGGTCGTCGGAGTGTTCTCTCTCCGCGGCATTGGTTTGGACTGGATTTAGACCGCGCTGATCCGCTCCGGTCATCTTCGATGCCCGTCCCAGGCGCGGCATCACCCGCGCACGACAGCGACGCCCCGTCGATCCCTGCGCGATCGCCCGACGATCGCCCCTTCGCAACAGCTCTTCACACCACGTGGCGCTCACGATGAGCGCCACAAGAAGGTGACGTCTATGTTTCATCGAAAGCTCGCGCTCGTTCTCGTTCTTGCAGCCGGCTGCGCCACAAACGGCCCCGACGATCCGTTAACCGGAACGTGGAGCAACACCAACTGCTTCGGCTCCACGACGATGCCGATGGACATTCAGTCCTGTGGCATGGCCATCACGTTCGGAGCCGATCTGTCGATCACGTTGGTCGACAGCCGACAGTCGCTCCCTGCCACCGCGGTCTATCCCCGATGCACTGCCATTCGACGCGTGACGGGCCAGCGGTTTTCGACCGCGCGCGGCGCGCAAGGGATGAGCTTCACGGTCTCGAGCGGCGGCTCCTCGACGCTCGAGCGCACCGGATGCGCGATCGAAACGGACAACCGCGCGCCGATGCCAGACTCGGTCACGTCGATCCCCGTCGGTCTCACGCCGTATCAACTCTCGGGCGAGACGCTCACGATCGCTGGCGGATCGCTCGCGGGTGTCTACGCGCGAGTGTCTGGATCTTGAGCGACGACCTCCGCGATCGACGTCGCGCTCGGAGCGCGCGGTGAGCGCTCGGGTCAGTGACCGCACCCTCGTGCAGCGCTGAAGCACTTCGGGATCTTCGATGACTGGTGCCGAGTCGCCCTGCATCCGTGAAGTCCAGAACGGAGACCGGTGTGATGACTAGGAACCGCGACGATTGTTCCGATCCCGACACGAACGAAGACCGCGGGGGTCGGCGCGCCTTGCAGAGCGCGGCGGCTCGGGTCGCCGTGACCAAAACCGCCGTGATCCGCGGGGGCGAATTCGACGACCATCGCCGGCGCAAGACCGCTCCGCGTCGCCGTTCGCTCGACGCCGGTGGCGCTCCGCGCGGCCGCGCGTCGACGCTCGTGCTCGCGTCGCTCGCGCTCACGGCCGCGGTCGGGTGCAACACCGCTCGGATGTCACGCGAGATCGCTCGTTCGGCGACGCCGACCGCGATCCGAGCGACGCTCGACACCCTCGATCAACGGGAGACGCAGCGCCGGATCACACACCTGATGGCGAGCCCCGAGCTTCGCGCCGCAGCGCTTACGCTCACCGAACAAATGCTCGACGTCACGCTGACAGCGCTCGCTGAGCCCGAGCGTCGACGACGAATCCAAGCGCTCTCCAGGTCGTACGTCCTTGCGCTCACGCGAGCCGTCGTCCTCGGCGGAGCGCGCGGCGTCGAGCAAGATCTCTCACCGGCCTTCACCAGGATGCTCGTGGCCGCGATCGCAGGGGCGCTTCGTGAAGCCCTCGATGACCGCCACCAACGAGCGCTCGAGCGTGCGATCATCGGCGTCACCAACGCCGCTGTGCACGCGGCGACCAAGGGCATGGTCGAGGGCTTTCAGCACGATCTCTCCCCTGCCCTCCGCGACGCGCTGACCTCGCCCGAGAACATCGCGGCCGGGGGAGCGCTCGCCCGAACGATCGCGCGGGAAGCAGTGCTCGGAAGCAACGAGGCGATGACACAATTGCAGCGCACGCAAGAGCGCACAGGACGCGCTTCGTTTCTCGGATCGCTCAACCACCTGACCGAGCGTAGCGTGTCGATGGTCAACGCCGCGGTCTCGCTGGCGGTCCTCGCGATCATCGCGCTGTGCCTTTGGTTCTTGCGTCGCTTCGTGCTCCTGCGACGCGCGCGACAGCGCGATCAGCGCGCGTCGGAAAAGGTCGACCCCAGCGCCCTCGAAGTCCCATCGTGATCGCGACGGACGTGCAGCTCCTCACCGCGGCGTGCCTGCTCGCGACCGTCGGGTGCGGCGGCGGCGCGACGTTCAACGGCGGCGCTGCGGGAGCGTTTTCGAACCCATCGATGACGTTCTCGCGCCCCACCACGCCGAGCGTCGAACGCGAGTGCTTGCGCGCCACAGCCGTCGACGGGATCGGCGATCGCGAGCTTCGTCGCGCGGTCGAAGAGGCGCTGAGCGAGCTGTGCAGCATGCTTCGATCGTCGGCGTTCGAAGCGCTCATCGAGCGCGCGGGCCCCTGGTTTTCTCGGCCCGACGCGCGCTGCGTTGCGCTCTCTGGCGGCGCCTTCGTCGCGCTGCTTCGCGCCGCCGAACGCGCGGCCATCGCTGTCGTGATCGACGACCGGCACCGCCCCGCCGCGACGGCGCTGCTCGCCGATGGCTCTGCGCGCATCGAGCTCGCGACGTATCAAGTGCGCCGCTGGTCTTCCGCGCCGCGCGCAACGGCGCCGTCGCGCGGGGCGCTCATCAACACGCTCGCGCACGAGCTCGCGCACGTCGCGCGAGACCCGGCAGACCAGAGCAACCCACGAATTCGAGACGACAGCGACCCGAACGACTACGTGCGCAGCTGGCTCGGCGCCTATCGCTTCGGAGACTTCAGCGAGTGCTTCTACCTCGCGCGCCACGAGCAACGCCCGGGTCGAACGATGGAGCGCGCGATCGACCACTGCATGGACGTGCGACAAAACGGCCGCAACCTGTCGCCTCGGACGCGCAGCGACTACCTTCGCGACTGCGTCGACGACGACGGGCCGTGCGCGCGATGGACCCGGGCGCTCTCGTGGGAGTGTCGCGCGGCGATACGCACGGAGGCGCTCGCCACGCAGCGAGGTCGCTCGTCGGCCGGCGCTGTTGGGCCCGAGTCCTTGCGCCAGTGATCGTCGGTGCGACCTCGGGCGCTCGTTGATTCGTGCTGCTCAGGCGCGGCGTCCGAGGATGATGCGCACGAGCACGGACACGACAGCGAGCACGAGGAGAACGTGAATCAGACCACCGCCGTGGTAGTTCATCGAGAAGCCCAGAACCCACATGATCACGAAGATCGCGGCGATCGCCCACAGAATATTCAGCATGGAATTTACCTCGTTGGTTGTGATTCGCGGCGCCTCGTTGGAAGTCCGAGGCGCCGCGAGAAGTCCCCTGCGAATTCTCCCGAGAGCGCCGTCTCGCGCGTAGCCAACGCGTCCGTCGGATTGCTGCGCGGGACTCGGCGGTGCTCGACGCCGACGACGTCGGTCGCGGCGTTCGTTTACGCCTTTCGCTCGAGCGTATGCGCCTCGTCCGAAGGCTCGTCCGCGGGCTCGCTCACTGGGTGCGCTGTCTTGGTCGGAGACTCGGTCGCGGCGCGGTCGACCTTCTTCGTCCCGTCGAAGCGCTGATGCTCGGCCTTGTCGGCCTTCTCGCTGACGTCGGTGCGGGCCTTGCGCGCTGCTTCGTTGAGCTTCGCGGCAGCGTCGCTGGCTTTGTGCGAGCCCTCTTTGGCCTCGTCGACAGGCTTGCCGACGTTGGTCTTTGCCTTGTCCGCTGCTTCGTCGGCCTTGTGGCTGCTGTCCTTCGAATCCATTGCGCACGTTCCTTTCGAGTGGCGTTGTCCGCGCGCGGTCGCGAGGCGCCAACGGCGTCGCGCGCTCGTCCGGCAGCGCGACGCGTGAGCGCGAGCGCCAACCTGCGTGCGGACCCGATCGCATCGAGCACGAAGCGCGCCACGCTCGTCGCGCTGTCACTGTGGCGCGATCCTCGAGCGAGCCGACGCAAGCGCGCCGCCTCGAGCCGCTCCGCCTTCCGTTGGCTACACGCCACGCAATAATCCCGGGAAATTTCCCAGGATTTGGCTCGATGCGTGTCGTCCTTCCAACGGGGCGTCGATTGATTTCGCGACGCCTTCCGTTGGCGACACGCCACGCAAAGATCCCAGGATATTTCCCAGGATTTGGCTCGATGCGTGTCGTCCTTCCAACGGGGCGTCGCGATCGCGCAACCGAGACCGCCGCGATCGTGGTCGGCTTCTCGCTCCGGGGGGGGTGTTTTGCGCTGGTGTTCGACGGGCTCGCGCGCGCTGGGGCGTGATGACTGTGCGCCGGCGCTGCAAAGTTCGAAAAACCCCAGCGTGGCGTTCTTGCTAGCGCGTGCCGTTTTTGTTGCTCGGGGTGGCCCGCACGCGCGCGTCCTTCCGCTGGCTTTCACGTTGTGGCGCGGTCCGGCGATCGAGCACCGTCGTTGATCGTGTGCGCCTCGGGCCGATCCGAGAGCTCGGACTCGCGTCGCATCGCGACCGCCTCGATCCACAGCCGCACGATCAGAGGACCGAGGAGCGCGCCCCACGCGCCGAAGGTGGCGATCCCGCCGAAGAGGGCGACGAAGAGCAAGAACGTGTTCAGCTCGAGCGAGCCGTAGCGCGCGAAGATGGGGCGAAGCAGGTTGTCGATCACGCCGATCACCGCGACGCCGAGCACCACAAGAATCCCGCCCTTGATTGGGTGCCCAGACACCACGAGGCCCGCGCTGATCGGGACCCACACGAGCGCCGAGCCGACGAAGGGAACCACGGATACGAGCCCCGTGATCGGCCCGAGCACCCACCAACGCGGAACCCCGAGCGCGACGTACACCAGCGTCGCGACCAAGCCCTGCGTCACGGTCGTGAGCCCGACCCCGACGAGCAATCCGCGCCCTGTCTGCTGAAACGCACCAGCGAACCGCTCGAGCTGCGCAGCAGGCAGCGGCGAGTACAGCTTGCACCACGCCCACGCCCGCGGCCCCTCGACCAAGAGCTCGTACGCCCCAGCAAAGTAAATGAACACCGCCACCAACCCCGTGCCCGCAGCGCCAGCGACGTTCGAGAGGACGCCGAGGCCCTGTGCACCGTAGCGACGAACGAACTCGAGCGCCTCACCGAGGTTCTTCGGCAGCTGAAGCGTCGGCGCGCCGCTCGGGGCCGACGCGAGAGACACGACCGCCGTCCTCGCCGAAGAGGACTCTTGGATTGCGCGGATGAGATCCTGTCCGCCAGAGATCACCGCGAGCACGACCGCCGCGAGGGGCAACGCCAGCAGCACGAACAGCAACAACGACAGCATGCCCGCGGCACGACGTCTTCCTGGAAGAACACGCTCGATCCGCGTTAGCAACGGCCGAAGGATCGTGGCGGTCCACGCGGCGAGCACGAGCGCGGGCCAGAGCGGCCAACACGCGTACAGCGCAGCGAGCGTGAGGGCGACGACGAGCACGCGCAGCGACGTCCGTGGGCTCACTTCGGTGCTCATTCGAACGCTCGCCGTCCTGCCGGCTGCGAGCGCGTCGACGGCGCGCGCGCGTGTGCTCGATCGGCCACCGCATCCGTTGTGTTCGCGCTCGAACGTGCAGAGCTCGGTCGCGTCGAGCCCGAGCCCCGCGGCGTTGGTTCCTCCTGCGAAATCGGCCGCAACCCGACGACGATGAGCGCGCGCATGGGCGCGCATACAAGGCGCGAGAAACACAACATCGATAGCCTCCGCGTCCGCGCCGCGTACGGTCGTGCCGAGCAGCGTGCGCGAGACTGCGCGCACAACAAGCACCGAACATGCCCGATCGGATCGACAACGCGACGGAGGCGCGCTCGACCAGTACGGCTTCAACCAAGCGCGCGGCTCGGTTCGTGCAGGCTGCTCGACGACCAAACAATCGTCTCGCGGACCGATGCTTCGATCGTCGAGGCTCGGGGATGCACGCGCGAGGGTCGAGGGACGCGCGCGATCCGTCGTTCGAATCGCGTGCGAAGGGTCGATCCCCCTCGACCGCTGGGCGTCGCGTGGCGCTCGCTCGCCGTCGAACGCGCTGAAGCGCGGTGACGATGGAGGCTTGTTCGGTGTCGAGCGCCTCGTGCCTCGAGCCACTCCCGCGCCCATCACGGCCGATCTCTGCGCGAACGCCGCCCGACGCGACAACAACACCAACTCCGAGAGCCAATGAAGCCCACCGATCCTACGGACTCAGCCCGCGGACTCTCGAGCGCCGAGGCGGCCGCGAGGCTCGCGCGTGACGGCCCCAACTCGCTCGGGCGCGCCTCGAGCCGCTCGTTGCTGTCGATCGTCGTGCACCAGTTCAAGAGCCTGATCGTGCTCTTGCTCGTCGTCGCCTCGTCGCTCGCGTTGTTCACCGGAGAGCGCCTCCAGGCAGCGGCCATCGTCGTCGTGATCGTGCTCAACGCCGCGATCGGAGCGTTCACGGAGTGGAAGGCCGCTCGCGCGCTCGAAGGGCTCCGCGAGCAGGCCGACCCCATCGCGAGAGTTGTGCGCGACGGGGTCGAGCGGCAACTGCGCGCAGCGGCGCTCGTCGTCGGTGATGTGGTGCTGCTCGGAGCGGGCGACCGCGTTCCAGCGGACGGAAGGGTGTCGGAAGCGGCACAGCTGCTGATCGACGAGTCGGCGCTCACCGGCGAGTCGACCGCCGTCGAGAAATTCACCGACGGCGCCACTGACACGTCTGTCGCTCTCGGCGACCGAACCGGGGCCGTTCACATGGCGACCGCCGTGACGGACGGCCGCGGGCGCTTCACCGTCACTGCGACAGGTGTACGAACGGAAGTGGGCAAAATCGGCGCGCTCGTCGAGAGCGCGGGCGACCGAGAGAGCCCGCTCGAGCAGAAGCTCGCCCAGCTGAGCCGCTCGCTGGTTGTGTTGGTGCTCGGGCTCTGCGCGGTGATCGTGCTCGTTGGTTGGCTTCGCGGTCTTGGCCTGATGCACATGGTGGAGGTCGGCGTTTCGCTCTCGATCGCCGCCGTGCCCGAAGGGCTGCTCGCGGTCACCACCATGACGCTCGCGGTCGGAATGCAGCGCATGGCCCGCATGCACGCGCTGGTTCGGCGGCTGCCCGCGGTCGAGTCGCTCGGATCAACCACCGTGATCTGCACCGACAAAACCGGAACGCTCACGCGCAACGAAATGACCGTGCGCGCGTACGTCGTCGGAGGCCGACGCATCGACGTCACGGGGACGGGCTACGCTGCGGACGGTCGTTTCGAACTCGAGAGCGAGCCCATCGACGCGACCATCGACACTCCACCCACGAGCGCGCTGCGCGTGGCGCTGCGCATCGGAGCGCTGTGCAACGACGCAAAGGTGGACCGCTCGACGAAGACGCCGTCGGTCCTCGGCGATCCAACGGAGGCCGCGCTCATCGTCGCTGCAGAGAAGGCGTCGGTCGATCGGAGCGCGCTGCTCCGCGACGAGCCGCGCGTTGCCGAGGTCGCGTTCGACAGCGAGCGCAAGGTGATGGTGACCGTGCACGAGCGCCGCGACCGCACGCTCGTGGCGTACGTAAAGGGCGCGCCCGCGAGCGTGCTGGCTGCGTGCGAGAGCGCCCTCGGCGACGGAACAATCGAGCCGCTGACCGAGGACGAAAAGCGCGAGGTGCTCGATCGCAACGGAGCGCTCGCGAGCTCGGCGCTTCGCGTGCTCGCGCTCGCGTACCGGCCGCTGCCAGTCGGGTATTCACCGGAGGACCTGAGGCGCGAGCTCGTGTTCGTGGGCCTCGTCGGGATGATCGACCCGCTTCGCGACGGCGCAAAAGAGACGATCGCGACCTGTCGTCGCGCGGGGCTCCGCACGGTCATGATTACCGGTGATCAAGAAGAGACCGCCGCGGAGATCGCACGCCAGCTCGGGATCGACGTCGACGAGCGCGGCGCGCCGCTGCGCACGGTGCACGCGCGAGCGCTCGAGGGGCTCACGCCCGACGGGTGGCGCGAGGTCGTCGCGGGCACGTCCGTGTTCGCGAGGGTTTCTCCTGCGCACAAGCTGCTCATCGTGGACGCGTTGCAGCGCGAGGGGCACGTCGTCGCGATGACGGGCGACGGCGTCAACGACGCGCCGGCGCTGCGAAAGGCGGACATCGGCATCGCGATGGGAATCCGTGGCACCGAGGTCGCCAAGGAGGCCTCGGACATGGTGATCACGGACGACGACTTCTCGACGATCGTTCGCGCGATCGAGCAGGGGCGCATCGTGGTGCACAACATCCAGCGATTTCTTCACTATTTGTTCTCGACGAACCTGTCCGAGATCGTGACGGTGTTCGTCGCCGTGCTGGTGGGCTGGCCGTTGCCGCTCGGGGTGCTGCAGATCCTGTGGCTGAACCTCGTGACGGACATCTTTCCTGCGATGGCGCTCGCGCTCGAGCCGTCTGCGCCGGATGTCATGACCGCGCCTCCGCGAGACCCAAACGAGCCGCTCATGACGCCGCGCTTCGCGTGGCTCATTCTTTGGCAAGGAGCGCTGCTCGGGGCGAGCTCGCTCTTCGCGTTCTACCTCGGGATGCGCTCGTATGGGCGCACGGGAGTCGGGCTTCGGCACGCGATCACCATCGCGTTCATGACCCTCGCGTTCGCGCAGGTGCTGCACGCGTTCAACACGCGCTCACGCTCGCGCTCTCTCGCGAGCGGGCTGTTGTCGAACCGTTGGCTGTGGGGGGCGACGTTGCTGTGTCTGCTCCTGCTGATGTGCGCGGTGTACTTTGCTCCGCTGCGCCGCGTGCTCGCAACGCATCCGCTCACGCTCGCGGACTGGGCGCTCGTGACTGGATGCGCTGTGTTTCCGCTCGCGATCGTCGAGCTGGTGAAGATGATCCAGCGGCGGCGCCCCGCGCGATCGACGCCTCCCGTTCGCGGGCGCCATGTGGCCCCATGAGCGAGCGCGGCAGCACGACCGCCACGTTGGCCAAAGGCGACGACGGCGCCACGGAGTCCTCTGTGTGGCACGCGCATCGGCCGCTTGCGGCCGCGCCCCGACGACGCGCGAGGACCGATGTTCGCGGCCCCGCAGCGGGTGACCACCGGATCGCGCTTCGTACGTACTAAGGAGATTTTTTAGTCATTTCAGTACGTTGCAAAGTCGACTTTCGGCGCTTGTCCCAAACTTGGGACGTCGCGCGACGCGCTCGCGCTACTCGTCGAACGACTCGGGCTGTGCGCTCGGCGCGTCGCTCGGGGGCGACGATGCAGCGCTTCCGGTGAGCACCGCGCCGAGGACGCCAGGAGGCGTCGCGACGAGGTTGATCGTTCCCACGCGGGCGGCGATCTCGCGCCAGGCTTCGAGCTCTTTGAGTCGCGCGAGCGTCGGGTTGTTTTCGAGCAAGCGCGCGGTGTTCGCGAGCGCTCGGGTCGCGGCGGTCTCTTCTCGGCGATGCACCAAGTTGGCCTCGGCCTGCTTGGTCGCCTCGATCACGCGATTGAGCAGCGCGCGCATCGCCGCAGGAACACCGAGGTCTCGCGGCTCGGCGCTGAGGATCTCGACGCCCTTTCCGCGCGTTCGTTCGCGGAGCTGGTCGCGCAGTTGTTGTGCGCACTCGACGCGCTGCTCGAGGAGCTCGTCGAGGGTCCGCTCGCTCACGATCCGCCGCAGGGCGAGCTGCGTGTCCGAGTAGATCACGCTCTGGATGTCCTCGCTGTGCGAGAAGGTCTCGAGCCCGTCGACGATGCGAAACCGAACCACGGCCGACAGCCGCAGCGACACCTTGTCCTTGCTCGAGATGTCCTGCTGCGCGACGACGGTCTCTTGCTCTCGCGTCGAGTACACCCGCGCGGACACCGAGCGGTTGTGAACGCTAATGCAGTGCACACCGGCGCGCAGCCGCTCGACGAACTTGTCGTCGACGTACAAGAGCGCCTCGGACTGGGGTTCGACGTGGACCACTTGCACGAACGCCCGCGGCAGCATCGCGCGAAACTCATCGGGCACGGACACGTGAACGCCCGCGGTCGAGACGCGCTCGAGCGTGACGGGCTCGCGGCTGTTCCACAGCGCCCATCGCCCGGGACCGAGCACGGTCCTCGCGCGCCCATCGACGCGAAGCAGGCCGAGCTCGTGGTCCGAGACGGCGACGATCTCGACTTCGCGGTCGGCGACGGCGACGAGCTCTGGGATCGCAGCGCAGAATCCCGCAGAGATATCCAATCGAATCACCTTCGAGAGCCTCGGCACGACGGGGCGCCACCCAGGTCTCAAGAGGCGCCGAGGACGGCCGTTGAACACGAGGATCGCGCGCTCGTGCGTGTCGATGAAGCAGCTGTCGACGAGGGTCGAAGTGACGAAGCGATGGATCGAATCGAGCATAGGAGATCAGACGCGCAGCAGGACGAGCGACGCTTCGATCGCGAAGCGGCGCGCGACGGACGGAGGGACGAAAGCGACACGTTCTCAGCGCGTCGATGCGAGCGCTGCCTGCGCGGCCGGGCACGACGAGCGAGGCTCGACGGGCGCGAGGGCCGCGGCGCGACAGGAGCTTCGCGGCGCGTACGCGAGGTGCGCGTCGAGGAAGTTCACCGCTCGATCGATGCGCCGAGAACGTGTCATTGGGGTTGCCTTGTGAGGCGAAACGCACGCACGCGCGTGCCGTGCGTGCATCGCTCAGCGGCTCGTGATCGACGAGCGGCCAACGTCCCTTCGCAACACATCGACGCGCGGAGTCTTGCGACGATTGAAGTCGTCGCGTGAAGACTCGCGCGCACGCGTACGAGCCCCCACTGAAGACCGCGAGGCGATCGAAGGGATGTTCCGCAGGGGAACCGCGGAGCGCGTGGTGATTGTGTACGCCGACGCGACCGCGCAAGAGGCTCGGCTGCAACAGCGTGAGTTTTTTCGCGCGGGCGAGGCGTGCGAGTCGAGGTCGACGCTGTCGCGGACGCACCACGGAACCACTCGACGTCCCGTTGCCAACCGCGTTGGCGCAACTGCAAACGGGCGGCGTGCGTCGAGCCATCGACACATAGAATTCGTGTGCGCGGGAGGTTCGCTGCGTTGGTCTCGAGCGTGCAGACACGCTTCGAATGGCCTCATCGAAACCACAGCGCGCTGCGATCGGGCTGGTCGCCTTCGCCGCAGGTTGTGCGTTGGATCCGCCGCCGCCGGCGCGACGCGAGACAACGCCCGTCCGAGTCGCCGAGCCCTCGCGCCCCGTGCAAGCGCCCCTCGAGCCCAACGAACCGGAGACGAAACGCGAGCGAGCGCTTCCGCTGGGCGCAGCGTCGTTGATCGCGACGCGGGGTCACGAGTTCGTCGCGAGCGACCCAGACCGCGACTCGCTATGGATGTCCGAACGCGTCCGCGTCGCCGTGCACCGGTTGCAGTTCGAGCCGGGCGCGCTCCCGTCCCGCATCGCAGCGGACGACGAGGGAACGGCGCACGTCGTCCTGCGAGGTACTGGCGAGATTTCGCACGTCAGCTTGCAGCAGCGCGGCGAGCTTCGCCGCACGCAGGTGTGCGCAGACCCTCGAGGTGTCGCGGCGCTGCCCGGTACCACGCAGATCATCGTCGCGTGCGAGGACGGGAGGGTGATCGGGTTCGACTGGAGAAATCCAAGCGAACGACGAGAACAAACCCTCGAACGAGACCTTCGTGACGTGGTCGTGAGCGGGGGATCTGTGTGGGTGAGCACGTTTCGATCGGCGGTCGTCTATCGGCTGAGCGAGGCGCTCGCCATCGAGGAGCGAACCCCCCTGCCCTCGGTGCGGGTGGCCGGGCGACTGCCGTGGCGTGCGTCGACGGCGTGGAGAATGATTGCGATGAGCGGAGGCCGCGTCGCGGTGAGCTACCAGCTCGAAGACACGGCGCAGCTCCCGACGACGATGATGGTCGATCCGAGCTCGGCGGGGGCTGGCGTCGCGTACTACGGCGAAGATCGCGGCCTCGAGTCCTGCGGAACGCTGGTTACGACGGAGATCGCGATCTTGAAAAAGGGCGCAGATATTCGCATCAGCCCGCCGCTCGGACGCATGCCGCTCGCGATCGACATCGCCGAGGATCGACGGACGTCGACCGTGGTGGTGTTGTCGGCGGCGAACGCGATCGCAAACGCCGCGCAGTCCGGAGGGCTCATCGGGCGACCTGCGCTCGTCGCGGTAAGCGAGTTTCAGACGCTGCAATCGGGGCACGTTCCAGCGCGGTGCTCGGTCACAGCGCAGCAGTGGCGATCCACCCGTGGCGAGGCCGTCGCGATGGCGGGCGGCGAGCCGTCGGGCGTTGCGGTGTTGCTTCGGCAGCCCGCGGGAGTCGTCTTTCTTGCGGACGAAGGTGGGCTCGCGTCGCTCGGGAGTTTCCCAGAGGCCGAGGATCGCTCGAACACGGGGCATCGCGTGTTTCATGGCGTCTCTCCCTGGCCCGGCGTCGCGCCGCCGATCGCTTGCGCCTCGTGTCATCCCGAAGGTCTCGACGACGGACACGTGTGGAACTTTCCCGCAGGACCGCGGCGCACCCAGCGGCTCGCAGGGATGCTCGCAGGCACGGCGCCCTACCACTGGGACGGCGACCTCGCGACGACACGGGCGCTCGTCGACGAAGTGTGGACGCGGCGCATGGGCATGCCCGCGCTGAGCGCGGCTCAGGGCTCGGCCGTGACACAGTGGATCGAGTCGCTTCGGTCGCCGGAAGCGCCGTCGGACAAGCGCGGGCCGAACATCGAGCGTGGTCGAGCGATCTTCGAGTCGCCCGAAGTGCGTTGCTCCACCTGCCACAGCGGCGCGATGCTCACCGACAACCGTTCGATCGACGTGGGAACGGGCGGGCGCCTCCAGGTCCCGTCGTTGCGAGCGGTCGCGCATCGAGCCCCGTACATGCACAACGGCTGCGCGGCCACGCTGCTCGAGCGGTTCACCGACGCTGCGTGCGGCGGAGGCGATCAGCACGGCCACACGAGTCAGCTCGATCGCTCGGAGATCGACGACCTGATCGCGTACCTCGAGTCACTGTGAAGCGCGCTTGCCGCGTGGCTCCGTTGGAATGACGGATTGCTGGTCGCCGCGCGTCGCAGCGAAGTCGACCCGCACCACCACCTCGACGACGCCCTCTCGCGATGCGCTCGAAAATACGCAAGCCGCGTCAAGCGAGCTTCTGGCTCGGCGGCTAGGGTCGCGCTCGTGAAGCAGAGCACACGATCCGCGTACGAAGCCGCGGTGCTGCGCGCCGTTCGATCGATCGCGGAAGGACTCGACGAAGCGCTCGACCTCGAAGCGCTCGGAAAACAAGCCGCGCTCTCGCCGCTGCATTTTCACCGAGTCTTTCGCGGACTCGTCGGCGAGACCGCGAGAGAGCTGCACCGTCGACTTCGCCTCGAGCGCGCGGCGCGCATGCTCGTCACCACGGACGTGAGCGTGACGCGCGTCGCGTTCGAGGCTGGATACGAGACGCACGAGTCGTTTACCCGCGCGTTTCACGGGGCGTTCTTCGCGTCGCCGTCTGCGTTTCGCGAGCGACACCGCGAGCGCTCGGCGCGCGCCGCGAGCGCGCTACGGCTGGCTTCGCCGTCGGGCGTGCACTACGGCATGCCCTTCGACGCGGAGCTCGACCTTCAACACGCCCTCGAGAGGAGCAAGAGCATGAACGTTTCGATCCATGAATTTCCAGCGCGAACAATCTTCTTCGTCCGCCACATCGGACCATACGCGAGCATCGGAGACGCGTTCTCGAAGCTGCACGCGATCGCTGGCGAGAGCGGGCTCCTCACGCTTCCTGCGCTCGCGATGGTCGCTCTCTATCACGACGATCCCGAGGCGACTCCGCCGGACGAGCTTCGCTCGGACGCGGCGCTCGTTGTTCCTTCTGGGACGAAGCTCCCGCCGGGACTCGAGCAGTCGACCATCCCGGCCGGAACATACGCGTCCACGATTCATGTGGGCCCGTACGCGGGCCTCGGCGACGCGTGGGCGCGTTTCATGGGGGGGTGGCTCTCGTCGAGCGGAAGGCGCCTCGGCGACGGCCCTGCGTACGAGCGGTACATCAACACGCCCATGACCGCGTCCGAACACGAGCTTCAGACCGAGCTCGCGATTTCGCTCGCGTAGCCCAGCGCCGCGAAGAGCTGCCTCGGGCATCAGCCACGAGCGCGGCGGTCGTCGTGGTTCTACCGATTCGCAGCAGCGATTCGACTTGAATTCTACGGCGCTCATCCGCTCGGCGCGTCTGCGACGCTCGTCGCGGGCGCGGTGTACCATCGAGAGTCGATGGCATTTGCAGTCGCGACAGATCGACTCGGGTGTGTGGTCGGCCTGATCGCAGCGCTGATGGGCTGCGCGACACACGCCACGCACGACGCCAGCGCAGACGCGGACGCCGCAGATGGCGCCGTCGCCGATGGTCGAACATGTGCGCCGTACGACGGAGCTGCGCCGATTCCACCGAGCCTCCCTCGGTGCTCGCCGGCGCTGCCGAGCGCGCCGTCGCCCACCACGACCATGACGCTCGCGGGCGGCGTAACGCTGCATCGCAACATCGCGATCGCGATGCGCGGCGGCGTCTCGCTCGAAGCAGACCTCTACTTGCCGCCTGCGCTTCCCGACGCGCGGCCGGGGCTCCTCGTGCTCGTGCATGGCGGAGGATGGGTCGACTGCATGAACCGACGAGACACTTTGGCGCCGTATGGCGAGCTGCTCGCGCGAATGCACAGGATCGCAGCGCTCAACGTGGAGTACCGACTCACGCAGGAGGGTGGGGCGTATCCCGAAAACGTCCGCGACGTCGTGTGCGCGGTTCAGTGGGCGCATGCGCACGCCCGCGACTTCAACCTCGATGATCGCGTCGGCATCGTTGGAACGTCTGCCGGCGCGCACCTCGCCCTCATGGCCGGGCTCATCGGCGGGCGCGCTGACATCGACCCGCGCTGCGGGACCGACGCGTCCGTCGCGGTCACCGTCGCGTGGGCGGCGCCGACGGACCTGCCGAGCTTCGTTCGAAGCAGCTCGATGGCACGCGCGGTCCCCCCTTTGTACACCGGCGAATCCTGCGACGAAGCCGTCACGGGCTGCGCGGGAAGCGCCCCCGCGTGCGCGCGCTGCGTCGACGCCTCGCCCATCGCCCACGCGTGCTCTGCGCGCTCGCCCGTGGTGCTCGTACAAGCGCCCGATCCGTACGATCGACTGGTCCCAGAAGCGCAGGCGCGCACGATGGCCGCAGCGCTCCGAGCGGCGGGCGCGTCGGTGACGTTGCTCGTTCCGACGGACAGCGAAATGCGCGCGCACGGATGCACACCCGAAGGTGGTTCGCACGCGCTCGACGGCTGTACGCTGCGCGCGACAGCATCGGTGATCGACCCGCTCCTCGGGCAAATCGTGGGGCCGTCTCGCCGCTGAGCGCCACACACGAGCGATGCAGCGCTCGCCCGGTGCACGGTGGTTCTGCTTCGGTCCAAACCAATGCTGCGTGACGGAGAAGCTGCGACGACCTTCGCGGCCGCGCGTCAGCACCCGTTGTGATGCCCGACCCAGTCTCGGAGCAGCAGAACGCTAGCCGAGGCACACCGCGGCCTCGCGCTCACGAGCGCTCTTCGCGCTGCGGCAGCCCACGACCGCGGCCCCGCTCACCCCTCGCGCTTTCCGTACGCGACAAACTCGGCCATCTCGGGGCCCGCGTCTTCGAGCGCCATCCTCGCGGGAACCCCCTCGCAATTGTCAGCCTCCGCGTCCACGCCCGCGTCGAGCAACACGCGAACGACCTCGACGTGACGCAGGTACCGCTCTCGCTCGTCGCCATCTGGCGGCGGCGCGCAGTAGCCCGCGAGGCTCAGCGTGTGCGGCGACACCTCGGCGCCGAGCTCCAACAACGCGCGAACGCAACGGGCCGCGCCGCGCGTCGCAGCGAAGTCGACGAGCGTCATCGACTCGAACTCGACGCGCGCATCGACCGCGAGGCCCTGCTCGATGCGCGTTCGGAGCGCGTTGGCGTCGTCTCGCTCGATGATCTCTGCGAGCTCGTCGCTCGCGGCCTCGTCGAGCTCGCGCTCGGCGCGAACGGCCACCGCGCGGAGGTACGCTCGGCCCGGCATCTTCAGCGCCCGGCGCGTGAAGTGCCACGACTCGGCGCGAAACGCGCGGGCGTCCTCGTCGTTCGCCGTGTCGAAGAGCGCGACGCTCGTCTCGCGATCGACCATCACGATCGCAGAAATCGAAAGCAAGCGAGCGTCTCCGTGGTTCGCGCGTGTCTCTTGGACGATCAACACCGGCAGCTCTTCGGTGCGCCATCGACGGGTGAACTCGACCCCGAGGATCCGGCGACGAACGCAGAACACCCTTCCACGGCGGTCGTGCTCGAGCGTCGCGACGACGGGGCTCGCGCTCTTCAGGGCGCTCGACAAGGCGGACAGCGACAAGCCGAACAGCCCCACGCAGACGGTCATCCAAGGCGCGGTCGAGCCGCTCGACAACCACGCCACACACACAATCAACGCGAGCGCGAGCGCGAGCGCACCCCACGCCATCCATCGCTTCGAGCGTGGAACGAACCGGAGCAACTCGACGCGCTCGGCGTCGGTCGTCGATGACGGGTCGCGATACGGCATCCGAGCTCCACGAGCATAGCCGCCGCACCCGCGACGAGACAGCGGGATGTACGACGACGCCTGTGCGACCGTAGAATTCCGCAAGCCTGCTGGACGCGATCGGGCTGCGAGACGCCACGGTGAATCGTGGCGAGCGCGCCCGAAGGCGCGGGTACAATCGCCAGCATGACGATGGTGATCGACCTCGGCCTCGAGCGGTATTTCTACGGCGCCGCGGACGACGCGCGCGTCGCCGCGGTGCGAGCGTTCGTCGAGCAACGGGTGACGACGCGCGTCCGCGAGGTGATCGGCAGCGAAAAAACCGGCGTTCGCGTGTACGAGGCCGCGCGGTCCGGAGACGACGTCGTCGGGCGCTGGCTCGAGGAGTCCGACGCCGCGCCGATCGCGAAGGACGTGGAGGCGCTGTACGCGAAGCACGGCTCCTACGCGAGCTTCTCGTGGAGCGAGGTCGACTCGCTGTTCTTCCAAAGCCCAGAGCTGTCGATCGTCTGCGACGACGAGGGGACCGAGGTCGCGCTGCCCGGCGACGAGCGCAAGATCCGCGTGGCAGATCTCAGCGAGTTCGGGTTCAGCTCGCGACGACACGCCGGCCTCGCAGCGACCCGGGCGATGCTCGCGCTGGCAAAGAAGCACAGGCTCATCGTTCACTGCGCGTGAGCGCGAGGCGTCGCGCTGCGTTCGATCACTGCGCGAAGCGCAGGTACGTCAGCGGCGCGGGACACACCGAACGAAGCCGGGCGTCGCGGGATTTCGCTGGAGCGCTCCGTCGACAGCGACGAGGGGCGCGATCCCTTCCCACCGTCGCGGATCGAGCGGAAACGCCGTCTCGTTGGCCGCGCGCAAGCACACGCCCGCGTCGCTGACCTCGGCGAGTTGCCACATCGCGCGGTCGTTCATCGTGCCTTCGCGAAAGAACCCGCCGTTGTTCCACCGCCCTGCGAGCAACGTATATCGCGCGGGCGGCGGGCCAGCGCAGGGTCGAAGCTCCGTCGGCAACGCGCGCACCACGCGCGATCGGTCTTGCGTCGAAGGCAACGAAAGATCGAGCAGCCACACGGGGCCGCCCGGCTCGGACTCGACCGCGTAGAAGACGTTGTCACCGTTGGGTTCTCCGACGGTCCGCGCAAAGCCCCGAGCGCGCTCTCTTCCGCCCCATCGCCGCCACGCATACTCGACGCGCGAGAGGATCGCGCCGTCTCGTCCGAGCAGATACAGCCGGTCGAAATCGAACGGGCGCGCCGAAGGCTCTGCGAACGACAACGCCGTCGCCGTTGCGTCTCGCTGTACGCCCAGCGCTCCATAGAAGCGCGCGAGCCACCGCCCCGGCGCGGCCTCGACGACCTCGACCTCGGCTGCTGCTTCTTGAGACGTGCTCACGATCGTGCTCGGCTCGCGATCGACGGCGACGAGCACGTTGTCTCGTTCGCCAAACGCCCCCGGCGCGCGCAGAACGAGCGCGTCCGCGGCGACGTGCAACACCGATGGAGCCGCGCCGAATCCCGGTCGATACCAACCGCCGAGCCCGAGGCTCGTGCGCGCGCGTGACGCACCGTCGTCGCCGTAGAGCCAGCGCACGCGCTGCGTCGCCGAGGCGGCGCGAGCGCCAGCGTCCGCGCGGGTCGTCGAAGACCCTTCGAGCCACGCGCGTACGCCAGCGGTTCCGTTGAGCGCCGTGACGCGCGACCAGCGAGCGTCTGGCGCGAGTACAACGTCGCGTGGAGCAGCGCCCTCTGAGCACTCGAGGCCGTACGGAGTCTGCGAGCTGCGCTCGGGCTCTGGCGCTGCGGGCGCGACGCTCGCGCTCCGAAACGTCAGCGGCTCGCCATCCTCGCCGTCCGTCGAGACCGTCACGACGAGGTCGCCGAGGGTGCACGCGCGCGGAGAACACTCCGCAGAGCAGCCCCCGCGAAGCCGTCGAGCGAGCGCGTCGGAGAGCGCGAGGCGACGCCAGTGACCACCGCCGTCCTCGCTCACTGAGAGCGCCAATGCCGACCCCGCGGGGGCCTCGGCAGTCGTTTCGCTGGTAGACGCTCGGTGAACCGCGACCGCGCGCCGCGCGTCGAGGTACGCCGAACACTCGGTGCCCGTGGGCGTCGCGAGCGCGCGAACCGACCCGTCGCGCGCGACGAGCACGGCACGCACCTGCGGGCGACGCGGATCGGCGCCGTCGACCGGCGCGAGCGTCACGTGCTCGGGATCGACGAAGCGCGCCGCGAGCGCGCGATCGTGCGGCGAATCGCTGGACGAGACGCCGGGCTCTCCGCCCGCGAACGTCACGACACCGGTATTCAAGTCGACGAGCGCCAGTCGTCCCACCTGACGATCGATCGAGCCCGGCTCGACGCGGCGGCCGATCGAGACCGCGGCGGTGTCTCCAGAGACGGCGAAGATGCGCCGTACGGACGACAGACCTCCCTGCGCGCGGAGCGGCACCGTCCGCGGGCGCGCGCGAGCGTCGGTGAGCGAGCGCACGCAGAGCGCTGGTCTGTTTGGTTCGTCCGCTGCGTCGGGTTGTGCGCCATCGCAGCGCTCGACGACGAGGCGGCCGGCGTTGTCGACCACGCCGTCCACGAGGGATCCCGCGGGCGCTTCGCGCGTTCGTGGCGCAGCTCCGTCCATCGTCACGAGCAGCGCGCGCTGGGTGCGATCGGGCCCGTCGCCCGCTCGCGGGTCCCACGCAGCCGCGCCCCAACGCGTCGAGACGAACGCCGCGTCCGCTGGAAGTTCAGCGGCCAATCGCGGTTGCACGCCCGCACCCGCGGTGATGTCCACCTCGTAGAGCCACTGTCGCACGGACACGAACACCGTTCCTCGCGCGGTGGGGCCCACGGCTGCGGGCGCGATCAGCGCGCTCTCGGGCGCGCGTGTCCAGAGCGCGACGAACAGCGCGCGCTCTTGCTCGGGCCCGAGCACCGCGTCGCGAAACGGCGTCTGCGCCTCGCTCGCTGACCACGAATTCGAGTCGCTCGTGTCGTCATCCGTCGCCGTCGCTGCAGGGACCGGCTCCGAGCGCGCGACCGATCCTTCATCGCTCGCGCTCAGCCACTGCCCGCGCGCGAGCATCGTCACGTCCGCGAGCGAGCCGTTTCGTCGTCGCAGAACGCTCAGGTACGCCGCGCGCGAAGGGAGCATCGGACGCCAGCCACGCGCGCGATCGAAGCGAAACGCGCCTCCGCCATCGACCACGGCGACGCCGCTCGACGCGGACACGAACGCCGCCGACACGAACGCCAGGTGCGCAGCAGGCGGTTGAATCTGCGCGACAGAGCTCTCTCCGTCCGTGACCCAGAGTCTCCCGCGCGCGTCGATGATCGTGAGCGCTGCTCCCTCGGACTGAACCTCGCGCCAAGGACCAGGGACTTCGCCGAGCGGCTCGGCGGCTCCGTCGAAGCGCTCGGCTCGCGCGACGAGCCCGTCGGAGGACAGAAACACGAATCTCGCGCTCGAAGCCTCGCGAGCGACGCGGATCGCTCGAACGAGCGGCGACGCAAAGGCCGTCGGCGCGAGCCTCGCCACGCTCCCGTCGAGCGTCGCGCGCATCCCGCCGAACACCAAGAGCAGCCTGCCGTCGGAGTCGCGCCCGACGAGCCGGACCGCTGTTCCTCGCGAGGGCGTCCATGGCGCTGGAAGCTGACGGCGAACGCTCCAGCGAACGGCGCGCTGCGCGCTCGACGCGACGGACGTTGGTCGATGCGCACGACCAGTGCATCCCGACAACACGAGGAGCGCTACCAGCGTCGCGCCGCGTCGAAACGCCGGTGAACATCCCCTCGCATCGACTCGACGCTCGATCATGCTTCGCCTCGCGACCGAAGCGTACGCCCAGCGCCGCGCCGATTGGGAGCGCGCGTTCGCAGTCGATCACGCGTCTCGGCGCTCGCTATCGCGCGAACGGTGACTGCGGCGTGAAGTACGTCGCTCCCTCGGGCGCGTCGACGTACAAGAGTCCGTCGTAGTGGGCCGCCGGCGCGAGGTACTCGGGGCCGAGGTCGTAGAGCGCTTGCGCGTCGAGCAACGGGCGCGCGCCGGGCGCTCGTAGGTCTACCCACGCGACCGCGAGCCCCAACCCGTGAAGCAGCGTCTCGACGCTCTGTTCGGACGGCATCTCGAGCGTCGCGGGGCCCTCGAACCAGTTGTAGCCGACGTTGTAGCCGACGACCGCGACGCCGACGTATCGAGCGCCGAGCGCGCGTTGGAGAAGCGTTCCGAAGGTGATCGCGTTGGGATACGGAGTCTGCACGAGCGCTTCGGTGTGATGCGTGACGTGGAGGTTGTGCGTCCAAACAGCAGCGCGCATCCCCGCGAAGCGCAGCCGTCGCAAGGTCGTGAACGCGTCTGCCATCGCCGCGTCGCGACCGCTCTGACCGCGGGTCAGCGAGCGTCGCGACACCGCTTCGAACGCGGCGAGCTGGAAGCCCTCGATGCTCACCGCCGCGAGTCGCGCGAGCTCCCACTCGCCTTCGCCCGCGGCGCTGACGAGCCTCACGCGCTCGCGTTGCAAGTAGTCTCGAACCGCGGCGAGCCCTTGCGTACACGCGGCGTTGTCGTCGACCGAGACGCGCGCGCGGCCCTCGTAGATCGCGCGTACGGTCGCGTCTCGGAAGAACATCTCTTCGTCGCTGAAACCCGCGCCGAAGCACCGCGCGAGCCCGTCGACGAGGCGCACAGAGACGTCCGGCGCGTTCGCCGTGAAGTACGTCCGCAGCGCGGGCACGTCGGTCCACGGTTGCCGAATGTCGAACCCGCTGAAGTGAACGCGATCCGCGGGATGCTCGGTGTTCCACTGGCACATCCAGCGGAGGAGCTCGGGGACCGATCGATCCCACCAGATCGTATGGAGCGCCCTCGCTGCGTCCTCCGCGGTCCCCTCGCACTGTTGAACGTACCGCTCGACGCGCTCGGCGTTGCGCCACGGCGACTCGAAGCTCACGAGGCGAAATCCACGCTCGCGCACGAGGTACCGAATCGCCCGCGACTTGGCGCGATAGAAGCCGCCCGAGGTGTGAACCGTCTCGCCGAAGGCCACGACGTCGGCGTTTTGCGCCATCGCGCCGAGGGGCTCGAGGTCTGCGGTAGGCAACGTCGGATCCAGGCCCGCGAGGGCGAACACGTTGGATGGAAGCGACGGACCTGCGTCGACGACGGCATCGGGCACAACGCTGTCGCTCGACGCGTCGGTCGTCGTGACGGGAACGGGCGCGCACGCAGCGAGCGCGAGCGCAGCGGAGAGCGTGACGATTCGCATGAGCGAGGTCGGAGTGCAGCGAACGTTCCACGGGAAAATCCCGTGGAAATCGGCTCACCAACGCGCTCGAGCGTCCGCTCGAGCGGACAAGTGTCCGTCGGACAGGACACTCACCGTCGACAGCTCGCGCTCGGAACACACGGCCCGTAGCACGCGCCCACGATCGACGGAACGAACCCGCTCGGGCACACCGGCGGGAGCCGTTCGCACAACGCCGAGCTCTGGTCGCAGTTGTACCCAGTGCAGCACTCCACCGGCGCCGCGCCCGATGGCCGCTCGCACGCGCCCGCAGCGTTGAGCCGCGCGCCGACGCACGCGAAGCCCGAGTCCGCGACGCCCCCGTCGACCGAGCCGGTACAGCGCGTCTCGCTCGCGGCGGGGCGCGTGGGACGGCCAGGACACGCGCGAAAGCTCGATCCGTCGCAGCCGCAGAAGTCCGCGGTCGCCGCGCAATCGCTGATGGGAGCGCACCGTCCGTCCACGCCGCAAGCGCCCACGGTGTAGATGCACTCTTGGGTGGCGAGGCAGCTCGTGCGCTCGTTGCAGCGCTGGGTGGGACTGTCGCAGCGGCCGACCAACGCCGTGGGTCGTGTCGGGCGGCACGCTTGGTACGTCACGCCGGTGCACGAGCAGTACGTCTCGGGGTCGAAGCACGACTCGGTGGGCATGCACGTTCCGTTTTGGCCGCAGCTCGAGGTGCCGAACACGCACTCTTGCCCGTTTGCACACTGCGCGCTCGACGAGCAGCCCGTGGTGGGTCCCGCGTCGGACACGCAGCCGATGAGGGTGCAGCTCGCGTTGCCTCCGCTCGCGGGACACGAGCACGTGTTGCAGCCGTCACCGGCGGGACAGGTCGTTCCCGCGGGACAACGACCGCCGCCGGGCAATGGACAGAAGAGGGAGGCGTCGGACACAGCGACGCCCGAGTCACCGGCGTCGCCGCGTGGTGTCACTGCCGCGCCGCACGCTCCGACCGCGAGCGCAAAGACCACCGCCGAAATTCGTTTCCATTCGTTGTTCACAGGGAGGTTCTCCATCCGCAGCGCGCGCGCCGAGTCGCGATCCTCCCCGTGCTTGGCACAGAAGGTCACACTCATCACGCAATTGCCGTGCGTTTGGAGCGAAGTTGCAGCGCGCGTGCCGAGCGGGTCCGACGTCGCGAGGCTCTGCCTCAGCGCGCAGCACGCTTGTTTCGATGCGCATTTTTCAAGATGACTCCGATCGCCGCAGCAACACCCCAGAGCGCACGCCCGGCGGATCCAGCGCCTGCCGCGGTGCACGAACACCGGCTCGTCGGCGGGGGCTGTCCGGCGCTCGGCGCAGGCTCGATCGACGGCGTAGCGCTCGACCGCGGTGGTGCGACGTCGAACGCCGCATCGGGCGCGCTCGCGTCGTGCGCCGTCGTTGCGACGTCCGCTGCTTGGTCGTCACCCACACACGCGAGGTTCGGCCACCCTCGCCCAGCGTCTGCGACGGGAACACAGTGCGCAGGGCGGCCGCGAATCGGTCGACACGAAGCGCCAGCGTCGCGCCGCTCGCACTCGGTCAACGGCGTGCAGTAGTACCCCCGACGCGAGGGAAACCAGCGGCAGCGCCCCGCCCGACCCTCTTGTTCGATGCAGGGCGCTCCCGCGCCGCCACGCACGCACTCGTCCGCGCGATACTCGTCACCCGGCCGAAAGATCACGTCAGCGCCCGCGTCCGTGGGGACGGTCGAGAGCAGCACGAGCGCGAGCGCAAAGCGAGCCGGGACGATTCGTTGAGCCATCGAGTGTTCGAGCGCGTATCGAAGCCCACGAGCGAGAAAAGTTCTCAGGAATATCTCGAGAACCGACGTCGTTCGGGGCGCGAAACATGCGGCCGCGCGAAGCGTCGGCGTCCCGCTCAAGGCGCGGGCGACGGCGCTTCGATCACGACGCGCCCGACGTGCTCGAACGCATCGCTCGACGACCACTCGGTGTAGACGCGAAGCGGGCTCGCGACGGCGTCGAGCTTCGCTTCGCGCGGGAGTTGGTCCATCGCCGCGGGAGTCAACGGCGTCCCGTTCGCGACGATCGTGTGCCGCGCCGCTGCGCTCTGCAGCACGGCCACGGCGAACTGCGAGCAGAACATGTTGCTGTATGTGTCGGGACCGCCCGCGGTCTCGAAGCTCGACGCAAACGCGAGCGCGCTGCTTCGCGCGTTGGGTCCCCACGCGGCGTCGCGCACGAACACTTCGACCGGAACACGATAGGTCATCCGTCCCGTCGCCCAACGCCGGGCGACCTCGGCGACCGTCGCTGCGATGCGCGGGTCCCGGTGCCGCAGAACGCGCCACGCCGTGCGCGCTCGGTACGGCGCGAACAGTCGCCACTGGTTGACCTTGGCGTCCTGGAGGTTCGTTCCGAACGCCTCGGCCGTGACGCCGTCGCCGAGGTAGATCGCCATGTGAAGCGCGTTGGGGTCGCCCGACGCGATCGACTGCGTGAACCGTTGCTGCTCCATGCGAAGGATGTCTCGAACGGTCTGCGTCGTCGTGTTGATCGCCGTGAAGGTCGTCTGCGCGACGGTCTGCCCGCCGTGGATCAGCGCGTTGATGACCTGACCGTCCACGGGATCCGACGGGTCAGCGTAGCGAAACAAGAAGTCCCCCGGGCGCAACACCGCCGCGACGTTGGACGGAGACAAGCGCTGCGGAAGCGCGTCCGCGGTGCGTTGCGTGTGGGCCGCGCACGATGACGTGACAGCGACGAAGACCAGGGCGAGCGGAGGTCGGCGCACGGTGGAATGCGCGTTGGATGACACAGCGGGCGAACCGTCGCGCGACGGAGGGGCGCGGTGAACTCACCGTGCCCCCCCGTTGTTGGGAACACGAATCGATGTCCCCGTCTGCGTTCGCATGCGAGCACGGCATCGAACCGGCGGCGCGCCCGTTGTCCTACGGACCGATTGGCGGCGACAATCACCCAATGCGACTGTGGCGATGCTCGATGCTAGTGCTCGTGGGCTGCGCGGCGCCGCCCGCGCGAATGCGGCCCGACGTCGAGAGGTTGTCCGGTCGAACGCTCGTGTACGTGGTCGCGAACGTGCGGCTTCCCGAGTACGGCGGAGCCACGAGCCCTTCGCCCGCGACAGCTCCAGGCTACAACGCCGATGGCTTGTTCTCGGGCCTGATCGACGGCGACGAGTCCCATGGGTGCCGAGCGGTCGATGCGCGCTCCAGCGTCGATCCGACGCAAAACTGCCCGCTCGCAGACCTCGACCTCGCGACGCGGCGCTGCCGAACGAACACCGGCTGCCTCGGCCCAGTGAACTGCGTCGGCGGCGTCGACAACGCTGCGAACTTGGTCGTCGCTGCCTTCGCATGGGCGACCGTCAGCTCGTATTCGCCAGCGGACGTCGCGGCGAACTACTCAGCCTCTGCCGCGTCGTACGTGTTTCGATTCACCGGCGTCGACTCGCTCGACGACGATCCGCGCGTCGTGCTGAAGATCTACCGAGCGATTCCGCGGTTCGGAACCAACTGCCTCGGCATCGAACAAGACCGCCGCTATGTGCTCTGGTCGGACTCCATGGAGCAAGGCGAGGTCGAGCTTCCGACGTTTGCTCCGATCGAGGGTCGCATCACGGGTGGGCGCTTCGTCGCGTCCGGCGAAGGAAGCTGGGAGGTTCCCTTCTTTTTTGAGTCGGGAGCGCGAAGGACGCCGCACCTCGATTTCGAGCGCGTTCGACTGAGCGTCGCGCTCACCGAAACACACGGACGCGACGGCAGCGTCGGGGGACTCATCTCGAGACAACGGTTCACCGAGCTATTGCGGCCGTACATCAACTCCGACGAACGAAGGATTCCTTGGTGGGCCGCCGCGGATCTTCGCCAAAGCGAAGCGTCACCCGCTGCGTTCGAGTGCAGCGAACTCGACGGCAGCGTCGGAACGCACGCGAGCTTCGGCTTCACCTTCGAGCTTGTCCGCGCGCAGCTCGATGGCGGCTCGTTGGCACTCCCTCCGCTCGGCGCTTGCGGCCGCTGGTAACGGTTCGTCGCGAAACACACGCGACCTCGCGACCGCACGATGCGATCGAGCCGACGTCGACGACCGTGTCACGAACGTCGAGCGCGCACTTCGTCCACTGGTTCCCGTCGGTCGTCGAGTCCCCAGAGAAGGCACCAGCTTCGCCTGGTCACCGATCACGAAGACCGTGAGCTGCGTGTCGGACTCGAGCGCAGCGCGGATCGCGTGGAGTGTCTGGAACGCTCCGCTCACGAAGCAATACGAGCTCCCGGTGTGTCCGCCCTCGACGATCAGCCTGTAGTACCTGCTCGGTTTCGACATCGATCCTCCACGTCCGTCTCTCCTGAACGTCAGCCTCGTAGCGCCCGCGCCGCGTGCTTGATACCAACCCTCACACGATGGCGAAGTACACGATCGCAGAGATGTGCCAGAAGATCCTCGCGGTTCAAGCCGCGCTGCGCGAGAAGAAGAGCGCCGCTGAGGCGTACAAGTCAGCGGGCGTGACGAGCGCGACGTACAAGCGTTGGCTCAGCGCCAGCCCCAAGCTCTCGCTGCCGAGCTTCGTACTCGACGCTCCGCACAACGGCGACGTGGCGCTAAGCCGCGACGGCAAGTGGCTCGTTGTCGTCGCGGACACGGTCGAGGGATTCACGCTGTCGCGCTTCGATACGACCCACGGAGCGCTCGACGCGACGACGCTCGTGCGCGCGCCGCGAGGAGGCAGCGACTGGCGCGAAGTGCTCTGCGTCACCGCCAACGCCGACGGCGCTCGCGTGATGTTCGTCGCGACCGACGGCGCGCTGCACGAGTGGGACGTCGCGCGCAACGAGGTCCGCGTGCGATCGATCGACCTGCGCGGCCGCGGCGCGTCGCTCGATGGCAAATCGAGCTCGGGCCCCCGACGATGGGCCAACGTCGCGATCTCGCCGGACCTCGCGCACGTCGCGTTCTGGGCGGACATCGGCAAGATGAGCGACGCGGGGCCGTCATACTTGCACGTCCTGCGCGTCGAGGACGCAACGGAGGTCCTGCGCCGAGAGTTCGCGTCGCTGTTCATCCCGGCGCAGATCGTCTTTCACCCGACGCAGCCGCGCGTCGCGGTGCGCGACACGAACAACATCGTTCATGTGTTCGACTACACGCTCGATCGTTCGGTCGTCGAGCGCGGACCGCAGGTCCACGGCCTCTCGTTCGCCGACGACGACACGATGCTGTACGATGACTGGTACGGGTATACGCAGGAGTTCGACCTCACCACTGGCGAGAGTCGAAAGCTCAGCAAGGCGTGGGGTTCGATCGCGAGCGCGAGCGATCGATTCGTCACCGCCGAAGAGAAGCTCGTGACCGTGCGAAGCCGTAGCAACGCGAAGCGCGCTCGCGCGATCCCTTTCGAGGGCGTGCGCGGTTGCCTTCTGTCTCGCGACGGCGAGCGCCTCGTGATCGTGGCCGACAAAGTCTGCCTCTGGAACCTCGGCGCCCCGACGTCCGACTGAACGGGTCTCCGAAGCCTTGCTCGTGTGGGCGACCGAGGCTCCGCAGCGCGCGTCGCTCACCGCATGGGGTGCGCGCTCGTCGGCTCGAGCGCTGCGATGATCGCGCCCGCGAAGCCCACCGCGGCGACCGCGGTCTTGTCGTCGAGTCGATGGTCGAACAGCGAGTACAGCAGAACCCCCGGTCGTAGCTCGACCGTCGCGCGAAGCTGCGCGCGCACGAACAGCTCGCGCAACCCCTGCGGAATCGCCCGCGCCGCGTCGTCGTCGGACGCTGCCCGCACTTTGTACAGCCGATCGAACTCACCGTGGCCCACCGCGCGATCGGGCTCTTTGTCGCCGAACAGCTGCACGAGCTTCACCAGCGTAAACGGCGGGATCCAGAGCAGCGCGTCGATCACAGAGTACACGCCTCCCCACGCGCGAAGGTCCGGCGCGAACGTCGCTCCGCCTACGATCCACGGGTGCTGAACGACGACGACGAACTCGTCCGCGTACGTCACGCCTCCCTCGGCGTCGGTGCTCTGGTACGTGTACTCGTACGCCTCGACACGGGCTGATTCGATCTGGCCGAACACAGCCATGTGACACGTCGACGGCGCGACGATCGCCGCGAACGGCGTGTACGAGAGCACGTTGTTCGCGCGCTGCGGGTCGAGGCGAAATCCGTACGGCGCGAGCGCGGTCGCCGCGGCCGCGTGTCGCTCTTGGCGGGTCGGTCCGAACAGTCCCATCGAGCGCGCGATCGTACACCGCCGAGCGGCGAAAGACCGCCAGCGGTTCCCTGGATCACGCGCGTACGCACAGCGAGCGATGCGCATGCGCGAAGCGACTTTCGTGCGACGTGGGATCGTCGCATCCTCGGGACCGATGGAAGTGTTCGGAGCGCTCGTTCCATTGTTGATCATCGGCACGTTCGTCGGCGTGCTCGTGACGTTCTCGAAGTCGCAGTTCGAAGCGTTTACGAAGACATGGGCGGACTTCGCACAGGCGCGGCAGATGGCGATGACGCCGGGGAGGTTCTTTCCGTTTCGAGCCAACGTGATCACCGGCGTGATCGAGAACGTCCCGGTCCAGCTCGATCACTACGTCGTCTCGCACGGAAAGAGCTCGACGGCCTACACCCGCGTCGTGTCTCGCGCGGTCGAGCCGATGCCGTTCACGCTGCGCGTGTACGTCGAGAGCGTCTTCTCTTCGCTTGGAAAAATGCTGGGCGCACAGGACATCCAGGTCGGCGATCCAGCGTTCGACGAGCGCTTCATGGTCAAGTCCGACAACGAATCGCTCACCCGGTCGCTCCTCGACGGCGAGCTTCGTCGCGCGCTCGCGTCCTTCGCAAACGCGTCGCTCTCGTTCGAGTATCGCGCTGGCGCCGTCTCGATGACGTGGGTCGCCCGCGAGGAGAACCCCGTCGTGCTCGACGCAGCGATTCGCATCGCCGTGCTCGCTTCGCGATGGCGTCGCCCCGAGCAGTCGCTGCGCTGAGCGCCGATCACGATCGACGCATCACCCGCGAGCCCGCCGCGCGACGAGGATCTCGACGGTGACCAGCGCCGCGATGATCGCGATCTCGCCCAGAAAATACGCGACCCCGAGCCACGTCAACGTGCCTCGCAGCGACACAACCAGCGCGAGCGTGCAGAGGCAGTACGCCGTGTTCGCGAGTGCGATCGCGCGCAGATAGCCCGCGCCAGCGCCGCGCGCGCGACACGTGAGCGAGTACGCAGCGAAGATCGACGCCACGGCGGAGAGCGGAAGAAGGATGCGCTGCGGCATTCCAAACGTTGGCTCGAAGGTGGTGAGCACCGCGCCGAGCATCACCGCGGTGACGACTGCTCCGAGACCGTCGATCAAGAACAGCTGGCGAACCTCGAGGGTCTCGAGGATGGATCGGGTCGACTTCATCAGGGATCGCGGGACCGTAGTCGCGCTCGGCCGGCCGCGCCTTGACGCAAATCAAGATCCGCGGGCGCTTCGAACGCGGCTCAGCGTCTCTTGCGTCATCCCCAAGTACGAGGCGATGTGCGCCAAGCCGACGCGCTGCGTGATTCCTGGGTAGCGCGCGAGAAAGTGCTCGTAGCGATCGCGCGCGGACAGAAAGAGCATTCCCTCGAAGCGCTCGACGAGCTCTGCATAGAGGTGCTGCGTGATCTTTCGAACGAGCCGCTCGTGCTCGGGGTGCGCGTCGAGAAATGACTCGAGCTCGCCCCAGTCGAGCGAGAGGCACTCGGTGTCTTCGAGGGCGTCGATCCCGTAGCGGCTCTCTCGGCCGAACACGATGCTGTCGATCGCGCCGACGACGCCGTCTTCGAGCGCGAAGTGCGCGTCGACCTCGCGGCTCTCGACCACGTGAAACGATCGAAGGAGCCCCGTCTCCACGAGAAACAACCGCGTCGAGCGCTCGCCGGGCGCGACGAGGACCGCGCCCTTGCGCGCCGTTCGCCGCGCGAGGATCGGCGCGAACGCGGCGCGCGCGGATTGGATGAGCTCTTTCATGGGGTGTTTCTCTGGTGAGCATCGTGCGCCGCGTCGCAAATGGACTCCGCTTCAGCGAGCAGGATGCCGAAGGGGCAGTGCTCGGTCAGGCTCTCTCGACGAATGCGCGTAACGTCGACCGCGCCGCGAACGTACAAAAAGCCACGGATGACCGCGTCGCACGATGAGTTGATTGGCACCGTCATCGATGACCGTTACGAGATTCTCTCGCGCATCGGTCAGGGCGGGATGGGCCAAGTGTACCGCGCCCTTCACCGAGGGTTGGGCCGCGTCGTGGCCGTCAAACTCCTGACCGACGTCGACGCAGGGCCCGAGTCGATCCGACGATTTCAGCGAGAGGCCCGCGCCACCGCGCGGCTCGCACACCCGGGTGTTGTATCCGTGCTCGATGCGGGAAGCGTCGGCGGTCGGCCATTCTTGGTCATGGAGTACGTCCACGGAGAGAGCCTCGACGACGCGCTCGCTCGCGCAGGAGCGCTGAACGAACGCGCCGCCCTGAAGATCGTCGCGCAGCTCGCGGACGCGCTCGACGCCGCGCACGCCGCGGGAATCGTGCATCGGGACGTGAAGGCGGCGAACGTCATGCTCGTGCGCGACGGCGATAGGCAACGCGCGGTGCTGCTCGACTTCGGTCTCGCGTGGATCGCCGAAGACGTCGCCACCAACGGACGGCTCACGCGCGCTGGCCTCGTCGTGGGAACGCCCGAGTACATGGCTCCCGAGCAGGTCCTCCGCGCGCCGGTCGACGCGCGCACGGATCTGTATTCGCTCGGCGTCTTGCTGTACGAGCTGCTCGTCGGGAAGACGCCTTTCGCGGACGAACAGAGCCCGTTGCACATCGCGTTCGCGCACGTGCAGAAGCCCGTTCCGCCGTTGCCTGTGTCGATCGATCCGGCCACGATTTCGCTCGTCGAGGCGCTGCTCGCGAAGAACCCCGGCGATCGGCCGGCGACGGCGAAGGACGTCCTCGCATCGCTCGCGCGCATCGAAGCCGCGACGCACACCTTGGCGCTGCGAGCGACGGTCGAGCTCGCGCCCGAGCGACCGCTGGCAGTGATCGCGCTTCGCTCGGACGACGGCGCGATCGATCGATCGCTCCCGTGGATCGCGGACGAGTGCCAACGCGCGGGCGCGCACATCGCACAAGTCGTCGACGGGGCGCTGCTCGCGCACTGCGCGGCCGTCGAGACCGCCGTCCGGCTCAGTCTCTCGCTGGGATCGCGATTGTCCGTCGGCGTTCACCTGGGCCGCGCCGAGATCACTGAGACGGGCTCGATCTTCGGTCCCGCGGTCGCGGGCGCGTTGGCGATCGCGCGCATCGCGCCGAGCCGTACCGCGCTGCTCAGCGATGCAGCACACGACGCGCTCGGCGGCGGGCTGCGCGGCCGACTCGTGCCCGCAGGCGATCATCGCTCCCGCGAATACGCCGGAGCACTGTATCGCGAAGAAACGTCGGCAAACGTCGATCCGATCGAGACGCTCGATGTCGCCGAAGGCGACGTGCTCTCGTGCGTGTGCGGCGCGGTCATCGAGCCGACCGTGCACGGCTCGCGCGTCCGCGTTCGGTGCCCGCGCTGCTCTCGCGTCAACGCGATGCGTGTGACCCGCTCGGGGGTCGACACGAAGGCCGTCTCGGTGCTCACCGCACCAGAGACGCACGACGAGGATCGAGCGGTCTTCGACGCGCTCGCGTCGGCGCCGTTGCGCCCGAAGCGAAGCGCCAACGACTGACGCCCGCCGCTCGTACGCCCGTATGGCACTTGTTCGCGCGCGACGACCGCGCGCTCGGAGGCACCGACCATGACCATCGACGCACGACCCAAGCCCCAAGAAAAGTACGCCCAGCGCCTCAAGGCTCGCTTGGCGAGGCCGCATATCGCCGTCGAAGAGGCGCGCGACGGGCTGCTCGACTGCTTCGTCGCGACCTATCACGAAGGCCTCGATCGTGGCCTCAAAGGTGTACTGGGCCTCGACGCGACGGTCGACGACGTCGCCCGGGTCGCCGCTGGGATGTTTCGCACGCGCATGGCGCGGCACGGCGCGACGTTCGAGTCTCCGACGATCGATGCGCTCTCCAAGGTCAAAGACGAAGTCGACCGCGAGCTGCACTTCGAAGAGCTCTCTGCGGATCTACGCGGAGTGCACGATCAAGTGTGCTCGTTGCTGCTCGCGAAGGCCGAAGGATCCCTCGAGCACCACGGAGACACGAGCGCGGTTGCAGCGCGTCCCTCCCTCGCCGAGGAGCGCGCGGCGCCAACGCCGTCGGCGCCGGTCGCGGCCACCTCTTCGTCGAGGCTGACCGGCGGTGTTTCCGCTGGCCTTCGTAGCGCCGTAGCCGCGTACCTCGATGAGTTTCGTGATGCCGTGCTGACGGGCGAGTCGTCCGCGCAGCTCTCGACTCGCTCGAAGAAGCTCGAACGGCTGCTCGGTTCGCTCGCGGATTTCGAGTAGCCGACCGAGTGGCGCGTGGATCGGCGTCGGCGATCACGACGCCTCGCTCCGTGGTCGACCGGCGACCGATTCGCGTAGAGTTCGCGGTGGGATGTCATACAGTCACGTCGAAGACGGCTGCCTCGGCAGCGATCTCGATATCGCCCGCCGCGCGTACGCAGGGGGCGATTTGCGTCACGCGTTCTTTCACGCCGCGTGGGCCCTGCAAGACGCCTCGGGCGATCTGCAGCAGGCCCTCGGGCTGGTCTGCGAAATCTACAGCCGCGTCTCCGACGAAAGCGCGATCGCGCCCGCGTCGATCGCGTACGGTGACGCGATCGGGCTGGCCGTAGGGCGCGCGTGGCGACGGGACTTCGAGTCGGCGATTCAGCTCGCGGCCGACGCGCTGCAGGTGTATCCGCGCGCGTTCGGGCCGGAGCTCGTCGCGCAGTGGGTGCAGGCCTCCGGGCGCGCGAGCAGACACGCGGGGGTCGCGCTGCACGCGGCGTTCGGTGCGACGATCGGGTGGCTGCATTTGCGCCCTGCAGAGCGCTGGCTCGCGCAGCGATACGTCTCGCTCGCGCACGCGGTGATCGCCGCGCCAAACGCAGACCCGCCCGCGGTGGTCATGGCGGGAGCCGTGCTCCGTCGCGCGGGAGACGGAGACGGAGCGCTTCGAGCCGCGCACCGACTCAACAGCAGCGGCCTCGAGAGCAGCGACGCGTGGGTGCAAGCAGGGCTCGCGTTTCGTTTGCTCGGTCGAACGGATGAAGCAGTCGCCGCGTTTCGTCGCGCACACCAAATCGGCGGCGATCCCCTGACGCTCTCGTACGAGTGTGTGCGGGCGTTGTGCGACGCGGGGCGCTATCCCGAGGCGCTGGCGACGCTCCCGGCGGTGGTTCCCGCGGCGGACAACTGGGAGATGAGCGCGATGCACCGATGGTTCGACGAGTATCGAGCCCGCGCGCGGGGCACGATGGCGTATGCGCTCGGCGACACGCCGACGTCGGACTCGTTTCGCCTCGCGGGCTGCGAGTTCGCGGTGGGATGGCTCACCCCGCACGACGCGTCCATCAACGCGATCCGCGACCCACGGATGCAGGGATCGTCGCTGCAGCTGCACTGCACCAAGATGGAGGCTCCCTCGTGCCGCATGGTCCTCGCGATCGTCTCGACCGGGACGTGCGACCCGCGCGCGGCGAGCTACGCGTTCAGCGCGATCGACACGCCGGACCCGCGCGAGTGCGACGGCCCCGAGGTCTTGAATGTGTGGGCGTACGACGCGCGCGGCCCCTACGCGGTCAACCCTCCGCCGGACGAAGGAGTCCGCGCGGCGATCCGCGCGGTCCGCGCAGAGCCCCTCAACGTCGCGGCGCGATGGAACGCAGCGCGCAGGATCGGTCCCACCCTCGGACCGAGCCGCGTGATCGAGCTCGTCGGCGCGTGCTCGGCGCCCACGACCGCGGCTCGCGACGGACGCGCGGCGGACGAAGTGTTCGACCAGCAGCTCGCCGCGATGTTCTTGCTCGCGCACGTCGACAGCGGCTGGAGCGGCTCGACGCGACGGCGCGCCCTGCTCGGGGTCCTTCACGGAACGATCGATTGGGTCACGCTCGCCGCGGTGATCGCGCTGCGCGAGGTCGCCCTCGACGAACCCGACGCGGGCTTGGAGATTCGCTACGAGCTCGAGCGGCTCTTGGCGCGGACGCCCCGCAACATGGCGAACTGGCTCGAGGACGCGATCATCGCGAGCTACGCGCGGATCCCGGGCGTCACGTCGCAGGACGTCGACGCAGTGGTCGGCGATCTCGAGTGAGCCCGTCTCAACGCTGCGCCTCGTCTCGCTCGCCGGCTCGAAATCCGCGACACTCGCCCGCGTGACCGTCGCCGCTTTCGTACTTCGGCCGTCGGAGGTGTCGAGCCTCGACGTCGCGGGTCTGCTCCTTCTGTCCGCGCGCGTCGCGCTGCGCGTGCAACCGTGGCTTCCTCGGGGGGCCGACCTGCTGGCAGATCGAGCGCTCGACCGTGTCGTCGCCGCCGCGCGCGGCGCTCCCCTCGCCCGCGCGACGTTCAACGAGCTACACGCGAGGATCTCGTATCTCGGAGCGCGCGCCGCAAACGTAGACGCCGTCGATGGCTACCGAAACAACTACGCTGCGCTCGCCGTGTGCAACGCGCTCATCGCGACGCAGCAGACCGAGCGAAAGCCGCTCGTGAAAGCGGTCGTCGACGGGGCGAAATACGCGTGCTCCATCGCCGCGGGGCTCGCGCACGACAAGCGCGTGACCGAAGCAGCGCCCGAGCAGTCGACGCTCGTTGATTTCGTGTGCGAACGAACGTGGTCGCAGATCCGGCGCGACATCGCGCTGATCGGGGCCTTGGCGCCAACCGCAGACAAGCGTGACGCGAACCCGGGGGCGGCCTCGTTGGAGGCGATCACCGACGCGCGCGCGCTTCGTGAGCTCGCGCCGCTGTGGGACGACCCGGGGCCTTCGTGGGCGGCGCCATCCACGACGTCACGTGGGTAGGCGATCGGCGATCCGCCGCGAACCCCAGGGGCACGATCGCTCGCGATCCCAGGGGGGCGGTCGAACCCGGGTGAGCCGATCGAAATCGATCCGAGACCCCCGGTTCAACCGGGGGTCGCAGATCGAACCCAATCGCTTTCCCCCCGGTTCGACCCTCTGGATTGACGTCCTCTCGAAGCACACGCCCGGGAGACGAGCCCATAGGCGCCGAAAACTGCGGTGCGCTCGCTACGCGTCTGCGCGGCCAAAAGCAGCGTGAAACGCGCTGCCGCGGCCTCACCCCCGCTGCCGCGCGCCCCTCTCCCGCGAGATCGCGGGAGAGGGGCTATGATTTTGTGTGCATCATAGACAGCTGTTGGTTTTCTGTCGCGACGCTTCGGTCCCAGTAGCCCCTCTCCCGCGATCTCGC
>JAEUKI010000093.1 GCA_016793325.1 Myxococcales bacterium | reverse complement strand
ACATCCAGCGTCGCGACAGATCTCGACGCGCGCTCCGTTGGTGGGCGACTCGACGCTCCATCGAAGCGTGGGGCGCGCAGAGGTGACCCACTGTCCCGAGAGCGGCGCGATCGCGCGCGGAACAGGCGCAGCGACACAACGCGTCGCGACGAACACATAGCCGGGATCGCAGCGCACCGAGCACGAGGCCGCGACGCACACCGCCGTCCCGTTGCTCGTCGTGGGGCACGGCATGTTGCAGCCTCCGCAGTGCATCGGATCCGTCGCCACATCGACGCAACGGCCGCCGCACATGCGCGAGCAACCAGTGTCCGTCACGACGTCGACGCCGCTGTCCGTGCGCACGTCGACGCCCGTGTCCACGCCCGTATCGACGCCCGTGTCGCTCGCCGAATCTGTGTCCGTGCCCGAGTCCGTGTCCGCGTCGGTGTCTGCTCCGCCTTCTGCGTTGCTGTCTTCTCCGGCGTCCTCTTCAGCGTCGGTGCTCGAGTCGAATCCAGCGTCGACGCTGCTATCGAGGACCGATCCCGCATCGACGCCGGAGTCGACGCCCGTGTCCGGCGCCGCGCGGCTGTCCGCGCGATCGTCGACCGAGCTGTCTCGGGGCTCTGTGGGAGCGCCGCAAGCGATCAGCACCGCGGCGAGCGATGCGCCCACAAGACGAGTCGATTTCATGGTCGCATAGCGTACTTCGAGGCGGTCCATGGGTGAGCACCGGCCACGCGAGGAGGAGGATTGGCGTGCACGCTGCGCGAACTGCGCAGCGATCCATCAGCAAAACCGCTGGAACGCTTCGCGCATTCACGTCGCTTACACGCCGTGACAACACGCTCGCTCGCGCTCTTGGGTCTCCTCGTCTTCGCGCCTTCTGCGGGGTGCGCCACTGCCTTCGCCGCCCAGGGAGGCCCCTCGGTGCTCGCGACGCCGCGAGGCCACACGATCATCGCCGGCGAAGCGCACGGGAGCGTGCACGCGGGCGTCGGGTTGAACCCGGTCGCGGTCCTCGCGGGCCTCGAGCTCAACGGTCGAGTCAGCAACGACTACGGCCACGGCTCGCTCGGCGCGTCGTTCGGCGTGCTCGGCGGAGGCGAGCGGTTCATCGCGCACGCGAGGGCGTCGTTCGTCCCGTTCGGGATCTCGTCGCGCGACGCGATCGCGTGGTACTCGCTCGGCGGGAGCCTCGACCTCACCGCGGGCTTCGTGCTCTCTGGCGGGCGTTCGACGGACTTCTTGATCGTGCGCAACGCGACGCGCTCGGCCGTGACCGCGTCGCTCCGGATGGACGTCGACTTTCGCCCGGGACGCCCCGAAGCAGACCTGTGGTTCGCGCTGCTCCTCGGGTTTCACTACTCGACCGTCACGGGGCGGTGACGGTGCGCGAGTTGTGCACGCACCGTGAGCGCGCGCGTGCACAACTTGGCGACCCGCGTGCGCGAGTTGTGAGCGCACGGACCGACGCGGGCGCTTCGCGAGCCTCGATTGTGCTCGTGAATCACGGGACCATCGCGTGGTTCGCGCGTTGCAGTCGGAGCGCGCGTGCTCGTCGAAGACAGCCCTCAACGTTGGCGGTGGTCGCAGCGCAATCGCGCTCGAATCGTCGGCGTGCTCCTGTGGTTGGCGCTCGCCGTCGCGCTCGTCGCGACCGCGGATGTCACGTGGCTCCGCTGTGAACGAGCCCGTGATCGATGCGATTTCGCGAGCTATACGCTCCTCGCGGAGGCGCACGAGGGAGACGTCTCTCTCTCGTCGGTCAACTACCTCGTCGACACCGTGTCGGTCACGCGGTTCGCCTCGCGAAGGACGCTTTCGCGCGCGCAGCTTCGCTTCGTGATGACCGACGGTCGCTCGGTCAACGTCGAGCCCGAGAGCCGCACGGCGTTCATCAGCGACTGGATCATCGAAGACTTCAAGGCGTTTCGCCTCGAACGACAGCCGGTCCTCGAGCGTTGGGCGCTGCACCTCGGTCACGGCGGATTCGCCGGGCTCATGGGGATGTTCATCGGCGTCGTCCTCGTGATCGTGGGGCTCGAACGCGAGATTGAGCTGGATTTCGTGCGACGAACGATGCGTGTCCGCGTCGCCGGTCCGCGCGTCGCGCCCGCGAGCTTCGAGTGCTCGCTCGACGACGTCGCGGGGATCGAGGTCGTGAGCGCTGGGCCGATGGTGGGGCTGTGGTTGCTGCTTCGCTCGGGGCGGCGCGTGCAGCTCGACTTCGAATCGACGAGCTTCTCGACGGCGCTGGCCAAGCGGCTCGGGGTCGCGCTCGCTCCGCAGTCGAGCGAGGTCGTCGCGAAGGGGGGCGCTGTGACTCGACGCGCAGGAGCGGTCGCGCTCGCGCTCTTCGGCGCGGCCCCGGTCCTGCTCGCGGCGGCGTGGCCCTTCGTCGAGAGGCTCCTGTGACTCGCGTCAAGGCGCAGCGAGGCGACGAGAGCCCTTTGGAACAGCGGCAGTGGGCGCTCGTGCTGTACGATCCATCGCGGCCTCCACGGATGCACGAGCCGATCGACACTGCGACGCTCCCGCCGCTCGCCTCGGGCGAGCGGGTGGACCTCGTGTTCGTGATCGACGGGCAGAGCACGGCGAGGCCGCTGCCCGAAAAGGGGCGCTTGGTGATCGGGCGAGGGGCGGAGACGAGCGTGTGTGTTCCGCATCGATCGTTGTCGCGAGAGCACGCCGCGCTCACGCTCCCGGACCTCGTGCTCGAGGACCTCGGCAGCACCAACGGGACCTTCGTTCGCGCGCTCCAGCCCGATGGATCGACGATCGAGACCAAGGTCGTCGCGGGCAAAGCCGTGCGCCTCGCCCCCGGCTCCACGGTGCGATTCGGCGCGGTGACGGCGGTGCTCGTGCCCTCGTTCGTGCGCACGGCGGACGATCGCGCGATCACGACCGACGCGGTGGCGCTCGACCCACGAATGCGCGAGATCGACGCGCTCGTCGCGCGCGTCGCGCCGTCGGACATCCCCGTGCTCATCCTCGGCGAGACGGGCGTCGGCAAAGAAGTGCTCGCCGAGAAGATCCATCGGAGCTCGACGCGACGCGATCGGCCGATGCTCAAGCTCAACTGCGCTGCGCTATCCGAGCAGCTCGTCGAGAGCGAGCTGTTCGGTCACGAGAAGGGCGCGTTCACCGGCGCGAGCGTGGCCAAGCCGGGCCTCATCGAGACCGCCGCGGGCGGGACCGTGATGCTCGACGAAATCGGCGATCTGCGCCTCGAAGCGCAGGCCAAGCTCCTGCGCGTGCTCGAAGAGGGAAAGGTCCTCCGCGTCGGCGCCCTCGCGCCGCGCGCCGTCGACGTGCGCTTCGTCGCCGCGACGCACAGGGACCTCGAGCAGTCCGTCACGCGCGGAGCGTTTCGACGCGACCTCTATTTTCGCCTCGCAGGCGTGGTGTTTCGCATCCCTCCGCTGCGCGAGCGCAAGAGCGAGATCTTGCCGCTCGCGCGAGGCTTTCTGAAGGCCGCGTGCCTGCGCTACAAGCGCTCGTTCGAGCCCGCGCTCTCCGAAGAGCTCCTCGAGTTTCTGCAACATCACGCATGGACAGGAAATGTCCGCGAGCTTCGCCACAGCGTCGAGCGCGCGGTGCTCTTGTGTGACGGCCCGGTGCTCGACGTTCGGCACTTCGACCTCTCGGGGCCCGTGTTCGAAGCGTCCCCGGCGCGCGAGCCTGCGGCCTCGGTCGCGAGCGCCGCGCCACCGCCGCCCGAGTCGCCGACGACGCGCAACCCTTTGGGGCTCTCGCGCGAGCGCATCGTCGCCGCGCTCGAGCAACACGCGGGAAACCAGACGCGCGCCGCCAAGTCGCTGGGCATCTCGCGCCGAACGCTCGTCAACTGGATCGAGCGCTACGGGCTCGCGCGCCCGCGCGCCGGGTGAGCGTGGTCGGGCCCTCTCAGGGTTGCCGCAGGATGTGCACGCGCGACTGCGTCACGACGATCGCGTCTTCTCGCTGATCGCCGTCCGTGTCCGCGACGATGATCCGCGAGATCATGTCCGCGTGCGCGTCGGGCTCGACCCACGACCAGCGCAGATCGATGTGCGGCGGATCGAAGCTGTAGAGGTCGCACCGGATCGGATGTCGACCGGCGGCGTCGATGTTGCGCGTGCACACGAGCGCCTCGGGTCGACGATCTCCGAGCGCGTCGATGGCCGCCGCCATGATCTGAGCCCCGCGTCGATGCTCGATCGTCGCGACCTCGGTGTAGTACCGATAGCTCCCGTCGCGCGGCCGAAGCCAACGGAGCGCCGAGTCCGCGCCGCTCGTGCACCGCGGCGTGATCGCGGCGAGGTAGTCGTTGCGCCCGTCGCCGTCGACGTCGCCGAAGGCGCCGTGCGAAGGTTGGCCCACGGACGCGAGGAGCGTCGGCGCGCGGCTCCAATTCGAATCCACTGCGAAGAGACCGCCGCCGTTGCATCCGAGGTCGATCGCGAGCTCGGGCTCTGCGTCCTCGTCGGTCGACACGACGAACAGGTCGTTGACGTCGAGCGTGTCGAAGAACTCTCGGTCGTACACCGATCGCGGACACGCGCGCTCGCCCGCGCACCCTTCGGGAGACCACTCCCACGCGCGAACGAACGCGCTCTGCGTGCGCTCTTCGTTGGTGATCGTCCCTGCGACCGCGAGCTCGCGGCGCCCGTCGCGGTCGAGGTCGAGCGACGCGAGGACGTGACCGACGCCGCGGACGTGCCTGTTTTCTGCGAGCGACCACGACGCGGGCCAGCGCCAGCGCCACTGCGTCGAGCCGGCCTCGGGGGGCTCGACGTGCCCGACCGTCACCGTGTCGAGGGCGCGTTGCTGATAGGTCTCGCGCAGGCGCGCTCCGAAGCGGACGCTGTGCGCGATCGCGAGCTCGGGTCGCCCGTCGCCGTCGAGGTCGTCGATCAAGCACGCGCGCCCGTAGGGAGCCACGTCGATCGTCGCGCGCAGGCACAGCGAGCGCGGGTCGTAGACCTCTGCAAACGCGTCGGCGCGGAGCACCACGAGCTCGATCGTCGCGTCGCCGTCGAGGTCTCCGACGCACGCGCCGCGACCGATGTCCGCGGTCGTCGGCCTCGCGAGCGTCACGTGGTGATGGAGCGGCGCTCCGCCATCGGGCTGCGAAGCGTTTGGCTCCGGGCCCGCGGTCGCGCACTGGGGCAAGGTCAGTTCGGTCGTCGCTGCGTCTCGCGACTCTTCGGGCAGCGCTCGCAGCGTCCAGCGGCACCCGATCGAGAGCGCGGCGATCGCGCAGAGGGCGCCCTTTCGCCACGGCGTCATCGCCTCGGTCCTCGCAAGACGTCTACCTGGTCCTGACCCATGAGAAAGAGCTCTTTGGCGCCGTCGCCGTCGAGGTCGTCGACGAGGATGCTGCTCAGGATCACGCGCCGCACAGGAGACGACCACGTAAACGGATCGCTCGATGAGGGGTAGGGCTCGATCGTGCGGGGCTCGCTCTCGCTCAGCGCGAACGCCGCGCACGCGCGGGGAAAGCTCGTTCCGCCCAGGGGGGAGCTGCACACGATGAATTCGTGGGCCGGCGTGCCGCCGAGGTCCATCGGCGCGACGTAGCGTAGCTCGCTCGGCGCGCCGGTCGCGCTGCGCGCCGCGACCGTCGTCCATTGCGCGGTCATCGCGTCGTAGCGGCGCACTTCGATCCCCGTCGCGGGCGATCCGGTCTGCGGTTGGCAGTGGAGCCTGTCGACGAGGACGAGCTCGTTTCCCGCGACGCCGTCGAGGTCCGCGAGCGCCCCGTGCACGGGGCCGCGCACCAAGGTGTCCGCGCTCGCCGCGCTGTCCCAGCGTTGAAACGTGCGAAACACATGGCGGCCGCTCGCGCCGCAGTTGCTGAGCAAGATCGCTTCGTCGTCTCCGTCCCGGTCGACGTCCCCGACGATCCACCCGTGGCTGTCGTCCATCACGGTGACGAGGTCCTGCGCGAACACAGGGGCCCACTCCGAGGCCGACCGCTCCCACACGCGCGCGAAGGACGCGGGGAAGTTTCCGCTCGCGGCGAGCTCTCGCTGTCCGTCTCGGTCGAGGTCGGTGATCGCGAGGTGCGGAGCGCCCACGGGCGAGACGTGCCTTCGCTCGTCGAGCAGCGCCGCCCGCGAAAACACATAGCGCTCGAGCGTGTCGTCGCTCGTGACCGCGCGTCGCACAGCGCCGATCGAGATCGCGCTCTCTCGCGTCCACGCGACGTTCGAGAGCACGACGAGCTCGTTGCCCGCGACGCCGTCGACGTCCGCGATCACGCAGTCGCGCGCGTAGTCGGGCAGGAGCACGCGGCCGCGGCTGCAAAAGTCTGCGCCGATGAGCTCGGAGGGCTCGTTCATGCGCAGCAGCACGAACTCGCGCGTCCCGTCGTTGTCGACGTCGCCTACGCACCCGCTCGCGCCGTTGGAGAAGGACCAGGACTCGCGAGGAATCGACGCGACTTGTCGAAGCAGCCCCGCCGGCCCGTCGACCCCGTAGCACCGCGGCGACACGCCGCTGTCGGTCCGCGGCGGCGCAGGCGCGTCCACGCGGTGCTGCTCCCTCGCGTCCCGCGCGTCCGCAGGCGCGATGGCGTCGAACGACGCTCCATCGAGGGCGTCGGGCACATCGGGCGCGGGGGTGCTCGGCGCAGCGCAGCCCGCGACGAGGGCGAGCAAGCACAGCATCCATGGTCGTCGCGCGCGCATCGGCGCGTCGAATGTAGCTTCGGGCGTCGCGCGATTGAACCGTAGATCCCAGCGGAGCGAATTCGACGCTGAGCGTTCGTGGGGAGCCGCGCGTCGGTCAACGCGCGATGAGCTGCGATTTTCCAGCAGAACGTAGCGTGAACGCGCCGTCGACGAGCAGCGAGAGCACGTCGTCGATCGCAACGTGGTCGGGCACGCACTCGTCGGCCATCGCGATCGATCGGTCGAACGCTCGACCGACGGGCCACCCGTTGCGCGAAGAGCCTTCGGAGATCGCGACGGACCAGCAGAGCTCGCGCCTCGCGTCGGCGAGGAGCAGCGCGCACTGCACGGCGCGAACGGCGAACGAGCGATCGAGCCGCGGAGAGGCAAACCAGAGCAAGAGCGTTCCGTCGGCGAGCGAGCGCACGCGCGCGCCTCGTGGAACGAGCGACGGATCGAGCTCCGCAGTCCCATCCGGGTCGAACGCGCTCACGAGCGGGGTCGAGCTCGACGGAGACGATCGCGTCGTCGGGTGACCGAGGATCACCGCGATGAACTTCTCGGGAGGCTCGTGGCCCGCGCGCGTCACCACGGGCGCCAGCGACGCGAGCCTCGCGCGCACGGCGGCCGCGTCCTCGGGTCGATCCGCGACGCGGGGCGCGGTCATCGCGCGGAGCAGCTCGGCGAAGTCGTCTCGCATCGTGGGGACGATGCTCTTCGGGTCCGGCGCCGGGCCCGCGACCGTGCGCGCGAGGGCGTCTCTCGGGTCGCGCCCGCCGAACGGCGCGACCCCCGTCGCGCACTCGTAGAGCACGCAGCCCAGCGAAAACACGTCCCAACGCGGGGTCACGGGTCCAGGCGTCTCGCTGAGCTGCTCGGGCGGGAGGTAGCCGAGCGTTCCGACGAGGCCCCCTGCGGTGATCGCGCGCGTATCGCCGCTCGCGAGCGCGAGCCCGAGGTCTACGAGCACCGCGGCGTCGACGGCGTTCGCGTCGGGCACGACGATGTTCTCGGGCTTCACGTCGCGGTGAACGATCCCGTGTTTGTGCAGCGCTTCGAGCGCCTCGCACAGCGCCATCCCCAGCGCGCGCACCCGCGGTTCGTCCATGGGCTCGTCGAGCAGCGATCGAAGCGCGACGCCTTCGACCAACGCGAGCGCGACGAACACCTCGCGGTCGCGGTCGCCCGTCGGCCCGTACGCCACGAGCGCAGGGAGTCGCTCGCACTGCACCGACGCGAGCGCCCGGGTTTCGCGCTCGAAGCGCGCGAGCGCCGCGCCGTCGACGACCGCGAGCTTGAGCGCGACGCGCGCACCTGTGTCTCGATCGATCGCGCGGTAGACCGTCGCCGCGCTGCCCGTGGCGATCGGCTCGGCGAGCGTGAATCGGCCAGCGATGATGCGCCCGCGCTCGGTCACGTCAGTCCACGATCGGCGCGTCGTTGACCGCGGGCTGCGCGGGGCTGGACGGCGGCTCGGAGGTTGATTGTGTGTGCGCGACAGGCGCGGCGCTCGCGTCTCTCGCGCGTCCACGGCCCGCTCGCTCGCTCGTCGATCGTCTCGGGGGAAGAGCCGGCCCAGGGGACGGCGCGGTGACCGCCGCGACCGACGCGTCCTCGCGAGCTACGGGCGCGAGACCCGTGGTCGGAGCTTCTGTCGCAGGGGCTCGCGCCGCGCTCGGCGCGACGGTGGGGGTGGAAATCAACGTTCGATTTGATTGTGTGTGTGGTCGCTGCGCCGCCGCCGTGAGCCCGATCGCCGCGGCGCTCGCGGCGAGCGCGGCGGTGACGACCAGCGCGCGACGGGATCGCGGCCTCGCGTCGGGGCGCTGCGTTCGAGCGCGAGGCTCGTCGGCGCTCGCGGGCGGCGACCCTTGTCTCAGCGTGGCGGCGGCGAGCGGCTCGGCGGGCTCGGGCGATCGCTCGATCGGGGGCTCGATCTTCGCGGAGCGGGGCTCTGGTGCGCGCGCGACGATCGGCTCCCACCGCGCCCGCGCCCGCTCGCTCGCAAAGGGAACGAGCGCCCGCGCGAGCTCTCCCACCGACTCGAAGCGCTCGGTAGGCGCTGCGTCGAGCGCGCGCTCGACGATGTTCGCGAGCGACGCGGGCAAGTCCGCGCGCAGCGCGTGAAGCGGCGCGCGCCTCGAGTCACGGATGGCCGCGAGCAGCCCGAGCAGCGTCGGCGCATCGAACGGGCGTTGACCCGAGAGGCACTCGTAGAGGATCACGCCGAGCGCGTGCTGATCGCTCTGCGGGTCGCCTCGGGCGCCGTCGACCTGCTCGGGGCTGAGGTAGAACGGCGTTCCGACGATGGCGCCTTCGGTGAGGCGTCGCGCGTCGTCGCTGTCTTGTCGGCACACGCCGAAGTCGAGCACCTTCGGGACGAGCTCTCCGCCGAGCCCGCGGGACAAGAAGATGTTCTCGGGCTTGAGGTCGCGATGGACGATCCCTCGCTCGTGCATCGCGCGTACGGCGTCGATGACCGGGAGCATCAAGTCGACGGTCTCTTCGACAGAGAGCGGCGCGGCTGTCGCGATTCGCTTGGAGAGGTCCTCCCCGTCGAGCAGCTCCATCACGAGAAACGGCGTTCCGTCTTCGACGCCCACGTCCGAGACATCGACGATGTGCGGGTGCCTGACGCTCGCAGCCGCGCGGCCCTCGCGCAAGAAGCGCTCGATGGCCCGAGGATCCAGCGCGGCGCCGTGCATCGTCTTGAGCGCGACGAGCTTCTTCAACTGGCTGTGCTGCGCCTCGAAGACCGCGCCCATCCCGCCGCGACCGATCTCGCGGACGATGGTGTAGCGGCCGAAGGTCTTGGTGGGTGCGAGCACGATGCGGCGGAGCCTCGAAGCGGGAGCCTCTGTCGGGTGTGACAGTATCGCCGTCGTCGCGGCGCGTGTCCCGACGATGCGCACGGTCGTGCACAATTGGGCAGGGAGGGTGCATCAATTGTGCACGATCGGTTGCACAACTCGCGCACGGGACCTGTGTGTACACTCGGCGTGCGTCCGTCGCGGTGTCGGTCATAGCCGGGCGGGCTTCGGACGATTCGATGCGCGTCGGTGCTGTTCGCCTCCTGGGGTTTGCGTGCGTGTGGGCCGCGTCGCGTGTTTCGTTCGCGCAGGCAGAGCCCGTCGCGCCGGAGATCGCCCCGGTCGAGACCGAAGAAGACACGCTCGTTCGCGAGGCGCTCGACCGTCGACGCGCAGGGCAACACCAGGACGCCGCGGCGTTGCTGCGACGGGCGTACGCGATTCGTCGCTCGCCGCGCGCGTGCGGGCAGCTGGCGTTCGCCGAGCAGGCGATCGGGCGATGGGCCCGCGCCGAGGCGCTGTTTCGCGAGGCGCTCTCCGCGTCGAACGACCCGTGGATCGAGCGAAACCGCGAGGCGCTCGAGGGCTCGATGAACGCAGCGGCGCGCCGCCTCGCGACCGTTGAAATCGTGGGCGGCGACGACGGGGCCGAGCTGTGGGTCGACGGCGAACGAGCTGGCGTTCTCCCGGCGGATCGCTCGCTGCGCGTCGTCGTGGGAGCGGTTCGCATCGAGCATCGCCCGCCCGCAGGGCCGATCACGACGCGCGTGGTCGAGCTCACGCCTGGGGGACGCGAGCGCGTGTATTTCGCGCCGCGAGACGCGCGTGCGCGCGGCGATGGTCCGGTGATTCTCGACCCGTCACGCGGCGTCCAGCGGTCCGTCGAGGGCCCTGCAACGCGCGCGACGCGCGGGGTGCATCCGCTCGTGTGGTTCGGCGTCGCGGGCAGCGCCGCAGCGGGCGCGGCCGTCGCGATCGCGTGGGCGACGGGCAACGGGATCGCGAGCGAGTACGACCGAGCGTGCTTCGGCGCGGCGATGCCCGATCGAAGCGCGTGTGATGCGCGGCGCGTCGGTGATCAGCAGACGCTCGATGGGCTGACGGTCGTGACTGGCGTCGGGTGGGCGCTCTTCGGCGCGGGCGTCGCGAGCGCGGGGGTCGGCGTCGGGTTGTCGCTCTGGGGGCGCGGGGCGTCGGTGCAAGGCCGCTTCTGAAGCGCGACGATCGTCGCAGGCTCGGCGTCGCGCGAGCTGGCACGGACAGTGCTCTCGGGATCGTCACCGTAGATGGAAGGACGAAACACGATGAGGATCACATCCGCGCGTCGCGCGTCACTTGTGCTGTGCGTCTCGCTCGCCGCGGTCGGCTGCAAGAAGAAGCCACGCGACAGCGAAGGCCCTCCCGCGACGCCGATCCAGTGGAACGCCAACGCAAACCCCTACCGCGCGCAAATCGGCGCGACGCTCGCGTTCGAGTGTCCGCCCAACGGCACGCCGACGTCCGTCTGGGGCACGGACACGTACACGAGCGACTCGTCGATTTGTGGCGCCGCTGCGCACTCGGGGCGCATCCAAGCGCAGACCGGCGGCGTGGTTCAAATTCAGATCACCGCCGGACAAGCGAGCTATCAGGGCACGATCCGCGGCGGGGTCGCTTCGCTCAACTACGGGTCGTACCCGGGGAGCTTCACGATCGTGGGCGGACCGGCGCCGGGCATGATCGCGGTGCCTGTTCCCGCGGTGAACATCAACTCGCAGGGGGTGAACATCGGCGGCCTACAAATTCAAGTGGGCGGCGGAGGCGGCGGCGCCGCTAACCCGTGGGCGGCCAACGCGCGGGACCGTCGCGGACAAAACGGGACGAGCTTCGTGCACCAGTGCCCGCCCAACGGAACCGCGGCGAGCGTCTGGGGCAGCGGCCCGTACACCGACGACTCGTCGATCTGCACAGCCGCTGTGCACGCAGGGCGCATTCAAATGGCCACGGGAGGACCCGTGACCGTGTTCATTCACCCAGGCCGCAGCGGCTACACGGGGAGCCCCGCCAACGGCGTGAGCTCGAGCAACTTCGGGGCGTACCCCGGGAGCTTCTCGTTCGACGCCGTGCTCCCGCCCGAGGCGCAAGCGCCCGCGGGCGCAGAGGCCATCACGTGGAGCGCGACGGCTACGCAGTTTCGCGGGCAAAACGGCTCGACGCACCGCGTGTGGTGTCCTCCCTCGGGCTCGCCGAGCTCGGTGTGGGGCAGCGGCCCGTACACCGATGACTCGTCGATGTGCACCGCGGCGGTGCACGCGGGGCGCATTCAAATGGCCACCGGAGGCGCGTTCACCGTGCGCATCCTCCCGGGCCTCGTTCGCTACGTGGGGAGCGCGCGAAACGGCGTGACCACGAGCAACTTCGCACGCTTCGCGGGCAGCTTCGTGATCACGCCGTGAGCGCTCAGCGCGCGACGCTGACGTAGTCGATCCGGAAGAGCACGTCGTCGATCGCGTCGAGGTCGATGCCCTGCGAGTATGTTCCGTCTGCGTTGCGTCGGGCGATTTGCGCGGCGGGGATGAACAGCGCGTACTCGCCGTACAGCCCTCGCGACGCGAGCTCGGTGCTCATCCCGTTGGAGAACGAGTCGTCCTCGAACATCGCGCGCGGCACGTTGAGCACCGGCTGCATGCGCGCCCTCGTGAACGTCTCGGCTCCGTTGTTCGCGCCGAGCGACGCGCCGACCATGCCCGAGGCCGACGAGAACGTCGGGTCCACGAAGAGGTTGATCGCTGGGCGAACGCTGGCGCTTTGAAAACGTGGGCCGTCCGTCGGCGCCGAGCACCACTGGCTGAAGAACGAGTTGCTCTTGAGCAGGTCCATCCGCGCGAAGGTGGCTCCGCCGCGGACCGCGTCGGCGCCGAGGATCGACGCGTTGACGCTCCACACGCGCTCTGCGCAGTCGTTGCTCGCGAAGATGGGGACGCCCGACGGGTCACCGACGCGCAGCGCTCCCAAGGGCGCGATCGAGAACGGAACGCGCTGCCCGAGGTAGTTTCCTCCCTCGTCGTACTGCGCGTAGCGGCGGTCTTGCAGCAGCAGTCGAAAGCGCTCGACGTCCGTCAGCGGGACCGTCGTCGTGCTCTCGCTTCGATCCGCGAGCTGAAGCAAGTGCTGTCGCAAGCTGACCACCACCTTGAGCGAGCTCGGCGATCGGCCGTTGATCGCGCGGGGCCCCGCGCTCGTGCGCAGCGAGTCGACGACCGAGCGAAGCTCCGCGGGCGTCTCTGCCGCGAGCACCTGCGCCCGCAGCGTGCTCGTCGACTGGTACTCGTACTCGACGGCCCTCACCGCGAGGTAGGCCATCCGTCGGGCCGCGCTCATCTTCGCGCGGTAGTCCGTGATCGCTTGATCGACCCACGCGTCGAGCGCCGGCGGACGCGCTTGTCGTCCCTGTTCGTACTCGAGGCTCGCGCGTCCTTCGACGAAGACCTGCGTCGCGAGGCGCGTCCCTTCGATCAAGCGGTATCGCGCGGCGTCGAGGTCTTGCAGCGCGCGCTGGACGCGCAGGCCCGCGGTGCGCGCGCCGACGAGGTGAATGGCCGCGTCGTTGACGCAGCGGCGCTCGGCCGTGTCGCTCTCGATGCGCTGGAGCCTCAGCGCGTGCTTGCGCTCGGCTTCGCCCATCCCGAACTCGAGCCCGTCCGAGATGCTCGTCGCGACCGACTCGACGCCTGCGGCGACGCACGTCAGCGCGACGACCGTTCCGCCGGTCAGAAAGTAGTCCGGCGCGGACTCTTGGGTCGCTGCCTGCAAGCACTCCTTCGCGGCGCGCGCGGTGTTCGCCGCGATGTCGAACGCGAGCTTGGCCGACGCGAGGTCGTGCATCGTGCTGTTGTGGTCTTCGATGGCCTGCTCGACCGAGGCGTTTCCGCTGGCGAGGAGCGCGCACGAGCGCATGGCGATGTTGTAGTTCTCGACGGATTCGGCCTGTTGGGCGCGCGCGATCTCGACGTCGGTCGTCGCGCTGCGGATGGCCATCGCGAGCTCGCCCATCGAGCCGCGGTAGCACTCCGAGCGGGCGAGGGGGTTGTCCGCGAGCTCGTCGAAGGACGGGAGGTTGCGTCGCGCCGTGGGGTACCGCTGAGCGCACGCGCTCTGGGCGGCGGCGAGCGAGGCCGAGTTGTTCTGCGCCATGTACGCGACGAGCGCGGACATCGAGCCGATGGTCACGCGAATCTCTTGCGAGTTGCAGCGGACGCACGTGTCATCGCCGCACGCGACGGGGTACGTGCAGCTCGCGATGCTCTGCTCGGTCTGCGACGAGATAAACGCCGCGGCGTCCGCGCGGAGGTGCTCGATGAGCCCCGGCGTTCGGCGGTTGACCTCCGTGGCGACGCAGAGCTGGTACTGAACGTCGCCCGCCGTGAGCAGCGCGTCGAGCTGCGCGGTCGAGGGCCGGCACGAGCTCAGCTCGCTGCGGATGTAGCAGCGGCTTCCGTCGAAGTCTGGCCAGCGCTCGAGCGCGTCGTACGACGCGAGCCCTTGGGGAACGCCGCACAGCGACGCGATCTGCGAGCCGTACTGCGAACGAATCGCGTTGAGTCGGTCCTCGTTGTCCCGCGCGCTGAGCTGCTGCTGGTACGCGCGGGTCGCCTGGAGTTGATATTGTGTGCCAACGGCCGCGGCCGCGGTCTGCGCTTGCTCGACGAGCGAGGGCGCCCAGCCGGGGCTCATGGGCCCGACGCCGAGGAGGTAGTCGGACACGGCCGAGAAGCGCTGGCGCGGGTCGGCGCTCGCTCCGAAGAGGTAGAGCGGCGTGTCGACCTCCTCGATGCCGAGGGGATTTCGGCCCGTGATGATTCCGTGTGTCGCGCCGATGACGCGGCGAAGCGACCCGATGAGCTGGCCGCGCTCGCTGACGAAGCGGTTCTCCCACGGGAGCGCACCTCCGCGGGCGCGGGCCGCGGCGCTCGCCCTCGCGTGCAGCTCTTCGACCCACGGGAGGATCATGGTGGCGACGCGGACCGAGCGGCCGACGACGGGGGGGATCGTTCCGTCACCGGCGCGCGCGGCGCGGTCGAGGATGACCTCGTCGAGGTCGAGCTGCGCGCGGAGCGCGCGGAGCATCGCGAGGACGACCCCGTGTCCCTGCTCGTGATCGGGGTTGTCACGAATGTCCGACGGCGACGCGGATTGAATGCGGTAATCCGCGAGGTCGAGCGCCGCGGGCTCCATCGCCTCGAGCGCGGACGCGAAGCGCGGGTGAAGGACCAAGTCCCAGCCGTTGAGCGACGCGGTGAGCGCGTCGATCGGCGTCGGGACGAGCGTGTCCGTCGCTGCGCCCCGAATCGCCGCGGGGACCGCCGCGCGCTGCGCGCTCTCGTTGGCGATCCGCGCGTGCACCGCGAGCCACTGTTGGAGAATGCGCTGCGCGAGGCGCGCCCCGCGCACGTCCGAGTCGGCCATCCCGCGGGCGCGAGCGCGGCCCGCGTCCGTCGAGTACGAGAGCGCGACGAGCGCGCGAACCGCGTCGTAGGACAAAGGCGAGCCCACGAGCGAGCGCATCCGTTCGCCGAGGGTCGTGCCCGAGGCCGCGGGCGCGCCGCGCAGTCGCGTGACGTCCGCGAGCGAATCGGCGACCACTTGCGCGGTGGATCGCACGACGCCGCGCTCGCGATCGAGGTCCGCCAACGTCGCGAGGGTGCGTGACGCGCTCGGCGTTCCGCGGGTGGCCGAGCGGCACTCGACGTCGCCGCTGTTCGGAAGAACCCGCGCGCCCGCCGACGTCGTGAAGCCGTCGTCGAACATGCACGCGACGAGCTCGCCGCAGTTGGAGATGCGCGGCGCGCGGCACACGCGCGAGACCACCGCGGAGGCGCGGATGTTCGAGCCGCGTTGCGGACACGACCCGCCCGTCGCTTGCAGCGAGTACTCGAAGTTCATCCGCGTGTTGGCCGCGGCGTCCTCGACGACGCACCCGAGCTCGCTCGCGATGTCCGCGCATCGGTTGACGGTCCCGAAGGTCGCGTTGACGCCCATGCCGCAGCCGTTTGGCTGCGGATCGATCGTAAATTCGCAGGGAATTCCGCTGGCGGGAAACGCCCCCACCTCGCGCACCGACACGCTCTGCACGGTGCTGTTGTTCGCCGATCGAACGATCGCCGCGTGCAGATACGCCTTCGCGCGCTCGAGGCTCATCGCCGCGGCGAGCGAGGTGTCGTTCATGAACCGATGTTCGACGGCGTTCTTGAACGTCGACCCGATGAGATGTCCGTAGTCCGCCGTGCTGAACGCCGCGCCAGCGCCGCAGATCTCCGTGCGATACGAGACGCCCGCGTCCACCGCGTCCCCCATCGACTGCAAGAGCCATCGCGCGTCCGCGGGGTCTCGCGCGGCGCTCCATCGAAAGAGCCCTCGCGCTTGCGTCTCCCAAGGGCTCGCCGCGTCGATGCGAGACGGCGGGAGCGCAGCGGCGGGAGACACCGTGGGCGCCGTCGCGCCGGACGGAAGATCACCGAGCCGCGCGAGGTCGAACCGCCAGCGCAACGTCGTCGCGCGATCTCCTTCGACGACACCCTCGATCGCGATCGCCACGGTCATCGTCACGGTCTGCGCGCGCGCGTCGAACTGGTACGCCGCAGGCTCTGGCGCCGCGACGGCGTTCGCGTCGAGCCCGCGAATCCACGCCATGGGGTTGCTCGGGTCGTTGATCGACGGGCTCGCGATCTGCTGCCGCGGAAGCGCGATCGTTCCCGTGCCCGTCGCCGCGTCGACCATCATGGTTCCGACCCATCGCTTCGCGGGGATCAGCGCTCCGACCGCGTCGTCGATCGCGATCGTCCCTTGTCCGCCCGTCGCGGCGACGAACACCGACGCGTCGATCGGGATCGAGAGGTCCGCGGTGACGGGGCGCACCGGCGCTCCTGCGCGCGCGCCCAGCGACACATCGACGAGCGTCGCGCTTCCGCGATAGCGACCCGCGAGCCGCCCTGCCGAGCGCACCGCGAGCCCCGGAGGACGAACGCCCACCGTGCGCATCTGCGAGCCCCAGTACAGACGAAACGTCCCCACTTCGTTCGGCGTGGTGCCCGCGCGAGGCCTCGCTTGGACCCGGCGCTCTTGCGCGCGCGCGAGCGCGTCTCCGCGGCACTCGGACACGAACGCTCCGCCGGGCTCGCACTGAAGCTCCCAGCCCGCGGGCGCCGCGATCCGCCACGCGCTGATCCCGCGCGAGCTCGCGCGAAACGCGATCTGCGCCGGCGTCGAGAGCGACGCGAGCTCGACGAGCGGCGCGTCCAACACGACGTCTCCGGGCGCCGACGGATCCGCGATCCGCTCGGTTCGAGCGCGCCCTGGCTCGACGCAGCGCCCGAACACGTCGCACGTCTGTCCCGTGGCGCAGTCCGCGCTGCTCGCGCACTGCGCGACGCACTGACCGAGGGCGCAGTGCGCGCCGCACGGGCACTGGTCGTCCGCGCGGCACTCGCTTCGCGCCGCGATCCGCGCGGGGTCTGGCGTGCACGCGCGCGCAGCACCGTCGCTGCGCACGGCGCTGTCTCCGCCGTCGTTGCCTCGATTGTCCGCGGGCGCGCAGCCCGCCGCGGTGGTGACTCCCAGCAATCCAAGAAGGGTCCACGGACCCGAGCGCGCTCGCCGAATGTCTTGTTTCATTGCGATCACTGCTCCTTTCAACGGGGCGGAGCTTGACCACCACGCGGAGCTTCGATCAGCCCAAGGGAGTTTGAAGTGCGCTCCCGGCGAGGAGATTCAGGCGTAGAAATGCGCAGGCGTCCTCGGTTGGTCTTCGCCGACGCGCGACGCACGGGCAGCCATGACACGACCCAACACGACGCCTTCACGTCTCGCGTCGCTCTTCGAGCGCGCGCGGGCGCTCGTCGCGACGCCGACGGATCTCTATCTCTCGCTCGACGACGAAGCGGCGCTCGAGCAGCACCTTCGCGCGGTGATCCTCCGCAACTCGCTCGTGTCCGGGCCGTCGCTCACCGCGGCGACGATCGTCACGTGGCCGACCGATCGCTGGCTCTTGTCCCCCGAGCGCGCCGCGCTGCTCGGGCGATTTCGACTCTGCGAGCTCGTCGTGTTCGGCCTCGCGTCGGCGCTCTTGCTCGTCCCGTCGATCGCGAAGCGCCCGATGCTCGTCGTCGCGCCCGCGATGTTCGCGGGGATGGGGATCGTCAATTGGTACACCGCGAGGATGGGCGACCTCGACTCTCCGTGGTTCGCGCTCAACTACCTCGCGGTGGTCGCGACGGTGATAGTCCCGACCGCGCGATGGCCGCGCGTCGCGCTGCTCGTGTTCGGAGCCATCTCCATCGTCGCGTCGTACCTGTGGACGCGGCCGAGCACGCTGGCGCACCCGCTGCTCGGCTCGACGGCGCTCGTCTTCTTGTTCGCGCTCGTGTGTTCGTACACGGTCGGCGGGCTCGTGTATTCGCTGTACGAGCGGGGATTTCGCAGCGAACGGCAGCTCGCCAAGCTCAACCTCTCGCTCGCCTCGAAGGTGCGAGAGCAGACGAGCGACCTGCAGCGGTTGGCCTCGGACCTCGACACCGCGCGCGAGCGCGAGCGGCTCGTGCTCGCGCACACGGTTCACGACGAGCTCGGCCAAGAGCTCGCGGCGCTTCGGTTCGCCGTCGGGCTCGCGCGCGATCGATACGAGAAAAACCCAGCAAATATCAGCGCAAACTTGGAGGCCCTCTCGTCGCTCGTCGCGGACATCGGGACCTCGACGCAGCAGCTCGTCGCCGAGCTCCGACCGAAGATCCTCGAGGACCAGGGCCTTCAAGCGGCGCTCGAGTGGTTCGCGAAGCGGAGCCGCGAGCGGTTCGCGCTCGAGGTGACACTCGACACGCAGGGAGAGCTCTCGGACCTCGGGCCGAGCTCGGCGTTGATCGCGTTTCGCTGCGCGCAAGAGGCGATGACCAACGCTGTTCGTCACGGAGAAGCGCGGTCGGTGAGCATCCACGCTCGCTGCGACGACGAGTGGTTCGAGCTCGAGTTCGTCGACGACGGTCGCGGGTTCGACGTCGAGCAGGCGCCGCGAACAAGCATGTCCCTCGGCGGAACCGGGCTGATCAGCCTCCGCGAGCGCGCGCTCTCCGCGGGCGGAGAGTTCGTCGTTCGCTCGTCTCCAGGTGAAGGAACGCGCTTGTTTCTCCGCTTGCCGCGCACGCGAGCTTCGTCCGCTGAGCTCGCGTGATCGCGTGTCAGGTCGTCCGCGTTGACAACCCGCGCGCCATCGCGGACATCACTGCGTCGTGAGCGAGAAGCGCCGAGTGTTCGTCGCAGACGATCACACGATCGTCCGTGAAGGCATCGTCAAGCTCGTCAACGAGCAAGAGGATTTGGTGGTCGTCGGCGAAGCGGCGGACGGTCGCGCGGTGCTGCTCGCGATGGACGGCCCGCTCGCGATCGACGTGTTGTTGCTCGACCTCTCGTTGCCCAAGGTCGACGGGACCGAGGTCTTGCGTCGCGTCCGAGAGAAGCGCCCCGAGATCGCGATCGTGATCCTGTCGGCGTGGCCCGCGGATCAATTTGGCCCGCGAATGACCGGCCTCGGCGCGTGGGCGTACCTGTCGAAGAACAGCGCGGCCGAAGAGGTGCTCGCCGCCCTTCGCGGCGCTGGCGCCGGGCAACGCGCGAGCGATCGGCCCGTGGCGAACAGCCGCGCAGACAAGCTCCCGCACGAGAAGCTCAGCCCCCGCGAGTACCAGGTGTTCATGCTCTTGCTGCGCGGGCGGAGCAACGTCGAGATCGCCGCCGAGCTCGACCTCACCCCCGGGACCGTGAGCTTCTACTTCTCGAAGGTGCGCGAGAAGCTCTGCGTTCGCACCAACGCCGAGATCGCGCAGTACGCCCATCGCGCGGGCCTGATCGACTGACCGGCGCGCTCGCTTCGCGCGAGACCTCTCAGAACACCCCGAGCGTCGCCGTGCGTCCTGGCAGGCCGGGGCTGCCGTTGGGCGCTCCACCGTTGCCGCCGCTCGACGCTCCCACTTCGCCCATGAACGTCACGCCCGTGACCGAGACGGCGACGCCGAACGCGAGGATTCCGTACGACGAACCGCCGTTGCCTCCCGCGCCGCCTCCTCCCTGACCTCCGACGCCGCCCGCTCCGCCGCGCGCGCCCGTGACGGTGCGACCGCCGCCGTCGCGGCACGTTTGCCCGGCGCCAGGCATGGCTTCGTTTCCACCTTCGCCGCCGCGACCGCCGTTGCCACCGCGCCCAGCGAGCGCGCGCGTCAACGTCACGCGGGTCATCGTGGGCGCGGTCCCCGACGCGACCAGCAGCGCGACGGAGTAGCCGCCAGCTTGTCCTGCGGTGCCCGGTGATCCGCCGCATCCGCCGTTGCTTCCAGCGCCGCCTGCAACGAGATTTCCGTAGCCGTCGTCCGCGCCACCGCCGCCGCCGCCGCCGCCGCCGCTCGCGCCGAAGCCGCCGTTGGTGCTCGCAGGGCTCACCAAGAAGGTTGCCGGGTTGAATACTGGTGCGAGTGGCCCCGCCGCGCCTGCGCTGCCGATCGCCCCGGTCGCGCCGGGATCACCGACGCGCGCTGGGAGCGCGCGCGAATAGAGTCCTCCGGCCGCGCCGCCGACCCCCGGAGCGCCGCCGCCGAGGTTGGTCGTCGACAGCGGGCCGAAGCCTCCGCGGCCACCGAGCGCGTTGGGCATTCCCGAGGCGCACGTGATCGCTGGCGCTGGAAGGGCGGGGCGATCTGTCGTTCCGTTGCACGACGCGCCGCTGCCGGTCGGTGACGGTGTGCCGCCAGGAGTCGTGACAGAGAGGCCGCGCATTCCATCGGTCCCATTGGCGCCGTCGAACCCTGGGCCTGCGGTGAGCGCGACGCGGTCGAGCACGAATCCCGTGGTGCCCTCCAGGCTCAACGCGACAGAGTGAGGCTGCGTCATCGAGCCCGCGCGCGCGTCGATCTGCGCAAATCGAAGCTGCCCGCCCGAACCGCCGCGAACGCGAACGTTGCTCCCCGTCATCGCGTTGGGGACGAAGCGCGTTCCGCTCGGCGGGGTCATCGCGCCCATGGGCCTCGACCACCGCGCGGTCGGCTCGTAGCCGCCCGAGACCACGCAGCCGAGCCCGAGCAGCTCGTCGAGCCCTTGCGTCGCGTACGGCGACGCGCTCACCGCCACGATCACCACGCGACGCGACGCCATCGCGCCAGCGATCACCGCGGCCTCTTGCATCGTCGGAACGGGATCCGACGGCGTTCCCGCCGCGCCCGATCGCCCGCCGGGCGCCACATAGATACTCGTCGCGACGATCCCCTCGGCGCCGTCGCAGTTCGAGTCCACCCCGTCGTCGTCCAGCGTATCGGTCGGCGAACACGCGTCCACCCCGCTGTCCACACTGCTGTCGGCGCCGCTCTCTGCGCCGCTGTCTGCGCTGCTGTCTGCGCCTGCGTCCGCCATCGCCGTCGCGTCGAGCGCGGCGTCCTGCCCGTTGGTCGCGTCGGTCACCACCGTGGGGCTGTCCTCGATCACCCCCGTGTCCTGCGGGCGATCTTGCGTCGCCGCGTCCGCGCTGCTCGCGTCCGCGCTGCTGTCGAACGAGCCGTCCATCGGCTGCTCCCCGGTCGGTCCGCAGGCCGCGAGCAGCGCACACACAATCATCGCGCTCGACATGGTTCGGACCGCGTTGGCCGTCGAGGCGCACCTGTTTTCGAGTGGGTTCGTCATGACGCCAGACGCTAAGCGCGCCGTTCGCGCCGCGCCTCCCCAGAGAAGTTTGAAGTCCCTTTCGATCCTGCAAATCGAGGCACATTCTGCGATTCATGAAGTGCCGCACCGCTGCGCGAAGCGCCCTCGCGTCCCTCGCTGTTCTCGCCGCCGTCGCGTCGTGCGGCCCGGACGCCTCTGTCTCGCAGTCGTCTTCGTCGCTCGTGCTCGACGCGACCGTCGCCGCCGAGCCCCGCGCCGTCGTCGCCGTCGATCGTGGAATTCGCGGCGGACTCTGCACCGCGGTCCTCGTCGCGCCCCGCGTCGTGTTGACCGCGAAGCACTGCGTTCAGCTCGCGGGCGAAGCGCGTCCGTTGCCTCCGCAAGAGCTCACGGTGCGCCTCGCGACCGAGGGCAGCGCGTCGCTGTCCGATCGCGACGAGCGCGTCGAGGTCACCGCGATTCGAACGACCACAGGCGCGTGGCGCGAGTCCATCGCTGGACCGATCGGGCTCGCGGGGCGCGACCTCGCGGTGCTCGAGCTCGCGCGCGTCACGAGCGCGACGCCCATCGGGTACGCGCTCGACTTCGTCCGACGCGAGTCCGTCGGAGCTGCGGTCACCGTGGTGGGGTTTGGCGCCGATGCGCGCGGGGTGATCGGCGTTCGTCGTGCCGCGCGTGCGACGGTGCGATCGATCGCAGAGAACGAGCTGCGCGTCGGCGCGCTCGGATGCGACGGCGATTCGGGCGCACCGATGCTCGACGCGACGGGTCGGGTCGTCGCGCTCTTGTCCCAGAGCAGCGCGCCGTGCGGCGAGGGCGAGACCGTGTTCTCGGGTCTCGCGCCGATCGCCGAGGAGCTCGCGCTCGCGTTGGCAAACACCGGAGCGCCCGTCGAACAAGACCGCGCAGACGCATCCGTCGCGCCTGCATCGACTCATCCCGGTTGCTCCGTGCCCGCGCGTCTCGACCTGGGACGCCGAAGCGCCCCGTGCGCGTGGCTCGCCCTTGTGTCCGCGGTCACTTTGTCGCTCACTCGCCGCCGCGCGTGCGAATCGCCTACGACCCCGTGATCTTCTGCCTCCAACGCTACGGAGGGATCTCTCGCTACTACTGCGAGCTCGCGCGTCGCTTGAACGGCGCCGGCGACACCGTGGCCGACATCGTCGCGCCCGTGCATCGCAACGCGTACCTCGCGGACCTTTCTTCGCCAACGATCGGCCGCGACACCGAGTGGGGTCAGTTCTTCGCGACGCCGCTCATCGTGGCTAACCGCGCGCGCCTCGCGGTCGCGCGTGGCTCTCACGCGCCGTACGACGTGTTGCACGAGACGTACTACGAGCGAACGCCCATGCCGATCGCGGCGCGGACGAGGGTCGTGACCGTGCACGACATGATTCACGAGAAGTTCTCCGCGGAGTTTTCTCGCGCGGACACGACGAGCGCCCGAAAGCGCGCCGCGGTCGCGCGCGCCGATCGTGTGATCTGCGTGTCCGAGCACACGAAGCGCGACCTCCAAGAGCTCTTCGAAACGCCGAGCGAGAAGATCACCGTCGTTCATCACGGGTTCACCGAGCCGCCCGAGGGCGCGGCGCCGCGCGTCGATCGACCGTTCGTCCTCTATGTAGGCCAGCGCGCTGGGTACAAGAATTTTCAGCGATTGCTCAGGGCGTTCGCGGCGAGCGAGCGCGCGAAGCGCTCGTTCGCGCTCGTGTGCTTCGGCGGCGAGCCCTTCGACCGTCGCGAGCGCGCGCTGTGCGCGTCGTTGGGGCTCGACGAGCGCTCGGTGCTGCGCTTCGCAGGCGGGGACGACGTCCTCGGCGCGCTCTATCGATCCGCGCGCGCGCTCGTGTATCCATCGCTCTACGAAGGGTTCGGCCTCCCGCCGCTGGAGGCCATGAGCGTCGGGTGCCCCGTGCTCGCGAGCGACGCGAGCTCGATCCCCGAGGTCGTCGGAGGCGCGGCGCGCTTGTGCGATCCGCGTTCGATCGATTCGATTCGCGAGGGCCTCGAGTCGCTGCTCTTCGACGAGGCCCAGCGCGCCGCGCTCGTCCGCGCCGGCCACACCCGCGCCGCGCGCTTCTCGTGGAACGACTGCGCCCGCCGCACGCTCGCAGTGTACGAAGGGTGAGCGCGGTGGCCCCAGAGGCGCGCGGCCCCGCGTGCGCGCAATGCCGCGCGGCGCGGCCCCCACCCGCGCTGCCGCGCGCCCCGCCCCCGCCTGGAACGGCAGGGGCGGGGCTTCGCATGGTGTCAGTGAATTTTCAGATCCAATGCGTGGTGGTGGGACACACCATCAGCGTTGCTATTTTGATAACACGCCCACACAATGCCGAGCCGCCGCCCCTGCCGTTCCAGGCGGGGGCGGGGCGCGCGGCAGCGCGGGTGGGGGCCGCGCCGCGCGGCTATGGGCTCCATCGATTCACGCTCCCGCCGCCGCTACGCCCTCGAGCTCTCTCGCACCAGTTCATGAAATCGCTGCACGCCTCGCTCGTGGCGCGGTGAGTAGCGTCCCCCTGGGTACAGCCGCGCGGTCACGCCGCGCTGGACCGAGCGAATGATGGCTTCGTCTTCGAGCTCGACGGCGTCGAGCGACGCGCCCGCGCCGAGGTCGAGCAGCGACTCGTCCCAGACCCACGAGCGAAATCGAATTCGTGTGCGCCTCGGCGCGATCGGGTCCACGACGTTCAGCGAAATCCCCCACGGGTACACGTTGACCATCGTGTTCGGAAACAAGAACACATAGTACGCCGCCACCTCGCGGCCCGCCGCGTCGCGCGCCGCGGGCGCCATCGTGGGCTCGCGCTCGTCCCTGGGGTACGCCACTTGGATCGCGCCGTACTCGAGCGCCTCCGCGCGGTAGTCGTCGAGCCCGATCGCCTGCGCGAGCCCTCGGTGCACGTACGGGACGTGCAGCCCCTCGAGGTAATTTTCGCAGTAGAGCGCCCAGTGCGCGTCGAGCTCGTAGTCCCTCGCGCTCGACGGGTCGTACGCGAGCGCGCCCCACGGCAGGTGCCCCGTGTACGCGCGGAGCTCTTCGCTCCATCGATCGAAGGACACCGCGGGGTCGATCGCCGCGAACGAGAGCGGGCCCACGAAATCAACGCTCGCCCCCGCCAATCGATCGCGCCTCGACGGAAACCCCGGCGCTCCCTCGAACCCCGGCGCCGCGAGCACCGAGCCGTCGGGCGCGAATTTTCGCCCGTGATACGGGCATCGCAGCGCGCGCGAACACCCCGATCGCGTGGCGATCAGCGCGCCCCGATGGGTGCACACGTTCGACCGAGCAACCACGGTGTCGCGGTCTCGCCAGAGCACAAGGGGCTCGGCGATCGGCGTTCGTTCGCAGTGCTCGATCGGCGCGAAATCACCGTCGCGCGCGAGGCGTTCTGTGACGCCGGTCCACTGCCAGCTCCGCGCGAAGCACGCCTCGAGGGTCCCGCGAAACGCGCGATCGTCGTCGCTGTAGAAGTCGCCCCTCGGAGTTCGCTCGTCGGTCACGTCGCGCGCGAGACTCGACCGCAGTCGCGATCGAGGTCAAGGCGCACGCGCGCTTCGCGTTCGGCTCCGCGCGGCCCCCCGCCCTCCCTCGACGCGCTACGGCCCCCTCCGCAGCGCCGCTCGGTTCAGCGCTTCGCGCGGCGACGACGGCTCACGGTGAGCGCGATCGCCGCGCACGTCGCGAGGAGCGCGAGCGTGTTCTTCGCGCCGTTCGCAGGCGCCGCTGGAGCGCGGCACGCGCACGCGCCGTCGCCGCTCAGGACGCCGATGCGCGACGAGCCGTCGCCCGTCGTCTGGCTGTCCATCGCGCTTCCGTCGCCCGCGCCGCCGTCGTTGTTCGATGCGTCGCCAGCGCTCGCGTCCATCGTGCTCGCGTCGGTCGTGCTGCCGTCGCTCGTCGATCCGTCTTCGGCGCCTCCGTCACCAGCGCTCGCGTCCATCGTGCTCGCGTCGCCAGCGCTTCCGTCGTTGGTCGATCCGTCGCCGCCGCCATCGGCGCTGGTCGATCCGTCGCTGCCGCTGTCGGGTGAGCCGTCGGCTGCTGCGTCGCTCGTTCCTGCGTCGGTAGGCGGTCGAGGCTCGCAGCGGTTGGTGGTCGGGTTGCAGCGACGATCCGCCGCGCAATCTCCATCCATCGTACAGCCGCAGAACGTCGCCATGCCCACGGTCGAGCAGCGCGTTCCGTCCATGTTGCTCGCGCAGAGCGAGCCGTTGTCGACGGTGCCGTCGCAGTCGTCGTCGATCCCGTTGCACGTCTCGGCGCCTGGCGTCGCCGCAGTGGCCGAGCACGTCGCGCCCATGCCGCCGGGGGCGCACACGAACATGCCCATCCGCGCGCAGGCCCCGAGCCCTGCCGTGCACATCTCGCCGATGTTGAACCCATCGTCGACCATGCCGTTGCAGTCGTTGTCGATCATGTCGCCGCACAGCTCGCGGCCCGGCATCGAGGGAACGGCGTTGCACACCGCGCTCGCTCCGTCGGCGGCGCACACGAGCATCCCGGTCGCGCGGCACGCGCCGACGCCGGCGTTGCACGCGGTTCCGAGCATGAAGCCCTCGTCGCGCACCGTGTCGCAGTTGTTGTCGACCCCGTCGCACACCTCGCGGGCGCCGGGGTTGATCATCGCGTTGCCGTCGTTGCAGTCGTTGCCGCCGCACGCAGCGTCGGGGAAGCCGTCCATGTCCCCGTCCGCGCAGACGCGGCCCACGATGATGGTCCACGACTGACGCGTGACGCCGCCGTCGCCGTCGTTGACCTCGATCGTCACCATGAAGGACATGCCCGACATCGCCGCGGTGGGCGTCCATCGAACGCGCCCCGTCGCTGGGTCAACGGTCATCCCCATCGGTCCCGACACGAGGCGGAACGTCGGCGGATCGCGCACGAGGCCCGCGGGGTCCGTGATGGCCGGCGTGTACGAGTACTCGATGTCCGGCGTCGCGCTCGTCGTCGGACGAGAGGTAAACGAGGGAGCGACGTTGTTGATGTTCACCGTCGCGCTCGTCGTCTCGGGCCGCGTCGCGCAGTCCGGCGCCGTGTAGCGAACAGCGATGCGCGCGGTGCTCGGCCCGTCCAACATCGTGGCGTTGAACGTGATGGGGTTGCCCATCGTCTCGAACATTCCGTCGTTGTCGAGGTCCCACGAGAACATCGCTCCAGGGCGATTGGGGTACGCGCGGAGCGTGGCCATCGCGCCTTCGGCGAAGGTGATGGGTTGATCGAGCGTGGCGGGCAGACAGTAGAGCCCCTCGAATCGATCGATCACTTCGGTCGGTGAAGTGCCCCACACATAGTTGAACGTGAAGGTCACCGAGGCGCCGGGCGCGAGCGTCGGCTCGTTGCGAAACGCGAGAGAAATTCCACGGTCTTCGACGAGTCCGTTCGAGTCGCGCGGCGTCGTCCACGTCGCGACAGGGTTGGTGTTCGAGAGCGCCGTGGCGACGTGCGCGCGCGCGTTGGTGCCCGCGGCGCCGAGCCCGAGACAGAAGAACGGCGTCTGCATCGGGCGGCTGCACGCGATCACGAGCGCGTCGGGGTGCGTCGTGCCTTGGCGGACGACGTCGTTGGCGGTCTCGAAGCCGCCCATCGCTTCGTTGCAGCCGTTGATGGCGAAATCGGGGTCGCCGTTGCGGAGATAGTGCAGGTTCGAGATCGTGAGCAACCCGCGGTTGGTCACGCGAACGCTCACCGTGATGTGCCGGTCCATGTCGTTGAACGCGACGCTCTGCGCGACCTCGAGCGGCATCGCTGTGAGCGACGAACGCCCCGTCCACGTCATGGTGCGGCCCGTCGCCGTGGGGGCGGACACCGTCGTGAACTGCGACTGCGTCACCGTCACGGGGACGAGCATCCCCACGACTTGCCCCGACAAGGCGAACTCTTCGACGGCCTCGCCTGGACCAAACGTGTCGCACGAATACGCCGTCGTCGTGGTTTCTCGGTAGCGCATGCTGCGCCTCATGGCGGCGGGCAGCGTGCGGCTGTTGAGGATGCCTCCGTTGGTCCCAACGTGGACATAGTCGATGAACGTTCCCGTCAGTGAAACTTGCGCCTCAGCTGCGGCGGGCGCTGCGAAGAGCGCGCACGCAAATAGGCCCCGGGCCCTCGCGAGTAGACTTCCCATAGGCCGATTGCTCTCACGACTTCGTCTCGTCGTCGAGCGTCGCCTGTAGTCCGTTGAGCGGAGTTTCGAGCACCCGCTATTTGGGTGCTTGTCGTACAAGTTCAGCCATGACGATCACGCTCTACCACCACCCGTACTCCCGCGCGGCGACATGCGTCTGGATGCTCGAGGAGCTCGGAAAAGACTACGAACTTCGCTACGTTGATTTGATGGGCGGAGCGCAGAGGTCACCGGACTTTCTCGCCCTCAATCCGATGGGCAAGCTCCCGGTCCTCGTCGACGGTGACGCGGTCGTCACCGAGACCGCCGCGATCGGCCTCTACCTCGCGGATCGCTATGCCTCGGGCACGCTCGCGCCTGCGCTCGATGACCCGTCGCGCGCGACGTACTTTCGCTGGGCTTTGTTCGCTCCATCGGTGATCGAGCCGGGCGCGATGGCGCGCGCTGCGAAGTGGGAGTTCAAGCCCGGACAAGCGGGCTGGGGAGACTTCGAGCTCATGCTCCGCGCGATGCAGAGCGCGGTGTCTCGCGGTGATTTTCTTCTCGGGTCGAAGTTCACGATGGCCGACGTAATTTTCGGGGGAACGCTTCGGTACATGCTCCGATTCAAGATGGTCGAGCCCATCGAAGCGTTTACGAAGTACGCAGCGAGGCTCGAAGCGAGGCCCGCGCTGCAACGCGCCGAGGCGCGCAACGCGAAGGTCGCTGAAGAGCACGGACTTCATCGGGGATGAGCGTTCGCGCGGAGGTCTCGCCCGCGCTCGACTGCGTCGCACGAGACTCGCGATGATCGATACCGCGCTCGCGATGCGCATCGAAGAGGCCCGAGCGGATCGACGGCGAGAAGACCGTTGAAAGTCGGTCCAAACCAACGCGGCGAATCGGCAAAAGTACGACGCCCGTCACGGGATTGGCTTCGAAGACCGCCGCGGTGTCGGTTCAAAGAAATCGGAATTGTTTGCACCCGACACAGGCGAGAGCGCGATACGCTGTCGTCATGAAATCGACTCTCGCGCGCAGGCGTCGCGCTGCGCTCTCTGTCACGTTCGTCGCGTCGCTGATCGGCAGCGCTTCGCTGCTCGACGCTCGAGAGGCCGCTGCGCAGGCGTGCTCGCCAGGACGCTCGTGCTTCTACGTTCCGCCAGCGCAGCCGCCGCCGACGGGGACGTGGGAGGTCGGCTACGACCTCGTGATCGCCTCGCCGCGCGGGACCATCACTGGAACCTACCGGCACGCAGGCACCGCGATGCCCGTCGCGTTCAGCGTGAGCCCCGGCTCGCCGATTCGCGTCGACCTCGGCACCTCGGCGTCGTTCGTGTACGCGCCCGCCACCCCGCAAACGACCTTCAACGGCGTCGCCGGAACGTACGACCGCGCCGAGAGCCGCGGCGTGTTCATCGAGGCGAGCTCCGCCGAGCTCATCGTCGACCATCGCTTGATGCGCGGGCCGTGGCAGTCGTCCGAGACGATCAAGCCGTCGAGCGCTTCGCTCGGCACACGTTTTCGAGTGGCGGGGTATTCGCTGAATCAAGCGTCGACCGTCGACACGGGCCACGACGCGATCAGCGTGTACGCGCCGCTCGGCGCGACCGTCCGCTTCACCGCGCCTCCTGGGGTCACTGGAAACTTCTGGCGCGCGACGACGAACGCCTCGCTCGAGGTCACGCTCGCCGCAGGGCAGACCTATGTCGCGCGGACGCTCGAGGGGTGCGCCTTCGAAATCCGCGGAGCGCTCGTCACATCGACGGACCCGATCACCGTGTCGAGCGGCGGTCGCGGGTGGTCCGGCGGCACGGGCTCCTGTGCGATCGGCGGCGGGTGCGGTGACGAGGGGATGGACAACGTCGTTCCCATCACTGGGACGGGCCGGCAGTACATCGTCGACGACTACCCGACGAGCGCCGCCGACGGCGAGCGCGTGCACGTCGTCGCGGACACCGACGCGACGATGGTGACCGTCGTCGACGCGATGGGCTCGACCACGACGACGCTCAACGCTGGGCAAGTTCGAACGTTTTCGCCCAACGGAATCACCTACGTCGAGAGCTCTGCGCGCGTGTACGTCTTTCAAGAGTCCGGGCTCTCGGGCTGCGAGACCGACGTCGCGCTCATCCCGCCGGTCGCGTTCGCGCCGGTGTCCCGATGGGTCACCGACTTCAACGTGATCGGCTCTGGCGTCGCGAGCGTGTTCATCCCGACCGCGCAAGCCGCGAGCTTGCGGCTCGACGGAGCGATGCCCGCGGGCGCGACGAGCGTGACCGTTCCGATGCACCCCGAGTGGACCCGCGTGCGCTTCAACGTCTCGAGCGGAAACCACACCGTCCTGGCGATGACGGACTTTCAGCTCGGCCTCGTGACCGCCGCGGGCGGCACCGGGATGTTCGCGTACTTCAACCCGTTCCGCATTCCAGGCTGCGGCGACGGATCGCTCAACATGGGCGAGGGCTGCGACGACGGCAACATCGACGACGGCGACGGCTGCAGCGCGACGTGCCTCATCGAGATCGGCCGCATGGGCTGCACGTCGACGCGGCCGTGCGTTCCGACCGGCCGGTGCGACATGGGGACGTGCGTCGCGCGGTGCTTCACGACCGCGGACTGCAACGACAGCAACGAGTGCACGACGGACGTGTGCAACGCGAGCGGCGCCTGCGACAACACGCCCGTGATGCCCGGCGCGCCGTGCACGGGCGGTCGTTGCTCGGCCTCGCGCCCGCCCGTGTGCGCGACGCCCGCCAACGACAGCGACGGCGACCTCGTCGTCGACCTCGTCGACGCTGATGACGACAACGACGGCGTGCTCGACAGCGTCGAGGGCAACGGCCGCGACGCCTCGCTCGACACGGACCGCGACGGCGTCCCCGACTTTCGCGATCGTGATTTCGCAGGGTTCGTCGACGCCAATGGAAACGGCGTCGACGACCGCGTGGACTTCGATGGTGACGGGATCCCCAACCACCTCGACCTCGACTCCGACGCCGATGGCGTCTTCGACGTGCGCGAAGACGGCCACGCCTCGCTCGACACGGACCGCGACGGCCGCCTCGACGGAACGATCGACGCGGACCGCGACGGCCTCCTCGCCGCGGTCGACAGCAACGACGCCGACGCGATGATCACGACGACGCGCACGACGCCGGTCGACACCGATCGCGACATGCGCATCGACGCGCTCGACACCGACGACGACGGCGACGGCGTGCTCACGCGCGACGAGCTCGGCGCGGGCGGGCAGTTCATGGCCCGCAACACCGACGGCGCCGCGGCGCCCGGGGTCACCTCGGACGCGCTCGCGGACTACCTCGACGTCGACGACGATGGTGACGGTCTGCTCACGGCGGACGAGCTCGGCGCAGGCGGCGCCATGATGCCGCGCAACAGCGACGCGACGGTCCCCATGGGTGAGGGGGCGAGCGACACGATCGCGGACTTCCTCGACAGTGACGACGACGGAGACAGCATTCCCACTGCGGTCGAACGCACTTCCGCAGGAATGACCCCCGACCCCGACGGAGACATGTTGGCCGCGTGGCTCGATCGCGACAGCGACGGAGACACCGTGTTCGACCTCGTCGAAGCCGGAGCCACGCCCGCCATGCCAGCGAACAGCGACATGGACGCGTCGAGGGACTTCCTCGACACCGACAGCGACAACGACTGCGTGCTCGATCGCGACCCTCGCGAAGCAGGCGCTGCGCGAACGAACGCTGCCCTTCCGTCGATGGACGTGAACAACAACTGCATGGCTCCGACGCCCGTGTGCGCGATCGCGACGGGCCTGTGCGTCGCGGACGTGGACACCGACACCGACGGGATCCCCGACCTCGACGAGCGACGCATCGGATCCAACCCGATGAACCCCGACACCGACGGCGACGGCGTTCGCGACGGCATGGAAGTCGGCCCTGGCCCGACCTTCACGCCCCGCGACACCGACGGCGACATGCGCCCCGATTGGAACGACACCGACGACGACGGCGACGGTCTCCTCACGAGCGAAGAGCTCGGCGCGGGCGGCGCCATGATGCCGCGCAACAGCGACGAGACCGTGCCCACGGGCGAGGGGACCGCGGACATGTTGCCCGACTACCTCGACGCCGACGATGACGGCGACGGGATCCCCACGGCCGTCGAGGTCGCTCTTGAAATGATGGGCGGCGCGGTCGACATGGACATGATCCCCGCGCACCTCGATCGAGACAGCGACGGAGACACCGTTCCGGACGCGGTCGAGCGCGGCGCGGACCCGATGCGCCCGGCCAACAGCGACGGCTCGGCGATGGGCGATCGACCGGACTTCCTCGACACGGACAGCGACAACGACTGCGTCGCCGACAGCGACATGCGCGAGGCAGGCGCAGCGCGAACCGACCCCGCGATGCCGTCGGCGATGGCCGACAGCAACTGCGCGGACCCGACCCCCGTGTGCGATCGAACCGTGGGCGCGTGCGTCGGCCGAACGCCGAGCGACGCGGGAAGCGACAGCGGCTCCGACGCGAGCAGCGACGGCAGCGTCGACAGCGGCCTCGGTGACGGCGGCAGCGACGCCGACGTCGCCACGATGGACAGCGGCGTGACGGCGGACGCGTCGGACGGCAGCGTCACGATGGACGCGCGGAATTCGTCCCCGGGAGTGCTCTCGGGTGACGGCGCGTGCGGGTGCGTCGTTCCTGGCTCGAGCCGCACAGACGATCGTCGCGCCGCGGCGATGGCGCTCCTCGGCGGTCTCGCGCTCGTCGTGCGCGCGCGTCGTCGCCGTCGCTGAGAGCGCTGGGGGCGCTCGCGCCGAGATGAATCTCTGCGCATGAACGCCACTGCGCGGCGCGCGGCAGCGCGGGTGGGGGCTGACCGCGCATCCACAACGCGAGAAATCGCGATGCGTCCCGTTGCCAGCACGCGCTCGCTGCCCTCCATGCTCTCGGCGCCGTACGAAACGCCCTCGCAACGCGCGTCGCTCCCCCGAGACACTTCACCGATGATCCTGCCTCTCTGTTCGAGGCATCCTCGACGGTTGTGATCTCTTCGACGCCTCGACGGGTGCGGCTCGCGCGCTGCGCGCTCGCGTGGATCGCTGTTGTGGTCGCGGGCTGCGCGGGCCGCGACGCGACGCGACCCGCAGCGCGCGCGATCGCTCCTTCGGCGCCGATCGACCCCGATCCCGATCGCGACGGCGTCGTCGGCGCCCGAGATCGCTGCCCGACGGTGGCAGAGGATCGCGATGGCGTCGCGGACAGCGACGGCTGTCCCGAGGTGGATCAAGACTGCGACAGCATCGCGGACGCGCTCGATCGCTGCCCCGAAGAGCCCGAGGACGTCGATCGGCACCAAGACGACGATGGCTGCGTCGATCGCGACAACGACGGAGACACGATTCGCGACGGGTGTGACGAGTGCCCGGACGAAGCCGAGATCGTCAACAACATCGATGACGAGGATGGCTGTCCGGACCGGGGCCCGATCGTGCTTCTCCCCGACACCGTCACGATTCCGCCCGAGATTCGCTTCGACCAAGACAGCGAGACCCTCGAGAACCACGTGATGCCGATCATCGCGCAGATCGCGAACGCAGTGGAGAGCCAGCAGTCGATTCGCATGGTGAGGATCGCCGGTCACGCGACGAGAGACGAAGAAGACCCGATGGGGCTCAGCACCGCGCGCGCGAACGCCGTGCGACGCGCGCTGATCGAGCGCGGCGTCAACCAGGGGCGATTGGTCGCGGTCGGCGAAGGAACCCGACGCCCGCTGGTTTCAGGCAACACGCCTGAGGCTCGCGCGCGAAACCGGCGCGTCGACTTCACGTTCGTCCGCCTCTCGCTGCCGAGCGCTCCGCCCGCGCACGACGCCTCGGTCAGCGCGCTCGACGCTGTGGAAAGCGAGCCTGCCTCCGACGGCGATGCCGCGGCGAGCCGCGTGTGCCTCTTCGAGCCGGCGTACACGCCCATCGCTGGCGGATGCCCGCTTCGATCGCGTATCCAACGCGAGTCAGAGGCGCGGTAGGATCATCGGATGGCACGGATCGTCCCTGCGAATCCAGGCGAACTCTCGCTCTCGACACCGCTGCTCCCACACAGAAAGCGCGGCGCCTCGCGCGGATGCCTCGCGTCGATCGCGCTCGCGGCGGTGGTGCTCGGGGGGTGTGCCGACGTTCCCTCGACGCCCGACGCGCGCACGCCCGCGGACGCGAGCGATAGCGCGACGGCGGACGTTCCGTCCGCTGTGGACACGGGCGTGGACACGGGCGTGGACACTGGCGTCGACACCGGAGCTGGTTGCGACCCAGGGAGGGTGCGCTGCGGCGCGACGTGCGTGTCGATCGACACGGATTCGGCCAACTGCGGCGCGTGCGGCAACGCGTGCGGCGCGGGCGAGAGCTGCGTGATGGGCGCGTGCGAGTGCGCGATGGGCGAGCGTCGTTGCGCGGGAGCGTGCGTCGATACGCAGTCGAGCGCGATGCACTGCGGCGCGTGCGGCAACGTCTGTCCGTCGGGACAGATGTGCGTCCGAGGCGCGTGCCGCGTCGAGTGTCCGCTGCCTGGGTTGATTTGTGGTGCTGAGACGTCGATGGTGTGCGTCGACGCGACGAGCGACCTGCGTCACTGCGGTCGTTGCGACAACGCGTGCCCGTCGCCCGCGAACGCGGCCGCGACGTGCTCGCTCGGGACGTGCGGCCTCGGCGCGTGCAACGCGGGCTTCGACAACTGCGACGCGAACGCCGCCAACGGCTGCGAGGCGAACACGCGCTCGGACGCGCGAAACTGCGGCCGCTGCGGGACCGTGTGCCCCGCGCTCGCCAACGCGACCGGCGCTTGCAACGCGGGCGCGTGCGGCCTCGGCGCGTGCAGCGCGGGCTTCGATAACTGCGACGCGAACGCCGCCAACGGCTGCGAGATCAACACGACGAACAACGTCGCCCACTGCGGCGGGTGCGGCCGCGCGTGCCCGACGATCCCCAACGGAACGCCGGGTTGTGCCGCGAGCATGTGCACCGTGGCCTCGTGCGCGAGCGGCTTCAACAACTGCGACGGCGTCGCGAGCAACGGCTGCGAGATCAACGTCAACACCAACCCGATGCACTGCGGCGGGTGCGGTCGCGTGTGCGCGAGCGGCTCGATGTGCGTCAGCGGGACGTGCGTGGCGCCGACGACCAACGTCGTCTTTCCGTCGAGCTCGTCGACCGTGGGCGTCACGCCCTCGGGGCTGTTGACGGGGCAGCTCTTCTTTCGCGCCGGGGATTTCGTCGAAGAGACGTTCTTTCGCGCGGCCACGACGACGGCGATCGACATGAACTTCCAGATGCGCGACCTCACCGCGGGCTGCGCCGTCGGACAGCCGCTCTCGTGGAACGTGCTCGTCAACGGAAGCGTCGTGGGCAGCTACACCTTCCCTGGCGGCTCGGGCATGTCGCTGCGCACGATCACGCGCACGTTCGCCGTTCCTGCGATGTCTGGATCGCTGCGGCTGCGCATCCAAGCGACGACGACGGTGTGCTCTGGCGGAAGCAGCTGGAGCTTCGTCGCGGGCGGCAGCGCCGTGCTTCGCTGAGCGTCATGGCCTCCCCGGGGCGTCGCTATTCGATCGTCGTCGACCGCGTCGTCGACGCGTGCGCCGGACACGATCGTCAGGCGGTGCGCGCGCTCGCCTTCGATCGACGCCGCGCGCTCGTCGGCGTGCTCGGGCACGACCCTGTCCTGTGGCACGAGGCCGCGCCCGGTCGCGTGGCGGCGCTCTGCGAGCTCGAGGCGGACGCCTCGTTCGACCCGACAGCGGTGCTCTTCTCGCGAGACTGCTCGCTGATCGTCGCGGGACACCCGGGCCAGGTGCGCGCGTACGAAGTGAGCTCCGGCGCGCTCTTGTGGGAGCGCGACTGCCCGTGGTGGGAGCTGTTCGAGCTCGACCTCGATTCGATTGTGTGTGTCGAGTATCAACCGCGTCGCAGCGCCGCGTACGCGGTCATCGAGCTTCGCTCGGGCGTCGAGCGGTCGCGGCGCGAGATCGAGCCGCTCGCGACGCCCACGGCGACCGTCGAGCGCGGAAGCGTCCGCGTCTTCGAAGTGCGAAACATCATCGCGGACCGCCGGCCGGGCTCGCTCGTGAGCGCAGCGCGCCAGGAGGTCCCCGCGTTTTCGATCGACCCGTGCGCGCACGCGCGGCTGTGGCCAAAGAAGATCGCTGGCGGCGAGCTGTTTCTCGCGCTCTCGTACGGGGGCGAGATCATTCAGGCGTTCGCGTCGCTGAACGGCGGTCGCTCTTGGACTCCGAAGTCGCGCCTCGTGGCGCTCGGATCGATGAAGAACGGCGCCGTGATCGTCGCGGCCAGGGACTCGATTCCGGCGACGTTGGTGCTGCTCAACGGATCGACTGGCAGCGAGCTCGCGTCGTTTCGGCTCCCCACCGAGCAAGCGGAGGCCATCGTGTGCGCCACGCTCGACGACGACTCGACGCTCGCCCTCGGAACCAGCCTCGGCCGCGCCATCGTCCTGTCGATCACCTCCGAACCAGACACCTAAACCACGCCACAATCGAACGCCGTCGAAACGAGACAAGCGTCGGCCGTACACAAGACCGTTGAACTCGAGTCGAACCGCCACGAATCGATCGAGAAAAGTACGTCGATCGAATGAGAGGGCGTTGGAGTGGAAGTTCGAGACTTTTGCAAGGAGCTGCGAGACCAGCAAGGAAGCGATTCGCAGCAATAGCAGGGTGATTGCAAGAATTGCTGACGCCGATGGTCGACGCAGATCTGCAGCAAAAGGCCGAAATCCCACTCCAACGCCCTCTGAGTGGTGGCGGTTCAGTCGCCCGCGGTTTGCGCGCCCCTCGGATTACTCGTCCGGATCGATCCCCGCTGCGACGAGCTTGGCGCGTAGCTTCGCGAGCTTCTCCTCCGCTGCGCGCCGCTCGTGCTGCTCTCGCTCAGCGCGTTCGCGCTCTTGCTCAGCGCGTTCGCGCTCTTGTTCAGCGCGTTCGCGCTCGAGCGTCGTCGACTCGTCGGCGGTGAGGACGAGGTTCGTTCCCGCTTCGTCGAGCGACAGGCGTACGCCGACGCGCCCGCTGTCGTCGATGACTCGCCGAAGCCAGCACTGAAGAAACTCGCTCCACACGGCGGGGCCGTTGGACGTCTCGACTTCGACGAGCTTGCCGTCGGCCCCTGCGCGGTAGACCTGCCAGCGCACACGAACGCGGCTCCGCTGCGTCGCCCACGGGTCGAAGATCACGAGCTCGCGCGTGCCCATCGTCGCGTAGCCGACCGGCGCGTCGTCGTAGTCCTTGCGAAAATCATCGCCCACGATTTCAACGGCGAACGCCGGAGCATACGGCCCTTCCCAGGTCTTCCATACGCCCATGAATTCATCGGGGCCGCGGACGTCGAGCACGTACACGTCCGGCGCGAGCCGCGCCGTGGGGTCGCCCTTCTTCCAATAGAAGAACTGATCGTGCCCCGAACGCAGGTCGCGGCGCTGCTCCGCGAGGTGACGGCGCACGGACAGCCAGAGCTGCACCGCGAGCCACGTTTGCAACTCGTGAACCCCCATGTGGTCCTCGGACGGGTACCAAACAACATCGTCGTCGGGTGCCTTGCCTCCCATGATCGAAACGCTATCGCAAAGAACGGCGCGGAGCGAGCGAGGCGACGAGCCTGGAGGTCGGCGATCCAACGCGCGAGGCGCCGGTGCTGCGGGGACGAATCACCGTTGCGCGACGGGTACCCGTGAGCGCCTCCGCGAGCGACGCTCACCGAAGCTGACTGCGTTGAACGCGGCCGACGCGCCCTCGCGCGACGATCCAGAGCGCGCCGGACGTCGGCTCGCGCCACACGACGCGGCCGCTCGCGAAGTCTGCGGGCATCGTCGTCGTGCTCCACGCGGCGCCGTTCCATCGCGCGATTGCTGGGAGGATCATCGACGGTCCGCACGAGCGTCCGATGCCCGAGAACGCGCTGCCCGAGGTCGAGCACTGCTCGGGCCCGACGCCGATCGACGTGCTGAACCACGCGTTGCTTCGATCCAACGCGACGCCGCGCCCGAGCGCCGCAGGGGCTTGCGGCGCAGCGCTCGAGGGGGCGAAGGTGCGCGTCGCGCTGTCCCACTCGGTGAACGTGACGGACGTGGCCCAAACGCTTCCGTCTGCGACGTCGACGAGGGTGTCGGTCGACAGTCCGCTGGTTCGCGGGCTGATGAACTGCCACTCGGTGAGCGGAGCGCCGGGCGCGTGGTGCCAGACTTCGCGGTTTGTTCCGTTGAGCCAGAGCTCTCCGTTGGCGCGCGCGACCAAGCCCGACGGCGAGGTGGATGGAGAGCTCGTTGGAGTGGACCGAAGGTCCAGCTCGGGGCTCTCTTCGAACGCCCTACCGTTCCAGTGCAGCAACCACGGCCGGTCCGTGGTGGGACGCCCGATCGAGCTCGTGCGCGACACGCCGCCGGCGAACCACACATCGTCGGGCCCCGTCGCTGCGATGACCCGCAGCGTGCGCGCGGGCGCGGGCTCGCTCCACGCTTCGCTCCACGCGCTGCCGTCCCAACGCAGCACGCGCAGCGGCGCGTCGATGCCTCCCGTGGTGACCCAGACGTTGCTCGCGCTCGTGCCGTGGACGGCGAGCGCCCAACCGCACGGAGGGTGCGCGACTTCCGTCGCCGTGACGCCGTTCCAGCGGGCGATCACGCACTCGTTGTTGCGTGCGCCCACGATCCACACGTCGTTGTCGGCCGCGCCCCACACGCTGGCTACCGACACGTCCGCGGCGAGCGCGACGCTCGCGGGAACGACCTCTGGATGCGCCGCGCACGCGCTGAGGACCGAGGCGATCGCCGCAGCGCACAGGGCCGCGCGGACGTTTCGCAAAGAAGACACGCGAGTTTCGTGATCGAGCGTAGTCGGCATGATGTCTCGAAGAAGTCTGCACGCTTCGCGCCAGCGCTTCGGAGACTGCATCCCACGCGTCTGCCGTACCGAGTCCGAACACGCTGAACGTCGATCGCCAACAGTGATGCACGGGCGCCACGCGAGGTGTGCCAGGACGCAACAGGTTCCGCTGTCGTAGGTCGCAGGCGTCGCGGGTCCGCGCGTTGTGCGGGTCTTCGTCGCGCTTCGGCGCCCCGTGACGAACCACAGCCACCACGGAGGTCTCCATCCCGCGCGTCGAGATCTCTCGTCGGCTGCGACGAACTCGCCGCGCCGCGCTCGAGTGTCGTAGCTTCGCGCGATGCGACGGTTGCTCTGCACGACGTCGATCGTGCTCACGGGGTGTGTCGACGTTGCGTTTGCGCAGAGCGCTCCTCGCGCGGACGCGGGCGCTCCGCGTGACGCGGCTCCTGCGCCGCTCGTGGCGCCGCTCGGAGATCGCATCACGGGCACGTTCGGCCGTGGTGGCTTGGGCCCGATCCCCCCGAGTCGCGGCGCGCCGATACCCGCGCCTTCCCTCGGGAGCATCGGTCTCATCGGCCACGGTGGCGGCACAGGGTCCGGCTCTGGTGTTTCTGCGAGCGGGGCCGGTGCGATGGGCGCGCGTCAGCCGCCTCGGCGTCAATTTCGACAGCAAATCGACGCGCGGGCCACGCCGACGCTCGTCGCGCAGGTGCGCCGCACGCTGCTCGTCGCGGGCGGGCGCTTCGCGTTCTGCTTCGAGCGATACGCTCCGGCCTCGCCCAATCCGCAGCAGCTCGACGTTCGCTTCGACGTCGCGCGCAACAGCGACGGAAGCGGTCGCGCGATCAACCCCCGCGTCGCGGGGCTCGTCGCTCCGCTGCAAGAGTGCGTGCGCTCTCAGCTCGCGCTCTTGCGCTTCGCGGCTCCCATCCCCGCGGCGCCGGTGCCCGTCACCGACACGATGACGCTCACGCCCACACAATCAACGGGACCCTCGCCGTAGCGCTCGACGGCTCGGACGAGACGCGCTGAACGAGCCCCCAGAGTTACCGCCCCGTAAGCGGTTTCGCCTGCACAGGGCCGCTCCGACGGGGACACCCTTTGGCGTCCCTTTTCGCGCTGTCGCTCACGCTCGCCCCGTAGACACACGGCCCGCGCGCGGGGACCATTCGCGTTCGAGATGACCCACGAAACCATCACTGTCGAGCTGCGCGAACACGTGCTCGAGGTCGGCCTCGATCGCGCGCCCAAGCGCAACGCGTTCAACCTCGCGATGCTGCGCGAGCTCGCCGAGGCGTTCACCCGCGCCGAAGACGACCCCGATGTGCGCTGCGTGCTTCTCTATGCGCACGGGGCGCACTTCACCGCGGGCCTCGACCTCGGCGAGGTCGGCCCCTTCGTCGCCGCCGGGGGAACGCTCGTTCCCGACGGATGCGTCGACCCCTTCGGGCTCTTCGGCCGTCGTCGCACGAAGCCCTTCGTGATCGCCGTCCAGGGCTACTGCTACACCGTCGCCGTCGAGCTGTGCCTCGCCGCGGACATCGTCGTCGCCGCGCGCGACGCGAAGTTCACGCAGTTCGAAGTGCGCCGAGGGATCATGCCGTTCGGCGGAGCCACGCTGCGCTTCGCCCGCGTCGCTGGCTACCAAAACGCGATGCGCTACGTGCTCACAGGAGACTTCTTCGACGCCGAAGAGGCCCGTCGCATCGGCGTCGCCCAAGACGTCACCGACGTCGGCGCCCAGGTCGACAGCGCCCGCGCGATCGCGACGACCATCGCGCGACAAGCCCCGCTCGCGGTGCAGGCCTCCCTCGCCAACGCGCGCACCGCCGTCGAAGAGGGACACGCCGCGGCGCTCGCCTCGATGATGACCTCGGCGCGGTCGCTCATGATGACCGACGACGCGCGCGAAGGAGTCCAGAGCTTCCTCGAGCGTCGCGAGGCGAAGTTCTCCGGGCGGTGAGCAGCGGCCGAGTCGCGAGGCGCGTTGATTCGGTGTGCGAAGATTGACGCAGAGCGGCGCTCGGGGAGGCGCGCCTTCGAGGGAGCTGAAAAATCGCTGGTCGAACTGCTTCGCGTGCGTTGGCTCGCTCGTTGCGTTGGTCTCTCGCAAAGGAGACGCACATGAAACAGCGAGTTCGCTGCGCGTCCCGCGGGGTGGTGCTTTGCCTTGCGGGATCGGTTGGGTTGTTCTCTTGTGGCACGTCGCTCTCGCCGCGCGACGTGTGCCCAGGTGGCGTGTTGAGCGGCGTCAACGTGACGCTCTTCGCGAACGTGATCACCGTCCAGGGGCGCGTGACACGCAACGGGCTTCCGCTCGAGAGCGTCGAGCCGGGGAGCTCGCGCGGAGCGCTCGTGTTCGAGTCCCTGCGACCGCCCGCGAGCGCGCGGCTCGAGCTCGGAGCGCGCTCGGATGGAGCGTTTTCGCTCACGCTTCCGCCTGCGATCTACCGCGTGCGCTGGGAGGCGAACAACGAGCTTACGCCCGCGCCTGGATGGCACATGGCGAACCGCGCGCTCGTGATGGACGAGCTCGATCTGCGCGCCGCCCGCGACGTGCAGATCGACGTCTCTCCTCGGACGATGTCCTTCGATCTTCGCGTCGACGGTCGCGATCCAAACGCGTCCATGTTCGCCGAGCTCGTCCCTGCAAACGACCCGAACATCCGCGCGTTCGCGTCGGTCTCGCTCGCGGCCAACCGCGCGACGCTCGAGCTGCCGGGCCGCGGTCACACGTACGACGTGAGCGTCGGGTACTCGATCCTCCCCACGGCGTGCTCGCAGCCCGACTCTCTCTTGCCTTGCGAGCTTCGCGCGCTCGGCGCGATGCGCGAAGGGGATCCATCGCCTGCGATTTCGCTGGAGACCGTCGCGTCGTCGCTGCAGCTCGAAGTGGACGGAGCGCCGGCTCCCGCGTCCTGGGGAGCGGCGCGCGTTCAGCTTCGTTCGCGGCACGCGAGCCCCGTCGAGTACGACCTCGCTCGTGCGAGCGCCGGGCGTCGTCTGTGGGCTGGACGCTACGATGTCTCGCTCTTGCGTCCCACGACGCGCATCGAAGACCTCCCGCTCAACGACGCGCAGGTCGGCGCGGACGTGTCCTTCGAGCGCTCGGGCGTCGTCACTGTTCGCGCGCGGACGGCGATGATCACGCAGCGACTCAAGGTCGAAGGACGCCCGATCGAGCTGTGGCGCGCCCCCGGCGTGACCCCATCGCTTCTGTTGCTCGACCGCGATGGAACGATCTTGATGCGCGCCCCCATCACCGACCACGCGCAGCGCTTTCGTATCTTTCACAGCCACGCGACGATCGCCCTCGCGATCGACGGAGCGTGCGACCGTGCACAACCCTGCGGCGCGGCGGTGCTCCGCCCCTTCGGGCCGATCGACAGAGACATCGAGCTCGTCCGTGATGTTCCGCTCGCGTGCATCAGCCTCGTCGCGGCGGTCGACGACCGACCACCGTCTGTGTTGTTTCGACAGAGCGTGCAGGCGCGGCCGTCGATCGCGCGAGAGCTCGCGTTTTCGCTGAGCGCGCCGCTCGGGCGCGACGGGGTCGTGCACATCCTCGCGGGCGACTACGCGCTCACGGGGAGCACGGGCTGCGAGACGTCACACTGCGTGTCGATCGCGCTCCACGCATCGCGGCGGTGGGAGGGACTTCGAAACGATCGCGTCGATTTTTTCACGCAGACGACGCGCGCCGAGCTGGTCGTTCGCGACGTCACGAGCCGCGCGACGATCCCGTACGACCGCGCGGTGCTCTCGTGGGTGGACCCATCCGGCGCGAGCACGCGCTCGATCGCGCGAGGCGACGGCTCGTTCGACGCGTTCTTTCCGAGAGGGCCTGTCGTCGGAGTCGTGTCGGGAGAGTTCCCGTGCTCGCTCGATCCGCCCACGCGGAGCGTGTGCTTCACGACCCCTGTGTTCGGCTGCGACCGTTGACCACACGCCCCTCGGGAACCCTGTAAATTCGCGCCTCTGGCGCACATCGGGTGTACCATTGGGCGTTGGTCATGCCCCTCTTGTCTCGCCCAGTTGGCGCTGCGGCGCTCGTCGCGTGGCTCGCGTGCTCGTCGCTCGCGTGCACCACGATGCCCACGGCGGTCGTCGTCGTGATGGACAGCAACATCCCCGCGGACAGGCCCATGCAGGTCACCGTTCGCGTGGCGAGCTCGGACGAGTCGAATATGTGGGCCACCTATCAATGGTCCCGCGGAATCACCGGCCGACCGTCGACGCTCGAGATGCCATCGAGCTTCACGGTCATGCCGAAGACGGGTGCGCCTCGGTCTGGCGCTGCCGTGCTCTGGTTCGATGTGGACGTGCCGCAAGGCTCGGCGGGCGCCGAGCGACTGCGGTTCTCGCGGCGCTTGCACGTGACGTTCACGCCGGGGCAAACGACGCGGGCCCGTGCGTTTCTCGCGGCCGAATGCGGCTCGGTCGCCGCGGACTGCCCCGCGTCCAACCCCCGGTGCACCCTCGCGGACCTCTGCGACGCCCGGGGAATGACCTGCGGCGAAGGCGGTCGCTGCGAGGCGCTCGAGGTCACGACCGTTCCGTTCTCGGACCCGGACGCGCACTTGAGCTTCATCGACGCGACGACCTCGAACGAAGCGGGGATGGACAGCGCGCGCGACGTCGTGTCGCCGCCCAACGATGCCTCGACGCCCGACGCAGTCGTCGTCCCCGACGGGTGCTCGCCGATGTGCACCGGGCGCGTGTGCGGCGACGATCAATGCGGCGGGAGCTGCGGATCGTGCGCGCCGAGGCCCAACATGGTCCCGTCGTGCAGCGCCGCGGGGCAGTGCCAGTACACGTGTCAGATGGGCTTCGGTGATTGCGACGCCGATCAATCGAACGGCTGCGAGACCACGCTCAACACCGACGCCAACTGCGGGATGTGCGGTCGCCGCTGCGAAGGCGCGACCCCCGTCTGCGGCGGCGCCGCGTGTGGAACAGGCTGTCCCCCAGGCCGCACTCGCTGCGGGACCGCGTGCGTCGACACGCAAACCGACGTCGCCAACTGCGGCGCCTGCGGAACTTCCTGCGCGGTCGCCAACGGAACGCCCGCCTGCGTCGCCGGCGCCTGTCGCGTCGCCACCTGCAACGCAGACTTCGCCGACTGCGACGGCAACGCCGCCAACGGCTGCGAGACCTCCCTCAACACCGCGATGAATTGTGGTGCGTGTCGCCGCACGTGCAGCGGCGCGACGCCCAACTGCGACACGGGCGCTGGGATGTGCACGAGCGGCTGCACGGGCGCGCAAGTCCGTTGCGGCGCGGCGTGCGTCGAGACCGCGACCGACGTGTCCAACTGCGGCTCCTGCGGCAACGCGTGCCCTTCGCGGCCGAACGCGATGGTGAGCTGCGCTGCGAGCGCGTGTCGATACACGTGCAACGCGGGCTTCGGCGACTGCGACGGCAATATGGCCAACGGCTGCGAGACGGCGCTGAACAGCACGACGCACTGCGGGATGTGCGGACGCGCGTGCTCGTTCGCAAACGGGAGCGCCTCGTGCACCGCGGGCTCCTGCGCGCTCGCGGGTTGCACCACAGGCTTCGGCAACTGCGACGGCAACATGACCAACGGCTGCGAAACGCCGCTCAACAGCACGACGCACTGCGGGATGTGCAGTCGTGCGTGCTCCGTAGCCAACGGGGTCGCGACGTGCGCGTCGGGCACCTGCCAAGTGGCGAGCTGCAACGGCGGCTTCGGCAACTGCGACGGCAACCCAGCAAACGGGTGCGAGACGAACACGACGAACACGCCTGCGCACTGCTCGAACTGCGGCAACGGGTGCCCGTCCCGCGCGAACGCGAGCACGACGTGCAGCAGCTCCACCTGCGGATTCTCGTGCACGAGCGGGTTCGCTGACTGCAACAGCAACGGCGCGGACGGGTGCGAGGCGAACCTCGGGACCATCTCGAATTGTGGTGCGTGCGGTCGCGTCTGCTCCTTCGCGAACGCGACGGCCCTCTGCTCCGCGGGCTCGTGCGCGCTCGGCGCCTGCAACGCGGGCTGGGCCAACTGCGACGGAAACCCCGCAAACGGCTGCGAGACCTCGATCACGACGACGAGCAACTGCGGCGGGTGTGGCGTCGGTTGCTCGCGCGCCAACGCCACGGCGACGTGCGCGTCGGGCTCGTGCGCGATCGGCTCGTGCAACGCGGGCTGGGGCAACTGCGACGGAAACGACGCGAACGGCTGCGAGACCAACACCAACAGCAACAACTCGCACTGCGGGACGTGCAACAACGCGTGCAGCTCTCCGCACACGTGCATCGGCGGCGGCTGCGACTGCGCGGGGCCGATCGGCTGCGATTTTCCCAGGCACTGCTGCGAATTCAACCCGGTGACCTGCGGGTGCATGTACTGCGCGTGCCAGTCGTGCGCGTGCCCCTGAGAGCGGATGGGGCGGTTGCGAGTTCCGTGTCGAACGCGTCGAAAATGCCCTAACATCGAGGGTTGATGACTCGTTTGACGATCCGAGCTTCGGCGATCGCGGTCGCGTTGTTTGCGCTGCAGTGTCGGTCTCCGGCGACCGCGGTGGTGGTGTCCGTCTCGCTCGAGAGGACCATCGCGGACGCGCAGCCCGTGGCGGTCAGCGTTCGCGCTGCGTCCATCGAAAACGCGGAGATGTTCGCGACGTTTCGCCTCACGCGCGGGTTGCCGCCGGGCAACGGGCGAACGGTGACCTTTCCGACGAGCTTCACGATCGTTCCGAAGAGCGGCGGCCCGCGCAACGGGTTGGTCGCGGCGTTCTTCGACGTCGAGCTCCCGCCGCAGGCAGGGGGACCAACGCTGCGATGGACGCAGCGGATGCGGTTTCAGTTTACGCAAGGCGCGACGATGCAAGCGCGCATCGTCCTGTCGCCTGCGTGCGGTCGACAGTCGCACGAGTGTCCCGCGTCCAACCCGCAGTGCACGCTCGCGGACGTGTGCGAATCGCGCGGAATGACCTGCGGTCAGGGAGGGGTCTGCATGCCGCTCGACACCGCCCTCACCGAGTTCGAAGCGGACGCCGAGTTCGCTCCGCTCGACGCGACCGGCACGCCGATGGACGCGCGCGTCGGCGACGCGAGCAGCGACGCAGCGAGCAGCGACGGAGGCGACAGCGGAGACATCGACGCTTCCAACGACACGGGCACGAGCGGCGAAGACGTCATCACGCGCCAACCCGACGCGGGCTGCACGCCGATGTGCACCGGTCGCGCGTGCGGCGACGATCAATGCGGCGGGAGCTGCGGGTCGTGCGCGCCGAGGCCCAACATGGTTCCGTCGTGCAGCGCGGCGGGGCAGTGCCAATACACGTGTCAGATGGGCTTCGGTGATTGCGACAGCAATCCAGCGAACGGCTGCGAGACCGCGCTCAACACCGACGCCAACTGCGGGATGTGCGGGCGGGCGTGCTCTGGAGCCACGCCAGTCTGCGGTGGTTCCTCTTGTGGAACAGGTTGCCCCCCGGGCCAGAGCCGCTGCGGGGGTGCGTGCGTCGATACACAGACAGACGTCGCCAACTGCGGGATGTGCGGCAGGACGTGCTCGCTCGCTAACGCGTCGGCGGCGTGCACCGCGGGCAACTGCCGCGTGGCGATGTGCAACAGCGGCTTCGGCGACTGCGACAGCAACGCCGCCAACGGCTGCGAGACCTCCCTCAACACCGCGATGAATTGTGGTGTCTGCGGCCGAGCGTGCTCTGGAGCCACGCCCAACTGCAACACGTCGACGGGGATGTGCACGAGCGGCTGCACGGGCGCGCAAGTCCGTTGCGGCACGGCGTGCGTCGACACGACGACGGACGAGTCCAATTGTGGCTCCTGCGGCAACGCGTGTCCTTCGCGGCCGAATGCAGCGGTGAGCTGCGCTGCGAGCGCGTGTCGATACACGTGCAACGCAGGCTTCGGCGACTGCGACGGCAACATGGCCAACGGGTGCGAGACGGCGCTCAACAGCACGACGCACTGCGGGATGTGCGGACGCGCGTGCTCGTTTGCGAACGGGAGCGCCTCGTGCACCGCGGGCTCCTGCGCGCTCGCGGGGTGCACCACAGGCTTCGGCAACTGCGACGGCAACATGACCAACGGCTGCGAGACGCCGTTGAACAGCACGACGCACTGCGGGATGTGCAGTCGTGCGTGCGCCGTCGCCAACGGGGCCGCGACGTGCGCGTCGGGCACCTGCCAAGTGGCGAGCTGCAACGGCGGCTTCGGCAACTGCGACGGCAACCCAGCGAACGGGTGCGAGACGAACACGACGAACACGCCCGCGCACTGCTCGAACTGCGGCAACGGGTGCCCGTCCCGCGCGAACGCGAGCACGACGTGCAGCAGCTCTACCTGCGGATTCTCGTGCACCAGCGGGTTCGCTGACTGCAACAGCAACGGCGCGGACGGGTGCGAGGCGAACCTCGGGACCATCTCGAATTGTGGTGTGTGCGGTCGCGTCTGCTCCTTCGCGAACGCGACGGCCCTCTGCTCCGCGGGCTCGTGCGCGCTCGGGGCCTGCAACGCGGGCTGGGCCAACTGCGATGGAAACCCCGCAAACGGCTGCGAGACTCCGACCAACACCACCACGGATTGCGGCGGCTGCGGCGTGGCGTGCGTGAGCGGGCAGACGTGCGACGGGACGAGCTGCAACTGCCCAGGCGGGCAATCGGTGTGCGGATCGTCGTGCCAAACGACGCCCGGAACCGCGTGCACGAGGCAGTGCTACACGGGCGCGGCGTTCCAGTGCAGCAGCGGCGTCTCGTCGTGCCAGGGCGGAACCCAGGTCCCCAACGGAACCTCGTGCGGCGTGGCCGATGGCCGAATTTGCAACAACGGTTCGTGCGTGTGCCCTGGTGGGCAGTGCCTCCGTTGTGGCGAGTGCCAGTCGTGCACGGGGCCGTGCCGGTGACCTGCGATCCCGCGCGAAGCACCGCGGGTTCGCCCCGTTTGTGACGCAGTGCGCGAAGGGGAGGGGGCGGTCGCGCTGCGCAACGGGGCGGACATTTGTGCGGTCGCGAGGCAGTCGACATTTGGAGCGCCGCGCGGATGCCGCGTAGACTCTCGCGCTCGATCGAGCCTCGCGTCGGCTCTGGTGATGGCACCCGACGCGCAGTCCTTCACTCTTTGTGTGTGTAGAGGTCCGAGATGCGAGCGAGCGGCTTTTTCTTTTCGTGTGCCTCGATCGCGACGTGCGTCGCGATGGCGACCATGAGCGCGGCGTGCTCGGAGGGGCGCGAGATGCTGCGTCCCTTCGACACGGGCGTCGGGACCGAGGACACAGGGACGACGCAAGAGGACGTGACGAGCGACCTCGTTCGTATGGAAGACGCGATGATGACGGGGATGGACGCGAGCGACGATCGCTCGACGCCTCCGCCGACGGACACTGGCGTGTTGACCGATCGCGTGGATCCTCCGCGCGATGTTCCTTCGGGGCCTGTTGATGTCACGGTGATCGTGATGGGCGCGCCGATGAACGCGCCCGATCGGTTCACGGGCGCGGAGGTTCCGTCGATCGCGGCGCCCGAGATCGTGTACCCGGCGACGGGGACCGTGATTCCGCCGAACCTGCGCGGGCTCGAGTATCACCTTCGCGGACCGAGCGGCGTCGAGCTGTACGAGCTCGGCTTCGTCGGGACGAACGGCCGCGTTCGCGTGTACGCCCCGTGCGGAACGCCCGTGGGCGGCGGCTGTGTGATCCCGATCAACGACGAGGCGATGGGCGGCATCGCGCGCGCAGCGGGCGGCGGCGAGCTTCGCGTGACGGTTCGATCGCGCACGAGCGCGGGCGTCGGTCGCACGACGAGCGCGACGCTCGGCGTGTCGTCCACGGACATCCGCGGCGGCGTGTACTACTGGACGGTCGAGGCGCTGACCAACTCGATTCAGCGCTTCGAGTGGGGCATCGGGATGAGCCGAAGCGAGGCGTTCGTCACGGGCAACGCGTTCGCGTGCGTGGGCTGTCACTCGCTGTCGCGCAACGGGGCGAGGGTCGCGGTCGGCGTGGGAATTCCCGGCCCTGCGTCGACTTCGACGTACGACGCGGCGTCGCGCATGACCCTCGGGGCTGCGTACCCAGCGAACTTCATGACCTTCTCGCCGGACAACGTTCGACTGCTCACGTCGAACGGCGCGTCGCTCACGCTGCGCACGCCGATGGCCGGCGTAGAGATCCCGGGCTTGCCCTCGGACCGCAACGGAACGCACCCCGACTGGTCGCCGGACGGACGCTTCGTCGTCTACTCGCGCCCGAGCGCGACGGTTCCCATTCCCGGCACGCCCGGCCACAACCCGCCCGCCAACCTCAACATCATGGCGTGGAACCCGGGGACGACGAGCTTCGGCAACCCCACGACGATCCTCACGTCGATGGGCGAGAACAACTACTACCCGCACTTCGCGGCGGACTCGGACTGGGTGATCTTCAACCGCTCGACGGGCGGCTCGAGCAGCGCTCCGGACGCGCGCTTGTGGGCGATGCGCACGTCGGTGCGCGGCGAGCCACCGGTCGAGTTCGTCACGGCAAACGGCACGGGAAACCTCACCAACTCGTGGCCGCGCTGGGCGCCGTTCAGGGACAACTACGACGGCGGGCCCATCTATTGGTTCACCTTCTCGAGCCATCGTGACTACGGCTTGCGGCTGAACAACTCGAGCGCGATGAGCCCGACGGCGCAGCTGTGGATGGCGGCGTTCAGGATTCAGCGCGGCGAGATGCGGATGGACCCGTCGACGCCGCCGTTCTGGCTGCCGTTCCAGAGCGTCCGCGCGAGCAATCACATCGCGCAGTGGACCGAGCAAGTGCAGCGCCGCTCGTGCACGATGGACATGGACTGCCCGATGGGCGAGCGCTGCGTTCCGCTCATCAGCGCCGGCGGCAATCGCTGCGTCGGCGGGATGTGACCTCCGCGGGGGGATCGCGGGGAGCGAGCGGGGCGCGGCAGCAAGCAGGGCGCGGCAGCAAGCGGGGCGCGGCGGCAAGCGGGGTGCGGCAGCAAGCAGCCAAGCGGGGCGCGGCAGCAAGCAGCCACTCGGGGCGCGGCAGCAAGCAGCCAAGCGGGGCGCGGCAGCAAGCAGCCACTCGGGGCGCGGCAGCAAGCAGCCGCGCACTGTGCTTCGCAGACCCTGTCAGCGAGTTTGCTCGAGCTTGCTCCGCAGGCGTTCTCGCTCGCGCTCGAACTTCGAGACAAGAGTCGTTCGAGCTCTGCCTGCACATTTGCAGGCGATCCGAAGCACGCGCGCGCAGCAACTCACGCTCCTAAGTTCGAGCGCGAGCGAGAACGCCTGCCGAGATAGATCGCGTGAATGTGCCCAGTGATGTCTTCGAGGCACAGTGCGCGGCTGCTTGCTGCCGCGCCGAGAGCGCTCGCCCCCGCGCTGGCCGCCGTCGCGCTCGCTCGCCGTCGTTGCTCGCGGGATCGTCCGCTGCGAGACTCTTTGCTTCGATGAGTGCGCGTAGCGTCGGAGTGGCTCGGGGGAGCTTGATTGTGTGGGCGCTTGCGACGTTCGCGTGCGGCGACCCGCCTGTGCCCGATGCTTCGGTGAGGCCGGACAGCGGTCGGATGGACGCGGCGGACGTCCCTGCGGTGCCGAGCGACGTGGCGATGGATCGACCGGCGATCGACGGGGGCTGCGGCGCCGGGTGCGCGTCGGGGCAGACCTGCTGCGACGGTCAGTGCGTCGACCTGCAGAGCAGCCCGATGGCCTGCGGTCGCTGCGGACAAGCGTGCCCAGGAACGACCTGCGCCAACGGCTCGTGCACCAACGCCTGTCGCCTGGGCTTTGGCGACTGCGACGGCAACATGGTCAACGGCTGCGAGGTCGACCTCGCGACCTCCACGGCGCACTGCGGCCGGTGCATGGCGGCGTGTTCACAAATCAACGCAAACTCCGTGTGTCGCGCGGGGCGCTGCGAGTTCGCGGGCTGCCTGATGGGCTTCGAGAACTGCAACGGCAACCTCCCGGACGGCTGCGAGACCGCGATCGACAGCGACCTCCGCAACTGCGGCGACTGCTCGCTTCAGTGCGCGGACAGGCCCAACTCGACGGCGGTCTGCGCGATGGGCCGCTGCGGGTTCAACTGCGCGATGGGCTTCGCGGACTGCGACGGCACGGCCACCAACGGCTGCGAGACCAACACGCGAACGAGCGCAGAGCACTGCGGGCGCTGTGGCAATTCGTGTGTCACCGACGCGGGCGTCGGCTCGTGCGTGATGGGCGCGTGCCAGACGTGCATGCCCGGTCAGCGGGTGTTCACGTTTACGGGCGCGACGGAGTCGTTCGTGGTCCCTGTTGGGTGTGCGCGTATTCAAGTGAGGGCCTGGGGCGCGGGCGGCGGCGCGGGCGGGACGACGTCCACCGCTGTTCCTCAGGGAGGCGCGGGCGGCGGCGGAGGGTTCGTGTCGACGGCGCTCGACGTGATGCCGGGCGAGATGCTCGCGGTCGTCGTCGGAGGCGGAGGCGGAGGCGGAACGCAAGCGACGGTTCCCGCAGGGCCTGGCGGTTTCAACGGCGGCGGGACCGGCGGAACGCTCGACGGTGGTGGCTCCAACGGCGGAAGCGGCGGCGGCGGTGGCGGGGCATCGCATGTCCGGCGCGGCTCGACGCTGCTCGTCGTCGCGGGCGGTGGCGGCGGTGGCGGCGGCGGTGGATACACGGGCACGGTCAACAACGGGACGCCCGGCGGTACAGGCATGGGCCAAGGTGGAACGAGCGGAAGCACCGTCGCGCTCCCTGGCTCACCAGGAACGATGGGCGGCGGTGGCGGTGGCGGCGGCGGCTCTGGATCCGTGGCCAACACCGGCAGCGGCTTGGGCGGGCAGGGCGGAGCCTCGATGGGCTCGATGAGCGCTCCCGGCGCCGGTGAATTGCCCGGCGGAACGATGGACCCCGACTACGTCGCCCCCGCGGGTCGAGGCGCTCCAGCGGCGTCGGGCTCGGGCACCGTAGGCCAACCTGGGCGCATCGTGATTCGTTGGTGACGAGCGCGCTCAGGTCGGCGGCCACCCGCCGCCGCCACCAGCGCCCGGCGCCGCAGGCGGTGGGTATCCACCCGCGACGGGAACGGGCTGCGCAGGCGCGCCGAACGGCGTCGGGCTCATCGCAGGCGCAGGCAACCCTTGGGGCGCTTGCGGCGCGGGGATCCCAGCCCAGCCCCAGAAATCAAGCACGAGCTTCGACGGGTCGCTCGCGTCGACCTTGCAGGGCACCACGGTGCTCGGGCCGAAGCGACCCATCACCGCGGGCGGAACGCGCTGGGCGAACGTCGCGCTGTAGTTGGGCCTTCCGTCGGGCACCTGCACTTGCACCGTGAACTTCACGATCGAGTCGCCCTCGACCGGGGGCATGGGCATGGGCTCGCACGAAACGATCTGCGCATTTCCAGCGATTCCCGTCGCGAGCAGCCGCGCGACGCCGCCCTGCTCGACCTTGGGCGGCGCGCTCTGTCCGCTCCAATCGATGGCGACGCTCTGCGGGTTGTTGGGGTCGACGCGGGCGCCGAGGGGGCGGCCTGGCTGGAGCATTCCGAGCGCGAGCATCGGAACGATCTCTTGCACGACCACTTGATACACGGGCCGTCCCGGGATCTCGACGTTGAGCGTGAGCTGGATCATCGGGTTGTCGTTGATGCGCGTCCCCGTGTCCTGCATCGCCATCACCGTGACCTGCGCGGGCACGCCCGTCTGCAAGAGCGCCTGCTTCTGCGCAGCGCCCTTGAATAGTGGCATCACGACCTTCCACACGATCAAGAGCGGTAGACCCACGGCCAGCACGATGCTGACCAACGTGATGATGATCGAAATGACCCCGATGCTTGCGCCGTCATCCATGTATTTCGCGGAGTGAATCCGCCTCCGCGCGCGAGCCTAGCAGGTCGGAGCGCGCGACCGCGACGACGGACGCGAGTATGGCTTGTGCGAACGCGTCGAACGCGCTCGGTCAGCGTTCGCGAGCGCGCGAAGATCAGCGCGAATGGGAGCGGTGCTCGAGCGAGCGTTTGGCGATCGATCGCGGTGGCCCGAGTCGATTTGGCAAGACGAAGGTGACGGTCTCTCGGGCGAGTATCCAGCGTTCGTCTCGGAGACGGAGCGATGGGCCTTCGTGCCGCCGGACGAGGTCCTGTGGTTCGCGCGCGATCGCACCGAACGCGAGCGCGCGTGGTCGTTGATCGAAGGTACAGCGGACTTCGAACTCTCGAATGTGCTCTGGCTCGCGGACAAAACGCTCGTCACCGCGCGAGAACTCGACCCGGGTTCGACCCCCCGATGGCGATCGTTTTCGATCTCGCCCCCCGGGTTCGACCCCCGATGGCGATCGTCCATGATCGCTCGCTCGCGGTTCAACCGCCCATGTGCGATCGTTTTCGATCGCTTCACCGGGGGGGGCGAACGGCATAGGCGCCGAAAACTGCGGTGCACGCGCAGTGCGTCCGCGCGGCCAAAAGCAGCGTGAAACGCGCTGCCGCGGCCTCACCCCCGCTGCCGCGCGCCCCTCTCCCGCGCGCCCGCGCGGGAGAGGGGCTACTGGGACCGAAGCGTCGCGGCAGAAAACCAACAGCTGTCGATGATGCACACAAAATCAAAGCCCCTCTCCCGCGCGCCCGCGCGGGAGAGGGGCGCGCGGCAGCGGGGGTGAGGCCGCGGCAAACCACCGCGCGAAACGCGTGCTCGGATCGACATGCCTTCGACGTGTGTTGGGCGGTGACGCTCGATCGCACGAACCGCTGGAGTTCTCCCCACAGAACTGGCGATGAGCTGCGGCAATTTTCGGCGCCTATGGGGTCGAACGGGGGGGGCTCGATCGTGCGACAACTTTGGTTGCCCAGCCGCGCAACCTTCGCTGATCGACGAGCTCGAGAAGGCGCGCGAATGACTGCCGCATCGCGTGACCCTCGCTCGTTGCTCGACGTCGTGTCGGAATAATCCGTCGCGCGCGATCGAGACCCGCGCGACCATGCAGCCACCGAGCAGTGGTAGCGTGAATCCATGACGAATCCGGCTTCGTTGCATCCCGCCGAGGCGATCTTGCCCTCGGTTCGGATCGCAGAGGGAAGGGCGAAGCTCGCGATCGCGGCGCTGGCGTTTACGCTGGTCAGCAGGCTGTTCAGCATCGCTGTCGCGCGGACTCAAAATGCGCTCGTGTACGACGTTCAGGCAGGGAGACAAGTCGACCAGTCAGCGCTCGCCGCGAGCGACGTCATGACGACGAGCGCGTCGTTGGTGCACACGTTCTTGCTGGTGGTGACCGCGGTGCTGTTTCTGCGGTGGTTGCATCGGACGGTGCTGACGACGCGGATGCTCGGAGCGTTTGTGCTCCATTCTCCCAGGGACGCGGTGTGGGGGTTCTTCATTCCGATCGTCAGCATCAAGCGGCCGTACGACGTGCTGAAGAATGTGCAGGAAGCGTTGCTCGATCCGGCGCTTCCCGAGCCGCAGGCGAGCGCCGTGCGTGACGTCGGCGCTGGGTATCGCGACGTGCAGTTCGAAGCGCCTCCACCGCCGAAACCACTCCCAGCGGCGGCCGTCGGAGCGTGGTGGGGCATGTACATGTTCTCGAACGTGGTGGCGAGCAGCGTCGGGCGCGCGGAGCTCAGGACGCTCAGCGACATCACCAGGCGCAACGCGGGCATCGTGATGTCATCGTGTTTGGACCTCGTCTCGGCGCTGCTCGCGATCGTGATGGTGCGCGGCATCACCGCGCGCCTCGTCGAACGCTATCGTCGTGTCCGATACAGCTCGCCCGAAGCCCTCGCCGCCGCGGGTGTGATCCTCGAGCCGACGCTGCTTCCTGCGTCGTGAGTCACGCGCTCGTCTGGATGTCGCTGCGATCGTCGCTCGCTGCGCTCGTCTGCAGCGGGCTCGTGCTCGCGGCGTGTGCTGGCCACCCTCGCACAGCGGCGCGCGTGTCTGTCGCGCCGCTCACGCCGTCTCGATCGATCGCTGCGTCGGTTGTCTACGACCTCGGTGACTGGGTCGTCGACCCGCACTCGAGTCCCACCATCGTGGCAGAGGACCGGGACCGAACGCTGATCATCGACGGTGCGATTCGCGTGGTGGTTTGGCGCTCGGGCGTCGTCGAAGTCGCGAGGCATCGTACGCGAAAGAGGCTCGCTCGCTGGTTCGAGCGCCCGGATCACCGCTGGGTGTTCATCGACGAGGACTCGGTCGTGCTCACAGCGCCGACGTTTCTCGCGGACTTCGACGACCATGCCGAGCTGCCCGACGAGCTTCGTGGCGCGTCGCCGAGCAGCGGCGCGATGCCTCATCCGCTCGTACGAACGACCTCTGCGTGGTGGTCGCTCGACGACCCAGCCCACCCGCGGCGCATTCGCGCGCCGATCGTCTCGACCGCGTATGCCATGCGCTACGTGACCGACAACGATGTGCTCGCGCTCGTCGCTCCAGGCAAGCTCGTGTTCTCGCGCAATCGCGGGCACGCTTGGCGCGCGCTCGACGTGTTGCCCGACACCCCCGTGCGGCTCGAAGCGCTGTCCGACGACCGAGTCGCGATCGTTGGACGGCGCAATGTTTGGGCTTTCGATCGAACGGGCGTGGTCGCTGCGATCGGAACGGCTCCGCAAGAAGAGGCGACGGACGCTCCGATCGACGACGAAGCGTTGTCGCGTTGGGCTGCGTTTCGGCGAATGCACCTATGGCCGGTGTGCCGCCGCGCTCTCGGCTTCGCAGAGCATGGCGGTGTGGCGCTTCGGGTGAACGATCGCGGTCTGTCGATCGAGCACCGGGATGGACGGCGGATCGAGGTCGAATCCGAGTTTTTGGGGCCGTGTGGCGTGCGCCCGTTCGGAGACAAGTTCTCACTGGTATGTCGCAACGAGGGGGGACCCGTAGGGTATCTCGTTGATCCACGCCATCGTACGATTGTCGCGGCAGAACCCGAGTCCGACGAAGCGTTTCGTCGCGTCTGGTTTGCAGCAGACGGCAGCGCGATCGTCGTCGAGCCGTACAACGGCGGTCCGACGCAATTGTGGCTCGAGGCCGGAGGGTGGAGGCCGAGCGCGTGGCTCGAGGCCGCGCGCTTGCAGCTGTTGGCAAATCATCGAGCGTTCGTGCGCGACGAGCGTGGGATTCGCGAGGTTCGGCTCGATGGCCGCGCGGGTGACGACGGGCGATTGGCGATCGACTTCGATGCGCTCGGCGTCGAGCGCTCGCGCCTCGAGACGGTCGTGTCGATCACGTCGACGGAGACGCAGCGGACGTGGCTGTTTTCGACAGGCGACGGTCAGCGATGCGTTGTTGTGCTCGAAGGCAACGGACGAACTTCGTCGATCACGGTCGACCGATGCGACGAGATCGTGAGCGCGCTGTTTCTCGACGAGCGATTTGGTGTCGTCGCGGGACCGACCGAGTACCGAGTCACGCGCGACGGTCGGTCCTGGCGCTCGTTCGCTCGCGCGGACATCGGCGTGGACGAGGCAAGCGATATTCGCGAGTACGATCAGCCGTTCGAGAGCGAAGGCGCGATCGTGCTCAGTCCAGGACACCGCATCGCGAGAGTCGAGACATCGACCCACGCGGTTGCCCGTTCGACGTCGCTGGGTCCCGATCCTTACGACGATTCATACGAGTCGCCGATGGCGTTCGCATGCGCTCCGCGAGGCCGAGCTCGTGTGACTCCGGCGAGGGTGTCAGCGACGGACCTGCTGCTACTCGGCGAGGACGCGCAAGTGAGAGTCCGCGAGATCGACCGGTCCGCGAACGTGACGATCGATTGGCGACTGCGCGGACGGTCGTTTTCGACGTTGGGCGTGCCCAATCCGTGGGATCTTTTGCAGGGCGGATCGCGCTACGCGTCGTTGGTCGACGCTGGGCCGCACGGCGCGATCGTTCTGCAGTTTCGACTCTTCACGACACCGCAGCCGAACGCGACAGCAGTCGCAATCCCGGAGCTGCTTGCGTTGTCAGCAAGCTCGGGTCGCGCTGAGTTCGTCAGGCTTCACCTGCCGAATCCCGGCTTGCGTGTGCTTCTCACGGACTGGTTCGGCGATCGCAGCGGGTGGGTGTTCGTGTTTCGCGTGGAGAGAAGCGACGCCGTGCAGGTCCATCAGTGGATTCGGCTCGACGCGGACGCTCGCGTGATCGCGCGAGGTGAGCTCGTCCACGACACCGCCGAGACGGTGCGCGGCCTCGCGAGCATCGAAGGTCAATGGGGGCTGGTCGTCGGGGGCGCGTCTTGGCGGTTCGAGTCGCTCGATCGAACCAACGAGAGTGAATTCACGTGGTCGGCGCCGTTCGGGCGATGCCAATCGGGTGCGTCACTCAGAGATTTTGCGGTGATCCGCACAGAGACGGTCCTCCACTTCGACGGTCCACCGAACCTCTTCTCGCGCGTGCCCGGTGGTCGCGTCGTGCTTGCGTTGAACGACTTCCCCTGCGTGCAACGAATCACGTGGTCTTCGACGCTGCGAACCGTTGGCTACGCAGGCGAGCACGACAACGCGTCGCTCTCCGCGGAGGCGCAACGCAACGGCGCGCTCGAAGGCGAGCTTCGTTGGAGCGCCGGCGATCGGACGATTCACGAGCTTCCGGTGCGGTGTCGCTGAGGCGTGACGGTCGCGAGCGTCGCATCGTCGAAACCAGCGACCGCGTCGATTTCGATGTCTCTCGCGGTCGATCGTTGTCGGCGTCAGCTGCGCGCACGGCCATACGTCGAGCTCCCACGACCTCTGCGCGTGCGACCGCACTTCGAGCACGGATTGGCAGCCACGTGCTGCAATTACAGTCGCCAATTGATTGTATGGGCCATGGCTCCCGAGGGCCGTTCGCTGTTCGATCCACGAGCGCTCAGCGGCGAGCGCGAGCACCGTCCCCTTCTCAGCTCTCCATCGCACTCCTTCTTCGGCGTCCGGGCGCTCTGGCCCGCGACGCCCCGCCGCACACGGCGCCCATGCGCATGCACTCGTTGCATGCGCCCGCTGCCCGCGCGCCGCTCGATTTGCGCTCTCCCCCGTGCGCCCGCCGACGCTACGCCCGTTCAAGTCCCCGGGTCGTCGCTGTACCTCCTGCCCGAGTCCCACACGATTTTGTACGGCCGCGCTTGCACGACGACGATCTCGCGCGACGGCGTCACGAGAAACTCGATGTCCATCGCGCGTCCGTCCAGCCAATTTCCCCCTGGAATGAACGCGTCGTGGATCCGCGTCAGCGCGCCGGCGAGCGAGCGCACCTCAGCGTCGTTGAGCAGCTGTCGCCCTCCCGCGCGCGAGCTCGACGACAGGCGCTCGACGAACCCCGGCGGCGGGTACGTGTAGAACAGCGCTTGTTCGGGGATCTCGCCGGTGTTCGCGCTGGTCACGCCCTCGTCGCGCGTCTGCAAGTTGATGAAGTGCCCCGGACGGTTGGCGTCGAACGGGTTTCCCGTGATCGCGACGCCCGTGGACGCCGCGCCGTCGACGGACTCTTGTACGAGCACCGCCATCGCCGTGCGCTCTTGCGCGATGCGGTAGTACGCGCGCTCTTCGAACGCCTGGTAGTTCCACACGCTGGACCACACTTCGCGGAGGCCCGTGGCGAGCTGCTCGTCCGTGAATCCGTTGGGGATCGCGGTCGACGAGTAGAGCCCCGCGCCGTTGAACCCCTCGAGGTCCTCGGCGTTGGTGCTCGAGCGGAGCCTCACGCGCGCCCCGCGCGCGACGATCTGACCGACGCGCGCGCGCACCTGACGCAAGAGCGCAGGATCGACGGGAGCCCTGCGAATCGCCTCGCGAATGTTGCGCAGCGCTTGCTCGCGCGCCTGCGGGTTGTCGTTGAACGCCGGCGTCCGAAGGTAGCCGTTGATCTGCGCGTCGATGCGGTTCGTCCGCAGGTGCTGCAGGTAATAGTGAAACGGAACGACGAACCCCGGCGGCACACGAAATCCCGGCGCGCGCAGCCGCGCCACTTCGCCGAGCTGCGCGGCCTTCGCGCCCGCGATGCGCGTGTCCGTTCGGCGCAGGTCCCCGAGCGCGCGGAGCTCGCTGAAGCGCTCGTCGAGCTCCGGCGTAAACGCGTTGGCCGGCCTCCGCGAGGCCCACGCGCGCTCGGCGTCCGCTTGTGTGGCCGCTGTCACTTCGAAGTCTTGTCCGCTCACGCGCAGGCGCACGAGCCGCCCGTCGAGCGCGCGGAGCTGCGCGTTGGTCATCGCGTCGCGGAGGGCCATGTTGGGCGTTCCGCGGTTGGCCGACAGGATCGCGATGTGGCTGAGCGGCGTCTGCAGCTGCGCCGTGATCACCCCCGCGCACACCGGCAGGTCCAGCGGAACCTCCGAGAGCACCACGATGTCCGTGCGTCGAACGTTGGCCGCCGTCGGCGCGCCCGTGTGAAACCGCAGGTACCCGTAGGCGTCACCGGTATTCAACGCTTGATATCGTGTGTTCGCGAAGAGCTCGTCCGTGGTCACCACGGGCACCCGCGCGCGAATGCGATCAGCCTGCGACGTGTGCTGCGTCGCGATCGGGTGAAACTTCAAATCCCGCCCGAAATACAGCCGATCGCGCACGCGCTCGAACGCGGCGATCGATCGATCCGTGTCGTACACGTCCTGCGCGATGAGCTCGAAGGCCCACACGTTTTGATCGCGATACCGAACGAGCGACGCCTGCACGAAGCGACGCTCGTTGGACAAGTACTCGCGGCGCCAGAACGTCTCGGCGTCGGGGATCGGCTGCCCGGGCCGCGAGAGAAAGCGCCGGATGAAGAAGTAGTGGATCTCCCAGCGGCGCGTCTGCAAGAAGTAGATCTGCCCGTCGGTGAGGTCCATCACGACCTTGACCGTGTCGGTGTGCGCCGAGTTGTCTCGCTCGCGCCGCGCGGCGAGCGCGTTCCACGCGGCCTCCGAGTCGATGCGCGGGAGGAAGTCTCCGTCCGTGATCGCGCCCGCGCCCGCGTCGGGCCCTCGCACGACGATGGTCCCCGTGCTCGCCCCCGCGTCCTCGCCGGGAATCGTGGGCGGCCCCTGAATGATCACGCCCCCCGGGACCGCGCCGCTCCCTGTGCTCCCGTTGTTCGCGAGCTGCACCGTCGTCGGGCGCGGCGTCGTGCAGGCAGCCAAGAGCGCGAGCGCGACCGTGGCCCTCGTGTGTGTGTGTCGCAGTCCTGAGCGGTGCTTCATGAACAGTCCCTCGTTGCTTCGCACGATGGTACGCGGCTCACCGTGATTTCGTTGGCTCCGTTGTCGCCGTTGGCTCCGTTGTCGCCGTCCGTTCACGGTCGCGTTCGAGCCGCTCGGACTGTTTGCTGACGCTGTTGAATGCGTGGGACGTCCGACGACTGTAAGTGTGCTAGCCCTCCGGACGTTTCGTGGTCGAACTGCAAAAGAGCACGCTCGCGTGGACCCTGGTCTTGGCCTCGGTCCTCGCGGTGTTGTGCGCGTACATCGCCTGGGCTTGGAGCCTCGAGCTCCAATGGATCTCGTACGCGCTCGCGTGGCCGACGCTCTCGCTCTTCGTCGTGGTGCTCTTGTACGCCGGCGCGTCGCTCGGCGCGAACACGGGGCGCTGGATGACGCGCGAGCACGCTCCGTGGCTGCAGCCCGTGCTCTGGCCCTTCAAGCTCGTCGCGTACTCGCTGACGGTGCTCATGCGTCGCGTCCGCGGCGAGAGCGTCTTGCCTTCGCGCGTGGTCGAGGGGCTCTGGCTCGGGATGCGGCCGTTCGAGCGCGAGGCGCAGATCCTCGCGGAGCAGCGCGTGCACTGCATCGTGGACCTGTGCGCCGAGCTCGGGCCCATTCGCGCCCTGCGGAGCGCGCCGTTCGAGCGGCTCGAGGTCCCGACGATGGATCGCTGCCCGCCGTCGCTCGAAGAGCTCGATCGCGCGGTCGAGTGGATCGCGGCGCAACGGGCGCAAGGGCGCAGCGTGTACGTGCACTGCGCGTTCGGGCGCGGGCGAAGCGCGATGGTGACCGCCGCGGCGCTGTTGCGATTGGGCGCGGCGCGGTCGGTCCCCGAGGCGATGGAGCTCTTGCGCAGCGCGAGGCCGAGCGTGAGCGTGAAGGGCGATCAGCGCCGGGCGCTCGATGCGTGGGCGAAGCGACGCGCGAACGGAGACGCGTGACGCGCGACGGGCGGACGCTGTAGGCGCATCGCGGTTTTCCGCATTATTTGCCCATCGTTTGCGCGGCGTAGTAGGCACGCGCGTCATGCACGTGCATCTCATCGGCGTCGCTGGAACGGGAATGGGCGCCTTCGCTGGGCTCTTGAAGGCCGCTGGCCACAGGGTGACCGGCAGCGACACTGCGTTCTACCCGCCGATGGGCGACGCGCTGAAGGCGTGGGGCATCGAGACGATGCAGGGCTGGGACTCGAACAACTTGTCCCCCGCGCCCGAGCTCGTCGTCGTTGGAAACGTGTGTCGCAAGGACAACCCCGAGGCGCGCTTCGCGATCGACCAAGGGATGAACGTGCGATCGTTTCCCAAGGCGCTCGGCGAGCTGTTCTTGCAGTCGCGTCGGTCCCTCGTGATCGCAGGGACGCACGGCAAGACCACGACGAGCACGCTCACGGCGTACTTGCTCGACCGCGCGGGGCTCGACCCGAGCTTCCTCGTGGGCGGCGTCCCGAAGAACTACGGCGAGAGCTTTCGCTTGGGAACAGGCGGCGCGTTCGTCGTCGAGGGCGACGAGTACGACTCGGCCTTCTTCGAGAAGATCCCGAAGTTCTGGTCGTACCGCCCGCACTCCGCGATCATCACCGCGATCGAGCACGATCACGTCGACATCTATCCCACGATGGATCAGTACCGCGACGCGTTTCGCGGCTTCGTCTCGCGCATGGCCCCCGACGGCGTGATCGTCGCAAACGCCGCAGATCCCGAGGTCGTTCGCGCCTGCGAGAAGGCTCCGTGCCGCGTCGCGTACTACGCGCTCGCCTCGGACGAAGCCCACACGCTCGCGCCGTGGACCGCGGCTCCCATGAAGCCTTCGGACGGCAAACAACCCTTCGAAGTCTTCGTCGGCGGAACGCGCGTCGGCATCGCCACCTCCCCCATGATGGGCGAGCACAACGTGCGCAACGCCCTCGCGTCCATCGCGCTGTTGAGCGAGAGCCTCGGCGTAGCTCCAGAGCAATCCATGCGCGCGCTCGGCGGCTTCGAGGGCGTCAAGCGTCGCCAAGAGCTCGTCGCCAAAGCGGGCGGCGTGTTCGTGTACGACGACTTCGCGCACCACCCGACGGCCGTCGACGTCACGCTTCGCGCGATGAAGGGCCACCACCCCGGCGGCCGCGTGTGCGCCATCTTCGAGCCGCGCAGCGCGACCGCCTCGCGAGCGACCCACCAGCACGACTACCCCGCGGCGTTCGACCCAGCGGACTACAGCGTGATCGCGCCCGTGGGGCGGCCCGAGATCGCCGCGAGCGAGAAGCTCGACGTCGACCGGGTCGTCAGCGAAATCCGCGCCCGCGGACGCCTCGCCGACACCGTCGCCGCGGGCCCCACGTCCGTCGACGAAATCGTTGCAAAAGTCGCGGCGTGGGCGAAGCCGGGCGACGTCGTCGCGGTCTTGTCGAACGGGGCGTTCGGAGCGATCCACGGAAAGCTCGTGACCGCGCTATCCTCCGTTGTTCGATGACCCAGAATCGTCCGTCGTCCGACGAGGTGACCCCGCCGCCTTCGATCGGCAACCTCGAGCAGCACGCGCCCTCGAAGATCCTCGGCGCGCTCGGGCGACTGCGATTCACAGGCGAGCTTCGATTCACCGTGGGACAGAAGACGCACAGCGTCTCGGTGCTCGGCGGAACGCCCTCGGACGAGGGCGACGCGACGCGCGCGATGGAGCTCTTTCTCGCGGCGGTCTCGGGGCCGTACGAGCTTCGCGAAGAGGTCCCGCTCTTGCCGTCGGCCGTGCGAAATGACTCGCACACCATCGAGGGATCGCTCGCGGACTGCGCTCCGTCCGAGCTGCTCAATTTCTGTGAGTCCATCGGGCTGACGGGCAAGCTCGAGCTCGCGAGCGGCGGCCGCGAGTGCCTCGTGCGCTACAGCAAAGGTGAGCTCGAGAGCATCACGGTCGACGGCGTCGACGACGGAGCGCTCGACGAGGTCTTCGCGTGGAACGACGGGCGCTACAAGATCCGCCAGCGAAACGCCTTCGAAGAAGAGCACTCGTCCATCACGGATTTTCGCGCGCCGCTCGGCACCATCGAAGTGGCGCTCAGCGAGATCTTGAAGCGCAGCAACAAGGGGCAGCCGGTCAAGCCGAAGCCCAAGACCATTCCCCCGTCGATCGCGCCGCCCGCGGCCAACGCGCCGTCGCCCGACCAGAGCGTTCGGATCATCTTTCGCTCGCCGAAGCTCGAGCGCGACTCGAAGACCGCGCACGCGTCGGCCAGCGCCAGCCGCGAGGTCGTCTCGCTCGACTCCGCGAGCTCGGGGCCGCTCGACGAGGCCAAAGCCGAGGCCATCGTCGCCAAGGCGCGCGAAGCCGAGCGACAAAAAGAGAAGGCCGCGAAAGAAGCCGCCGTCGCCGAAGCGCTCGAACAAGCGCCGCCGCGCGCCGACGGCGCCGACTCTTCGAGCGCGCCCACGAAATCGAGTGACGCTAGCGTCGAGAGCTCTCCCGCCGCTGCTCCCTCGCGGCCGCTGACGATGGCGATCTCGCTCGTGTTCGCGCTGATGGTGGTGGTCGGTCTCTGGTCGCTCGGGTCGATGGCGAGCGCGGCGCGATGAGCGTCGCTCGGTCGCGCGCCGGGCTGTCCGCGCGGGTCGTGGCCACGGTCGTAGGTCTCGCGGTCGTCCCCTCGGCGGCGCTCGCGGCTGCGCAGGGGGCGAGCGTCTCGACCGTCGCCGTCGCGTTCAGCGCGCTCTCGGCCGCGGCGCTCGCGCGTTGGCTCTGTCGCGACACGACCGAGCGCGTCGCGCTGCTCGAGCGAGCGCTCGCGCGCGCGGGCGCTGGGGACCTCGCCGTGCGCGTGCGACCGCGGGGCGGCGACGAGGTCGACGCGGCCCTCGCGGCCTTCAACGCGATGATGGACAGGGTCGACGTGCTGCGAGAGCGCTCCGAAGAGCTCGAGCGCATCAGCGCGTGGCAAGAGTTCGCGCGGACGCTCGCACACGAAATCAAAAACCCCCTCACGCCCATCCAGCTCGCGGTGCAAGAGGTCGCGCGCAAGTATCCGGGCGGCGACGAGGCCTTCGCGCGCACGCTCGCGACCGCGCGCGAGGTGGTCGAAGAAGAGGTCGAGACGCTGCGACGACTCGTGAGCGCGTTCAGCGAGTTCGCGCGGCTGCCCGAGGTGCGCCCGGTGCCCGCGGACCTCGCGGAGTTCGTCCGCGACGCGGGCGAGGGCGACGCGCTCGTTCGCGAGGGCGCTTCGCGCGGATCGATCGAGGGCGCGCGCGTCGAGTGGAAGCCCGGCGACGCGGCGGTTCCCGTGCGCATCGATCGCATCCTCTTGCGACGCGCGGTCGACAACCTCGTGCGCAACGCGGCGCAAGCGGGCGCCAAGAACATCACCGTGCGCATCGATCGCGCGACGCCATCGAAGGACGAAGTGTGGCTCGTCGTCGAGGACGACGGTCCAGGCATCGAGCCGTCCGCGCGACCGAAGGTGTTCGAGCCGTATTTCACGACCAAATCGTCGAGCGGCGGAACGGGCCTCGGCCTCCCCATCGTGCGCAAGATCGCCCTCGATCACGACGGCGACGTCGTCCTCGACGAGGCGTACACGAGCGGCGCGCGCTTCGTGATCGCGCTCCCGGTCAGCGACGAGACGCGGCGATCGGGGCCGACGTTCGTGACCCTTCGCGCCAAGCGCTGAGCGACCGGCGCGCGACGGCGACGTCAATTTCAGAGGTGTCATCGCGAGTTCTGTGGGGAGAATTCAAGCGTCTCGCGCTGTGGTTTGCCGCGGGCCTCACCCCCGCTGCCGCGCGCCCCTCTCCCGCGATTTCGCGGGAGAGGGGCTAATGGGACCGAAGCGTCGTGGCAGAACACCAACGGCTGCCTACGACGCACATAAAATCAAAGCCCCTCTCCCGCGAAATCGCGGAAGAGGGGGCGCGCGGCAGCGTGGGTGAGGCCCGCGGCAGCCGCAGGTGAGGCCGCACGGACGCGCGTTTCTCGCTGCGACTGCGCTGCAGTGTTCGGCGCGTATGCCCCCCGACCACCCCGGTTCAGATCGGGTTCTCGGGAACCGTTCCGCCAGCGCCGCCGCTGCCCGAACTGCCCGAGCTGCCTGAGCTTCCGCTGCTTCCCGAGGATCCGCTCGAGCCGCTGCTGCCCGAGCTTCCCGACGATCCGCTCGATCCCGATCCCGCGGGCTCGCCCGAGCCGGCGTTGGTCGGCGTTGGCGTCGGTCGCGGACGCGCTCCGGCGTCCGTCGCGGGACGCGGCCGCGGTCGCGCTGCAACTCCCGAGTCCGTCGTCGCTGCAGGAACCGGCGCTGCCGGCGCCACACCCGAGTCCGTCGGCGCGCGAGGCTCTGCGGCCGCGGCGTCTTCAGCCTCGTTCGTCGCGGCGCTCGCGTCGTCGCTCGCGGCTGCGGCGATCCCGCTGTCCTCGGGCGCTGCCGCTGCGACGCCTGTGTCCTCGGGCGCGGCGTTGGTCGCCGCGACGCCAGAGTCCGTCACGGTGGTCCCAGGGGTGTTCGTCCCTTGGTTCTGGTTGCTGATGAAGATGTAGCCGCCGACGCCGATGCCGACGACCGCGAGCAGCCCGAGCACCAAGCCGATGGGGCTCTTCTTCTCGGGCTCTTCTGCGCGCGGAGCCGCGGCCTTCGATTCGCTCTTCGCTGGCTCTTTCGAAGAAGCCTTCGGCTCTTCTTTCGGCGCGGCTTTGGGTTCTTCTTTGGGCTCTGCCTTCTTGGCCTCCGACGCCGCGGCGGTCGCTGCTTCGAGCGCGCTCGAGGTCGTGGGCGGAGCTGCTTGCTTCGGCTCTTCTTTGGGAGCCGCTTTGGGCTCTTCTTTCGGAGCTGCCTTTGGCTCTTCTTTGGCCTTCTCGACCGCTGCCGGTGCGGGCGTCGACGGACCTGCGCTCGCGTCGAGGAGCTTGTCGAGCTCGCCCTTGTCCGCGACGTGCGTGGGCTCGCCTTCGAAATCCTCGGGCTTGCTCTCGTCCTTCGACGCGTCCGCGAGGGCCTTGTCGAGGAGCTCTTTCGACGTGACCGCGGTCGCTGCGTCGACGGCGTCGTCGCCGAATCCTGCGGCTGGCGCGTCGGCGAGCGAAGGCGCGGGCGTCGCGGCGGGCTCTGCAGGCTTCGCGGCCTCGGCGGGCGGGAGAACCACGGCCATTCCGACGAGCGTCCCCTTGGGAACGGGCTTCTTCGGCGCTTCAGCGGGCTTCGGAGCTTCGGCAGGCTTCGGCGCTTCAGCGGGCTTGGTCTCTGCTGCGGGCGCGGGCTTCGCGGGCTCTGCGGGCTTCGCTTCGGCCGCGGGCTTCGCAGGCTCTGCGGGCTTTGCGGGCTCTGCTGCAGGCTTCGGCGTCTCCGCGGGCTTCGCGGGCTCTGCGGGCTTCGCGGCCTCCGCGGCTTGCTTGAGCATCGCCGGGTTCATCGCCGGCATGCCGATCATCGTGCTCTTCGGGACAGGCTTCTTCGGCGGCTCGGCGGGCTTTGCCTCTTCCTTCGCGCCGCGGAGCGCTTCGCCCAAGAACGCCGACATTTGCCGCATCATCGTGCGGTCCTGCTCGGCGGGCATCTCGGCTTGCGGGTTGGTCTGTCCGAAGAACTCGCTGTTGTTCTCGCCTGCTTGCGCGCCAGCGGTCTCGGTCGGGTCGTCGAAGTGCGGGCCTTCGCCGGGCGATTTGCGCTCGACGATGCGCTCGATCACCGGAACGGACTCGGGCTCGAGCTTGATGAACTTGATGCCCATGCCCGCGGCTTGACCGCCCTCGGGCTGCTCGCGTCGCCACACGACGCGGCCGACGGCGGCGATCACGGGCGCTCCGTCCTTGAGCTGAATCTCGATCTTCAACAACGTCCCGATCGCCGAGGGCTTGGGAGTCTTGATGAAGATGCCGCCGCGAGAAATATCGCCTGCGTACTGGTCGATGAACTCGTCGACGGTGGCGCTCTTGTACTTCGCCTTGAGCGTTTGGACCTTGACGCGCTGATCCTTGCGATCGTCGGACATCGTGCTGCCTCTCCTCGTTACACCGGACGAAGGCGCGGCGGTCTCGCCCGGTGCAGAGCGAGCCGGAGCATACCGTCCGCGCACAAAGAAATGCGACGAATCTGCACACCTGACGGACGACGCGGGGGCCGGGCGGCGGTTTGCGCCGTCGGCGCCGGGGCTGCGCGTTCGGGCTGATCGGTTCTGTCACTCAGAGCCCGCGTCGGCCTTCGAGCGCGCGTCCGAGGGTGATCGGATCGACGAACTCGAGGTCTCCGCCGTGCGGAACGCCCGAGGCGATGCGCGAGAGCTTCACGCCGAGCGGCCGCAGCGCCTCTGCGAGAAACAGCGCCGTCGCTTCGCCCTCGACCGTGGGCGGCGTCGCGACGATCACCTCGGACGTGTGCGCGCTCTCGACGCGCGCGAGCAGCGGATCGAGCGGAAACTGCTCGGGCCCGAGCCCCGACAGCGGGTCGAGGAGCGTGTGCAGCACGTGATATCGCCCGCGAAATGAGCCCGCGCGCTCGAGCGCGTCGAGCTCCCACGGCCGCGCGACGACGCACAGAATGTCGTCGGTGCGCTGCGGGTCGCTGCAGATATTGCACGTCTCGCGGCCCGTGTAGGTCCCGCACACCGAGCACTTTCGAACGCGCTCGGGCAACGACGCGACCGCGTCGCCGAGGGCCTTCGCGAACTGCGGTCCGCTCGCGAGCAGGCTGTACGCCATGCGTCGCGCGGATTTCTCGCCGACGCCGGGCAGCCTCGCGAGGAGCTTGACCGCTGCGCCGATGGGATCGTCGTCGCTCACTGATGAACCGCCGCCTCTGTGGACCGTCGTAGAAAAGCGCCGAGCGTCGGCGTGGTCGAACGCACGTCGAACCGCTGCACGTCGATCGAAGCCCGCCTCAATAGAGCCCGGGGATCTTCGCGCCGCCGGTGAGCTTCTCGAGCTCGGCGTCGAGCGCTTTGCTCGCTGTGGTCATGGCTGCGTTGATCGTGGCCGCGATGGCCTCGAACACGAGCGTGCGATCGTCGCCGTTGTACAGCTCGGGCGCCACGTGGATGGACACCACGTCGCGCGCGCCGTTGACGACGACCGTGACCTGATCGTTGGCGCCCTTCACTTCGAAGGTGTTCTTCTTGAAGGCCTCTTTGGTCTCTTCGATCTTGCGCTGCATCCTGCTGGCCTGGCGCAGGACCTCGTTCATTCCACCGCGAAAATTCATGGTTCGAGGTGGTTTTACACCTCAAGTGTTCGGGATGTCTCCCGGCAGTTCGATCTTTCGAACGTCCCCGCCGACGAGTGACAGAAACCGCTTCACGAAGGGGTGCGTCCTCGCGGCTTCGATCTTCGCCGCGCGCTCGGCTTGGCGCTGCAGTTCTTTGCGATGCGCGATCGTCGGGACCTTCTCGGGGAGCGCGCCCGTGACGAGCTCGAACACCGGAGGCTCGTCGGTCGCGAACGCCTTTTGCGCCGCGCGTCGCACGGCCTCTTGAACGTCGGTCGCCGAGACCTTTCGCGCGTAGAACGAGTTTGCCTCGAACGCGAGCGACACCTTCTTCGCGCTCACCTCGAGGGGAACGCCCTGCTCCAAGATCGCGAGCGGCGCGCCTTCGAGCACCGCGAGCACGCTCGCCCACACGTCGACGTTCGCCTCCGCGGGTCGAACGTCGAGCAGATCGACGCGCGGCGGGGGAGGCGCGGGCTCGGGCGCGGCGTTGTTCGCGCTCTCGTCGGTCGAGGGACGCTGCGGTTGATTGCCCCGCGCGCGCACGTTCTCGAGCCACTTGGGCGCCGGCGGCGCGGACGGCGTGGGCGCGGGCGGCGCGCTCGCGGGCGCCGCGACGGGGGCGACAGGCGTCACCATCGCGGCGGCGGTGGCGCCCACGACGCCTCCGCGGACGACCTCGAAGCGACCGGGCGCCGGCGGCGCACTTGATTGTGTGGGCGCCGTTGGCTGCGCGCTCGCCCGCGGGACGTTGGGCCCGTTCGGCCCGGCTCCGTGCGGCGCTGGGTGCGCGGTCGGGTGCGGGTTTGCAGCGGAGGTGCTCGTCGATCCGCCGCCGGGGCGCTGCGGTCCTGTGAATCCGCCGCGCGGAGGAGCGGCCTTGGGATCGCTTCCTGCGCTGCCCGAGCCGAGCTTTCGCTCGAGGTCGACGAGCCGCGCGATGAGCTCGTCCACGGGGACGAGCGCGGGCCTGTGCGCGAGGCGCACGAGGGCCATCTCGAGCACCCAACGGGGCTCTCTCGCGCGCGCCACGTCGTCGACCGTGCGAGACCACGCGAGAAAGAGCCGCTCGAGGTCCGCGGCGTCCGCGCTCTTCGCGATCGCGAGGACGTCGGCGCGCTCTTCGTCGGCGAGGTCGAGCATCGAGCCGGGCTCGTGGACGATCCTCGCGACGACGAGGTCCCGCCAAAGCGAGAGAAAATCCCGGGCAAACGCGTGCAGGTCGTACCCCTGATCGGTCACTTGCTGCACGATCGAGAGGGCCTTGGTGGGGTCCGCGGCGAGCACGGCGCGCGCGAGATCGTAGAGGACCTGCCGATCGGCCACGCCGAGCAGGCGCGCGACGTCCGGGCCCGAGAGCGCGCCGGTCGAGCCCGCGATGACCTGATCGAGCAGCGAGAGCGCGTCTCGCATCGAGCCCGCGGCCTCGCGCGCGACGAGCGACACCGCGGCGTCATCGAAGCCGACGCCCTCGGCCTTCAAGATGTGCTCGATCCGCGCGCGGATCTTCTGCGCGGGCAAGAGCTTGAAATCGTACCGCTGACACCGAGACAAAATCGTGATCGGAACCTTGTGCGCCTCGGTCGTCGCGAACACGAACTTCACGTGCGGCGGCGGCTCTTCGAGGGTCTTGAGCAGCGCGTTGAACGCGCTGTTCGAGAGCATGTGCACCTCGTCGATGATCACGATCTTGAAGCGATCGCGCGCGGGCAAGTACGGCAGCGACTCTTGAAGCTCGCGGATGCTCTCGACCTTCGTCCACGTGGCGCCGTCGATCTCGCGCACGTCCACGTCGCTCGATCGCGTGATCTCTTCGCACGCCGAGCACGTGCCGCACGGCTCGACCGTGGGGCCGCTGCTCGAGAGGCAGTTGAGCGCCTTGGCGAGCACGCGCGCGATGGTCGTCTTGCCCACGCCGCGCGGCCCCGTGAAGAGAAACGCGTGCGCGATTCGGCCCTGCGCAAAGGCGTTTCGCAGCGTCTGGGCGACGTGCTCTTGCCCGACCAGATCGGTAAACGTCTGCGGTCGCCACTTGCGCGCCAGGACCAGGTAGCTCATCGCAACTCCCACCCTAGCCGCCTCGGTCGAGCGCTGTCCATTCTGCGACCAGCGCCGGACCGGTGACCTTCGGTGTTGCGTGCTATCGTGCCGAAGGTCGATGGAGCAGACGACAGGCGCTCGTGGTGGATGGTCGCTCGCGTGGGTGGCGCTCGCGCTGACCTTCGCGACGACCGCGCGCCCGGTCCCTGCGCTCGCGCGGCCGACGAGCGAGACCGTGAAGTCGCCGCGGTCCAACGAGTTGGTGCTCGCGCCGATGCGGGTTCCCTTGGAGTTTCCCGAGGTCGATGGCGTCGCGCCGACGGTGATCGAGGCGCCGACGCCGAACCCGACGGACGAGCACGACGTCGGAGAGATCCTCCGGCGCGGCGCGCGGTGCGACCACGGCGCGCGCGTGTACTTCGACGAGCGCGAGAATCTCTATCGCCCTTGTCCCGCCGACACCGCACGAACACCAGCGTCGCGCGCGACGATCGATCGTCGTATGCCGTCGCGCTGTCGCCCCGGCGACGCGGTCTACTACGACGCGCGGGACCAGCTCTTTCGTCCTTGCGACGACTCGACCACGAGCACTTCGCGCGCTTCGCGGAGGCCCAATCCCCCGAGCGCGCGGCGCGCTTCGTCCCGAGCGCATTGCAGCGCGGGACAGGCCGCGTACTTCGACGAGTTGAACCAGATCTACCGCCCATGTCCCTGAGGGATTCGTCGCCATGACTCACTCGATTCGCGCGAGCGCCCTCGTCGCGCTCACCCTCGTCTCGTCGGCGCCCACCGTCGCCCTCGCGATCGACGGAGTCCGTTGGCCGACCAGCGCCGCGATCAACCGCAACGACCCGATCGGCGCGCTTCGATGGCCCGTGGGCGGTTGGACGTGCGTCTTGTCGCGCGACACGGTGACGACGCCGCGCGCGGCGCAGACCGCGCTGACGTTGCTCGATCGTCGCGTCGCGGATCGACCCACGGACGCGAGGGCGTTGGCGTATCGCGCGGTGGCGCTGCGGCTGCTCGCGCGACCGGACGAAGCGCGGCGCTCGCTCGATCGCGCGATCGCGCTCGACGCGACGGTGGTGGACGACCCGGACGTCGGGCTCACGCGCGCGTTCTTGCTCGCGAACGAAGGGCAGTTTCAGCAGGCCGTCGACGCTGCGCGCCGCGCGTTGCCGCGGCTGTCGGGGCCGCTCGACGCGAGGCTCGAGGCCAGCATCGAGGTCGCGCGGTGGTCACTGCAGCGCGGCGCCGAGGGCGTCGCTCCTGCGCTCGCGATCCTGCGCGAGTCTGCGGCGGTGCAGCCGCCGGATCCGACGCTGCGAAGCACGCTGGCGTTCACGCTCGTGCTCGCTGGACGCAACGACGAGGCGCGCGAAGTCGCGCGATCGGGTCCGGTCGTCACGACGGGCGCCACGGCCCCGCGCCCCGCGCGAGGAACGCTCTTGCCCGACGTCGTCGACGCCGCCGCGGGCGTCGCCGTCGCGCTCAGCGATCACGCGTACGACGCCACCGCGTTGCTCGAGCGAACGGCGACGGCGACCAACGTTCCCGCGTCGATTCGACCCGCGCTGAACAGCGCGCTGCAAGTCGCGCGGTCGACGCCGAGACCGCCTCCTCCGCCTCCGCCTCCGCCGCAACAACGGCGACGGTACTACTACGAAGACGAGGAGTGATGCCTTCGCTCGCCGCGCCGAGACACGCCTCGATCCCCGCGTCGATCGTCGCGCTCGCGCTCTTCGTCGCCGGGCACCGCGCGCTCGCGCAAGAAGCAGCGGGCGGCGAGCTCTGGACCGAACGCTGGCAATCCGCGCGCGATCCGCGGCGCGCCCGCGTCGACGCGCTGGCCGCGCGCGCCGAGGCGAGCCTCGACGAAGCCATGATCCGCGACGCCGAGCTCAACATGGCCGCGCGCATGGCCTCGTCGGTGTTCGCATACGAAGAGCAGCGGCGCAGCCGCGCGTTGATCGACGCCGCGCTTCGTGACGCGCGCGCCGCGCTCTCCCTCGATCCCGCGCACGGGCTCGCGCGCTACGTCGTGGCCCGTGTGCGAGAGCGGCTCGACGCCTCGCCCGCAGAGACCATCGCCGCGTGCAACGCCGCGCTCGCGTCGCTCGACGCGCAGGACCGCGAGCGCCGCGCGCTCCTCGCGTTTTCGCTGGGTGTTTCTCACACGAGGCTCGAGCAGCACGCGCTCGCGCGAGACGCGTACGAGACCATCGTCGACGACCCGAGCGCCCCCGGCCGCGCGACGGCGCTCTGCAACCTCGCCGAAGTGCACATGTACCTCGGCGAGGTCTCGCGCTCGCTCGATCGCTACCGCGAGTGCTCGCGGCTCATGCCCACCAACGCCACCGCGTACTGGGGCCTCGCGGTCGCGCACGATCGCGCCGCGCACGACGCAGACAGCCGCATCGCCGCGGATCGCGCCGTGTCGATGGACCCCGATCTGCGCGACATCCTCGGCGAAGGCGTGTTCTATGTGCCCGCGTACGAGCGGCACTATTACGTGGCGATCGCGCGCGAGGCCCAAGGCCGAAGGCCGGGCGAGTCGCCTGCGCTCGTGGCGGCGCTCGCGGCGTGGCGCTCGTATGCGAGCGAAGGCGGCCCGAGCGCCCCGTGGATCGACCGCGTGCAGGCGCACATCCGCGCGATCGAGGTCGAGCTCAGTCTTCGCGCCCGGCCGTCGCCTTCGACGCGGGCTGCGCCTTCGCCTCGTGCTCTCCGTGCTCCGCCAGCGCCGCGCGGAGCCTCTTCGCGGCGGTGAGCAGCCGGGTCTTCACGGTCCCGAGCGGCAGACCGAGCTCTTCGGCGATCTCCGAGTGCGAGAGGCCGCCGAAGTACGCGAGCTCGAGCGCCTCGCGCTGCTCGGGCGAGAGGGCCTCGATGGCCTTGTGAACGGCCTCGGCGCGCTCGGCGCGCGCGGCGTCGCCCTCGGGCGTCTGCGAGCGGCGCTCGTCGTCGATCGCGCTCTCGATTTCGTGTGCGTCTTCTCGGCGCGCCTTTCGCCCCTTCGCGCGGAGGTGATCGATCGCGCGGTTGCGCGTGAGCGTCGCGAGCCACGTCGCGGCGCTGCCCCTCGTCCGGTCGAACGATGGCGCCTCGCGCCACGCGCGAACGAACGCGTCTTGCACGATGTCTTCGGCGTCCGAGCGCGACCTGACCACGCGAAGCGCCAGCGAAAACAGCGTTGCTCCGTAGCGATCGTACAGCGCGATCAGCGCGTCGTGATCGCCGCGGCCCGCGCGCTCGATGAGCTGCTCTGGCTCTACTGGCTCTGCGGCTACGTCGTTCACGCTCGAAAACCTCGGGCTCGGAAGTCGAGCTCGCTCCCTCTGGCAGGGCGATAGAATCCCTGGCGAACGTGTGGTGTGTCAACGACGCGTCGCACGGTGCTACGACGATCGCTCAACGAGCGCCCCTTGCATGGCTCGCGATTGCGACGTAGTGTTCGCGTCCCTTTGCGCAATTAGCTCAGTTGGATAGAGCGTCGGCCTCCGGAGCCGAAGGCCACTGGTTCGAATCCAGTATTGCGCGCTACGACGCGGCTCGACGGGGAGAGCAGCGAGACTACGCAACGACGAGCCGCTCGTTGGCCGCGACGACGCGCGAGAAGTCCACGCCGAGCTGCCCGTTGGCGAGCGTGCACATCGCGTAGTGCTCGAGCGGGCGCATCGCAGGGCCGCCGGTGTTGCCGCCGTTGAGGTCGTACGTCGCGCCGTGACAGGGGCAGCGAAAGCCGCCCGCCGCAGGGGCGACGTCGCACCCTTGGTGCGTGCAAATCGACGTGAGCGCATAGAATCCACGCGCGTCGCGCACGACGAAGAGCCCCGACGTCACGAGGCGCGGCGTGTTGAGCGTGAAGTCCGACGGGCGGCCCACGACGCGGACGCCGGAGGGACACGTTCCGCCGCTCGGCGCGTCGGCGGGGATGCCCGTGTCGCTCGCGGTGGCGTCGGTGAGGATGCCTGTGTCGCTCGCGGTCGAGCCCGTGTCGACGCCGGTGTCCGCGGGAGTCGCGCTGTCATTGGGCGCGCCGCTGTCGCCCGCGTCGAGCTCCATCATCGGCGCCGCGCACCCCGCGAGCAACGTCGCCGCGGCTGCGGTCACGAATTCACGTCTGCTTTGTTCGATGACAGGGAGGCTACGCTTCGTCATGCGGACGGATCGTAACGCAACCGCTCGTCACGAAAGCTCAATCAATTTCACCCGCGCGCCGGTGCGTCTCGTCGCCGCGCAACAGGTCGAGCACGCGGGGCGGAGGACGCAGCACGCGCCCTTCGCGCGAGACGAAGGCGTGCCTCGTGCGACCCGTCGCGGCGAGCGCCCCATCCCCGACGCGGCGCAGCGCGTACTCGAAGGTGATCGACGCGTGCTTGACCTCGGCGAGCGTCACTTCGAGATCCACGACGTCTTCGTAGCGAAGGGGCGTCTTGTATTTCACTTCGACGTCGACCACGACGACGAGGACGCCTGCGTCCTCCATCTCTCGGTACGCAGCCTCGCGGCGGCGGCAAAACTCTTCGCGCCCTCGCTCGAAATACCGAAGGTGATTGGTGTGGTGCAAAAAGCCCATGCGATCCACTTCGACGTAGTGGACGCGCATGCGAACGACGCTCCGCGCGAGGGCGGGCTGCGCTTGGTCAGTGGTCACGATGAGTCTCTCGCTCCCGCGCTGGGTGCGCGGGGCGCGCATGGTGGGCGAGGGCGCGCCCTAAGCACAAGGGACACGACGGCGTCGCAATCACGCCGCGCGAACGAACGCCCGCGACAGTTGCATCCGATGCAACGATGAGTTCGACCCAGCGCGCGTAGTGCGTTCGCGACGCGGGCCGCACGCTCGGGGCGAAGTCCCCATGACAGAAGAGCCAGTCACCGTGGTTGTCACGCGACGCATCAAGGCGGGCAGCGAGCAGGCGTACGAGCGCTGGCTCGAGGCCCTCGTCCGCGAAGCGAGCGCGCTGCCGGGCTACCTCGGAACCAACGTGTACCGACCCGCGCCCGGCGCCGCGCGCGAGTACACGAGCGTGTTTCGCTTCGACTCGGTCGAGAACCTCCGGCGCTTCGAAGAGAGCGAGCTGCGCGCAAAGGCGCTCGTCGAAGTGCGCCCGCTCGTCGACGCCGACGCCGTGTGGACCAAGATCACCGGGCTCGAGTTTTGGTTCACGCCGCCTGCGTCCGCCGCGCTCGCGCCGCAGCCCTCGAAGCTCCGCATGGCCCTGCTCATGATCGCCGTCGTCTGGGGCCTCGTTTTGTCCATCGGAAAGCTCGTCGGCCTCGTGCTCGGCGCCGCGCCGATGCCGCTTCGTCTTCTCGTCACGATCACGATCGAGGTCTTCTTGATGACCTACGTGCTCATGCCGCGATTGACCCGCTGGCTCGCGCGCTGGATCTATCCGAGCTGAACACTCTCGAGGCTCATCGCGCGCGCACCCACGGACGATCGTCGCGAAACGCGTCGAGGAGCATCGAGACGAACGCCCGCACCGCGCTCGTGGGCTTCGGCGAGACCGTGAGGAGCTGCAGCGTTCCCGCGGGGGCTCGGTGGGACTCGAGCAGCTCGACGAGCGCCCCGCGCTCGATCGCGCCGCGCGCGAGGTACCACGGGAGCGAGCCGACTCCCGCGCCGTCGACGAGCGCGCGGCGCAGCGCGATCTGCGACGAGCACACGAGCCTCGGCGCGCGGTCGATCACGACTCGACCCCTCGGGCCGCGAAGCTCGAGCCGCGCGTGCCGCGCGTCTCCGCTCGAAAACACACACAGCGCGTGGGCCTCGAGCGCGCGGAGCTTCGTCGGCGTCCCGGCGCGCGCGAGGTAGCTCGGGCTCGCGACGAGCGCAGACTCCGCGGGCCCCAAGCGACGAACGCGAAGGCTGCTGTCCGCGAGCGGCGCGGCGCGGATCGCGACGTCGAAGCCCTCGCGCACGAGGTCCACGCGACGATCGGCCAGGATGAGCTCCACGTCGACCTCGGGGTGCTTCTCCAAGAAGGGCGCGATCAGCGGCGCGAGGAGCTCGTCGCCGAACACGAGCGGCGCCGTCACACGCACGCGCCCCGAGGGTCTCGCCGCGTCGCGGCTCGCCTCTTCGAGCGCCCGATCGAGCGTCGCCAGCGCGGCGGTCGCCTGCGTCGCGAGCGCCCGCGCCGCGTCCGTGACCACCACCGCGCGCGTCGTTCGCGCGAAGAGCGCCACGCCCGCGCGCTGCTCGAGCGCCGCCACGCGCTTCGAAACAGCCGCTTTTTGCACGCCGAGCGCGCGCGCTGCCCGCGTGAAGCTCTGGTGCTCGACCACCGCGAGCAGCGCCCTCCACTCCTCGAGGCTCGGCGGAGCAGACGCGGGCGCGACCGTGGATGCCTTCATGCTCGAGCCGCATTGTATCCACAATCGATACAGTGTGTTGTCATTGTTTCGGCTCGTCCGAGAGCCTCGCGCGACGCAAGCTCCGTTCGTGCTCGAATCGATGCTCGTCACGAGGCGCACCGCGCTCGCCACCCTCTCGGCTGCAGCGCTCTCCCGATGCACCCCCGTCGCGCCGAGCGTCGTCGCGCAAAGGAGAGAACCCGCCATGAACACCCGCGTCGTCACTCGCGTCGCCCCCGCGCTTCGTCAAGCGAACACTGGCTTTCTCATCGCGCGCCTCGCCGAGGCGAGCTTCGGCCGCGGATCGCTCGACCCGTTCATCGCAGGGGACGAGTTCTCGATGGCCTACCCGGTCTTCGCGCCGCACCCGCACGCTGGATTCTCGGCGGTCACGTGGATGTTCGAGGACGGCGACGGCGCGTTCACCAACCGCGACACGTTCAGCGCCGAGCGCTCGGTGCAGATCGAGCCCGGCGCGATCCATTGGACCGCCGCCGGTCGGGGAATGCTCCACGAAGAGGTCCCCACGATCCCGGGCCGAGCCGCGCACGGGATCCAGCTCTTCGTCGACCTCCCGCGCACACAAAAACAAGCGCCCCCCGCGGCGCACCACGCGAGCGCGGCGGACATCCCCGTCGTCGCCCACGACCGAGCGCGCGTTCGCGTCGTCGTCGGCGCGCACCACGGCACCCGCGCGGTGATCACGACCCCGACCGAGGTCACGCTGCTCGACGTCTCGATGGACGCTGGCGGAAAGCTCGCGCACACGGCGCCCGCGGACCACAACGTGCTCGTGTGGGTTCGCCGCGGGAGCGTGAAGCTCAACGACTCCGTCGTGTCGACGCACTCGATCGCGAGGCTCGCGCCCACGACCGAGGCCCATCGCGATCAACTGGTGCTCGAGGGCCTCGACCCGAAGAGCGAGCTCGTGATCATGCACGGCCGTCCCCTCGGGCAGCCCATCCTCGCGCACGGCCCGTTCGTCGGCGCGACGCCCGAAGAGCTGCGCGCGTACGTCGAGCGCTACCAGCGCGGAGAGATGGGATCGCTCGAACCGTCCTTCTCGCGCTGAACGAGCTCTCTCGTCGCGAGAGGTCTTGACGGGTGCAACCGATCGACGATTGGATTTCACTCGATGCAATCGTTCGATCTCGGCGTGCTCGCGACGCTCGACGCGCTCTTGCAAGAGGGGAGCGTCACGCGCGCGGCGCGGCGCATCGGGTTGTCGACGCCCGCCATGAGCCACGCGCTCTCGCGCATGCGCGAGACCGTCGGCGATCCGTTGCTCGTTCGCTCGGGCCGCGGAATGGTGCTCACGCCGCGGGCCGAGGCGCTCAAGCCCACGATTCACACGCTGGTCACGCAGGCGACGCAGGCGCTCTCGCGCGATCGACCCTTCGACGCGCGGTCGCTCGATCGGACCTTCGTCGTTCACGCGACGGACTACGTGCTCATGGTGCTCGGGCTCGCGATCGACCGGACGCTCCGGAGCGAGGCGCCCAACGTCGCCGTGCGCTTCGTCGCCAACGCCGAGGACGACGCCGAGCGGCTTCGCGACGGAGACTCGGACCTCGCCGTGGGAATCTACGGAACGCTCCCGCAAGAGATGCGGAGCCGTCAGCTGCTCACCGATCGCTTCGTGTGCGTCGTGCGCGAGGCGCACCCCACGGCGGCGCGGCGCATGACGCTCGATCAGTACGTCTCGCTCGAGCACATTCAGGTGGCCCCTCGCGGAAAGCCCGGCGGATACGTGGACGACGCGCTGCGCGAGCGCGGGCTCGCGCGTCGCGTGGCGAGGGCCGTTCCGTACTTCGTGACGGCGCTGCAGATCGCGTCGCAGACGGACTACGTGTTGACCGTGTCCGAGCGCGTCGCGCAGCAGCTCGGGCCGTCGCTCGGGCTGCGCGTGATCGAGTGTCCGCTCGCGCTGCGTCCGTACGCGCTCAGCCTCGTGTGGCACCCGCGGTTCGACGGCGACGCGGCGCACAAGTTCTTGCGCGAGGTCTTCACGCGCGCCGCCAAGGAGGTCGCCGGTGAGCGTCACGAGCACGCGCGCACGAGGCTCGACCCGACCGATCCAACTTCGGGCGAGCGCCGCAAGCGACCGAAGAAGCGCAAGTGATCGTCACTCGTACGCGACGCGCAGATCGCTGAACTCGATGTACGCGTACGCGCCGGACGCCGGGTGGTAGCGACCCTCTCCGCGCGACGCGAGTCGAACGCCGTCCCGCACGCGGTACTCGCGGATGGGGGTCGACCAGCGCTGCGGGACGAAGCTCGTGTTGTCCGGCGCGAGCGCTGGGCGATCGTCGGAGTAGAAGTCGACGAGGGCGTCGGCGTTCTCTGCGTCGCCGAACACGAGCGTCGCGCGGATCGTGTGGGGGCCTTGGGTGTACGTCGCTTCGACCTGGCGATCGTCGACGACGCGCCAGCGAATCGACGGGTCGATCAGCGCCGCGGGCGCCATGATGCAGAGGTCGTTGAAGAGCGTCACGGTCTCGGTCTTCGAGAACGCCTCGCCGCTCGCGTCCACCATCGGCGCGAGCGACAAGACTCGAACGCGCATGCGAGCGGCGTTTTGCTCGTACGCGTGCAGCGCGTCGAAGGGCACTCCGCTGCGCGCCGCGCGAAGGATGAACAGCCGCGCGCCGGGCGACACGACGCTCGTCTGCTCGCCCTCGAACGGCATCCACGGGGCGTTCGCCGCGCTTCGGATGCGCCCTGAAAAGTGCACACGAAACGCGCGAGGCAGCGGACGACCGACGACCCCGACGAAGCGGAGATAGCGCTGGACGCGATCCGGGAGCGACGCGAGGTCCGCCTCGGTCACGACGCGCGGAGGGCCCGCGCGCGACGCGCGCTCGAGCGCGGCGCGGGCGCGTCGGTGGTACTCGGCGCGAAAGCCGAACGGGCCCCACGCGAACGCGGCGTAGAGGGCGACGAAGAGGGCGAGGAGGTTTCCGAGCGTTCCGAAGCGGGCGTCTTGCCACGAGGCGACGATCGCGACCTGCGCGAGGATCGCTCCGAGCAACGCGACGACCCAGCACCAGGACGTTTGCCATGCGAGCCCCGCGGCCGAGGCGATCAAGAGCGCCGCAGACGCGAGCCACACGACGCCCATTGGTTTCGAGATGGGCAGGGCGAGCGCTGGAAGCGCCGCGAGCGAAAACGCCTTCGCGAACCCGAGGACGCACAAGAGCCCGTGCAGAAGCAGCACGATCGAGAGCACGATTCGCATGACGCACGCGCTCCTTGCGAAGAGCGTGCGAGGTGACTGTTCGCGAAGGATCTGGATCGTTGTCGGTGGTTCGCGATGCAGACTTTGCGCCTCGGCGCACGGTCCGCGACGCCGCGCTCACCGCGGAGGAACCTCCACCGGCATCGACCCGCGCTCGATGCGATAGCGCTTGTCGACGGCGAGGCCCGTGTACTCGGCGCGCGTTCCGTCGGGCCAACGCACGCGCACGGTGACGGAGGCCGCGCTCGCTCCGAGGCCGAAGTGCTGCACGCGGGAGGGCTGCGTCGCCCACACGGCCTCGCCGCCGGACACCTCGCGGAGCTGCGTGCGCTCGGGGCCCATGCCGTCGCGCTGCGCGATCGTCACGCGCGCGCCGAGGGCGTCGGTGTTGCCCGTGGGCTCTTCGAGGCGGAGCTCGATCCAGTGGTTGTCGTTGCGCGTGTTGTTGCGAAAGAGCTGCCAATTTCCCCGTGGACCGACGAGCAAGTCGAGGTCGCCGTCGCGGTCGTAGTCGTGCCAGCTCGCCCGCCCGTTGAACTCCGCAGCGACGCCCGCTGCGTACGTCACGTCCGTGAACCGATGGTCGGACTCTTGGCGATAGAGCCGCGAGTACTGAAACGGGTACGTGCTCGCGACGTACAGATCGAGGTCTCCGTCGTTGTCGTAGTCGCCCCACGCCGAAGAGATGTCCCCCTCGACGAAGGCGATGCCCGACGCGTCGACGGCGTTTTCGAAGCGGTAGTTCGGCGCGCCCGTGTTGCGCAGCAAGCGCGAGTGGTCCGTGCCCTGCGCGTCGTAGCGAGGGTGGCCGATGTTGCTCTCGAAGGCGTCGAGGTCTCCGTCGTTGTCGTAGTCGGCCCAGGCGTGACCGAACGACGTCCCCGCTTGAAAGCGACGGTCCGAGTCGAACCCGAGGTCGCGCGCGACGTTGGCGAAGCGGCACGCCCCGTCGTTGCGCCACGCGTCGTTGTTGGCGCCGCCGTAGTTCGCGACCATCAAATCAAGATCGCCGTCGTCGTCGAAGTCCACCCACGACATCCCGTACGTCGGTCGACCCTCGCTCGTCGCAGGGAGCATCGCCGCGGCGTTTGCCAGGGTGAAACCCGCCATCGCGCTGCCCCGGAAGAAGTAGTCCGGCGCCGGGTTGCGCGGGTACTGCCGGAGCCACTGGCCCACGGCGAGGTCGAGCACGCCGTCGCGATCGCAGTCGCCGACCGAGCCCGCCGCGGTCGGGCCCGCGGGCTCCATCGTGTTGGCGGTGACGGTGAACCTGCGGTCCGCGCCCTGTGTCCACACGCGGCTCGGGGACGCCGGATCGAACGGCCCGACCCCGTCGCGATAGACGCCGACGTACACGTCTTGGTCGCGGTCGCCGTCGTAGTCGCCCCACAGGACGAGCCGTCCGCGCGCGGCGTCGAGCCCGAGGGCTGCCGTTGTGTCTTCGAAGGTCCCGTCGCGGCGGTTGCGATAGACCACAGGAACGTCCCGGTCCATGAGCTGCACGGCGCCGACGATGTCGTCTGCGCCGTCGTGATCGACGTCGACCCAGTTGGTTTGCACGGACGTTCCGCGGAGGCCGGCGGCCATCGTGACGTCGGTGAACCACGTCGTCGCCGGGCGCGCGCAGATGATTTGTCCCCGCGCCTCGACCATGAACTCGTAGCGCGCGTCGTTTTGCCCCGTGATCGGAAACCACTCGAACGTCGGGTCTCCGCCGCCCGCGCGGTTCTGGTCGATCGCGTTGACGCTGTGAAAAAACGAGCGAAAGTCACCGCCCGCCGTCGGCGCGAGCGCGAGGCCCATCGGCTCGACGAGGTGCTCGATCACGATCCACACGTGGTTGGCCGGGTGCACCTCGAGCGGCCTCGGGAGCGCGAGCTCGACCGGCTCGGTGGACACGAAATCAAGATCGATCGGCGCGATCAGGTCCTGCTCGACGTCCGGCTGCGAGCGGCCGTAGTCGCGCTGGATCTTCACGCGGACGCGCCCGCCTGCGGCGCCGCGAAACCAGAGCTTCAGCCGCTCGACGCGCGTCGGGTGCTCGGGGACGATGTGCACGGCCTCCCAGTCGCCGGGCAACATGTCTCGAAGCGCTCCCACCGACGCGCCCATGAAATGCACGAAGGCCGTCGGGGCCCCGGTGCGCGGTCCCGATCCGCACTGCTCGGCGAGCAGGGGTTCGCTCGGGTTCGGGGGATTTTCGGGGACGTCCGCCGCGACGTCTGCTGCGGCGTCGGTCGCGTCCGACGCTTGCGCGTCCGCGTCCGCGGGCGGCGTCGGGGTCGAGCACGCGGCGCACGCCCCCAAGAGTACGCCCGCGACCGGAGACCAATTAGGCCGAAGTGCTTGCCTCACCCGTCGGAGGATATCGCGTCGCGACGCTCGCGGGCTCGGCCAGGGCAGCGCTGCGTTGTCGTGCGAATTTGCAGATATCTTCCAAGTCGCTCTCGTTCCTTGTCGTAGCATTCGAACCTCACGAAAAAGGGAGCACCAACGTTGAACGCGTTGAAAGTCGGAGCTCGCGGTGCGTCCACCGCGTTCGCGCTCGTGTGCGCGATGTTGTTTTTGTGTGTCGTCGCCGCGCCCCGGAGCGCATCGGGGCAATCATCGCTGTCGCTCCGCGCAGGCGGGAGCGTGACGAGCGGGGGCGGTAGCAGCGCCAGCGGCGGGACCAGCGGCGGGACCAGCGGATCGTCGGGCGGCGCGCGAGGAACGGCGCTCTACCAAGCGGACTTCTTCAGCGACACGCGCTGGAGCGAGGCCGTTCGCGAAGAGGTTCGTCGCGAAGAGCGCGAGCGGCCGCAGAGCGCGCCGCAGCTCGAGCGAAACACGGACGCCTCGGCGCAAGGGCAGACGTACACGCGCGGCGCGATCGACCAGCAAGTGCTGCAGTCGATCATCATGGATCGCACCCGTCGCGTGGCGATGAACGCCGTCGCCGACGCGATCTCTGCGATCACGGGCCCGGTGGGCGATCGGCAGTACCTCCGGCAGCTCCTCGAGGACGTCGCGTCGCTGCTGACCGATCGCACGGGCATGCAGAACACGCTCGTCGAGAACCTCGTGGCGACCGTGGCGCGCGCGGTGATCGCGGACGCCGTCGTGCGCTTGCGGCTTCCGGGCAACAGCGTGGCGAGCGACTGCGCGTGGAGGCGCGCGGTGTTCGGCGAGGACGCGGGGCTCACGGGCGCGGCGTGCGCGAGCTTTCCGATCAAGCTCATCGAGGGGCGCGCGCCGTCGGTGGCGTGCGCGCCGGACGCGCCGAGGAGGCCTGTTGCGTGCGCGTTTCTGCTCGGGACCGAGCCGGCGATCCCGTGGCTGCCGTCGAGGGCGAGGCCTTCGGACGCGCTGCGCATCCGCGCGTACCTCGTGGACCTAGCGTTTTGGAGCTTGGGTCGCACGGAGGTGTTCGCGAGGCAGGCGCCGATTCCTTCGTGTGTGTTCGCCGCGGACCACCCGCTCGTGGGGCTCTGCCGCCTCGTCGAGCGCGGGACGCTCCGCGGTCCGTCGATCGCGGCCGCGGGCGCCGCTGCGACCAACGGAACGACCAACGATCGCGTGGTTCGTCCCGACGGAACGACGTCCGAGTCGACCGAGCCATCGCTCGACGAGCAGCGCGCCGCGCAGCGCGCGAGGGAGCTCGACGACGTGTCCGCGCGCGCCGCGTGGCTCTCGGGCACCTCGGGGCTCGTGGGCGCGATCCAAGTCGCGCACGACTTGATGACCCTCTTGCGTCCGCCGCTCAATTCACGGCTTCGAACGCTGATCAACACCGTGCTCTCGACGGGCAACCTCGGGATGCTCGGCAAAGAGCTCCTCGATCCCGCGGCGTGGCTTCAGCTGACCGACTACAGCGATTGGGTCGAGTCGTGGCGCGAGCTGCTCGCGGTGCGCACGGCGCTCGACGCGTTTGTGCAGAGCGCCGCGGTGACCCCTGCGCAGACGTCCGCGAGCGCTGGCGCTGGCGCTGGTGCGGCGAGCGCGCTGGTGGGCGCTGCCACCCAGCGACCTGTCGTGCACACGCCCACGGCGGACGCGCTTCGCGAGGCGCTGCGGGTCGTGCAGCGGAGGCTCTCGCGATTCACGTGGCCGCCGGTCGATGGGCCTGCTCCCACGCCGGGCGCGAGCCCCGTGATGGCGGGCTTCTTCGTCGAGGGAACGCAGAGCCGCGACCCCGCCTGCGAGCGCATCTCGGGGAGCATCGCGGGCTGGGTGCGCGACATGCTCTCGGGGCACATCGACGCGACCGCGCCGATCGCTTCGGGCGACCCGCGGCGAACGGCGCTGTGCGTCCCGGCGGCGCTGCGCAGCATGTACGACGCCACCGGGCGCTTGTCCGCGCCGAACCCGATCGACGTCTTGCAGCCGCTCGTCAACGCGAGCAACGATTTGCGCACCGCAATTCAAGAGCTCCACCGCGCGATCCCCGACCTCGCCCGCGCCTCCACCTACGGAAACCCGGGCTTGAACCTCGGGTCGATCGCGCTCGACCACGTCACTGAAATCGTGCGCAGTTTTCAAGCGCTCGCCGCCGCGATCGAGCGCGTGCGGGCCGTCGCCGAGAGCGGCGCGGTCTCGTCGATGCTGCGCTCGCTGCCGGACGCGCCGGCGATGGGCGATCGGTTTCTCGCGCTGCGCCGCGCGGTCGCGGGCGTCTCGCGCATGCTCCGCGTGCTGGCGGTGCTCGACATCGAGGCGCTTCGTGATCGCGCGATCGGCTCGGTGGGCGATGCGTTTGGCGCGCTGCGCAACCTCGGCGGGCCGGTGCTCGCGCGGCTCGGGCCGATCCTGTCGATCATCCCGCTCGATCGTCAGCTCACGATCGAGACGATGTTGGTCATGCTCGAGCACATCACGCCCGAGGACATCATCGTGGCGCTCGGCGTCGCGCCAGCGCGCGGCAACTGGTGCCAAGAGAACGAGCGCTCGCTCGCGTGCTGGCTGCAGCGCATCGTGGGCGTTTTGCGCGAGGTCACGGACGTCCAAGAGCTGCGCGTGACGGTGGACTCGAATCGACTCGTGCGGACGCTCGGCGCGCTCGGGGACGACTTTCGACGACGACGCGAGTGGCGCGCGTATTTTCACCTGACGATCGGGCTCGGAGAGATGTTCTCGATCACGCCCGATGGGATGGGCGGGGTGACGACGGGGTTCGTTCCCTTGATGGCCGAGCAGGTCGGGATCGGCGTGGCGTCGCCGTCGTTCGCGCGAGATCGACTCGGGTTTCGCGCGGGGCTCTTCGGCTCGGGGCTCTTGTACCGGGCCGTGCTCGACTCGCGCGAGTCCGACGCGTTCTTCTTCGGAGGGTTTCTCGCGCTGGATTTGTACGAGCTGCTCGAGGTCTCGCTCGCGCCTTCGATCCTCGTGTACCCGCCGGGCACCGGGCCCATGACGCAGCCGTACTCGTTCGGGATCAGCGCGATGGCGTCGGTCCCGCTCGGCGACTACCTGAGCAGGCTGTGAGGAGCGACCGCCATGAACCTTCGAACGACGCTCTTCACGCTGCTCCTCGCGCTCGCTGCGCTGTGCAGTCCCGCGGTCGCGCTCGCGCAAGATCACCTCTCGATCGGCGGAGGCACCGCGAATTTCGGCATCCGCGACCTCGCCAACGCGCGCCCCAACCAGGGGCGCATCGACGTCTCGGTCCGCACGGGCGGGACGCTCAACGTTCGTCCGCTCAACCTCCACGAGCGCTGCCTCGGTTGGGTGACGCGCGAGCCGGACTTCATTCTTCGCGTGCTGACGCCGGTGCCCGCGCTTCGCGTGTGGGTCGAGTCCGCGCGAGACACGACGCTGGTCGTGAACACGCACGACGGTCGATGGAAGTGCGACGACGACTCTGCAGGCGCCTCGAACCCGCAAGTGTTGATCGACGAGACCGGCGTCGGTCAGTACGACATTTGGGTGGGCTCGTACGCGCGCGGCGTCGCCGTCCAAGGCGTGCTCCACGTCGAGCCCGTGGCCTTCGCCAACCCTGCGTCGAGCACGATCGCGACGGCGGGCATCGTCGAGTTGCCTAGGAATTTTACGCCCGAAACGCGCGCGATCAACGTCGCGGCCCACCCCGCGGGGACGCTCGACGCGCGGTGGGTGGTGCCCAATTGTTGGGGGCGGATCACGGCGATGCCCGACGCGATCTTGCGCGTGGGGGACGGAGTTCCGCTGCTGCGCATGACGGCGCCGCAGGCAGATCCGGGCGCGTACCTCGTCGTGCGCGGGCCCGATCGGCAGTGGCGCTGCTCGCAAGCGAACCGGCCGCTGACCGTCGAGAGTCCGGGCGCTGGCAACTATCACGTGTGGGTCGCGCAGCAGATTCCGTACCCGAGGTACGTCCCCGCACGAGCGCTCCCCGACGGTGGAACGACGGAGGCCGGCGTCGCGACGCCCGAGAGTCCTCCGACCCTCGGCGCCTCGCGCATCGAGGTCTCGCGCTCGCCGTTGCTCGCGACGAACGCCACGTCGGGGTCGCTCGCGACGCAGGAAATCTCCCCGGGATTCGCGCCCGATCCGCTCAACATCGCCGTCGCCGATCGTGCGCCAGGCCCGATTCGCGCAGAAGAGCTCGGCGTCGCGGGGTGCATCGGCTTCGTCAATCGACAGCCGGACGTCGTGTTGCGCGTGCAGGGGACGCTCTCGCTCCTTCGCGTCTACGCCACGTCTTCCGTCGATACGACGCTGGTCGTCTCGGGTCCGGGCGGATGGCGTTGTCGCGACGACGCGTTCGGGTTCAACCCGGGCATCGACTTCACCGACGCGACCGCCGGGCAGTATTCGATTTGGCTCGGCGGTTACTACGAGGGCGCGCGGCACTCGGCGACGATCTCGATCACGGCCAACCCGAACCAACGGCCGCAAGACCCCGCAGCGGCTGGCGCTGCGGCCGGAGCGCCCGCGACGACGCTCGCTCCTGGCGCTGCGCGCGTTGCGCCCGCGACGAACGCGCAGCTCCCGACCCCAAGCACGACCGGCGCGACGACGCCGAACCCGCCGGTGACGCCCGTGAGCGTCGCGACCGCCAACGCGCAGTTGGGCGAGCCCGCCGCTGCGTCTGCGGCGCCCACGGCAAACGCGGCGCTCAGGCAAGCGGGCCGTCGCCGCGTGATTCGTCGGCGTTGAGGGATCGGGTCACTCGCGACGCGCGCTGCGGACGATGCGCTGACACGCAGCGTAGCCGCGCTGATCGCCCTCGCGCACGGCGCACGCCGCGAGCACCGAGCGCTGTTGATGGTGCACGTAGAGCACGAGCTCGCGCACGGCGGCTTGCTCTTCGACGCGCTGCTCGCTCTCGATGAGCGCCGCGGTGGTCCCCTGGAGCGTTCGCTCGGCGGCGCTGCGCACGACCGCGCCGCGCGCTTCGAAGCGCCGACGGAGCGTCGCGGGGTCCGCGCGCTCGACGCGATCCGCGGCGGGGCCCACGGCGATCGTCACGGCGACTTGCGCGCTTTGCCCGCCGTCGCGCGAGGTGCTCGTGAACACGCGCGCCCCGTGGTTGCGGCTCTCGCGAAAATCCCCGGGGAGGACCAAGGCGAGCGAGCCTTCTTCGACGACGCGCCCGGCGCCCGCGGCGCTCGCGGCGAGCGGGGCGCGGGAGACGCCGTCGAGGACACTCTGGCACACAGAATCAAATCGACTTTGAAATTGCAGCGCAAACGAGCACGTCACGATGTGCAGCCTGCCGTCGATCGCGAGCGCGGCGCTCACGGCGCGCACCGCGGTCACCCGCGCCGGGATCCGGAGCTCGAACGAGAGGTCGTCTCGCGCGAGCCCAGGCGGAAGGGCGAGCTCGCCGAAGCTCCATCCCTCGCGCGCCGCGCGGGCGCGAAACGTCTCGACGTTGCGCTCGTGCGCCGCGCGGTCATCCGCGGGATCCGAAGTGACCGCGAAGAATCTCCCGTCCGAACCGACGAGCCGCGAGGGGTCGTCGGCCCTCGGCGCGCGCCACTCGGACGTGCGAGAAAAGCGCATTCCGAATGCGCGAAAATCGCCTTCGACGCGGGGAGCGCGCTCGCGTCCAGCGCGCGCGCCTCTGCCCTCGACGCTCTGCGTCGACGCGCACCCCGCAGAGAGTAACGCTCCGAACAACGCGGCGGTCAGCCCGCTCCGCGTCGCGGCGAGTTGCTCGAGCTCCATCACGACGAAGACGGAGTACCACAGCACGCGCGCCGCGAGGCTCTGTTACGCTCTCGGATCGTGCGGCGATGCGAGCTGGCACGCGAGAGGTGGCGATGAGGCTTTCGATTTACTTGGGTCTTGTGTTGTCTTCGACGGCGCTCGTCGTCGGCTGTTCGGGCTCGACGATGGAGACGCCGGACACGGGCGTCGAAGCGGACACGGGCGTCGCGACGGACACCGGCAACGGGATGGACACGGGCGTCGTGACGGACACGGGCGCCACTCCAACGGACAGCGGCGTCGCGACGGACACGGGCAGCGGGATGGACACGGGCGTCGTCGCGGACGTCGCGGGCGACGGCCCTGTGTCGCGCTGCGCGCCGGGCGTCGACAGCGACGGCGATGGCGTCAACAACGACGTCGAGTGCATGGCGATGACCGATCCGCTCAACCCGGACACGGACATGGACGGGCTCACGGACGGCATCGAGCGGCGGTACGGCCGCGCGTGTGTCGCGACGGCGCCCGCGATGCAGCGACGACCGCCGGTCGCGTGCACAGCGATGATGGCCTGCATGGCCGGCGAGACGTGCCGCGGACTCGACCCACGAAATCGAGACACCGACGGCGACGGCGTGAGCGACGGTGACGAAGACCCCGATGGAAACGGGACCATCGACACGAGCCGCGGAGAGACGGACCCGCGCCTCGCGGACACTGATGGTGACGGGATCGGCGACGGGATGAGCGGGATCGCGATCTGTCGTCCGTCGGGGCTCGCGACGCTCGTTCAGAGCGGAATTCCCGCGGGTCCCACGCAGCTCGGGTACGCGCCGACCTGGCGCAACTCTGGGCGCGTGACGGGCACGATGATGCGCGGAGGCATCGCGCTCGAGGACGCGACGGCGGGCGTGGCGGCGTTCGCGGCGGTCGTTCCTTCGATGGGTGATGTGACGGCGGAGAGCGCGCGCATCGAGCGCGTGGTGACGATGGCCCTCGGCGCGGGCGTGAGCCCGGTGCTCGTCGGTCGCGGTCTCACGACGCACGAGATGAACCCCGCTGTCACGAGCACCTACCGCGTGGCGCGCGCGACCACGGCGAGCGCCCTGCGCGACGCGGTGATCATGCCGCTCGTCGGCGCCGCGGCGCCTCCGATGATGGCCGCCGTGGGAATGTCCTCGGAGTTCTACGTCGACATCACCACCGTGCGTCGAACGATGGGCGCGTCGATGGGCGCCAACGACGTGATCGTCGCGGTCTCTCCGAGGGCCAGCTACGACAACCCGATGCTCACCACGGCGCCGCGCGTGGTCGACCTCGTGAACACGACGGCCGTCGCGCAAAACGACAAGGGCCTCGGGTTCAACTGCCAGACCTTCCGCGCGGGCGCCGCGCCGCAGGTGGACTTCTTGATGACCGTCGACACGTCGGTGTCGATGGACCCGCACCAGCAGCGCATCGGCCGCACCGCGAGCATCTTGTTCTCGAACATGGCCGCGGCGGGGATCGATTTTCGTGTGCTTGTATTGTCCGCCGAAGGAGAGCGCGGCTTCACGTTTACGGGCACGCCTCCGTACGTCACGGGCACGACGCCGATGGGCGCCAACGAGCTCGCGTACGACGTGACGGTCGACCCGTACATGGGCATGGCCGCGGACACGTCTGCGCCGTACCCGATCCGATCGGGGATGTTTCAAGTGCAGATCGGCGAGGAGCCCATCGCTGCTGCGGTGCGCGCGCACCTCGCGCTCGGGCCGATGGCGCCCGCTTCGACGCCCGCTGCGTGGCGCCTGCGTCCGCGCGCGCAGCTCGCGGCGTTCTTCGTGGCCGACGAGACAGGGAGCAACGACGACAACCGATACTTCTCGCGGGACGTGGCGCTCTGGGGCGCGACGTACGCCGATCGTCTCCGCAACGTCGTGAGCTACTTCCGCACGAACAACATCCTGACGTTCGGGATGGTGAACACGCCCGACCCCGCGGTGATGTGCGTCCCCGGCAACGCGGCGGACATGCGTCGCTGCGTGATCGTGCAGAACGGCGGGGCGTACCTCGACGTGGCGCGCGCGACGGACGCCGAGGCGGACGCGGCGATGCGACGCATCGTGTCCGCGGTCGTCGGCGCGGCGAGCCCGTATCGACTCACGCGCCCTGCGATCACGAGCACGATCAAGGTCCGCGTGCGCGGGATGGACGTCCCGCGGTCGCGCGACAACGGGTTCGACTACGACTCCGCTGCCAACTCCATCGTGTTCTACGGAGCGCGATTCCGCCCGAACATGGGCGACGAGGTCGTCGTCTCGTATCGATTGTGGCAGCCGTGCCCCGCGCGCGGCGCCACGTGCCGCACCGACGCCGAGTGCTGCCAGCCGCTCGTGTGCACGGGCGGCCGCTGCGACACGCCGTGCGTAAACCTCAACGGAACGTGCGTCGCCAACAGCGACTGCTGCGCGCCCAACGTGTGCACGGGCGGCCGTTGTGTTCCGCCGACGACGTGCCGACCGGCGGGCGACATGTGCGCGACGTCCGCGGATTGCTGCGCGCCCAACACCTGCGTGGGCGGACGCTGCACGCCGCCAGCGCCGTGCCGCCCTGTGGGTGACACGTGCACGACGCCGATGGACTGCTGCGATCGCAACTGCGTCGGCGGCCGCTGCGCTCCGCCGCCGTGCCGCACGGTGGGTCAGTCGTGCAGCTCCGCGTCGGACTGCTGCGACCGAAACTGCATCGGCAACGTCTGCGCCCCGGGCTGAGCGAGCAGCGCGAGCGAGTGATTGGCGAGGAGCGCGAGCTGGAGATTCTGGGGTGAGACCTCCTCTTCTTCTTCGAGTCGGTCGAAGAAGAAGAGGAGGCGAGTGGGTCGCGCGCGTCACGCGTGTGGTGGTGATGATG
>JAEUKI010000069.1 GCA_016793325.1 Myxococcales bacterium | reverse complement strand
GCACCACGATTCAACGCGATCCACCAAGCGATCTGCTGGAAAGTTGCGACGCCTCGCCGCGATCGATCGCTGGGTGGCTCGAGTCTCGGGCGAGACGATCGCGAAGGCCAGGCGGACGCCCTGGCCGCTTCGCGACCCCGTCGCGCAAAGCCCGGGGGCTCGTCTCCCGGGCGTGTGCTGGATCGGAAATAGACTGGACTTTCTGCGGCGCCCGCCGACTTCGAGATGAGGTCAATCCTGAGCGTTCAGGCGGGGGCGGGGCGCGCGGAAGCGCCGGGTGGGGGCCGCTCCGCGCGGCATTGCGCTCTCGCGCCCCGCTTGTCTCGCTCGCCCCGCTCGCTCGCTACTTCACCACGCGCAGCCACGGCGGCAGCTCGCGGCCGCTGCGCGTGAACTTCTTCGGCGCGCCTTCGCCCTCGGTCGTGCTCGATGCGTTTGCGTCGGTGGTCCCTTCGCTCGCGGCGAGCGCGAGCTGGGGCTGCGCGGTGGTGCTCTCGTCTGCGCGCTCGGTCGGCTCGCTGTCGGTCGTCGGCTGCGCGCCGCGGGCCTTCTTTGCGCTCTTGTCCTTGGGCTTGCGCGTGCGGACCGCTTGCGGCGCGTTGGCGTCCGCAGGCGGAACGAGCTCCGCAGGAAGATCGCTCGGCCACACCGTCACTTGCCCGTCCTCGCCGACGAGCGCGTACACGCCCGACCACGGAACGATGCAGTAGAACGGTTGCCGATTGAACGACAGCGTGCAGCGAACCCCGTCCTTGTCGATCTCGAGATCGCGGATCGGGATGGGAAAATTCAACCCAATTTGCAGCACCAACTGCGACCGATCCCGGAGGAACAGCGGGACGATCACGCCCTCGCGTCGCGGGTCGAGGTGCATGAACACGCTGCCGTGCTCGAGCAGCTTGAGCATGAGCTCGTGCTTGTCAGGAGGCGGGCTCGCCATGGCAAGCACTGGTGTAACACTGGCTCCCGTCCCTTTGCCAGTGCCGCGCTGACACGATCGCGACGATCGCGAAACGAAGGCGTCAACTCCTGCGTCGGCTCGGTGATCTCCGCGAAAATTCGCAGCGCGCGCGTGATCGTCCGCTCACGCCGTCGCGTTGACGTCGCTCGTCGAAGGGCTCGTGACGGCGCTGTTCGCGCGAGGTGCGTCGAGCGTCGGCGTCGCGCTCGTCGCCGTGGACATCGCGTTCGACTGCGCGTTGAAGCCGGGGTCCTGGAGGTAGAGCGCCATCACCTGACGGAGCGGCCCCATCACGAGGTCCGCGACCACGTCGCCCGCGTCGGCCATCGCGCGGACACGCAGCTCGCGCGCGAGCCGATCGGGCGCAGGGCCCGCCGCGCGCGGAAGGGCCGAGAGCGCCGCAGAGAGCATCGCCGAGAGCATCGCCGTTCCGATCTCGGTGTCGAGAAACGCGGCGATGCGCGCGCGCATGGACTCGTCGCCGGGCGCGAGGTGACGCGACATCAGGCCCACCAGCGGATCGCGCATGAGCTTGACGAACTGCGACCCCGCGAGGCGCCACGCGGCGTCTTGCGCGTCGTGCTCGAGCGTCGCGAGCACTTGTTGGGTGCGGGGTTGGTTCGTTCCGTTGTTCGTGTTGTTCGCGTTGCTCATGGTTGCCTCCGTCGTGCTCGCTTGGGTGCGGCTGCCTTTAGCCGCGGTTGTCGCGGGGGCGCTGCCCGCCGCGCGATCGATGCGTCCGTTCGTCGTTGCTCCGCGCTCGTCCGCGGTGAGTGAGTCCGTCTCTTCGCGGGCGTGCGCGTCGTCGTTGGCGCTCTTGCTCGCGGACTGCGCGGTGTCGAGGAGCCACGGTCCCGACTCGCCCGCGGCCCCGAGCAGCCCGAACGCGCACCGCGCGAGCCCCACGCTCACCTCGGGCGCGCGGGACCACTCGCGGCTCGCGGTGCGCGCGAGGGCCACGGCCACTTCGGTCAAGCTCGCGGACACGATCGCGCGGCGCACACGGGCGTCCGCGCGCGTCCACGCCGAGAGCGCGTCGCCGTGCTCGGATCGATCTGCGCGCGTGACCGCAGCGCGAGCGATCGCGTCGATGCCCGCGCCCGTGCGGAGCTGCGAGGTCCCGTGCCGCAAGTGGCCGAAGATCGCCGCCGTCACCGTGGGAACGCCCTCGGTCCCCAGCGCAGACTCGTGCAGCTCCGCGATCGTCCGTCGCGCCGCGTTGGCCACTCCATCGCGCGCCCCCGCGGGAACGCCGTCCCCCATCCGCGCCCTCGTCGCGCGCGCGATTCGCTCTCCGAGCAGCGCCGCGCGGCCGAGCGCGTCGTCGTCTTCGCTCTCGAGCGCCGCGCGCAACACGTCGCGCACCGTCACGCTGAGCGCGCACGCGACCCAGCCCTCGCGCTGACCCACCGGCGCCGAGGACGATCCGTACGCGCTTCCGACGGCGGCGTTGACCGCGTCTTCGACGGACACGAGCGAGACGTCGGGGCCGAGCTCGCTGCGGAGCTTTCCGAGCAACCCTCGTGCGAACAGGCGCCCGCCCTCGTGCCAGAGCACGTCGTGCGCGACGCCATCACGGGCAAGACGCTCGAGCGCGGAGGTCGCGGATTGCGGTGGCCTCGTCACCTCGTGACTGGTTGTCGTGTGTTTGGAAGGGATCAGGTCCGTCACCGCTACGACCTCCGCGCTCGTCGTCTTGCTGGTGATCGTGGAGTGTCGCGACCGCATCGGCAAGGCGGCGACGTGACATGATGGACGTACACTGTCCTGCCTTTGGAGCGCGTGTTTGCCCGCCGCGACGAGGGGCGTTGTCTGTCACTGGCGGGGGCACGGGCGTTGCGGCGAGCACTCTGTGGTAAGCAGCGCGCCGCAATGACGGCCTATACCCCGACGCTCGCAGAGCTTCACCGCGCCGAGGGACCGCTGAAGGTCCTTCTCCTCGAAAACATTCACCCGAAGGCGATCGAGCTGTTTCGCTCCGAGGGGTTCGCTGTCGAGACGGCGACGGGCGCGCTCAAAGAAGACGAGCTCTGCAAGAAGCTCGAGTCGGTCCACGTGTTGGGCATTCGCTCGAAGACGCAGGTCACCAAGCGCGCGCTCGAGTCCGCGCAGAGGCTCTTGTCCCTGGGCTGCTTCTGCATCGGAACGAATCAAGTGGACCTCGCGGCGGCGAACGCGCGGGGCGTTCCGGTGTTCAACGCGCCGTTCAGCAACACGCGGTCCGTGGCCGAGCTGATCATCTCGGAGATCGTCGCGCTCGCGCGGCAGCTCGGCGATCGCTCGCGCGAAGTGCACGAGGGCAAGTGGCGCAAGGTGTCCGCGGGATGCTACGAAATCCGTGGAAAAACGCTGGGCATCATCGGCTACGGACACATCGGCTCGCAGCTCGGCGTGATGGCCGAAGCGATGGGCATGAACGTGATCTTCTTCGACATCGCGACGAAGCTCCCGATGGGCAACAACCACGCGGTGGGCACGATGGACGAGCTGCTCTCGAAGAGCGACTTCGTCACGCTGCACGTCCCGGCGACGGCGCAGACCCACGAGCTGATCGGCGAGCGAGAGATCGCGCAGATGCAGAAGGGCTCGTTTCTCCTCAACGCGAGCCGCGGGACGGTCGTCGTGATCCCTGCGCTCGCCGCGGCCCTTCGCAGCGGTCACCTCGCGGGCGCCGCGATCGACGTGTACCCCGAGGAGCCCGAGAGCAACTCCGATGGCTTCGTCACGCCGCTGCAGGGGCTCTCGAACGTGATCCTCACGCCGCACATTGGTGGAAGCACGATCGAAGCGCAGGCCGCCATCGGCGCCGAGGTGGGAACCTCGCTGATCAAGTACGTTGCGACCGGCGCGACGACGGGGAGCGTGAATTTTCCACAGGTCGAGCTGCCGCCCAACAAAGCCACGCACCGCGTGCTCAACGTGCACAGAAATGTTCCAGGCGTGTTGAGGGACATCAACGCCATCGTGTCCGAGCTCGGGGCCAACATCTCGTCGCAGGTCCTCGCGACCGACGCGACGATCGGCTACCTCGTGATGGACATCGAGAAGGACGTCGCGCAGTCCGTCGCCGAGCGCATCGCCGCCCTCACGACGGACATCCGTACGCGCGTCCTGTACTGATCTTCGTCCCCCGCGCGGGGCGGGCCGGTCCTTGTTACGCTCGGCGAACAAGAGCCCGATGCCGTCCTTCGATCGCCCTACGTGCACGATCTTCTACGAAGACACAGGACCCCGTGACGCGCCCGCGGTGGTCTTGTTGCCGAGCCTCCTCTGCGACGTCGAGATGTTCGCGCACCTCGCGAACAACCTCGCGGATCGCTACCGCGTGCTGCACGTCGAGATGCGCGGGCACGGGCGGTCGAGCGCGCCGACCAAGCGCTTCACGCAAGAAGACCAGGCCGATGACGTCGCCGCGATCCTCGATCACGCGGGCGTTCAGAGCGCGGTGCTCGTTGGGCTCTCGCAGGGCGGGTTCACGGCGATGCGATGCGCCCTCTATCACCCCTCGCGCGTGCGCGCGCTCGTGCTGCTCAACACGTCCGCGGCCACCGAGAGCGCGGTCAATCGCGCGAAGTACATGGCTATGGCGGCGAGCGTCCTGGCGATGGGCGTGACCGACCCGATCGCCGAGGCCGTGCTGCCGTTGATGTTCTCCGAGGGGTTTATCGCGTCGAAGTCGCCAGTGATCGAACACTGGAAGCAGAAGTGGCTCGCCCTCGACAAGCGCGGCGCGTTTCTCGCGGTCGACGCCGTCGCCAACCGCGGGGACCTCCGGTCGCTGCTCCCGAAGATCGCCTCGCCCACGATGGTGATCTCGGGCGACGGCGACCGCGCGCTGCCGCCCGCGAAGGGCGAAGAGATCGCGCAGAGCATCCCCGGCGCGCGCTACGTGCTGCTCGAAGGAGCGGGGCACTTGTCGACCGTCGAGCAGCCCGAGCACACGACGAGCCTCGTGCGCGGCTTCATCGACGGGCTCGGCCTCTCGGCGTAGCGAGCTGCGCACACGAATTCGAGTGTGCGCGCGCGCGCGCTCACAGCGGGTCGAAGATCTTGCCCGGGTTCAAGATCCCCTTGGGGTCGAGCGCGCGCTTGAGCGCCGAGAGCGTCGCGAGCTCGCTCGGCGACCGCGAGTAGGGGAGGGCCTTCTTCTTGAGAAGCCCGATCCCGTGCTCGGCCGAGACGCTGCCGTGGTGTTTGCGCACGAGCTCGAACATCGTCGCGTCGGCCTCGGACGTCTTCGCGAGAAACGCTGCCTTGTCCATCGCGTCGGGCTTCATCACGTTGACGTGGAGATTTCCGTCGCCGATGTGGCCGAAGACGCAGATGTCCCAGCCCGGGTAGCGCGCCGCGAAGACGCCGTCGAGCTCGGCGCAAAACGCGTCGAGCGACGCGACCGGCAGCGCGATGTCATTTTTGTGTGGAAATCCAGTGCCCGAAAGCGACTCGGAGATCGACTCGCGAAGCTCCCACAGCGAGCGTCGCTGCGCGGCGTTCTGCGCCATCGTCCCGTCGAGGACGATGCTGCGCTCGAAGAGCGACCCGAGCCACGTCTCGAGCTCGCTGTCGTCCGCGCCGTCTCCTTCGGCTTCGACGAGCACGTAGTGCGTGTACGAATCGCTGTCGAACGGCGCCCTGAGCCCGCGGTGCTTCTGCACGCGCGCGAGGCACTTGTCCGTAAAGAACTCGAACGCGCTCAGCGCGAACGGCCCCTTGCGCGCCTCGGCGAACAGCGCGAGCACGCCCGCGAGCCCCTCGACGGCGAAGAGCAAGACGTCGAGCCTCGCGGGGATCCTCGCGAGCTTGAGCGTCGCTTCGGTCACGATCCCGAGCGTCCCTTCGCTGCCGATGAAGAGCTGTCGAAGGTCCGCGCCCGTGTTGTTCTTCTCGAGCGCGCCGTTGAGCTCGAGCACGGTTCCATCGGCGAGGACGACTTGCAGCCCGAGCACCCAGTGGCGCGTGAGGCCGTAGCGGATGACCTTCACGCCGCCGGCGTTCGTCGCGATATTTCCGCCGACTTGTGAGCTGCCCTTCGACGCGAAGTCCACGGGCCACGTCAGGCCGTGCGGCTCGCAGTGACGGTGGACCGCCTCGGTGATCGCGCCCGCTTGAACGCGCACGGTCTGCCCGAGCAGATCGACGTCGCCCATGTGCGTCATGCGAGCGAGCGAGAGGACCACTTCGCCGCGCGTCGCGACGGCCCCGGCCGCGAGCCCCGTGCGCCCACCGGAGGGGACCACGGCGATGTCGTTCGCGTTGCAGTACGCGAGGATCTTCGAGACCTCCTCGGTTTGCTTCGGAAAGAGCACGGCGGACGGCCTCGGCTCGTGCACCTTCGTCCAGTCGCGCCCGTACGTCGCGAGATCCGAAGGGTCCGTCGTGAGCGCGCCAGGTTCGATGAGCGCCGCGAGCGCCGCGAGCTGCGCGGCAGAAGGAGCGACAGGCATGCGGTTCGTTACCGCAACGCGCGCGGCAGTCCAAGGGGGCGCCGCGGTCGAACGCGGCGCGATGGCGGATGGTGCGCAACGCGATGGACGCCGCGATCAGCCGACGATATGAAGGCTGGATGTTCGTTGAGCATCCTCACGCTGGCGCGCGACGCACCGCCAACTCGAGCCTGTCGTCGACGCGCCGTCCCATCGAGTCGACGGCCGACGGGCGGCACCTTTGTGTGGCAGCGGACGCGTGGATCGCGACGCCGCGCGGCCCGGTTCCGATCGCGGAGGTGCGCGAAGGCGCTGATGTATACGTGCTCGAACCCACAGCTGGGCTGCGGGTCGCGCGGGTGGCGTCGCGGCGTTCGGCGGGGGTGCAGCAGGTGCTCCGCATCGAGACCGCTGGGCGCTGCGTGCGCGTCACCGCGACGCAGCTCGTCTCGACCGTGGTCTCGAAGGGCAAGCGCGACGGCGCGATACGCAGGCGCGCCGCAGGCGAGCTCGACAAGAGCGACTTGATTTTGTGCGCTGAAGGCTACTTTGCACAGGACAGCGCGCAGAGCGCGGAGCTCGCGCGGGTCATCGGCGCATTTCTTGGGATGGGCTACATCGAGCGCGGGCGCGTCGGCGCAACCGTCGGCGCGTGGGACGAGTCACATGCTGAGCAGTACCGCGCGCTCTTCGAGAGGGTCTTCGCTGGAGCGGGTTGGGAACACGGCGCTGGAATGGTTGGGGGAATCTCGTGCGCCGACCCCGCGGTGGCCGCGCAGCTCGAGCAGCTCGGCTTCGTGCGAGCGATGGAGGCGCGCGTCGTTCCTCCGTGGGCGTTTTCGTTGCCGCGCGAAGCGAAGCTCGCGCTGATCGCCGGCTACATGGACTCCGCGGGGCGGATGGCTCGCGACAGCAAGAAAGCGCTTACTGGTGCGGGAAAGATCAACGCCCAGTTTTGTCCGCGACTCGTGCGCGAGCTTCGCGAGCTGGCAATCGGCGCGGCGCTCGACGTCTCGGCGATTCAATACGAGCGTCCGAACGACCCTACGCTGAGCGTTCGCAGCGTCGCGCTGCTGTCGCCGGCGAGCATGGCCGAGCTGCCCTGTTGGGATCCGCACAAGCACGTGACGACCACCGTTGCGCCGCTGAGGGTCGGGCCAGACAAGTTGGGCGGGCTGACACTGCCGCCAAGCGCGTTTGCGCAGAAGATCAAGCTTGTCGAGCCAGAGCCTCCCGTCGAAGTCTTCGCGCTCGAGGTCGAGGACGCAGCAGGGAGCTTCATCGCCGACGGCGTCGTGCTTCATCACTGAAACGACGGTGGTTTGTTCTGGCGTCGCAACGTTGTCGCTCACCACGCAGCTCCGGCGAACGCGCGCACCCGTCGTCGCGCGGACGTCAGCGCGCGAGCTCGGCTTCGAGCACCGCGTCGAGCGACCGGTAGCCGCCTTCCATCCCGTGCTCCATCGGCGAGCGCACGGCGATGTCGCGCGCTTCGGTGGTCGCGTAGCGGACGGTCGTGACGACGCGCGTTCGTTGCTTCGAGCCGTCTTCGAAGAACTCGGTCGTGCCGACGGCTTCACCTGGGTACCACGCCTCGTCGAAGCGCTCGGTCGCGACGATTCGCTCGCCCTCGACCACTTCGCGGTACGTCCCGCTGACGCCCATCGTGCTTCCGTCGGGACCGCGCCAACGCCAGCGATAACTGCCGCCGACGCGCACGTCCATTTCGCACACGTCGAACTTCCATCCGCCGAATACGCCGAGCCAGCGCTGCACGAGCGCGGGCTTCGTCCACGCTTCGAACACGAGGCGCTTGGGCGCTGCAAACGAGCGCGTGATCACGATCGACCGATCGTCGGGAGTCTCGATCTTCAACATGACGTTTACTTCTTTCGGTGCGTGGTCCGAGCCGATGGATCGCGCCTCGCGCGACGCGCGCGGGCGGGGTGTTTTGCGCGCGCTTCTTTGGCGACGAGCTCTCCGAGGACCGCGTCGAGCGCGGCGAAGCTCCCCTCCCAGTACGCGCGGTAGGTCGCGAGGTAATCAGCGGCTTCTTTGAGCGGCGCTGCTTCGAGCGTGCGCGGTCGCCGTTGCGCGTCGCGCCCGCGCGCGACGAGGCCCGCGCGCTCGAGCACCTTGAGGTGCTTGGAGATCGCCGGTTGACTGAGCGCGAACGGCTCTCCGAGCTCGGCGACCGTGGCCTCTCCGTCCGCGAGGCGCGCGAGGATCGCTCGGCGCGTCGGGTCTGCGAGCGCGGCGAACGTCGCGTCGAGCCGATCGGAGACCGCGCGGGGCTTCGTCCCGCGGGCCTTCGCGGCGACGGTGTTCACTTCGTCACCGCGACGGGACGACTGAGCTCGGTGCGGTACTTCGTCGCGTCGGGTCCCGACTCGGGGCCGACGAGGTAGCGCTCCCACAAGTCTCGTTGTGTCTCGATGCCTGCGCTCTTGGCCCACGCGTCGAACTCGCCCCACGCGTCACCGAGGCCCTCGTACGGCCCTGTGTACACCGCGCGGAGCACGCGCATCGCGGGCCACGTTCCAGCGACGACGCGACCCTCGGCGCTGACAGGGCGATCGACGGCGACGCACACGTCGAAGTCCCAGCCGTGCTCGTCGATCTTGTGATGGTGCGTGAACCACCCTCCCTGCGGCGCGAGCCCTTGCTTCGCGACCGTGGCGAAGACCTCGCTGATGGCGGGACCCATCGCCGAGCGAATCTCGTCCTTCGCGATGGTCAGTCGAATCTGCGCCGTCCGCAGCTCGGTGGTCTCTTGGATGGAGGGAACGTCGATCGATCGCGGGTTCATCGGAGCTCTCTTCGCGAGGGGTGGGGACTGGATCGGCGAGGCGTCGTGCATCGCCGATCGGTTACATAGCTGATTGGTTATGTACAGGGCGGCGAACGAACGCGCAAGCGCCCCGCGCACTTTCGCGTTTACCTTGTAAATAACGCGGCAGATCGAGAGCTCAGCGGCTCTCGTACACTTTGCCGCGCGGCAGCTCGATCGCGCTCAAGTGACCGCCCTTGCCCGACCCGGTGTCGAGGCCGACGAGGTCGCCTCGGGTCCAGACGTCACCGGGGTCATCGAGCCAGCGCGCGATGATGTTGAGGTGATCGGTGGGCAGCTCGGTCACGGGCGTGTGCCCGAACACGACGCGCTTGCCCTTGTACGTGCGGTAGAAGCTCGGCTCGCGCATCCAGATGAGGGGCGCGTCGCGGCCGTCGCGCGGGTGCTTCCAGTCGCCCTCTTCGCCGTCGAGCCCGGCGTGGACGTAGATCGCGTGATCGTCTTCGTACCAACAGGGCAGCGACTTGAACCACTCGAAGACGTCCTTGGGAAACCAGCTCCGCACGTCGCACATCTTCGCGATCTCGTCGTGGGGGAGGGGCTGATCGAGCGGCAGCCGCGCTCCGTCGATGAACGATCGAAACGTGTCCGGACAGCCGTTGGCGCGCGGGAGCAGAAACCCGAGGTGCGGCGTGCTCTCGTAGCAATCGATCCACAGGTCTTCGTGGTTGCCGCGCAGGGTCACGACCTTGTGCGTCGCGGTCTTGGCGATCTCGCGCACCTTCTCGACGACCTTGCGCGAGTCGGGGCCGCGATCGACGTAGTCGCCCAAGAAGAGCAGCGTGTCGTCGGGGTCGAGCGCGGGGAGCTTTGCGAGCAGACGCAAGAGCGAGTCGTATTCGCCGTGGATGTCACCGATGACGATGGTGCGTGCTGTCATGCAGGAGGCGTCCGCCTTGCGCCGCGCGGGCGTTGTGCTCGCGACGAGGATTTCACTGTACCACGACAGCGCCGCGATACATGTCCATACCGCACGTGAACGCGAGCTCACCGCTCGCAGGAACACGCACAGTCACCGCCACCGGCTGGTTCAAGGGCAGGTCGCGGTTGATGTTCATCGAGGGGATCTTGAGCTGCTGGCCGCAGCACTCGTCGGTCGTTCGCACGAAGGACAGCGTGATTTCGCTGTTGGCAGACGCGCGGACGCGCGTGGGGTGATAGCCCTGCGCGTCGACCCGGATGCTCGCGGTTCCGCCGGGCGCGACCGTGGCCGGAGCGTCCGAGGCCGCGTTCGCCGCGCCAGCGTGCGCGCCGTGGTCGTGCGAGGGCGAGTCCTTCTTGCAGCCGAACGCGCTCATCTCGAGCGCGGCGAAGAGGGCGATGGTGGGCAAGAGCCGGGCGGGGAGGTTCATGAGCGGCGGGAGCCTACGCCAGCTTGGCAGCGAGTCGAAGCGGCCTGCGTGCCATTGTGGCACTCGCGACCGAAGGGGCCGGCGCGCGCTCTACGCGGGAATTCGCTGGCAATCTGCGAGACCCCGCGGTTGGCACCGTCCTTGAGAGCACGGTCGGGCATGACCCCTCCACACCGAACGCTCCACTGCGCGCGCTGCGGCGCCGCACCGCGGTGGGTTCTCTCGCCTGCCGACGGGACCCCCACGCCGCTCTGCCCCACGTGCGCGACCGCCGTCGTCGCGCCCACGAATTCAACAGCCCCGGCCGTCACCCCGCCGACGCCGCAGCCCGCGCGCGCGTCGATCTCGCTTCGCTGGGCGGCCATCGCTGTGTTGGCCGCGCTCGCGCTCCCGCGCTCGACCGTGTTCGATCGGCTCGCGTCCAAGCTGAGCCGCGCCTCGGTCGCGGCGGTGAGCGCGTTCATCGCTGACGACGCTCGCGTGCGGCCAGGGCCCATGGCCATCGCGCGAGAGCGGGGCTTGCTCCGTCGCGCGCCGAGCGTCACGCAGGTCGTCGCGCAGCCGATCGCGATCGCGACGCCCGCGCCGTCGATCGCGCCGCCCGCCGAGCGCCCGCGGGACGCGAGGGACGTCACCGCGTGGTTTCCGGGCTCGCTCGTGATCTCGCCCGAGTTCGCGAGGGTGATCCCCGACGTGCTCGGGATTCGCGTGGGCGACCTCGTGACGCGAATCAACGAGCGGCCCGCGCTCGATCCGTCGTTGCGTCCGCCCTGCCGCGGCGGGGACGGATTCTGGGTCGAGGGATTTCGCCGCGGATATCCCTACGCAAACTACGTGCGTTGCGACGCGTGGCGGGATCAGTTTCGCGATCGTCGAAATGTTGCTCGTTCGCCGCGCGCGCTGCTAGGGGACGGGCGATGGCGAGCGGATCTGCCGCAGGCGCATGCGAGAGCGCGTTCGACGGCGTCGAGGCCGCTGGCGCGGGGGCCATGGCGACCGTCTTTCGAGCGCGATGGACGCGCACGGGTCAACGCGTCGCGCTGAAGCGCGTGCTGCCCGCGCTGCGATCGAGCGCGCACATTCAACAGCTGTTCGACGACGAGTGCCGCGTGCACTCGATGCTCGAGCACCCGAAGGTCGTTCGGTACCTCGCGCACGGACGCGATGAAGAAGGCGCGTTTCTCGCGCTCGAATGGATCGACGGGACCTCCGCGCGCACCTTCGTTCACCCCGAGCAGAAGCTCACGAGCGGCGCGACCGCGCAGCTCGCGCTCGACGTGCTCGACGCGCTCTCGGCGCTGCACAAGGGCCAAGCGAGCACGACCATCCGCGCGCCCGTGTTGCACCGGGACATCTCGCCTGCCAACGTGCTCGTGAGCAAAGACGGCGTGGCGCGCCTCGCGGATTTCGGCCTGGCCCGCTCGCTCGCCTTCGCGCGAAGCACCCCTCCCGGAACGACCGCCGGCAAGCTCGGCTACCTCCCTCCCGAGGTCCTCGCCGGACGCACCCACACGACGCGCGGCGACCTCTACGCGCTCTCGGTCGTGCTCTGGGAGGTCCTCGCGGGCCAGCGTCTCTTCGCGCACTACGAGGATCCCTCTGCGCGCGCACGCGCGTTCGTCCTCGAGCCGCGACGGCCGCTCCGCTCGGTCCGGAGCTCCACGTCCGAGGCGCTCGCGGCGGTGATCGACCGCGGCCTCGCGCTCGACCCGGCGCACAGGTTTTCAAACGCCGCTGAAATGGCCGCTGAAATCCGCGCTGCGGTCTCTCGCGACGAGTGGTCCCGCGGCCGCGACGACCTCGCCATCGCGGCGCGAGGGGGCTTCCTCCGCCGAAGCAAGCGCCGCGAGCTCACCTCGCGCGCGACGCGCACGCTCAGCGCGTAGCTCGCTACTCGAGGGCGAACTCGACGCGGCCGAGGGCGGGGTCGGCGCCCGAGACCTTCACGCGCACGGCTTGACCGACGGTGAACACTCGATCCGAGCCTCGAAGGTGCGTCTCGCGGGGATCCAAGACGTACGGACCGCCCGCGATCGAGTCGACGCTGATCGATCCCTCGACGAACGAAGCGTCGAGCTGCGCGACGATCGCAAACGTCCGAAGCCTCGTGATTCGCGCAGAAAAACGCTGCCCCACGCGGTCTGCCATGTAGCGCGCGACGATCATCTTGCGACGGTCGTTCTCTGCGCGGGTCGCCGCGCGCGCGCGCTCGTTGATGTGTCGCGAGAGCGCGTCGAGCGTCGGGTCTCTCGGCGACCAATCGCGGCGGCCGCGGAGGTACGCGCGGATCGTGCGGTGCACCTCGAAGTCCGCGTACCTTCGCAACGGCGAGGTAAAATGCAGGTAGAGCGGCGCTGCGAGCCCGAAGTGCATCGACGGCGCAACTTGGTAGCGCGCAGGGCCGAGCGATCGGAGGAGGACCGAGCGGATCGCGGGCTCTTGCGGCGACCCATCGATCTGCGCGTCGAACGCCGCGAGCGACAACGGTGAGAGCTTGGGGCCGAAGCCCGCGGCGTACCCGAAGTTCTCGGCGATCTCTGCGAGGTCACCGACGGCGTCTTCGTCGGGGATGTCGTGCACGCGCAAGAGCGACGGGACGCCGCGCTCGGTGAGCCACCGCGCGATCGCCTCGTTCGCCGCGACCATGAAGCGCTCGATCATGACGTGGGCGCTGTTGGGCCGCTGCGCCTCGACGGCGCTCGCTTGTCCTGTCGCGGGATCGACGGTGATCTTCGCTTCGTCTTGCGCGATGCGAATGCCGCCGCGCCGCGCTCGAAACGCGCCGAGCCGCGCGCTCGCCGCGCGAAACCACGGCATCGACGAGCGGACCTTCTCGACCTCGCGGGTGAGGGTCCCGTGGTCGAGGTAGTCCGCGGTCTCTTCGTAGTCGAGCCGCGCGAACGAGCGAATGACCGACTCGTAGACGTCTGTCGCCGTGATGTTTCCCTCGGGATCGATGCGCATCTCGCAGGTGAGGGTGCGGCGGTCGACCTCGGGGTGCAGCGAGAGGTGACCGGACGAGAGCTCGTCGGGGAGCATCGGGAGCGTGCGACCCGCGAGGTACGTGCTCGTGGCGCGCGCGCGCGCTTCGCGGTCGAGCGCCGTGCCGGGTTCGATGAAGTCCGATGGATCCGCGATGGACACAAAGAGCCGCAGCGCGCCCTCGCGATCCGCGGGCATCACAGAGATCGCGTCGTCGATGTCGCGCGTCGACGGCGCGTCCACAGTGACCGTGGGCAGCGAACGAAGGTCCCGCCGTCCATCGATCGAGTGGGGCTTCTTCGTGAGCGCGCGCGCTTGCTCGAGGGCGTCCTCGCTCCACTCGGTCACGATGCGGTGCCTCGCGATCACGCGCGCGAGCGAGGGATCGTCGCTGCCGTCGACGCGCTTTCGAAACTGCGCGGCGGGCTCTCCGCTCGCGATGCGCGCGAGCACCGTGGCGCCTGGCTCCAGCGATTGACCGCGAGAATCCAGCGGCCAATCGGTGTTGGACACCTCGCGATCGACGCGGAGAAAGAGCGAGCCTCGGCGAGAGACGACCTCGCCGACGAGCTCGGTGCGGGGGCGTTCGTAGAGGGTGAGGTCCGTGGCGTTCCACCGGCCGTCGTCCGCGCGGACGATGGTGCCAGCGACGACGTCGTCGGCCAGAAATGCGTTGAGCGCGGGCGGCGGAATGAACGCGCGAAGAACGTCGCCGCTCTCGCCTTCGTCCACTTCCAAGAAGCCAAACCCGCGCGGGTTGACCGCGACGCGCCCCACCACGTCGCGACCGTCACGGCGACCGTTCGAATCATTCATGCTTGTGGGGCCGGGAGCCTGCGCACGTTCTGCGCTGTTGAAAAGCCCCCCTCCCGCACACAGCGCCGCGCGGGACGCGTCACGTGGGCGCCTTGACGACGCCGATGGGCACGAGCTCGGTCACGACTTCGAGCAGCTCGTGCTGCGCTGCGATGACAGCCTCGACGTCCTTGTAGCCGTGTCCGCGCTCGTCGAGCACGCCCGCGGGGTCGTGCGTGACGAGCGTGATTCCCTTGTCGGTCATCTCGCGGAGCATGACGTCGGCGGCTTGCTTCTTCGCGCGCTCGGTCGCCTCCTTGTCGACGCGGGCGTAGCCGCCCTTGTCGCGGAGAACCTCGCCGTTCTCGTCCTTCACGTGCACCTTCGGCAGCATCGCGCCGCGCGACTTCTTTCGTCCTGCGCCGTGCGACACCGAGGCGTGCGAGAGGGCCGAGCCCGTCCCGCGGCACAGAAAGCTCTTGCTCTCCATCGAACCGGGGATGGTCACGTACGCGCCCTTCGGCGCAGCGACAGCACCCTTTCGATGCACGTACACATCGCGGCCATCCCAGCATTCCATCGAGAGAAAGTTGTGATGCGTCTGCACCACGAACGTCACGTCGTAGGGACCCACGACGTCGCCGATCGCGCGCTCGCACGCCTGACGGATCAGCTCTCGATTGGCCTCGGCGTAGCGCAAGCAGAACGCTTGTTCTGCGAGGTAGCCGCGGCCCTCGTCCGAGTCGACCGGCAAGAACGCGAACCCCTTCGGGTAGCTCGCACCGAGCCGCGCGCAGAGCTCTTCAGCCTTCGCGCGGTAGTGGCCGTTGACCGCCTGACCGAGCCCTCGCGAGCCCGAGTGGACCATCACCCAGAGGTTTCCCTCGGAGTCCTTCTGCAGTTCGCAGAAGTGATTTCCACCGCCGAGCGTCCCGAGCTGACGCGAAGCGCGCGCCGCGTTGAGCGCGACGACGGGCTCGGACGCGTCCGTGAAGGCCGGCATCGCCGTCGACTCACGGTCGTGAAGGAGCTTGCACGCCGTATCGTTCACGCGCGCGAGGATCTTCGACGCGATGGCCGGCGTGATCTCGCTCGCGCGCAGCGAGGTCTTCATCAAGATCATCCCGCAGCCGATGTCGCCGGAGATCACGTCGGGGACCACGAGGCCCTCCGTTCCGAACACCGTTCCGATCGGAACGCCGGAGCCCGCGTGCGCGTCCGCCATCAACGCGAGGTCGCCGACGATCGACGGGAGCTCGGCGATGCGCTCGATCTGCTCGAGCGCCTTTGCGTCGAGGTCGTTTGCGAAGATTCGAACCGTCTTGCCGTTGGGCGTCGTGTGCAGCTTCATGGCTCCATTGCCTCCGATTGCGTGTTGCGCAGAGGACGTCTTCACGGGTCGTGCCGAAGGTCACTAGACGCAAATCATCGCTCGGAGTGCCGCTCACATATCGATCGATATATCTGCGCATAGCAGATTCGATAGACTTCGAGCCGCATGACGAAGCGACGCGGCGAGCGAGTGCTCTTCAGTGTGGTGGGGCAGCGGTACGACGCGCCGGGGCAGTGGAGGCCGACGCTCGTGTGCGTGCAGCGGCCCGATGTGCTCGAGGTCGATCGGCTCGTGCTGCTCGGGCAAGCCAACGCGCGGGCGACGACCGAGAGCCTCGCGAAGGCCGTGCGCGAGGTGAACCCAGCGATCGCGGTCGAGTGCGTGACCCTCGAGCTGCGCGACGCGTGGTCCTTCGAAGAGGTGTACGGGGCGTTCTACGAGTTCGCGCGGGCGCGGACGTTTCGTGAAGAGGACGAGCACTACGTGCACATGACGACGGGGACGCACGTGATGCAGATCGTCTGGTACCTGCTCGTGAGCGAGCACTTCGTCCCGGCGAAGCTCGTTCAGAGCGCGCCGCCCAAGCGGAGCGCGAAGGACGACCGGGGAACGATCGACGTGCTCGACCTGGATTTGTCCAGGTATCCCGCGATCGAGCGGCGGCGTCACCGCGAGCGGCTCGAGGGCCAGTCGCTCTTGAAGATGGGGATCGAGACGCGCTCAGAGAGCTTCGACCGGGTGATCCAGCGGCTCGAACGCGCGGCGCTCGGGCCCGCGGTCCCGATCTTGTTGTGGGGCGAGACCGGCGTCGGAAAGAGCGCGCTCGCGCGAAGGGTGTACGCGCTTCGAAAGCAGCAGCGAACGCTCGCGGGGCCGCTCGTCGAGGTCAACTGCGCGACCTTGCGCGGGACGCTCCGAGAGAGCGCCCTGTTCGGCCACAAGCGCGGCGCGTTCACCGGCGCAGATCGCGATCGGCGTGGATATTTGCGGGCCGCGGACGGGGGCATGCTCTTTCTCGACGAGGTTGGAGAGCTCGGGCTCGAAGAGCAAGCGATCTTGTTGACCGCGATCGAAGACGGGCGGTTCTATCCGCTCGGCTCCGACGAGCCCGAGCGGTCGAGCTTCGCGCTCGTGTGCGGGACCAACCGTGACCTTCGCGCGGACGTCGCGGCAGGGAGGTTCCGCGACGACCTGCTCGCGCGCATCGCGACGTGGTCGTTTCGACTTCCGCCCTTGCGCGAGCGGCGCGAGGACATCGAGAGCAACGCGCGGTACGAGCTCGAGCAGTTCGAGGCGCGATTTCACAAGCGGGCGCGGTTCTCGCGGGCCGCGCTCGCGAAGTACCTCGCGTATGCGAAGAGCGACGAGGCGCGGTGGACCCACAATTTCAGAGACCTCGCGCAGAGCGTCCTGCGCATGGCGTCGAGCGCGGACGAGGGGCTCATCGATACGGACGACGTCGACGAAGAGATCCGCGTGCTGCGCGAGGCGTGGAGCGAGCCGAGCGCCGCGCGCGACCGTCGGAGCCCCGTCGCGCGCGACGACGATGATCGCGCGTGGGACCTCGTGGATCGGGTCGTTCGCGACGTGGTGATCGACGCGTTGCGCGCGTCCAAGAGCCTCGCGGAGGCGGGGCGCGTGCTGTTCGACGGCAAGCGACCTTCGAAGGCTCCGGCGGTGAACTACTCGGACCGCGCGCGCAAATTGTGTCAGCGCTTGGCGATCGATCCGAGCGCGTATTTGCAGCGGTGACCCGCGGTCAGCGAACGGTGAACGGGTCGCGATCGCGCGCGCTCACGTGCAGCGAGACCGAAGGGAGCAGCGTCGCGAGTCGGTCGCGGAGGGTCTTCAGCGTGGCGCGCTCGGAGTTCGAGTGGAGGGTCATCACGACCGTGGTTGATTGTGTGGCCGCGCGAAGGGCGTCGTGGTGGCGCATCTCGCCGAGGACGAAGAGGTCGACGTTGGCCTTGAGCGCGGCGCCGAGGAGCTCTCCGGTCGCGCCTGCGCCGACGGCGGCGGTGCGCACGAGGCGATCGGTGGGACCTGCGACGAGCAGGTGATCGACCGAGAGCGCGTGCTTCAATCGCGCGAGCACATCGGTGAGGGGCGCTGGGGTCTCCAAGGGACCGACGCGACCGAAGCCCATGTGCTCGGGCGGAGTGGCGATGCGCACGAGGTCGAACGCGGGGGTCTCGTAGGGGTGCGCGCGACGGTGCGCCGCGAGGACGGCGTCGAGCTTGGCGATGGGGACGAGGACTTCGAGGCGCGCTTCGTCGACGGTCTCGAGGCGGCCGGATTCGCCGACGACGGGCGAGGTGGACGCTGGGTCGCCGAAGAACGTTCCCGTACCGCGGAGGCGAAATGAGCAGCGTGAGTAGTCGCCGATGCGGCCTGCGCCGGCAGCGAAGAGCGCGTCGGCGACCTTGTCGACGCTGTCCTCGGGGACGAACGTGACGAGCTTGAACGCGCGGTCCTTGGGGGCAGGCGGATCGAGGCCGCGGCGATCGGTGGGAGAGATTCCGACGGCGTCGGCGAGGACGTCGTTGGTCCCGCCGGTCGCGGCGTCGAGCGCAGTGTGGGGCGAGTAGATCGCGATCTTGTCGCGCACGGCGTCGAAGGCGATCGAGCCCGGGAGCACGCGCGCGACGGGCTTGAAGATCGGAGGGTGGTACGCGATCACGGCGTCTGCGCCGAGCGCTCGCGCTTCTTCGTAGACCTCGGGCCACAGGTCGATCGTGAGGAGCGCGCGCTCGAGCTTGGCGTCGCGGTCGCCGACGAGGAGCCCGACGTTGTCCCACTCGGCGGCGAAGCGGGTGGGGGCGATCTGTTCCATGGCCGACTCGAGTGCGCGGATGGTGCTCATCGAGCGGGGAGGATACTCGTTTGCCGCGCGTCGGCGGTCAGTCGGGCCCTGCGTCCTGGCGCGGGCGCTGCTCGACGAGCGCGTACGTTCCAGGGAGGCGCGACGGGTCGCGGACGATGCGGGGCTCGGGCGAGCTCGGACCCGCAGGCCTCGGGACGAGCAGCGGAACGCTCGTGCTCGCGGGCGTCTCGCGGCGGCAACCTGCGGCGGCGATCGCCGTGATGAAAACAAGCCCCATGAAACAAGTCACAGCGCCCCCAGCGCTGCGCGTCGCGCGTCGAACGAGAGGGCGCTCAGGACGCGGTCGCGTCGTCGGCGATCGTTGTGTCGACCTTGGGGCGAGCATCCTTGGGTTGATAGCGCATCACCTGGACGTGCGGCGAGAGCTTGATGACTCGCATCCACGCGAGCACACGGATCACGGACCACGTCGGGTCGATCTCCCACCAGCGCGCGGCGAAGTTCGGGGCCATCGGAAACTTGTGGTGGTTGTTTTGAAAGAGCTCGCCGCCGGTGACGAAGTCGAACGCGAGCGAGTTCACGCTGCGATCCGACGTGTTGAAATTGCGGTAGCCGTACTTGTGTCCGCACCAGTTGACGATCGCGCCGTGCACCGGGCCCATGAGGTAGTGGATGGGCAAGAGCAGAAACCACGCCCAGTGCGGCGCGAATCGGACGTAGACGAGCGTGTAGAGCACGCCGAACGCGACGCGCGTGAGGTACGAGTCGCCGATCCGATCGAGCAGCGGCCAGCTCGGAGCGTCGCCCTGGAAGCGCTTCTCGGTCTCGAGCGTGCCCGTGGTGAGACCCTGGTAGCGCTCCTTGGTCTTCCACATCATGCGCATGAGGTTCGGGTACATGTGCGGCGAGTGAGGGTCGCCGTCGCCGTCGCTGTACGCGTGGTGCTCGCGGTGCAGGTACGCGTAGCCCGTGGGGTTGAGGTACGAGCTGCCCTGAAAGAGCCACGTGATGAAGTGAAAGAACCGCTCCCAGCCGCGGCTCATCGTGAACATTTTGTGTGCCGAATATCGATGCAGAAAGAAGGTCTGCACGAAGATCGACAGCGCCCAGTGGCCGACGAAGAACGCGAGGATGACGTACACGGCGAGGTGCTCCTGAACCACCGCGGGCTGCGAGCGCAGCGATCGCGATACCGTAGGTCTCGCACGCGCCATTGTTGGTGTGGTTCGAGCGCGGTCACACTTCGGTCACGGCCGCGGTTCTCGACGCGGGTCGCCCGACGCGGTCTCGCGAATCCGTGAGCAGATTTGCTGGTGCTGCGCGGGTCGCTCGTCCGCGGGGGCCGCCGTGGCTCGGCGGTGACGCGCTCGTGACGAAGCGCGCTCGATCAGCGTGGGGCGCGCTGCTCGAGGTCGAAGAGCTGGTAGGTGCGCGGGTCTGCGTCGAGCATCGCGCCGTCGAGGTGCACCAGCGTGGCTGCGTTTTCGCTGGGAGAAGCCTGGACGCCCGTCGCGTATCGCCATCGTCCGTCGTGGACGGTGAGCGTTCGAAGCACGCCGGTGGTGGCGTTGGCGGGGTCGAGTCCGAGGAGCTGTAGGGACTTCTTGTCGCGAATGTGGCCGATGGCTTGCGCGAGTCCTGGCGCGAGCTGCGAGACGTGCGCGCGGCGGCGGAGGCCGTCTTCACGGACCGACCACTCGTCGGGCGGGTGGGTCGTGAAGCGATGGTAGAGCATTCCGCCGCCTTCGCCGGCGGCGCTACCGGGCGCGTGCAAGTGGGGGATCTCGAGCGGCTCGCCTCGCCACGTGCGCAGCGCGCGCGCGAAGCGCGACTCGAGCGCGTCGGCGACGGCGACGGGGTCCAAGCGCGCGCGGCTGTCGAGCGCGAGTCGATCGAGCTCGACCGTCGAGACGCCTGCGTGGGTGAGCAAGACGCCGCTCGATTCGACGGCGATGCGAAGGCGACCGGCGCGGAGCAGCGCCGCGACCCAATCGCGCTGCGCGCTGCGAAACGCGCTCAGGTCACGGGACGCGACCTCCCAGCTCGGCAGGTCGAACTCTGCGCAAAACAGCGCTTCGACGCGCGATGGCTGCTTGTCGCGGTAGGCGCGGTCGGCCTCGGCGCGGGCTTGCTCGAAGCGATCATCGGAGAAGGGCGCGAGCTCGCCGACGCGCGCGAGGTCGTGGTTTCCCGCGAGGATGAGCACTTGATCTGCGGGGTGGGCGGCGAGCCACGCGATCGTGCGAAGGCCGTCGTACGCGGCGCGCGCGCGGTCGCGGACGGGGCCCCAGTCGAAGTGATCGCCGATCGAGACGAGGCGAACGTCGTCGCGGAGCATCCCGTGGTCGGCCAAGAGATCTCGGCTCGCGAGGATCTCGAGCAGCGACTCGAGGGGCGCCTGCGGGTCGCCGACGGCGAGCGAGTGGCGAAAGCGCGTTCGGCCCGATGGGGGCGCGGAGAACGGCGTTCCTTCGGCGAACACCGTGGCGAGCGAGAGCGCGACGGGGACCTGATCCATGGTGCGGTGCGTGCGTGATTCGGGGTAATCTTCGCGGGTTTGTCAGCGGGCGGGGTACGGCGACGCGGCCGTCGGACGCCCCGTTGTATCAGCGAAGTTGTGGGTCTGGCCGCAGCGCCGACGAGTGAGATTCTGTTTCGCGAACTAGGGTCTTTCGCGTTGGGCGGGGGAGCACGTAGGATGCCGTCGCTCCGTTTTGTGCCGGGACCGGCACGGATGAAGCGCACCAAAGGGAAAGAGAGAAGTGTACGAGCGGCTGCTGCGCCCGGATCGACCTCGGCTCGCCGAGGCACAAAAGCTCGTCGAGAGTCTCTACGACGCCAAAGAGGCGTGGGAGACATTGTCGGCGCGAGGCTTCATACCGCGCGAGTGGATCAACCGCGACGAGCGCTCGTACGTGCTCGAGGCGCCGGACGGTTCGCGGCGAGGGTATTTTCCGCCGAGCATTCGGATGGCGATTTCGCTGGCCTGCGACGCGCCGAACATCCTGCTCGCCGAAGAGGTCGCGCGACGCAACGCCAAGGACATCCGCAACCCGCAGCGCGTCGTGTGGCGGTGCCTCCGCGCCGAGACCGTCAACGCGTACCGCGATTCGCTCATGCGCGGGCTCAAGGACAACAACATCCAGATGCCCGCGGACCTGATCGCGACGGGATACGTGCAGGATCCGTATCACACCGAGTCGATCATGCTGCTCGTGCCCGAGGCGCCGCTCACGTAGCTGAACCGCCGCTCATCCGAGCAACGTCGGCTGCCACCTAGCGGAAGTTGGGCGCAGCGAGCCGTTGCTCGTGCGCCGCGTGCGGCGCACTGCGTGATCCGCGGTTGAAGAGAGCGAAGACTTCGGAGCCCCCACCCGCGCTGCCGCGCGCCCCGCCCCCACCCGCGCTGCCGCGCGCCCCGCCCCCACCCGCGCTGCCGCGCGCCCCGCCCCCACCCGCGCTGCCGCGCGCCCCGCCCCCACGTGGTGAGGGCGGGGCTTTGCATTGAGGAAATGCAGTCATTGGACTGATGGATTGATTGTAGGTGCCGATATTTTCACAGTCGTGCTCGCCCTCGAACACACACCTCAATCGAACGACGAGCGGCCGTGAGTGAGCAGTGGCCCATACAATCAACCTGCCAGTCTCATCGCAACACTTCCTCAATGCAAAGCCCCGCCCTCACTACGTGGGGGCGGGGCGCGCGGCAGCGCGGGTGGGGGCGGCGCTTCGCGCCCACAGTGGGAGAAATCGCGGTGCGTCCCGTTGTCAGCAACGTCAGTTGGGGGTCCGCCATCGAGCACACTGGATTGGAAATAGACTGGACTCTCTGAGGCGTCCGGCGACTCCGAGACGAGGTCGATTCAGAGCGCTCCGTGGGGGGAGTGGTTCAGCCATTGCGGGGGGCGAGGCCGAGCCGAGCGCGGCAGCGATTGCAAAGGCGTCCGGAGCTCTGGTCGATCGTGCGTACGGTTCCGCGCGCGTCGGTCATGAGGCATCGGGTGTCCGCGCAGTGATCCAACCCGAGCGTGTGCCCGACCTCGTGAACGCACGTCGTCACCATGCGAAAGTGCACCTGCGCCGCGTCGCGCGCGTTGCGTCGGCAGCGAAACATCGAGATCACGCACGCGGGACCGGGCAGATCGCCGAGGCCCAAGATGCCCCAGTCCGCGACGCCGTGCGCCGTCGTCGAGATGTCCACTTCGGTCACGCCCAAGATGCGATTGACCGGCGCGGCGACGCGGCCCCGAAGAAAATCGAGGAGGCGCTCGGCGCGGTAGCGACGATTGCGCGCGTAGTACGCGGCGCGCGGAAGGTCGATCGAGCTCTCGCGCTGCACCGTGACGGACAGCTCGCTCGTGAGCGAGCTCGCGATGCGATCGAAGAGCGTCGCGTCGAACGGGCCGAGCGGCTGAACGGACACCCGCGCGTCCTGCGGTCGAATGGCCATCGACGCGTAGCTCTGCGCGTGACAGAGATGCGGCGCGACGAGCGAGGCTCCGGCCACGCCGAACGAGAGGAGCGCGTCGCGTCGGCCGAGCGTCTTCGAGCTGTCCATCCGCGAGAGAATAGCAGCGCGGGCGCGGGCGAGCGGGTCGCGCTACGATCACGGCGCCGTGACCATCTCTGCAGACTCACGCTCCGAGGCCCGGACCGTCCTGCGCGCGCTGTGGACCAAGACGCGCATCCCCATGACTCGCGCCAACGTGCTCGCGTACGGCGAGGAGATCTTCGGGCTCGACCGCGCTTCACTGCGCGGCGCGATCGACGCGCTCGTCGACGACGGGACCGTGCTCGCGGACAGCCCCGAAGACGAAGCGCTCTTGCTATGGCCCGGAGAGAATCGTCCCTCGCTCGGGCCGAAGACCGTCGACGAAGCCAAGACGCTCGATCGTCTCGAGCGCGAAGCGGCGGTTCCTGTCGCGGTGAAGACCCCCAAGTGGATGCTCGCGCCGCCGAAGCCCGAAGCGCCCCCGGTCGACAAGAAGAGCGTCCTCGCGTCGGGCGCGCTCGGGTTCTTCTTCGGGCCGGTGGGGTGGATCTACGCGGCGCCGCTCAAAGAAGCGGTCCCTGCGATCATCGCGTTCGCGGTGCTGTCCGCGGCGGTCGGAGCGATTCTTCCTGCGGCGATCGCGAGCCTCGTGATGGGGGCCGGCTTCATCGGCTCGGGGCTCATGGGGATGGCGTACGCGCAGCGCTACAACGAGCGCGGACGACGCACGCCGCTGCTCGACGCAGGCGACAAGCGCTGAATCACCGTTCAGTCCGCGTCGCGAAGGAGCGCCGCGATGCGACGCCAGAGCGCGTTGAAGTGATCGTCGCCGAAGCCCGAGTTCGAGCGCATGAAGGTCATTCCTGCGCCGTCGTAGTGGCCGATGACGTCGAGGTGATCCGCGGCGACGAGCCCCGTGGCGCGGCCGTCGAGCGTCTGCGACCAGGCGGGGACGATCCCGTCGTTGGCGCGCGCTTCGTCTGCGCGAATGCCCGCAGGACGGCCGAGGATCCACGGGCCGACGGGCCAGCGGGCGGCGGACGGGGGCGTTCCTCGGGTGAGTCGTTGCACGAGGAGGTAGAGCGCGCGGCGGACGGGGTCGCGCACGAGGGCGGACACGTCTGCGAGCGAGCGGCCCGGCTGCGGACCAACGGTGACGAAGCAGTGAAGGTGTTGGTGATCGGCGCCGCTGATCGCGCGATCGAGGTCGGCCATCGCGGGCACGGTCAGGTCTCCCACGAGTCGGTGATCGCGAACGACCTCGTCGAGAAAGCGGCGAATGTCTCGCGCGGTCTGCGGGTCTACATCCGCGAGCCGCGCGATGAGCTCGGCCTCGGGCGTGCTCTTTCGAACGATGATCTCTTCGATGGTCTCGACGATCGCGCCCACGTGACCGGCGACGGTGAGCGCGTCGCGCGACGCGATGATGCTCCCGAGCCACAGGCCCGGGATCGCGACGGCCATCGTGGGGCTCAGGTTCGAGGCGAGGGGCGTTCCGCGATGCGGAGAGGAGACGGTGACGACCGTTCCGACGCGCGAGAGGAGCGCGCCGCGCGTCGCGGGCTCGGGCGCGCCGGGCCACGCGTAGCGCGTGTTGCAGAGCAGCCTCGCGTCGACGCCGCCGGTCGAGTGGCCGACGATGTGAACGCGCTCCACCGCAGCGCCGTCGATCCCGTCGCGCAACACGCTGTCGATCGTGCGATAGAGCGACGCGACGCGCGCCGCGAGCGGACCGGTCGGCGGCGGTTGATGAACGACGACCGGCGTGTGCGCGCCGAGCTCCGTGCGAAGCACGCTCCGCGCGAACTTGAAGTACTCGATGATCGGCGCTCCCGTCGGACCGAACGAGCCGAACCCGAAGAAGCCAGGGACGAAGACGATTGCGCTTTTGGACATCGACGCGGGTCAGGGTCTCTCGATCCGAGGGTGATGCTCAACGGCCGAGCGCAGGTCGACCTACCGCGGTCGGAGCTTTCGCGCACCATCGTGTCGGTGGCGGGTCGAGGCGCCGCGGTCGCGGCGATCCGCGCGGACCTCGACGATGCCCGTCGCGGGCGCGGCGTCGTCTGCGGTATGGAGGGATTCGTTGAACCCGCAGCGGTGAAAGGGTCGAGAGGTCGAGTGGTGAACAAGGGCTCGTGGCACTTTGAGGTGAGCGCGTGATCGGCGTCGTGATCAATCCGTTTTCTCGCAGAAATCGCGGGCAATCGGGGCTCAAGCGCAAGCTCGAGCGGCTGCTCGGCGACCACGGGCGCGTCGTCGAGACGTACAGCACCGACGCGATCATCCCGGCGCTCAAGCAGTTTGCAGACGAGGGTCGCAAGTACTGGGTGGCGGACGGAGGCGATGGCGCGCTGCACTGGATGATCAACGGCGCGTGTCGGTACTTCGGTCCACAACGGGCGACGGAGATCGCGCGGTTCGTCCCCACCGGCGGGGGCTCTGTTGATTTCGTGGCCAAGGGCCTCGGGATCGAGCGCGACCCACAAAAAGTGCTCGCGCGGCTCGTGGCGACGATCGCGAAGGGGGGAGAGCCCAAGTACGTCCCGGTGCGATCGATGGAGTGCTCGGGGACGCAGGTGCTCTTCGGCGACTCGCGAGAGCCGTTTCGTCGATACGCGTTCGCGACGGCGTTTGCGGGGTACGGAGCGAATTTCTTCGGCCCGCTCCACGAGGGAAGCGGCGAGAAGTCCCCGACGCGCATCGCGGCGCTCATGGGCGCGGCGTTCGGCGCGGCCGCGGGACGCGCGGTCTTTCAAGGCCCGCTCGCGGGGCTCAAGCCCAAGCCGCTGGCGAAGGCCGAGTACGACTTCTTGCATCCCCTTCGCGCGGAGGTTCGCATCGACGGTGAGCCGCAGCTCGATCGCAACGGAAAGGTCCTCGAGACGTTCACCGTGCTCCAGTGCGCCGCGATGCCCCTGTCGCTCGCGGGTATCTTGCGTGTGTTTCCCCTGGCGACCAACGATCAGATGCACGTGCACGCGGGGCTCGTCACCGGCGCGCAAGCCGCGCGCGTGTGGCCGCTGCTCATGACGGGAAAGCGCGTACAGCACCTCTTGCCCGACGCGTACGACGGGCCCGCCAAGAGCATCTCGGTCGTGTGCCTTCCGGGTGACGAAATGAACCCTGTGCTCGACGGCGAGGTGTTCTTTCGACTCGAGTCGCTGACGGCGACGCTCGGGCCGGTCTTCGAGATGGCTGTTCCGTAGCGCGAAGCGCTGCGTTGTCGCGCGATCGGACGATCAGCGACGCGCCAGAACGGGGTAGAGTCTGCAGTCGCCACCCGATGACCAGCGAAGAAGGCGAACAGGCGAGCACGTCGCAAGGGGAAGACGTCGAGACGAGTGAGCTCGTGTACTCGCCGGAGGACCTCGAGACACAAATTCAACGGGTCACCACGTTTCACAAAGTGCTGACCGTGCTCGTCGCGGCCTTCACGCCGGTGCGTCTCGCGTTCGGGTACGTCTTCAACGATCCAGCGCCGAAGTGGATGGCGTGGACGACGGCGCTGATGGGGGCGTTCTTGTGGCGCGCGTGGGGCGCGCTGAAGCAACGGCGCCTCGAGGACGCGTCGCTCTCGATGGCGCTGGGGTTTTGCTCGATCGCGCTGCCGTACGTGTGGGCGCTGCGCGAGCTGTTCTCGGTGATGGTGATCTTTCCGTTCGTCGTCGTCGCGATCGCGCTGCCGTACGTGCGGGCGGATCGACTGCGATGGCTGATCGCGGTCGTGTGCACGATCACGGCGGTGTCCGTGGGGCTCGGGCTGTTTCTGCCGAAGACGCCGGGCGTCCCAGGGTGGTGGTGGCGCTTCGAAGTGTTCGCGTCGATCGCCGCGACGACGCTGCTCGTGATCATTCTGCTCCTGCAATTCAGCGATCGATTGCGCGATCACCTCGGCGCGATGCAGAAGACCAACAAGGACCTTCGCAACGCCAAGCGCGCGATCGAAGGCCAGCGCCAGCAGCTCGAGACCGTGTTGAGCGGGCTCACGGACGCGGTCGTGTCGTGCTCGATCGACGGGACGATCGTCTACGCCAACGACGGCTTCGAGACGGTGACGAAGCTGCCGCTCGATCAAGCGATCGGAAAGCGTCTGCACGAGGTCATCGAGTGCGACTCTGCGCTGATCGCGTCGCTCAAAGAGAAGGACAGCGCCACGCGCTCGGAGCGCACGACGCTTCAGCAGCGCGAGATCGACGCGGAGGCGAGGCTCTTTCGCAAAGACGACTCGCTCGTCGTCGAGGTGTCTCGCGCGCCGATCGTCTCCGAGGGCGTGACGCGCGGGTTGATCTTCGTGATCCGCGACCTCAGCGAGCGCCGGCGCGCAGAGCAGCTCGAGCGCGACAAGAGCGCGGCGGAGGAAGAAGCGCGCGCCAAGAGCACCTTCCTCGCGAACATGAGCCACGAGATCCGCACGCCCATGAACGCGGTGATCGGGATGACCTCGCTCTTGCAGGACACCGAGCTGATCCCCGCGCAGCGCGAGCTCGTCGAGACCATTCGCACGAGCGGCGAGCACCTGCTCATGGTGATCAACGACATCTTGGATTTCTCGAAGCTCGAGTCGGGCTCGTTCGAGCTCGAGGAGTACGACTTCGACCTCGCGCGCACGGCAGAAGAGTGCATCGAGCTCATCGCTCCGCAGGCGGACAAGGGCTCGCTCGAGCTGATCTTCAACCCGGATCCGCAGCTGCCCGATCGCGTCCGCGGCGACGCGGGACGCGTGCGGCAGATCCTCGTGAACCTCCTCGGCAACGCTGTGAAGTTCACGCGCGAAGGGGAGGTCGAGCTCAGCGTGCGCGCCGAGCCGATGAGCGGCGGACGGATGGAGGTTCGGTTCTCCGTGCGAGACACGGGCGTCGGAATCCCGAAGGACCGGTTTCACCGGCTATTTCAGCGGTTTTCGCAGGTCGACGAGTCGACCACGCGGCAGTTCGGAGGCACGGGGCTCGGGCTCGCGATCTCGCAACGATTGTCGGGCTTGATGGGCGGCGAGATCACGGTCGAGTCCGAAGTTGGAAAGGGCTCGACGTTTACGCTGCGCGTTCCGTTCTTGCGCGCGCAGACGAAGGGGGCGACGCCGCAGTCGACCGCGTCCCTCAAGAGCAAACGCGCGCTGATCGTCGATGACAACGGGACCAACCGCACGGTGCTCCGAACGCACATCGAGGCGTGGGGCATGCGCGCGCAAGACACGGCGTCGCCGAACGAAGCGCTGCAGATCCTCGCGCAGGGAGGGCAGTTCGACTTCTTGCTGCTCGACTACCAGATGCCCGAGATGGACGGCGTCGCGCTCGCGCGAGAGGTGCGGCGGTTGTACCCGAAGCCGCCGAACATCCTCTTGCTCTCGTCGCTCGGGAGCATGCCGCGCGCAGGCGTCGAGAAGGGGCTCTTCTCCGCGGTTGTGTCCAAGCCCGTGCGTCACTTTCGTCTTCTCGACGTGCTCCTCGAGCTCTCGGGTGAGTCTCGACGCGAGCTCACGGGCCCGCGCGGAACGACGACGGACCCGTCGCGCCTACGTCCGCTGCGAATCTTGATCGCCGAGGACAGCCCGATGAACCAGCGCGTCGCGCTCTTGCTGCTCGGAAAATTCGGCTACACCGCGGACGTCGTCGGCAACGGCCAAGAGGCGCTCGACGCGATCGAGCGACGCGCGTACGACGTCGTGTTGATGGACGTACAGATGCCCGTGCTCGACGGGCTCGAAGCGGCGCGGCGGCTGTGCGCGAGGGTTCCTTCGCGTGACGATCGACCGACGCTCGTCGCGGTGACGGCGCACGCGATGCGCGGCGACCGCGAGCGCTGCCTCGAAGCGGGGATGGACGACTACCTGACGAAGCCGCTTCGCCCGAACGAGCTCTTCGAAGTCCTCGCGCGCATCAAGCCGAGGACCGACGCGCGCGCGGTCCGCGCGGACAGTCCCGCGAAGGGGATCGTCGCGGTGAGCGCTCCTCGCGGAGATCGCGCGAGCGAACGGCCTGCGTCTCCCTCGAGCGAGAGCGCGCCGAAGCAAGCGACCGACTCGCCGAGCGCGTCCGTGACCGGCGCCGACAGCCCCGACGGCGCGGTGGACCTCGCGGCGCTCGACCAGCTGGCCGAGTCGATGGGCGGCGACAACGAAGCGGTTCGCGAGATGGTCGGCGCGTTTCTCGAGATGGCGCCGGCGCTGGTGGCGGACATTCGATCGGCGTTCGACAAGCGCGACGCTGCGACGTTGCGCGTCGCGGCGCACACGCTCAAGCCCAACGCGCAGATGTTCGGCGCGATGAGGCTGCACGCGGTGTGCGTCGAGCTCGAAGCGAGCGCGAAGGCGGGCGACCTGGCGTCGTGTGAGCCGTTGGTCCCCCTGGCCGTCGCGCTCGGCGAGCGGGCGCTGCGCGAGCTCGAGCGATGGTCTCGTACGGCGGGGACGAAATGAATACGTGTGCGTTTCAACGACGGTGCCAAGAGGAGTGCGGATGGTGACGAAGTGCTGCGTTTCGTGCGGACAACTGTTCGCGGGGGGACACGCGCAGTGCCCGCGATGCGGCGCCTCGCTGCACCCGTCGAGCGAAGGTCCCCCCGTGGTGGACGGTCGCTACTTGATCGAGAAGGAGCTCGGGCGGGGCGGGGCAGGGCGCGTGCTCTTGGCCACGGATGTCCCTCTGCGCAGGCGCGTGGCGCTCAAGGTGCTCGCGAATCAGCGCCCCGATCGCTCGGCGATCGACGGGTTCTATCGTGAGGCGAGCGCGCTCGCGAGCGTTCGGAGCGAGCACGTCGCGCAGGTGCACTCGTTCGGGCTCAGCGACGAGGGGTGCTTCTTCGCGATGGAGTTCATCGCGGGGAGCTCGCTGTCCGCGGTCATCGACGATCACCGTCGGGCGAGCGCGTTCGTCCCCAAGCACCGCGGGATCAGCGTCCTTCGGCAAGTGGCCAACGGTCTCGCGGCCGTGCACGCCCAGGGCGTGATTCACCGCGACGTGAAGCCGTCGAACATCGTGATCGAGCGCGACACGGGGCGCGCGGTGCTCGTCGATTTTGGCATCGCGATCCACGCGTCGGAAGCGGGCTACGACGACGAGGTCCTCCACGGGACACCCGCGTACATGGCTCCCGAGCAGATCATTACGGACGGCGGGATCACGCCGCTCGCGGACGTGTACGCGCTCGGTTGCACGGCGTTCGAAGTGCTCACGGGGCAGCTCCCGTTTCGAGCCGAGTCGATCCAGATGCTGCTCGCGAAGCAGGTGAGCGAGCCTCCGCCGACGGTGTCGTCGGTGCGTCCCGAGCTGGGATTTCTCGATCCGATCGTGCTGCGCGCGATGGCGAAGGAGCCGACCGAGCGCTTCGAGAGCGCCAAGGCGTTCGCGTCGGCGCTGGATCACGCGCTCTTCACGATCACGCAAGACGACCTCGGCGACGCGCGGCCGGTGCAGACGAAGCGTCAGGACCCGGGCGGCGGCGCAGCGGTGCGCGTGCTCGTGATCGACGACGATCCTGTGTTCGGCGTGTTCGCCTCGCGCGCGGTCAAGTCCGCCTTCGGAAACAAGCCCGAGAACGTCTCGGTCACCGTCGTTCGCTCGGGCGCCGACGCGCTGGCGCTCGACGGCGCGCTCCCCAACCTCGTGCTTCTCGACTACCACATGCCCGGGATGAGCGGCGTCGAGGTGCTCTCGGTCCTTCGCGAGCGACCCGGAGGGCGAGAGCTTCGCGTGATCGTCGCGAGCGGGAGCGCCGGGCCCGAGACGCTCGCGCGCTTCGCGCTCCTCGGCGTGACCGAGTTCGTGAAGAAGCCCGTCGACTTCGGGAGCTTCGTTCAGAGGCTCCGCGAGCTCGCGAGGATCAACGGCTGGATTCGCCTCGTCGACGAGACGATGGCCGGCGAAAAGAAGCCCTGAGCGGCGAAGAGGAAGAGCGAAATGTCACTCGTTTTGTACCAGTATTGGCGATCGAGCGCGTCGTGGCGCGTCCGCTGGGCGCTCGCGCACAAGGGGATCGCGTTCGACAAGGTCGCGGTCAACCTCCTGAAGAGCGAGCAGCGCGCGGACGAGCATCGCGCCCGCAATCCCATCGGGCACCTCCCTGCGCTCGAGGTCGCGCCGGGACGCTATCTCGCCGAGAGCGTCGCGATCATCGAGTGGCTCGAAGAGACGCACCCGACGCCCGCGCTGTATCCCGCAGACCCTTGGGCGAAGGCGCGCGTGCGGCAGGTGTGCGAGCTCGTCAACGCGGGGATTCAACCGCTGCAGAACCTGGTCGTGCTCGACAAGGTGTCCTCGGAGGCCGAGGGCAAGAAGGCATGGGCCCACGAATTCAACCTGCGCGGGCTGAAGGCGCTCGAAGCGCTGCTACGCGAGATCGACGCGGAGCTCGGTGAGGGATCGTTCGCGGTGGGATCGACGCTGACGGCGGCGGATCTCTTCGTCGTTCCGCAGGTGTACTCGGCGCGGCGATTCGGGGTGGACGTCGCGCCGTTTACGAGGGTGCTTCGGGCCGAGGCGAGCGCGCTCGCGACGCCGCACGCGGACGGAGCGCGCCCCGAGAAGCAGCCAGACGCGCCCGCGACCTGACGATCAGTGCGGCGTTCGCTTGCGTCGACGGCCGAGCGCTACGGTCGCGCCGAGCACGCACGCGCTCGAGAGCGCAGCGGCGCTCGCGCGGACGAACGTGCTCTTGGTGCTCGATCGAGTGACCGAGGGCGCGACCGGACGCGCTGCGCGAATCCCGAGCTCGGGGACGTCGGTTCGAACGAGCGTTCGCGGGTCGGCGCCGGTGCGCGGCTGCGACGCGAGGTCCGTCGCTGCGGAGGGCGTCGCAGGCGAGCCGCGGTGCGACGACGGAGGACCGCCCCAGACGTAACGGCGTGGATTTGCGCAGGTGATCGGGCCCTCCCACAAATGGCGAATCGCGTAGCGCCCTTGAAAGTTGTTTCCGTACGGAGAGGGCTGGGCGCCTTGTTCGAGCTGGCGCGTCCGCGGGTCGGTCACGATCTCGCGGCCTCCGAACACGGCGCCCGCTTCGCGAAACACGAGGTCCTCGCTGAGCGTCGTCGCGTCGTAGCGCGTGTGCAGGCGCGTGACGGTCATCCCGTAGGCGAAGCGCGAGATCGCTCCGCCCTGGACGCGACCGAAGCGTCCGTCGCGGTCGAACGTCGAGCGCGACGGATCGATCACGTCTACGCCGAGGGTCATCATGTCATCGGGCGTGAGCGTGACGTTGGGGCCTGGGCACGGGTCGCAGGACGATGTCGACGCCCACGCGTACTCGGTGACGACGGCGCGGCCGTTCATCCTGTTCATCGTCAGGTCGAAGAGCGCGTTGTAGAAGGCGCCGAAGCGCGTCCGCACCGAGTCGTCGACGTCGAGGTTCGTCGGGATGAACACGTTTGGAATGTTGGCCACTTCGACGCGCGAGTTCGGATGCAGGACGTAGACGATGAGGTCTTGCTTGTCGCGCGCGTTGAGCAGCCCCAAGCGCACGGGCAGTCGAAACTCGGGCGTGTCGTAGTGAAATCGCAGCGGCGAGAGCCTTCGTCCGCCGGGCTTCGCGCGGGCGCGCTCGATGTCGACGCGGGCGACGAAGAACTTCATCCCCTCGCGGATGTACGGCGCGAGCACCGTCGCGGCGCCGTTTGGAATGTTGTAGCGATTTTGCCTGAGCCACGTCTCGAGGCCCGACGACTGCGTCGCGGACAGGACGAGCACTTCGTATTCGCCGACCGAGAAGCGCGTCTCGATGCGCACGCCGAGGTCGACAGGAGGCGCGCTGTCGCTCTCGCTCGTGGTGCGCGAGACCGCGACGCCCGGACTCGCGCGGAGCTCGTCGACGTAGTACTCGCGTTCGGTGGGGCAGGGGTTTTGCTCCCAGTATTCGACGAGGCGCGGGGCGGTGAGCGTCTCGATGCGCTCGAAGACGTCGTGCGGGAGCGTTCGAACGTTCTCTTGCTGGAGCACGATCGGGACGGGGATGACCATCGCGAAGTCTTGCGGCGGCCCCTCGTAGTCGTTGCTCATGGTGAGCACGGTGCGTTGGCCGTAGCGCATGAGCGCGACGCGCGTGGCTTTGTTGCCGAGCTGCTCGCTCGAGCCCGACACGTAGAAGCCGCAGAACGCTTCGGCGCGCGGCGCCATCGAACCGAGCGCCACCGACACGAGGGCTGCGAACGCCAAGGACCGCGATTGCATGTCGCGATGCTCGCGCAACGGCGCGCCGTCGTCCCGCGTCCGAGCGCAGAAAACGCCTCCGAACGCCCGAGCGCGGACCGCGGGAAAACCCTGATGATCAGCGCTTCTTCTGAGCGACGGCGCGACGAGCCAGCGCGGCGAGCCCGCCGAGCGCAGCGAGCGCGCCGAGCGAGCCGAGCGCGATCGTCGCTGTTTTGCTCGCGGGCTTCGGCTGAACGCGCCGCGGTGTGCGAGGTGTGTTGGGTCGCGTCGTCGGCTGCGTTCGCGCGTTGCTCTGCGCCCCGCGGATTCCGAGCTCGGGCACGGCGGTGCGCACGACGCGCGGGAGCTCGACGGCGCCGCCCGTTCGTGACGCGAGGTCGAGCGCTGGTCGCGCGGGCTGTTGCGCGCCTCCGCCGACGGGTCCGCCCCACACGCCTCGCCGCGGGTTGGCGCAGCGAATCGGCCCGGTCCACGGGTGCCGAATCGCGTAGCGCGCTTGAAAATTGTTCGCGCCGTACTGCGCAGGTTGAGCGCCCATTTCGAGCGCGTGCGTCTGCGCGTCGACGACGTGCTCGCGTCCGCCCACGACCGCTCCGGCCTCGCGAAACACGAGGTCTTCGCTGAGCGTTCGCGCGTCGTAGCGGGTGTGCAAGCGCGTGACGGTCATGCCGCCCGAGCCCCAGCGCGGGCCGCCGCGAGACCACCCGCGCAGGCCCACGGGAGCGCTCGCCTGGGACTGTGATGGATCGATCACGTCACCGCCGAGCGTCGCGAGCTCTTGTGGCGTGAGCGGCGGCGTCGGGCACGGATCGCACGAGGACGTCGACCACGAGTACTCGGTGACGACGGCGCGACCGTTCATGCGCTCGAGCGTTCGGTCGAAGAGCGTGGTGTAGAAGCGGCCGAACTGGTCGCGCATCGTGGGCTCGAGATCGAGGTTCGTCGGGACGAACACGTTCGGATAGTTCGCGACCTCGAAGCGCGAGCTCGGGTGCAGGACGTAGACGATGAGGTCCTGCTTCTCGGGCGCGTTGAGCAAGCCGAGGCGCACCGGCAAGCGAAAATCCTGGGTGTCGTAGTGAAAGCGAAGCGGCGAGAGGCGCGCTCCGCCGTCGGGCGTCCGCTGCACGCGGCGGATGTCGACGCGGGCGACGAAGAACTTCATCCCCTCGCGGATGTACGGCGCGAGCGCCGCCGCCGCGCCTTGCGGGATGTTGTAGCGGTTTTGCCTGAGCCACGTCTCGAGCCCCGAGGACTGCGTCGCGGACAAGATCAGGATCTGGTACTCGCCGACCGCGAAGCGCGCTTCGATGCGAACGCCGAGGTCCGAGGTGCTCCCGCTGCCGCCGGTCGCCGAGCGGCGCAGCGCGCCTGGCGCCGAGCTCATGAGAGCGTTCATCGGCGGCGGCGTGTAGCAGGGGTCTTGCTCCCAGTACTCGACGAGGCGCGGAGCCGTGAGCGACTCGATGTGCGAGAACACGTCGTGCGCGAGCGTCCGCACGTTCTCTTGCTGAAGGACGATCGGCACGGGGACGACCATGGCGAAATCCTGCGGAGGGCCGCTGTAGTCGTTGCTCATCGTGAGCACTGTGCGCTGTCCCGAGCGCATGAGCGCGACGCGCGTGGCCTTGTTGGTGAGCTGCTCGCTCGAGCCGGACACGTAGAACCCACAGAACGCCTCGGCCTCGGGTGTCGCCGCGCTGGTTGCGACCGTTGCTGCGAGCGCGAACGCTGCCGCGCTGCGCCTGAATCGACTCCAACCGTTCATCGACACGCTCCCTTGTGTGACCGTCGAGCGTACACGGCTCGACGAGCTGCAACACGGAGCGCGCGGGAGATCTTGGCGTTTACGTGACGTTCAGCGCGCTCGGAGCTTGCGCGCGTCGCCGACGCGGAGGGTGACCTTCTTGAGGTCGAAGTATTCAGCCAGCGGAATGGCCCACTTTCGTGAGGCGCCTGTGAGGTTCTTGAATCCCTGTGCGTCGATCGTCTCGTGGCTCTGGAGGTACTCGACGAGCTTCTTCTCGAGCTCTTCGAGCGCGGGCACCGCGCCGTAGAACTCGGGGTTGATCTTGACGATGTCGCCGCGCTCGACGAGGCGCTTGAGGGCGGGCTCGAGGGCTTTGGCTTCGACCGAGAGCGACCGCGCGATGTCCTCGACGCGCGGCGGTGTCACTCCGCCTTCGACGATCGCTCGCCGAACAGGCTCGAGGTGCGCGATCGCGTCGGGGTCCTTCGGCTTCCATCCTGCGCGGAAGAAGACCTCGGCTTCGCGGGCGATTTTCTTCTGCGCGACGAGTCGATCGAGCGCTGCGTCGACGAGCGCGTCGTCGCCGAGCGGCTTGAACGCGACGCGAACGAGCCCTTTGGACGCGGGGTTCTTCGTGTGCTCTGCAGAGAGCGTCTGGAGCACCTTGGCTTCGAGCGCGGCGACGACGGTGGACGCGACGAAGCGTGCGTTCGTGACCTGCACCAAGCCCGCGCGTCGAAGCTCTGTCGCGTCGAGGGTCGCGCCAGCGCGCGAGGACAACTGTTGCGGCGACAGCCCCTTCGCGCCGACCGCTTCGGCCTCTGCGCGCACGCGGCCGATCGCGTCGTCTGCGTGCTCTGCGACCGAGAGCGCTCGGGCGAGGGCGGTGTCGCGCTTCTTCACGCGCTCGGCGACGGGGCGAATGACCATGCCTCCGCCGATGGTCGAGCCGAAGCGCGCGAGCGACGGAGGGCCGCGCAAGACGAAGCGCTCGTTGGGTCGCAGCGCGACGGGCGTGTCCGTCGTGATGCGCGCGACGGCTTTGGATCCTGGTTCGATCGACTCGCCTTCGAGCAGCGAGACCGCGCATCCCGTGTGGGCGGCTCCGACGGCGAGCTCGAGCTTGGCCCTTCGCGCGAGGGGCTGCTCGACGCTCGGGAGCACGCGCACCTCGGCGTCGAAGGCTGTCGAGAGGGCGACTTCACCGTCGCGAAAGAGCCACGTTCCACGAGGGAGCTCGGCGGCTTCGATGTTCGCGAGGTTGACCGCGACGCGCGTCCCCGCGTGCGCTTCGGCGACGCTCTCGCCGTGGATTTGGAGCCCGCGAACGCGGACCGGGTGCGCGCTGTGCTCGACGCCCACGGGCGCGACGACGAGCGCGTCTTCGAGCCGAATCGTCCCCGAGACGAGCGTCCCGGTGACGACGACGCCGAAGCCCTTTCGAACGAACACGCGATCGACCGGCAAGAGCACCGGACCGTCGCTCGCTCTCGGAACGACCGCGGCCCGCGCGAGCGCCGCTCGAAGCGCGTCGAGCCCGACGTTTGCGTGCGCGCTCACCGGGACAATTTCCGCTGATTCGAGGAACGTTCCCTTCACGACCTCGCGCACTTCTTCGATCGCGAGCTCGATCACGTCGTCCGCGGCGAGGTCGCTCTTGGTGAGCGCGATCACGCCCGCGCGCACGCCGACGAGCTCGGCGACGGCGAGGTGCTCGCGCGTCTGCGGCATCACGCCTTCGTTGGCCGCGACGACGAGCATGCACACGTCCAAGCCGCCGGCGCCCGCGATCATCGCTCGGATGAATCGCTCGTGGCCCGGCATGTCGACGATCGCTGCGCGCCTTCCTCCGGGGAGCTCGAGGTGCGCGAAGCCGAGCTCGATCGTGATTCCTCGCGCTTTTTCTTCGGGGAGACGGTCGGTGTCGATGCCGGTGAGCGCGCGGACTAGCGCTGTCTTTCCGTGGTCGATGTGACCCGCCACGCCGATGACGAGGTCCGAAGGACGAGCTGCCATGTGGATGTAGAGTACCTCGCATGAAACTTGGATCGGCGAGTTCGTTTCGCGGGGTCGCGCTCGGCGCGTGGGCCGCGCTCTTTGCGTTCGGGTGCAGCAATCCCCCGGCGCAGCCCGACGCAGCGACCGACGCGAGCGGCTCGGATATCGCGAACGAGTCGTCCGTTGTCGACGCGTCCGACGGTGGATCGGACGTCGCGGACGCGACGCTCGACGCTCCGTCGGACGCGGGTCGACCTCCGTGGCTCGAGCCGTGGAGCCCGGGGCCTCGCGCGCGGCCTCCCGCGGGATTTCTCTGGGGAAGCGCGACGGCGGGCTATCAGATCGAGGGGCAGCTCTCGAACACCGACTGGTCGATCTGGGAGCAGATGGGTCGCGTGACCAACAACGACCGCGCCGACGACGGACCGCAGTCGTACACGCGATGGATGGAGGACGTGCGCGCTCTCCGCGAGACCGGGCAGAACTCGTATCGCTTCGGCGTCGAGTGGGCGCGGCTCTTTCCGACGCGCGCGAGCTGGGAGCAGTGTCGCAACGCGACCGGAGACAACGCGGCGAAGATCGCGACGTGCCGGGCTGCCGCGAGCGCCGAGGGCAAGCAGTACTACCACCAGCTCATCGACGCGCTGCGATCGAGTACGCCGAGGATCGTTCCGATGGTGACGGTGCATCACTGGGTGATGCCGGACTACATCGCCGATCCGCGGATGGACTTTCGATCGCAGGGTTGGATGAACGCGCGGATGCGCACGGACATGGCGCTCTACGCCGGCGTGGTCGCCGCGGAGTACGGCGACAAGGTCGATTGGTACGTGACGATCAACGAGCCGCTCGTGCTCGTCCTCGCGGGCTACCTCGACGGGCGATTTCCGCCGGGCCGTCAGCTCGAGATCGACGGCGCCATCAACGTGATCGGCAACCTCGTGTACGCGCACGCGGGGATGTACGACGCCATCAAGGCCAACGATCGAACCGTCGCTGAAATGACCGGCGGACCGATCACACCCGCGCAGGCGTCGTACGTCTCGATCGCGCATCACATTCGGCGGATCTACCCCGCGAACGCGGCGAGCGCGGCGGACATGCGCGCGGCGACGCGCGCCGATTGGCTCAATCACGGGCTCTTCTTCGACGCCATCGTCCGCGGCAATTTCGACGCGAACGGCGATGGAACGATCGGCGCCGGCGAACCCTCGAACGACCCCGCCCTCCGCGGCCGCGCGGACTACCTCGGGATCAACTACTACGGGATGACGGCGATCCGATCGATCCCAGCGATTCCCGTGGTGGGCGGGCTCCCCGTGCCCGAAGAGCAAGACCGCGGGTTGCCGAAGACGGACTTCGGTTGGGACATCCTTCCGCGCGGGTTCGAGGACATCCTCGTGCGCTTCGGCAACGAGTATCGACTGCCGATCCTCGTGACCGAAAACGGGATCGCAGACTCGGCCGACGCGAACCGTCCGCGCTTTTTGTACGAGCACATCGCCGCGATGCTCTCTGCGCGCCAGCGCGGCGCGAACATCCTCGGCTACTACCACTGGTCGACGATCGACAACTTCGAGTGGGTCGGCGGCTACTGCCCGCACTTCGGCTTGTACTCCGTGGATTTCAACAACCCCATGCGGCCGCGCACTGGGCGTCCGAGCGCTATGATCTATCGAGACATCATTCGCTCGGGTGAAGTGACCGACGCGCAGCTCGCGATGGTCGCGCCGTATCGAAACCCGACGCGATTCTGCCCGGGGACCGTGACGCTCGCGCCCGACGCTGGGCGCTGACCCACGCGCGCGCTACGATCCACGCCGCTCGTGGCACCGGATGAACACGCGTAGCGCACCCGACGTCGCATCGCCCTTCGCGCCGCCCTTGGAGGCTACGGACGCCTCGCTCGCGACTGTTTCGTCGCGCGTCGAACCACCTTCGACGCTCGCGTTACGCGAGGCGCGTTCGGGCGACACGTTCGTGCTCGAGGTCGCGCGCTCGACGAGCGCCTTTCGGCGCAAGGCGGCTTCGACGTCGGTCATCATGCTCGTGTGCGCGCTGTTCGGATGCTGGCTCGTTCGACTCGCGTTGGATGTTCCCCGCATCGAACCAGGGCCGAACCTCGTCGCGCTGACGATCTTGGCGCTCGCCGTCGGCGGACCGCTCGCGATCATGCTCGCCAAGAGCGTCGCGTCGACGCTCGACGGCACACGGATTCAACTGAGCGCGACAGAGCTGCGGTTTTCTTCGGGGATCATCGACGCGATCGAGCCCGGTGAGTCGACGTTCGACGTGCGCACGATCTTCGCGATCGGCGTGCAGAGCGCTGCGACGGGGACGCGAATCGTCGTGTTGGATCGCGACGGCGAGGTGCGCGCCGTCCGGTGCAATCTCCACGAGCCGCTGCACGTGGCGTACGTCGTCGCGAAGCTCAATGAAGAGCTCACACGGCTGCGCGCGCAGAGCCACTACCGGAGCTGATCGACGTGCGCGACGACGAGCCCCTACGCGTCGGAACGCGAGACGTCGACGAACCGGTCGCGCCGGTTGCGCAGTCGAAGACGCTCGCCGTTCGAATGCAAGAGACCGTGGTCCTCGAGGGCGCGATGGTCGCGCCGTCATCGATCGACCTCGAGGTCACGACGGAAGCTCCGTTCGCTGCGCGGCTGAGGGCTTCACCCGCGAGGCGCAAGCGCCGCGGGATCCTGGCGACGCTGATCGTGCTCGCGTGGGGCTGCGCGCTCGCGTCGGTGTTCTCCGGTGCAACTCCCGAGGCGCTCTGCTCGGGGGTGTCGTTGACGATCATGACGTGCATCGTTCCGCTCGCGGCGCTCGCGTGGGCCATGCGGAGCCAGGATCTGCGCCTAGACGAAGCGCTGTTCGCGACGCAAACGACGCCGAAGGGCGTGATGGGGTGGCGTCGAATCGAGAGCGCGCACATCTTCGGGTTCGGCTATCAGCGACACCCGAGGTGGCGCTGGAAGTGGCAGCTCGTCGTGGTGCTGCGCTCGGGCTTCACGATTCCCATCGACGTCGCTGTCGCTGAGAAAGGCGCGGTGCGGTTCATCGCGCGGCGACTCAACGCGGCGCTCGCCGCCGTTCAGCGCGTAGATCGATCGCACCGCTGAAGGCGTCACGCGCGGCGACGCTTGTTGAACGCGCACACGTTGGCTGCGACCACGCGATGCGACCCGCCCACCACGACGGACCGGACGGCCCTCGCGCACGCGACGCAGAAGCGCACCTCCGCGCCCTCGCAGCTCGCGGTCGCTTGGAGCTCGTCCCACTGCATCGGACAGAGCGTCACCTCGCCGCCGTCGACGACCACCGTCTGTTGCGCCATGTCCGGGTGCAGCGGAATCCACGTGGGCTCGAGCGGCCCGAGCAGCGCAAGGGCCCTCGGGTCGATCGATGAATCGCGAATGCTGAGCTCGCGGAGCGCGTCGCGGGCGCGCTCGACGTTCGCGAGCAGCACGAGACGGTTGGCGCAGAGCGGGAGCCGCGCGCGGATCGCGTCGACGACGTGCGTCGCGACCTCGTCCGCCGCGGGGAGCGCGTCGATCGCTGTGTTTCGAACGGCGAGGCGCGCGAGCTTCGCGGACGCGAGCGGCTCGGCCTCGAGCGACGCGGGCGCCGACGACGGGTCGACGGACACGGTCGCAGGAGGACTCGCGAAGTGCCGGCCAAAATCCAAGCCAAAATGCGACGAGAACAACGCGTCGAGTGCGGCGAGATCCGCAGGAGGCCGCGCCGAAATCTCCGTTGCGAGCGAGACCGAGAGCGTGCCTCCTGTGGCGTTGGCGAGGTCTGCCACCAGCGCGACGAGGGTCTTGCGTGCGATGGACTCGCGGTCTCCCGACGCGCTCGGGGCGTTGATCGTGCGCGCCACGAAGAGGTGTCCGTCCGCGTCGACCGCGAGCGCCGCGCGATCGAGCGAAGCGCGGGTCTCCGCGAGGACGTGTCGCATGGGCTCGATCAGGCCGCGGACGCTTGCCAGCGCGTCGCGCTCCGACCTCCACACTCGGCTCGCGCCCGACAGCGCCTCCTCGACGCTGATCGAGGGGACGAATTCGGTCACCATCGCGACCGAAGGGGCGTCGATCGCCGCAGGCGCGCAGCGCTCGATCGCGAGCATGTTCGCCGTTCCCGCGTGGGCTGTGCGCGGGTCGAACGGAGGCTCGATGGAGCCCGGACCGTCGTCCATGCGATCGACCCACACGAGTCGTTCGAGCACCTCGTGGCGGGCGAGCCAACGCGATGCGCCGTGGGACTTCGAGAGCGGCGCGATCATGGTGAGCGGACCCCACCGATGCGGCAAGCGTTGCCATGAGGGCATTGAGGATGTCCGACCAGTGTATCCCGACAGCGGTTCGTCGTGGAGAGTGCTACACCAGCGCGCCGCTCGAAAGTGCAGCGGCCCCAAACGTGTTGCGTTCCTCGAGGAGTTCGAAGTCAGTGGCAGCCGAAGAAGACGAAGTTGAGCTCAGGCGCTTCGACAACGCGTTCGACGCAGAGCTTGCGCTCGCGTTCTTGCGAGAGCACGACGTTCGGGCCCGGCTGAAGGGCACAGGAACGAGCGCGCTCCTCGATCGCTTCACGATCGTCGTGGACATTCGGCTCATGGTCGCCCGCGCGGACCAAGAGGCGGGCCTGCGCGCGCTCGAGGCGATGACCCTCGACGACGAGTCCGCCGACGCCGTCGCCGAGCAGCGCGCGGGCGACGAGCTTCGCGAGTCTGCGTACCGCGCGCGGCGCGAGACCGAAGAGGACGACGGCCCGAAGGTGCGCGATTTTCGCTACCGACGCGGCGTGGTCGTGGGCGTTCTGTTCGCGGGCGCGGCGCACGTTCACGCGCGACAACCGGTGATGGGCGCGATCCTCTTCGTCGCGGTCTGGTCGCTCATCCTCTGGGGCACGCGGGCGGGGCTGCTTTGGACGGGCCCCGCTGCGATGATGCTCGTCGTGTACGACATCGCGCACGGCGTGATCGCGGTCGATCAGCACAACGCGGGGCGCGACGCTTCGAGCCGCGCGCAGGTCGTTCACGGGCTCTTCGCAGTCCTCGTCGCCTCGCTCGCGGGGATGGCGCTCGTCGCCGCGCGCCCGCCGAGGCCCTATCAGGACGCTCCCTCCGCGCCTGGAACGCTCGCCCCCGCCCGCTGACAGAACGCAGCACGGCTACGCACGGAGGCCCGCGATGTGCCAAGCTTCCGTGCACCGATGGCCACCCAACGCCCCAAGCGCTACGCGCTCGCGATCGAGTTGACGAGCTTCTGCAATCAGAAGTGCGGCTACTGCTACAACGATTTTCGCGAGGACGGCGGCAAGTCCGTCGGGGCGCTCCCGACCGAGACGCTGCTGTCGCTCGTCGACAAGGCGTTGACCGAAGTGGAGTTCGATCACGTCACGCTCACCGGCGGAGAGCCGTTCGCGCGGCAAGACTTCTTCGAAGTCATGGACGTGATCAAGAAGCACGGGGTCGGCGCGCAGATCATCTCGAACGGCGGGATGGTGACCGAGGCGATCGCCAAGCGGCTCGCCCCGTACAAGCCGTACTTCGTGCAGGTCACCCTCGACGGCGCGACCAAGGAGCAGCACGAGGCGCACGTCGGAGAGGGCCACTACGACAAGACGCTGCGGGGCATTTCGCTGCTGAAAATGCACGGCGTCACCGTGTGCGGCTGCATCGTGATCTCGCGCAAGAACGCCCATCACGTCGGCGAGATCCTCGATCAATTTCGTCGGCTCGGGGTCAAGAGCGTCGCGCTCTCGCGGTTTTCGCCGGCGGGCTACGCGGCCTCCAACGTCGCAGAGCTGCTGCCTTCGCGCTCGGACATGGTCGCCGCGCTCGAGCAGGCCGAGGCGCGCGGGCGCGACCACAAGATGGACCTGCAAGTCACCATGCCGATGCCGCCGTGCGTGATCGAGCACAGCGACTATCCGCACGTTCGCTTCGGCGGCTGCCCGATCGGGACCGAGATGCAAGAGTTTGCGCTCGGGCCCAAGGGAGAGCTGCGCAACTGCACGCTCCACGCGGACGTCATTGGCTATGGCGAGACCGAGTCGTTTGCGGCGCTCGTCGAAGCGCCGCTCGTGACGCACTATCGAGACGTCACGCCGGAGTTTTGCGCGCCGTGCCCGCACAAGCGAACGTGCGTCGGCGGCTGCGGCGCTGCGGGCGTCGCGGTGCTCGGCAAGGACAACCCCCTCGATCCGTTCGTCGCACAGCACGTGGATGACGCGTTTCGCGCGAAGCTGCGCGCGGCGCGCAAGGGCGACGCGCCGGTGGTTCCCGCGAACCGACTCCGGCGCGCGAGCGTGTGACGCGGCGAAGGTTCGCACCGCGCGAGGTCGAGCGGAGCGAGGCGTCGATCGCGCGTCGGTCGACAATGACACAACAGATCCGAAGCGAGAACAGACGATGATGACGCGCAACAGGTCCGCGCAGGCACGGCTCGCGCACACGACGCCGATCGACGGAGATCGATCATGAGTCGCCCCGTTCGCGTGCTGCTCCTCTGGCCCGGGACCGACGGCGCCGCCGCGGGAAACTTCGGGGTTCCACAGCTCGTGTTGCTCGCGACGTACGCGCGCTCGCGGACGGGCGCGAAGATCGACATTCGCGACATCGAGACCGAGCGCGCGTTCGGACCGGTGTCGCTCCCCTCGTTGCTCGCGGGCGACCACGGTGACGGCTACGACGTCATCGCGCTCGGCGTGTACTCGAGCTTCGACTACCTCAAGTGCGTCGCCATCGCAGAGGCCGCGCGAGCGCTCTATCCCAACGCCGTGATCGTCGCGGGCGGCTACCACGCGAGCGCGCGCCCCGGCGACATCGTGTACGACGGGTCGCCGTTCGACGTGTGCATCGTGGGCGAGGGCGAAAAGCCCATGGTGCGCGTGATCGAGTCGGTCTCGGGCGGCGCGCCTTTGCGTGGAGAAATCCTGGGTCCCGACCCCGTCGACGTGCTCGACGACCTGCCGCCGAGCGACTGGAGCTTCCTCGCTCGGTACCGCTCGATCGCGCGACGGGTCAACTCGCAAGCGCAGGTGTACTTCTCGCGCGGGTGCCCCTTCGACTGCGCGTTTTGCATGGAGCGCGCGAAGCGCGAGGTGAGCTGGCGCGCCCTCTCGATCGAGCGCGCGGTCGAAGAGATCCGATCGCTGCACGCGTTTCTCGATCTTCGAACGTGGACCGTCTACGTCGCCGACGCGCTCTTCGGAATGAAGGTCTCGTGGCGTCGAAAGTTTCTCGAAGCGCTCGCGCGCGAGAACATTCCGGTCGAGAAATTCTGGCTCTTGATCCGCGTCGACTTGATCGACGAGGTCGACCTCGAGCTCTTTCACGCGGCCAACTGCGGGCTCGGGTTCGGGCTCGAGTCGGGCGACCCTGCGCACCTCGCGACGATTCGAAAAGCGGGTCGGCTCGACGAGTACCTCGATCGCATGCGGAAGATCTCGGTGTGGGCGCGGGAGCACCAGGTCCCGTGGGGCGCCAACGTGATCGTGGGGCACCCGGGCGAGACGCCGTCGAGCATCGCGCGCAGCGCCGCGTACCTCCGCGAGCTGTTTCTCGACCCCAAAGGAGTCACGGGCTTTTTGTCGGTCGATCCGTTTCGACTGTACCCGGGCTCGCCGATCGACAGCGAGCGCTCGCAGTGGGAGGCGCGCTTCGGCTGCGTGTTCCACCGCCCCGATTGGTGGCACGACGGGGATCAAGAGTTTCTCGCCGAGTGGGTCGATCCGTCCCGCGAGCTCACCTACCTCGAGCGCATGCGGCTGCAGCACGAGCACTTCGGCCCCATCGTCAGCGAGATCGAGAAGAACTTCGTCTACAACGGCCCCGCGCGAGACTATTTCGTCCGAGCGATCCGCGATCAGGTTCGGCAGGACAACGCGAGCACGCGTCTGCACTACCTCGACCGCTACTACGCGTGGCATCGCTACCTCGGCCGATCGACGCGCGGCGACGCGCACCGCCGTTCGGACGCGCTGCTCACCAAGACGTCGCGAGAGATCCGCGAGCGTCACCGAAGCTCGCTGCTTCGCTACGCGGGGACCGAGGGCGCGCGAAGCGATGTCGTCGACGGCGTCGTCAGCGCTGTGCTCGACGCGCCGCGCGAGCTGTTCGTTCCGCTCGATCGCGTGGCCGAGAGCGTTCGCGACGAGCCCGTCCCGCTCGATGCTTCGGGAGACAGCACCGTGAGCGCCTTTCACGCGTACGCGAGGATGTTCTCGCTGCTCGGCGTTCGGCGCGGAGACCGCGTGCTCGACCTCGGCGCGGGGACCGGCTTCGGCTGCAGCGTCCTCTCGTCGCTCGTCGGTGAGGCGGGAGCGGTGTTCGGCGTCGAAGTCGACCCGGCGCTCGCGGCCCGCGGCGCGCCCATCTTTTCAAAGACGCCAAACGTCCAGCTTCGAAGCGGCGACGCGACGGACCCTTCGCAGTGGGGCGTCGATCCCTCGACCATCGACAAGGTCTCCGTGGGCTTCGCGCTCGAAGAGATCCCTCCCTCGTGGACGGCGCTCCGCGAAGGCGCGGTGATCGTCGCGCCCGTCGGGCCGCGCGAGGGTCAGCGACTCGTGCGCGTCACGCGCGTCGGCGACGGGTTTTCGCGGGAGATCTTCGACGCGGTGGTGTTCGTTCGGAGGCGCTCGAGCGACGAGGTGGCCGTCCCTGCGCCGCGCCGCGAGCCGGTCGCCGCGCAAGAGACCCGGCGCGTCCACTTGCCGCTCGCGAAGGACTGAGCGTTGTTCGACCCGTTTTCGCTGGGGGCAAAAGCGAACGCAGCGCCCGAGCGGACCGCGCTCGTCACCGAACAGGGCGCGATTTCGTATCGGGCGCTCGCGGATCGGTGCTCCGCGATCGGCGAATCGCTCGCGCGGATGCGCGGCGAGGGAGCAGGACCCGTCGCGGTGCGGGCCGTCAATCACGAGTCGACTGCGCTCGTGTTGCTCGCGCTGATCGATCGGGGGATTCCGTTTGTTCCGCTGCATCCGAGGCTGACGGATCGAGAGGCCGAGGCGATCGTGACCGACGCGAGGTGCTCGCTCGTGCTGCGCGACCCAGAGGTCCGCGCGCTCGGCCTCCTCGAGCCCGCGCGCGCGACGGACCCGATGCGCACCGACCGCGACGTCGAACGCGAATCCCCCCTCGCGATCCTCTACACCTCTGGCACGACGGGAACGCCAAAAGGCGCAGTGCTCTCTCGCCGCGCATTTTTCGCGAGCGCCGCAGCGAGCGCGAGCAATCTCGCGTGGACCGACGACGATCGCTGGCTCTTGTGCCTCCCCCTCTGTCACGTCGGAGGTCTGTCCGTGCTCACGCGCTGCGTCCTCGCGACGCGGTCCGCGGTGCTGCTCTCGCGCTTCGACGAGGCGCTGGTGGCCGAGACCATCGACGCGCACGACGTCACGATCGCGAGCTTCGTCCCGACGATGCTGCACCGCCTGCTCGACGCGGGGCACGAAGGGTCGCTCGCGCGATTGCGGGCGATTTTGCTGGGCGGCGCTCCAGCCTCGACGTCGCTCCTCGAGCGCTGCGCGCGCGCTCGAATTCGTGTGCGCACGACGTATGGCTTGACCGAAGCGTGCTCGCAAGTGACGACCCAACGCGATCGCGACCCGAGCGTGGTCGAGCTCTCGTCGGGCGAACCGCTATCTGGCGTGAGCGTCGAGATCCGCGCGGACGACGGCTCACGCTGTCGCGCCGGCGACGTGGGCGCGATTCACGTCTCGGGACCGACGCTCTTTTCCGGCTATCTGCATGGTGACAAGCTCGAGTCCGGCGCTTGGTTCGACACGGGAGACTTCGGGTTTCTCGACGAGCGCGGGCGCCTTCACGTCGTGGCGCGAAGGACCGACTTGATCGTGACGGGCGGCGAAAACGTCTACCCCCTCGAGGTCGAACGCGCGCTCTCGGACGCGCCGGGCGTCGAGGCCATCATGGTGTTCGGCGTCGATGACGAGCGATGGGGTCAACGCGTCGTGTGCGCGATCGTCGCAGACAGGTCTCGCTCGTTCGACGCGGACGCGTTTGCAGCCGCGGTCGAGTCGAGGCTCGCACCACACAAGCGGCCGCGGGGGTACGTCTTGTGCGACGCGCTTCCGTTGACCGCAGCGGGCAAGCCGGATCGACGCGCGGCGGCGACGCAGTTCGCGGGGCGTATCACCGCGATCGCGAAGAACGCATCGACTCGATCGACCGAGTGAGCGGCTATCGTACGGGCCGTTGGAGGGGGAGGAACCAACGAGGGGGAGGGACGATGGTAGCCCGCAAATAGCCGCTCGCTCCGTGGATCGAAGTCGAGCTCGCTGTCTCTTCTTCTCCGATGCTCGCTCGAGCACCGGCGTTGCGAGTGAACTCTTGCACGCGTCGCTCGGCCGTCAAGCCGCGTCGGTTTTTGGCGCGCGTTCGAGCGCGTCGTGTCGAACGAACTCGCCTGTCGCGGGTTGTTGTACAACAGCGAGGCCCTCGCACCGAGCTCGAGTCGGTTCGGTTCAACGCGAGCGCCTCCGAAGGAAATCTCTCTGTGGATCCTCGTCGTATCGCAATCCTCGCAGCGCGTGTGTTCGCGCTCATCGGCCTCGCGGTCTCCGCGGCGCTCGTCGTCGAGTACGCCTCGCCGGAGCCGCTCATCTGCGGCGCTGGCGGCGGCTGCACGGCGGTGCGCGCGTGTTGGGAGCAGCGCGTTCGCGGATTTTCGCTGCCGTGGTTCGGCCTCGTGTCCTTCGGTCTCGCGCTGAGCGCCACGCTGCTCGCCGACGAAGAGAAGGCGAAGAAATTCTTGCCTGCGCTCGGCGCGCTCTCGGCGCTCGGAGGACTGACCTTCCTCGCTGTGCAGCGAGGGATGTGTGGCTCGTGGTGCAAGCTCTGCGTCGTGACCGACACGAGCGCAGTGCTGCTCGGTCTCTCGCTGCTCGTCGGCTCGCGAAAGTGGGAGCCCGCGTCCACCACGCAGCGATGGATCTTCGGCGGCGGCGCGGTGCTCTCTGCGGCGTTCGCCATGTCGCTTGCGCCGCCCGCTGCGACGACGGGCAACGGTCCGGGTGGGCGCGAGCAGGGCCCGCAGGCGCACTACATCGCGGATTTGCCAGGTCCCGTCGCGCGCGAGCAGCGCGAAGGCATGGTCACGATCGTCGAGTTCGCGGACTTCGAGTGCCCCTTTTGCCGCAGGCAGCACGAGTCGCTCACGCGCGTGTTGTCCCGCTATCAGGGACGGGTGCGGCTCGTCCGAAAGCAGCTCCCGCTGACGAGCATTCACCCGCACGCGCAGACCGCGGCGCTCGCGGCGTTGTGCGCCGAGGACCTCGGGCGCGGTGAAGCGATGGCGGACCGGCTGTTTCGCGTCGACGTCGATCGGCTCACGGCCGAGGGCACCGAGGCGATCGCGCGCGAGCTCGGCGTCGACATGCCAGCCTATCGCGCGTGTGTTGCGGCGGAGCGCACGACGAGCCACATCGCGTCCGATCGCAACGCGGCTGGCGAGTGCGCGGTGAGCGGACTTCCGACGATGTTCATCGGCCACGAGCGGTTCGATGGCCTCGTGGACGAAGACGCGCTCGTCGCGAGCATCGAGCGCGCGCTGCATCCTGACGCGGGAGCTCCCGCGTCGGACGCTCACTGACGCAGCGACGCCTTTCGCCGGCGAACAACCATCGCGGCTGCCAGCAGCGTCGCTGCGACGGGCCAACGAGTCGATCGCGAGCGGGCAGGGGTCGAGCAGCCGCAGCCGCCGTTCATCGCGACGCCTGTGCCCGAAGCGTCCCCGCGCGGCTCGGCGCCGACGGGCCGAGCGTCGCTCGGGACGTCCACGCCGGAGTCGACCGAGACGCCCGCGTCGAGGATCGGGCGCGCGACGCCGCGACCGCGCGCGGTGACGTACACCGTGGGCGCGTCGGGGTCGCTGGTGAGCAGCGGGACACGCGTTTCGATCGCGCCCTCTGCGGTGGGCGCGAAGCTCATCTCGATCGACTGTAGCCCTCGCGGCGCGATCTCGACGCGAGGCGCGACCCAGGCGTACGGAGCGGTGTCGATGTCGGTCGATCGCGTCACGATGAGCCGTCGTCCTCCGCGGTTGTCCGCGCTGATCGAGCGGGTCGCGGTCTCGCCAACGATGACGTCACCGAAATCGATGACCGCGGGGAGCGGGGCGAGGTCGGGCATCGCGAACTCGACCCGCTGCGCGTCGAAGAGCCACGGACGCGCGCCCGTGTCGATCGGAACGGGAACGGAGAAGATCGGGACCATCCATCGACGGCCCGCGAGCTCGACGAAGATCGACGGAATCACGGTGAGCGTGATGTTCTGGTCGAGCACGCCTTCGAGGCGCGGGTGAAGCTCGACGAGCGTGCCGCCTGCGAGGGGCAAGGCGATGCGCTGGACGCTCTCGGTGATGGCGTCGGGCGCAGGCGCAAACGAGATGCGCGTCGAGCGATAGCCCGTCTCGAGGCTCGCGGAGGCGTCGAACGAGAGTCCGCCGGAGATTCCAGGGATCGGGATCAGCGACTCGGTCAGGTCGACGTCGGCGAGGTGCTGGCGCATGGTCATTCCGCGCACGCTCGCGCGCGACCAGGACCACGGGTCGATGTTCGACCGCGCCGTCGCGCGAAAATCAACGCGCGGGACATAGGGAACGTTTCCCTCCCATTCGATCGTTCGCCCCGTGACCTCGAGCCGCAAGCGCACGCGCGCGCTCAGAACGATCCCGTAGTCGGTCTCGATCAGGCCGCTCGCGGGCGCGCCCGGAGGCGCCTCGACATCGAACGCGCGGTGCCACGACGCGCCGAGCGATCCGCCGAGTCGAACCTCGGTGTGACCCACGAACGCCGCGCGAAATCGCACTTGAACCGGCGAGCCCGCGGGCACCCAGTTGGTGTCCCAATCGAGCTCGACGGGCAGTCCCTCGCGACGACGAAACTCGATCGGCGCAGACACACAGTCGATCGCGCCTGCGCGGCACGGGTTGGTCTCGACGGGGCTCGCTCCGCCGTCCGCGCTCGCGTCTGCGCCAGCGGCGTCGCCCATCGATTGCGCGAGGGCTGCGCGCGGGCTCGCCACGAGCGCGACGAGCGCACCGGCGACGAACCACGGTGACGCTCTTTGACCCGCGCGGAGCCCACACAACCAACGCGACGCCGAAGCGTGTCCAGTATTCGAAGCCACGGTAGGCAACCTCCGATGAACGAAACGTCGCTTCGAGGCTATCAGAGCCGCTCGAACCGCGCGCGATGCGCGAGCGCTCAACGGCTCTCGGGCGTCTGTTTCGTGCGTTCGCGCAGCCACCGAACGGCGTCGTCGAGCCCGCCGCTCTTGTCGAACACGAGGCCCACCGAGCGCAGCTCTTCGGAGCGCGTCGTCGCGTCGACCGCGGTGAAGAACGCGATTTCGATCGTCGGTTGCGCGTCGCGCAAGTGCGCGGCGACCGAGGGGCCGTCGATGTTTCCCCCGAGGTCCACGTCGAGCAAGACCGCCGAGAGCGCGGGCTGCCGGTCGCGCTCGAGGAGCTCGGAGGCCTCGGTGTAGCACTCGATGAAGATCCCCGCGCCGGACAAGGCCCTCCGCACCTGCCGCAGCGCGATCACGCTGTCGTCGAGGTACGCCAGATCCGCGCGAATCTGGAGTTGGGGTGGCGTCATCCGAGGATCTTCGGGGGCTGCCATCGAGCGGGAGAGATTGTTCTCCGATTCGGCGCGATGTCGAAGAGAAAATCGCCGCGAATCGCCGTTCGCCCGAGGTGGCCTCGCGGCGCGCGGCTTCCACTCGAATCTCCTCTGAGGTATCCGCGGTCGCACAACGTGAGCTCTACCGAACAGTCCGTGGCCGAGCGCGCGAGGCGCGGCGTGGCCGTGATCACCTTCGCGAAGGTGTGGTTTCTCCTGACCGGTTTCGCGCAGCCGGTCCTGCTCACGCGCGCGCTCGGAAAGGCGAACTACGGGGTCTACGGGGCCGTTCTGTCAGCGGTCTCGATCCTGAACAACGTCGTCGTGGCGGGCTCGATCCAAGCGATGTCGAAGAGCGTCACGACCTACGGAGCGCCTGCGATTCGTCGGGGATTGGTGCTGCACGCGCTGCTCGGCGCGGCGACGAGCTTCGGGTTCGCGGCGCTCTCGGGGCCGATCGGCGAGGGGCTGTTGAAGGACCCTGGGCTGCCGCCGTTGCTTCGAATCGCCTCGATCGTCACCGGGATGTACTGCGTCTATGCAGCGCTCGTCGGCTCGCTCAACGGGACGCAGCGGTTCGTCGCGCAAGCCGCGCTCGACATCGTGTTCGCCACGCTGCGCACGGGGTTGATCGTGGGCCTCGCGTGGGTGGGCCTCGGCGTGCGCGGCGCGATCAGCGGCTTTGCGGCGGCGAGCGTCGCGATCACCGTGCTCGCGCTCTTTGTCGTGGCGCCGACGTTGCGAAACCCGCAGCGATCGACGGACGCAGCCGTGCCGCACGGAGCGGCGTTTGCCAAGGAATATGCTGGGTTCTTCGCGCCGGTGCTCTTGTACCAACTCGCGCTCAACTTCGTGCTGCAAGCGGACGTGCTCGTGATGCAAGCGGTGCTCACGCGCGCGCCGGGCGCGACGCTCGAGTCCGTCAAGGAGCTCATCGGCGTGTACAAGAGCGTGCAGAACTTCGCGTTCTTGCCGTACCAGTTGTTGATCGCCGTCACGTTCGTGCTGTTTCCCGTCGTGTCGAAGGCGGCGGCGGAGGGCGACGTCGAGACGACGCGCACGATGCTCCGCGGGGCGCTTCGCTTCGCGTTCGTGCTCTTGGGCGTGATGCTCTCGGTGATCGCGGGCGTCCCGGACGCGGTGCTGCGCGTGGTGTATCGCCCCGAGTTCTTGGTGGGGGCTGGTGCGCTGCGATGGCTCGCGCTCGGACAGGGGGCGTTTGCGCTCGCCGTCATCGGGCTCACGGTCGTGCTCGCGTCCAAGCGCGTCGCCGCGGCGACGCTGCTCATGGCGTTGATGCTCGCGCTGGTGTTCGCGGGCGACCTCGTCGCGCTCAGCGTCGCGGGCTTCGGCGAACGCGCGCTCTCGGCCGCGGCGATCGGCACCACGAGCGGAACGGTCCTCGGGATGCTCGTCGTGTTCGCGTATGTCCTTCGGCTCTACGGCTCGGTCGTTCCGTGGAGCACCGCGGCTCGCTCGACGATCGCAGGGAGCATCGCGGCCGTCGTCGCGGCGATGGTGCCCACGTCGTCGAAGGTCACGGCCCTCGGGGCGAGCGCAGTCGCTGGTTTCGTTTTCGTCGTCGCGATAGTTTTGTCCGGCGAGTTGAGCGCGACCGAGCGAAAAAACCTCATGAAGCGTCTGTCGAAGCGGGGCTGATCCCTATCCGACAACGACCGATGCCGTCGCTAAATCACCAGTAAAAATACTGGCGAAAATCTAACCGACCTCCGGCATCGTACACGCTGTCATTCGCGCGCGCTGCGCGCCTCATCGTCCTTGCCGTCCGCACAACGCGAGCTCTCGCGCCGCGGCCGCGCGCTTTCAAGGAGTCACCATCATGGCCGCGTCCGAGGATTTGTCGGCGCCGATTTCGAAGACCATCGCGCACGAGCGTCCGCGACACCGCGCAGGCTTCGAGCCGCTCACCGTCGTCTCGCAAGGGCCCGACGGATCCGCGGTGTTGGCGCTCGACCCCGATGGCGCCCTCGTCGAGCTCCGGTTCGTCTCGGCCGTTCGCGCCGATGCCGACCGGTGGAGCGCGCTCGAGCAGCGCTGCGCGCTCATGGCGATGCTCGACCCGAAGATCTCGTCGCTGCGTTGCCTTCGCACGGCGGACCTCGACGGGGCCGACCCGCTGATCGTGCTCGATCCTCCCGAAGAGGACACGCTCCAAGCGTGGCTCGACGCGCAGCCGCGGTTGACGATCGACGTCGTTCGCGTCGCGGACATCTTGGAGTCGCTCTCGTTCGCGTTGGGCGCGGCGCATCGGCTCGGGCTCGCGCACGGTCGCCTCTCGCCCGAGACGATCACGATGACGCCCGCGGGGCTTCCGCTCATCGAGCTCAGCGGAACGGCGTGCAACGAGCTCACGAGCAACTGGGCCCGCGTCTGCATCGCGCCCGAGGTCGTCGCGGGCGGGGCCGCTGAACCCGCGAGCGACTTGTACTCGCTCGCGATGGTCGGCCTCGGCTTGCTCGTTGGAGGCGATCCCACCGACGAAGCGCACCGCGTGACCGCCGCGGGCGTGACCGAAGGACTCCGCGGGATCCTCGCGAGCGCGCTCGTTCGCAATCCGGACGAGCGACCGAGCGCGGCCGAGTGGACGCTCGCGATTCGCGAGTGGAAGCAGACGAAGTCCACCGGCTCGGCGATCACCACAGGGATCGAAGCCAACCCATCGGAGCCGCCGAAGCTCGCGCAGGGCGTCCAGCTCGGGCGCTACTACTTGATGAAGCTTCTCGGCGAAGGGGGAATGGGGGAGGTGTGGGAGGGCATGGACCTGGGGACCTCCGCCTCGGTCGCGATCAAGGTGATGCGGCCCGAAGTCGCGCGCGATCCAGTCTTTTTGCGGAGATTTCGCAAGGAGGCCCGGACGCTCGCCACCGTGCGCAACCCGTACATCGCCAACCTCGTCGAGCTCAACGAAGACGCAGACCGTCACTACTTGGTGATGGAGTTCATCGCGGGCCGTTCGCTCGGCGCGGTGCTCAGCGAACAGAAGACGATCGACGAGCGAGAGGCGCTCGCGATCATCGCGGACGCGTGCCGCGCGCTCGTCGAGCCGCATCGCGTCGGGATCGTTCATCGCGATTTGAAGCCAGACAACCTGCTGTTCTTGCGCGCGGACGAGCCGCTGCGCGACGGCGACCCGACGCGGCAACGCATCAAAGTGTGCGACTTCGGGATCGCGAGAGACTCCGAGCAACCGGACCTCAATCGCGCGCACGCCACGAAGGAAGGCACGATCATCGGGACGCCGCAGTACATGGCGCCCGAGCAGTGCCGCGGGCAAATCGAGCTCGTCCCCGCGACGGACGTGTACGCGCTCGGCTGCACGCTGTTCGAGCTCGTGACGGGGAAGGTGCCCTTCGACGCGGACGTTCCGATGGACGTCGTGTTGTTGCATCTGACGTCGCCGGTCCCGAAGGTGCGCGACGTCGCGCCGTCGGTCTCCGAGCACACCGCGGCGATCATCGAGCGAGCGCTCGCAAAAGAGCCCGCGGATCGCTACGCGGACGCGCGCGCCATGCTCGACGCCATCGAGACCGCCCTCCGCGGAACGAGCGACATCGTCGAGCTGCACCCGAAGCTCCCCCAGTCGAAGCCCGGTTGGACGCGGCGATTCGTGTTCGAGTTCGACCTCGACGCGAGCGTCGAAGAGCTCTGGCCCTACGTCGCCAACACCGACAAGATGAACCGCGCCGCAGGGCTCGCGCCGGTGAAGTACGACGTGCGCGGCGTGACGCCGGGCGTGAGCGAGCGGGTCGGGAGCAACTCCGCCCTCGGGATCCCGCTGCGATGGCGCGAGCACCCGTACGAGTGGATCGAGCGCAAGCGACACGCCGTGTTTCGCGAGTTTCAGAGCGGCCCGGTGCTCTGGTACTCCGCCGAGGTCGAGCTGCAATCGCTCGCGCCGACGAAGACCCGCGTGCGGCACACGATCACGCTGCACCCGCGCAATTGGCTCGGCTACTTCGCGGCGCCGATCGAAGTGGGCTTCAAGTATCGCCGCGCGCTCTCGAAGGCGTACCGACGGCTCGACGCGCTCCTCGGGCGCGCCCGCGTCGCCGCGCTCCCCGCGGGAACAGATCCCCTCCAGCCCGACGTCAACCTCTCGCGCGCCGCGAGCGAACGACTCGACAAGGCCGCTCGCGCGGCGATCGGACGCGGCGCGGACGCGGCCGTCGTCGAAGCGCTCTGCCAGTACCTCCGGACTGCGTCGGACAACGACGTCGCGCGCGTTCGACCCTACGCGGTCGCAGACGAGCTCGGCCTCTCGCGAGACCTCGTCGCCGAGGCGTGCCTCGTGCTCTGCCGCGAAGGCGCGCTCGTGATGCTCTGGGACGTCCTGTGCCCGAGCTGCAAGATCTCGACGTCCGTCGCCGAGTCGCTCGACGCGGTGCGCTCGCACGCGTCGTGCGTCGCGTGCAACATCGATTTCTCGCTGGATTTTTCGAGCTCGATCGAGCTCGTGTTTCGACCGCACACGTCCGTGCGCGCCGTCGAGACGCGGACGTTTTGCGCCGGTGGTCCAGGGCACTTTCCGCACGTCGTCGCGCAGCTCAGGCTCGCGCCCGGCGAGCGCTTCGACCTCGAGCTCGCGCTGCCGGCGGGTCGCTACAAGGTTCGCAGCGCGCAGCTCTCGCGGTCGATCGACCTTCACGCGAAGAAGGGCGGCGCGCTCCGACGCGCGGACGTGCGCCTCGGCGACCTCGACGGCGAGGAGAACAAGAAGCGCGGTGACCTCGCGATCGTCGTGGCCGAAGGCGCGCAGGTGCTCTCGCTCACCAACACGCTCGAGCGCGAGCTCTTGCTGCGCGTCGAGCGCGCGACCGAGTCGAGCTCCGCGCTCACGGCGGCGAAGGCGAGCGCGACGCGGTCGTTTCGCGAGATGTTTCCCGGGCAAGTGCTCGCGGCAGGGGCGCTCGTGTCCGTCGCGTCGATGACCTTGCTCACCACCTCGATCGATCGTAGCGGCGCGCTCTTCGACGAGCTCGGCGACAACGCCGCGTACGCCGCGGTCCTCGAGCACCTGCGCGTGATCGAAGAGGTGACCGCGGCGCACCACGGCGCGCTCTTGAAGACCGTCGGAGCGCGCACGGTGTCCGCCTTCGAAGACGCTCAATCCGCGGTCGAAGCCGCGCTCTCGCTCGCGCGCGAGCTCGCGAAGAAGCCCTCGCTCGCCAAGCTCGCGCTCCGCATCGCGGTGCACCGCGGGCCCATGATGGCCGCCACCATCGGCGACAAGCTCGACTACTTCGGCCGCAACGCCGAGCTCGCGTTCTCGCTCGTCGACGAGCTGAGCCGGCCCGCCACGCTGCTCACGCAAGCGGTGGCCGACGACCCCGGTGTTCGAACGATGCTCCTCGCGCGCTCGGTGCGGCGAACGCCGCGAAAGCTCCGCAGCTTGGGCCTGGACGCGTGGGGCGTCGAGCTCGATTTGTGAGCACGCAATCGAGCGCGGATCACTCGTGGCAGCGGCCCACGTAGCCGCACTTCATGCGCTCGCACTGCGGCCGCGCGCGACCCTCCCAGGCGCCTTCGTCGAGCGATCGGGCGAAGTGCGCGCCGAGCTCCGAGAGCTGCGCGCGCGACTTGTCGGGTTCGACCGCGTCGAGCCATCGAACGGTCGACCGCTCGGGGCCGACGAGCCACACGCACGCGCGAACGGTGACCTCGTCGCCGAGCCGCGACGCGAGCCCGAGCCGCGCCGCCTCGAGCTCGTCGCGCCAGAACGTCGCGTCGCTGCTCGGTCCCTCGAGCGCCACGCGAACGACGGCGACCGCGTCGCTCTCTCCGCCGAGGGCGGAGGCGCGCGCGACGAAATCCGCCCGCGCTTCGAGCACGAGCGCCACGGATTCGCCCTCGATTCGCAGCGCGATCGCGAGCTCGGACGCGCTGAGCGCGCCCTCTTCGCTGAGCGCGCGGCCGGTCTCCATCGCGAGCGCGGCGCGCGCGATTTTGGCGGCGTGCTCGCGGACGAGCGCGTCGTCTTCGTGCTCTGCGGCGAGCGCGGCGTGCACCGCTCCGCCCTCTTCGCCGACCGCGCACGGGAGCGCCGCGCGCAACGTCGAGCGCACGAGCGACTCGACGCGATCGCGCGGAGGGCTCGTCCGCGCGCGCTCTTCGGGCGCCCCGAGCTCGTAGCGAAACGCGTAGCGCCTCGGGCAGCGCGCGAACTCGCCGAGCGCCTCGGCGTGGACCGTGAGCGACCGCGTCCTGCGCTTCGGGGGCGGCGCTGGGGGCGCGTCGACCTCGCCCGCGCTCGCGTGCGTGGCGCTCGGAGCTCCGGCCGCGCGGACCCCGACGCTCGGGCCGTCGAGCCCCGGCTTGATGACGCGCACCGACGCGGGCGCGAGCCGCAGGAGCGCCATCGAGAGCGTTCGCCACTCGCCTTCGCCTTCGCTCGCGGGGCCGCTGACGATGGCCATGTCCCTCGCGCGCGTGAGCGCCACGTAGAGCAGCCGCCGCTGGTCGTCTTCTTCCGCGGCGTGCGCGTCGCGTCGGAGCTCTTGAAAAGGTGGGGGCGCGTCGTAGTCCGAGGGAAGCGCGACGACCCTCCTTCGCGCGTCGAGCAGCACGCGTTCGGCGTGGATCTTTCTACGGCGAGACGTCTGCGCGACGAAGACGACGGGCCACTCGAGCCCCTTGGCCGCGTGGATGGACAAGAGCTGCACGGCGCCGGTGCTCACGTCGGAGACGTCCACTTCGGTCTCGTGTTCGGCCGCCGCGCGCATGCGATCGACGTAGCGAACGAAGCCCGCGACCGAGCTGTCCTCCCCTCCGCGGCGCGACGCTTCTTGCGCGAGGCCGACGAGCTTGTCGACGTTGGCCGCCCGCTGCGCGCCGAACGGAAGCGCCGCGAGCACCGCGGCGTAGTTGCGCTCGGCCAAGATGATCCGGAGCACTTCGTCGGGCGGGAGCGAGCCGCCTGCGCGGGCGAGGCGCTTGATCGACGGACGCGACTCGTCGAGCCTCGCGCGGTCGTCTTCTTCGAGCGCCTCGCGCACCGCAGCGGGCGGGTCGAGCGCGTCGTCGAGCGTCGATTTGCGTCCGAGGACGTGGGCGAGGGCGGCGTCCGAGAGACCGACGAGCGGCCCGCGCAGCACCGAGGCGAGCGCGAGTCGATCGGCGGGATCGGCGACCAATCGCAACAGGGCCACCAGGTCGTCGACCTCGCGACGCTCCCAGAAGCCGGGGCCGCCGAGCTGCGCGTACGGGATTCCTTCGCGCTGCAGCGCCTTCTTCACGGGCTCGGTGTGCGACCACGTCGGAACGAGCACCGCGATCTCGTCGAGCCTCGGCGAGCGCCACCCTGGCGCGTGCCTCGCGAGCGGATCGACGAGCTTCTTGATGCGTCGCGCGATCGCTTGCGCTTCGAGCTCGCGGATCTCGTCGGCGCTGTCGCCGGACACGAGCACGAGCTCGACGCGCGCTTCTCCGTCGCCCGCGGCTTCTGCGACGAGCGCGTCGCGCGCGCTGTCGTAGAAGCGCTCGCCGTGCGCGGTGAGCCCCGCGCCGAGCAGCGCTTCTGCCGCGGGATTGATCGCGTCGAGCACGGCGTCGACCGAGCGATGGCTCTCGACGAGCTCCATCGAGACGCCGCCTGCGTTGACGAGGTCGCGCTCGGTCTCGAGAAACACGCCGACGTCCGCGCTGCGAAACGCGTAGATCGACTGCTTCGCGTCGCCGACGAGCAAGAGCCCCGAAGGCTCGAGCTCGCTCGCCGTCGGAACGCGCCCTCCCGCGTCCTCGTCGGCCGCGGCTGCTGCTCCATCGCGTCGCTCGCGGAGCAGATAGAGCAGGTCGCGTTGGAGTCGATTGGTGTCCTGAAACTCGTCGACGAGCACGGCGTCGAAGCGTCGCTTCCACGCGCGTCGCATACGCGGCTCGTCGCGGAGCGCGTCGCGGAGCCGTCGCAGAAGGTCCGCGAAGTCGAGCACGTGACGCTTCTTCTTCTTCGCGCGAAAGAGCCGTCGCGCGTCGAGCAGGACGTCCTTGGCCGCGCGCGCGAGCCACGCCGAGTGAACGGCGAGCGCCGCGTCGTGCAGCGACTCGATCATGTCGCGGGCGCGGTTTGCGTCGGCTTCGATCGCGCGCGTTCGGTTCTTGCTCGGGAGGCGCGCGGTGCGAAGGAGCGCGACGCACTGCCGAGCTTTTGCAGGCGAATCGACGACGCCGAGCTCGGAGATCGCGCCCGATAGCTTGAGCAGACGCGCGGGGATCCGCTCGGACGAGAGCGCGCTCACGCCTTCGCACGCGCGCGCGAAGCGCTCGATCGCGTCCGCTGCGATGAAGGGCTGCGGCGGCGTCGCGTCGAGCACGGGTCCGTCGGAGACCTCCTCGTCGCTCGAGCCCGCTTCGTCGAGGGCGTGAACCATCGAGACGAAGCGAACGACCACGCCGCGATCGCCCTCGGGATCGATTCCACCCGCGGCGGCCATGAGATCCGCGACCGCGTCGACCTCGGATCGCGCGGCGCTCGAGAGCGCTTCCGTAATCGCTTCACGAAGTAGTCGATCGGCCTCTTCGGGCTCGGTCACGCGAAACGTCGGGTCGATCCCGAGGTCGAGCGCGACGGCGCGGAGGACGCCCGCGGCGAAGCCGTGAAACGTTCCGATCCGGGCGTTGCCGAGCGCGAAGCCGACGCGTTGCCACGTCGCGCGATCGGGCATCGGTCGTCCCTGACGGTTGGCGCTCTCGCCGAGCGCGAGCAGACGCGCCGCCGCCGCGCGATCGAGCGACCGCGACTGCGCCCATTGCCTCGCAGCGCGCTCGCGCACACGCGGATCGGACGCGTCGATCCCCGCGGGGCTGTCTTCGAACGAGAGCACGCGGACCGCTTCGGCGATGCGCTCTCGCATCTCGATCGCCGCCTTCTCCGTGAAGGTCAGCGCGACGATCCGCTCGGACGCGACGCCCTGCTTGCTCCACACGTCCGGGTCGCACAGGCCGCCGACGAGGTGGAGGTAGACCGTCGCGAGGGCTTCGGTCTTTCCCGTGCCGGCGCCGGCGCGAAGGAGGGTGTTTCTCGAGAACGAAAACAGCGCGGCTCGATCGGTCATCGGGGGCCTCCGAGTGTGCGTCGCGCGCGCGCGCGACGCGAGCACGAGCGGACAGAAAATGTCACGCGTTGGCGCGTCTCAGAGGGTGTTGGGCAGGACCTTCGAGACGTTTGCAAGAAGCGCTGACGCCGATGGTCGGCGCAGATCTGCAGCAAAACGCCCAAATCCCACTCCAACTCCCTCTCAGTGCTCTTCGCGTCCGCGCTCGACGCGGCAGAGCGACTGCGCGTTGCAGAAATCGCAGTCGCGCGGCCGCGGCGCGAACACGCCCTGCCGCACAGGCAGCACCGCCTTTCGCACGGCTTCGCCGAGGGCGCCTTTGCCCTGCGCTCCGTCGCGCACGAGCGACTCGACGTCGGCGATCGGCGCGTCGCCGCCGCCCCTGCGCGGCTTGGCGAGCACGTCCCTCAGCCCGTGCTCGGTCTGATCGCGAAACCCGACGTACACCCCGTCGACGTCGACCCCCGTCGCGTCCACGCGGCCCTCGCGCACGGCGCGATAGAGCGCCGATGCGTACACCACGAGTTGAAATTGTGTGTCGAGCGCGCCCTCGCGCAGCCGCTTGCGAAACCCGTCGCCGCGCCCGCTCTTGAACTCGACCGCGCGCACGCTCTCGTCGAGCCGCTCGACGCCGTCGATTCGGCCGCGGAGCACGATCGGCGACTCGCCGTCGACCTCGACTTCGAGCGCGGGCCACTCGCGCTCGGGCCCGAACGCGACCTCCGTCGCGACGACGCTCCAGCGCGTGTCCGCGTCCATGCGACCTTCGAGAAAGCCCTCGATCATGCGGCGAATCGCGACGGTGTCCGCGCGCAGAAGGTCCGTGTCCGCGTGCGGAAGGTCCGCGCCGAAGCGCTCGGCCGCCTTGTCGAGCGCCGCTTCGACCTTCTCCCAACGAACGGCGCGCGGCCTGCCTTGCGTTCCGTGGAGCGCGATTTGCCCCGCTTCGAGCAGCGCGTGCAGCAGATGCCCGCGCTCTTTCGCGTCGAGCGCGAGCGACGGGAGGTCCTCGGGCTCGAGCTTCAACACTTGTTGCGCGAACGCCTTGAACGCGCAGCGCGCCGTCCGCTCGAGCGACGTCACGTCGAGCGGCCACGCCGTCGTCGCGTACCGCGCGAGCTCGAGCGCCGCGATCGCGCGCGGGTCGTGGTCGATTCGGCCCGAGAATCTCCCGGGCTCCGCGCGAAGCCCCGCGAAGAACTCCGTCCGCTCGCGCTCGATCTCTGCGCGCTCGACCGCCGAGCGAACGCGATCGAAGAGAGCGCGCGCGCCCGTGTCCATCGCTGCTTTCGCGAGCGCTTCACGGGAGGGCCACCCCGCCCACGCGCGCGTAAGCCGCTCGCTGCCTCGCGCGACGACGGCCCTCGAACGCGCGAGCGGATCGTGCGTGAGCCACTGCGGCGCTCGATCGAGCACGCGCCGCACGTCCACCATGAACGGCGAGGGCGCGAGCGCGCGCCCGCCCGCGTCGTGCCTCGACCCCACGAGCCCGAGGCGCTCGCTCGACGCCGCGCACGCCGCCAAGAAGAGCTGCGCTTCGTCCTCTTTGGCGCCGCGTCGAACGACGAGGACGCCCGCGCTCTTTTTCACCGCGCGCCGCTCGACCTCGCCGAGCAGCGAGTCCTCTTCGACGTGCGCAGGAAAGCGCCCATCTTCGATCCCCACCACCACGACGCCACGAAACGTCGCGCCCACGACGGACTCGACCGACGTCACGCGAACGCCGCTCGTGCCCGCGTCGCTCGCGCCGTCGAGCGCCTCGCGCGCCGCGTCGATCGCGTCTTCGAGGAGCGACGCGAAGGACTCTGCGTCGATCACCGACGCGAGCCCCGCCCGACGCGCCCTCGGCGCGAGCTGCTCGATCGATCGCTCGATCGCGTCGAGCGCGCGCTCTTCACGCGTCGAGGCCCGGAGCATCGCGCGCGTCGCAGGCTCGTCCGAGCCCACGCGCCCGAGCGACCTCGCGGCCTCTTGGTGGCGCGACGCCGGCGCGATCGCCCGCAGAAATCGCAGCCAACGCGCGCAGTGTTGCTCGACGGTCCCCTCGGTCCCGAGCGGCGCGACGAGCTCGCGCAACGCCGACGCGGCCTCTGCCGTCGCCGGAGAGACATGGCGCCCGAGCAATTCGAGCTTCGGGTCGAACACGGTCCTCGCGCGCACCGCGCGCGCGGCGTGCGCGAGCGTCGTCGGCGCGTGTCCACGGATCGCCTTCGGCCCAGCGAGCGCCGCGAGCGCGAAGGTCACGCGCTCGACCTCGCCGCCCTCTGCGAGCGCGCGCGCGAGCGACACGAGCGCGATCGCTGCGCCCGGCCGCTCGATGCCTCGCGCGCACGCCTCGTCGAGCCTCGCGCGAAGCCCGGCCTCGTCGAGCGCACGAACGATCGGCTCGACCTCGTCCGCAGCGCCCGTGCGCAAGACGATCGCGATCTCTTCGGGCTCCATGCCCGCGTCGATCCAGCGCTCGACCGTCGCGATCGCCCAGCGCGCAGACTCGTCGGGCCCGTGCGCCTCGGCGAACTCGACCGGCGCGTCCACAGCGCGCCCTCCCGCCGCGAGCGCCTCGACGAACGAGCGCAGCCCGTCGTGCGTCTCGCCGTCGTCTTCGCGAAGGCCGAGCTCGAGCTCGACCGGCGACTCTTCGTCGTCTTCGAACACGCGAAGCGCGCGATCGAGCGCGGCGCTCCAACGCTCGCGCGCAGGCTCGACGAGGACGCGCAACGACAGCCCGCCGCCTCGCCTTTGCAGCGCGCGACCGAGCGCCGCGAGGAGCCTCGCGCGGGACAAATCGAGCCCCGCCGCGCCGAGCGTCACGCGGACGTGCGTCGGGTTCGGGCCGATCGGCGCGGGCAGCGCCTCGCCGAGCTCCATCGCGTCGATCGCGCGCGCGAGCACGCCCTCGAGCCCCGCGCGCGCCACGAGCCCCTCGGCCTCGAGCCGCTCGTCGACCAACCGCGAGGCTTCGGCCAGCGCGCCGAGGCGCTTTCGCGCGCCGTCTTCGCTCGCGTCCACCTCCGCCAACGACCGCTCGAGCGCGTCGCCGTCGATCGCGTTGCGACGAAGCACATCGAGCGCGCTCGCGAGCGCCGTCGCCCGCGTATATCCAGCGCCGCCGCGCACCTTCGTCGCCGCGAGCGACGCGGCCACGCGCTCGATCAACGGGTGGGCCAGCGCCACGTGCGGCAGAAGCGCCCGGTGCAGCGCGCGAACGAGCGTGTGAATCGACACCGTCGACGGTGCGATCGCCGCGCCCCCCTCGCGCGCCGCCACGAGCAGCCGCGCGCGACGGTGTTCGTCCGTCGCCACGACGTGCACCTGGCTCGTGGATCGCGTGGCCGTGGGTGTCGCGCGCACGTCGTGATCCTGTGCGCTGGGGCGCCGACGCGCAAGCTCGTGACGGACATACTCTGTCCCTGTGATCCCCTGCGCCCCCTGCGCGCGAACCGCTACTCGAGAAACAAGTCCACGAGCGGCTCGACGGACGCGTCCATCGCGTAGCGCGCGAGGTCGGTCACGCCCTCGCTCCGAAGCACGTCTTCGTCGATGAAGAAGTTGCCCGTACACTCGCGGGAGGGGCGCGTGAGCACCGCGTGCGCGGCGTCCGCGACGATCTCGGGCTTGCGCGAGCGCGCGACCATTTCGTCGCCGCCGAGGAGGTTCTGCACCGCTGCGGTCGCGATCAGCGTGCGCGGCCAGAGCGCGTTGCACGCGATGCCCTCGGCGCGAAACTCCTCGGCCCAGCCGAGCGTCAGCAGGCTCATGTTCATCTTCGAGATCGTGTACGCCACGTGCGGGCCGTACCACTTGGGCGCGAGCGTGAGCGGCGGCGAGAGCGTGAGCACGTGGGGATTTTCGCTCTTCGCGAGGTGCGGAGCGCACGCTCGCATGCACGCGAACGCGCCGCGCACGTTGATCCCGTGCATCAAGTCGTAGCGCTTCATCGGCGTGCCGAGGGTGCTCGTCAGCGAGATCGCCGACGCGTTGTTCACGAGGACGTCGATCGCGCCGAACACGCGAACGGCTTCGTCGACCGCTTCGTTCACCTGCGCTTCGTCGCGCACGTCGACGAGCACAGGGAGGGCGCGGCCGCCCGCGGACTCGATGTCCTTGGCGGCGGTGTAGATCGTCCCAGGCAGCTTCGGGTGCGCTTCGGCGGTCTTCGCGGCGATCACGACGTTGGCGCCGTCTCTCGCTGCGCGCATGGCGATCGCGTGGCCGATGCCCCGGCTCGCGCCGGTGATGAACAGGGTCTTTCCCGCGAGGGTCTTCATGGCGGACCGAAGTAAACAACGCCTCGCGTCCGCGCGGCGACCCTACAGCGGAGCCGGGTTTGAAGGATGACAGGCAAGATTGAGAACTGATGAGTTTACAAGGTGTTAGCGTTCGCGCCTGTCACAAACCCGAAGCGAAGCTGCTATCGATCGCGAGAATCTCGTCGTCAGCGGGGCTGCCTTCGCTGCTGCGCTCGCGCGAGCTTTTCGAGCGCTCGTTGCTTGTCCTCGGCCCGCATCGTCCGAACGATCGCCTCGCGAACGCGCGGATGAAACGGCTCGACGAGGTCGTCGAGCGCCGGGCCCGTGGTCTTCACGAGCTGCGCTTTGTGGAGCGCGACGAGGGCCTCGGACTCGCCGAGGTGGCCGTACGTCGCCTCGAGCGCGAGCCTCGTCGGCAGCGGCCGAGGAGAGCTACACACGATTTCAAGAAGCTCCCGCTGCGCCTCGGTCAGCGCCGACGCCCGCGCGCGAAGGAGCGCGTCGAGGCTCTGCCCCCGCGCGATCGCGCCGAGCGACGCGTACGACGCGAGCAGAAGCTCGATCAGCCACGGGCTGCCGCCGCTCCAGTCGACGATGCGCTCGACCCAGAGCGCGTCCTCGGCGACCGCGTTGTTCTTCGCGAGCAGCATTCGAACAAAGGTCCGCGCTTCGTCTCGCGGAAGGTCGCCGACATCGATGTTGGTCCGTCGTAGCGCCGGCCTCGAAGCCCGCTGCTGCTCGAGCTCTCGCAGCGCAGCGCTCTCGAGCTCCATGTCCGCGCGAAACGACAAGATCGCGAGCGATCGCACCGGAGGCGCGTCCCACAGCCCCGCGAGCGCGCGGATCCCGTCGACGTCTCCCCACTGCGCGTCATCGATCACGATCACGAGCGGGCGTTGCGCGGCGACGGCCTCCATGACCGACCGCAGCGCGCCGATCGCAGCCCGCTCGATCGCCCCGCGATCCGAAGGGAGAACGACGTCTCGCGCCTTGCGATACACAGCGCCGCTCCGCGCGAGCACAGGAAACACGACCGCCGCGGCCGCCGCTTGCTCCGGCGTGAGCACCGCGAGCTCGGCCCCGCGCGACGCGAGCAGGTGGCGGACGAGCGCGTCCACCACGCCGTCGATCGTCTTGTACGGAACGCTCTCGTGCTCGAAGCAACGGCCGCGGAGCACCGTCGCGTCGCGGAGCGAGGCGCGCGCGAAGTGATCGATCAGCGAGGATTTGCCCCCGCCGTGTGGACCGCGCACGCAGACGAGCTCGCACGAGCCCGCGCGCACGCGCGCGAACGCGTCGCTCATGGCCGCGAGCTCATCGGCGCGGCCGACGAAGATCCGTCGCGACGGGTCGAGCCCGAGCTCGATGCGCTGCGAGGGGCGCTTTGCGCCGAGCTGCTCGAGGATCGCCGCTCCGTGCGGTCGCGCCGCGGGGTCCGTCGCGAGCAGCGCGCTGCACAGCGCGTCGAGCGCCTGCGGGACCGCGTCGTTCAGCGAGCGCGCCGACGGGGGAACAACAATGAGCTTGTTCGCGAGCACCTTCGACGGCGGCCCCTCGTGCGGCAATCGACCGGTGCACACTTGAAAGAGCATCACGCCCACCGCGTACCAATCGCACGCGGACGTGAGCGGCTCTCCCGTCACTTGCTCGGGCGCCATGTACGGGATCGTGCCCGTCACGATCTCGTCCGAGAGCATCGCTTGCCCTGGAATACTCGCGCCGATTCGCCCGTGCCGCGCCGCTTCGATCGCGTGCTCGACGCGCTCTGCCGCGCTCGGGTCGCCCTTGGTCGCGCCGCGAGGATCGAGCTCGGCGACGAGGCCGAAGTCGAGGACGACGACCGTTCCATCGGGGCGCACGAGCACGTTGGAGGGCTTGAGGTCGCGATGCAGGCGATTGGCCTCGTGCAGCGCTCGGACCGCGTCCACGACCTGCGTAAACGCGGCGCGAACCGCGCCGAAATCGACCTTCGACCAGTCGTGCTGAGCGCTCGTTCGGCCAGGATCTCTCGGGAGTCCCGACAACAAATGGGGCCGGTCTGGCGTCGTCTCGGTTCCCCGCGGGTGCTCGGCGGTCGCCCGCGCTCCGATGGGCGTCCGGTCGTCGACGACCGTCGCGCGCTCGGGCGCAGCATCACTTGATTTGATGGGCGGACGAAGGAAGCTCGCGAGGTCTACTCCCTCGACGAGCTGCATCGTGAAGAACCAGTGCTCTCCGTCGGACACGAGCTCGAAGAGCGGGACGAGGTTCGGGTGCGAGATGTCCGCGAGCGCGCGAAACTCGCGCTTGAACCGAAAAATCGCCGTCGGATCGGGGTACGTGATGCTCTTCAACGCGACGCGCTGCTGCCGCTCGGTGTCGAGCGCTTCGTACACGACCCCCATCCCGCCCTCGCCGATGCGTCGCAAGATCTCGAAGCGCTGCGCGAGCACAGCGCCCGGCGAGTATGTCGGCGGCGGAGTCAAAGCGTCCGCGCAGTATACGGGCGCGTCTGCGCGACGCGCGCGGTCACTACTCGGTCACGATGCGAAACTCGACGCGCCGATTTTGCGCCCTCGCGTCGCGCAGCGCACGACCGCGCAATCCTTCGATCGGCCGCAGCGGGCGCGTCTCGCCGAAGCCCTGCGCGCGCAGACGATTCGCTGCGATTCCGTGGCCGTGGATGTACTCGACAACGCTCCACGCGCGTCGCTGCGAGAGGCTCATGTTGCGCGCGTCGTTGCCGACGTCGTCGGTGTGTCCTTCGACGCTCACCCGTCGGATCTCGGACGACGCGCGGATCGCGTCGACCACCGCGTCGAGCACCGGAAAGCTCCTGCGCAAAATCGTGTCGCGGTTGGTCGCGAAGTACACGGGCGCCAGGATCTGGATCATCCCGTTTTGCACGCGCACGAGCCCGGGGCAGCCGTTGCGATTGGGATCCGAGTGCGGCGCGCCGGGCTGATCGGGGCAGTGGTCCGTGTCATCGGGCACCGTGTCGTTGTCGCGATCGCGCAGCGGGCATCCCGCGCGCGCTGGATCCGGGCGGTCGCCCTGCGGAACGTCGCGACACTGGTCCTGCGCGTTGAGCACCGTGTCCGAGTCGGCGTCGCCGTCGGGACAGCCGCGACGCGCGGGATCGGGATGCTCGCCCTGCGCTTCGTTCACGCACTGGTCTTCGTTGTCGAACACGCCGTCGCGATCGGTGTCGCGGATCGGGCAGCCGCGCCGCGCAGGATCGGGCCGCGAGCCCATCGGCTCGGTCACGCACTGATCGTCGGGATCGAAGACGCCGTCGCTGTCCGTGTCCACAGGCCGCGCGTCGACGACCACGGGAACGGCTTCTGGCGCGGGCACACGAAACGTCGTCGCGAGCCCGGCGCTCCAGTACATCGCGTCCTGCGGAAACGAGTTCTGCGGGTCCTGCTTCACGAAGTGAAAGCGAGCCACCGGGCCGATCCCGAGCCATCGCGCTGCTTGAAACTCGAAGCCGAGCGCCGCGTCGAGGCCGAATCGACGATCGTCGCCGGTCATCGTGAAGCCGAAGTTTCCGTCGGCGAACAACCGGCCGACGCGGCCGATCATGGGCTCGAAGCGAAGTCCTCCCTGCATCATGAGCGTCTGCCCCAACGGGACGTTCGCCTGATTGCTCAGAAAGAACCCCGCGTTGATCGAGAGCTGCACGGAGAACCAGTCGATGGGGTTGAACGCGAGCCTCGGCGCGAGCTGCACGTGCGCCGAGTCGTACCCGCGCACGGCGCGCGTGTGCTCGCTGAGGACCGTCCCCGCGCCGAGCTCGAAGCGCAGCGCGAACCGCTGGATCACCTGCGCCTCTGCGCTGCTCGCGAAGAGGACCGTCGCGCACGCGGCGAGCGCTCCCATCGTCGCCTTTCCGACCGTCGCGCGGGTTGCACTCACTTCACCTGTCGAACGCTTCTTGCTCACCATGGATCGATCCGCAGCCTTCGTGTGTCTCGTCGTGGGCGTCTTCGCGGCGCGAATCAAAACGTGTAGGTCCCGAGGTAGCTCGGCGAGCTCGTGGTGCAGGCTTGATTTCCTGTGCTCGCGGTGTACGTGCGCGTGAACGTCCGCACCGTGGTCGCGCCTCGCACGACGTTGACCGTGACCGTCGTCGAGCCCGAGATCGAATACGGAACGGCGCACACGAGGTAGTTGCCCGTCGCTGCGCCTGTGGACCAGAAGATGTTCTCGGGACCGGTGCCGGTCGTGTCGTCGCGATCGAGCGTCCCGCCGCACGCCGTGCGCGTGATGTACGAGATCTCCGTTCCGCACGGGGGAACGACGTGCAAATCCACGTCACCCGCGGTCGACCACGTGGCCGTGAACCGAAGCTGTCCGGTCCCGATGCACGCGCCCATGACGCACGTCTGATCGACGGCGCACACGCGACCGCAGCCGCCGCAGTTGCGAACGTCGAGCTGCGTGTCGACGCACGTCGTCCCGCACAGCGTTTGTCCCGCCGGGCACTGGCACGAACCCGCGACGCACGTCTGTCCCGCAGCGCACACGCGCCCGCACGCACCGCAGTTGCGCGCGTCCGTCGCGAGCGCAGTGCACACGCCGCCGCAGAGCGACTGTCCCGCGGGGCACTGGCACGTCCCCAACACGCACGACTGCCCGCCCGTGCACGCGTTGCCGCAGCGCCCGCAGTGAACGTTGCTCGTCCCAAGGTTGCTCTCGCAGCCGTTGGCCACCATCCCGTCGCAGTTGTCGAAGCCCGGGAGGCACGCGCCGAGGCCGCACATCCCGAGCGCGCACGTCGGTGTCGCGTTGGGCAACGAAGCGCACACCCGTCCGCAGCTGCCACAATTGCGCGGATCGAGCGCGATGTTGACCTCGCATCCGTCCGCGGGGTTCATGTTGCAGTCCGCGAAGCCAGGATTGCAGGCGCCGATGCCGCACATCCCGCGGGCGCAGCCGGGGCTCGCGTTGGCCGGCGTCGCGCACGGAGCGTTGCACGCGCCGCAGTGACGAACGTCCGTGTCCGTGTCGACCTCGCAGCCGTCGCCCGGGTTCATGTTGCAATCAGCGCGCGGACGGACGCACGTGCTGATCCCGCACGTCCCCATGTTGCACGCCGCGCCGCCGCCCGGAGGAACGGGGCACACCCGCCCGCAGCCGCCGCAGTGATCGATGTCCGTGTTGGTGTTGGTCTCGCAGCCGTTGAGGGGATTTCCGTCGCAGTCCGCGAAGCCCGGGTTGCATCGAACCAAGCGGCACGCGCCGTCGGTGCAGTCGCTCGTCGCGTTGGCGAGGTTGCACGTCCTGCCGCACGCACCACAATTCATCGCGTTGGTGCGCGTGTTGACCTCGCAGCCGTCGGTCGCGACGCGGTTGCAGTCCGCGAAGCCCGCGAGGCACATCCCGATTCCGCACACGCCCATCGAGCACGACGGCGTGCTGTTCGCGAGCATCCCGCAGACGCGCGAGCAGCCGCCGCAGTTGCTCGGGTCGTTCGTCGTGTTCGCTTCGCAGCCGTTGGCGTCGATGTTGTCGCAGTTCTCGAAGCCCGGCGAACAACGCCCCACGCGACACATCCCCGCGACGCACGCGGGGACGCCGTTGGCCACGGCGCACATCGTCCCGCAGCGGCCGCAGTTGCCGACGGACGTGCGCAAGTCCACTTCGCAGCCGTCCGCCGCGTTCATGTTGCAGTCGGCGAACCCGTCGTTGCAGCGAAAGCCGCACATCCCCGCGGCGCACGTCGCCGTCGCGTTCGGCGGAACGGGGCAGGGATTTCCGCAGCGGCCGCAGTGCGCGGCGCTCGAGCCCGTGTCCGTCTCGCAGCCGTTCATCGCGTTGTTGTCGCAGTCGCCGAAGTTGCCCGAGCAGCGGCCGACCGCGCATCGACCCATCGAGCACGAAGGCTCCGCGTTGGGGATGTTGCACATCGTCCCGCACGCGCCGCAGTTTGCCGAGTTGGTCTGCGTGTCGATGCACGCGTCGGTGCAGCACGTCTGTCCGCCGGGGCACGGCTGCGTCGGAGAGCAGCCCATCACGCAGCGATTTCCGCGGCACACTTGCCCGGAGGGACAGTGCATGTCCGTCACGCACGGAACGCACGTGTGCGACATCGTGTTGCAGCGAGGCGTCTCTCCAGAGCAGCCCTCGTCGCGCGAACAGCCGGGCGCGCATTGGCCCGTGCGCATGTCGCAGAATTGATCCGCGCGACACTCGTTGTCCGAGAGGCAACCGGGGCGCGTGTCCGTCGGCGCCACGGTGTCGCCCGTGGCGTCGGTCATCGTGATGTCCGGCTGACCTCCACCGTCGTCCTCGGGTCCGCCCAGGATCGAGCGACCTACCGTGCAGCCAGCGTTTGCAATCAAGGAGCCTGCGAGGAGAGCGCAGGCAAGTCGGACAACGTTCGAGGACATGTCCTCGGTATTGTCACACGCGCAAGATCAATTCTGCTAGCGCGCCTTGAAATGGTGGGACGTCGCGACAAACGCCGCCCGTGCACAGTCTTCCGCCCGCGGTCATGCCTCCGAAGACGCGCAACACGTTGCCCGGCGTGAACATCCATCGCACTTCGCCGCCCGGAAACACGGACGGCGGAATCGTGACGTCCGCCGGCACGCCCTCGAGGTACTTGCCTGCGTTCGTCGTGTCGATGCGAAAAATCCCGCTGATTTGCAGGCGATCTTGATACGAATACGCCGCGACGACGCCGCCGCGGAAGAACGTGTAGAAACCCGCGCGCGTCCCGACGCTGTCGACGAGAAAGTCGTCCCAGCGGGTCTCGATGCGCCCGTCGACCTTCACGTCGAGCGCGTGGTTCGCCGCGATCGGAAACGCGATGTCGATGTCCGCGTGCGCGATGTGCCAATCGGGCGCGTACGCCTCGCGGCAGCCGTCGCGCGGGTTGCCCGAGTTGCATCCGGCTCCGCGACGGTTGTTGATGAACTCCATGCGGTAGCCAGCGTTGGCGACGAGAATCCACGACGCTCCGCCCGGGCGCGCAGCGACAGCGCCGCCCGATTGGCCGCCGCCGACCGTCGAGGGCGCCGCGTAGTCCGCGCCGTCGACGTTGCGTCGAAGCGTGAGGTACCCGTGCGCGACGCCATAGCCCGATGGGTCCCACGGATCGGGCGCGTTGTTCTCCGTGAAGCCCGAGCCGACGAGCGTGATTCCGCCGACCCACGGGCTCGGTCGAAACGCGTATTCGACGCGCGCGAGCGCGCCGCGCGTGTTCGAGTTGGATCGAAACTGAACGTCCTCGCGCTCGAGCGGCGGCGCGTTGTTGTAGATGCGCCGAAGGCTCGAGCCACCGCCGTCGGGCGACAACAAGAAGTTGCGATAGTCCTTGAACTCGAACTGCGCCGAGAGGTTCCCGAGGTTCAACTGCGCGCTGAGGTAGATCGCGCGGCCGAACTCGAGGGGCGTTCCGCGAAGGCCCGTGCGCATGATGTTCATGCCCGAGCCCGTCGTCGTGTACTCGTGCGTGACGCGACGAAGTCCGACGACCTCGCCGTAGAGCGAGAGCGCTCCGTCCGCGAGCGACGGCACCGCCATGCGATAGCCAAACGTGTCGACGAACGACTCGCGCTGCATGCTCTCGGGGTAGTGCACGCGTACGCCCGCGAGGCCGATCTCGACGTCGTTGTTCTCGCCGATGCGCGCGAGCGCGTCGACCGCGCCCATGCGATCGACGCCGCCGATGAAGTCCGTCGTCACGCGCGCGCCGTCGCGTCCGAGCGCGATCGCCTCGCCGTAGTCCTGCACCGTGATCAACGTCAGCGGATCGAGGTTCTGCGGGTTGAGGTAGCCGATCATCCCACGAAGCGTGAAGCGCTCGAGCTCGGCCGTGACGTTGGCGCCGCGCACGGTGGTGTCCGTCCCGAGCGGGTCCACTTTGCGGAGCGAGAGCATCAATCCGCGGCCGATCGCCGCGTAGAAGTCACCGAGGTCGAAGCTGATCTGCTCGCCCGTGTACGACAGCGCCACGCGCTCGAGCCGGACGTCCCAGTGCAAGCTCCCTGGACACGTGGGCATGTTGTTCGGCCCCGTGTAGCAAAACGTCGGCGGCGCGCTCATGCCCATCGAGCCGGGCGCGAGCAGCCCCGGCAGAAACGCGTCGAGGCGCACTTGGAGTCGCCACGGAGGCGCGGTGAACTGCGAGTCGAATCGCTCGGTAAACGACAGGAGATTGTCGTCCGCGGTGATCTGATCGAAGTTCGATCGTCGCCACGTGAGCAGGCTCGTGTTCGTAAACGTGAACGACGTCGGACCGAGGCCTGGCAGGCGAAAGTTCACCTGCGCTTCGGCGCTCGAGGTCGTTGCGAAGAGCGAGAGGGCGCAGGCAGCAGCGGCAAGCTTCGTGCGGGAAGCGATCACGACGCCCGCGACGGTACCGCGAACTCGCTCACTGCCCCAGCAAAGCGTCGAGCTGATCCTTGAGCGACTGCAGTCCGCGGCTCGTGCCGTAGACGCGGTGGCGGATCACGCCGTCGCCGTCGATGATCAAGTTCGCCGGAAACGCCTGGTTCGGGAAGTACCGGCTGGTGACCTCGGCCGCGTCGAGCACCATGTGGCTCGTGAGGTTGTAGCGGTTCTTCCAGCCCATGCAGGCGTTGTTCGTCGCGACGCTCGGACGCGTGACGCCCTGCGCGTACACGGTCACGACGCGAACGCGGCCTGCGTACGGCTGGATGATCTGGTCTTCCATCTCTGCCGCTTCTTGCTGGCACGGAACGCACCAACCCGCCGAGATCACGAGCAGCGTCACGCGCGCCGAGCAGAAGCTCTGCCCGTAGAAGTCGAAGGTCCCCGTGCCGTCGCAGTACGGCAGCGTGAGCGGCGCGAATTTGCAGCCCTCCATCGAGCACGGCTCGCTGATGGTCGGCGCGCGGCACGTGCTCGCCTCGGTGTTTGCGCCCGAGTCGGTGGAAATGCCTGAGTCAGCCGGCGGCGTCGCGGCAGGGGCGCAACCGATGCCAACCAGCGCTGAGAGCGCGGCACCGGTGATCAACGGGCGAAGGGTCTTCATGAATTCCTCGGTGGGTCGTCAGCGTCGAAGTAGAGACTCCGAGTGTATCTCAGTTTTTGCCGCGATCGAAGCGACGTGAGCACTCGGCGTTGACTGTGATCTGTGTACGTCAGCGTGAAGCAATCCGATACGAATCAGCCCGCCGCGTCCATGTCCCCAGCGTCGACGTCGGTCGTGTCGGACGTGGCGTCCGCCGCTGAATCCGTGCCCGCTTCCATCGTGGGCTCGGGCCCAGGCTCGACGGTGGGCTCGGGACCGGGCTCCACCGTAGGCTCGGGGCCGGGCTCGACAGGGCGCATTCCAGGGCGGCACACGCCGACGGTAACGGTCATTCCGCCCTGCGATCGACGCTGCGCTTCGCAGTAGAACCCAGACGGACACGTGTCCATCGCCGTCGGCGCAGGGTCGCACGAGCGCGGCAGGCAGATCCCGTTGCTCCACGTGAACGGGCGCGTCCCGCGGTTGAACGTGCGTCGGCACGCGTAGCCTTCGTTCTGTCGGCAGTCGGCGTCCGAGCGGCACTCCTTGTAGCAAGTGCCGGGATCGCGCTCGGCGATGCCAGGGTCACCGTCGGGGAAGCAAATCGATCCCATCGGGCAATTTGCCCGAGGAAACTCGTTTGTCCCCCACAAGAGCGCGCTGCTCCACCCCGCGGTCAGCGTGCACGAGCCCGTGCAGTACCCGCTGTTCCACCCGGTGTAGTTTCCGCGCGAGTCCTGCGCGGCGACGCAGTCGCCCGATCGGCAGTTGTTCGTCGTGCCCATCTGCATGCACGACTGACCGATGTCTTGTCCCGGCGGCGGAAGCGGCGCGCTCGGCGCTTGGCAGCGTCCCGTCCACGGATTGCACACGTTGCCGTAGCGGCAGGACGTCTCGGTGCACGACGGACGACACACGCGCAGCGGCATCATCGACGTGTCCGCAGGGTTGTTCTGCAAACACGTGTAGCCCTCGCGCCCGCAGTCGAAGCCGTTGAGGCACTCGCGAAGGCAGATTCGCTCGCCGTCGTGCGTGCCGCAGAACCCGACGACCTCTGGCCGCGATTCATCGAGGCAGTCGAAGCTCGCGGTGCACGTCTTGGTGCAGACACCGCCCGACCAGCCTGCGCCGTCTTCGGTCTTGCACGTCAGCCCCATCGCGCAGTCCGCGTTCGATCGGCAACGCCCGAACAAGAGCGAGTTGTAGGGCGGATCCGGCGTGTCGATGACCACATCGACGCCCGAGTCCACGCCGCCGCTATCCTGCGGCATGGTGGGCGGCGAACAACCAGCGAGCACGCCCGACAGCGCGACCGAAGAAGCCGCAACGAGCGCGGCACGAAGCAACAAGCGATTCATCGTCGACAGACCTCGATCCACAGCCGGGTGTCAGCGTGGGGAATGTTCGAGCGATACCGCGACTGGCATGCCAACCGCAATCCGGCGGCGACCGCTGCCACACTTTGCTCGCTCGGGCGGTCGGGGCCTTTGAATGAAACCCGGGGTCTGCTACGTCGATCCGCGCAGATGAAGTCGTTCGCCCGCTCGCTCATGTTCGTCGCGGCCCTCGGTTTGGCGGCGAGGCCTTTGCCCTTGCACGCCGCTGTTGGAGCGCGCGCGCCGTCGTTCTCGCTGCGTCCGCCGACGGGCGTTCGCGGGGGCCTCTTTCGTTTGTCCGATCACCAGGGACGGCGCCCGGTGGTGATCCTCTTCTGGGACACCACGTGCGCGCCGTGCCTCCAGGAGATGCAGTTCTACGAGCAGATGTACCGACGCTACGCGGGACGGCTCATGGTCGTCGCGGTCGCGATGGACAATGGCCAGACCATCGGCAACGCGCCGAACCGCGTGCGCACGCTCGGCCTCACGTTTCCCGTCGTGTGGGACGAAAACTCCTCGGTGAAGAACCAGTTTCAAGTCCCCGCCGCGCCGCCGTTCAGCGTGTGGGTCGATCGAAACGGGACGATCGTGCGCGAGCGCCAGGGCTATTCCGTGAGCGAAAATCAAGTGATCGAAGGGCAGCTCGCGCGCCTCGTCGCCGGCCAGTCCGTGCGCTGAGCGATCGCGCTCCGCGCGTGATTGTCGAAAATTCGCGGACACGATGGTGGGGGTGCTAACCGCGCGAGGACCCACCCCATGGATCGCATCGCGCTCGGGTCGACCCTCGCTCTCTTGCTCGCGACCGCCGCGTGCGAAACGGGGCCTCGCACGGGAAACGGCGCCGTGTTTCGCGTGCGTGCCGCGATGACGAGCAACTCGTGCGGCGCGGGAGCGCCGTCGGCGCAGAGCTCGTTCGCGTTCGACGCAGAGGTGATCTTGTCGGCGCAGCAGTCGCTCACGTGGCGAATTCCAGCCGCGCGGATCTCGGCGCAAACGACGCTCGACGTGACCACCGGCGCGTTTCGGCTCGTCGACGATCGCGTCGTGGTCGTTCGCGCGGCGGACCCGCGACGCGAGCTCGGCGTGTGCGCGCTGCGTCGGTTCGACGTGATCGAGGGCCGAATCGCGGGACAATTTCCTGCGCTCGACCCGCTCGCCGACAGCGGCGGTCGCGCGGTCGATCCGCTCGCGGACGCCATGGTCGACGCGGACGCGATGCGCGATCCCGTGATCATCACCGACGCTGGCGTCGACGGTGGAGCGCGGCGCTCGGGCTACCCCGGCCTCGACGAGCTGCGCGAGAGCGTCGGATACGCGGTTGTCCCCGGCGCTGATTGTCGCGACATCGTCGGCGTCGGGCCGTCGCAGTTCATCGCGCTTCCGTGCCAGATGAACTGGACGATGTCCGCCGAATGGAACCCCGAAGCCGCCGTCTCGCGCTGAGCGCGGTCAGTCGTCGTCCGCGCGCTTCTGCGCGAGGATGATCAGCATCGCCGAGTTCGCGCCGAAGAACGCGCCCGCCGTCTTCTGGTGGCCCGACACTTCGATCACGCGAAAGCCCGCGCCGTGCAGCACCTTGCCGAGCTCGTGCAGCGAGTAGAGCCTCATCGAGAACTTCTGCTCTCGTTGCCGACCGTCCTCGAGCAGGAGCGTGCGCTTGCCCTCGAGCCGCGACGTGAACCAGTTGAACTGCGTCTCTTCCATGCAGACGCAGCCGTCGGCCTCGTACCAGGTCATCGCTGGGTGCTGCGGCGCTGCGTAGTCGCGGTTGACGACCTCGAGCAGCAGCGTTCCGCCGGGCTTGAGCGCGCGATGGAGGCGGTGGATGACGTCCGCGTTCTTCTCGTCGTCGAAGAATCCAAAGGTCGACCCGACGCAGTACGCCGCGTCGAACAGCTCGTTGAACTCCATCTCGAGCATGTCCGACTGCAAGAAGTTGAGCTTCACGCCGCGGAGCTGCGCGGTGTCCGACGCGCGCGAGAGCATCGGCAACGACAAGTCCATGCCGAGCACTTCGTAGCCGCGCGACGCGAGCTCGACCGCTTGTCGTCCGATCCCGCAGCCGACGTCGAGCACCGTCGCGCCCTTCTCGACGCCGAGCGACGCCTCGATGAAGTCGCCCTCTTTCTTGGCTTGCTCGGGCGTGTATCGACGCTGCGTGCGAAGGAAGTCGTCGTTGAAGATCTCTTCCCACCAGTGACGGCGGCGCGGCTTGGCGTCGGCGTTGACGGTGGTCGGGCGCTCGGCGGGCTTCGTGGCTTCGCCGGTCGTCGCGCGAGGCGGCGGCGGCGGGCGCGAGCCGTCCGGCATCGACGCGCGAGGCGGCGGCGTCGCTGCCTTCGCGTGAAGCTCATCGGTCGCGTCGGGGATGCTGATTTCTTCGGTCGGGTCTTCGACTTCGACCGAGGACTCTTCTTCGGCTTCGACCTCGACGTCCGCGGCGGTCTCGATCTCGCTGTCGCTCGCTGCGTCGCGCGCGGCGAGCGATGGCTGCGCCGCTGCGTCCGCGCTGGCGTTTGCGGCGGGGACGCTCGGCGTTTCGTCTTCGACGTCCGACGAGTCGACTTGGACTTCGTCTTCGTCCGCCGCGGCAGAAACCGTCTCGATCGACGTCGCGGACTCGACGACAGCGGCCGGCGCGGCGCGCTCGACGACGAGCTCGTCTTCGCCCGCGATGATCGCGGCGACGGCGCCCACTGCGTCGGTCGCGGCGAACTCTTCTTCGCTGTGCGACAGGTCTGGCGCTTCGGCTTCGGGAACCGCTGCGACCGTCGACACGTGCGGCTCGTCGGTCCCGATCGAGCGAATGCGCCTTCGCACTTGGCGAACGGCGGCGGGCGCGTCGTCCTGCACGGCGATCACGCGAGGCGAGCTCGGCTTGCGCTGCGGGCCGAGCGAACGGCGCTCTCCGACAGCGTCCGGCGCGGGCGCGGGATCGTGCTGCGTGTGGTCCTCTGCGGTCGCTGCGTGCTCGTTTTCGCGCGCGGCCGCGAGGTCGACAGGAACGACGAGCGCGGGTGGCGGCGATGCCTCGCGCGCGCCGTCGTCCGTCGTTTCGGTCGACGACGCGATCGTGGCCTGCGCGACGAGCGCATCGGAGTCGTCCGAGAGCGGCGCGACCTGCGTCACGCGGTCGCCGAACTCGTCGATCTCGCGATCGTCTGCGATCGAGACGCGAGCGACCTCGGGCTGGCTCGCGCGGGGCACGGGGTCGTTGGGCACGCGAAGGCCTCGCGACGCTTTGCGCTTGCGCGTGGCCGCGAGCACGTCGGGCGAGCTTCTGCGATCTGGTCCGCGATCGTCGTCCATCAGGTGCTCCTACGGCGAAGGATGGGCTCGCCCATCCGAACGAGGGCGCCGAACTTGTCCTTGGACCACTCGTCGAAGAGCGCGCCTTCGGGCGCCCGCTCGACGAGCATCACGACCGTGGATCCAAGGGAGAAAGAGCCGAGCTGTTCGCCGCGCTCGATGACCGGACGCGCGACGTCGAACGCGCGCTCTGCGACCGGTCCGCCGATCGGCGGGCGCGCGGGCGAGGGAACATAGAGGTCGATCTTTCCAACGATCATGGCGCCGACGAGCACGACCGCGACGCGGCCGAAGTCCGGCGAGCGACCGAGCACGACGACGCGCTCGTTCTTCGCGAAGAGACCGGGGACCGTGCGGACGCCGAAATCGTTGACGGGAAACAGCACGCCCGGAACGTGGCGGACGAGCTCGACCTCGATGCGATCGGGCGCGTGTACACGGTGATAGTCGCGCGGAGACAGGTACACGATCGCGAACTGACCGTCCGCGAAGTGCTGCGCGTCCTCGGCGCTGCCGAGCAACGACGCTGCTGTGTACTCGCGTCCCTTGATGAAGAACCGCGTGCGATCGTCGATCGCGCCTGCGTCGTCGAAGCGACCGTCCGCGGGCGACACGAGCGTTCGCTCGGCGCCGTCGATCGGTCGCGCTCCGTCGCGCAGCTCGCGGGTGAAGAACTCGTTGAACGTTCGAAAACCACCGCTCGGAACCACCGCTTCTCCGAGGTCGACCGAGTACGCCTTCGCGTACGCGTGGAGCACGGGGTCGAGGATGGGACGTGGAACGTTGGCTTCAGTGAGCTTCCCGAGCGCGCGCGTGATGCGCTCTCGCGGGAGCATCTGGAGCAGCCGGGCGGCGGTGCGTTCTGTGGCGCTCTGCATGAGGTTTGCCGCGGAAAAATCCGCGCCACGTGGAGCGTAGACCGCCGCGAGAAACCGCGTCAACAACGGTCTTGAAGACTTGTTCGAGCCGAAGGCGCTCGAAGCCTCTCGTCGGTTGCTCGGGCGAGGCGCTCCGGGGGCTTCGGGGACGAAGCGCGTCTCGATGTCGGTCGTGACCAGACGTCGGAGCCGGACGGACGACGCTCGGGGCGTGACCGCTTTCGCTGAGGGTGTGCTTTGTACAGTCAGAGAGCACGAGGCGCGGACGGTCTCGCGCGCTCGAGCGTCGGCGGTCGAGGGCTCGACGAGCGAACTCGATTATCAGTGCTTGTTTTCATCCGCCGCGTCTTCTGCGCGGACGGCTTGCATCGTGCTCATGCTCGGGCGCATTCGATTGGCGCGAGACATGCGGAGGTACATCGAGGCGAAGCGGTCGGAGGGCTCGATGGCGAGCGCTTCTTCCCACGCGAGCTCGGCGCCCGCGCGGTCGCCGCGAGAGAAGCGCGCGACGCCGAGCTGGATCCTGGGCGGCAAGAACCGCGGGTTGCTCGCGATCGCGTCGCGGTAGGCGCCCTCGGCTTCTTCGAGCCGGCCCGCGTCGCGCAGGACGTTTCCGAGCCTCGTGCGGAGGTCGGCGAAGGTGGGGCAGAGCGCGAGGGCCTTGCGCAGCTCTTCGGCCGCCTCGGCGAGGAGCCCGAGCCCGGCGTACGCGTCGGCGACCTCGGCGTGGAGGTTCGCGAGCTTTCCGCGCGCGAACGGCTCGATGTCGTTGGCGCTGCGCGAGAGGGACCCGACGCCTCGCTCGGCGAGCTTGCTGTGAATCTCCCGGGATTCTTGAAACTGCCCGAGCTCGTTGAGCGTCACGGACAGGTTGATCAGCGCCTCGGTGTAAAGGCCGTTGAGCGCGACCGCGGCCTCGAATTGCCGTCGCGCTTCGACGAACTCGCCGCGGCTGTGCTCGATGACGCCGAGCATGTTGTGCACGTCGGCGTAGGCGATTCCCTGCTCGATCAGCGCGCGCAGCATCGGCGCGGCCTTGTCGTACTCGCGCTGGTGGTACTGCTCTCTCGCCACGAGGAGCTGCTGCTTCTGGGCCTCGTCCATCGCTCGACCTCCGTCGCTCACGCGCCACGCAGGTGCGCGAGATAGCGTCGCGCGGAGGGCGCGAACTCGCTCGTCGCGAAATTCTCGATCAGCGACTCGAACGCTTCTCGCGCCTCGCGCGACCGTCCCTGGGCGAGGTGGAGCTCACCGATCTTGAGCAGCGCTTGCGCCTCGAGCCCCGAGCCCGCGTAGCTCTCGAGCACCGTGCGCAGCCTGGCGATCGCCGCATCGCTCTGCCCGCGGGCGAGATAGAAGTCCGCGACGTGAATCTCGCCTCGCGCGAGGATGGCGCGGGTCTGCTGCAGAAGCCCGCGAGCTTCCGCGGCAAAATCGCTGCGGCCGTTGTCCCGCAAGAACGCGCGGAGCGAGTCCTGCGCGTCGAGCGCCGTCCCGAGGTCCCGCTCCCACGCGGTGGGAACCATGAACCAGTCCTGTGGGATCTGTTGAAAGTGCGCCTTCGCGATCATGAACCGCGCGTAGGTCACCTCGGGCTGCGTCGCGTGATAGCGAATCCAGCTGCGGTACGCGCTCACGGCTTCGGGGTACTTCTCTGTGCGAAAATCGATGTCCGCGAGGCGCAGCTCGGCGAGCCAGCCCCAGCGCGAGACGCCGAACTCGCGCTTCACGCGCTGCATGGCCTCTTGCGCGTCGGTCCACTCGCCGGCGTCGAAGAGCGTCAAAGCGGCCTCGTAGTCGCGCCGCGCGCGATCCGAGTAGTTGAGCGCCGAGCGTCTCTGCGGCGCGCCGCAGCCGCTGGCTACTGCACTTGCCACGAGCACGAAGGCGAGAAACGAGGGGAGAGCGAATCTTTGTTGGCGTAGCATCGTACGAGTTGCGCGACCGAAACGAGGATCGATTTCGGGCGGAAGGGTAGTCGACGGTCCGAACAACCGCCACCGATACGCAGGACCGCGGGTGAGATTCTTCGAGTACCTTTGCGCACCGCACGATGGACCGAACGGAGCCGCGCCGCGGACCGTCGTCGAACTTCAGACCCACGAAAGGAACGTCGAATGAATCGTTGGATTGCCTCTGTCCTCTGTGCGCTCGTGCTGCCGGGCTGCTTCGTCTACACGCGCCCCGAGCCTGTCACGGTGAGCGGGGGAGCGACGGTGCAGACCACCGCCGTGTCGACCGGCGCGCAGTGCACCTGCATTCAGGGCGCGCAAGAGGTCTGCAACGGCTGCGACGACAACTGCAACGGCGCTGTCGACGAGGGATGCGGCGGCGGCGGCGTGGTGACCTCGACGGTCGCGACGCCCTCGGGCGGCGTGGTCGTCAACAATCCGCCTCCGCCCCGCCAGTGCACCTGCATCCAGGGCGCGCAAGAAGTCTGCGGCAACGGCTGCGACGACAACTGCAACGGCTCGACGGACGAGGGCTGCTGACCGATCGCGGCGCCGTGTTGGGGGACGGCTTCGCTCAAACGCTGATCGCGCCCTTGCGAAAGTCGCTTCCAGCGATCTTCACGTTGACGACCGCGGGGCGCTTGTCGACCTCGGCTGCGCGAAACGCTGCGGCGAACGCGGGCGCGAGGTCCTGCGCGCGCTCGACGTAGGCGCCGAAGCACCCGAGCGCCTCGGCGACCTTCTCGTAGCGGGTGTACTCGAGCGCGGTCGCGACGGCGCGCTCTTCGCCGTACATCTCGACCTGGCCGCGGCGGATCTGCGTCCATCCCGCGTCGTTGCCGATGACGCACACGACGGGAATCTTCTGGCGAAACATCGCCTCGAGCTCCATCGCGTGAAGGCCGAACGAGCCGTCGCCGAACACGAGGACCACGCGCGAGTCCGGCCGCGCGAGCTTCGCGGCCATCGCGTAGCCGGGGCCGACGCCGAGCGTCCCGAGCGGCCCGGGGTCCATCCAGAACCCCTTCGACTTGATGTTCAACACGTACGCCGCGGTGGCGACGAAATCGCCGCCGTCACCCACCACGATGGTGTCGTCCTGCACGAACTTGTCGAGCTCGGCGCAGACGCGGAGGGGATTCGGCGGGTCGCCGTCGAGCTCCATTTCGGCCCGCATTTTTCCACGTCGTTTGTCTTCGTCACGGCGGATCGCCGCGAGCCACTCGCCCGCTTCGCGCTTGGGGAGCGCGCTCGTGAGCGCGCTGAGCAAGAGGCCCGTGTCCGAGACGATGCCCACGTCGACGCCCTTGTTGTGGCCGATCTGCGTGGCGTCGCGGTCGACCTTGATGATCTTGGTCGACGGGTTCCACGTGGGGGCGCGGCCGTAATCGACGCGAAAATCAAAGGGCGTCCCGCACATGAGCACGACGTCCGCCTGCTCGAGCGCGGCGCGGCGCGAGCGCGTGAACATGCACGGGTGATCGGGGTCGAGCGTCGCGCGCGCCATGCCGTTACAGAACGTCGGCATGGGGTAGTGCGCGAGCAGCGCCGCGAGCGCTCCGCGGTCTGCGCTCCAGCGGAGCTGCGAGCCGATGATCGCCACGGGGCGCTCTGCATCGGCCAGGAGATTCACTGCCTTCGAGAGGTAGTACGGGTCCGGCGCTGGCTGCGCAGGGGTGCGCGCGGTCGCGGGGTCGGGCCACTCGTCCACCGCGGCGAAATTCATGAGCACGTCGAGCGGGAGCTCGAGGTACGTCGGGCCGGGGACGCCCGACATCGCGACGCGAAACGCCATGCTCACGTACTCGGCGAGGCGGTCGGTGTGGATCACGCGCCAGCACGCCTTCGTGATCGGCTTGATCAAATCCAGGTGATTCATGTCCTGGAGCGAGCCTCGGTCCGCGAGCAGCGCCGGCCCCGCGCCGCCGATGCACACCATGGGAACGCCTGCGCGCTGCGCGTTCGCGAGCGCCGTCACGACGTCGGTCACGCCGGGTCCCGCGGTCACCGCGACCACGCCGGGCACGCCCGTCACGCGCGACCAGCCGTCCGCCGCGTGGCCCGCCGTCTGCTCGTGCCGGGTGTCTACGACGCGAATGCCCGTGTCGAGGCAGCCGTCGTAGATCGACTGAATGTGCCCTCCGCAGAGGGTGAACAAGTGCGTGACGCCTTCGCGCTTGAGCTGCTCCGCGACGATCCGACCGCCGTGCATCATGAGTGATCACTTCTCCTCGCCGCCGACGTCGCTCGTTCGTGTCTTCGATGCCGCGTCGGCGAACTTCGGGGCCGAGCGTACAACAACGCTCGATTGGGTCGTGGTTTCGTCGCACCCGCGAGACACAGACAGTAGAGTCTCGGAGGTATGTGGCACCGCCACCGATCGGCTCCGGCATCTGCGTGGTTCGCCGCGTCGTTGGGGCTGATCGCAGGCGCGGTCGTGTTCGTCGCGCTCGACGCGCTGGTCGTGCGGCCCGCCACCGAGCAGAGCGGATTTACCCGCGGAGTTCCTCGCGGATCGTTGGCTTCGCCTGCGGTTCATCGCGCGGTTTACCGCGTCACGCTCCGCGCTGCAGAGGGAGCGACGAGCCCCTCGGGCGCGCACGTCGTCGCCCATCGGTGGAGGATCGATCGCGCCGCGCTTCGGCCGAGTGAGGGCGCGCCGCGGCCCATCGTGGGCGAGGACACCACGTGCGTCGCCGAGGCCAACCAGATTCGCCTCGCGCTCGCGTTGCCGTTGCGCGCAAACGAGTGGGGCGAGGGCGTCGCGATGCCCGTTCCACAGCGGCTGCGCGCGGTCGTCCCCGAGGCCGCCGAAGAGGGCGCGCGCTACACCGAGTGGCGCGTGCGCGACGGTCAACGCGCGGACGTCGTGGGCTGCTTGCGAACGATCGAGGGGCGCGCGCAGCTCACCGAGTGCGACGACGGCGGACCCTCGCGGGTGTTTCTCTTGCCGCCCCGCGCGATCGCGAGGGCGCGCGCGATGGTGGCCCTCGAGCGCGTCTCGGCCGTCGCTGGCGCGTTCGCGATCGCCGCGGTTCTCGCAGGATTTTCGGCGCTCGCGGTGTGGAAGCGAGGCGCGCGTTGATCCTCGCAGGGCTCTTCGTCGCGCTCGTGTGCTCGTGCCTCTCGGCGCTCCTCGCGATCCGCGCGCTCCGCGAGCTCTGGCGAACGAGCGGCTGGATCCTCGCGCGCACTCCGTGGGGCGAGCGCTCGCACCGCGCGGTGATCGAAGCCGACGACGAGCTCGTGACGGCGCCGTTCAGCGGTCGACCCGCGCTCTGGGTCCGCGCGAGGGTCATCGGCCCGCCGGCCGAGGGAGGTGCGCCGCGCGAGCTCTGGCGAAAGGAGCTCTTCGCCAACGCGTCCGTCGCCACGCGCCGCGGTCGCGCGCGCGTCTCGTGGGCCGAGGCGAAGGTCGTCGTTCGCACCGAGTACCGCCGCGGAACCGAGAAGGTTCTCGAACGCGAATCGCCAGTGCTTTCTCGGGTGCTCTCGCGTTCGGGCTATCGCGAGCGCCCCAAGGGCTCGACGTTCTTCGAGCTCGAAGAAGAAGTGCTGCTCGCGGACTCCACCGTGCTCGTCCGAGGCGCGGTGGTCGACGGCGCGCTCGTGGCTCCAGGCGAGGGCGAGAGCGTGATCGTCTCGACGCTCGACCCGGTGCGGCTCGTCGCGCGGCAATCGTGGGGCGCGCTGCTCGCGTTGTGGTTCGCGGCGCTCGCCTCGCTCTCGGGCGGCGGCGTGCTCGTCGCTGCGTGGTGGCTGCGCCGCGGAACGTGAACCGACGCGTCACTTGTTCGTCGAGCGCTTCTCCGTGCGCTTGTCGAGGATCTGCTTCGCGATGTTGCGCACTTGAAAGGGAACGGTCCGCGCCTTCTCGAGCGCCTTCAGGTCGAACTCCGACAGGTGCCCGAGCTGCGCGATCGCGATGTTCTGCGGCGTCTTGGGGTTGCGCGCGAGATAGAACCGCGTGCGCGAGCTCTTCAGCCAATCGCCTCGACGCGAGATCGACCGGAGCACCTCTTCGTTGGCCTCGGGCAGCATCGCGAGCTTCTGCACTTCGTCTGGCTGCAAGCGCGGCGATTTGATGGCGGCCTCGGCGATCGAGCGCACCGGCGAGCACGCGAGCAAGCGTCTCTGCGACGCCGAGCCGAGCATCGCCACGCGGATCTTCTCGCTGATCGTCATGTCCGCGATGCGCTTGGCGACCTTCTCGAAGCTCCCCTTGAGGCTCTTGACCTCGCCGAGCTCGTCGCGCTCGAACAGGTCGCCGTCGTGCGTGTCGCCGAGCGCCTCGGCCTCTTCGATCGCCGTTCGAAACATCTCGTCGACGGGGCTCTCTTCGCCCGGCTCGGGGATCAGCGCGTTTTCGAGGGACTTCGCGATGTCCGCGAAGCCGGGGATGTCGAGCTCGATTCCGTTTCGCGCGGCGAGCTCGCACAAGCGATCCGCGGTGCTCATGCGAAGACGGTCGTTGAGGTAGAGCGCCTCGATGATCTCTTTGTGCGAGAGCAGCCGCTGCTCGTTCGTCGCGATGAGCTCGCAGAGCGGCTCGTCTGCGCGTCGCGCGATCGTGACGATCGTCTCGCTCGCCGCGGCGGGGTGCTTGACGATGCGCTCGTCGACGTCGCGCCGATGCGTGACCGCGATCGCGAGGGCGTCGAGCACGGCTGCGTGCAAATCCGCGGTCGAAAGCGCAGCGTCGAGCACCGGCGGCGGGAGCTTCGCGAACGTGGCCTTGGCTGCAGACGCGAGCGACTCGTCTGCGTCGAACTGCGTGAGGTAGACCACCGAGACGAGCGTCGGCGGAGGCAGCGGCGCCATGCCTCGCGCAGCCATCATGCGCAGCGGACCAGGCGCGGCGAGCGCCTTCTGCACGGGCGCAGAGAACGAGTCGAGGGGAGCCGGGTGGATCATCGCTGTTGTTATACAGCGACGACGACGCACGAACTCGTCGATGGCGTCGCTTCGTGCGATGGAGGAATGTCAGCGCACGTCGGCGGGCTCGGCCACGGTCGCGGCGAGCACCGCGTCGAGCTCTTCCATGCGAAAGGGCTTCTCGAGCACTGGTCGACCGCAGACCCTGAGAAATTGCACGTGCTCTTCGTCGACGGCGCCGCCGGTCAAGAACACGAATCGGTTCGCTTGCGCCGGTCGCGATTCGCGCATCGCGTCGAAGAGCGCCCGCCCGTCGAGCCCTGGAATCCGCAGGTCGCAAAGAACGACGTCGTAGAAGGGCGCGTCGCCCCGCGTGAGGCGCTCGAACGCGCGAACGCCGTCCGCCGCGTGCTCGACGTGAAACCTTGGAGACAACCCGCGCGACAGGGCGACGGCGAGCGCCTGCTCGTCTTCGACGACGAGTACGCGGGCGCCCACAGGGGGCTCCACGGTCACGGGCGCCGGTGGATTGGAGGAGATCGTCACCGCCGTCGGTCGAACCGGGAGCGTGATCGTGAACGTCGTTCCCACGCCGACGCGGCTCTGAACGTCGATCGTTCCCCCGGCGCGTCGGACGAGGTCCATCGAGATCGTGAGGCCGAGCCCTGTGCCGTCTCCCGGACCCTTGGTCGTGAAGAACGGATCGAACACGCGCGGCAGATCTTGTTCGCTGATTCCCACGCCCGAGTCGCTCACCTTCACGACGATCGAGCCGCCCGCGTCGCGTGTCTCGACCCGCACGAAGTGATCGTCGGAGCGACCCGAGGGGATCGCTTGCGCCGCGTTCACGAGGAGGTTCACGAACACCTGCCCGAGCCTCGCGTGGTCCCCCGGCAACGCGGGGAGCTCACCGAGGTCGAGCTCGACGCGCGCGCGCGCCTTCACGACGGCTTGCGTGAGCGTCACCGCCGACGTGATCAATCGATTGACGTCGACGGGCGTCGAGATCGCGCTCTCGGGGATGCGCGCGAAGAGCCGCAGTTCGCCGACGATTTGCGCGATTCGCTGCACGCCGTCGTTGAGGTCGCTGACGATCTCGGCCATGCGCGCGCGCGAGGTGCTCGTGCGCTCGTCCGTCGGCAGCTGTTGAACCATCCGCGCGAGCTGCTGCGTCCCGAGCAAGATGAACGCGGCGGGGTTGTTGATTTCGTGTGCGACTCCTGCGGCCAGCGCCCCGAGCGACGCGAGGCGGTCTGTGTGGACGAGCTGCTTTCGTGTCTCGAGCTCGTCGGTCACGTCTTGCGCGATGCCCTCGACGACGTCGGTCCCGCGGCGCGCGTCGGCGACGCGATAGAGCCGCGTTCGAAGCACCGTCGGCCGGCTCGCGCTCGAGCGAAAGCGCAGGTCGACCCAGGGCGACTCGCCGTTCGCGAGGGCCTCGCGTCGCGCGGCGTCGAACAGGTCGCGCTCGCGCGCGTCGAGCAGCATCGACGTGATGCCTGCGGAGAGGATCTCGGCTTCGCTCGCGCGCAAGCTGCGCTCGATCGCGCCGTTCGCGTAGATGGTCTGCGAGCTGTGCGCGTCGAGGCGAAACACCCAGAGCGGAATCGCGTCGAGCAGGAGCGTGCGTTCGGCGTCGAGGGCCCTCGCGCTCTCGTTGGCCTCCGCGGTGCTCAACGCGACCGCAAACGATCGCGCGGCGAGCTCGACGAGCGCCGTGGCGCTCTCGCTCCAGGGCTCCGGCGAGTAGAAGAGCGCGACGCCGACCGGTGAAGCGCCCGCAGACAGCCCGCGCACCACCACGTTGTCGGGGACCTCGAAGTGCCGCGCGATCGCGCTGCACTCCATGACTTCGGCGGCGGTCGAGCCCTGGACGCGCACCGCGAGGAGCTCGGCCAGCACCGTCGGCGACACGTCGCGCGTCGCGACGAGCCCGCGCACTCGCCCGTCGCGCTCGGTGCGCCCCACGGCGACGTCCACGTTGGGGATGTACTCGCGCAGCACGGTGATCGCGCGGTCGAACGCGACGGTCGTGTCGAGCCCGCTCGCGAAAAGCTCCGAGAGCTCGGCGACGAACGCGAGCGTCCCGGCGCGTCGCTCGTACTCGCGCTCGCTCGCGAGCCGATCGCGCGCGTCGCCGATGTGCACGAAGCGAAGCCCCGCTTCGTCCGCGACGCCGATGGACAGATCGACGGGCACGATCTCGCCGCGCGTCGAGAGAAGATGAACGAACAGCCGATCGACTTGGCCGCTCGTCGCGAGCGCGTCGCCCACGATCGAGCGATCGAACTCGAGCACCGCCGACGAGAAACGCTCACCGGACACCGCGCCGAGGAGTCGATCGGCGGCGGCGTTGCTCGCGGCGACGACGCCATGCGCGTCGATCGCGACGATCGGGGTTGGGAGCGTTTCGAGCGTTGCTTTCACGGACCGACGGTGTGAACGCGAAGTGAATTCGTCCGTCCCTTGACGCTGACGGGCGCGCCGAACACGACGACGATTCGGTCGCCCGGCTGCACGAGACCATCGGCGATCAAGCGTTTCTGAACGAGATCGACCATCTCGTCGGTGTCGCGCACGGCGACCATGACGCGGGAGGTCGTCCCCCAGTAGAGGCCGAGGCGACGGCGGATGTTTTCGTTTGGCGAAAACGCGATGACCGGGACGCTCGGTCGCTCCATCGCCACGAGGCGCGCGCTGTCGCCGCCCTGCGTGAACACCGCGATGAGCTTCGCGCCGACGTCGTGCGCGGCTTGCACCGCGACGCGCGCGAGCGCCTCGGGAAACGGCGCTGGCGACGGGGGCGGGGGCGGCGGTTTTCGCTCGTAGTACGGCGACGCTTCCGCGGTCGACACGATCCTCGCCATCATCGAGACCGCGAGCGACGGGTGATCGCCGGAGGCGCTCTCTTGCGAGAGCATGGTGGCGTCGGCGCCGTCGAAGATCGCGTGCGCGACGTCGCTCGCCTCCGCGCGGGTCGGACGCGTGCTCTTCACCATGGACTGGAGCATCTCGGTCGCGACGATCACAGGACGACGGTACGCCACGGCGCTCTCGATCACCCTGCGCTGTAGCACCGGGACGTGCTCGGGCGGAAACTCCACGCCGAGGTCCCCGCGAGCGACCATGACCGCGTCGGATACACGAACGATCTCTTCGAGACGATCGATCGCTTGCGGGGTCTCGATCTTCGAGACGAGCGGAACGTTGGCGCCCCAGGCCTCGCAGATCTCTCGGACGAAGCGCACGTCGTCCGGCGACCGGACGAAGGAGATCGCGATGTAGTCCACGCCCGACGACAGGCAGAACATCAGGTCCTGCTTGTCCTTCGCCGTGAGCGCTTCCATCTGCAAATGTCCCGACGGAAGGTGCACCCCGACGTTGTCTCGCACCTGTCCGGGCTCTTCGACGAAGCACTCGATCCGCTCGCCGCGCACGGCTTCGACGCGCAGTCGAACGCGCGCATCATCGAGGTGAATCATGTCTCCCGGGTGCACATCGGTCGCGAGCGTCGGGTAGCGCACCGGCAACGTCTCGTCGTCGCTCTGCGTCCCGGCGATCAAGTGGACCGTCGATCCCTGCGCGATCACGCGCGAGGGCGTCCCGAGTTTGCCCAAGCGGATCTTGGGACCGCACAAATCGCCGAGAATAGCGACTGCCTTTCGTCTTCGTTCGGAGACCTCGCGGATCGTCTCGATCGCGCGACGGTGATCGTCGTGCGTTCCGTGCGAAAAGTTGAGGCGCGCGACGTCCATTCCGGCTTCCATCAGCGCGTCCAAGCCCGCTGCGCTGCTCGATGCCGGCCCGATCGTGCAGACGATCTTCGCTCTGCGTTGGTGCTGCATGAACTATTGGGCTCTATACCGCGACTGCGCCCCGTCGGGCATACTCGTTCGACTCGGAGGACCCGTTGAGACCTCGTTCGTATCTGCCTTTCGCTTCGCTCTTGCTCTCGATGGCGCTCGGTGCTGCGTGCAGCCCCCAGCGCCCGTTCGAAGACACCGGCGTCGGCGACGATGTTCAGGCGATGGACGCTGCGGACGATATCGCCCCAGCGGACACGCGCCCGGCTGACATCGGCCCCGACACGACAAACCTCGGTCGATCGTGCACGCGCAACGCGCAGTGCGACGACGGCATCGAGTGCACCGACGACCTGTGCGGGACCAACGGTCGCTGCGAGAACCTCCCCAACGCGATGCGTTGTGACAACAACGTGTACTGCGATGGCGTCGAGCGCTGCGACACGCGCCGCGGTTGCGTTCGCGGCGATCCCGTGACGTGCAACGACAACGAGGTGTGCACCGCGGATCGCTGCGACGAGATGACGCGCTCGTGCGTGTACCGGCCGCTCGACCGCGACGGCGACGGCGACCCCGACGATCACTGTCAGGATCGCATGTGCTCGGACGCGGGCCTCGGCGACGCAGGTCGCAACGACGCAGGCATGCTCGTGTGCTGGATCGGCCGCGACTGCGACGACTCCGACCCGCGCGTCGCGTCGACCAACGCCGAGATCTGCGACGACATGATCGACAACAACTGCAACGGGATGGTCGACATGGCCGAGCCGGGCGGTTGTCGCGCCGCGCCCAACGACCGCTGCGACGATCCGCGGGACGTTTCGCGGGGCGGAATCTTCACGATGGACCTCAGCGCGACGCCCGGCGACTACGCGTTTTCGTGCGCCGGTCGGCAGACGCGAGACGCGGTCGCGCGCATCACGCTCACCGAGCCGCGAGACATCTACATCTCGGCCTCGTCGGACACGGGCGTGACCGCGCTCGCGCTCCAGAGCACCTGCGGCGGGACCGCGACGACGGACACGCTCGAGTGCGATCAGGGCTTTCCGTCGATCCTGCGGCGGCACTCGTTGCCCGCAGGGACGTACTTCATCCTCGTGGGATCGACCGTTCGTGGCCCCGTCGAGCTCGAAGTGCAGCTCAACCCTGCGACGCCCGCGCCCACGAACGACACGTGCGACACAGCGATCGAGATCCCGGTCCCCGCGGGCGGAACGTTTCGAAGCGACCTCATCGGCGTGACGGATCACGCGTCCACCTCCTGCGGATCGAGCGCGCGCGACGTGTTCTATCGCTTCGACCTCGCCGAGCCGAAGAACGTCACGTTCTCTGCCTCCGCGGGGCGGCTCGAGAACCTCTACTTGTCGCTCATGTCCAACTGCTCGCGCTCGCCGACGACGCTGCGCTGCGACTCGGGTCAGAGCGTCTCGTATCGATCGTACTCGTTGCCCGCGGGACGCTACTTCGTCGCCGTCGAGTCGTTCGACCCGATCAGCTACGCGCTCACGGTGAACTTCTCGGACCCGTCGCCGCCGCCGATGGGCGACACGTGCGCGAGCCCGTTGGCACTCACCACCGCAGCGCCAGTGCGGGTTTCGACGGGCGCGCTCGAAGCGGACTTCCGTCCTTCGTGCATGTCGACGGGCCGCGACGGCGTTCTCACGTTTACGCTCACCGATCGTCGCGACGTGCTCGTCACGGCCACCGGCGGCAGCTCGGACTTCGTCGGCGTCGCGATCCACACCGCGTGTCCCGTCGTGTCCGGCAACGAACGAGCCTGCACCACGGGAACGCAGAGCGCCCGCGCCCTCGCGCTCGGCCTCGAAGCCGGAACGTACTTCGTCACCGTCAAGAGCTCGCGCCCTGCAGACGTCGAGGTTCGGCTCAACACGTACGATCCGTTGCCGGTGACCGTCGCTTCGGGCGGCGACACCTGCGCGGCGCCGATCACCATCATGGGTGATCGCGCGCTCTATCGCGGGACGACGATGGGCCTCACGCACGACTATCGCGGCCCCTGCGCGAGCTCGTCGGGCCCCGACGCGGTCTACCAGTTCACCGTCGCGGCGCCGCGTCGGTTTACGGCGCTGCTCGACTCGGCGTTCCTCAACGTGATGTACCTCACGCGCGACGACGCGTGCCCAGGCATGGCGCCCACGGGTGTGTCTCGCAACTGCGTCCTCGGCTCGCGCACCAGCATCGACGGGATGCTCGTCCCAGGAACGTACCGACTGTTCGTCGACACGTTGTCGGGCGCGGGCGGCCTGTACACGCTCTATACGCAGCTCGAATAGCGCATCGCGCGCGGGGCGCGGAGCAGCGGTCGAGCGTCAGGGGGATTGAATCCCGAACCAGGGGAGGGGATCGACGGTGGCGCTTCCGTGCCGCACTTCGAAGTAGAGGTGCGCGCCCGTGCCTTCGTCTCCAACGGTTCCGACGATCGCGCCTGCGGGGAGCTCCTCGCCGACGCGAACGGCGACGGTCCCGAGGTTGGCCGACACGGTGTAGTAGTGCTCGCCGTGGTCGACGATCACGAGTCGACCCATCGCGCCGTACCGATCGCTGAACGCCACGCGCCCCGCGAACACCGCGCGCACGGGCGCGCCCACGGTCGCGCGCACTTCGATGCCCGGCCCTTCGGCGCCTTCGCGTTGCACGCGCCGGAGCTCCGCGCGACCCGCGATCGGGAGCAGCAATTGTCCCGCGGCGTCCGCGAACCGCTGCGCGACCGCGTCTCCCCCGCGACCGCCGTACACGGTCACGGACTCGCCGAGCGGGCTCGGCGCCACGGGAGCGACGCCGAGCGTCCCCGATGCGCCGAAGAGCTCGGTCTGTTGCCTTCGCGCGGCGAGCTCGACGCGGCGCTGGGTGGCAGCGGCCTTGTCCCGCTCGATGCGCTCGTTGTCCGCGCGAATCTCGTCGGCGCGACGACGAACAACGCCGAGCTCGTCGAGCGAAGCCAAGAGCGTGCGGCGGGTGTGCGCGACGCGCGCCATGTGATCGAGCAGCGCGCCAGGGCCCCCGCGGAGCGCGAGCAACGCACCTTGATTCAAGTGGTACATGCGCCGCGCTTCTAGGCGGGCTCGTTCGCGCACGGCGCGTTCGCGATCAGGGAGCCCCTCGGACTCCGTCGCGATCCGGCGTTTCTCTGCGTCGAGGCGCTCGAGTTCGGAGTCCGTCGCGGCGAGCGCGCGGTCGATGGTGGCCAGTCGCTCTGCGGGCGAGAGCGCCACGGGCGACTCGGGCTGCGCGAAGGTCGGGACCGATTGCGCAGACGCGCCCGAGCCGAGCGCGAGCGCGCAGACCGCGAGCGAACAAGTAGCGAGCGATCGTCGCTTCATGACTTCACACCTTGAGCCAGCGGCGAACCGCGAGCGCGCTGCCCGTGGCGCCGAGGCCCGCGCCGCCGAGGACGAAGCCCGCGAGGATCGGGAGCGACAGGAACACCGGGCGCATTCCGAGCGCGGTTCCGAGCGTGGCGTCGAGTCGGCCGCGCATCGCGAAGAAGACGAACGCGAGGACCGAGACCGCGACGATCGCTCCGCCGCCGCCGAGGAGCGCGCCCTCCGCCAAGAACGGCGAGCGCACGTACTGCGGCGACGCGCCGACGAGCCGAAGGACTTCGACCTCGCGCATCCGAGCGTGGAGCGAGAGCCTCACGGTGTTGCTCACGACCGCGACCGCGCAGAGCAGCACGATCACGCCGAACACGAGCGTCGCGGTGCGTCCGCCCGACAGAAACGACTGCAATTGACCGGTGATTCCCTGGTAGGTCTCGACGTCGCTGACCGACCCGAGGCGGCGCACGCGCGCGGCGAGGGCTTCGACGCGGCTCGCGTCCGTCGCTCCCGCGACCAGCGAGAGCTCGACCGTCGCGGGAAAGAGCTCGGCGCTCGCCGAGGCCATCACGCGGTCGTCCCCTGCGACGAGCGCTCTTGATTCTGTGGGCGACACGTACCGCGCGGAGCTCACCTCGGGCAGCGCCGAGAGCGCGTTGCGGAGCGACTCGACTTGCTCGGCCGTCGCGCCGTCCGAGAGGTACACGGTCATGCGAACGGGCCCGCCCCATCGACGAGACACTTCGCCGAGGTTTTGCGCGGCGAGCGCGGCGGTCGCGAGGCAAAAGAGCGCCAGCGCGACGGTCGCGACGCTGACGATTTGGGTGCGCACGTGCTCACGCACGCCGCGCAGCGCGCGAGATACGACCTTCATTCGATGGCTCCTCTACGCTCAGAGTGGGAGGCGTGCGGTCGAAACGGCGTCGTCCGCGTCACGGTTGTGGCGTTGCGCGTCGAGCGCCCCGCCCACGGCGCGCAGCCCCTGGCGCGCCTCGATGGTCCTGCCGTCGTCGATCACGATGAGTCGATGTTGCGGGGCTTGCTCGAGCAAGCTCCGGTCGTGCGTCGCGAAGAGCACGGTCGTCCCCGACTCGTGGACCTCTTCGAACAGCCCGAGGATGTCGAGCGCGAGCACTGGATCGAGGTTGCCCGTGGGCTCGTCGGCGAGGACGATCGCGGGCTCGTTGACGATCGCGCGCGCGACGGCCACGCGCTGCTGCTCGCCGCCCGAGAGCACCGACGCGAGGTCTTCGCCGCGCCCAGCGAGCCCGACGCGCTCGAGCGCCATCGCGACGCGCGAGCGAATGATGCGCGAGGGCATGCCGGCGACCTCGAGCGCGACGGCCACGTTCTCGAACACCGTCCAGTACGGGACGAGCTTGAAGTCCTGAAACACCACGCCGATGTTGCGTCGCAAGAACGGGACGCTGTCGTCGGTGAGCCGCGCGATGTCGCGGCCGCAGAACAAGATTCGTCCTTCGTCGACGGTCTCCGAGCGGTAGACGAGCTTCAGGAGCGTGCTCTTTCCGGCGCCCGAGGGACCGGTGACGAACACGAACTCGCCGCGCTCGATCGTGAGATCCACGCGACGCAACACGGGCGCGTCCGCGCGAAACACCTTCACGACCCCGTCGAGCACGAGGATGGGCTTGTGCGCCGCCGAACGATCGAAGTGACCGTCGGGGCGAAATTGCCGACCAAACTGTGCGCCGATGCGGGGACGACCCATGACGCTACGGGCCTTATCCCAACGGACACACAACGCGCAAAAAAGTGGCGCGCGTTCTCGTCGAGAGAGCTCCGGGCGACGCGGCGTCGCTCAGCTCGAGATTCCCTCTTCCTCGAGTCGCTGTCCGAGCGTCGAGAACACGGCTGGGTCGAGGTACGGGAGGTCCTCGGCTGCGCGAGCATTTTCGCGGGCCATTTCGGGGGTTCGCGCGCCGACGACCGTGCAGCCCACGGTGTGGTTCGCGAGCACGTAACGAATCGCGGCCTCGCGGAGAGACTTCACCGAATCTTTGACAAACGGGCGCAGCACTTCGCGCTGTCGCACGCGGCGACCGATGTCCTCGGGCGTCCATCGATCGAGCCGGTGATCGCCTTGCGCGAACTGTCGCTCGGCGTCGAACCCGTCCGCGAGCAGCCCGTACGCGAGCGGCGAGCGCGCGATGATCCCCACTTGAGCGCGGGTGATCTCGGGCAAGAGCGCGTGCAACAGCCTCGGCGCGAGGATGTTGTACGGCAGCTCGATCACGTCGATCGACTGCTTGAGCGCTGCGGACGCTGCGTCGAAGCTCCCGGCGCTCACGCCCATCGCCGTGGCCATCCCGCGCTCGCGAAACGACGCGAGCGCGTCGAGCGCGTCGAACGAGCGCTCGAGCGTGCTCGCGAGCGGGTTGTGAAGCAGCACGACGTCGACGTAGTTGGTTCGCAACCGCGCGAGCGACGACTCGAGCATGCGCATGAGCGACCCGCGGTCGAAGCGCTTTCGCGGCGGCGAAGACTCGCGGTCGATCCCGATGCGCAACACGATCCTGACCTTCGAGCGGTCGCGGCCTTCGAGCGCCTCACCGAGGATGGTGTCGACCTCGCGTCCCTTCTCGCCGTAGCAGCTCGCGAGCTCGAGCACGGTGCAGCCCTCGTCGAGCGCAGCGTCGATCGTCGCCCGCGCTTGTTCGCGCGAGACCTCGCCGTAGGCCTCTCCCGAAAGTCCCCAGCAGCCGAGGCCAATCTCGCTCACTTCGATGGCCGTACGGCCGAGCGTTCGCGTTCGCACGATGCAGTTGCGCGATGAGATATCACAGCCCCGACGCTGCGAGGACCGCTCTCCAGACGGGAACGGTCACGAGCGACGCAAACACCCCGAGCGCGACGAGCGACGACGCGAGCTCGGGGCGAAGATCGTGCTCGGTCGCGACGAGCCCTGCCGTCACCATGGGCGCCATCGCGCACTGAGCGATCGTGATCGCGAGCGTCTGCCCTCGGAGGCCGAGCGCGACGGCGGCGGCGAGGGCGACCGCGGGCGAGAGCACGAGCTTGACGGCGAGCCCCACGGCGATCGGGCCCGCGTCGCGACGGAGCGCGCGCGCGTCGAGCGAGAGCCGAACGCCCACCGACACGAGCGCGAGGGGAACGACCAGCGAAGCGAGCCGCTCGATCACAGCGTCGAGCGCCGTCGGGAGCGCGACGCCGCGCGAAGCGACGCCGAGCAACGACCCCACCACAGGCGGAAACGTGAGGAGCTTGCGGAGCATGCTCCGGCTGGGGTGCTTCGTTCGATCCGTTCGGTCCGCGAATCGTTGGGCGAGGAGCACCGTCGCGGTCGAGACGATCACGAACGAGCCCGCTTGGTCGACGAGCGTCGCCGTCGCGATCGCGTCGCGCCCGTAGAGCCCTTCGATGAGCGGAAGGCCGACGAACGCGGTGTTTCCGACGGTGGCGGTGACGAGCAGCGAGCCCGTTGTCGCGCGGTCCCATCGAAGCACGCGCGCCGCGAGCCACAGAAAGAGCGCCGCAGCGGCGAACGCGATCCACGCAGACGCGACGGGCACCCACAGCGCGCTCGAGTCCGCCGCGCGCAGGGCGCGAACGCCGCGGAAGGTGAGGCACGGGAGCGCCGCGTCGACGACGAACCGCGCGAGCGCGTTCGCAAACGCTTCATCGACTCGACCTCGTCTGCGCAGGGCCCACCCAGCGAAGAGACACACCGCGACGAGGAGCGCGCCGCTCATGGGTGGGACTTCGTTCGAGCTCGGACGAGGGTGATCTTCGCGATCACAGGGGCGACGCCGAAGCGGACGGGTGGGCCAGAGGTCCCGTTGCCGGGGTGAACGAAGAGGGCGACGCGGCCGTCGTTCGAGCGCGAGAGGCCGACGCTGCGGGCGAACTTGATCCGGCCCAAGTTGAATCGATGGGTCACAAATGGAACGCCCACTTGCCCCGCGTGCGTGTGCCCCGAGAGCACGAGGCTCACGCTCCCGTGCGACGCGATCTCGTCGAAGAGCGACGGATCGTGCGCGAGAAACACGCAGGTTGTTCCGTCGGGCTTCTCTGCGAGCGCTCGCGCCACGTCGTCTCGTCCCGTCCAATTGTCGTCGATCCCTGCGATGAACAGCGCGGGTCCCCCGTCCGCGCGCGCGACCGCGACGCCCTCGTTGCGCAAGACCTTGGCGCCGCCGCGCTCGAGCGCGAGTCGAACGCCGTCGGTCGTCCCGAAATAGTCGTGATTTCCCAGGATCGCGAGCACTCCCCGCGGGGCCGTGACGTGCCGCGCGAGCTCTGCGACGTCGTCGGTGTAGCCCTCTCCCTCGGTGATCATGTCGCCGGTCAGGACGCACACGTCCGCGCCGAGCGAAGACATCCGCCGCGCGAGCCGCCGTAGGTACCAGCGAGGCATGTACGGACCGCAGTGCACGTCGCTGAGCTGCGCGATGGTGAAGCCCTCGAGCGCAGGGTCGAGCCCGTCGATTTCGACCACCACGGGCGCGACCGGCGCCCAAAGGCGTCGAACGAACACCGAGTAGAACCCGACGAGCGCACACACAATCAAGAGCGCGCGCATCGACGCTCCGACCAGCGCGCCTCCGCCGACGATTCCCGCGACGAGCAACACGGGAGCAAACGTGAGCGCGAAGAACACGGACCCCGCGAAGTACGCGAAGTACGGGAGCTCGACGGCCCACACGCGCGCCAGCGACCGTCGCTCGTGGTCGCGCCAGTCGCGCAGCCGCAAATAGAGCGGGGTGTTGAGCGCCCCGAGCGCGAGGATCGCGACGACGATCGCGACCGTCGCGGGCGTGCCCGACGAAGCCGCGAGCGCCGCGCACGTGAGCGCGATCGGCAGCTGCGATGCGAGGGTCCCCCCGACGACTCGTCGCGTAAATCGCTTGCGCCAGGCGTCCATGGTGGGTGCGCTCATCGGCTCACCAACGACGCATCGCGCGCGACGAGCTCACGCCGTGACGCGGGTCGTGTTGGGCACTTCGGTGCCGACGGACACAACGATCGCGCCCGCACGAATCTCCATGCGGAAGTGCTTGAGCGGCTGCTGGTTGGCCACGGGGCGCGTGGTCGCGGGCGTGAGCAGCGCGCCCGTCAGCGAGTAGGTCGCGCCGTGGTTGCACGTGCAGCCGATCATCGACGCGCCGGCCGCCGCCATGACGGGGCACATCTCGTGGGTGCACGCGCCGGACATCGCGTAGTAGCCGCCCGCGTCGCGGCCGAGAACGACGGGGTCGCCGCGCGTCGGCGTGACGACTTGAACGCTGCCCACGCTGAGGGAGCTCGCCATCACGCCCGTCGCGAACTCCGACCCCGATCCGGTGCCGGTGTCGCCCGTGCCGCTGTCGACGCCGCCGTCGTTTCCGGTCATCGGCATGCCACAGGCCGGAAACACAACGCCCGCCGCTGCTGCCGCTGCAGACGCACGAAAGAGGAAGCGCCTGCGCGCCTCCGAGACATTCTTCTGGTCGCTCATGGCCTCGCAAGTTACCTGCTGCCACGGAGGCTTGACCAGCCTTGTTTTGCCGACGCGTGTTCGGCAAAAGCGCTCAGAAGAGCTGCTTGAGCTCGACGGCCGCGAGCTTCTTCTGCGCGCGAACGGCGTTGACCGCGCGGAGCACGCGGTTCTTCGCGGGGCCCGAGACGGGCTTGCCCGCGAGCGCGTCGGTCACGAGGCGCTCGGTCACGGGGCGACCGCTGCGGGGCTTCTTGCTGCGCGCGGCCTTGGCGGCGTCGTCGTCCTTGCCGGCGGCGGCCTTCTTCTCGCGCTTGATCTGCTTGTCCTCGGGACGCAGCGCTTCGATTTCGTGCGACGCGGCGACGAGGCGGATCGGGTCGATCTTCGACTCGTTCAAAACGGAGGCGAGCTTGCTGTTGGACGACGCGAGAATCTTGGCAAGGTGGCTCATCGAAACGCTCTCGAGGTAAGCGGCGCTCGTGGTGGTTCGCTGCGTTTGGTCGCAGCGACGAGGCGGCGCGAAGTACTGTGTTGGGTCGATTGGGCCGCGCATCGGGCCCGTCGTGGGGGGCGGAGAGGTACCGCAACGTCGCCGCGATCTCAAGGGCCCCCGAAAGAAACCGCGCCGACGAACCCCGGCGTTCAGCGCGCGAGCGCGCGGACGAGCGCGGCGACAACGGGCTGCGCGACCGCGCGAAACTGCGCTTCGGTCGCGACTTCGGGCGACCGCAACACGAAGTGCGCGCGCAGTCGATCGAACAACGCAAGCGCGAGCTCACGCGAAACGGCCGCGGATCCGCCAGTAGATCCCGCGATCGCAGACTCGACGTGTGCGTCGATCAACGTTCGAAATCGATCGAGGTGCTGCTTGCACTCGGGCACGTGCGCGCCGTGAAACCGCAGCTCGTGCCCGAGCACGAAGAGCTTCGGCCACCGCGCGTCGAGCGCGAAGAGCCGCAGCGCGAGCGCTTCGAGCTGCGCTTCGAGCGAGCCGGTCGGCGCTGCGACGAGCGCTGGGTCAGCCGCGCCAATTTCGTCGAACAGCGTCCCGACGACGCCGGCGAACAGCATTTCCTTCGTGGGGAAATAGCTGAAGAGTGCCCCCTTCGAGATGCCCGCGCTCGCCGCGATGCGATTGGTGCTCGCTGCGAGGTAGCCGAACGTAGCGAACTCTTGCGAGGCCGCTTCGATCACGACCGAGCGCTTTTTTGGATCCAACGCCCGAAACCGATCCGTGCCATGCATTTCTTCTAAGTAACAAAGAAAGGAGATGACCGGAAGCAATTCGGGAAAAATAGCGAAGAAAACGCTTGTGCGACAGCGTGCGACACCGCGATGCGATGAGGGCCCGCGTGGCGAACGAGGGCACTCCGGCGTGCCTCGCCGCAGGTGTCAGCGCCCCACGCGAGACCGTCAGTACGCGAGCCAGCGCGCGACCAAAACGTCCGCGAAGAGCATGTATTCGAGTGCGGCGAGTCCCAGAAAGGGCGCGAACGGGAGCTTCATCGGCGTTCGACCAGACGGAGCAGCGAGCTCAGCGCCGTCCGCCGCGCGCGCTTCGTCGTCGGATTGCTCGGTCGCGGTCGCGGTCGCGTCGTCCGTCTCGCTGCCCGCCGTGTCGTCGTTGTCTTGCTCGTCGTCGACGTCTTCGACCTCGTCGACGTCGTCCGCGCCGATGCGTCGTCCGAGCGCCGCCGCGATCGCAGCCGCGGCGACGCCCTGCACAGCGCCGGCTCCGAGTGAGAACAGCACTCCCGCGGGCCCGAGCATCGCGCCCACGACCACGAGCAAGTGCGCGTCGCCGAGGCCCATCCCAGCGCGTCCGATCACGAGCTTCAGCCCATCGATGAAGAGCAGCCGGAGTCCGAAGTAGCCGAGGCCCGCGCCCGCGAGCGCCGAGAGCGCGTCGACCGCAGGAGCGATGGGGCTCGTTCCGAGCGCGGCGACGATCGGCGCGACGGCGAACAGCAGAACGAAGTCCGGCACCTCGGTGCGATCGAGGTCGATCAACGCCACGACGACGAGCGCGAAGACGACCGAGAACCGGACGAGGTAGTGCACGAGCACGACGCTCGCCGCGAGGGACGGCGCGTCGACGACGAACAGCCGATACGCGAGCGCCGTCGAGAGCAGCGCGAACACGAGCTCGACGATCGCGTAGCGCGGCGAGATCGGGGCGCGACAGCTGCGGCACCGCCCGCGAAGCCAGAGCCACGCGAAGATCGGAACGTTGTCGAACGCGCGAATGTTGGTCTCGCACGACGGGCATCGCGACGGCGGCGACACGACGCTCAGCCCGAGCGGCCAGCGATAGACGACGACGTTCGCGAACGATCCCCACGCCGCGCCGAACACGAACGAGAACACCAGCACGAACCACAGCGGCAGCTCGATCGCGGTCACGCACGACCTCCCGTCGAAGTGTGCGCGCGGCGATCTCTGCGATTGCAGCGGTTGGTCTGCGAACGGTCGCTCATCGCTCAGACGTCACGCGAAGAGAGCGCCCGGAGTCCCGCCCGCGCTCGCGCGAGCTCGCCAGCGAGCGTCGCTGCGCGGAGCGCGTCGTTGGCGTTGCGCGCGATGAACTCCCGAAGCAGCGCGTCGGCGCGCGCTCGATCGCCGAGCAGCAGCGCGATCGAGCCGAGGACATAGCGGCCGTAGCCTTCGGACGCGCGGGACGCGTCGAGGTCGGCGACGATGGCGCTGAGGTCGGGAACGGTCGTTCCGCGAGAGAGCTCGACGAGCGCGACCTGCGCGCGGTGGAGCGGCCGCGTCTGCGTCGACCACCGCAGCGCGCGCTCGAGCGCCGCGAGCGACTCATCGGGATGCCCCGCGTGAAACAGCGCCATCGCGCTCGCGGCCCAGTGCGTCGCGCGGCGATTCGCGGGAGCAAACCGCGCCGCGAGACGATAGGACCGCGCCGCGTGCTCGAACCAGCCGAGCGCGCTGCACGCGCGACCGAGGTCTGCGTTGGCGACCTCCGCGAGCGCGCCGATGCGGGTCATCTTCTTCGCGACCGCGTGCGCCGACCGAGGGCGCCCCGCGCGCATGTGGGCCTTGAACACCTCGCGCAAGAGCAGCAGTCGCGACTCGGGGTCGTCTTCTTCGCCCCGAGAGGTCGCTTCATCCGCCCGCGCCAGCCCCTCGCGCGCGAGCGCCAACGCGCGGCGTGGGTCGTCCGCGGCCATCGCGAGGCGCAAGTAGTCCGCGCTCTGTGCGACAGCTTCAACGGTGTCTCGTGCCTTGGCCACGGCTTGACTGAGTATGACACTACCAGAGCGACGCGCCCTGCGAGCGCTGTTGTGCGTCGGGCGACCAGCAGCCCTCGCCCGAAGCCCCGGCGGGGCCTCGGGGACCATCTTTGTTTTCGCCGCGAAATGAGGGCTACAATGCGCGCAACGTGTCCTCGACGAACGCAGACGATCCGCTCATCGGGCAAGTTCTCGACGGAAAATACCGCCTCGTGTCTCGGCTCGGCGCAGGCGGAATGGGCAAGGTGTACCGCGCCGAACAGGTGGCGCTGAACCGCGCTGTCGCCGTGAAGGTCCTCGACGCGTCGCCAAACCACCGCGACGCGGACCCCGCTGTCGAGCGACGGTTCTTTCTCGAAGCGTCGCTCAGCGCGAAGCTCTCGCACGCGAACGTCATCACCGTGCACGACTATGGTCGCGTCGACACGGAGGCGGGGCCGCAGTTCTACCTCGTGATGGAGCTGCTCGAGGGGCAGACGCTGCATCAACGACTGCAGCGCGGCCCGACGCCGATGACTCAGCCCGACGCCGTCTCGGTCGGGATCGAGATCGCGCGAGGGCTGCGCGCGGCGCACAAAGCGGGGCTCGTGCACCGCGATCTCAAGCCCGCGAACATCATGCTCGTCGCGAGCGACGAGGGCACGCCGGGCGTCAAGATCCTCGACTTCGGCTTGGTGAAGCAGCTCGAGGGGGAGCTCCGCGAAGACATCACGCAAGAAGGGACGTTTCTCGGCTCGCCGAGGTACATGGCGCCCGAGCAAGTGTCCGCCGCCCCGGTCGACCATCGCTGCGACCTTTATGCGCTCGGGATCATCTTGTTTCAGTGCCTCGTCGGGCGGACTCCGTTCGATGGAAAGGCGCCGATGGACGTGCTGGTCAAGCACGTGAGCGCGCCCGTTCCCGCGATGCGCGACGTCAATCCGTCGGTCGAGATCAACCCAGCGCTCGAGGCGCTCGTTCGACGCTTGCTCGAGAAGAGCCCCGCGGCGCGCTATCCCGACGCGGACGCGGTCGTCAGCGCGCTTCGCGACATCGCGACGATGCCCGCGTTTCGTTCGGACGTCACGGTCGCGAGCCGAAGTCAGTCGGGCGCCATTCGGCTCGACGCGCAGCCCAGTCCGCTCGGGGTGGCGCCGTCGGTCAACGAGCAGAGCGGGACGATCGCGGGCGCGACGCTCACTGCGTCGAGTGCCGCAGTGGCGCCCGACAAGAAGCGATCCGTCGTGTTGCCCGTGTCTGTCGGGCTCGCGGCGTTGATCGTAGCCGGCATCGGCGTGGGCGTGAACGCGCGACGCAACGAGCGAGGCAGCGGCGCGAACGTCGCGGCGTCGGGCGATCGCGAGCGCACCGCAGATCGCGGCGCGGTCGGTGAGCGATCGAACGCGGTCGAGCGCGGAGCGGGCTCGCTCGCTGCGCGCGGCGTGCTGCGCATCGAGTCGACCCCGCCGGGCGCGTCGGTGCGCGAAGGTGGACTCGTGCTCGGAGTCACGCCGCTCGAAGTCGCCCTCAGCAACGAAGGCGCGGCGCGACGCTTCGAAGTGCAGCACCCTGGCTACGCGATGTACGTGATCGAACAGCCGCCCTCGGGCGAGCGCGTCACGCGCGTCGCGGCGTTGACCGAAGAGCCGCGCGCCGACGACGCGCCGACGACGCGCCGAACGCGACCCGTCACCGGCCGCAGGACCACGCCGCCGAGCCCGACGACGCAGACGCAACAGCAGGGTGGCGGCGAGCAGATCAGGCTCGAGCGGTAGCGCTCATCGCGGGCAGGGGACGTCGATGCGGTTTGGAAGCTGTCGCGCAGGGCGTTCGGGCGCGAGCGTTTGGCACTTGTCCGACGAGCCGATGAATTCTGGGCCTCGCTCGCCACACACGTCGCGTCCCCAGCAATAGACTTCGTTTCGGGTGGTCAGCACACAGGCATGCGCTGCGCCTGCGACGAGCTGGCGGATGTTCGTCCCGTCGCCGGCTGTGCCGCGAGACGGCGTTTCGACAGGTTCCCATGTGCTCGACTGCACGCCGCTGAACGTCCCGAGTTGCCCGAACCGGTTCGAGCCGATGCACGAGACGACCGACGGTTGATTTGTGAACACCGCGCACGCGAAGCCCGAGGGGTTCGTTCCAGAGTCTTCGGCCTCGAGGCTTCCGACCGCCGCGAGAGCGCCGTCGTCGCCCATCGCGATGGGCGACGGGCTCGCCAAGCTCGTCCACATGTTTGTGGGCATGTTCACTCCGCTACCAAATACGCCCGACGCGGTGATGCCGAGGCAGTACAGGCTTGGTTGCGTCGACTTCACGCCGCACACGAGCCGCGACGACACCAAGAGTTTGCCGAACTCTGCTTGAAACGGTGCGAAGTCCAGGTCGTTGTTGGGCGTGACGGTTCCGGCCCCGCCGCCGACGATCGGAAAGGTGGAGAAATCCGCGGCTCCCCAGCCAAAGAGCTCGCGGCCACTCGCCAAGCGAGCGACGACCATGTTCGTCGTGCCGGCAGAGTGAATGCTCTCGAAAGTGGCGGGCGTCGTCACGCCCATCGTGTCGAGCACGGTGGGTTCGCCCCAAACCGTGGTTGGCGGTCCGAGGCCTGTCGGGATGCGGCCTGTTCGATTGCTCGTCGGGAAGCCCCAGCACACGACCTGGCGCGCCGACGTCGGCGTGTCGGACCTCAGGACGCAAACGTGCCCGAGCCCAGCGGACATCGCGCGCACCCCGGTGACCCCGCCGACGGTGAGCAGCGGCGCGAGCGCCGGCGTTCGTGTGTCCGGCGGGAGGCCGAGCTGACCTTGCGCGTTTCCGCCGGCGCACTGGACGGCGTCTCCCGCGAGCACGCAGACGAACGGGCTGCGCGCGTATCCGCCGACGATGAAGTCGTCCGCGCGCGCGGCGATGCGACGGATCGCGCCGAGCCCCATGCTCGTTCCGTCCGGCGGAACGTTGGACCCCCAGCAGTACACGTCGCCGTTGGCGCGCTGAGCGCAGGTGGCGCCTTCGAACGCGCGCAGCTTCGTGATCGGACTCGAGCAGCTCGGCGCGTCGACGCTCGGCGCGTCGAGCACGACGTCGGCGTCCGCGCTCCCGTCGACTGACGCGCCGTCGCCCGCGTCGGTGCGCGTCGAATGGAAGCGATAGGGCCCGAGACATCCAGCACACGAAATCAAAACGGCGACGCCCGTCGAGATTCGCGTCGTGGTCATCGCGCACCTCCGAACGTCCCTGCGACGACGATCCCGCCCCTTGGGTCGATCGAGATCGCCACCCGCGGCTCCGTGCGCGTGGCGGCGACGGCGGCCCAGATTCCGCCAGTCGCGGCGGCGGCGAGCCCGACGCCGAGCATCGCGCCGAAGGCGATCGAGCCGGCGTTGGCGGTGCTGTAAGCGGCGCTGAGGCTGCCGTCGTCGAAGCACTCCACGACGCCGCCGACGTTCGCGCAGTCGCTTCCGATGCGCGCCTCCAGCGTCGCGCGATTGGGCTCGCGAACGGCGAACCACGGGATCAGCGAGCCGACCGCGATCGCGCCTCCAACGCCGAGTAGCACCCACGGGCCTGCCCCGACGCCTCTCGACTGTCGCTCTCGCTCGCGTCGCTCGCGCTCTTCGCGTTCTTGTCGCGCGCGCTCTTGTCGGGCGCGTTCTTCGCGCGCCGCAGCGTCTCGCGCGGCGTTGGACGGCGCGTCCCGCGCCTCTCGTTGTTCGCGAATCAGCCCTTCGATCGCGGCGCGCTCGGGCGAGTCGGGAACGCGGCTCAGGTACCGCTCGTACGTCGCGATCGCGTCATCGTGGCGGCGCATCCTGGCGAACACTCGACCAATATTGACGAGGATCGTCGGCTCTTCCGAGACGCGATACGCCTGCTGAAAGAGCGCGAGCGCCGTGGCGTCGTCGTGCGCGTCGAACGCCGCCGCGCCCTCGCGCAAGAGCCGCCCAACGTCGCGGTTCTCTCGCGGCGCCGTCTGCGCGCGAGCGACCCCGGTCGCAGAGCTCGTGCCGACGAGCGCGAGCGCCGCCACGAAGCAAAGTGTCGATCGATTCACGACCTCACTATCGCGCATCGAGCCGCGAATCGCCAAACAGTCTCGCGACGGTCCGGCGCACGACGCCCACGATGGTAGCGACGGTCGCTGGGTATTTTCCACACCATGGCGGTGGGCGCGCTTCGAGCGACGACGAACGCGCCTGGGTCGTGCGTGCTCCCCGCGATGGCTCTGCAAACGTACGGCGCAGGCGCGATGTTCGCGTTGTGTCGGCCGCGGTCGGTGTACGATCCGATCGCTCATGCGACCTGCAATCCTCGGTCTGTCTCTCGTCGTGGCCCTTTCGTCCACGGTCGTGACGTCGTCCGCGTTTGCCCAAGCGGGCCAGCGCAACCTGATTCAGCTCGGACAACGGCAGTACGACGAGCTGCACTACGAAGAGGCTGTGCAGACCCTCTCGGCCGCGATTATTCGCCCGGGAAATAGCCCCCAAGACGAGCTGCGAATCTACGAGCTGCTCGCGTACTCGTACCAGGCGCTGCAGCGCAGCGACGAGGCCGAGGGCGCGTGGCGACTCGTGCTCGCGCGCGACCCCGAACGGCAGCCTTCGCAGGACGTTTCACCGCGCGTTCAACAGTTTTTTACGCGCGCTCGCGAGCGTTGGGAGGCCGAAGGCCGACCGGGCGTCGCGCGTCCGCAAACCGGCGGCGGAGGAACGACGACCGTCGTCGCAGCCGCTCCGGCCGAAGTGCGCATCGAGCACCGATCGCCGCCGCAGCAGCAGCGCGGACGCGCCGTCGCGCTCACGGCGAACGTGGTCGATCCCGGAAGTCGCGTGTCGCGACTCGTGCTCGCGTATCGGCACAACAACGCGGGGATCTTTCGACGCATCGACGCGCGAGGGCAGGGCGGCGGAGCGTTCGCTGTCACGCTTCCGGGTGACGCGGTTCGACCCCCGCTCGTCGAGTACTACTTCGAGGCGGTCGACGCGACGGGCGTTCCTGTGCAAGCGCGCGGCGATGCGTTTGCGCCGCTTCGAATCGCCGTGCCCGAACCCGGTGGAATTCCGTGGTGGGTCTGGGTCGGAGGCGGCGTCCTCGTCGCTGGCGCCGTGACGGGGATCGTCGTGGGCGTCGTCGCGTCGCAGGGCAGCCAGCCGGCCACGCTCAACATCACCGTCGTCGGAAACTGAACGAGCTGCACGATGAGCGATCACAGCGCTTCTGCCGCGACGGACGCAGCGTCGACGCGGTTTCCGCAAGTGCACGTCGAGTGCACGCTCGAGGACGCCGACGGGGTCAACGGACGGCTGTTGCTCCTCGGCGCATCGGGCATCGAGCAGCGCGACGCGAGCACGCTCGTCAAGGGCGGACCCAAGGGCGTCACGCTCGTCGCGAGCTTCGATGACGAGGCCAGCGCCAACGACGCGCTCAGCGAATTTGCAGGCGACGCGCGCATCGAGTGGATCGAAGGCGACGACTGGGCCGACGCATGGAAGGCGCACTGGAAGCCCATGCGCCTCGGCGATCGCGTCGTGATCGTCCCCTCGTGGATCGAGTTCGACGCGCAGCCTGGCGACGTCGTGATGCGGCTCGACCCAGGACGCGCGTTCGGGACAGGGCAGCACGCGTCGACGGCCCTCGCGACAGCGGCGCTCGAGCGTCGCTTGCGGGACCGCGCAGAGTCGCTCGTGATCGACGTCGGGTGCGGCTCGGGGATCCTCTCGTTCGCCGCGCTCTTGCTCGGCGCCGAGCGCGCGGTGCTCTGCGACATCGACGCGGACAGCATCGAAGTGGCCTGCGAAAACGCTGAGCGTTTGGGCCTCTCGAGCCGCATCGACGCGCGCGTCGGCTCGACCGACGTGCTCCGCGAGCGATCGACGCTCGTGCTCGCCAACATCGAAGCTGGCGTGTTGATTCCGCTCGCCGAGTCGATCGCGGCGCTCGTCGCAGACGGAGGCGCGCTCGTGTTGTCGGGCGTCCTCGAGGCGCAGCGCGACGCGGTCGTCGCCGCGTACGCGCCGTTCGGACTGCGCTTGGAGCGCTGCGAGCAACAGGGCGAGTGGGTCGCCCCCGAGCTGGTTCGTCGCTGAGCGCGAGGCAGGCGGAGATGGTCGCGCGCATTCGCGTGCTCGCTCGCCGAGCGCCGCTCGAGAGCAGCGAAATCGCCCTCGATTCAGCGGTCTCGCACCACGTCGCGCGGGTGCTCCGCGCGCGCGAGGGCGACGCCGTCGTCGTGTTCGACGGCGAGGGCTTCGAGCGAGACGCGCGGGTCGCGTCGGTGCGCGACGAGCGTCGATCGGTGGTCGTTCGCGTCGCGTTCGACGGGCCCGCGCGCCGAGGCGTCGTGGCAGATCGCGCGGGAGTCCACGCGCTGCAAGGGCTCGCCAAAGGCGACAAGCTCGAGCGCGTGGTTCGCGCGTGCGCCGAGCTCGGGGCCGCTGCGGTCTGGCCTGTCGAGTGTGAGCGATCGGTCTCGAAGCTCGATGCCTCGCGCGCAGAAGCGCAGCGGCTCCACCTCGAGTCGGTCAGCGCGAGCGCGAGCGAGCAATGCGGGCGCGCAGATCTGTTGCGTGTCGAGCCGCTTCGATCCGTGGGCGCCGCGCTCGCGCGGGTGTCGGAGACGATCGCGCACCGCTGCGTCGCGGACGAGGCTGGAGGCGTGTCGGTGGCCTCGTGGCTCGCCGCGCTCGACGAAGGGCCGGTCGCGTTGTTGGTCGGGCCCGAGGGCGGGCTGACCGACGAGGAGCGCTTGCTCGCCCGAAATGCAGGGTTCGTCAGCGTCTCGCTCGGTCCGCGAATCCTGCGCACCGAGCACGCGGCCGCTGCGTTTTGCGCGATGGCGTCGGCGTTGCTCGGCGACCTTCGTCAACGGTAGGCGCTCGGCCGCCGGGAGAGATTTCGTCCACCGATTTCTTCAGGCGGGCGACGAGCGCGGTCGCACCGGCGCTGCAGCGTTGTGAAATGTCTGTCGGGATGCGCGCGCACTTCCCCTCGTTGGGCCGAACGCGGTATCACCTCGAACGCTGCCAATGTCCACGCTGTCGGCCCTGCTCGCGAGGGAGCACGCGGTTCCTCCGCACAAGCTCGACGAGGCGATCCAGCGTCAAGTGCTCAACGGCGGCGACCTCGAGAGCAATCTGCTCGAGGTGCAAGCGCTCTCCGAAGAGTCGCTCACGCGCTTTCGCGCGAAGATGGTCGAGCTCGCGCCGGCCTCGCGCGAAGAGCTCGCGCACGCCGAGGCCAACGCGCTCGCGCGCCTCGATCGTTTGCAGTGCGAGTCGCACCGCGTGCTTCCGCTTCGCATCGAAGACGGCGTGCTCGTGGTGGCGGTCGTGGATCCGCCCGCCGAAGCGGCGCGCGCGGCGCTCGAGACCGCGGCGGGCTTGCCGCTCTCGCTCCGGGCGACGCTCGCGTTTCGGCTGTCTTGGGCGCTCGCGCGGCACTATGGCAGCGAGCTCTCTCCGCGGCTCCGTCGACTCGCGGACCGGCTCTCGTCCGGCGCGTCTGCCGGCCAAATCGCTGCGCAGACGACGAACAACGAGCCCGCGGCGCCCGCGCGCTCGGCCGGCGCAGTCAAAGTGAAGACCGCGGTGCTCTCGGCGCTCTCGGCGCTCTCGGCGGCGATCGAAGACAACGACGACGCGCCGGAGTCCACGGAAACTGATGACGCTCGCGCCAACGCGCCAGTAGAGATCGAACCCCGCACCGCGCGCGAAGAGGTCCTCCGTCGCATCGATGCGGCGCAAGATCGCGACGCGATCCTCGGGCTCGTGCTCGACTTCGCCGTCGAGCGGCTGCGCTACGTGGCGCTCTTCGTCGTGCAGGGAGACGTCGCCGAAGGGCTCGACGCGCGCGGTGACGGATTGCCCGCGACCATGGTGCGGCGCATCGCCGTGCCGCTCGACAGCCCGAGCTCGTTTCGCGCGGTCCGCGAGCGCGGCGCGCCGGTCGTCGGAGCGCTCGCCGACAGCGGAACGGACGCGGTCGTTCGAAGCGACCTCGGCCGCGACGGCGCGCGGGGGATCGCGCTCGTCCCCATTCACATCGGCGGCCGCGTCGTCTTGATTGTGTGGGCCGACCATGGACCCGAGCCGCTCGACCTGGCGGCGCTCGACGAGGTCGTCGCGCTCTGCGGACACGCGGCCAACGCGTTCGAGCGGATCATTCGCGAGCGAAAGGCCCGCAAGGGCGGCCCTGCGCTCGACGCCACGCGCGTGACCGTGGGCGCCATCGCGCGCCGAGTGGCCGAGCAGCGCGGCGTTCAATCGCTGCGCGCGCTCGCGGCGCGTCCCGAGGGCGAAGCGATCGAGGCGGCGCCCACGGTCGAGCCGCCCGTCGTCGCTGCGCCGCCAGCGCCGGTCGTCGAGGCTCCGGCGATCGACGGCGCTGCAACAGACGTCGCGGTCGTCGAAGCGAGCGCGCCCGAGTCACCGGCGCCGCTCGCGCCGACGCCGCCCGAAGCGCGGCCGGAGGTGGCTCCCGAGCCGCGCGCAGTCACCAGCGCTCCCGAGCGCGTCGAGCCGCCAGCGCCTGTGGACGACAGCGCGGAGGTTCCATTTTCGACCGACAGCGAGGGCGTTCGTCGCGTTTCGCGAGGGCCCGAAGTGAGCGGGCGCTTCGTGCACGGCGGGCGTGTTCCTGTCGCGGTGGACGTGATCGGGCCGCTTCCCGCGCCGGGCGGATCGATCCCGCCGCCCGCGCGTGACGCGGCAGCAGACGAGGTCAACGCGCTCAAGCTCGTGGCCGAGGTCGTCCGCACAGGCGCGCTCGATGACGGCGCGGCCGAGCGGTTGGTGGCGCTCGGAGAGCGCTCGCTCGACGCCGTGTTTCGATACTTTCCCGGGCCGACGTACCACGATCGCTCGGAGCCGCGCTCGCGCGTTCCCCGCGCGGCGGAGGTGGGACCGCTGCTGCGCTTGGTGGTGATGTTTCGCCACGCGGCCGCGCAATCGCTCACCGAGCTCCTCGAGTCCGTCGACCCCGAGCAGCGCTACTACGCGACGCTCTGCCTCGGTGAGGTCGTCCATCCGCTCGCGATCGCGAGGCTCGGCGCGCGGCTGTTCGACTCGGACGCGCCGACGCGACGCATCGCGCTCGAAGCGCTGCGCGCGTATCGAAAGCTCCCCGAGTTCGAGCGCGTTCTGCGTACGCTTCGCACGACGCTGACCGACGCGGCGATCCCCGTCGAGCGCCGTCGCCTCGCGGCGCAAGCGCTCGCGGACCTCCGAGACAGCGAGGCCATTCCCGCGCTCTTGAGCGGGCTCACGGACTCCGATCCTTCGGTCCGTTCGCTGTCGCACAGGGCGCTCGTCGTGCTCGCGCGCCAGGATTTTCGCGAGGACACCCGCAGCTGGCGCGACTGGTGGGAGAGCGCCGCGGGACGGCATCGCATCGAGTGGCTCATCGAGGCGCTCGTCCACGACGACTCGTCCATTCGCCACGAAGCCGGCGAGGAGCTGAAGAAGCTCTCGGGTATTTTCGTGGGCTACTATTTCAACCTGCCGCGACGCGAGCGCGAGCGCGCGCAGCAGCAGTACCGCGAGTGGTGGGAGCGAGAGGGGCGCTCGCGCTTCGTGCGTTGACCGGGAGCGGCGTTTTCGCCAGCGAAATTACAGCTCGCCCGGCCGAAGCGTCTCGCGGATCTCGATCGGACCGCGGATCACGTTGCGCACGCGGTTGAGCGCGCGATCGTCTTGCTCGGCGTCGCACCACGTCTCGACGCGCTCGCCGAGGTCCGCCGCCCAACGAACGAGCGCGAGCGCGCGGGTCGCGGTGAGCGGCGCGCCCGCCAGCGCGTCGCCCTGCGCGAGCGAAGCGCGCAGCGAATTTGCAGCAGCTGCGCGATGAAAGCGTCGGCCACCCGCCGCGAGCGCGCGGAGCCCTTCGCCGGTGCTCACGCGATCGACCGTCTCTTTTGCCGTGGCAAACGCCTCGTCGAGCGACTCGCGCAGCACCGCGTGCATCCCCAGCGCGAGCTGTCCGATGTCGCCGACCCGGTCGCGCGCCGCGAGGTCCGAGAAGCGAACGAGCAGCAAATCACGCGGCGATTCCATCTGTGGAAGGAGCTCTTCGACCGCGAGGTCCGGCGCCTCGACGACGCCCGCCACCGCGAGCACGTCCGTCCATCGCCGCAGGGGCAACGCCTCGTGCTCCTCGAGGTCGACCGAGCCGCGAGACAGGCCGAACTGTCGGCGCGTCTGGTCGGCGACCGCGATGCTACGTCGGCGTTGCAGCTCGAAATCCAGCGGTTTTGCAGCCCAATCACCGACGAGGCTCTCGAAGCTCCCGCGGAGCGCCTCGCACTGCGCTGTCGCGAGCGGCGCGGTCTCGAGCGGCGCGAAGTGGACGCCCTGAAGCGCCTCGCCGATCTGCAGCGCGAGAAAGATCTGCTCTTGCGCCCGCGCGACGCGACGCGCGTCGAACGGCTCGAACGCGTCCGCGTGCTCACCGAGCGACGCGAGCGCTGAAAACGCAGCGCTCGAGCGCCACAGCGCGCTGGCCTTCGCGACCGCGGGGTTGGACCCGAGCACTTCGCTGGACGCCACGCGGGCGAGCTCGCTCGCGAGCGTCTGCGCGTACACGAGCGGGACTTGCCGCTCGCACGCTCGCGCGAGCGCGACCCACGCGACGAGCTCGGGCAGGTCGTAGAGCCAGAAGGCTTCGCCTGGCGTCGTGCAGCGCTCGACTACTGAGCGGACCCCACCGTGCAGCAACGGGACTTGTTCGAGCGAGCCACGCAACCAGTCGTGCATTTGCCTTCAGCGGGACGACTAGAACACGATCCGCGCCCGTTTGGGTAGTTAACGCTTGATCGCTTCGCGAATACTCTGGGTTACGCCGTCTAGAAGCGCGTCCAGCGTAGGGTCATCGATGACGAGCGGCGGCGCCACGTACACCGTGTCGCCGAGGGGACGGAGGTAGACGCCCCGCGCGAGCGCCGCCTCGTAGACGCGCCAGCCCTTGTCGTCGAGGTAGCCCTGAGCCCCGAGGTCGATCGCGCCGATCGCGCCGATCGCGCGTGGGCGCGCGAGGGAGGGGTGCTCTTCGGCGAGCGCTTCGAACGCTGCGCGGATCTTGGGGGCGATGGCCGCGACGCGATCGAGCACGCGCTCTTCGCGGTAGATCGCGAGCACTTCGCGCGCGACCGCGCAGCCGAGCGGGTTGCCGCAGTACGAGTGTCCGTAGAGAAACGCGCGGTCGCGTCCGCCGCGAAACCCGTCGTAGATCCGCTCGCTCGCCACGGTCGCCGCGAAGGGAAACAGCGCGCCCGAGAGCGCCTTCGCCGTGCAGAGCACGTCGGGGACGACCTGGGCGTGCTCGCAGGCCCAGAATGTTCCTGTGCGTCCGAGGCCCGTGAAGACCTCGTCGGCCACGAGAAACGTGTCGCTTCGGTCGCACGCTTCGCGGATCGCACGCAGGAACGCGGGCTCGTACACGCGCATCCCGGCGGCGCCCTGAACGATGGGCTCGACGACGACCGCGGCGATGGTGTCGCGATGGGCGTCGAGCTCGCGGACGATCGCGTCGACCGCGCGCTCCCACCCGCGCGCGTCGTGCGGAGACGGTGTGCGGATCACGTCGAACAACAGCGGGCCGTACACCGCGCGAAACGCGTCGATGCCTCCGACGCTCGTCGCGCCGACGGTCTCGCCATGAAACGCGCCCGAGAGCGCGATGAAGCGCGTTCGCTTCGCGCGCGTCGACTGCGCCCAGTATTGCGCGCAGAGCTTGATCGCGACCTCGACCGACGTCGATCCGTCGTCCGAGTAGAAGACCCGCGCGAGCCTTCGATCTGCGGCGAGCGTCGTGTCGCGGTAGCCAGGCATCGTCTCGACGAGCTCTCGCGCGAGCAGCGTCGCCGGCTCGTGCGTGAGGCCGCCGAGGGCGATGTGCGTGAGCTCTTGCGACTGTCGCGAGAGCGCTGCGAGGAGGCGAGGGTGCCGATGTCCGAGCGACGCGACCCACCACGAGCTGTTCGCGTCGATAAACGATCGTCCGTCGACGTCCCAGAATCGCGCGCCCTCTGCGCGGGCGACGACGAGCGGCGGCAGGCCGTCGTCGTGCGCGGGCGTGTACGGGTGCCAGACGTGGGCGCGATCGAGCGCGAGCAGCGCGGCGCGATCGAGGGTCATCCGCCGCCCTCGCGCCAACGCACGCCGTGCCTGCGGAGGAGGTCGTAGAAATCCGTGCGATTTCGGCCGGCGACGCGCGCTGCGGCGGTGACGTTTCCGTTGGCGCGCCGGAGCACTTCGACGAGGTACGCGCGCTCGAACGCGTCGCGCGCGTCCTTGAGCGAAGGCAACGGTCGCGCTTGATCCGTCAGCACGCGCACGGGATCGACGGACGCGTCCGAGTCGCCGTCGATCGAAGGAGGCTCGCGCTCGTCGATCGGCGCGCTCGTCGTGGCGGAGGGCGCGGGCTTGCTCGCGGCGGCGCCCGCGAGTCGCATCAGGGACTCGGAGCGGAGATCTGCGCCCGAGGCGAGCACGGTCGCGGCTTCCATGAGGTTCGCGAGCTCGCGGACGTTGCCGGGCCAAGACCACTGGAGCAGCCAGTCGAGCGCGTCGGACGAGAGCGCAGGGACGGGGAGCTTGTGCCTCGCGGACGCGCGCTCGAGAAACACTTCGGCGAGCAGGACGATGTCCTCGCGTCGCTCGCGCAAGGGCGGCATCTCGAGGGGAACGACGTGGAGTCGAAAGAACAAATCCTCGCGAAATCGCCCGCGAACGACGTCGGCTCGAAGGTCGCGGTGCGTCGCCGCGAGCACGCGCACGTCCGCCTCGCGCTCGGTGGTCGAGCCGACGGGCGTGTACCGTCGCTCTTGCAGCACGCGGAGCAGCTTCACTTGCACGTGGAGCGGCGCGTCGCCGACCTCGTCGAGAAAGAGCGTCCCTCCGCGCGCCGCCGCGAAGAGGCCGTCGCGATCGCGGCTCGCGCCGGTGAACGCGCCGCGCACGTGACCGAACAGCTCGCTCTCGAGGAGCTCGCTCGGGATCGCGCCGCAGTTGACCGCGACGAAGGGCATCTTCGCGCGGGCAGAGAGCTGATGAATCGAGCGCGCGGCGAGCTCTTTTCCAGTGCCGCTCTCGCCGGTGACGAGGACGGTGACGTCCGTCGGCGCGACGCGCGCGATGAGCTCGCGCACCGTGGCGATGGCGCGCGATGTCCCGAGGATCGAGCCGTCGATCTCTTCTCCGACGATGCGACGAAAATCAGCGACCTCGCGGCGCAGCGACGCGTTTTCGATCGCGTGCCTCACGCGCTGCAAGAGCTCGTGGTGATTGAACGGCTTCGTGAGAAACCCGAACGCCCCGCGGCGCATCGCCTCGACGGCCGAGTCGATCGTGCCGTGCGCCGTCAGCATGATCACGGGAAGGTCCGGCGCGCGCTGACGAAACTCGCTCAAGAGCTCGAGCCCGTTGGCGTCCGGGAGCCTCAAGTCGAGCACGACCGCGTCGAGCGCCCCCCGCGCGACGCGGGCGCGGGCCTGCGCGCCGTTGACCGCTTGTTCGGTGCGATAGCCGTTGGCTTCGAGCCGCATCGCGAGGAGCGTGAGCATCTCGGCCTCGTCGTCGACGAGCAGCACTGTCGGCACCGGCGGCGGGACGGACCTCCTCGGTTCGTTCGTGTTCACAGTTCGTTCGCCGTCCTGCCGTGTCTTCGCGCGGCGCGCAACCCCTCACTGCCGCTCACGAGCCAGCTCGCTTTCTCGCGGCGCCGCCGAGACGAGCGGAAGCCACAGCTCGAATCGCGCGCCGGTCTCGCCCCGCGGCGTATCGACGAGCCGCGCGTCGCCGCCGTGGGCGCGCGCGACTTCGCGTGTGAGCGCCAGGCCCAGTCCGACCCCGACCCGGCCGCCGGTGCTCTTCGTCACGAACGGCTCGAAGAGCTTCTCTCGAACGTCTTCGGACACGCCGGGACCTTCGTCGGCGATCGCGATCCGCGCCCAACGCGCGCCGGTGCCTGTCGGCAGCTTCAGCGCGCTCGGCGGCGCGGCTTCGGTCGTCACGGTGACGCGTACGCTCGAGCGCGGAGGCGAGACTTGTACGGCGTTTCGCAGGAGATTCGCGACCGCTCGCTCGATCAGCGTGGCGTCCATCGTGCGAACGAGCGGCGTCGCCGGAGCGCTCATCGTGATCGCGATGTCGCGCGCGATCGCGTCCTCTCGCTCCGCGGCGATTGCCTCGGCGATCACGTCTGCGAGCGAGCCCTCGGCCAGCATTCGAACCACCGAGCCCGAGCGCAATCGCGACAAGTCGAGCAGGTTCGTCACGAGTTGAATCTGTGACTCGCACGCGCGTCGCGCGATCCCGACGAGCGTGCGCTGTCGGTCTTCGAGCGCGCCCGCGGTCCCGTCTTCGAGTAGCGAAAGCGCCTCGCGGATCTTCGCGAGCGGCGTGCGGAGCTCGTGCGAGACCGACGCGACGAAGCCTTCTTTCAACGAGTCGAGCGCCGCGAGCGCGTGGCGCATTCGCTCGAGGTCGTCCGCGAGCTCTGCGACTTCAGCGGGCCCTTCGACGGGCGCGATCGGCGCGAAGTCTCCGCGGCCGAGGCGCGTCGCGTCCTTGGCGATGCGGGCGAGGGGACGCGAGATCGAGCGCGAGAGCCAGCGCGCGAGGTACGCGACGAGGATCGTGACGGCCGCTGCGAGGCCAACGCCGATCGCGAGCGAGCGCTTTCCCGTGCTGCGCGCGCGAAACTCACGGTCGGCGATCTCGCGATGGAGCGCAAACGACTGCGCGATCCACAGGTCCGTGAGCCGCTCGTCGAGCGCTTGCCTCGCCGCGCGGGACGGCGCTTCTCTCAGGACGTCGCACGCGCGATTGGCGAGCGCCGCTTGCGCGAGCGACTCGTAGCGAAGCCCCATGCGCCGCATCTCCGTTCCGACGTGAGGTCCGACGTGTTGGTCCTTCTCGCGCAGCGTCTGGAGCGCGCTCACGAGCTGCGGACGGACAGACTCCTCCATCGCGCCTCGCGCGCAGGCGTCCTCTGCGTGTCGCATCGCGACTTCGACGGCCCACATCGCGCGGTGCAGCGTCTGTTGTTCGTCGATGGCGCCGAGCTCGTCGTCGCGCAGCTCGCGGAGATAGTGATCGATGCGGCGAAGCGAAATCGCGCCCAACACGACCGTGACGAGCAGCGCGAAGGCGAGCGTTCCGTGCGAGAGAGCGAGGGCGGTGCCGAGCGTCCATCGGCGTTTGAGCGTTGGCGAATCGGGCATGAGGGTCACAGGTCGGCGCACGGTCCTAGAGCAGAGGCCTTCGCGCACAAAGTCGTTGTCGGGAGAGGCCGACACTGTCGGTCGCGCCCTACGAGCCGATCGTCGGAACGAGCCGACAGCGTTCGATCGCTCGGTTTGATGGTGAAAGTCGTTCGGGGATTCGGAGGTAATTCGAGCAAGTGGCAACTGTTGGCACGGCTCGTGGTACCTGAATCGTGCATGACGCAACGAATCGGGATCAACCTTGTGCAAGGCAATCTTCGATTTCAGCGCGAGGTGTTCGAGCCGAAGAAGGCGTCGTTCGAGGAGCTGATTCAGGGACAACAGCCGAGGGCGCTGTACGTCGGCTGCGCCGATTCGCGCGTCGTGGCCGAGATGATCCTCGACGTCGGTCCGGGTGAGCTCTTCGTGGTTCGCAACATCGGCGCGATCGTTCCGCATCCGAACGACGATGCGTCGACGAGCCTGGGCGCCGCGCTCGACTACGCGATTCACGTGCTCGAGGTCCCAGACATCGTCGTGTGCGGACACGACCTGTGCGGCGCGCTGCGTGCCATCGTCGACGCAAACACCAAGGTCGGCTCGCACCTCGAGCGCTGGCTGCGAAAGGGCTCGTCCGACGTTCAGGGCTTCGACCTCATCGATCACGCTCGCGAGATGAGCATCGAGCAGCTCGTCGAGCGCTTCGTCGCTGTGCAGGTCGACACGCTGATGGAGTACGACGTGGTGCGCGACTCGGTCTCGGCGGGACGACTCTCGGTGCACGGCTGCGTGTACGACCCGCGCACGGGACGGCTGCGAATTCGCCAGCCGGGCGTCGAGTCGTTCATGGAGTTTCGCCCTGTCGAGACGCGCACGAGCATCCTTCCGCCGCCCGCGAGCAAGGTCGACGCGGCCTGATCGCCGTCACCGACGGTGGTGCGTGACCACCAGCACGGACCCGTTGAAGCGCCGAATCACTTCGTTCGACACGCTGCCGGTCAACCACTGAACGAGCGGTCGTTGCGCGCTCGAACCAACGACGATCACATCGGCGCTGATCTGCTCGGCGAAGCCGACGATCTGCTCTGCGAAGTGACCGCGTAGCATCGATGCCTGCGCGGTGATGCCCTCGCTCGCGAGCAGCGCGGTCGCGCGAGCCAGGTCGTCGGCTGCGTCCTCGTTGCCGCCGATGCGCTCTTCGGGGTCGAGCACCGAGATCACGTGAACCGCGCTTCGATCGAGCGAAAGCAAGCGAATCGCCTCGCGGATCGTGTGTTCGGAGGACGCCTGCCCGTCGGTCGCGATGACGACCTTCATGATCGAACTCTGCCTCGCATGGATCGAAACACACACGCGCAATCTATGCCGCGTCGTGCCTGCCTCGGGCGGAACGACACCTGCATCGCGATCGCGACGTCGCGCGACCGACTGACGTCCCGGTCCGCAGGAGAGAGAACTTTGTCGTCCGCCAACGCCGCAACGAGCTCGGTTGCCGATCGACTACGACTGTTTTTTACGCTCTTCGATTCGCGCTTCGAGGACCTCCGACGAGACACGTGGAAGGTCGTTCTCTACAGGGACTTCAGCGCTGGATTGATCGTCGCGATGACCGCCATTCCGATGGCGATGGGCTTCGCGATGGCCATGGGGCTGCGGCCGGAGCAGGGCATCATCGCTGGCGCGCTCGCGTGCGTCGTGGGTCGAACGTTCGGCGGCTCGAAGTACCAAGTGTACGGACCGACCGCGGCGTTCATCCCGTTGATCGCAGGGCTGATGGCGAAGTACGGGCCGGCCTCGGGCGGCAGCGCGGCTCAGGCTCACGGATTTCTGGTGCTGGTATCCATCCTCGCGGGCGTCACGCTCATGATCATGGGCGTCGCGGGGCTCGGAAAATACGCCAAGCTCGTGCCCAACTCGATCGTCGTGGGCTTCACGGTCGGGATCGCCGTCGCGATCGCTGCGAGCAACATCGGCGAGGTCCTCGGCCTGCGCACGGCGGTGCAGGGCAGCCTGTTCAACAAGCTGCGAACGGTCGTGACGCACTTCGGCGAAGTGAACGGCTGGGCGCTCGCGCTCGCGCTCGTGACGTTCGCGTTGACGCGCGGGTTGTTGAAGGTCTCGGTGTTCATCCCCGCGCCGCTCATCGCCGTGGGAACAGCCACGCTCTTGTCGTCCACGGTCTTGTCCGACCTCGGCATCACGGTCGTGCGCGATCGCTTCGGCTCGATCCCCAATCAGTTCTTCGTCTTTACGCCGCCGCGACTGCCCGGCTTCACGGCGAGCGTGCTGCTGGACATCGTGTACTACGTCGTGGCGATCGCGTTCGTCTCCGGCGTCGAGAGCCTCCTTTGCTCGTCGATGGCCGACCGCCTCGCGAACAACAAGGGCACGAAGTTCGACCCGGACAAAGAGTTCTGGGGGCAGGGGCTCGTGCAAATCATCACGCCGCTGGTCAACGGATTTCCGTGCACGGGCGCGCTCGCGCGCACCGCGACGAGCATCAAAGCGGGCGCGATCAGCCCGCTCGCGGGGTACTTCAAGGGGGGGCTCAAGCTCGCGATGGCGTACTTCGTCGCGCCGCTGCTCGAGCGCGTTCCGATGGCGTGCATCGGGGGAATCTTGCTCTGGGTCGCGAGCAACATGATCAAGCCCGCGGAGATCCGCGAGGTGCTCGAAGAGGGACGCTTCGAGGTCGGGATGATGATCTACACGGCGATCATGGTTCCGATGACGGACTTCCTCACCGGCGTGCTGTCGGCGATGGTGTTGTACTTCGTGATCAAGCGAGCGTTTCTTCGACCGCGTCGAGCGCCGGCTGAGCGCGCCGAAGCGACGGCGTAAGCGCGCGAGCGTCGGTTGACCGACGCGCGGCGCTGGCACACAAAATCAAACGAGCCGCTCGATCAGCGCGCGATCGACGCGAGCTGCGCGACGAGCGCGGGGAGGGGCTCGGGGAGCTTCGCGTCCATCGAGAGCTTCGCGGACTCGAGCGCGAAGTGCGGGTCGAAGATCGCGCCGCCGACGACCGCGACCTTCGAGTATCGCGCCTCGAGCGCGTCGAGGAGCACGAGCGAGCGCTTCTCTGCGGACGCTGCGTCGATCGCGAACAGCACCGCGCACCAGATGTGCGAGCCGATCGCGTATGCTTTTCCCGCGTCGCGCACGAGCTCGGCGAGCCATCGTCGCTCTTCGAGCGACGCGAGCTTCTCTTCAGGCAGCCGCGCGAGAACGATGAACTGCGGTCGCGGGACCTTCGCAGCGAGCGCGTTGCTCGACGGCGAAGCGTGCTCGCGCGGGGCCTTCGGCAACACCACGGGATCGGGCGGCGGCGGGATCTCGGGCGGGCGCGGCGCTTGTGGTGCGATCCCGCCGAGGACGCGCTTGGGCTTCGCTTTCGGCGCGGCGGCGGGCGACGGTTGCGCGGCCTCTCGGGGCTTGTCCTTCGCGCCGGGCGGAGCCGTTGGCGCGTCCACGGTCTTGGCTTCGGCGTCGACGCTCGACGGCCGCGCAGTCTTCGACGCCGCTTGCGCGCTCGCGCGAGACGCGTCGGACTCGCTTTCGACCGCGGCGCTTGGCTGCGCGCGGCGCGCTCTGACGACGAACTCGCGAAGCTCCTGCGCGAACGCCTCGGCGTTTTCGGGGCGGTCTTTTCGGTCGCGCGCGATCGCGCGCTGCGCGAGCTTCGCGAGCGCAGGCGGGACTTCATCGAAGCCCGCGGGCGCGGTCGGCAACGGCGGGTCGTTGCTCAAGCGTCGAAACGCCGCGGCCATCGCGTCGTCGAGAAACGGATAGTCGCCGTGCAGCATTTCGAACAGCATCATGCCCGCGGCGTACACGTCCGTTCGCACGTCGATCGGGTCGTTTACGAGCGCCTCGGGAGACATGTAGTCGAGGCTGCCGACGATGTTTCCCGTGCGCGTGACGCGGCGATCGGACTCGCCCGTGAGCGATCGCGCGATGCCGAAATCGAGGAGCTTCACGATTTCGGGCGGACCCTTCGCGATCGCGACGTTCGAAGGCTTGAGGTCTCGATGGAGGATCTGCGCCTCGTGAACCGCTTCGAGTCCATCGAGCACGCCGAGGACGATTCGCACGGCGTCGGACCACGGCTGTGCGCGTGATCGAAGCAGCCGCGCGCTGAGCATCTCGCCCTCGACGAGCTCCATCACGATGCACGGGACCCGGCCGTCGAGAAATCCGAAGTCGAGGATCTCGACGACGTTGGGGTGGCGCACGCGCGTCATGAGCGCCGCTTCGCGCTCGAATCGAAGCGCGTTCTCTTCAGAGCCGTTGTCCGGGAGGATCTTGACCGCGACGTCGCGCGCGAGGCGAATGTGCAGCGCGCGAAACACCTGCCCCATCCCCCCCGCGCCGAGCTTCGACTTGATGATGTACTTGCCGAGGACGACGTCGCCCTCGTCGAGCGAATGCCCCTCGTTCCCGTGAACGTTGCTCGCCGAGGGCCTCGCCTCGTGACTGGGGTTTTCGCCCTGTCGCTTCGTCATCGCACCGCCGACCAGCTGTTGGCCAACGTACCACGATCGCGCCGCGCAATTGAACGGCGAACTCAGCGCCGCGAATCGCGCGTGTTCGCTGCGCTCAGCCGCTGTCGCTCGAGTCTTGCGCCGAGCTATCGGTCACGATCCCGCTGTCGATCACGACGCCGCTGTCGATCACGACGCCGCTGTCGGTGACGACGCCTGTGTCGGTGCGGACGCCGCTGTCCGAAGCGACGCCGCTGTCCGTGACAGCGCCGCTGTCGGCGCCGCTGTCCGCGGTCTGTCCAGCGTCCGTCGTCACGCCGCTGTCCACGACGGTCATCGAGTTCAAGCAGATCGCGGGCGTCGACCCCGCGACGCGCGCCTCGGGACGCGGGCAGCACACGCACGAATTGCCAGCGCCTGCGCAGAGCAGATTCGTGTTGGCGGTCGAATAGCACGAGCGCGTCGTGCCTCCACCCGTGCGGTCGCAGTCGTAGACGCTCTCGCAGCGTCCGCCCGTCGGCGCTTCTTCGCAGCCGGCGGTGGAGATTGCGAGCGAAGCGAGGAGCGAAGCGAACGCGAGGCGAACGTTGAAGCGCATGTGAACCGCGCGGTGGTAGCCGAAACGAACCGCACGTTCAACTCCCTGTCAGCGTTGGTCGTACGCGCAACGAAAGCCGAGCCACTCGCGCCGCTCGCTCGCGCCGAGACGCTGTCGGTACGCCGCGCGCGCGAACATCGGCCCCTGCGTAAATGATCCTCCGCGGAACACCCTGAGATTTTGCGAAGCGCTCGTGACGTGCGGCGCGACGCGAACGACGTCGGGCGTGTAGCGCGAGCGCGAGCGCGCCCAGTCGGTGTCGCCGCCCGGTGTGCGCGAGGGGCCGTCGTCGAAGAAATCGTCGACCCACTCGGAGACGTTGCCCGCGAGGTCGAGCGCGCCGTCCGCGGACGCTCCGTCGACGAAGCTCCCGACGGGCGCTGTGTACTCGAAGCCATCGACGCTCGAGCGGCAGCTCGGCCCCGCTTGCCCGACGTTGGCGAGCCTCGGGTTGAACACGTTTCCCCAGGGAAACATGCGGCCATCGCGGCCTCTCGCGACGCGCTCCCACTCGGCCTCGGTCGGCAATCGCCCGCGCGCCCAGCGGCAGTACGCCCGCGCCTCGTACCAGTTGACCGCGACCATGGGCTGCGAGTCGCCGCGAAACGATGGGCTCGATCGCGCGAAATCCGCGCGGGGACACCCGCCGTCGCTGACGCACCGCTCGTACGCGAGCACGGTCACTTCAGTGCGATCGATCGCGAACGCGCCGAGGAGCACGCGATGCCTCCCGTGCTCGGAGAGCGTGAGGTTCATGAGCCCCGGCCGTTCGCAGGGCGACCCGACGGCGCGCGTCGCTTCGACCGGCGGAAACGCGCGCGCGCAGCTCCACATGAGCACGGGGCCCACGGCGGCGTCGCGCTCGCACACGGACTGCGCGCGCTCGAGGTCGTCTTGATTCGAGCCCATCACGAACTCGCCCGCGGGGATGTAGATGATCGAGGGCGATTGCAGGCGGATCGTCTGCGTTCGTCCGGACTCGTAGGGCCCGCGTTGCGGTGTCTCGGGCTCGGGACCGAGCTGCGGCGGCGCGGTTCGAACGCGGGGAAGCTCGGCGAACGAGCGTCCCGGCGCGCTCGTCATCGACGCGCAAACACACACGAGCGCGATCCGCGCGACGCGCTCCCGAGGACGAAGCGTCGGAGCGGCGGCGGCTCGGCTCAAGGGTCGATCACGCGCGCGGGGACGCCATCGTCGTTGCGCGTGTCCTCTTCGATGACGCGAAGGAGCGCGAGGCACAGCTCGTCCTTCCACGCGCGGGTCGCGACTTGAACGCCGATCGGGAGCCCCAGGCTCTGGCGATCGACCTCGCGTGCGCGGCGAACCACGGCGTCGAGCGTGGCTTCTCGATCGCATTCGTCTGCGCGAACGGTGGTCACCGGGACGACGCCCGCGGGCCAGTGCAAGAAGTTGAAGAGCATCGTGTACGACGCCGCCTGCTGAAACTGCGCGCCGAACGTGTGCGGCACGGCGGCCGTGGCGAACGGCGGCAGGAGCAACGCGTCGATCCCCGCTTCGTCGAGCTCGCGTTCGATCGCGAAGCGTCGCGCGCGAACGGACGCGACGAGCTTCCAGAAGCCCGCGACCGAGCGTTCGCCGAGCGCGCGGAGCACCATCGCGGTGAGCGACTGGCCGGCGATTTCGAGCGCCTTTGCAGCGGCCAATCGCGCCTTTGCGGGCAGCTTCGCCGCGAGGAACACCGACTGCAACGTGACGTCCACCGGCGCGTCGCCGATGATGTCGCGCGCGGTGTTCGCGCCGTCGGACGAGAGCGCCGCGAAGTAGTCCTTGATCGCGTCCGGCGCGCCGCGGAGCACGAACGGAACGACCTCGACGCCCGCGCGTTCGAGCGCGTCGCCCGCGCGGCGAACGGCGCGGATGTTCGCGCGTGAGGGCGCGAGGATCCCGTCGTGCTCGAGCAGGCCCACGCGCACGCCGCGGAGCTGCACGGAGTCGAGCGCTCCGAAGGGCATCGGCGGCGTCCGACCGTCCGCGCGCGAGAGCGCGTCCATGTCGAGCGCGCGAAGGAAGAGCGCGATGTCGTCGACCGAGCGAGCCATCGGTCCGCACTGCGAGCGAATCGCTTCTTGCCCCGGAATTCCAGCGACGAGCCCGCGATTGGGCAAGCGGTCTTGCGTCGGCTTGAACCCCACGCACCCAGAGAAGTGCGCAGGGAGTCGAATGGATCCGCCGATGTCCGTTCCGATCCCGAGCATCGAGCCGCCGTACACGAGCGCCGCGGCTTCGCCTCCGGACGAGCCGCCGGGAGAGTGCGTGAGCTTTCTCGGGTTGGCGCACTGCCCGAAGACTGGGTTTCGACACTCGAACGAAAGGAGCAGCTGAGGGACGTTGGTCCGCCCGAGCACGATCCCGCCTGCGCGTCGCGTCTCGGCCACGATGGGCGCGTCCTTCGCGGCGCGAATGCTCGTTCGCGAGGGAATTCCCAGGGTGGACGCGGATCCCTCGATCTCGATCGACTCCTTCACGGTCACGGGGAGCCCGTGCAGCGCGCCGAGCGAGTCGCCTCGCGCGCGCGCCTCGTCCGCGCGTTGCGCCTCCGCGCGTGCGCGTTGCTCGAAGCGCTCGGTGAACGCGTTCACCGAGCGGTCGTGCTTCTCGATCCTCGCGAACAGCGCGTCGACGAGCTCGACCGAGCTGACCTTTCGTTGTTCGAGCAGCGCCTTGGCCTCGGTTGCGGTGAGGGCGCTGAGTTCGTTGGTCCCATGGGTCCGATTCATTCCGCGGAACGAAGAGATACCATCGATCGCGCGCGCGGGCCGTTGCTTGTGCGACGGACTTGCAGTAGAGCCCCCACTCTTGTCGTCATGCGCTGTGGTTTCGTCGCACTCGTAGGCCGCCCGAACGTGGGCAAGTCGACGCTCCTCAACGCGCTCGTTGGTGAGGATGTCTCGATCGTGGCGTCGCGTCCTCAAACGACGCGCGATCGAATTCTCGCGGTCATCACGCGCGAAGACGCGCAGCTGATCGTCGTCGACACGCCGGGCATTCACCGTCCGCGCGCGCGCCTCGGCGAGCGGATGAACCGCGAGGCGGCCGCGGCGCTCTCCGACGCAGACGCGATCGTGATGGTCGCGGACGCGACCGACGGCGCCGCGGGCATCGAGCGCGACGAGCAGGTCTTCATCGAGATCGACGCCGCGAAGAAGCCCGCGATCTTGGCGCTGAACAAAGTGGATCTCGTCAAGCCGAAGACCGCGCTCCTGCCCACGCTCGAGGCCTACACCAAGGCGCGCGAGTGGAAGGGAATCGTCCCCATCGCGGCCAAGACGAAGGACGGACTCTCACGTCTCGTCGACGAGTGCCTGTCGTTTCTTCCCGAAGGGCCGATGCTCTTTCCGAAGGACGCGGTCACGGACCGGCCCGAGCGCTTCTTGGCGGCCGAGCGCATTCGAGAAGCGGTCATCCACGAGACGGCGGACGAGCTTCCGTACGTGACCGCTGTCGAGATCGAGCGCTTCGAAGAGAGCGAGAAGATCGTTCACATCGGCGCGACGATCCACGTCGAGCGCGAGGGACAGAAGAAGATCGTGATCGGCGCCGGGGGAGCGCAGATCAAGGCCATCGGGACGCGCGCGCGCAAGGCGATCGAGCCGATGGTCGGTCGCAAAGTGATGCTGGAGCTCTGGGTCAAAGTCTCTCCGGGGTGGACCAAGAGTCCCGGCGCGATGGAGCGGCTCGGCTACGGCTCGAGCGGGCCCGGACGGCGCCGTTGATCGCGAAGAAATTGGCTGCAAAGGGAGCCTCAGTGATGACCAAGAGCAAGCGCAGCGACGGCGGCGCCGGTGAAGAGATCGCCCGCGAAGAAGAGCGCGCGCGTCGCAAAGAAGTCCCCGCGGAGGTCCGCGTCGCCCGCGGCTCTCGCGCGCTCGTCGCGATCGTCGGTCGCCCCAACGTCGGAAAGAGCACCCTCTTCAACCGCATCGTCGGTCGGCACGTCGCGATCGTCGAAGACACGCCGGGCGTCACGCGCGATCGGCACTACGCAGACGCCGAGCTGCGCGGCCGTCCCTTCGTCGCAGTGGACACTGGCGGCTTCGACCCCGAAGGAAAAGACCCGGTCGTCGCGGGCATTCGCGCGCAAGTGAAGCTCGCGATCGCCGAGGCCGACGTCGCCGTGTTCGTGACCGACGCGACGGCGCCGCTCCAAGAGGCAGACCTCGTCGCGTTGGATCTCTTGCGGCGCAGCGAGCGCCCCGTGATCTACGTGGCGAACAAGGCCGATTCACCGAAGCGCGACGTCGACGCGTTCGAGCTCTACAGCGCGGGCGTCGCCGAAGTGATCCCTGTGTCGGCGCTGCACGGTCGCGGGTTCGAGAAGCTCGAGGACGCGATTCTCTCGAAGCTGCCGCCGCCCGAAGCCGAGGACACGATCCTCGAAGACGACATCGCGCGCGTCGCGATCGTCGGCCGCCCCAACGCGGGAAAGAGCTCGCTCATCAATCGCCTCGTGGGTCAGGATCGACTGCTCGTCGACTCGCGCCCGGGCACCACGACGGACGCGATCGACACGCTCGTCGAGAAGAACGGCAAGAAGTACGTCTTCGTCGACACCGCGGGCATGCGTCGAAAGCGCGCCGTGAGCGCGCCGGTCGAGATGACGTCGGTGATGCAGGCGATCCGGACGATCGAGCGCGCCGACGTGGTGGTGCTCTTGTTCGATGCGACCGAGGGCGAGCTCAGCGACCAGGACCTGCGGATCATCTCGCTCGCCGAGGACCGCGGTCGCGCGATCATCGTGGGGCTCAACAAGACGGACAAGCTCTCGGCGCAGGCCGAGAAGAAGGCCGTTCAATCCGCGAAGGAGCGGCTCGCGTTCGCCGCTTGGATTCCTGTGCTTCGCTTGTCGGCGAAGGAAGGGCGCGGGACGAGCGCGCTGCTCGATCAGGTCGACAAGGTGTACGAGGCGTTCGCGCGTCGCGTCGGGACCGGTGAAGTCAACCGCTTCTTCGAAGAGGTCGTCGAGAAGCACCCGCCGCCCGTGCAGAGCAATCGTTCGGTGCGGCTCTACTACGTGTCGCAAGTTGGCGTGCGTCCGCCGCGATTCGCGGCCGTCACGAATTTTCCCGACAACATCGCGCCCTCGTACGACCGCTACCTCAAGAATCAGCTGCGCGAGCGCTTCGGGTTCGAGGGTGTTCCCGTGCGCGTCTCGTACAAGGCCAAGCGCAAGAAGCAGTACACGGGCGAGCGCGAAGCGAAGGAATGACAGCGCTGTGACGCGGGGGCGGGCGCGGTATACTTCGCGCCACGTATGGACGACCGCGCGCTGGATCCCTCGCTGACGCTGCTTCTCGACGCACTCGAACGCACGCCGGACAACGCTCCGCTGCGCGTCCACGTCGCCAATCTCCTGGTCGGCGCCGGTCGACACGCCGATGCGATCAAGCACTTTCGACAGTGCGAAGGCGACGCGCAGGTGGGCACCGACGCGCAGCTCGGGATCGCGCGCGCCGCGCTGGCGCTCGGTGACGCAGAGGCCTCTCTCGCCGCTGCAGAGAAGCTGCTCGCCTCGGTCCCGTCGCACGCCAAGGGGCTGCTCGCGCGGGCGAGGGCGCTCCATGCGCGCGGCCAACACAAAGAAGCGCTCGCGGACTACGACAAGGCTGTCTCGCTCGACGCGCAGCTCGCGGAGCCAGCCCTTCGTGACGCGTTGATCCGCGACGCGACCGATCCGCGCGCGCGCTTTCGTGTGGTCTCGGGCGGGACGAACGCCGCGCAGGACGCGGGCGCGGCCGCCGCGATCCCCGAGAACAGCGTCCCCGATCGCGTGACGTTCGCGGACGTCGGCGGGCTCGACGAGGTCAAAGAGAAGATCCGCATGCGGATCGTCTATCCCTTCTCGAACCCCGACATGTTCAAGGCGTTCGGCAAGAAGATCGGCGGTGGGATTCTCTTCTACGGCCCGCCGGGCTGCGGAAAGACGTTTCTCGCGAAGGCGACCGCGGGCGAGTGCCGCGCGCACTTCATCAACGTGGGCCTGCACGAAGTGCTCGACATGTGGATCGGCAACTCCGAGAAGCAGCTCCATCAGCTCTTCGAAGACGCGAGGCGCCGCGCTCCGTCGGTGCTCTTCTTCGACGAGGTCGACGCGCTGGGAATGCAGCGCGCGAAGCTGCACTCGGGCTCGATGCGCGGGGTCATCACGCAGTTTCTCGCGGAGCTCGACGGCTTCGCGTCGCGCAACGAGCGCGTGCTCGTGATCGGCGCGACCAACACGCCGTGGGACCTCGACTCGGCGTTTCGTCGGCCCGGTCGCTTCGATCAAGTCCTGTTCGTTCCGCCGCCCGACCGCGCGGCGCGCCGGCAGATCCTCGAGCTGAAAACCACAGGAAAGCCCCTCGCGTCCGTGGACTTCGACGCGGTCGCAGCCAACACCGAGGGCTGGAGCGGCGCCGACCTCGAGCACCTCATCGACGCCTCGGCCGAGCTCGCGCTCACGCAGTCCATCGCGCGCGGGACGATCGAGCCCATCACCGGCGCGCACATCGACAAAGCGCGCGCGAAGGTTCGTCCTACCACCCGCGAGTGGTTCTCGACCGCGCGCAACTACGCGCAGTACGCCAACGAAGCGGGGCAGTACGACGACATCGCGGACTACATCCGCCGTCACAATTTCTGACCCGCTGCACGGAGGATCGGGTGACCGCGGACGCACTCGCTACTGCGCGAAGACACAAGGCTCGCGCCGAAGCAGCCCTCGAAATCGGCCGCTATTCGCACGCCGAACGAGACGCTCGCGCCGCGCTCGCCGCGGTCCCGACAGACGTCGACGCGACGCTGTACCTCGCGCGCGCGCTCCTCGGGCAGAGCCGACACGAAGAGGCCGTGAGCGCCGCGCGCACGGCGGTCGAGATGGCTCCGGGCGACGGCTATACGCACTATCTCCTGGGATTTGCGCTGCAGGTCGCGGGTCGTCACGCGGACGCGCTCGCGCCGCTGCGAGAGGCCGTCGCGCTGCAGCCCTCGGCGCCGAGGTACCACGCGCGCCTCGCGATCGCGCTCTGCGAGTCCGGCGCGAAAGACCAATCGCGCGCCGTCATCGAAGCGGTCGCTTCCAAAGCCGAAGACGACGTGATGCTCGTCGACGAGTGCGCCCGCGTGTACTCGGCGCTCGGCGAGCACGAAGCGGGCGTCCGCTTCGCGCAGCGCGGCGTCGTGTTGCGGCCCGCAGATCCGACGACGCACTGGCGCCTCGCGTGGGTCTTGGCCAATCGGCGCGACTACGCCGGGGCGATCGCAGCGTCGACCGCCGCGCTCGAGCTCGATCCCAACTACTGGGCCGCGTGGGAGGAGCTCGGCTACTCGCTGAACGAGCTTCGCCGTCGGTCGGATCCGTCGCGCGCGCTCGAGGCCGAAGCGGCGCTCAACGAGGCGCTGCGGCTCAAGCCGGGGCTGCGTTCGGCGGCGTTCAACCTCGCATCGCTCTACCGCTCGCAGGGCCGACTCGCCCGCGCCGAGCGCGTGTGCGAAGAGGCGCTCACGATCGACCCGAAGCACGAGCAGCTCGCGCGCGTGCGCGAGGACCTCCGCGCCGAGCGTCGGGTGCGCGACAAGGCGCGCCGCGATCAAGCCGCGCTGTTGCTCGTGTTGGCGGGGCTCGCGGCGCTCTCGGCCTACGCTGCAGCGAGCGTCCCGACGCTGGTCTTCTCGCTGTTGACGGCCGTCGTGGCGGTCTCCGCGTCCGTCGCGGTTCGCCTGCAAAAAGAGCCGCCGGATGACGCGCCTCCGCCGAAGCCGACGCTGCTCGCCGAGATCGCCCAGAGCCGAGGAGCCAGCCGTGCCATCGAGTGACCGACGCTCGCTGCTCGAGCGCGCGCGCGCGTTCGGAGCCGCGCGACGCCTCGCGCAGTGCGAGGCGATTTGCACAGCGCTGCTCGCCGATGATCCACGCGACGCGTCGGTGCTGCGACTGCTCGCGTGGGCGCAGTACGAACGCGGAGGCGCTGCCGACGCCGAGCGCTCGGCGCGGCGATGGCTCGCGATCGAACCCGAGTCCCACGAAGCGCTGCGCGCCTACGGACGCGCGCTCGCGCGGCAGGGACGAGCGAACGAAGCGGTTGTTCCCCTGAGAAAATGCTCGCAAATGAGCGGCTGGGACGAAGACGTCGCTCGCCTCGCGCGCGTGCTCGCGTCGGTCGACGAGCACCGGGGGGAAGCGCTGACGCTCGTGCGTGCTCGCGCGACCCGCGCGTGGTGCGACGGCGAGGCTCGAGGCGTTCACCAGTGGCTTCGGAGCGCGGTGACGCTCGATGACCCGCCGAGCATTCGAGCGTTCTGCGAGCGACTCGCCGGACTCGCGCCGGACGACGGCCCGCTTCGGGCGTCCTGTGCGTCGGCGATGGTGCGCATCGGAGAGCTCTCGATCGCGCATGCGCACGCGGTGGACGCGATCGCCGCGAGTCCCAACAACGTCCTCGCGTGGAGCGTTCGCGCTGTGATCTGCCGCGCCCAGGGACGACACGACGAGCTCGACGAGTGCGAGCGCGCGCTGCGAACGGCGCGGAGCGCGGCTCACTCGAGCTCGAATCGCGCCGGAGAAAACAGCACGATTTCGGGCTCGATCGCCTCGATCACGTAGCCCGCGAGCCACGCGGCGCACAGCGGCTCGTACACGTTGAGCGCGGGGTTGCGACGCGCGAGCGCCCAGCTCCAGTAGCGCCGAACGTCCTCTTCGAACGCGTCGATCCAACGCTCGTGCGCCAGTCGAAACTGATCGAACGCGACCCAGTCATCGTCCGCGGCCTCGACGGCTTCGAAGTCCGTACGGAGGTACAGCGGCTGGACGAGCTCGCTGCTCGCGACGACCGTTCCTGGCTTGAAGCGCGACGAGCGACCCTCGTCGAACGGCCGTCGATCTCGGGCTCGCCCCGCGCGTTGCGGGAGCCCGACGCGCCATTGAATCACCTCGGTCCCCGTGCGACCGCCCCGAGCGCGACACTCGAGCGCGAGCGCTTCGACCGCGGCGACCGTGGCTGCGTCCGCCGCGAGCTCGGCGAGCTCTCGCGGTCCTGCTTGCACGTCGGCGACCTCGAGTGCACGAACGAACACGCGCCGCCCGTCGAGCCACGATTCGTCGCACAATCCGCGGGCGATCAGCGCTTCGAGCGCCTCTTGCGCGTGCGCCGCGCCGTCGATCGCAGCGAGCGCGTCTTGTTTTCGTGGGCGTGCGGGCGCGAGCAGCCGTCGACACACCTCGGCGGCGTCGCACCCGAGCAGGCGATCGAGTCGGCTCGGGTCGTGCTCGGAGCCCGACTCGATCGCGTCTTTCGCGCGCGCCACGCTCGCGGCGAGCCCGCCCACAGCGACCCTGGCGCGCGGCGTTCGACTCACGAGGCGCGCCCGTCGCTCATGCGGTCAACGTCGGGGCGTGCAGCTCTTCGCTGCGTCGGCCGGTGCGCCCGAGCTCCGTCAGCCACCCGCCGTTGATGAGCTCGATCACGGTACGAACCGACGCCCCGCGGTCGAAGCCCTCGCCGCGGAGCGACAGCTGATAGAGAAACTCTTTCACGATCCCGAGCACGCAGAGCGCGCGCGTCTTGGCGTCGCCCGGTCGCACCATCCCGACGCGCTCTCCCTCGACGAGCGCGCGGACGATCGTCGCGGTCACGCCGTCGTAAAACGCGAGCAATTTGCGGTCGAACTCGGGGTCGAGGCCGACCGCTTCGTTGAACAAGATCCGCGCGAGCGCCGGCTCGTTCACGAACACTTGAACGACGCGATCGACGTTGTCCGTGAGCTGCTCGATCGGCGAGCGATCGCGCCGCGCGAGGTCGATCGCGTAGATCGCAGCGTTGACCGCGTCCACGCACCCGTCGACCAGCTCGCTGAAGATCGCGCGCTTGTCGCCGAAGTACAGGTAGAACGTGCCTCGCGCGACCCGCGCGCGCGCGACGATGTCGTCGATCTTCGCGTGGTGGTAGCCCTTCTCCGCGAAGACGCTCTTGGCGACATCGAGGATTTGAGCGCGTCGTTGCTCGCGGTCCATCGTTCGAGGGAGAGTCTAAACCGCCGCTCCTTCGACCGACGCACTTTTGTCGATGGATTCGTGGCGGCTCGACTCGAGTTCAACGACGCCGAGGCTCGCGTCACACGGAGAAGAGCGAGCGCGTGAGCTGCGCGACCAGCGCTCGGTCCGCCTCGGACGGCGCGGGCTCTCCGACCGCGTCGAGCCGCGCGCGCTCCGCGATCGCAGAAATCACCGCGAGGATCACCCGCCCCGCGCGCTCGGGCGGGCCATCGAGCGTGAGCCCCGCGGATTCGGCGAGCGATTTGGCCTTGAGTCCCAGCGATGTCTCGACGCGGACGAGCGCTGGCGCGAGCCGGTCCTTCAGCGCGGGCTCGCGCGCGGCGCGGCGCTGCAGCTCGGGCCAACACGCTTGTTCGGCGCCGTCGCTCCCGCGGATCGCGAGGAGCGCCGAGAGCGCGGCGCGCACGCGGTTCATCCCCGCGCCCTGGCTCTCGTCGAAGGCCCGCGCGACGTCCTCGTCGAGCGCGCGACACGCCCGATCGACGACCACCGGCCACAGCTCGTCCTTCGCGGGAAAATACGCTCCCACGGCGCCGCGCGACATCCCGCTCTCGCGCGCGATCGCGTCGATCGTGGCCCCCTCGAACCCGAGCCGCGCCACGGCCGACATCGCCGCGCGCTCGACCTTGTCCTTGGTCTCCTCTCGGCGCTCGGCTTGGGTTCGACGCTTGCGCGCGGTGCTCTCGGTCATTCGTCGCGCGAGCGATAGTACAACTCGCGCTCGTACACAGTACCTTCACGTTCTTCTTCGATGAATCCCAGGCAATCGTTGCCGCATTCGATGCGCCAAGCGCTCGCCGAGAGCGACCTCGCTCGGCTCTCTGGCGTGGAGGTCGGCGTCGCGACCTCGTCGTTTCAGTGCGAGGGCTCGCTCGACACCGACGGCCATCCCGAGAGCAATTGGGCCGCGTGGCAGCGGAGCGGCCGCGTCGAATCGATCGGCGCCGCGTGCGATCTGTGGCGGAGGTTCGACCTCGTCGTCGAGCGCGCGAAGTCCATGAAGACCACGGTGTTTCGGCTGTCGTTCGAGTGGTCGAGGCTGTGCCCCGACAGCGAACACATCGACGCGCGGGCCGCGCGCGGGTACGCCGAGCGCGTCGCGGCGCTGCGCCGCGCGGGGATCACGCCGATCGTGACGCTCCAGCACTTCACGCACCCTGCGTGGCTCGGCGCGGACCTGTGGCTCGATCGACGATCCCCCGAGGTGTTCGCGCAGTACGCGCTTCGCGCGGTCGCCGCGGTGCAGTCCGCGCTCGTGGCGATGGGCGTTCGACCGATCACGCGGTTCGTGACGATCAACGAGCCGAACATGCTCGCGCTCGCGAGCTACGGCGCTGGCGTGTTTCCCCATGGTGCGCTCGCGCTGCTCGAAGGGAGCGCCGCGGGCGTCGCGCGGTCGCTCTTGGCGCTCGATCACCTGCTCGCCGCGCACGTCCTCGCGTACGACGCGATCCACGCGCTGCACCGCGAGCGCGGGCTCGGTCGTCCGGACGTCTCGTTCAACGTGAACCTCGTCGACCTCTATTCGCTCGGCGCGATGTCGCTGGACGCGATGCGCACGAAGGCGGCGACAGCGCGGGCGCGGCAGGCGTACATCGACGCGCGTCGCGAGCGATTCGACCGGGTGTTTCTCGGGCCCGACGGAGAGTCGTCGCCGCGCGCCATGGTGGCTCGCGCGCTCGAGTCGTCGCTGCGAGGGCCGCTCGCGCTCGAGGCGTTCGAGCGCACGTCTCGATCGCTCAGCGAGCGAGGCGAGGCGCCCGCGATCGATTCGAGGGCGTTCGACCTGTACGATCCGTGGACACGAAATCAAGCGCGGGGCGTCGAGGCGCCGCTCGACCAGCTCGCGGCCGGCGCCCTTCGGTGGCTGCGCGAGCGCGACGATCAACCGATGGCGCCGACGATCGACCCGGGCGCCGCGGTGGCGGACGCGATCGAAGCGCTGACGCGAGCGACGTTCTCGCTCGCCGAGCCGTGGGAGTGGAGCGTCGAGCCCGAAATGATGGTTCGCTCGATCGAGGCGCTCCACGATCCAAATGATCCCGTCCCGATCGACGTGATGGAGAACGGAATGTCCGTCCGTCGCGAGTCGTCTCACCCCGCTCAGCCCCGACCGGACCAAGCGCGGCGCCCGGCCTTCATCCGTGAGTACACCGCCGCGTTCGCGTTTGCGCGCTGCGCGCTCGCGCTGCCCGCGCGCACGTACGCGCACTGGACGCTCGTGGACAACTACGAGCTCGGTCGATGGGCTCCGCGCTTCGGCATCTATGCGCTCGGCGACGAACGTGACGGACAGGCGGCGAAGTGGGGCGAGACGGACGCGCTCGGCGACGACGCTGCGGGTGCGCTTCGCGCGTTTGCCGAGGCCTGTCGCGACCCCTCGACGGCGCGCGCATGGGCGCGTCGCGCGTAGCGAAGCCTCGTCAGTGAGCGGCTTCGGGCGTCGCGCCGGGGGCCTGATCTTCGGTCCCGTTGCGTCGAACGATCTTGCTGGCGAAGCCGGGGTCTTCGAAGACGAAGGCGAACTCCTTCTCGTCGAAGACCGAGAAGAAATCGTCCCACGAAATCAACTCCCAGCTCGTCTCGTCCTCGCCGATCTTGAGCTTGAGCGCGTCGCTCGTGCCGCGCACTCGCGCGGGCTTCGCGCCGCGAGCGTCGGCCCACGCGCGAACCTTGTCGTGCTTCGCGGTGCGGTTCCAAACAGGTCCAGTCGCCATTTGCGTCGGAGCCTGCACCGAGAACGAACGCTCTGCAATGCCGTAGCGAGCCCGCTATCGGCCCGCGTCCGCGCCCGCCGATTGCCTCGCGAAGCAGAGCACGCCCGCGGCGTCGTAGAGCTCGCGCGCTCCATAGAAGAGCGCCGTCCAGCGCACGCCGGTGCCCGCCATCTGGTTGGCGATCGCCGCGACGCGCTGCGCTTCTTCGAGCTGTCCAGCGCCCGCCTGGTTGTCGAGCGCGAGCGTCCAGTGCTCTCCCGGCGCGATCGCGCGCACGACGCGGAGGTGCTCGGGTCGCAGCGGAGGGGGCAGCGTCGCGCTCAGTCTCCGCGCGGTGGCGCTCGCGTCGGCGTACGTGGTGCGCAAGCTCGCGATCGCGACGAACTCCTGACAGACGCCCGAGTTGTCCGCGAGCGGCAGCGACTCGTACCCGGCGCGCGGCCGTGGATCGATCGCGGCGTTGGTCCGCGTCGCGCGATTGACGGCGACGGTTCCGGCGATGCCTACGGTGACGCCCAGCGCGAACCACGTGGCGCGCGCGAGCCACGAGGCCATCGCTTGCACTTCTTTGGGCGCGGGTGCGGTCGGCGTCTCGGGGCGCTCTTCGCTCATGCAGTGAACCAGCCAGCGACGTTGTACACGATCACAGCCGCGACGAACGCGAGGACGTACGTGTACGCGAGCACGAAGAGCGGCCACTTCCACGAGCGCGTCTCTCGGCGCAGGGCGGCCACGGTGCTCATGCACTGGCAGGCGAAGACGAAGAACGCCATCAACGACAGCGCGTTGCGCGTGGTGTACCGCGGCCTTCCGTCGGGCGTTCGCGCGTCGCGCAGCTGCGCGCGGAGCGGCGTCGGGTCGTCATCGACGTCCTCGAGGCCGTAGATCACGCCGAGCGTTCCGACCATGAGCTCGCGCGCGCCGAAGGACCCGAAGAGCCCCACGTTGAAGCGCCAATCGAAGCCCGCGTAGCGCGTCACGGGCTCGATCGATCGCCCGAGCGACGCAGCCACGCTGTTGTTGACCCGCACGACCGCTGCGGGTGCGCCCGCGAGCGACGGATCGCGCTGCGCGCCGGGCATTGGAACGTTGAGGAGCACCCAGAGCAACGCGCTCGCCACAACGATCGTCGTCCCCACGTCCGCGAGAAAGCCCTTCACGCCGCGCGCGGTGGCCTTGCGCAAGAACGACGCCTCGGGCGCGCGGTACGCGGGCATCTCGAGCACGAGGGGCAACGGTCGGCCTCGGACGGTCGTTCGCTGCAGGACCGCGGAGGCGATCGCGCCGGTGACGAGCCCCGCTGCATACAGACCCACAAAAACAAGTGACTGCACCCACGGCCCGCGATGCGCGAAGAACGTCGAGACGAGCAGCGAGTACGTCGGCAGCCTCGCCGAGCACGTCATGAGCGGAAGGACGAGCAGCGTGAGCAGCCGCTCCTTGGGATCACGGAGGATCCTCGTGGCGCGGATCGCTGGCACCGCGCAGGCGTGCGCCGTGAGCAGCGGAACGAGCGCCTTTCCGCCGAGGCCGAAGCGACGAAAGAATCGATCGACGAGAAAGACCCCGCGGGCGAGATAGCCGCTCGCGTCGAGCAGCTCGAGCGCGACGGTGAGCACGACGATCTGCGGGAGGAACGCGAGGACCGTACCCGCGCCGCCGATCAAGCCATCGTTGACGAAGCTCGCGAGATACCCGCCGCCGAGCCTCGGGCCGATCTTGGCGCCGAGGCCCTTGGTCACGCGGTCGATCGCCGTCGAAAACGGCTCGGCCACGAAGAACACCGCCGCGAAGATCGCGGACATCACCGCGACGAAGAGCAACGGCCCGACGATCGGGTGCAGCGCCCAGCGATCGATCTTCTCGGTGCGAGACCGACGCGCGCGCTCTTCATCGGCCACCGACGCCTTGTCTGCGAGGACCTTCTTCGCGGTCGCGTCGGGGTCGATGGAGCTCGCTTGCGCGTGCGCGCGCGGCGGGTCACGGAGGAGCCTCGCTGCGAGCGCGAGCACTGCGGATTTCGCAGCGGGATCGCGCGCGCTCACGATGATCACCGGCACGCCCACGAGCGTGCTCAAGAGCTCCGCGTCGCACACGAGCCCTTCGCGGTCGAGGACGTCTGCTTGGGTCACGACGAGCGCGAGCCGCGAGGCGTGCGACGCAAGCTCGCGCGTGAGCCGCAGCGACAACGCGAGCCGCGTCGCGTCGAGCACTTGGATCACGGCGAACGGCGGAGCGTCGGCGACGGCGGACGCCTTCTCGTGCGCGTCGATGAAGCTTCGCGCTGTTCCTTCGTCGGTGTCCGCGTCGGTGGCGGCTTCGATCGAGTAGATGCCCGGCAGATCGACGAAGGTTGCGCGGCCGTACCCGTCGGGGAGCTCGGCTTCGGCTTCGAGAACGTCCACCGTAATCCCAGGAAAATTCCCCACGCGCGCGTCGCCGTCGGTGACGCGATTGTAGAGCGACGACTTGCCTGCGTTGGGTCGTCCGACGAGCGCGACGATCGCTCCGTCGATGATCTTCGTCGCGCGTCCATCGGAGCGCGGGTGGCACGCGTCGCTCACGACTCGACCTGAATGCTCTTCGCGAGCGAGCGATCGACCGCGAATTCGCCGCCGGATGCGACGCGGATGTGCAGCGGTCCGCCGAAGAGCGCCCGGCGGAGCACGCGAACGCGCTGACCCTCGAACAAGCCGATCGCGCGAAGCCACTCGAGCTCGCGCGCGTCACCATTGAGCGCGCGGATGGTGACCTCCGTTTCGTCTTCAACGAGCGCGAGCGTGCTCAGGGAATCCATGGATGAGCGTGTTATACGACATTGAGAATCGTTTTCAACTAGCACCCAGTTCCCCGTGTTCTCGCGGTCGAAACGCTCCCCCCCTTGGTCGCTCAAGGGTCAGCCCGGAATGATCGTCGGGCAGCCGTAGATGATTTGCACCGACGAGCCCGAGCTGCCCATGAGCACTTCGTCGCAGATCATTCCGTAGAAGACGATCGATCGACCGCCGGCCGTGTAGTCCCAGCCGTTCATGTGCGACGTGTCGCGCGGAATGAACCGTCCCATCCCGCCCGACGTGGGCGTGTAGTAGACGTTGATCAAGTTTGGATCCGCGCGCATCGGATCGACTTGCAGCATGAACTCGCACGTCTGCGCGCGACCACGAACGGCGTCGAGCGCCATGTTGAGGTCGCGCTCGAACGTCGCCGTTCCGAGCGTGTAGTGGCAGTCGTTGGGGCCGCAGCCCGGCGTGCGCTGCGTCACGCCGTTGACCGCGATCTGCGACATGAACGACGGGACAGCGTCCGGCGTTCCGAGCGCGAACGTGCGCACCGGTGGCATCGTGCGGCCGCCGCGCGCGACCGCCCCGACGATCACGTTTTGCGCCGCCATCGACGCGTTGAGCACGCACGTGATGTCGAACGGGTTGCACATCGTGCCCGAGCACTCATCGGTCGGCGCGCCGTCGGTGATCAGAAGAATGTTCTTCGAGAACGACGTCATCTGATTGCGCATGTAGTCGACGGCCTGCGGCATCGCGCACGCCATCGGCGTGTTGCCCGACGCGCTCGTCCCCTCGATGCGCGAGATCAACATGTCGCGCGTCATGCTGAGCGGCTGATCGACGCCGATCACGGGCATGCGATAGCCGTCAGCGGTGCTTCCTCCCGAGAGCGCCGGGAAGAACATGAGCCCGACGCGCGCTTCGTTTTCGAGCGAACGAAGCAGGCGCACGAGCGCTCCTTGCGTGACGCTCCACTTGGTTCCAACGCGACAGCTCCCCGAGCTGCTTCCGTCGGAGCACTCGTTCATCGAGCCCGAGCGATCGACGACGAGGAGCAACGAAATGGGAGCGCGCGTCGTCGGCGTGTTCTGCGTCGCGCATCCCGCGTCGGGCAGGATCATCATCGGGTTGCGGTCCGCGCTCGTGCTGCTGTCCGACAGCTGCACGCCGCTGTCCGTGCCCATCGTGCCGCCGTCCATCGTGTTGCCGCCGTCGCCGGCGCCGAGTCGGATGGGCGGCTCGCTGCAAGCCGCGGTGCTCGCTGCGGCGAGCGCAAGGATCGAGAAGAGGGCTTCTTTCATGGCGTCGAGCGCGAATGATACAGCCCTACACCTCCGTCGTCGTCACAAGAGTGCGCGTCTTTCGTGTGTTCGTATGCCGCACTGCAGCGAAGCGTCGCGAAGGAAATGGCGACAGAATCTCCCACCCCTCTCGCGCTACTGTATGGGTTGATGCGATTCACGCACTCGATGAAGGGGATTCAAACCATGCAGTATCGATATCTTGCTGCTTCGGCAGCGGTCGCTCTCGCCGCAAGCTGTGGCCCGATGCCGGTCGGGTTCGACATTCCCAAGCCGATCGACGAGCAAACCATCACGGGGAATCTCGCCGCAAACGCCGCGGGCATGGCCCTCCCGGCAGGGACTATCGCGCCCGTCTCCGTCTCGGTGGACCTCGCGGCGGAGTCCACGAGCCGACGCATCCCGATCGGGCGCGTGTTGCTCAAGTCCTTTCGCTTCGATGTGACGAGCACCGCCGAGCCCGCGGGAGACGCCGATGAGTTCAGCTTCGTGCGCTCGGCGCGGGTCTTCTTCGAATGCGCCGCGGCCAACTGCACGCTCCCCCGCGTCGAGGTCGCGAGCGCGACCAACCCAGGCGCCGTTCGCTCGATGAACTTCACGGTGTCGTCCATCAACATCAAGCCCTACATCGATCAGGGCGTGCGCGTGACGATCGAGCTCGACGCGATCCCGCCGCCCGATGACACGTCGTTCAACGGCGCGATCGTGCTCCGCGTCGAGCCCTTCTGAACGACCGCGCCGCGAGCGCGAAGGCGCCGATCAGCGAAGAAATCCTGACGATCCACGGCGAGTTTTCCGTCGGACTCGCCGGCGCAGTCCTGCACCCGCACCCCCCCATCGCCGGGGGCACGGTGCCCGCGTCACGTCTCGGCACGCCCGCGTCGAACCCGCTGTCGGACGTTGGTTCTGCGCCGCTGTCGCTCGCGGACGCGTCCATCGCCGTGCCGCCATCGCCGCTGCTGCCGCCGCTGACCTCGAGGCGAAGGACGATCGCGTCGTCCATGGGCCCGCCGTTGGCCATGTCCGAGAACCAACCGCCAGTGTCGTCGACGAGGTTCAAGTGCTCGATCGCGGGGCCCGCGGTCGTCGGCGCGCGGACGGTAAACATGAATGTATGTGTCGCGTTGGTCGCGACCGTCGAAGCCACGGTCGCCACGCGTCGAGGGCTCGCCCAACTGCTGTGCGCGAACGCGCTTTCGTGCTCGCGTGGCTCGGACGAGCCGAGGTACGTCGAACCCGGAGTCCAGGCCTGTGCGCCGGTATTTCGCAGCTCGATCGCGCACTCGCGCGTCGCGCCAGCGTCGATCGCGACCGAGGTCTCGCACGTGTTGCGGACGACCTGCGCGGTGAACGGGGGGCGCCCGACGCGCACGCGGAGCTGCAGTTGATTGTCCGGCGGCCCGCCCTGCGTCGGGTCGCTGAACCAGCCGATTCCCTGGTGAAACATCCCGAAGTACTGCGGGTAGTCCCCCGGGGTCATCGGCGCGCGGATGGTGAACGCGAACCGCGCCGAAGCGCCCATCGCCACCGCGCTCGTGACGGACGCAGCGCGATTGTTCATCGGCCAGCTCGGGTGGGCGAGGGGGCTCGCGACGTCTCTCGGCTGGGTCGTCGCGAGGAACGTCACGCCCGGCATCCACGTCTGAGTTCCGGTGTTTCGCAGCTCGATGAAGCCCGACAGCTCTTGGCCCGGCGTCATGTCGATCGGCGTGCTCGCGACGGGAAACGACTGCATCACGAACTGCGCGCGGAGCCGCGGGTCCATCGTGGTCATCCCGCACACGCGACCGATGCGGAAGCCCTCGATGGGCGAGCGCTCGAGCCGCGACTGAGTCATCGGCCCCCACGCGCCGTCTTCTGCGATGCGGTCCGTGGGGTTGTTGGCGTTCCACAAGCGTTGAAACGCGCGGACCGAGAGCGCGCGAAAGTCTTCGCCGGGACCGTCGAAGTGAACCGGATCCGCGCTCGGGTAGCTCTGCACGAAGCCGTTGGCCATCAACGCGCTTCGCGCCGCGCTGTAGTTGTCGACGTCGACCGCGCGCCCGGTCTCGTGGTTCGAGCTGCCCGGCGTCGCCACGAGCCCGCACCCCGCCGCGGTGTACAGCAGCCACTGCTCGACGATCGTTCGAAACGCCGAGTTGATCCGAAGCGCCGTCGTCGCGGCCGCGCGCACGAGCCCGTCTCGCGCCGAGGGCGACATCACCGCGTGCACGCGCGGGTTCGTCAGCGTGATGCGCGGATTCGAGGGGACCGCGACGAGCCGACCAGCAGACAGACACAACAATTCATCGAGCAGCTGCGCGCTCAGCGCTTCGGCCCCGGCCGTCGTGCAACCGGGCCGACCGCGGAGCGTCGACAACGCGACCTCGTCCGTCGTCTGCCCCACGTGTTCGTCGATCGGGGCGCAAGAGAGAGCGGTCGCCGCGAGCAGCCCAGGCGCGAGCGCGAAACGCCACGCGCGCGTGTGTTCGATGCGTGTCTTCACGGGCACCGACGATATCGCGCATGAACACCGCTGCGCAGCAGATCCGCGGGGCGCCCTGTGCCGGGTGTCACTCGACGCTGACGAACGGCGATCGGCGAGCGATCAGAGCAGCTTCTCTCGGTCGCTCGAGCGCTCGAGAAGGACCATCGCGAGCGCCACCATCACCAGTCGAATCGGGTCCATCGGGCCGGCGAGCCGCAGCACGCCGAAGCCCGCGAACAAGATCAGCAACCAACCGCTCGCCCTGCGGGAGCCAGCCCCGTTGTCGTAGCCGACAGACGCGAGCGAGAGCGCCGCGGCGCCGAGCAAGAGCGTCGGCGCGATCAAGTACCCGAGAAGCGCGACGCGATGCACCGACGTCACGCTGTCGGACGTCACGAGGTCGAAGCGCGCGCCGAACGCCGTACGACCGAGGATCGCCGCGGCGTTCGCAGGAATCACCACGACGAGCGCCAACAGCATCGCCCCGAGCGCCGCGGGAAACGGCAGAAACAGCCGCGTTCGCTGCGCTCCCACGGCGCGTTCGCTCGCGCGATACGCCCACACCGACGCGCTGATGGCCCCTGCGATCGTCGCGAGCTCCGCCACGCGCCCGAGCCACGCCATCGTGACGCCCGCCGAGCTCGCGACGGGAAGCAACGCTTGCGCTGGCGCGTACGCGAGCTCGATCGACTCTCCGATCACGAGCAACGCAAACGTGACGCGCGCCGAACGAAAGGCTCCCGGCCGCGCCATCGCGACGACCGCGCTCGTCCACAACGTGACGACGGCGCCGACGAGGCCCGCCCACTGGAGCGCGAGCTTGGGCTCGCCGAAGAGCGCGCCGAACACGAGGAGCGCGACGGGCAGGGCGCCGACCGCGCGAATCGCGTGGAGCCATCGCGACGCGCCGTGATTCGCGATCGCCGCGCGAACGAGCGACCCGACGAGCGCGAGCGACGCGAGCACCGCGCCGAACACGCCCGCGAAGGTCGCGATCTCGAGCATCCTTTCGCGCTGCGCCGTGACGTTCGCCAGCGCCCTCGCGAGGATGAACCACAAGAAGAACCCAACGAGCGCTGTCCCCGCGGGAAACGTCGATCCCTCGGCGTGCGTGTCGGGATCGTCGTGGGCGCTCTCGCCCTCACCGGGCGAGCGATAGACGGCGTTGTCGGTCACGGTTTCGTACCTTATAGCGCGATCGTCGGGGGTGCGGCATGCGCGCGCTCGCGTTGGCTACGGCGTTGCGCGCGGGCGATCAGGTCATTCCCCGCTCGCGCGCCCGGCGCAGGTACGTTCGCGCGACCTGGTCTGCGTCGAGCTTGAGTTGTCGGGCGACCTCTCCCACGAAGCCCCGCAGGTAGACCGCTGGCGGGAGCGATTCGTAGAGCTCGTCCTCGATGGCCCGCAGGCTCGTCAGGGGAATCTTGGTCCGCGCAGAGAGCTCGCGCAGGTCCACGCCTCGGGCTTCGCGCACGGCTCGCAAGAGCGCGCCGCTGAATTCGCTCTCTGGCGTGAGCTCGGGCATCGGCGGGAGCTCGACGGGCTCTGGCTCGTCCTTCGCGGCTTCGCTCGCCGTCGCGAACGAGCTTCGCTCTGGTGGGGTAATCGACAGGTCGTACGGCCTTCGTCGGACAGGGTCGAGCAGCACGTCACGCGCTTCTTCGATGCGAGAGAGCGCGTTTTCGCGGTCTTCGAGAGAGCACAGCCCCGCGCTCGCGAGCGAGTCGGTCGCGTAGCGCTCGCGCATTCGCCGAACGGCGCGACGGATCTCTTCGTCCGTGGCGCCACGATCGACGAGCAGCGTGTCGTAGTGCGTGGCCGGGGGCGGCTCGACGGGCATGGGCTTTGTGCGTTCGCTCCCTGGCTCGACGCCCGAGAGCGATGCGGACAGCTTTCGCGCGAGGCGCTCGAGGTTGCGAGCGGCCTTCGCGCCAGGCGCGTCGACGAGGAGCGGCCTGCGTTTTCGCGCGGCGAGGCTCACGGCTTCGTCGTACTCGACGTGCCCGAGAAACTGCAGCTCGACGCCCAATCGTTGCTTGGACAAGTGGGTCATGGCGTCGCCGAGCTCCAGGTCGACGCGCGAGCGCGAGGCGTTGACGACGAGCCACGGACGCAGGGCGTGCAGCGATTCCCACACGATCGGCGCGACGGAGGGCTCGGCGCGGGCGACGATGCGCGCGAGGTCGATCGGCGCAGGGGGCGCTCCTTCGCGATCGAGCGTCGCGCGCATCGCGTTGAGCGCGGGCGGAGACGTCTTGAGCGCGTGCGAGAGCGATCGGGCAAACGCGTGGCGAATCCAGCGGTAGACCGCTTCGACCGACGAGGGCTCGGGCAGCGCGACGAGCACCGCGGCGTCGACGTCGAGCATCGCGTCGAGCAGCGCCGCTTGCGAGCCGCCGCCGAGGTCGATCACGACGTGATCAGCGCCCGAGTGCGAGGCGATCTCCCTCGGTCGCTTGAGCGACACTCCTGTGAGCGTCCCGGTCTCGCCGTACGTCGACAGCAACCGGACGTTGGGAACGATCGTGTCTCTTCCGCGCGGCTCGACCGTGGGATCGGCCCACGGCGCGACGCTCATCGGGGCGGGGGCGCAGCCAAACGAGGTCGCGAGCTGCGGGGCGTTCGGGTGCCCGTCGACGACGAGCACGCGCTTTCCGAGCTGTGCGAAGAAGACTGCGATGCCCGCGGCGACGACGGATCGGCCGGCACCACCTTTGGCTCCGCCAACGGCAACGATGCTCATGGCGTCGCGGGTGTAGCGCGAACGTCGAGGTCGTGGCTACGGCGCTCGACTGCGCGCGCAGTGAGTGAGCGGGGGAAAGTGCGCTGGCGTTAAAGTGCGCGGCCGATAACGTGCGCGGGAGTGAGCGGGGACGGACCTCGCATTTG
>JAEUKI010000059.1 GCA_016793325.1 Myxococcales bacterium | reverse complement strand
TCGATCGACAGCCGTCGTAGGTCTTCGGGTGTCTGCTTCCAGCGCTCGATCTGCAGCTCGAGGGTCATCGCTTGTCCTCTGGAGCTCCAAGCTTCTCACGGCCGGAGAAAAACTACGATGCCCGTCGCGGTAGTGGTTTAGGGAGGGTCGAGGGGAACCATGCGCGTAGGAGTGATCTCCGAGGGCCGGTCGGACTTTGCGGTGCTTCGAAACGTCGTGAAGGCTGTGGCAGGGCTCGATCGAAGCGACGTCGATTCGATTCGGCCCGACCTTCAGGTGGACGAGACGACGCGATTCGCCATGGCAGAGCGAAACTTCAGCAACTGGCAGATCGTCAAGCGCGAGTGCGAGGAGCGCGAATCGATCCGCCTCTACCTCGAGAACGAACTCGACGAAGATCGCCTCGTGATCGTGCACCTCGACACGGCCGAGTGCGACGATCCGTCGTACGGCGTTGCTCGACCGTCGCGAGACTCGAGCGAGTACGTCGATTCGTGCGCGGCCGCTGTGTCCGATGCGATCGCGTCGTGGGTCGGCGTCGAGCTCGAAGCGCGCGTCGTTGCCGCGGTCGCTGTCGAAGAGACCGAGGCGTGGCTGCTCGCGTACTACGACACGAACGAGCGTGCAGACACGGGGCGCGTGCGAGATCCGAAGGCGGCGTTCGACCGCAAGAAGTCTAAGTGGGAGCCCGCGAGCCTTCGAAAGACCACAAGACATGATTCCCTCGAGACCTACGACGAGTGGTCGGCGCCGCTTCGAAAGGTGAAGAACCTCCGTGACGCAGCGAAGCGCAACGCGAGCCTCCATCGATTCGCCGAAGCGCTGAGCTCTTCGGTCGACACGCTGGCTCCGGGCACCAGTCGGTGGTGATGCGAAACCAATCCCGCGACGGTCGTAATGAAGGAGACCGTTTTCTCGGTCCGCGGTCTTGGTTTGGACTGGGATTTCAACGGTCCTTCCGCCGTCGATCCGCTCCGGTCCTCTTCGATGCCCGTCGCGGGCGCGGTATCGCTGCTCTCGTGCGCGGTTCGATCCCCATTGTCGTGACTCGTTTCTTCACAGCAGTGATTTCACCGATGTGAACGCGCTGCGACGCGCGGGCCCCTTGGTTCGTCGCGCGTGCGCAAATCACGCACGATTCGGCGGTCGACGCGGCGGCAATTCGCGTGGTGTGCGTGCGGAGTGGGCAGGCACGACCTCTGCACATCGTCGTTCGCAGTGGGGTCACACTGTGAAAATCGACATCATTCATCCAGCGCACTATCGCGATGACGGGACGCTCGTGCAGTCCGAAGGCCTGCTCGGGCGGATCGAACCGTACCTTCCGCACCTCGGCCCGTTGATCCTCGCGGCGGTCACAGGAGACCGACACGAGGTGCGCATCGTCGAGGAGTACCACCGCGAAGCGGACCTCGAGTCCGACGCGGACGTGATCGGAATCTCCGCGCAGATCATGCAAATCGATCGCGCGGTCGACCTCGCGCGCGCCTACCGCCGTCGGGGAAAGAAGGTCGTCCTCGGCGGCTTTCTTCCGACGATGCTCCCCGAGCGATGCAAGGGCCTCTTCGACGCGATCGTTGTCGGTGAGGGCGAAGAGCTCTGGCCGAAGATCCTCGATGACATCGAGCGCGGGCGACTTCGGCCCGAGTATCGCCCCGAGCGCCCGGTGGACCTCGCGGCGTTGCCTGCGCCTCGATACGACTTGTTGGATCGCTTGCGATTCACCTTGCCGCCCGTGCAAGCGACGCGCGGGTGTCCCTTTCGGTGCACCTACTGTTCGATCGCGAGCTTCTTCGACGGCGGCTATCGAAAGCGTCCGATCGACAACGTGTTGAGGGACATTCACGCGACGGGGCAGCGGCGCTTCAATATGTGCGACGACAACCTCTGCGAGGACACGAAGTACGCGACGAAGCTCTTCGACGCGATGGACGGCCTCGGCCTCCAGTGGGGAACGCAGACCACCCTCAACGTCGCCAAGCACGACGCGCTCCTCGCCAAGGCGCGCCGGGCAGGCTGCACGCTGCTCTCGATCGGCGTCGAGACCTTCAGCGCAGACAACCTCGACGCCGTGGACAAGCACTTCAACGTCGTCGAGAAGTACGCAGCGGCGTTCGAGCGGATCATGAGCCACGACATCACGCCGCTCGCGTTGATCATCTTCGGGATGCCCAACGATCGACGCGACGTGTTCGAGCGCACCGTGCGCGAGCTCGAGAAGATGAAGGTCCCGCTCGCGCAGTTCTTCTTGATGACGCCTTACCCCGCGTCGGCCTCGGGCGACGACGTGTGGCGCGAGGGGCGCGTCGAGGACGAGCGACTCGCGCACTTTCGCGAGCCGTACACCGTGTTTCGTCACGCGCACCTGAGCTCGGACGAGCTTCACGCAGGGTGGTGGACGGCGCTCCGATCGTTTTACTCGCCGCGGTCCATCGCCGAGCGGCTGCTCCGCTCGGGCGCTCCGAATCGAGCGGTGAACCTCGCGCAGAACGCGCTGTTCTTCGCGAAGGTTCGAAGCGGCGTTCACCCAGTGTATTTCAACGCATAGTCGTCGAGCCACGCACGGCTTCGGGGAGTGAGTCATGGCCATTCTGACAAGCACGATGAAGGGTGACGCCACTCGTCGCGGAACAGCGGTCGTCACCGGCGCGAGCTCTGGCCTCGGCGAGAGCTTCGCGCGACACCTCTCGCGCCGCGGCTACGACGTGGTCTTGGTCGCACGAAGGGCCGACAAGCTCGAAGCGCTTCGTCGCGAGCTGGTCCAGTGCGGACACCATCCGACCGTGGTTCTCGCGGACGTGCGCGAGCCCGCAGGCCGGGCGGCGATCTTCGACGCGGTCGCCGAACGCCCGTTGAATCTATGGGTCAACAACGCTGGCCTCGGCTGCGTGCGCGCTGGCGTCGAGTGCGAAGAAGACGACGTCACGAGCGTGCTCCGAACGAACATCGAAGCGCTCTCGCTGCTCTCGATCGCCGCAGCCAAGCGCCTCTCCGAGCGCCGCGGGGGCGTGATCGTCAACGTCGCGTCGACCGCGGCGTTTTCGCCGACGCCCACGATGGCGACCTACGGCGCGAGCAAGGCGTTCGTCCTGAGCTTCAGCGAGGCGCTCCGCGAAGAGCTACGCGCGAGCGGAGTGCGCGTCTGCGTCGTGTGTCCGGGCGCGCTCGAGACCGAGTTTCACGGCCGCGCGGGGCTCGAGATGCCGCCGAAGCTCCTCGTTCGGGCCGCGGACCCATGCGCGCGCGCGGCGATCGAGGCTGCGCTGCGCGGCGAGGATCTGTACGTCGACGGAGCGCTCAACCGCGCGGTGACGGCGTTCGCGAGGTTTGCTCCGCGGCGATGGGTGCAGCGAGTCAGCGCGCGCGCGATGGGCGTGTGGTGAACTCGAGTCGATTGCGCGGTACGATCGGTCTTGTTGTTGATTCGAGTGCGCTTGCCATAGGAGTCGACCATGAAACGCGCGGGGCGGACTGTTGGTGTGATCGTCGCCTTGGGGGTGTCGGGCTGCGCGGCTGCCAAACCCGCCGTAGACAGCAGCGCGCCCGACGTGTCGCTCGACGCGTCGGTGATAGAAGCATCGAGTGACGCGATCGAAGAGCGAGCCTCCGACGCAGTGAGCGACACAGCGGACACTCGGGTGTCCGAGTGCGGCGTCGCGGAGATCGAGTGCTTCGACGACGGCGACGGAGACGGCTACGCGCGGTCGGGCGCAGCGAGCGTGCGCGTGGCGGGCTGCGGACCGTGTCCTGCGGGCACGACGAGCCGCGCACCCACGGGAGCGAGCGTGGACTGCAACGACGGCGATCCTGCGTTTTCGCCGGGCGTTGTGGACCGATGCGACAACGTGGACAACGACTGCGACCCTCGGACCGCTGATGGAGCAGGGGATCCTCGGGTGGGCGCGAGCTGTCCTGTGACGGGCGGCGTCGGTCGTTGCGGAACGGCGGCGACGGTGTGCGTGATGGGCGCGATCGAGTGCCGAAGAAACGCGGCGCGAGCAGAGATGTGCAACGGAGAAGACGACGACTGCGACGGCGCGACGGACGAGTCGCTGTGCGTCGACTCGAGCAGCGCACCGACGGGCTACGGCGTGTGCGCGAGCGCGAGCGAGTGCCGACTGGGCGCGTGCGTCGAAGGACGAGGCGACTGCGACACCAGTCGAGCCAACGGCTGCGAGGCCGATCTGCGAAGCAACCCGAGCCACTGCGGCGCGTGCGGAGTCACGTGCGGTCCGCGCGGGTGCGTCGATGGTGTGTGTGTCGATCGTCGACCGTCGATGCTCACGAGTCGGCGCGACCTTGCGTGCGCGATCTTCGACGGTGGACTCTTCCGGTGCCATGGGATCGCTTGGGTGGGACTGCGTGGAATCTTTCCGAGGTATTGGACGGATCCCTTTGCGGGCCCGGGCGCTCTGTCGAGCGATCACAGCGGCGACGCGACGGTGGTGACTCTCTCGAGCGGGAGAGTGCGGCTGTTCGGTTCCGTGCAGTGGATGGACTACTCTGATGGCGAGTCGACGCAATTTCACGATGCCGTAGGAGCCACTCTCAACGACCGTCAGGTGTGCGCATTCAACGCTCTCGGCGCTCTCTCGTGCGGATCGTTTGGGATCCCCGCGAGTGGAATGGCCACCCCGATTCGTGGCGTCTCCGACGTGATTCAGGTGGAGGACTCGTGCGCGCTACGCCGCGACGGGCGCGTGATTTGTGCGGCGACGCACAGTTGGCTCCAGTCCGAGGAAATGGGGCTCGTGCCGCGACTCGTCGAAGGACTCGACAACGTGGTCGAGCTCGCCGACAACGTCTCCGGAGAACTCCAATGCGTTCGCCGATCGGACGGAACCGTGTGGTGTTCGAACCTCAGAACGGCCTTCTCGCAATTGCCCGAGATCACAGACGCGATCGACATCGACTTCGGGCACGCCGTTCGTTCGAACGGGCGCCTCGTTCGGTGGCTCTCTCCGTCCACAGGAGCGCTTGTTTCCCCCTTCGAACCGGTTCGGATCGACGACGCTGTCGACGTCGCCGCGGGAGCGCAGACGTGCGTGCTTCGCGCGTCGGGACAGATTCTGTGTGCGTCTAATCGTGGAGCGCCAACAGAGTGGGGAGCGTGGTACGCGCCGCCGACCCAAGCGGCAGCGGGCTCGTCGCACACGTGCACGCGGCTGTCGAACGGAGCGGTTCAGTGCTGGGGTTCGAACGCGCGGGGCCAGCTCGGGCTCGGCGCTTCGATCACTGTGCAGTCGATGCCGCGATCGATTCCGTCGATCACCGATGCGACGTCGGTGAGCGCGGGCGACGCTCACACCTGCGCGCGACACGCGACGGGGCAGGTCTCGTGTTGGGGAGAGAACGCTGCCGGTCAGCTCGGCGACGGG
>JAEUKI010000058.1 GCA_016793325.1 Myxococcales bacterium | reverse complement strand
CCCGTCGCCGAGCTGACCGGCAGCGTTCTCTCCCCAACACGAGACCTGCCCCGTCGCGTGTCGCGCGCAGGTGTGAGCGTCGCCCGCGCTCACCGACGTCGCATCGGTGATCGACGGAATCGATCGCGGCATCGACTGCACCGTGATCGAAGCGCCGAGCCCGAGCTGGCCCCGCGCGTTCGAACCCCAGCACTGAACCGCTCCGTTCGACAGCCGCGTGCACGTGTGCGACGAGCCCGCTGCCGCTTGGGTCGGCGGCGCGTACACCGCTGACCACTGTGGCGGTAGCGCTGGTTGCGCACACAGAATTTGTCCCGACGCGCGAAGGACGCACGGCCGTCCACCGACCGCGACCTCGAGAGCGTCGTCGATTCGCACGGGTTCGACGGGAGCATCGAAGACGCCCCCAGAGAGCACGCGAGGCCAGCTCAGCACGTGTCCATTGGACCGAACGGCATAGGCCGAATCGATGTCGATCGCGTCGGTGATGCCAGGCAACTGCGCGAACGCTGTTCTGAGCGTCGAATACCACACGGTTCCATCCGACCGGCGAACGAAATGAAGTTCTCCCGCCACCTTGTTAGCGAGTTCGACCACTTGATCGAGCCCTTCGACGAGTCGCGGCGCGAGTCCCATCGCTTCGGACTCGAGCCAACTGCCGTTTGCTGCACAGATCACGCGCCCGTCGCGACGCAGCGCGCACGACTTCTTGACCTCAACGACGTCCGAGACACCACGAATCGGGATCGCCATCCCGCTTCCGACCGTCGGAAACGGCGCGCACGAGAGCGCGCCGAGAGCATTGTAGATGCACGTCTCCGTACCGTTGAGCGTCGCGCCGATCGCGTCGCGAAACTGCGTAAACTCGCCGCTCCAGCTGTCGAACGCCCTCACCGAGCCGAACCCCCTGACTCTCCCGTTCGCCAACGTCACCACTGTCGCGTAGAGGCCGTGATCGCTCGACAGAGCGTCGTTCCACGTCTCGAGGTTCATCCAATCGACTCGGAGAGCCGTGAACGGCGTAGTGAGTGACCCACTACACCGAAACGCTCCGCCCTCGAAGATCGCACACGCAGCATGAGGCCGACTCGTGAGCATCGACGGTCGACGATCGACACACACACCATCGACGCACCCACGCGGACCGCACGTGACTCCGCACGCGCCGCAGTGGCCCGCGTTGCTTCGCAGATCGGCCTCGCAGCCGTTGGCTCGACTGGTGTCGCAGTCGCCTCGCCCTTCGACGCACGCGCCCAGTCGGCACTCGCTCGCGCTCGCGCACACGCCGTAGCCCGTCGGCGCGCTGCTCGAGTCGACGCACAGCGACTCGTCCGTCGCGCCGTCGCAGTCGTCGTCTTCTCCGTTGCACATCTCTGCTCGCGCCGCGTTTCTTCGGCACTCGATCGCGCCCAGCACGCACGCCGTCGCCGCCGTTCCGCAACGACCGACGCCGCCCGTCACAGGACAGCTCGCGCCCACCCGAGGATCCCCTGCTCCATCGACCGTCCGAGGGTCGCAGTCGTTGTCCACGCTGTCGCATCGATCCACAACGCCCGGCGAAAACGCAGGATCGCCGTCGTTGCAGTCCACGCTCGCTCCCGCGGGTACGCGGCTCGTCGTGCCCGCAGGACACGGTCCGCAGCCCGCCACGCGCACGCTCGCTGCGCCCGAACGCGCGTAGCCGTCTCCGTCGCCGTCGACGAAGCACTCGATCTCCGCGACGCCACACTCGGACACCCGAGCATCCACGGCGTCGCTCACGGCGTCGGAGGCTCGCTCTTCGATCGCGTCACTCGATGCTTCCATCACCGTCGCGTCGAGCGACACGTCGGGCGCGCTGCTGTCTACGGCGGGTTTGGGCACAGAACACCCAAACACTCCAACGAGCGCGCAAATCATCGAACGAATTCGCTTCATCGTCAGCTCTCCTCGGTCACATGCGCACCGTCACGAGGATCGATGATCGAACAATTTTCAGGGCCGTCTGCGATCACGATGCTCGTCCTATTGTCGAACAGAGTCGCCTCAAAAATTGACCCGAACGACATGACCGCTATTGTCCGTAAGTAGCCAGGCAGACCCCGAGGCAGAAGCGTGCTGAAGCCTGTATGATGTGTAACCGGTCGAGGTCAGGGTCGAGCCCGAAATACCTTCGGCCCCGGTCATCGCAGCGTCGGCGCGGCGCAACACGCTGATCCACCAGGACTCACTCAGAAGAATGCGACCGTCTCGAAGTTGTACCATTCCGCTGATCGAACCGCTGGCCGCCTGTTCATGCTCGTTCATCCCAACTCGTCTTCGCCACACCGATCCGCCGGCCAACACAATCAGATCCCCGTCCTGACGGGCGAGCGCCACGACGCGAGCGCGGCCAGAAGCCCAGCGCGACGGGACCCACCTGTTGCCAACAAGCTGAAGCAGCAGCGGCTCAGGCTCGAACTCGCTGCTCGAGACAAACAAGTCGTTCGGCCCGAGGCTCCAGACTCCGCTGAGCGAACGAATCGCGAACGTGAGGCCATCCAGCGTCACGCTCGAAGGAACCGGGACCGCGAAACGAACGAAGTTCGACCCGTCCCAGCGAAACAGCTCGCGGTTCGCGCCCGCGATCCAGCCGTCATCCGGGCCGCTCGAGGCGAACGCCACGATCGACGCCGTCGCGATTCGCTGCGTCGTCACGACCGAGCCGACCACGTGAACGAGCACGCTCTCGTTCGCAAACGGATCCGCGGCTTGCACCGCCCAAAGCTCGCCGGCGCGAGGCTGCCACGCCGCAGTCGTCACTGCAACTGACGAGACGCGCGTCCACGTCTCGTTGGCCTCGCGACGAAAGATCCCGTCGGGACCAACCATGAAGCCAGCGTCTTCTCCGATCGGGCCGACGACCCGACGCTCAGTCGAGCGCGTGACTGGAGCTTCGAGGCGACCGCAGCTCCATGCACCGATGCCCTTCGAAGAACCCGCGAAGCCGACCAATCCCGAGGGCGAGAGGCTGACGTCGCCCACCCCGCTACCAATCGATCCTGGCAGACTTCGCACAATCGGGACCCAAGCGCTGTTGCTCCACTGGTAGACTCGTCCCCCGCTGGGATCGGCGACATGGAGCAGCGTCCTTCCGTTCTCCGTGCGGAGGAGACCACCGTTGGCTCTTTCACCCCAGAACAACGGAGCGTCCAGAGATCGCGTTGTCGATCCTCGAAACTCCCACGTGGCGCTGGGCTGCAGCGTTCCGCTCTGCGTAATGTAGTTTTCGGTCACTACAATTGCAGTATTCGGCGCGGGGCACGCTAGGCCGGGGATCACGTAAAATGTACCGCGCGCTTGCCAACTCGACCCATCAAAGTGATGAAGGATCGAAGAGGTTCCGGTCGGTCCACTCGTGAGCGCCCAGACGTCGTTTTCGCTGGTCGCGCACATTCCGAAGTGTACGCTTGCTGGAGCCATCAGCGACGACCACCGCGTGCCGTCCCAGCGATGCAACCGCGGTGAACCCCACTCCCAAAGCCACAGATCCGTTGGGCTGTTGGCGATCATGCTGCGGATTGTCTGAATGTTGCTGGCCGGCAGAGCGAAGTCCTCGAGGGACGTTCCGTTCCAACGGAGGATCCGAGCGTGCGTCCCGGATTGGTCCGACGAAGCGCCCCAGATCCAAGCGTCCGTCGGCGAACTTCCTGCAATTCCGTGCCATTCGAGTCGAGCCTCGCGCGGCCGGATTTCGCTCCATCGACCAGCACGATAGCGAAGAATCGAGCCGTAACTCGTAAGCGCCAAGCCGTCGGTATCGCACGCTGCCCACACGTCGCTGATCGTGCTGGGCCCATTGGCCGGATACGACCAACACCAGCGGCCAGGACCGCAGCCCGTCGGCACCTCGTCGTACTGCGGCCACACCGCCCCCGGCGCGCACCCTCCGTCTTGCGCAGGAACGCTGAAGGCAGCATCGACAACGGGCCGCTCGAACCCGTCCGGCGTGGCGTCGAGCGTCCACCGCGGCTCCATTCGAAACTCGTCGACTAGTCCAGCGTCCGAGTACGCCTCGGCGTGCGGATGTGAGTACGCACCTACGAAGCAATCGTGGGCGATCGCCCCCGCGTCGTCGATTCGTGGGTCGATGTCCGCGGCGGCATCGTTCTTCGGCGAACGCTCCGTGCATGCGGACAACATCGCCCCGACCACAAGCAAGCCCCAGTATGATTTCATTGCAGACGTCGAGTGTAGAAGATCTCGAACCACTCTGCGAGGCGGATGCTCTCGTTCGGATCACGACGTGTGGGTTCGAACGCGCGCTGCACCACGCCCGAGGTGGGCATCGCAGCTGTCCGATCGGATCGACGGCGGAAGGACCGTCGAAATCCAGCCCAAACCAACGCCGCGGAGAGCAAAACCTACGACGACCGTCGCGGGATTGGTGTAGCGCGTGAACTCGATCGGACATCTTCGATCCCATCGCGCACCGTGAAAGCCGCGCAACGGCTGGAGCGCGGACGGAGCCACCAAGACCCAAGACTTCGGCGGACAAGCGGTGACCGAGCTGCGGTACACGCGAAGCAAGCGCGGGTAGCGAGGCGGAGCGGGTCGCGCTCGTCGCTCACGCGCCGGGGATCGCCGTCGGATCGCGTCGCGTCGTGCCCGCAGTTCCGTCGATCTGCGCGTGCGTGTCGCGTCCCCAGCATTGCAGCCGCCAATCGAGCGCGCACGAATGCTCGCTGCCTACGCTGATGCTGCGCACGTCGGTCAGTCCCGAAATCGGGACTGGAACGTTCGAGCTCGCCGCGCCCACCGCGCCGTTGCCGACCTGCTCGAACTCGTTCGATCCCCAGCACACCACCGTGCGCCCCGCGCGA
>JAEUKI010000047.1 GCA_016793325.1 Myxococcales bacterium | reverse complement strand
GCATCCGAGCGAGGCGGCCTCACCCCCGCTGCCGCGCGCCCCTCTCCCGCGCGGGCGCGCGGGAGAGGGGCTACTGGGACCAAAGCGTCATGGCAGAAAACCAAGAGCTGCCTACGATGCACACAAAATCAAAGCCCCTCTCCCGCGGTCCCGCGGGAGAGGGGCGCGCGGCAGCGGGGGTGAGGCCTCGTCGCGCGGCCCCGCGTTGCGCGCTGCGTTTGGCCGCGCATATGCGCTGCGAGCGGACCGCAGTTTTCGGCGCCTATGCCCCCCCGCGGTGGCCAGCGCGCTCGGCTCGGGGCGAGCTCGTCGCTCGCGCTCGGTGTCCCGTGTGTCGGCATGCTACGAATCATCCTCATGGGGAATCGTCGCTTTGCTTCCATCTTGGCCGCGGTTGTGTTGGTTGCAGCCGCGGACGTGTTCGCGCAAACCGATGGCGCGCCGCTCGAACTCGCAGCGATGCGTGTTCCCCCGAGCGAGTCCGCGTCGACCGCGTTGGCAGCACCAACGACGGCGACGCTCACCGCACGCGAGCGCCCGCGCGTGCACTTCGAGATCGCGGGCAGCATTGGCGTGGCCCTGAGCTCGTACTTGGGCTCGGGCTCGATCGGGATCACGTCGTCGCTCGGTGTGCAAGTGAACGATCGTTGGGCGCTCTATGCACGCGGAGCGCTGCACTCGGTGTTCTTCATGGGCAACTTCCATGGAGCTGTCTTCGCCGAGCACAACATTGCTGGGTCGATCCTCAGCCTCGGATTCGGAGCAGGGGCGCAGCACTCGTATTTGCTCGCGGGACCGCCGTGCGCCGGATGCGTGCTTCCGTGGGAGCTCAGCGTGATCGTCCCGATGGAGCTGTCGCTCGACCCGATCGAGCGCTCGCCGACGCAGATCGAGCGCCGCGGGATTCGAATCTCGTTCGAAGGTGCGCCGACGTTCTCGATTCGAGGACAAACCAACAACTCACCGAGTTTGCTCGGAGGGTACCTGTGCTTTCGCGTTGGATGGGCGCTGCGCTAGCGCTCACTCGCGCAGCGCGAGCACGAGGAACGCGTCGCTCGCGTCCACGATTTGCACTCCGAGCGCGTAGAGCTCGGCCATCAGCGAAAACGGGTTCGATCGCTGCCACGGCTCGATGCGCACCTGGCGCGAGCCGTCGAGCCCCGTGAGGTCGACGCTCGCCTCGATCGCGCCCGTGCGCGTGGCGAGCGGCGCGAGGGACGCGAGCGCGAGCGCCCACTCCTCGGCGAACATCGTGACCCACGATTTCGAGCGCCTCGTCGCGCGATAGAGCTTCGGGAGCGTGTCGACCAGTCGACGCTCGATATCGGGGTCGAGTCCGTAGACGCGCCGCGCCGAGCGAAGCGGCCAGAGCACCACGAGCGCCGCGCGGAGCGCTGGGGCGACGGCGTCGTTTCCGCTGAGGGCCGTGTGAGCGCGCTGCTTCCACACGCACACCGGGGCGCGCTCGGCTGGAGGCTCGGCGTTGAAGGCTCGAAACGACGCGATCGTGGCCACCGCGAGGCGCTCGATCGTGTCGAGCGGCGTGTCCAGCGCGACGAGCGACAGCGCAAACGCGCGCTCGGCGGGCGTGGGCGTGACCCACAGTCGGTGCAGTCCCTTGATCACCACGCGGCTCGCTGCGGGGACCTCGTGCCGCGCGCGCGCGAACGCTCGCAACACGCCCGCGCGCACGGCGAACACACGCCGCGCGTCGTCGAGCCACTCGATTGGAATCGCTCCCTTCGCGGCGAGCGCCTCCCACGCCTCGAAGCCCGTCTTGCAGTGGGCCGTGATGGCCTCGAGCGCAGCGCGTCGCTCTGCGCGCTCGGTCAGGGCTCGCGCGCGATCGGGGTCGTCGTCGATCGCGGGAGGGCGCTTCACCACGAGCCGTGCTTCACGCGGCTCAGCGCCGAGCGCGCTGCTTGCGGCGCGACGCGACGGCCGAGAGCGCGATCAGCGACGCGATCGCGATCGGCGCGCGTTGATTGTGTGTGCTCGATGCGGCGCGGCACCCGCACCCGCCTTGAATCGGCGGGTGCTCTTCGATCCAGACCTCTTCGATCGGAGGAAGGGCGTCGCGCATCCCGGCGTCGGCGCCGGTCGATCCGTCGATCGGTGTGGGAACGGACGCGTCGAACGACGTTCCGCCGTCGGCGTTGCCGCTGTCTGTCGCGCTCGAGGCGTCGGTCTCCGCGGCGTCGGAGGGCGCTCCTGCGTCGGAGACCACCGGTCCTCCAGACCAGCAGAGAAAGTTGTCCTCCCACGTGTGGGGGTCACTCGGCTCGTAGATTTGCAGGCAATTCGCCCCGGCGATCGGCCCTGCCGAGCTCCACCGCAACGTGTAACCCGAGCCGCGCGGGAGGCAGAGAAAGTTGTCGCCCCACGTGTGCGGGTCCGAGCCTTCGGCGAGCGCCGTGCAGTCCATGTCCGCGATCGGTCCCGCGGACGAGAAGCGAAGCCCGATGCCCGCGGGCCCGCACACGAAATTGTCCGGCCACGTGTGCTCTGCGGGCTCGGCGCTCTCCGCGAGCGCGACGCACTCCATGCCCGCGACGGGCCCAGCGCAGCTCCACGCGAAGGGGCCCGAGCGACGGAGGCAGTTCGTGTCCTTCTGCCAGCAGAGAAAGTTGTCGTTCCACGTGTGGGGATCGCCGGGCTCTGCCCAGTTGATGCATTGCATACCCGCGATGGGACCTGCAGAAGACCAGGCGAATCGATACGGGAGCCACGTCGGCGCGCACAAGAAGTTGTCCGTCCACGTGTGCGCTGCGGGCTCGGACGACTCGGCGATCTGCGTGCAGTTCATGCCCGCGATGGGGCCCGCGTTCGAGAATCGAAGCTGTCGATCAGAGTCCGAGCAGAAGTAATTGTCCGTCCACGTGTGCGGGTCCGACGGCTCTGCGATCTGCGTGCACGTCATGCCCGCGATGGGGCCAGCGCAGTTCCACCCGAAGGGGCCGACGCGGCTGATGCAAGGAGGCGGAGGAGGGGGGCCTTCGCAGTCGGCACCAGGGCTCGCTGGATAGGCATTTTGCACGGTCCACACGTTGCGCGCGCCCGAGCATCGTCCGTTGAACGGGTCGCGCGAGACGCCGCCCGAGCTCCACCCGAAGTGCAGGTGCGGACCCGACGAGCTACCCGAGCTCGCCGAGCGCCCGAGCACCGCGCCGCAGCCGACGTTTTGTCCGCGCGACACGGCGATCGAGTCGAGCATCATGTGGCAATAGATCGAGCGCGTTCCGTCGGCGTGCTGCAGTTGCACGTAGTTTCCGCAGCGGCCGCCGCAGGTGTTGCCGACGCTCCCGTAGTTGGCGCACCCGTTGTTGGTCGCGATCACGACGCCGTCGGCCGAAGCGCGCACCGTGGTCCCGAGCGGAACGGGCATGTCCGTCCCCGAGTGCCCGTCGTAGCAACGGCCGCCGCAGTTGTAGTCCGAGCACCCGCCAGCGCCGCCGTTGTTGTCGAAGTGGTAGCTGAGCGCGGGCGCTGGATCGATCGGCCGTCGGTGCCGTGTCTGCGCGAGCCCTGTCGCGGGCCCGAGCGCCAGCGACAATCCGAGCGCGATCCCCAACAGCTGTGGAATGCGTTTCGTCATCGCCTACCGCTCCGAGCATACCGTCGATCGCCGAACGCCACCCTCGATTCTCGCGCAAAACTATGCCACCAACCCGAGGTATCCATGCGCTCGACACTGCGAATCGTCTGCTCGCTCGGCGTTGTCGTCCTCGCTGCGTGCCAGCCCCCTAACGCTGCGCCGCCGCGTCCGCGCGAAGCGCCGCCGCAACCACAACCGCAACCACCCCAGCCGCCGCCGCAACCGCTCGTGCCCGACGTCGTGTCGCCGAGGCCCGAGGACGACGATGACGTGGTTGTTCCTGCGGTCGAACCAACGCCGCTGGCGGAGCCCGTGACGCTCGATCGTCCTCGCGCGTCCCCTGCGGTCTTGTGCCCCGCGCCGCTCAACTGCGAGACCTCGCGCAAGACGTTTACCGTCGGGCCCATTCGCGAAGTGGTCGTGCTCCAGCCGCGAAGCAACCGCGACGCGAGCACGTACGCGCTTCGCACCGCGCGCGGTTGGTTCGGAAATCCCCTGGACCCCGACGCGGTCTCGTCGATGCGTCGCTCGCAGCACACGCCCGGGAGCACCGGGGTCAATTTGAATATCAGCACGTCGAATCAAGACGGCGTCGAGCTCTTCACGGTGGCGCGAACCAACTCGTTCATGCCGGGCCAGGGCGCGCAAGGGAGCTCGAGTCACTTGAACGTCTACTCGACGTTCTGCAAGGTCAACGACAGTGGCGCGGTCGTGTGCTTGGACCGCGGGATGGTCTACTCGCGCAACTGCGGCGGAGGCGGACAAGCCTGCCAAGAGAGCGGAACGCGCCCCGCGGGGCTCTCGATCGAGTGACCGTGCCTCGCGACCGGCGCGGGGTCGGTCGCCCTGTAAGCTCGCTCGACGCGGTACGTTTCGAGGGCGAGATGTCGCTTCGTTCGTCCGTCGCTTCGTGCGCGTTGGTCTCCATGGCGATGGCCGTTGCGTCGCCGGCGCACGCGCGCACACAGCAGCCGGAGGATCGCCCGCTGCTCGTTCACCTCGCGACCTTGCGCGACGCGCAGCGGAGGGTCGTCGGGTACGCGCAGCGCTCGCCGCAGGGGTTTTGGATCACGCCTGCGCAGGCGCAGCTCTCGATCGCGTACGTGTGCGACAGCGAGTTTCTCTGCGCGCCGGTGGTCCAGTTGATTCCGTGTGTCGACCAAGTCGACGTGCGCGCGGTGATGTATCGCGCGCCCTTGTGCCCGCAGGGGGGCCTTCGCATCGCGCAGGGGCCGTGGCAGTCGTGGGCGCCGAACACACCGCCGCCCGTCGAGAGCGATCGTTGCGCGGGGCTCAGCGACTCGCCGTGGACACACGCGGGCGGAGCGCAAGCGAGCGTCACCGTCGGCTACATCGACGGCGGGCTCTTCCTCGGCGGAACGGTCGTGAACAGCTACCGACGCCTCGCGGTGGCCTACGAAGACCGCGCGCTCGCGGCGCACGCGGGCTGCGACGACCCGAGCCCCCGTGGCGTGATCTCGAGTCGGTTGCTCGGAAGCGAGTTCGGCTTCGATGTGCGCGCGCAAGTGCTCGCCCGCGTCGGGGCGCCCGCGACGGATCTGCACACGCTCATCGGGATCGCGCCGATCGCGAAGGCGTACTTCGCGCGCGGAAGGCTGCGCCTGCCGTCGTTGCTCGGGTGGTTCTTGCCCGAGGTCGGTTGGGCGATGCGCTCGCGCTCGTACGACGAGAACGGTCTGAGAATTTCCAACGCGCGCGAGTCGCACGCGCTGTACGTCCGCGCGGGAGGGTGGACCGCGAGCTGGATGTTCTCGCGGGTCCCTGCGGTGTCGCTCGACCTGAGCGTCGCGCCCTGGATCGAGATCCCGTTCACGGGGCAGCCGCTCGCGATCGGCGTGAGCGCGTCGGTGGGGCTGAGCTTCGTCGCGTGGTGAGTGCCAGCGCGAAGCTCGAGTCCCCCGTCACGTCACCCCCCTCGTTGCGCGATGCTCAGCGGGCTTCGGCGAGCGCCGCGTCGATCTGACGCTGGAACTCCGGGAACGGCTGCGCGCCCGAGACGAAGCGGCCGTTGATGAAGCTCGCGGGCGTTCCGGCTTCGGCGCCCGAGCGCTCGAGGGCCTGCATGTCCTGACGGATCGCGGCCTCGTGCGTGCGGTTGTCGAGAGCCGCGCGGAAGCGCTCCATGTTGAGGCCCTGCGCCTGCGCGGTGCGCTCGAAGAACGCGCGCGCTGCGGCGGCCTCACCAGAGAACTCTTGCTGCGCGCCGAAGAGCGCGTCGTGGTAGCGCCAGTATCCAGCGTTGCCCTGCTGCGCCATCGCTTCGCGCGCGGCCATGTGGGCCATCATCGCGTTCGAGTGGAAGGGCAGCGGGAAGTCGCGCCAAACGATCTTGACGCGGTCGCCGTAGGTCTGCGCGATCTGCTCGAGCGCCGGGTTGACGCGCGTGCAGAAGGGGCACTGGTAGTCGCTGAAGTGCTCGAGCACGACGCGCGCGTTGGCGCCGCCGCGGAACGGAGCGCGCGGGTTCGGCGCGATCGTGTAGCGGCGGTTCGGGTCGGGACCCTGCTCTTGCTGCGGGGCCGCGGCCTGGCCGCCGTTCTGGTAGACGGGCGCGGTGGCGCCGTTGCCAGTGATCTCTTCGTAGACGCGGGCGCGGGGCGTGCCCGAGGCCACCTTGGCGCGCGCCTCGGTGAGGGCGGCTTCGACGGCGGCGACGAAGCGGTCGAGCGGCTGCGCGCCGACGAGGCGCTTGCCGTTGATGAAGAAGTGCGGCGTGCCGTTGGCAGCGATCTGCTGCGCGAGGGTCTTGTCCGCTTCGATGAACGCGCGGTGCGTTCCGTTGTCGAGGGCGGCGCGGAAGCGCTCCATGTTGAGGCCCTGGGCCTGCGCGATGCGCTCGAGGCTCGGGCGCTCGAGGATGTCAGCCGCGCGGTTCTCGACGAACAGCGCGTCGTGGAAGCGCCAGAATCCAGCGTGTCCCTGCTGCGCCATCGCCTCTTGCGCGGCTTCGGACGCAGGACCTGCCTTCTGGTGGAAGGGCAGCGGCATGTGCTTCCAGACGAAGCGAATGTCGCGGCCGAAGCGCTCACGAAGCTGCGCGAGCGTCGGCTCGACGCGGGCGCAGAAGGGGCACTCGAAGTCCGAGAAGACGACGACGGTCACGAGCGCGTCGTTCGCGCCGAGCACCGGCGAGTTGCCGACAGGAACCTTGTAGACCGTGTTCGGGTCGAGCTCCTGGCGGGGCTGCTGCGGCTGCTGCGGGCGCTGGGGCTCCTCGGGCGACGCCACGGGGTTCTCGGTCATCTGCGCGTACACGCGGTTGCGGGGCGTGATGGTCTCGGCGCGCGCGAGGACCTGATCGATGAGGGCCGTGAAGCGCTCGAGCGGCTGCGCGCCGACGAGGTTCGTCCCGTTGATGAAGAAGTTCGGCGTGCCTTGCGCGTTGAGGCGCTCGGCGAGGGCCTTGTCGTCCGCGACTTGGCGGGCGACTTCGGGCGAGTTCATGTCCGCGCGGAAGCGGTTCATGTCGCAGCCGATCTCTTGCGCCCAGCGCTCGAAATTCGCCTGCGTGAGCTCGCGCTGGTTCTGGAACATCAATCGGTGCATCTGCCAGAACTTGCCCTGGCGGTGCGCCGCGATGGACGCCTTGGCGGCGGGCTCGGCGTTCTGGTGGAAGGGCAGCGGCGCGTTCTTCCACACGACGCGGACCTTGTTGCCGTAGCGCTCACGAACCTGACGGATCGTGTCCTCGACGCGCGAGCAGAACGGGCACTCGAAGTCCGAGAACTCGACGATGGTCACGAGGGCCGAGTTGGGCCCCTGGACCGGCGAGTTTCCGACCGGAATGCGGGTCGAGTCTGCTTGTGCATCTCCGCTGGCGGACGCTTCGGTCGCCGGCGTGCCTTCGGTGCCCGTCCACTTCCCACCGGCGACGACGCCGATGAAGAAGCCGAACACCGCGGCAAGGATGATCGAAATCGATGCTGCTCCCTTGCTCATGGTTTCTCCGTTGATGGTCTTCGATACAAACGATTGAAAGATTGAGTGAATTAGCTGGAAAAGCTTGTGATTTGTCCCTGCGCAGCGCGAGCGCTCATCGAGCCTCCGCAGCGCAGAGCCGATCGCCGCTCGGAGCGAGCGGAGTCGTCTCGTCGCGAATCGCGCGTGGCGCAGGGGCCATCCGCGACCGTGGCGCTCAGCGAGGACCGTGGCTCACTCCGTTGGCCGGTAGTCTTCGCGATCGCTGCAGAGCCGCAGCGCGCGAAGGACCTTCGGGCCGGTGTGGCTCGAACACGAGCGCACACGAGAGGAGCAGACGCCTCAGCCGAGCGCGTTCAGGCGCAGGGGGGACGCCAGGGCGTCGATGCGTGCGCGTCGCGAGCGCCTCCCTCGGCGGTGACCGGCGCGGTCGCGTGCACGAGAGAGAGCGAGCGGCCCTCGCGAGCGTCCTTCACGAACGCTGCGATCGAGCCGAAAAACAGTGGATCGTCCCCAGCGGGCGCGAGCATCGGCTGCGGCGCCTGCGAGTGTCCGACGGCACAGCCCACGACCACGCGCGTCGACGATTGACCACAGTGCGTCCCGGATTTCTTCACCGGAGGAGGCACAGGTGGCGCTGCCGCGACGCGCGTCGGAGCCGCGGGCATCGCGTCGTCCGCGTGTCGCGCGGGCGTGCGGAGGTTGGGGTTGCCGAGCCCTTCGGAGCGCGAGGTCAGCGTCTCGGGCGCGGCGAAGCGGGCGGCTTCGGTCTCGACGACGTCGAACGCGAGCGAGATCGGCGCTTCGGTGCAGCGCTGCATTCCCTCGGGGCCGCGCAGGGTGCGGGGCATGGATCGAGGGAGGCTCCCCGCGTGCGCCGCCGGCGTCGCGACGAACGCGACGAGCATGGCGACGGTGACGGCGAAGAGAAGGCGCATGAAGGGCGGAGGGTGGGCTCGCAGAACGAGCAACCGACGCGGGGAGCATACCGTTCCCCGGCTGGTTGGCAATCCCTACGGTTCAGTTCGCGTTACCGCCGTAGCGAGTCGGGCGCGATCCAGTAGACCGAACCGTGCTGATCGTCGGCGACGAAGAGCCTTCCATCGGGCGCGAACGCGACGTCCGCCGGGCGCCTGAGCAAGCGAGCTCCATCGCGACCCAACGCCGTGCTCACGAAGAACGGGCGCAGCGGGCCAGAGGGGCGCCGGCTGCACGGGTCGATCGACGCGACGTAGATGCCCGCGCCGTCGCCCACGGGCGAGCGAACACGACGAACGCGATTCGAATCTGTGTGCGCATTATCGACCGTCGCTCTCGACGTCGCTTGCGTCCGCGTCTGCGCTTGCGTCGCTGACGGAAGCGTCAGGGGTGGAGCACGGCGCTGCGAGATTCGCGGGGATACGGTTGGCTTCGCGGGGGAGGCAGAGGCCGTTGCACCGCTCGTCGATCGCACAGTCCCAGCCCGATGGGCACTGCTCATCGACGACGCAGGTGGTTGTTCGACGTTGACGCCAGCAACCAGGAGCGCCGGACACGACGCAAGTCTCTCCGCCGAATCCGATGATGCCCGCGCGGAGCATCGATTCGTCGATTCGGCACTCTTCGCCGAAGCCGATGGGGCCAGACGGGCGCGAAGTGCGCTCGCAGCGACCGTCGACGCACGTGAGGTTGAGGTCGGGCGAGTCGACGACGGGGTGACAATCATCGTCGCTGTTGCAGCTGGCGCCGACGTCTCGAACGCCCAGGCACTTGTAGCGGAGCATCCACTCGTACTCCGCGAACGGCCGTCCTGCCGGAATACACCGGTCGTAGCGCTCATCGCGCAAGCGGTCGTCACACCCGGCTCGACACGTTGCATACCCGCTTCTTCGGCCGAATTGCGCGCAGATGTCTGCTGCGAACAGCGCCGCAGCCGCGTCGGCGTCGCACGCGTGGTACGGCGCATGCGGATTGATGAACACCGAGCCTGTCGCGCGATCACAGCGCACGAATCGGAAGCAATCGACGTGGTGTCCTCCGGGGCAAGCTACGGGCCCACCGCATGTGCATACGACGCCTGTGTCGGGCGCGCTTCGATCAAGAGTGTTCGACGCGTCGCGCAGTTCGCCCGCCGCGCCGCTGTCTGCGCGCTGTGGCGCTTCGCACCCCACAACCGCCACGATCACCGCCCACACAATCAACTTCCCCCGCATTCGCTCACTCCTCCCGCCGCGCTCGATGGGCGTCTGTTCTCGGAGTGTCCCCGATGAATTCGCGCGCGTCCAGCGCCCGCGGCGCGGCAGGTACACCTGGCTGTACCGCGGAGTACACCCGGCTGTACCTGCGGGTACACCCGGCTGTACTCGCGCCCGTCACGGCGCGATTTGCTACGCTCGCGGCTCGTCTTCGTGAGCTCTCTCGTCACCGACTGCGCCGTCGCTCGCGGCGCGACGTTCGATGCGCGTTGATCTCGCGACGCTTCGCGCGAGCCGAGCGCGGCTCGACGCGCGGCTCGACGAAGCTCGCGCGCGACTTCGCTCCGCCACAGACCCGATCACGATCGAGGAGTGCCTCGTCGAAGAGGCCACCGTCGCGGTCGAGCTCGAGCTGCTCGCGGACCGCGCGTCGTCGCTGGCCCCGAACGCGCTCGCCGCCGCGGTGTGGCTCGGGGACCTGAGCGTCGACGACGCGATTGAATTGGTGTGCGCCATGGCCCCGAGCGAGCGCTCTGTCGCCATCGGCGATCTCTCCGTGGTGCTCGACGCGCGAGCGTGGCTCGCGCTGACGAGCGCCGTGCCCGAGGCCTCTTCTCAGTGGTGGGCGTGGATGACCGCCGCGCGCGAGCGAGGGGCCGTCGACGACATCATCGCGGTGTCTCTCGCGAACAACGCGGTGAGCGGAGAGACCGTCGCGTATGTGTTCGAGCGGTGGGGCGCGGACGTCGCTTCGCGGCTGGGGCCGCTCGTGCGCGAAGCGCTCGCCCAGAGCGACGCGCAGCGCGCGAGCGCCGGAGGAGAGGGGATCGAGGACGAAGGACTCTTGCTGCTCGCGTTGCCCGTGGACGAAGCAGCGCCCCGAGCGCTCGAGCTCTACCAGACGATCGACGCGATCGAAGAGGGCGAGCTCTATTTCGACGAAGGGTACGACGAGCTCGACCCGCGGGCCGCTGCGGTGATCGCGCTGTCGCACGCAGGTGAGCTCCCGCGCGCGCGCTCGCTCTTCGAAAGAATGCTGTCTCGGCCGCGTCCGTGGCTCCCTGTGAGCGCGCCGTTGTCGTTGACCGAGAGCATCGTTCGCGCGCACAGGGCGCTCTGCGCCGCGTCGACGCCCGAGCCGCGGGCAGCGCTCGAGCAGCGGCTCTTCGCGTGGTTGGAGATCTCTACGACGCGCGAGGCGCGGCGCGTGGCGCGCGCGAGCGAGGTGCTCGACGAGCCGTGGGCCGAGCGCGCGGCCGAGCGGCTCGTGGCGCTGATGGACGCGGCGGATCCGAGCGACAAATCGCTGCTCGAAATCAAGGTCACGCACGCGAAGGCGCGCGGCGTCAGCGTCGCGCGAAAGTGCGCCGCCCTCGTCGAGCTCTTCGCGAAGCCGACGCTCGTACACGAAGAGATCGCGCGCGCGGTGAACCTCTGGGACGCCCTGCCGAAGGACGACGAAGGCGCAGTCGAGTTCGCGCTCGAGCACGCGGCGACGATCTCGCGCGTGTTGTCAGGGGGAGAGCCGGCGCGTTCGAGCGACTCGCCGTGGCTTCGCGAGGCGGCGAGCCGAGGCTCTCGTCGCGCGCTCGCGTGGCTCGAGGATCGCGTCGCGCGGGGGCTCGTGTGGGGCGCAGAGGCGCAGCAATTCGTCCGGCTTCCGAAGGCGCTCGTCCGGCGGTTGTTCGACGATGCTCCAGCGGCTTCGCTGTCGCCGAACCGACGCAGAGCGTGGGCGCACCTCGCGATCTCCTTTGCGCGAGGCGTCGGCGACCGCGAGCGTTCGGTGGTGTGCGCGGCGCACGATCGAGCGTGCGAAGCGCTTCGAACGCTGCCGATCGAGCTGGCGTCGGTGATCGCGCGCGGCGAGCAAGCGGCGTTCGTGCGGGCGTACGTTCCCTCGGCGCTTCGAGGCCCGCACAGCGCGTCTGCGTTGATGAACGCGCTCGAGGATCCCGAGGCGCGTTGTCAGGCGTTTGCCGCGGCGACCGAGCACTTTGCGACCTCGGACCCGCGCTACGCGGGCGCGGAGTGGATCGAGACGTCCATCGCCTCCCTCGTGTCCGAAGCGTGCGCCACCAAGGTGCTCGCGGGCGCGTACGGGGAGCGAGAGGTTCCTCTGTCTGCGCTTCATCCAGCGGCGTTGCTTCGCGCGCTCGACGCTGCGGAGCTCGAGCGGGAGTTGCAGTGGGTGACGTTGCTCCAGCGCCGCGCGGTCGTCGCCGCGATCCGCGCGCTACCCGAGGGAAAGCCCGCGCTCGAACGCGCTGCGCGCGCGGTGTTTCGCGGCTGGCGCGCGCGTGGATGTGCGCTCGACGACCCCGCGTGGCAGGCGATCTTCGAGCTCGTTCCGCACGTCTCGTCGGAGGACGCGCTCGCGTGGGCCGCGCACCCGTGGCCGATCGACTCGGTGTCGCTCGCGCACGCGCTCGTGTTGGCGCTCTACGAACATCGAGACAAATTGCAGGCAGAAGCAGCGCTTCGCGCGCTCTTGGATCGCTTCGAAGCGGCGAGCGATCGAGGGTGGTACCGCGCGGTGCGGACGTTCGTTCGCCGGTCGAACACGAAGCGCGTCGAAGACGTGTTTCGAGGCTGCGCCGAGGACGCAGCGCGGACCGGCGTCGAGCGGGACGCTGTCGCGCTGGGGATCGTCGACGAGCTCTTGCCCCTCGGCGTCTCGATGCCGAGCGCGGCCGCGCTCGAGTGGGCGGCGCAGCTCCTTCCGCACGCGCGAAGCGAGTCCGTTCGTCGCGCGCGCGCGTGGGTCGAGCGCGCGCTTCGAGCGTCGGGAGAGCGTGGGTTCGAGCGCTTGCGAGACGACATCGGGCTCTTGGGCCGCGACGCGATCGTGCGAAGCTGGGTCACGGGCGAGAGCCGCGCGCGCCCGTCCGTGGTGCTCGCTCGACCGTGGGCGCTCGCGGCGCTCGGAGGTCCGCGCGTGATCGAGCGCATCGCGCCGCTCGCAGCGAAGGCCCTCGAGCAGTGCGGTCGGGGCTCACTCGTCGAGCTCGGTCGAGAGCATGCGTGACCAGAGAAGTCGTCGTTGAATGTGGCCCGTGCCCTTCATGAGCCGGCCTGTTCCGACGCCAGACTGTCGAACGGCGACGCGGTAGCCGACGAGGTTGACGCCCGTGCCCGCCGTGTTTGGGGCGACGTAGCTGCCTTGGCAAGAGACCATTCCAGCGCCGAAATTGCGGCCCATTCGCGTGCTGCTGAACTCGCAAGTGAACTCGGATTCAGCGAGCTTGTGCATCGCGCCGTCGCGCCAGATCCACAGCGAGTCGTCGTCGCGCGACGTCGCGTTCGAGCTGAACTGACAGTCCCGCGTGTGAACGAGCACCGCGGGCGTCGGGTGCGTTCCCGCGGGGACGAGCTCGGCCGAGGCGTGGTCCATTGCGCACCAGCCGTCGATGTCGTCGCGCTGCGTGATGTTCTCTGCCCACACGACGGCGCGCGCGGTCGAGAGCACCGCGAAGTGCAGCGATTGGTTCGAGCGCTCGCAGTCCCACACCGTGTCCGTCGCGCCGGCCGCGGTGATCGCGCCGGTGAGCAATTGCGTGCACGCGAGCGTCCCTTCGGTGCATCGCGCAGCGATTCCCGCGCTCCCGAGGCGCAGGGCGCAGGACTCGTCGTTTTCGACTTCGAGCGTGTACGGCTCGTTTCGCGCGACCCGTCGAGGCGCGACGGGGACGCCTCCGTCTGCGGGATCTTCGTCGAACGCGCTCGCTGTCGCGACGTCGACAGGCGTTGGAACATCCGCAGGCTCGACGACGTCGGGCACCTCGGGGGCTCTTCGCGCCGGCAGCGGCGCGGGCGCGACGACGGCGCTCGCGTCGGGGGCTGATGCGACGACGCGACGCGGGGGTTCGGGCTCGACGCGCGCGGGCGCCGGGGCCTTGCAGGCCCCAGAGAACACGATCAACGCTGCGGCCCACGGGGCGCTCGAGCTGCGATGCATTCGGTCTCGCACAGTATCGCGAAACGCGCGGCGCGGCGCGACGATCGCCCTCACACCGATCGCACAGCGCGCATCACGGTGGTGATCGCTACGGGTCGGCCTCCGCAGACGCTTCGAACTTCGCGCTGCCGCCCTTGGCGTCGAGGTCGAGCACGAGCTTGCCCTTCAATGGCGGCCCGTTTCCTGGGCGAAACACGCCCGATCGCGTGCGTCCCTTGGCGACGAGCTGCGCGAGTTGGCTGACGGTGAGCTTTCGTCCGGCGGTCTCGAACCACACGACGAACGCGCATCCGTCCTTCCACCGCGCGCAGCCCCAGCCGCGGTTGCCCTGCACGATCCGGCCTGATTTGCAGCGCGGGCACGTCAGGGTCTCGAGCACTTCGAGGTTGGCTGCGCGCTCGAGCGCGGCGCGCTCGGTCGCTTCGGGCGTGGGGGCGCGCTTCGGGCTCGTCGCCGTGGGGGCAGGGGCCCTCGGCCTCGGCGGCTCTTTTGCGGCGTCGCGCGCGGCGCTCAGCGTTGCGCGCTCGCGGCGCAAGGGAGCGGGCCTCGGCGGTCCCTCGTTGGACGCGGTCTCGCCGGTGGTGCGCGCGCCCGACTCGAACTCGAACGTGATCTTGCCGTCGTCGCCGAGGACGAGGGACGCGGCGAAGCTCTTTCCTGCACGAGATTTGAAGCCGCGGAGGATCACGGTCTTCTTCGCGCGCAGAAGGACCGCCGCGAGCTCGGGCGAGATCAATCGGTTCGCGATCTTCTTGGGAATGCTCAGCCCGCACGGCCCCGGCCCGAGCGCGCACCCGTAGTCGCCCGTGCGATCGACCACGGTGTTGCCGCATCGAGGACAGCGGCCGATCGGTTGCGCGGTCGCCGTCGTGTCGCTCGTCAGCGAGATGGGCGCCTTCTTCACTGCGTCGATCGACGCGCGAACGAACGCGCCGATGTCGTTCATGAAGCTCGCGCGAGACTCTTCGCCGCGCTCGATCCGAGAGAGCCGCGCCTCCCACTCGCCCGTGAGCTCGGCGCTCGCGAGCTCGGCGACGGGGAGCGATTTGATCAGCGCAGTGCCCAGCGGCGTCGCGACGATGTTGCGTCGATCGCGGCGCGCGTAGCCTCGGTCGATCAGCGTCTCGATGGTGGACGCGCGCGTGGCGGGCGTGCCGAGGCCGCGCTCTCTCATGGCGGCGCGGAGGGCGTCGTCTTCTAGGGATTTTCCAGCGGATTCCATCGCAGACAAGAGAGTCGCCTCCGAGTAGCGCGGCGGGGGACGGGTCTGCTTCTTCTTCGCGTCGTATCGCGCGTCGAGCGGCTCGCCCTGCACGAGCTTCGGGAGCATCTGCGTTCGCTCGTTGTCGTCTGCGCTCTCGCCCTCGGCGCTCGCGGGCGCGCGACCCTTGGCGCTGCTGTCTTCGTCCGCGTCGATGCCCGCGACCGTTTGCCAACCGGCTTCGATGCGAACGCGCCCTCGCGCGACGAAGCGATCGGGCGGCGGCGGGAGCGCCTCGAGGATCTTCGGCTCTTCCTTCGCGCTCGCGTCGGGCTTCGCCCCCTTCACGATGGGCGGCGCGATCGTGGACAGCGCAGGGACGCTCGCGCCCGCAGCGCCCACGCGCACGACGACGGTCGTGTCATCGAACTCTGCGTCCGCGAAGAATCCCGCGAGAAATCGGCGCGCGACGAGGTCGTAGAGCCTGCGTTCGTCCGGCGCGAGCGCGTTCGGATCGACCTTGCGTCCCGTCGGAATGATCGCGTGGTGATCGCTCACCTGCGCGTCGTCGAACATCCTGCGCGGCATCGGCGGCGGGCTCGAGATCGCGTCTGCGAACGGTGCGTAGTCCGCGATCGAAGACAGCGACGCGAGCACCGTCGCCATCTCGCCGTGCATGTCTCTCGGGAGGTGCCTCGAGTCGGTGCGCGGATACGTCAGCGCTTTGTGGCGCTCGTACAACGCTTGCGCGAGGTCGAGCGTCCGTTGGGCGCTGAAGCCGAAGCGCTTGTTCGCGGTTCGCTGGAGGCTCGTCAGGTCGAAGAGCATCGGCGGCGGCTCGCGCGTTCGCTTGGTGGCGACCGACTCGACGATGGGGCGCTGAGTCTCTGTGCGAGCTGCGGTCGCGCAACGGCCGCAGAGCGCGTTGGCGAGGGACTCGGTGGCGAGTCGAGCGCCCGTCGCGTGCGTCCATTGCGCGTCGAACTTCTGCCCGCGCGCCGTGACGAACGCGCCCTGCACTTGCCAGTAGTCTTTGGCGACGAAGTTCTTGATCGCCTCGTCGCGCGTGACGACGAGCGCGAGCGTCGGGGTCTGGACGCGGCCGAGCGAATAGACTTTGCGTTCGCCCACGGTCTGCGCGCGGGCCGTGACGGCGCGCGTGGCGTTGAGCCCGACGAGCCAGTCGGCCTCGTCGCGACAGCGGGCGGCGTCCGCGAGCCTGTCGTACTTCGAGCCCGGCTCGAGGCGCGCGAATCCCTTGGTGATCGCCTCGTCGGTGAGCGACGAGACCCAGAGCCGCTCGATCGGGAGCGCGCTGCCCGAGAGCTCGTACACGTAGCGAAAAATGAGCTCGCCTTCGCGCCCTGCGTCGCACGCGTTGACCACGCTTCGAAAGCGTCGACGGTCTTGGAGCAGGTCTCTCACCGCGCGGAGCTGCTCGGGCGCGTTGGTCCTCGCGGCGAGGCGAAACCGCGGCGGAATCATCGGGAGCGCGTCGAGTCGCCACGTCTTCCACGCGCTGTCGTGCGCGGCGGGCTCGGCGAGGCTCACGAGGTGGCCGATGCACCAGGTGATCACGTGCGTCGTGCCTTCGAAGTGGGTCTTGCCCTTGGGCGCGACGCCCAAGACTCGCGCGAGGTCCCGCGCCACCGACGGCTTCTCGGCGATCACGAGGGTCTGGGTCCCTCCGCGCGCGCGGTCGATCGGCGCGAAGTCGGGCTCGTCGGGGTCCGCACCTCGACCGAAGTCGCGCGAAGCATGCGCCGATGTGGGTTTTCGCCCAGAGGATGCGGGGGGAGTTCGGTAGCGGCCAGTCACGGAGGTCTTCGACCGCACTGTGTACCGCGAGATTCGCTTCGGCGCTCGGCCATGATGGACATTATCTGACCGGCCGCGATCGATCGAGTCCTGCCACCTTTCGAGCGCGCGAAAGCTCGTCGGCGCGCCGCGGGCGAGTTCGCTGGGCTTTGCTGGGCAGAACCGAAACGATCGCTTCCAACGACCGGCCACCCTACGGTACAACGGCGCGGTGCGACTGCGGGTTGTCGGCGCGGTGGATTTCGCGTCGCGATCACCGCGCAGCGCTCGAGCCCCATGACCCAGTCGAACGACGCTCCGTCGTCCGCGCCGCCGCCCGGCGCATCTACCCCACCGCACTCGCTCACTTCGTCGATCGCCGCGCCAGGGCTCAACGCCCCGGCGTTCGCGGTGGACGATCGAACGAAGGACGTCCTCGTCGCGCACGCTCACGCGTTGCTCGACGCCGCCAACCGGCTCCAAGACCGCCAAGACAAGGCGCTGTTCTTGTCGGAAGCGGGCGAGGTGGACGAACGCGTTCGAGGCGACGAGCTGTCGGCCGCCAAGAGCTTTCTCGCCGCGGTGAACAGCTATCCGCGCTATCGCGCGCCGCTCGAGGCGCTCGTGCGGATGTACCTCCGGCGGCGAAGCGCGAACAACCTCCTCAAGCTCGCCGACGCGCTCGTGAAGGCGGCGACCGCGCCGCGCGCGAAGGCCGAAGCGCTGTGCTTGAAGGCCGAGATCCTCGAGGATCGCATCGCGGATCTCGCGTCGGCCAAGACGGCGTACGAAGAGGCCGCGGAGGTCGACCCGAGCTACCGGCTCTCGTGGCTCGCGCTCGAGCGCATCGGACGACGGTCGGACGACGCGGCGCTCGCGCGCAAATCCGCGCTGCGTCTCGCGGAGCTCACGACGGACAGCGCGCGCAAAGCGCGATTGCTCACGGAGGTCGCGAAAGACCTCGCGAAAGAGGGCAGCGACGACGCGCTCGAGCAGGCCTCGGCGCTCTTTCGCGAAGCCACGACGTTGCCGATGGGGCGCTGGCGCGCGCTCGTCGAGTTCGAGCGCTTCGCGCTCTCGACGGGGCGACCGAAGGACCTCGTGTTCGCGCTCGAGGCGATGGCCGAGATCGCGCAGCGCGCGGTGGAGGGCGAGTTCGAAGGCGGCTCCGGAGTCTTCTCGGTGGTTCACATCGAGAAGGGCGCGCAGGCGCGGTCGATCGCTGCGGACTTGTGGGCGCGCGCGGCCCGAGTTCGCGCAGGGATCCTCGATGATCCGACGGGCGCGCTGACCGCGCTCGACGCGGCGCTCGCGCTCACGCCCGAGGACACGAGGCTCTGGATCGAGCTTCCGTCGATCGCGGACCGCGCGGGAGAGCTCAACCGTTCGGCGGACGCCGCGCGGTGGCTCACCGAGCGCAACGCGGTCGAGCCGTCGATGAAGGCGGGGCTGCTGTTTCGACTGGCCGAAGCCGCGGCGAGCGACGGTGACGGGACGAAGGCGACGACGCTGCTTCGCGAGGTGATCGCGCTCGTTCCCGAGGGCGCTGCGGCGCACGCGGCGCTCTTCGATCAGCTCGTCGCGGCGGGCGACGCGGCGGGCGCGGTCGGTGAGATCGATCGACTGGCCGAGGCCGAGCAGAACAAGAAGCTCCGCGCGTCGTTGTTTCGCGCGGGCGCCGGCGTGTGCCTCGCGATGCAGGGCGACGCGGACGGCGCGCGAAGGAGGCTCGCGCAGGCGGCAGAAGCAGATCCGAGCGATGCGTTTTCGCGTCGCGCGTGGCTCGCGCTCTTGCCGGCCAAGCCCGAGAGCGAGGTCGCGCAGCGCGCGGTGAGCTTCATCGACGGGCTGCTCGCGGCGCAGAAGCCCGAGTCGGACGACGCGGCCGAGCGCGTGGCGCTCTTGACCGAGAAGCTCTGGCTCGAGCGCGCGGTGCTCGATCGTCCCGCGGCCGCGACGGCCGAGGCCCTCGGTCGCGCCGGTGAGCGCTGGGCCCTCCCGCTCGCCCTCGTGTGGAACACCGCCGCGAGCGCGTTTGCTCCCGCGGCCAAGCTCGCCGACGAGCTGCTCGCGTCCGCAGAAGACCCTGGGGCGCGCGCGGATTTCGCAGCGACGAGCGCGCGTTTGCACCTCGCCGCGGGGGACGATCGCAAGGCTCGCGAGGTCGCGCTCGCGGCGCACAAGCAAGACCCCGAGGATCCCTTCGCCGCGACGCTCGCGTTTCGGTTGGCGCTCGCGGCGCGCGAGCCGGTGGCGGCGCTCGACGTCCTCGACGCGCGCGCAGAGAAGCTCGGCGACGCGCAGGCCGCGCGGTGGCTCACCGTGGGCGCTGTGTTTCTCGCGAACGCAGGCGCAACAGTGGAGTCTCGCAAGGCCCTCGAGCGCGCGTCCGAGCGCGATCCGGCGTCGCCCGCGGTGCGCGCGGCGCTGCTCGCGACGACCCGGTGGCGTTCGGACACCGCCCTCCGCGAGCGACTCGCGGACGCGGCGGTCTCGAGCCCCGAGGGCGGGGACGAAGAGACCGCGCTCGGCGTGCAGCTCGTGCTCGCGCGGCTGTTTCTCGAGCACGACAAGGCCGGCGCCGCGGACGCGCTCGACCGCGTGAACATTCGCGCGGGCGCAGATTCGCTAGCCGTTTCGCTGCTCAACGCGATCGTGACGGGCTCGAGGCTCGGGCCCGACGCGCCGGACACCGTGACTGCGCTGCAGGCGGTGCTCGGCGCGATGCCCGCGAACGATCCGCTTCGCAACGCGTTCGAGCTCGAGGTCGCGCGCGCGCTGTCGTCTTCTGCGGACACCGCGGATCAAGCGCGCGACATGCGCGAGCTCCTCGATGACGAGTCTCGCGGGAGCGCGGCGCCGAGGCTCCTCGCGCTGCTCGACGCGATCCAGCGCGAGGACCGTCGAGACCTCTCGGTGGCGCTCTCTCGCGTGGCGGATGGCGCGGACGACGCGACGGCGGCTGCGCTGAGGAGCGCGGCGCTCGCGGCGCTCCGCGCGCAGGGACGCGACGCGGAGGCGAGGACGTTTGCGCTCGCGAACGAGGCGCTGCCCGCGAGCGCGATCGCGTTGAGCGAGCTCGCGGCCAACCTCGATCACGCGGCGGCTCGCTCGCGCGGGCTCGAGGCGCGCGCGAAGCTCGCGCCGAGCGGCGTGTCACGAACGGCGCTCGAACGACGCGCCGCGGTCTGGGCCTCGGTCGCAGGAAAGAACGAAGAAGCCCTCGCCCTCGCGACGGCGCTCGTGAAGGCCGATCCCTCGGACGCAGCGTCGTGGGACGTCGTCCGCGTGAGCGCGCGGAGGCTCGGTCAATGGGCGCGCGTCGTCGAGGCGTGCTCGGCGCTCGCGAAGCTCTCGAAGGACTCGGTGCGCGCCGCGGTGCTCTGGGAAGAGTGCGGCGTGACGCTCTTCGATCAGCTCGAGAAGCACCGCGAAGCCGAGAAGCCGCTGCTCGAAGCGATCCAGCGCGACCCCACGCGAGACATGGCCTACAAGCGCCTCCGCATGGTGCTCGAGGCGCGAAAAGACTACGTGAACCTCGAGGCGCTCGTGACGCTGAGGCTCAGCGCCGAGCAGGCCGAGCTCGAGCGCGTCGCGCTCTTGTGGGAGCAAGCCCGATTGCGTCGCGCCCTCGGGATGCGCGAAGAGGCGCTCGAGAGCGCGATGCAGGTCGTCGAGAAGGAGCCCGAGCACGTCGCGGCCCTCGCGCTGCTCGCGGAGGTTCACGCGACGAGCGGCAGGCTCGAAGAGGCGGCAGAGGCCCTCGTGGCGCTCTCGTCTGCGCACGAGACGCCCGCGTCGCAGCGGCGCGTGGCGCGTCAGGGCGCGATCGACATCTTCGAGCATCGCTTGAAGCAACCGCAGCGCGCGATCGAGCTTCTCGAGCGCATGGTGATCGAAGGCGAGGCCAACGACGCCACGGTCGAGCGAGGCGTCTCGCTCGCGACGAGCGCGGGCCTGTGGGACGCGGCGCTGCGATTCTCGCGGGTGGCCGCGGATCGCGCGCAGACGCCGGCAGAGCGATGCAAGACGCTCCTTCGCGTGTGCGAAATTCAACGCGACCGCGTGAAGGATCGCGCGGGCGCCCTCGTGGCGGCGCGCGCGGCGCACGACGTTCTGCCGTCGGAGCTGTCCGCGCTTCGCGCAGTGCACGGACTGGCGGACGAGAGCGAGCGCGCGCAGCGAGCGCGGCGCACGATCGAGGCGCTCCGCGAGTGGATCCGCAACGACGGTCCTGCGGGCGAGGCCGCGCGGCGCGTGGCGCTCGCGGCGGAGCTCGGCGGTGACCTCGTGTTGACGCGCACGGCGCTGCGGGTGGCGCGGGCGATGGGCGAGGATGTTCCTGTGGTTGCCGCTGGTGTTCCGAGCGGACGCGCGACGCTCAAGGACGCGGCGCTCGCGCTTCGCGTGCGCAACCCCAACGACACGGGCGCGGCGGCTTCGTTGATCGACACCGTGATGCCCGACCTCGCCGAGCTCGTCGGGATCTCGACGGACGGGTTCAACGTGGGGCGTTCGGACCGCGTGAAGGGAGCATCGCCGCACCGCGACGCTGCGACGCCGTACGCGACGGTCGCGGGCATCGCGGAGTTCGAGCTGTACGTGGGCGGCAACGACGACAACCGCATCGCGGTGATCCCGGGCTCGACGCCGGCGCTCGTGCTCGGAAAGCGAGTTCCTCCGACGTTCGACGAGGGGCTGCGGTTTCGCGTGGCGCGCGCGTTCTTGCTCGCGGCGCGCGGCGTCTCGGCGCTCGACGCGCTCGGCGCGGACGGCGCGGTCGAGTGCTTGCTCGCCGCCATGGTGGCCGCGGACCTGCCCATCGTCGGAGGAACCGCGCGCATCGAGCCGCGTCTCCGCCCGGTCGCCAAGGCGCTCTCTCGACGCGCGCGCAAAGCGACCGCTGAAATCGCCAAGCCGATCAGCGGTTTGGCCGACCCGTGGACCGAGCTCGCGCGCGGCGTTCGCGCGGTGTTCTCGACGGCGCGACGCGGAGCGCTCTCGGTGACCGGCGCGGTGCCCGCGGCGTTCGGAGACATCACGCGAACGGACCCGAGCGACGCGGTTCGGCGCGACTTGGTTCTCTTCGGCCTGAGCGACGGCTTGGCGAGCGTCTCGCGCGAGACCGGAGTCGACCGTGGTTGATGCGCGCCGCGCGAGCGCGCCAACGAAGTTTCGAAGCTTGAAGACCCGCAGGGCAATGGTGCGAAGGTGACCGATCCGAAGAATCCAACGTCTGGACCGAGCTTCGACGACGAACTCGACGCGCTTCTCGAGGGGCTGACGCCGCACGAGCCTGCGAAGGCCGAGCCGCCCGCGCCCGTCGCTGCGCGCGTTGCAGCGCCTGTCCCTGCGCCCGTCGCAGCGCCGACACCGGCGCCTGCGCCCGCAGCGGCAGCAGAGTCTGAAGAAGCTCCGGCGGATTCGACCGAGCGCGGCGCGATCCCCGAAGCGGTCGCGAGCCCCGACACCACTGCGCCCGTCGCGGCGCTCACCGAAGACATCGAGCTCTCGAGGCCGAGCGGCGTGTCTGCCGAGCCGTCGACGAACACGCCGACGCCCGCCGCGCCGATCGCTCCGCCCGCGCCCGCGCCCGCGCCGATCGCGCCGCCTCGGCCGCCGACTGCCGCAGCGCCCGCGACGCCTGTGGCGACACCGCCGAAGCCCGCAGCGCCGCCGTTGCCACGGCCAGCAGGCGCGTCTCCGCCGTTGCCTCGCCCCGCGGGAGCGGTGCCTGCGCCGCCGGGAGCGAGCATTCCGAAGCCCAATTTGCCGCGCCCTGCGGGCTCTGTTCCGCTGCCTCCGGGCGCGCCGTCGGTGCCGCTTCCTGGCGCCGCAAAGCCTGCGATTCCTCGGCCCGGCGCGATTCCGCCCCCACCGGCGGTCACCGCGTCCGAGAGCATGTTCGACATCGACGAAGAAGAGAACCCGACGCGCATGGTCGACGCCGGAGAGCTTCGTCGAGAGCTCGAGGCCACGAAATCCGAACCCGAAGAAGCCGCCCCGCGCGCGGGTGAGCTCGATGCCGTCGCGCGCCCGACCGCGCCGCCGCCGCCAGGACCGCGCGTTCGTTCGGTGGGCAGCTCGGACGCGGACCTCTCGCTCTCGGACGCTGACATCGACGCGGCTGCGAACCTGTTCGACGCCGAAGTCGTCGCGCGCCCGACCGCGCGTCCGCCTGCGCCCGACGCAGCGAGCAGCGACGAGCCCGAGCTCGAGTCGCTCGGAACCGCGACGGATCCGCCCCCCGCGGACGCGCCAGCGATCGAAGCGTCGGACGACGGCGCGGATGTATCGATCGAAGTTCCCGCAGCGGATGGAGACTCGATCGAGCTCGACATGCGCGACTCGATCGAGCCGCCCGCGCCAGCGCCCGTGATCGAAGCGTCGGATGACGAGGGCCCTGCGATCGAAGCGTCGGACGACGCGCCCGCGATCGAAGCGAGCGACGATGGCCCCGCGATCGAAGCCGAAGGCGGCGACGATGGTCCCGAGTTCGTGACCGAAGGGGACGACGAAGAGACCACGATTTCGATCGAGGACGGCGAAGACGAAGGACCGCCGCGCGACGATCGCGGCGCGCTCCTCGCGGCGACCGTGACCTCGCGGCGACGCGACCTCGAAGACTCGAACGCGATCTACCTGCAGAGCGCGCGCGCCGAAGTCGAGCTCCGCGCCGCGTGGCTCGCGTCCGAAGCGGCGATGTCCGACGACCCCAAGCGCGCGGCCGAGTGGTACGCGATCGCCGCAGAGCTCGCAGACGGCGTGCTCGGTGATCACGAACGCGCGCGCGCGCTCTACGACGCCGCGCTCGGGCTCGATTCGCAGTGCGCAGGCGCGCTCCGAGGGCTGCGCCGGATGCTCGCGAAGGACGACCCTGCAGAGAGCTTGGCCCTCTGCGATCGCGAGGTGATGCTCGACCTCAGCGAAGCCGAGCTCGTCGAGCTCGAGTCGTACTCGGCCGAGCTCGCGGTGCGCGTCAGCGCTTCGCTCGGCGAAGAGCGTTGGGACCGCATCGGCGAGCGCCAAGAAGCGCCGCTCGGCAATCGCGCGCTCGCGAAGATGCTCGCGGGTGGATCGCGCAAAGACTCGACGCAGCTCGCCTCGGCGCTCGACGCGCTCGGGCAAGTGGCGCAAGGCTCGCTCGCCGCGGCGTTGAACCTCGCGCGCGCGCGCCTCGCCGAAGGCGCCGCCGAGGGAGAGACGGCGTTTGCTGCGGTGCGCGAAGCGGTGCAGCGCGACCCGGCCGACGTCGGATCGTGGCTCGCCATGGCGCGCGTCGCGATCGGTCGCGAAGACGGAAAGATGCTCCGTGAAGCGCTCGCGGGCATCTCGCGCGTCGCGGGCGAGGGCGCTTCGGTGCGCTCGGCGCTCTCGCTCGATCGCAGCACCGCGGCGGTCCTCTCGGACTCGTTCGAGCCCGTGACCGTCGAGGACGCGGGCGTCGAGGGGTGGCTCGTCGCGCACGCGTTGCGTGATGTCGGTCACGACGACAGGCCGCAGGTCGAGCTCGCGCTGAAGGTCGCGACCAACGCGATGCAGCTCCGAGGGTGGCAAGCGCTCGGAGACAGCGAGAGCGGCGAGCCCTCGCCAGTGGGGCAGCTGTTTGCGCTGCGACGGGCGGCCTCGAGCGGCGATCGCGAGCTCCTCGCGAAGGCGGCTTCGGACGCAGCCGGTGAGCTCGATCTCGCGGGCGTGCTTCGCGCGGCGCTCCTCGCGGACAAGGGCGCTCCGACGGAGCTCGAAGTGACGCTCCTCGGGGACGCGTCGAGCGCGAGGCCCGTCCTCGCTGCGACGCTGGCCGCGACGCGCGGTCCCGACGCAGCGGCGTCTGCGCTGGGGGCGTCGCCGTGGGCGAAGGTCGCCGCCGCGCACGCGCTCTCGGACAAGCTCGAAGCCGAGACCACCGTCGCCGACCTCGCGGCCAGCGACGGAACGAGCGAGCCCGTACGCGCGTTTGCCTCGCGCATGGCGGCTCGGTACGGGGCGACGCTCGAGTCGCTCTCGGACGCGCTCAAGGCCGACGTGGCATCGCAGAAGGACCCCGCGCGCTCGGCGTCGTTGCAGTGGCTCTCGGCGGCGATCGACGGCGGGTTGGCGCGCGACGGGGCAGCGGATCTCGCGGTCGAAGCGGCGCAGCAGCTGACGGGCGACCCTGCGGCGAGCGAGCTCGTGGCGGTCTTCGGACTTCGCGGAGAGGTTCCCGCGGACATCGTCGCGCTCGCGCTCGAGTCTGCGGCTGGGAGCAACCCGACGACGCCTGCGGAGCGCGCCTTCGCGGTGCGCGCGGCGCTTCGTCGCGGCGGCGAGGACCCTGCAGCCGCCGCCGACGCGCTCTACTCCGTGTGGAACGGCGCGCGCTCGGACGGCGCGCTCTCGGTGCTCTTGCTCCGCTCGCTCGCGGCAGACGACTTCGATCGTCGCGCGGCGGTCCTTCGCGACGCCGCCGAGCGCGCGCAGGCGGCGGGCGTCACGGCGGCTCGGGGCGCGTGGCTCCAGCTCGCGGGCTTGCTCGAAGACGGAGCCAAGCCAAACGAGGCGGCGCAAGCGATCTCGCGCGCGAGGGCGTCGGCCCTCGAAGACCCTGCGCTTCGCGCGTGGGAAGAGTCGTTGTGGCTCCGCGCAGGGATGTTCGAAGAGGTCGCCGAGCGCGCGTTCGACGCGCTCAAGAGCGCGGACACGGACGCGCAGAAGATCCGCGCGTACGACAGGCTCGCCGAGCTCGACAGCACGTTCCGCGGCGACGTCGCGAGCGCGGTGCTCACGTATCAAGCGATCCTCGAGCTCGCGCCTGGGCACGCCGCGTCGCTGCGGACGCTCGAGCGCTATTTCGTCGAGCAGGGACGGACCGAAGAGCTCCTCGGCGTGTACTCGAAGCAGCTCGAGCACAGCGCGGACTTGGAGGACGCGGCGGCGGTCGCGCACGTCGCGGCCCGCGCCGCCTCGGTGCAAGCCGAGGGCGACGTCGCCGCAGCGGGACCCTACGTTCGCGCGGCGTTTACGCGCGGGGCGTACGACGATCGGCTGCTCTGGCAAGCGGAGGGCGAGGCTCGTCGCGCGGGGGACGCGGCGCTCCTCTCGCAAGTCGCGCTCGTTCGCGCGAGCCGCAGCGAAGACCCTCGCGAGAAGGCGACGCTCTTGGCGCGCGCGGGCGAGGCGCTCTTGCTCGCGGGCGACGCGGACGGCGCAGCAGCAGCGCTCGGCGACGCGGCGATCGCGTGGCCCAATCACCCGACGGCGCTGCTCGCGCTCGCGCGGGCGCGCGAAGCGCAGGGGCAATTCGACGCAGCGGCCGAGGCGCTCGAAGCGTACGCCGCGGTGCTCGAGGGAACCTCGCGCGCGACCGAAGCGCGGCTCGAAGCGGGCGTTCTCTGGCAGGACAAGGCCATGGACGCAGGGCGCGCGCGCGCGGTGTTCGACCGTGTGCTCGAAGAAGATCCCGCGCACGCCGAGGCGTTTCCTCGCGCGCTGAAGGCGCTCGAGCAGCTCGGGGACACGGCCGCGGAGCGGCAGCGCATCGAGGCGCGGCTCTCGCGCGGCGCGGACAAAGACGTGGCGAACCCGCTCAGGCTTCGCGCGGCGGCGATCGCCGAGCAAGAGGGCGACAACAACACCGCGAGGCAGCACTTGCGCGCGGTGCTCGCGGTCGACGAGGCGCACCAAGACGCGCTGCGCGGGCTCATTCGGCTCTCGCGCGTGGCCGGTGATTGGCCGTCGGTCGCGGACGCGACGATCCGACTCGCGCGGCACACGCAGGACAACGCCGAGCGGACCGAGCTGCTCTACACGCTCGGCGAGGTGTTCGACGAGCACTTGAACGCCGGCCCCAAGGCCGAGACCGCGTACAAGCGCGTGATGCAGATGTCGCCCGACGACCTGCGTCCCATCCAGAAGCTCGCGGATTTGTATGCGCGCCAGGGGCAAGGAGCGAACGAAGCAGAAATGCTCCAGCTCCTCGTGGCCAAGGTCAGCCCGAGCGACCGCAAGACGCTGCGCATCCGCCTCGCGGCGGTGCTCAGCGAGAAGCTCGATCGGGGCGCGGACGCCGAGGCCACGCTCAACGCCGCGCGCGAAGAGAACCCGACGGACCTCGACGTGCTCCGCGCGTTTGCGCGGCTCTACATGCGGCTGCAGCAACCCGAGGCGCTCGGCGATCTGCTCGACGGCGCGGCGGGAGAGCTCCGCGCAGAGCTCGATCAAGACCTCCTCAACCGCGACGCGTACGAGCGCCTCGCGGACGTCCTCAAGCTCCGAGGAAAGCTCGACGGCGCTCGCACCGTCGCGGCCGTGGCCTTCGCCGTCGACGCGTCGACCGAGAAGCTCGCGCCGCTCGCTCCGCAAGGGATCATCGCGGGCGCGGGCGTCGAGGCGCTGCAGTCGAGCGTGATGGACCTGCTCGCGCCGCCGGCGATCTCGAGCTCGCACCGAGAGCTCTTGCGGCTCGCGGCGGAGGTCCTCGAGAGGCTCGTCCCCTTCGAGCCCGGAGCGATGCGCGCGGAGAAGCTCGGTCAGAGACCGCACCCGCTCCGCGCCGAGGTCGAGCGCTGGGCGCGGCTGTTCGGGATCGAGCAGGTCGAGATCTACCTCGGCCCGGCGACGCCCCTCGGCGTTTTGCCGGTCGGTCGTCACCCTGGCGCGGTGATGCTCCCCGTGGACATGCGCGACACGCCTGCGTCGCGCTTCGCGGTGGGCCGCGCGATGACCATCGTCGCGCTCTCGCTGCCGCTGTTCGTGAGGCTCGCGCCCGCGAACGTGACGCTGCTCATGGGCGCGCTCGCGCGGCAGTTCGACCCGATGTTCTCGCTCGACGGCGTGGACATGGCGAAGGTCGACGACCTCGCGCGACGCATCACGCGCGTTCTTCCGCGGCCCAAGCACGCTGAGATGGCGCCGCACGCCTTCGCGGTGATCGAGCGTCGCGCGCTCGACGGCGAAGCGCTCGCCGCGGGGACGGTCGAGCTCGCCAATCGCATCGCGGTCCTCGCGGGCGGCGACGTGGCGGGCGCCGTGGCGGGGCTCGTTCCCGCTGGGGCGTCGATCACCGAGCAGCTCCACAGCCCGACCGCCGCAGGGCGCATCGTGCGCGTGGTGCTCAGCGATCGCTTCATGGAAGCGCGTCACGCCACCGGCGCTGATCGCGCCAAGCCCGCGTAGCGGTCGTGCAGCGCCTCGCCGCTCGACTCCGCCTCCGCGCGACGTCGGTCGCCGCGATTTGTGTGGGCTTGTTTTCAAGTGACGTGCGCTCGCAGACGGCGCCCGCCTCGGCGGTGCCGTCGTTTCAGTTCGCGATGGACGCGCGACACACGGGGCGATCGAGCGTCGCAGGACCCCGCGCGCAGCCGTCGATTCAGTGGCGCGTCCGCGCGCGCCGACGGGTGTTCAGCTCGCCCGCGCTCGGCGCAGACGGAACGATCGTGTTCTCGGGCGTCGACGGCGTCGTGCACGCGATCGACGGCCGCAGCGGCGTCGAGCGATGGGCGCACGCGGCGCCGGGAGGAGTGTTCTCGTCGCCCGCGGTCTTGGGCGAGCTCACGATCCTCGGTCACGGCGGGGGAGCGTTCGTCGCGCTCGATCGTCGCGGCGCGCGCGTGTGGCGCGCCGAGACCGAAGAGGACGCGGACGCGAGCCCCACGATCGCGCCCGACGGCGCGGCGATCCTCGCGTCGCGCGGCGTCGCCTCGGTCGACGCGCGAACGGGCGCAGTCCGCTGGCGCACCCGCGGCGCGCGCGTGCTCGGCAGCCCCGCGGTGTCCACCGACGGCTCGATCGTCTTCGCCGACGTCGATGGAAATCTCCTCTGGCTTCGCGCCACCGACGGCGCCGAGATCCGTCGCGCGCGCATCGGGAGCCTCGTCGAAGGCTCGCCCATGATCGCGGACGACGGCGCGGTCGTCGTCGCGTCCGAGGACGGTCACGTCCGTCGCTACTCGCCGCAAGGAGCGCTCGTGTGGGACGTCGCCCTCGGCGGCCCCGCGCGAACGACCCCGGCGCTCGCGCGGGACGGATCGATCATCGTGGGCTCGGACGACCTGCACGTGCACAGCCTCGATGGCGCGAGCGGCGCGCGGCGATGGAGCGTTCGCACCGGCGGATTTCTGAGGGCGAGCGCTCGGATCGATCGCGACGGCTGGATCTACGTCGGGAGCGAGGACGACAGGCTGCTCGCGATCGAGCCGTCGGGGCGGCTCGCGTGGTCGGTGACGCTCGGCGCGGACATCGACGCGAGCGCGCTGCTCGTGCGCGACGGCGTGATCGCGGTCGGGTGCGACGACGGCGGGCTCTACCTGCTCAGCGATCGCTGACGGGCGCGCCGCGTTCGCTCGCGAGGATGCGCAGTGCTTTTTCGCTGGGCGCTCCGCTCGCGAGCGTGTCGACGAGGGCGCCTTTGTGAAAGACCCACATCGTCGCGGGCTGGCCGCGCTCCCAGCGCTCGTCCTTGGTCAGCGGTCGAGTCGCCACGATCGCCACGCGGTCGCGCGGCGTCGTGACGGCGCTGAAGTCCACGGTCACGTCTTCGTCTTCGAGCGACGCCGTGCTGAACGGCGCTTTTCGGACGATGTGCCACAGGCGCGTGTCGCACCGCGCGTAGAGCGTCGAGCCGTCGCCCATCAAGAAGTTGAACGTCCCGTGCTCGGCGATCTTGCCCGCCCACTTCGCGATCGAGCCCGAGAGCTCGCCGCCGTCCGCGGGAGGCGTCTTGAATTTGTGTGCAATGTTCTCGAGCAGCCAGCAGAAGGCGTGCTCCGAGTCGGTCTGCCCGACGGGCGTGAAGCGCCCGCGCAGCGGGAGGGTCTTGGCGCCCTTCACTGTTCCGTTGTGGGCGAAGACCCAGTGGCGTCCCCAGAGCTCGCGCACGAACGGGTGGGTGTTGGCGAGTCGCACGCGTCCGCGAGTTTTGCGGCGAATGTGCGCGACGGACTGGAGCGTCTTGATCGGGTGCTCGCGCAAGAACGCCGCGAGCGGGCTGAGCGCGCACGGCTGCGGGTCGATGAACACGCGCGCCGCGGGGCCATCGAAGAACGCGAGGCCCCAACCGTCCGCGTGCGGACCGGTCGCGCCACCTCGACGAGCGAGGCCCGTGAACGAGAAGACGATGTCCGTCGGGGTGTTGCAGTCCATCCCGAGTAGCTCACACATCTCAGGGGGCAATGTATCGCTTCTCGGTGAGGCGGTGTTACACCGTCGACCGAAGCAATGATGGGAGCGACGATCCCCAGTGACGCCGAGCTTCTCGCGGTCTTCGACAGCGACGAGGCCCGCCGGACGATGCACAGCACGGACGTTCTCGAGCACCTCGGGCTGCCGATGTTCCAACGGCGCGCGGTCGAAGAAGCGCTCGACGCGATGTCGGCGAGGGGGCTTCTGCAGGCGCTCTCGGGCGCGCGCTACCGCTTGCCGAAGAAGCGCCAAGTGCCCGAGCTCCTCGGGTACTACACGCACAACCCGCGCGGGTTCGGCTTCGTAGCGCCCGAGGACGGGAGCGACGACATCTTCGTTCCGGCCACGAGCATCGCGGGCGCGATGCACGGAGATCGCGTCGCGGTCCGTGCGTTTCAGGCCGAGCGCGGCCGCGAGGGCGTTGTGTTGCGCGTCGAGCAGCGACGGCCCGCTCGCGTGCCGGGCGTGCTCTTGCTGCGCGGAGAGAGCGCTGTCGTCGAGTGCGACGACCCGCGCGTGCGCGGGCCCATCATCGTCGAGCACCACGAGGACGCGAGCAACGGAGACGCGGTGCTCTGCGAGATCACGCGGTTTCCCGAGCACACGGGAGAGCTCCCGCTCGGGCGCGTGAAGGGAAGCCTCGGCCGTCCCGGCGCGCTCGACGTCGAAGTGGTCAAGGTGCTCGCGCGCGAAGGCGTCGAAGAGTCGTTCGGGGACGACACGCTCGTCGAGGCGCGCGCGCTGCCCGAGCGACTGAGGCCCGAGGACTACCTCGGCCGCGAGGACCTTCGCGACGTTCCGCTGTGCACGATCGACCCGGACGACGCGCGCGATCACGACGACGCGGTGTACGTCCGTCGCGACGATCACGGCGGGTACATCGCCCTCGTCGCCGTCGCCGACGTCGCCCACTACGTTCAACCCGGAACGGCGATGGACCGCGACGCCCGCGCCCGCGGAACGAGCATCTACCTCCCCGATCGCGCGATCCCCATGCTCCCTCGGGAGCTCTCGTCCAACTTGGCCTCGCTCCGCGAAGGCGAAGACCGACTCACGCTCGCGGTCGAAGCGCACGTCACGCCCGACGGACGCATCAGCCGCTCGCGCGTCATCGAGGGCGTGATGCGCTCGCGCGCGCGCCTCACGTACGGAAACGTCGCCCGCGCCCTCGGCTGGAGCGACCTCGGCGCGCACAGCGACAAGGCCGTCGAGCTCTTGCCCGACATCGAAGTGGCCGCCGAGCTCTCGCAGTTGCTCAAGAGCCAACGTCTGCGTCGCGGCGCGCTCGAGCTCGAAGTGCCAGAGCCTCGCGTGCGCTTCGCCGAAGACGGTCGAACGCCGGTCGACATCGTTCAGTCCCGCAAAGACCCCGGGCTCAAGCGCGCGTACTCGCTCATCGAAGAGCTCATGCTCCTCGCCAACGAAGTGATCGCCCAGCACTGCGAGAAGCACAAAGTGCCCACGGTGTATCGCGTCCACGGCGGCCCCGAAGAAGCAGGGCTCTTGAAATTATGTGCCGCCGCCCGCGCCCTCGGCTACAGCGTCGACCCCGACGACGTCTCGAGCTCGAAGAAGCTCTCGAAGTTCCTTCGCAAGACCGCCAAGGACCCCGCCGCGCGCGTGCTCCACTTTCTCTTGCTGCGCTCTCTGCCGCAGGCGCAGTACAGCATCGATAACACCGGACACTTTGGTCTTGCGAGCGAGGCGTACCTGCATTTTACCTCGCCGATCCGAAGGTACCCGGACGTCCTCGTGCACCGCGTGGTGCGCCAGATCGCGCGCAAAGAGCGCATCCGCCGCGACGAAGAGAAGCTCACCGAGCTCCGCGCCAGCGCCGCGAGCAGCTCGCGCCTCGAGCGCCGCGCGATGGAGGTCGAGCGCGAAGTGTTGGACCTGCACCGATGCGTCGTCGCGCGCGAGCACATCGGCGAGAGCTTCGCGGTGCGCATCACCGCCGTCACCGGCGGCGGACCCTACGTCCAGAGCGAGCAGCCGTTTCTCGACATGCTCGTGCGCTCGTCGTCGCTCAACGAAGCCGAGTGGGAGCTCGACGCGACGGGCCTCGCGATCCGCGGACGGAAGACGGGCGTCGTCTTTCGCGTTGGACAAGGGACTACTGTGGAGATCGAAGACGTCTCGATGACGCGCCGCTCGGTGTTCGCCAGGCTCGCGCCCGCCGCGCTCGACGAGATGCGCGTCGAGTCCAAGCGCGGCGACAAGCGCAAAGCGAAGGATGGTTCCAAGCACGGGCGCGACGACAAGAGCCGCAGCCGCGCGCAGCGCAAGGGAGGCCGCTGGTGATCCGCCCGTCGATCGCAACGGTGGCGCTCGCGTTCGCGCTCGGCGATTGCCGGATGTGCAAGAAGGACCCGCCGGTGATCTTGTTTCCCGGCGCCGAGGGCGGAGCCACCGTCGAATCCGACGCGAGCCCGATGCCGAGCCACGACGGCGCGATGGCGGGCGACGCTGGCTCGGCGATCCCGCGGATCGACGCGCGCCGCGCCGAGGGAAACGGCCGCTCGATCGTCGTCGAAGGCGTCACCGTCAACGCGCCCGACGGCGCGCAGTTTCGAGAATTTCTCGCGCAAGACGTGGACGGTGACGGCGACAACGACCTCGTCGCCTCGATCACGCGCGCCAACGCCAACGCGGCGATCGTGTTCTTTACGCGCGACGAGGCCTCGTACGTGAGCGCGCCCGCCAACAACCTCGAGGCGCCCACGAGGAGCTGCGTCCCCGCAGGCCTCGCCGCGTTTACGCCGAAGACGTGGACCGTGCGCTTCGAGCAGTGCGCAGGCGCGACGGGCGGCAGCGACTCGGGCGTCGACCCCTCGACGATCTCGCCGAACACCGTCCTCGTCGAGCACGTGGCGATCGCCGTCGACGCCGCGGGCGCGAGCGGAAGGCTCCGCGTCGCCGAGCTCGGTCCCTGGCTCCCGCACACGCAGCTATCGATCTCGCTCGGGTACATCGATCGCGACGGCGACGGTCGCGCGGATGTGTCCGTCGAGCTGCACGCAGCGCGCGCGCAAGACCCCACAGACGCGCCGCGCGCGAAGGCGACCCTGGTCCTGCTCGACCGAGGCGTCGGGTTCGCGCGAGACACGACCGAGCCCTCGGCGTCGATCGCGCAGCTCGTGTCGCAGACGAGGGCCAACGCGTTTCGGGCGAACCGCGCGGAGGACGCGCTCGCGATGGTCGAGCGCGCCGCGCGCTTGCGACGAGCGCTCTGCGTCGAAGCGGGCGCGCCTCGCGTTCGAATCGGCGGCGAGGTGGGCGTTCGCTGCGCCTCGTCGTTCAACGCGTTCTCCGAGGTGGTCGCGCGCGCGCTCGTGTCCGCGGGCGAGTTCGCGGCCGCCGAGGCGACGCAGTGGCCCGACTCTGCGCAAGAGTTCGGCGTGCTCGCCAACGAGCGCATCGATCAAGACCTCCAGCGCGGCGCGGGCAGCGAGACCGGCGTCGGCGCGCGCTCGGGTCCCTTCGTCGGAAGCACCGTCGACGACACGTGGATCATGCGTCGCTCGGCGCTCGCGCTCGATCCGCCGGTGACCCCGACGTCGGTGAGCGTCCTCGGCCCCGTGCACGCGCAGCTCACGCTCGACACGTTTACCAACACCAGCACCGGCGAAGGCGCGCTCAGCGAGCTCGCGTTGAAGAGCCCCGACGGCGCGCGCGTCGCGGTGGGCGCCTGGCAAACGTGCGACGGCGTGATGCTCGCGATCTGCGCCACGAGCGACAGCAACTGCGCGAGCGCGCCGATCGGGAGCAGCCCTCCGCAGGGCGCCGCGCTCGAGCGCATCGCGGAGCTCCCGTCGCCAGAGTTTGGCGCGCGGTGTCTGCGCCGCGAGGCGTCGAGCGAGCCGCTTCGAAGGCCCAACGAGCTGCGGGCGATCGGCTGGGGCACGGACGGACTGCTCTTGTCCTATCGCGGGCGGATCTTGCGCGGGCTCACCGCTGCGCGCGCGACGTTCGCGCCGCTCGGAAGAGCCGCGCCGGGCGCTGGCTTCGCAGCAGGGCAGGGGGCCGTGAGCGCGGACGGACGCGTGATCGCCGTCCAAGGCGCGGACGCGATCTACGTGCGCGACGCGACCGGTCGATGGAAGGGCTGGCGTCCCCCGCAGCTCGCCGGCCGAACGCGACAGCTCAGCGACCTCACCGTCAGCGCCGACGGTCGCACCATCGTTGGTCGCGTCGGAACGCAGCTCTGGGTCATCGAGCGACGCTGACGCATCGAGCGACGAACGTGCTGGAAATCTCCAGCTCGAATCTCGCCTGCCCGCGGTCGTAGCCTGCGGCGATGGGGATGCGGTATAGACTGCCGTGATCCCTCCCATGAGCCCCCTTCGTACGCTTCGCTTCTGCTCGACCTTCGCGGCCGCCCTCGCGGCGTGCTCGCCGACGCCCACGCTCTCGGACGCGAGCGACGCGTCGATGAACGACGGTTCAGTTTCGCCCGACGCCACGGTGCAGGACGTCGCGGACAGCGCGACCGACAGCGGCGCGATGCGCGACGGGAGCTCGCTCGCTGCTTGCTCGTTCAACGTCGATTGCCCCGCGGACGAGCGCTGCGAGTGCAGCGAGATGAACGGCTGTCGCTGCACCCTCGGCGCGCGCGGGACGCGGCGCTTCGGCGAGGCGTGCACGACGGGCAACGACTGCGCGAGCGCGCTGTGCGTCGAGGGGCCGACGAGCTTCCTCTGCTCCGATCAGTGCACGAGGCCGTCGGACTGCATGGGGATGTTGCCGAGGTGCGTGAGCGTTCCGACGGTGGGACAGTTTTGCGCGCGGTTGCCGCCGGACGGCGGCGCGGACGCGGGCGACGCAGGGCGCGAGGGCGGCGTCTCGTCCGACGCGGGCTCGTGCACGGGCGCGTGCGCCACGACGCTGCTCATGGGGACCTTCGGCGCCGCGCGCGGCAACTTCGACCGCGCGCAACACGGGCGCTCGGGCACCGACGGGGTCCACATCGAAGCGCACTTCGGCGGCAGCCCGATGTGCCCGTCCGCCATGTCGCCGACGCCGGATCGGACGCTCGTGATCGCCAACGTGCGCGCCAACGGCTCGACGGCGACGCAGACCTACGCGGACGGGGTGCGCGCCACGCTCTTTGATTTCAGGGGCCTGTTTACAACCGCGCCCTTGCTCCGCGCGACGGACGTCCGCGTGACCCCGCGCTACGTCGACCGCGGAGCCGCGGTGTCCTACGAGGTCACCGCCACGTTTCCTGGGGGGACCATCGTCGGCGGGCTCTTCGCAGAGCACTGCCCGTCGCTCGACGAGTGAGCGCGCTCGACGCGAGGCCGCGCGTTGGTCACAATCGAGCCATGCGAAAGAGCGCGTTTGCCGCGACCGCGGCGTTTGTCTTCTCGACGGTGATCGCGGCCTCGTCGTCAGCCTCGGCTGACGTGAACATCTATCGCGGCGGGAGCCGCTGGGCCGTGCTCGAAGACGACGGCGACGTGTACATCAACGGCTCGCGCGTCGGTCAAATCGAGAGCGACGGCGACGTGTACATCAACGGCTCGAGGGTCGGGCAGGTCGAGAGCGACGGCGATCTCTATCGGGGCGGCAGCCGCATCGGACAGATCGAGAGCGACGGCGACCTCTACCTCAACGGCTCGCGCGCTGGACAAATCGAGAGCGACGGCGACATCTACGTCCGCGGCTCTCGTTGGGGAAGCGCCAACAACTGCTGCAGCGGGTACGCGTCGCTACGCCGGCTGGCCGCGGTCCTCGTGTTCTTCGACGGCGGCGCGTTTCACTGAGCGGCTCCACAGCGGAGCCGCGGTTCAAAGGATGACAGGCAAGATCGAGAACCGATGAGGTTACGAGGTGTAAACGTTCGCGCCTGTCACGAACCCGAAGCGGAGCTGCCATTCAGCGGAGCCGCGGTTCGAAGGATGACAGGCAAGATCGAGAACGGATGAGTTTACGAGGTGTAAACGTTCGCGCCTGTCACGAACCCGAAGCGGAGCTGCCACCAGCTCCGCGTCGCGCGTCGCGCAGTCGGTTGCCGTCGGCGTGGCGCGAGGCCCAACCCCACGCGTCGAAGCCGAGCAGCGCGAGCCCCTGAACGAGCACCGCGATGCCCATGCCCGACACCATCGCGTTGCGCGATTCGGGGCGCTCGCCGAGGTAGAGCATGAGCGATCCTGCGGTGATGTACGCGACGTCGAGCCCCGTGTTCAGCGCGAAGAACGACGCTCCCGACCGCGCGGTGTCTCGCGCCCGCTCGTATTCGCGCTCGAGCTCGTCGCTCGAGAGGCGGCTCCAGCGTTGAATTTGTGGGCGCTCGCGGCCGAGGCGAACGAGCCACGGGATCGAGAGCGCGACGTTGATCACGCCCCACGCGGCGGTCATCGTCCCGTACGAGGTCGTTCGTGTGTCCGACGTCTGCGGCGACAGGAGCCCGGGAATCGCGATCGCCGCGCCCTGCGCCACGTTGACGGCGCCCCATGAAAAGAGCGTCCACGCTTGGGTGTGCTCGACGTCGAGGCGGCGGAGGTCTGCGTCCGCGATGCGCCGCGCCCAGGGCGAGGGGCCGGGCGCTCCGTTGAGCTGCGCCTCGAGCGGCATCGTCGCGAGGGTCGGCGGCAGCGTGTCGCCCTCCGGCGCGCTCGGGGCGCTCTGCGCGTGCGTTGGGCGCGAGAGCGCGAGCGCGAAGAGGAGGACAGGCGTCGCGGCGAAGTGGCGTTTCGAGATCACTGCTGGAGGTGCGTGATCTCAACCCCGACCCGCGTGCGATGTCGAGTCCGCCCGACACAAGTTCAGCGCGAATCGACGATGTCAGCGCGCGCGAGCGGGCGAAATCCCAGGGACAGCGTCGGTCCGGCGAGGCCGCAAACGATAAACCCCTGGGCGAGCAGCGCGTGGAGCGCGCGCCAGTACCGCGGCTCGACCCCGTCGGTCTTGCTCGAGCGGTCGGAGGCTCTTCGCGCGGCGACCGCCAATCGACGCCACCACAACAGCGCATACACGGGCACCGTGAGCTCGTCCGTCGCTTCGCTGTACGGCTGACCGCCCCACGTTTCGCGCAGCGCGAAGACGAACGGCGGCGGTGATGGCCCTTCGACAGGCTCCCAAACGATTCGATCGATCGCATGACCGATGGCTGGCGGCAGAAAGCCTCGGAGCGCTTCCAACGCGAGCGACTCGGCTGCCTCGACCTGCTCGACGCTCGACGCGAACATCAGCGCGTCCGTGACCGAGCGCGGCGACGCTTCGATCGACGCCCAGCGGGTCGCTCGGCACCTCGGACAGTCCGGCGACGCGCGCTCATCGGTACAGCTCGGGCAGCGCCGGTGCGCGAAGGCGCGTCGCGGAGCGTCGATCCAGCGCTCTGGCAGAAGGCCCCGCGCGAAGAGAGACTCCCACAGCGCTGCGGGATCGTCGCGTCGGCTCGCGCGGGTGCTGTGCTCGACCCGCGCGAAGCGCCGCAGGTCCGGCGCGCCGAGCCGCGCTTCGAACGGTCGCGGATCGGGCGCTGTCTCGTACTCGGCCACGAGCGCGCGGCCTTCGCGCAGGAGCGCAGCGATCGCCTCGTCGATCGTCGCGTAGCGATCACCCGGAGCGCGCGCGAGGAGCCTCGAGACGACTCGCGCGAGCCCTTCGGGGATCGATGGCGCGATCGAGCGCGGGTCCGGCGCTTCTTCGCGGCGCTTTCTCACGACGACCTGCATCGCCTCGCCTTCGAACGGGGTGCGCGCGGTCAATAGCTCGAACAGGACGCTGCCGATCGCATACTGCGCGCACGGATCGAAGCTCTCGCGGCCGCGCTCGCCGAACGCCTCGGGAGCCATTTGATGCACCGCCGGCTCGTCGAAGTTCGAGGCGACCCGCGATCGTTGCGCGGGCGCTCGGCCAGGAAGAAAGCGCGCCGTCGACGCGTCGGGGTGATCGAGGAGCACGCGACGGAGCTCGATCCGAGCGCAGTCGACCTCGTCGGCGACGTACGCTCGCGCCGCGCTCGCGAGCGAAAGTGCGAGCGAAAGCGCGCGTGGCGCGTCCATTGCCCCGCGGCGGCTGTCCAGCGCCGCCGTGGGAGTCCCTCGGATGCTCGCGGCGACCTGAGACCAATCGCGGGTCTCGCTCAGCGTGTACGTGCGCTCGGGCGCAAACGCGAACGGGTGGCGCACTCGCTCGATGCGCGACAACCACTGCGACCCCTGGTCGCGATCCACGGCGCAGAACCAGACCGTCGCGGGCTCGAGCGTCTCGATGTCGAGCGCACGTCGAAGAACGCCGTCGCCGATCGGTCGCTCTCCCTGGAGGACCTGGAGCGATCCGATCTTTGCGCGCAGCAGCTGCGGTTGTTCGACTTCGAGCTGGATTTCGTTTGGGTTCGTGGGCGGTGGACAGCGCAAGCACGAGAGCTCGTTGCGCTCGTAGCGAGCTCCACAACGGCGACAGCGGCGCGAGGCAGACGACCACATCGACGATCGGAACGATCGTACTTCGACCGTCGCCGTCGCTCAGATCTGCGGCCCTGAAGAAACCTGAATCTCCGAGAGGACGAAGTTGCCCGTCGCGGTGTTTCCCGGGCCCGACGTGGGCAACACGGGATCCGTGAGGGTCTCGAGCCGCACGCCGGTGATGCCCTCGAGCGGCGTCGTGGTGGTGATCTGATAGACCGCCGCGGCGCTCGTCGACGTCGCGCGAACGGAGCCGTCCGCGAGCACTGCGAACGTCGCGCTGCCCATCGTGGCTGCGACGCTTCGCACTTCGACAGGGGTCCAGATCGTGGCAGGACCCAGGTCTCCGCCGCTCGTCGCGCCGTTGGCGAACATTGATCGATTGGCGGTCGTGACGGACAGTCGAAACCGTCCGATGGTGTGCGTCGTTCCGAACAATTGGTGCAGCGAGAAGACGAGCCGCGAGCCGACTCCGCCGTAGCTGGGCGTGTTCGAGGCGGTCTCGAACACCGCCGTCTCGGCGTTGGTCGTCCCCGTGTCGATGCCCCAACCCGAGCTCGCCGAGAGGTTTCCGTCGATCGCTGCGGTCACGGGATAGCCCGACTGCGAGAGCGACGCAGCGCACGCGTTGGGCGGCGCTCCGAACGGCGCGGCCACGGTCGCTGGAATCGGCGCAGGCCCTTCGATCAACCCGAGCTCGGTCACGATGAAGTTGCCGCTCGTCGCGGTCCCGGGCCCGTTGTTCGGAAGCGACGCGTCCGTGAGCGCCTCGAGCCGCACGCCCGTGATGCGCGTGAGCGGCGTTCGCACCCGAACGGTGTAGACCGACGTGGCGGCGCGCGTTCCGAGGCGCACCGAATCATCCGAGAGCGCCGAGAGCGTGGCGCCGTTCGTCGCAGAGACAGAGACCACGCGCGCGACGCTCCAGATGGTCGAGGGCCCGAGGTTGCCTCCGTTGGCGAGCCCGTCGGCGAACATCGCGCGATCTGCGCGCGTCACCGAGAAGCGCAGTCGGCCGAGCAGATACGGCCCTCCTGGCAGCGTCGACGCCATCGTGACCGTGAACGTGAGGTCGGTTCCTCCCGCATACGCAGCGGTGTCGGCGGTGGTCTCGAACACCGCCGTGCGCGCTGCATTTCCGCTGGTGACCGCCCATCCGTCGTTGTCGCCAGTCGAGATGCCGTTGACGATTTCGCCGACCGCGAAGCTCGCCTGAGACACATCCGCGGTGGCGTTGGTGAGCCCGACGGTTCCCGGTGGAAGCCCGCTGTCCGGCGGCATCACCCCGCTGTCGACGCCCGTATCGACGCCCGTATCGACGCCGGTGTCGATCCCTGTGTCGCTTCGCACGTCCACGCCGCTGTCGGTGCGAACGTCGACGCCGCTGTCCATGGGCGCGACGCCGCTGTCTGTGGGGCCAACGCCGCTGTCCATCGGCGGGACACCGCTGTCCGTCGGCGCAACGCCGCTGTCGGTGGGGGAGACGCCGCTGTCGGTTGGCGCGAGACCCGAGTCTGCGGGTTCGACGCCAGTATCTGCAGGCGATGCCGCGTCTGGATCGACGCCGCTATCCGCGGGTTGAACGCCCGTATCGACCGGCGCGACGCTGTCGTTCGCAGGGCTGTCCGAGGCGACGTCGGTCGGTCGAGCGGCGTCGCTCGCGTCGCCGCTGTCGCTCATCGACGGTGGCGTAGCGCAAGCAGCAAGGCCAAGAAGCGCGAAGAGCGCGAGCGGCGAAAGGGTATGTCGTTGCATAGGTCGTTCGTCCTCCGAGGGAGATGCGGCGTACGCACGCGAGACCAGAGGCGCGGCGTCGCCACGGTCGCAAGCTGCCATCGACGAACGACCCGCGGTTCACACGGGCCTCTCACGCATCGATTTGGCCGCCAAAATCAGCGGAAATTCGAAAATCGACGCAGAAAAGTTTCTCCCGCGAACGACCCCGGTTACAAACCCCTTGTCGGCGGCGGAAACGCAACCGACCGCTCGGCGCGGCGCTCCTTCGCTCCTCGTGTGATCCACACGCGATGGACGAACGACGCGCCCGACGGGTGAAGGTCCCCTCTCTGCGCGCGACAGCGGGCGGAGCGACTTGAAAACTTGGGTCCAACTGCTCGAGCGAAGCTCCTGTCATAGAGCGCCTTCACGGGGTTGTGTGACGAGGCCTAGCGCGAGCAGGGCGCGATCCAAGTGAGGGATCTCCTGCGGCTAGCGTGCGCGAGCTCCTGGATCGAGACGAACGGCGGCTACGATGGGACAGCGCTTCGAGCGGGTCGCGATCGCGGGCACGGACGAATCGGACAGAACCTCTCCCGCCAGCAGCATCGGCGTCCGGTGAACCTTTCGGGTACGAAGAGTTCGCTCGACGCGTCGACGCAAAGGGAGCGTCGGGACGAAGATCCCAAGCGGTTCTCTCGCGAAGCCAAGCGCGACGCGAGAGAGCGGCCTTCGAGACCCGCGAGAGCGGGCGACGAGGTCGAGCGGTCCTCCGAGACGTGCGAGCGAACAGCTCAGCGAATCGGTCCGCGCCGCGGGTGTCGCGACGAGAGCGGCATCGAACTGCGGCGGCGAAGCGAAGGTTGGCTCCCGAGCTTCGGCGCGACGGTCAGCGCGATGCACACCGTGAAGCTGGTTGAACAGCGTAGCGGCTCGACGATGACGCAAAGAAAAGAAGGTCGCGGCACGAGCGATCGCTGTTCCGACGGTTACGCGCCGTCGGTGACTCGCAGCGATCACCAGCGATCGATCAGAGCGCCGAAGGGCGATCCATCTCGAGCAGCGCGTGAACGGACCGCTCGAGTGGACCTTCGGACCGAGAGCGGCGCCTCTCACTGAACGATTCGCCCGCGACCGACGCCTCGGACACGCTCCGAGGAACCTCCGTCACCGCAATCACCCGACGAAGACTCCGCGAGGAGATTCGCCGGGTGTTCGTGTTTCTCCCGCGCGCTCGTCTCGTGTCCCCGCCAGCACAGCGCGCGTCGCTCAGTTTTCGGCGAGGGTGCGCCAGTACCACGCGCGGCGCGCGTAGCCTTTGTCTCCGCGGGCGCGCATGAGCGCCGATCGCGCGGTGTCGCGAAGGGGACTCAGCCCCGCGATCGCCGGCTTGAGCGCGATGTCGAACCGCGCCACGGCGGCCACCGTGCGCTCGCGCGCTCGCTCGAAGTTCTCGCGCTCCGTTCCTTGCTCGATGCGGCGGAGGATCGCGGCGGCGCCGAGGAGCCACGCGTCGGCGGCGTCTCGCATTCCCAGCGTCTCGGTCGCGGCTTCGCACCAGCTCTCGCGGTCGTCTTCTGCCAGCTGCGCGAGGTCGCCCGCTTCGGCCACGACGTGCGTGAGGTCGACCGCGCGCTGCTCGAGCAGCGGCGCGCACAGGGCGTCTCCCGGGTCTCGATCGAGCAGCGGAACGAGCACGCCCACCGTGTGCTCGACCGCGTCGGACATGTCTCTCGCGCTCGCGCCGAAGCGGGCGAGGCCGCCGAGGCACTCGATCGCGTTGCGCGCAGCGGGCAGCATCGCCTTGTCCGCGCGCTTCGCGTGCAGGGTCTGCAAGAGCTCATCGAGCCGCGCGCGAGCGCGGAACAGCGGGTCGTCGGAGGCGTCCACGGGGGAATCAATGGTACAGCTTCGTACGAGCCCGATGAAAGCCGCTCTCGAGCCAACCGCGCAGCCCTCCCGCCCCACGCGGCGCAAATCTGCCGCTACCGGCCGGATCCTCGCGGCCGGCGCGCTCGCGACCGTCGTTGTGTCCGGAGCTCCGCTCGAGCCGTCGCCCGCGTTTGCGCAGTCGTTTACGGCCCGCGCTCCGGTGTGGATCCAGCGCGACGTCGAGCCGCGCTTCACGCTGCGAACGCCCGAGGGCTTCATGCGACAAAACGCCGACGGCGTCGCGTACGCAGCCTTCGGACACCCTGGCCGTCGCGCGATCTTCTTCGTGTACGAGATGGGCGAAGAGCTCCAACAAGGCGCCGCGCTCTCGACCGCGCAGCTCGCGAGGCTGCGAGAGGGGAGCATCGCCACGCTCGACGAGCGCCCTGCTCGATTTCGTGTGCTCGGCTTCGACGTCCCCGGCTCGATCGGCCGAGGCACCGTCAGGGAGCAGCGCATCGTGCGCTTCGCGGCGCCGATTCCCGCGCGAGGAGGGACGCCGATCGTGTCGTTGCTCGGCCCCGAAGAGCACGAGCGAGAGCTGCGACAGACCTTCGAGGGCGTGTTGTCGAGCGCCCGGGCCACCACCCATTGGCGCACAAGAATTCAACGCGCGGTCGACCGCGTCTCCGGGTGGGGCGCGGTGTTCGCGCTGGCCTCGCTCCTCGCGTACGTCCTCGGCTACTACGCGTTTTGGCGGCCCGCGCGCAAAGACGACCCTGGCCCCGTTCCGTCGTGGCCGCGGATGACGCTCCGCGGCACGCTCGCGCTCTCGGTGCTCGCGACGAGCGCGTGGTGGCTGTCCAACGGCGACTGGATGCTGCGGGGGATGGGCGTTCTCTTGCTCTTGCTCGGCGCGCAGCAAGCGCTCGCGACGATGGCCCTGTATCGAACGCGCAAAGAATCCTAGCGAATTTGCCGATCGAAGCGGGCTCCTCGCGCGATACGATCGACTCCTTGGAGGCGCATCGCGATGACGCGTGTGTGGAGATGGATTGCGCTCGTGACCGCCGCGGCGGGGCTCGGCTGCGGCGCGCCGACCGGCGCGGATGGCGGAAGCAACGACGCCGCGGTGACCGACGACGGCGGAGCCAACGACGCGACGAGCGGCGATGGTGGCGCGGGCTGCGCCGAGTCGGACCCTGTGCTCACGCTCTTCGAGACGCGGTGCTCCAACGGGAGTTGTCACGGACCGGGGGGACGCTTTCCCGAGCTCACGCGCGGCGCGCTCCCGATGCTGGCGACGCAAATGAGCCGGATCGCACCGGGCGAGCGGCTCGTCGTTCCGGGTGATCCGTCGCGGAGCTTCTTGTTTCGAAAGATGGCCGGGACGCAGGGACCCACCGGCGGCGGTCTCATGCCGGTCGGCGTCGGAATGCCCCTCGCCGAACGCACGGTCCTCGAGCAGTGGATCATGGCGGGCGCTCCCTCGACGTGCACGCCCACGACGCCGCCGCCGCCTTCGCGCGACCCCGATCCCAACCTGCTCGATCAGGGCTCGTTGTTTACGTGTGCTGCGGGCGCGAGCGCCGCGTCGTCGCCCGCGCGGCTGCGTCGCATCGAGCGGCTCGAGTGGCAGCACGCGGTGGGCAAGTCCGTTCGGCCTCGCGCGCTCGCGGTGAACAACCCGTTCGATGTGCCCGAGGGCGCTCCGTTCACGACGTACTCGCGCGGGCTGACGCTCGATCCAGTGACGCTCGACCTGTATTTTCTCTCGCTTCCCGAGGCGGCCAACAGCTGGACCCATCGTGACCCCGCTGCGGACGGACGCGTGAGCGATCGGCTCCAAGCGGTTCTCAACGACGGCGCCATCGCGTGCATGTACTCGCAGGCGACGCCCTCGGCGATGTGCATCGACGCGTGGCTCGACGCGTTCATCGCGCGCGGGCTCTTGTTTCGCGCGCCCACCGCCTCCGAGCGAACGCGCCTCCGCGCGCTGCTCGTCACGGCGCTCGGCGAAGAAGCAGGAGATCTCTCGAAGCGCCCCGAGACGCTGAGCTTCGTCGGTCAAGCAGGCTGGCTCATGGTGGGCGCCCTCTTTCGCGCAGAAATCGGCGCGGCGCCCGACGCGCAAGGACGAAGACGGCTCACCAACGACGAGCTCGGGCTCGCGCTCGGAGACCTGCTCAGCACGCATCCGCCAGGCTCTTCGCTGCCCGCTGCGTTTCGTCCCGCGACCGAGCCTCCGCCCGCGACGGACCCCGATTGGTCGCAGCCCTCGGGTGGTTGGCTCGGCGCCGTTCGCCGCGCCGCCATCGACGGAACGATCCAAGACCCCGCCACCATTCGCAGGCTCATCGGCCTCTACCGCGGCGGGATCGACCCTTCGCGCGAGGACATTTACTACACGTACGATCGCCGAGGCCTCTCGGGCCGCGGAGAGCGCTGGCTCGCAGGGCGAATCAGCCGCTTCTTTCGCGAGTACTTCGACTACGGCTCGGCCAACACGTCCTTCAAAGACACGCCCGAGGCGACCACGCAGTGGGCCTCGGTGCCGCGCGCAGGACAGCAGGTCCAGCGCGGGTTTCACAACTTGCAGAGCGGGTTCTACGGCTACGAGTCGACGCTCGTCGATCAGCTCGACGACACGATCGCGCGCATCGTGATCGACGAAGAGGCCGCCGGACGAGACGTGTTTCGGGCGCTGTTTACCTCGCGAACGTGGCGCCTGCCGTCGAACCTCGTCGACACCAACGGCGTCGCGTGCACGACGGCCGCGCAGTGCACGGCCGCGGGCTACAACGACTGCCTCGCGATCGGGCTCTGCGGAAACTCGATCGCGTCGAGCACCTCGTCGACCCATCGCGTGTACGGAGATGTCCCCAACGTCGCCAACACGCGCGAGGGGCGTTGGGTGGACGTCCCTGCGACCGAGCGCGCGGGCGTGCTCACGCACCCAGCGTGGCTCGCGGCGCACGGAGGCAACTTCGAAGACGACGCGAGCCTCGTGCAGCGCGGGCGATGGATCCGCGAGAACTTGTTCTGCGAGTCCGTCCCTGGCCTCGAAAACGTGCAGGTCGTCGCGCAGCTCGGCCCGCGCGGCCCGACGCTCAGCGCGCGCCAACGCGTGATCGCCGCGACCGAGCGCGGTCCCGACTCCGCGACGTGCACGAGCTGCCATCGCTTGATGAACACGCTCGGCTATCCCTTCGAGCTCTTCAATCACGCAGGAATCGTCCGCGCGACGGACCACGGGATGCCCCCGAACGCGACGACCACGATCGACAACGCGCCGGACCCCGCGCTGAACCGAGCGTTCTCGGGTCCCGTCGAGTTCTCGACGGCGCTCGCGGGCTCGCAGCACGTCCGACGTTGCTTCGTTCGTCACGCGTTTCGGTACTTCATGGGCCGCGACGAGACGCTCTCGGACGCGTGCGCCCTTCGCGCGATGGAGACTGCCTTCGCGGGGGGATCGTTCTTCGCCATGCTCGAGGCGCTCGCCACGAGCGACGCGTTTCTCTATCGCTCGACGGGAGGTGCGCGATGAACAACGCGCGTCGTCGCTTGCTCAAGTTTGGCGCCACCGGCGCGGGCGCAGCGCTCTTCGCGCCGCTGCTCAGGCACCTCGCCACGGCGCAGTCGCGCCCCGTGCGTCGCTTCGTGTTCGTGCTCGAAGGCAACTGCGCCGAGCCGCGCGCGTTTCTCTCGCCGATGGCCCGCGCGGGGATCGACCCGCTCCTTCGCTCGCCGATCGCCACGGATCGCTGGTGGTACAACCGATACCAAGATCGCCCCGTGACGAGCCTCGCGACCGCGGACCTCGCGTCCGCCGCGGGCCTCGCGGCGCTCGGCGGAGCCAACTCGATCGTCGATCGATCGACGGTGGTGTACGGCTTGTCCTCGCAGATCACGGGCGGCGGTCACTCGTCCGAGCACGGAGCGCTGAGCTCGGCGCGCACGGTCGCCGGTCGTCCCGGCGGGATCACCATCGACGCCCTGCTCGGCAAGACCGCGATGGTCCGCGGCAACACGCCGATCGAAGTGTTTCGACTCGCGACGGGGCCGCTCGGAGAGCCCGTGAACTACGGCCTGTGCGCCAACGGCCCGGGCCAACCTGCGCCCATGGTCGTCGACCCGCGCTCGGCGTACGAGTCGCTCTTCAGCGCCGTGGGAACGCCCGCCGAGCGCGCGGTGTTCGCGCGTCGAAGGAGGCTCCTCGATTTTGCGCGCACGGACGCGAACGAAGCGCTCGCGCTCTTCGCGCCGTCGAGCCCCGAGCGCGCGAAGGTCGAGGCCTACATCGCCGCGCTCGAAGACGCGACGCGACGGCACCAGCTCTTCATGTCCATGGAGGCGACGCTGACCCGCGTGCGACCGCCGGCGCCCGCGATGAATCCGCTGTACATGAATAACGACCCCATCAATCAATACCTCGCGCACATGGAGCTCGCGACCGCGGCGCTCATCGGCGACCTGACGCGGGTCGTGGTGGTGGGGCACGGTCCTGGCGGCAATTGGAGCTTTACGTACCCGACGATTCTGCCCGGCGTTTCGCGGCACGACACGCATCACCAATCGGGCTCGAACCCGGCGTACGTGACGGCGATCCACCGCGTGACCGGCGCGCTCGTGGGCGGCGTCGCGACGATGGCCCGCGCGCTCGCGGCGACGCCCGACCCGGCCGGTGGAACGATGCTCGACAGCACGCTCATCGTGTTCCTCGGCGACAACGGCGAGCAGCACCACTCGACGGGCTCGGAGTTTCCATTGCTGCTCGTCGGCGGACAGGGGCTCGGCTTCGGCGCAGGCGGCCGCACGGTGGTGTACCCAGGGCTCGGAACTCCGCGGCACAGACAGCTCTCGAATTTTTGGAACACCGTCGGCCACGCCGCGGGCATCGAGCTCGACGCGTTCGGCGGAGAGCGACACTTCCGCGTCGCGCCGGGCCCGCTCAGCGAGCTCCGCGCGTGATATCAACGAGCGAGACTCATGGCGGCGTTCAAGATTCGTGTTCCTGCGTCGACGTCGAACCTCGGACCCGGGTTCGACGCGCTCGGCCTCGCGTTGTCGTTGCACAACGAGCTCCTCGTCGAGCCGGCGAACAAGCTCTCGATCGAGGTGCTCGGCGAGGGAAAGGGCGTGTTTCCCGAGGACGAATCGAACCTCGTGCTCGTGGCCGCGCGACGCGCGTGCGACGCGGCGGGCTACGCGCTTCCGTCCGTGCGCGTGCGATGCACCAACGCGATCCCTGGCGATCGTGGCCTCGGCTCGTCGAGCGCGGCGATCGTCAGCGGTCTGCTCCTCGGCGATCACGTCTCGGGTGGGACGCTCGGCCGCGAGAAGCTCCTCTCGCTCGCGACCGAGATGGAAGGGCACCCCGACAACGTCGCGCCCGCGCTCTACGGCGGGCTCCAGGTCGCCGTGAAAGACGGCGACAAAGTGCACCGCGTCGAAGTGAGCGCGATGTCGCTCCCGCAAATTGTGGTGTTCATTCCCCCGTTCAAAATGCCCACCAAAGAGGCGCGAGCCGCGCTGCCTCCCGTGGTCGAGCTCGAGAAGGCCGTCTTCAACGTGGGCCGCGTCGCGCTGCTCGTGGCCGCCCTCGGCGCAGGCCGCCTCGAAGCGCTCGACGAAGCGACGAAGGACGCGCTGCACCAGCCGCCCCGGACGAAGATCTTCCCCGCCATGCCTGCGCTCATCGACGCTGCGCGCAACGCAGGCGCCGTGGGCGCGTGGCTCTCGGGGGCGGGCTCGACGATCGCCGCCTTCGCGCGCACCGTCGAGCAAGCGCACAAGGTCGCGCACGCGCTGATCGCCGAAGCCGAGAAGCAGTCGCTCGGCGGCGTCGCGAAGATCCTCGCGACCGACTCGCTCGGCGCGACCATCGAGCGGCTGTAAGCGTCGCGAGGGAGAGCGGGGGCGCGTACGCACCCACGACGGGTGTGATCGCGGTTCGTGCGTTCTCGGTGAGTCACGGAGGAGCGTCTGCGCTCGATGCGCGTATCCTGTAAATTCGCTGACGAAACTCGCGCTGTTACCGAGCCTCCTTGGCTCCCGGCCGTCGCTTCGCTCGCTTGCTCTCTTGCGGTCACTCCGCTGCGCGCGAACCGCAATCACACCCTCGCGACGTCATCGAACTCGACGTACTCGCGGCGCAGACCGTCGCTTTCGACGAGGTCGTTTTCAGCGATGAGCCACTCGAGACCGCCATTGGACCACCACACCCGGCGAATTCGGCCGTAGTGGACGTGGATGTACGTCGTGAGCATCGCTTGGTAGCGGTCCTCTCGCCGCGCGAAGCAACTCGGGATCGTCAACCCCAACACGATCACCTCGTTGTGAATCGGGCTCCCTGTCTCTGGATAGTCGCCCCACACCAACGCATCACCGACTCGATAGCGCGACAACTTCAGCGTCCCGTAGCGAAACTCCGACTCGAACTCGTGAAATCGCGTGCAGTACGGGCAGAGCAGCCGCTGGTTGACCGTGTTGAAGAGCCCCACGTGGCAGACCTCGTCTACGCAGGATAGCGTGGGATCGTGCTGCGCGAACGCGCGTCGCGAACCGACGCGCGAGCCCACGACGCCCGAACTCCTCGCCGCTGCGCTGCGTCGCTGATCGCCTCGGGTCACGTCGCGCGGGCGTCGAGTCGCAGCGATCGCAGGTGCTCGTCGAGCAGCGCGCACACCGCCGCGACGCGAGGCGCTCGTCGCACGTCGCGGTGAACGCCCATGCGTAGCACCGGCGTCGGAGCAGGCGTCGGCGTATCGACGCACACCAATTCATCCATCGCGTCGCCGAGGATGCGCGGGAGGCACGCGAGGCCGAGCCCCCGAGCGGCGAGCGACGCGAGCGCCTCGCGGCCGTTAGCGCGCGCTGCGATTCGCGCCCGCGCAGTGAGCGGCTGCAGCCACGCGCGCGCTGCGTCGCCCACGTCCTCTGGCATGCAGAGCACCGCGTGCCCTTCGCACGCGAGGTCGAAGCGAAGCTCGGGGGCGCGCGCCAGATACGCTCGAGACGCGTACAGCCCGAACGCGATTCGGCCGACCGAGCGCTGGTAGATCGCGTCGTGATCGAATCGCCTCGGGCGCAGCGCGATGTCCGCCTCGCGCCGCGCGAGGTCGACGTGGCGGGCGTCAGCGACCAGCTCGAGCTCGACCGCTTCGAGCGCAGCGCAAGCCCTCGCGGCGAAGGGCACGAGGGCGCGTTGCACGAGCCACTCCGAAGCTGAGATTCGCACGCGTCCCTTCGCGCGAGCGTCTCGGCCTTCGACGACGCGGGCGACGGCGAGCACGCTCTCTTCCATGCGCTCGGCGTGCGCTCGCACCGAGAGCCCGAGCTCGGTCAGCGCGAACCCGCTCGGCTCTCGTTCGAACACGGGAGCCCCCAGGGTCGCTTCGAACGCGTCGAGCCTGCGGCCGACGGTCGTCTGCGCGACCCCGAGCTCGCGCGCCGCCGCCGAGAGGGTCTTGTGCCGCGCCAGCGCCAACACGAAGCGGAGGTCGTCCCAATCAGCCACCGCACGGAGGCTACCGCGCGTTCGAGCGCTGGACGAGCTGTGCAATTTTGCAGAGCCTGTCTGCGCGCTCGCGGGTGGCGCGCGCTAGCGCCGACGCGCACCGTCGAGCGCGATGTCCGATGCACTTCGTCTCTTGTCACGGCGCTCGTTGATCGAGTGCCTGTCGCTCGCGTCCGCCAGCGCGTCGTGCGCGAACACGAGCGCGCTCGCCACGCGCGGTCGAGCAGCGCGCCCGGCGGTGCGCGCGGTGGCGTTCGACCTGTTTACGCTGTTCGACCCGCGTCGCGTCGCGGTGGCGTGCGAAGCGCACTTTCCGTCGCGCGGCGCGGAGGTCGCTGCGCGCTGGCGAGCGCGGCAGTTCGAGTATGCGTTTGTTCACCAAGCCGCCGAACACTACCGGGACTTTCGGTCGATCACGGCCGCGGCGCTCGAGCACACGCTCGCGTCGTCGGGACTCGAGCTCGACCGCGCGTCGCGCGAAGCATTGGTCGCCGTGTACGAACAGCTCGAACTCTGGCCCGATACGCGAGGCTCGCTCGCCTCGCTTCGTGCGCGCGGACTGCGGCTCGCGCCGCTCGCGAACTACACCCCGAGGATGCTCGAGGCGCTGCTCGATCGGAGCCAGCTCCGTGGAGCGTTCGACCAGCTCTTGAGCACGGATCGAGCTCGCGCGCTCAAGCCATCGCCGCGGGCGTATCAGCTCGCGGTCGACGCCTTCGGGCTGGCGCGCAACGAGATCGCGTTCGCGGCGTTCGGGCCATGGGACGCCGCGGGCGCTGCGTGGTTCGGGTTTCGGACGTTCTGGATGAATCGCCTGGGAATCGTCGGGGATTTGTTCGGCGCGGAGCACGCGACCGGCCGAAACTTCGCGGACTTCGACGCGTGGCTGTGATCTGCGGCACGCGCAGCGGCCCTTTCGCGGACCGACGCGAGCGCTGTCCGAGCGGAGCTCGCCCGACGCTCACGGGGTCGATCGGTGCGGCGATTCGCTGGATATTCTCGGCTGCACAGCGACCGACGACCGAGCGCCGCTCGCGCGAGTGTTGTTGGGTGCATCCGGCGCTCTGCGAATTGAGTTATTCACTTCTGTCCCCGTGACCACGAAGCGCTCTCCTGATCGCGCACCGGCCGTGCGCATTCACGCCCGCGGCGACGCCGCGAGGCTCGACGGTGTGCTCGAGCTCGTCGCGTTCGCCGCGAAGCCGTGCCCCCTCGCGACGTCGCTCGACGAGCTGCCGAGGCGCATCGCGTCCATCGTTCGCGCGGACGTGTGCTCGATCTATTTGCTCGAAGGCGACGACCTCGTGATGCGTGGAAACGTCGGGTTTCCCCCGACGGCGCTCGGCGAAGTGCGCCTCGTCGTGGGCGAGGGAATCACGGGGACCGCGGTCGAGTGCATGCGCCCAGTGACCACCGCGCACGCGACGCAGCACGTAAACTACCTGCATTTTCCCTCGTTGGGTGAAGAGCGCTTCCCGATCTTCCTCGCGGTTCCGGTGGCGGGCGCGCAGGGGCCCCTCGGCGCGCTGGTCCTGCAGCGCGCGAAAGAGCCAGCGTTCGACGAGCGCGAGATCGAGCTCGCCGCGGCGCTCACCGCGCCCATCGCCGCGGCCGCCGAGCGAGCGCACCTGCGCGAAGCCCTCCGCGGCGAACGTCGCACGACCCCCGGCGGTGGAACGCGTCGCGTCACGCTCCCCGCGCGCCCCGTGTTCGCAGGCAGCGCCGTCGGCATGGTCGCGGCGATGCGCCGGCCCGCGTCTCGCCCCGCGCCCGGCGAGAAGCCCTCGCGCAAGCGCTCGATCGAGGCCCTCGACGCCGCGATCACCCACGCGAACAACACCCTCGTCACGCTTGTCGCTCGCGCGCGGGCGCAGAGCCTCGATCACTCGCAGCTCGAGCTCGTGCGCACCATCGTCGCCGACGGGCGCCTCCGCGAGCGCGTGCTCGAGCTCGTCGACGAGGGAAAATCCCTGTCGATCGCGCTACAGACCGTGGGCGGCGAGGCCGCGCGCGAGGCCGCCCGCACGGGGGTCGGGATGCTCGAAGACCGCGCTCGCGAGATCTCCGACGTGTGCGAGGCGCTCGCCATGCTCTGCGAACCCGATCGACGCGGCGCGATCCCGCGCGGCGCGGTGCTCGTGGGCGATCGATTGACCGCGTTCGACCTGCTCGTGACCGCGCAAGCAGGGCTCGCGGGCATCGCCCTCAGCGAGCCCGTCACGACGGACTCCGCGCGCACGATGCTGGGGCTCTTGGGCGTCCCCGCGGTGGCCGCGGTGAGCGGGCTCTTCAAGTGGGTCGCGGACGGAGACCTCGTGCTCGTCGACGGAGACCACGGATTTCTGCGGCTCAACCCGAGCCGCGCCGAAGTGTCCCGCGTGCGCGCGAGCCACAAGCTCTGAGCGCGCGCTGTCGCTCAGCGAAGCACCGCGCCCCCGAGCCGGTCTCCGTCGAGCTCTCCGTTGACGACAAACGATCGCGCGGGGTTGATCGCGTCGTTGTCCCCTGCGAGCACGCTGATCGCTCCTCGGCCGGTGTTCGCCGTGGGGAGACCCACGAGCATGTCGGCCCTCCCGTCGCCGTTGACGTCGCCCGGTCCTCCGAGCGCGCGACCGAGCTCGTCGCCGGGCCCCGACCCCGGAAGCACGCGCACCGCCGGCGCGAGGAGCCCCGTCACCGATGCGAAGAACAAGTGCACTTCGCCCGCGCGTGTTCGGCTCATTGGATTGGCGATCGGCGCGCCGACGAGCACCGACCATCGCCCCGACGCGTTGATGTCTCCCGCCGTCGAGACCGTGCTCCCGAACTCGTCGCCCGCGACGCGACCGGTGATCGACTGCACCGGCAGCGCGTCTCGCCCGTAGAACACCCGCAGCTCGCCGACGTTCAACCGATCCATCGGCGACGCCCCCGGAACGCCCACGAGCAGCTCGGCGAGTCCATCGCCGTTGATGTCTCCGCCGTTTCCAACGGACTCTGCGAAGCGAGTGTTCACGACGGTGTCCGTCACGATCGTCGGCGTTCGGGTCAGCCCCGAGGGCGAGCCGCGGTAGACCAGCACCGAACCGATTTCGCTCCCGGCCATCATCGCGCGCGGTTGTCCGACGGCGAGCTCCGGAAATTGATCGCCGTCACGATCCCCGACAACGGCGAGCGCCGACCCGAACGAGTCTGCCTCGGTGAGCGCCGCTGCGAGCTGCATCGTGTCACGCCCGCCCTGGTACACGAGCACGTACCCAACCGCGCGGCTCGTGCCGTTGGTGCCCGTCGGGGCGCCCACGGCGACGTCGCCGTACCCGTCACCATTGAAATCTCCGCCGCCCGTCACGACCGCGAGCCGATCGCCCGCGACGCGCCCCGTGATCGTAAACCATGGCGCCGCGCTGATGCCGGTCGGCGATCCCGTGTACACGCGCGCCGCGCCGAGGCCGGGCATCCCGCCAGGGTCGTAGAACGTGGCGCCGATCACCAAGTCGCTGTACCCGTCGCCGTTGACGTCGCCCGCGTCCGCGATGCTCGCCCCGAAGTTCTCGCGGAGGTTGGTCCCCGTGAGCGTCCGCGCAGGGCTCGTCGGCGGAGTCACCGCGCCGTGCCACACGTGAACGACGCCCGCGCTCGAGACTCCGCCGCGCACCGCGAGCGGGCCCGAGCCGACGATGTCCGCGATCCCGTCGCCGTTGCAGTCGAAGCGCGTCCCGAGCACCGTGTCCGTGTCGGGCGTCGCCGCGCGCGCAGGGATCCACAGCTGCCACTGCGCGCTCACCATGGTCGACCGCCGCGCGCCGAGCCTCGCGCGCACGCGCCAGAACCAAGCGCCAGGCGTCAGCGCCGCCGGCGGGCGAACGGCGTTTCCGTCCGCGTCGATGAGCGTGGGCGTCGTGCACGCGCGGTCGCGACACAGCTCGACCGTGCTTTGAATACTGGGATTCGTATTCGACCAGCGCAGCGTCGGCTGCTGCGAGCTCGTGACGCTCCCGCTCATGGGGCTCACGGGTCGAAACCGAATCGCGTCGATGTCGAGCCCCGAGTCGCTCGGCGCGTCTGCGACGTCCGCCGCGTCGCTGGCGCTGTCGTTGGCGCTCACGTCGCTCGGGCCCGCGTCGTCTCGTTGCACCGTCACGTCCGCCACCGTCGCGTCGCCGCCGAACGAGCCGTCGCGCTCGGACGGCGCTGGCGTGGTCACCACCGGGAGCTCGACGTTGACGCACTCGCCGTTGTCGCCGCAGGTCGCGCCGAGCTCGAGGCACCTGCGCGACACCGTGCACTCGCCAGCGGTCGTGCACCCCTGCGCGCGGTCGGTGCATCGCGTGTCGAACACGATGCGGCCGCGCTGTGGCTGTCGTTCGACCAGCGAAAATCGATGCAGTCGCTCGATCTGCGTGGCGCCGCGATCGGAGCTCGCGCCCACGTCCATCGTCGCGAACACCGTCACGACGCCCGAGCGTGGCCCGCCCGACGGCGGGACGACCGTCGCCGTCACGGGCCAGCCGCTGCCTCGGTACGTGAGCGCGCCCGTCGCGCTCCCCGCGAGCCTCGCGCGCACCTCGTCGATCGTGAGCGCGCCGCGAAGCACGTACACCTCGAGCTTCGACGCCCGAGCGCGATCGACGTTTGTGTCGAACAGGATCTCGCACTGCGTCGGCGCATAGCGACACGCGCACGGGGCGGTGAGCGCGAGCGCGAGCGCGAGCTTGAACGAAAACGAGTGCCCTTCCCGAAGCATCGCCGCGGAGCTTACTCCACAGCGATCGCCTCGAAATCACTTCGCAACGACTCGGGAATTCGCGCAGGCCGCAGCGTGTCCCGCGCGACGTACACCCACGTCGTCTTGCACCTGCAAACGACCTCGCCGAGCGGCGTACGAAGCTCCGTCACGCGCAGCGCGGTGATGCGGGTGTAGCTCTCGATCCAGGTCTCGATCACGAGCGAGTCGCCCTCGCGCGCTTGGCGCAAATAGTCGATCTCGTGTCGGCGAATGATCCACGCGCCGTTCTCGCGCAAATAGCGCGGCTCGTCCCAGCCAGCGGCGCGCGAGTGCTGCGAGGCGGCCTCGAGGACCCACTCGATGTAGACGATGTTGTTGACGTGTCCGTACGCGTCGATCGCGCGCTCGTCGACGGTGTGCTCGAATCGGTAGCGCATCGAGCGGGGCGCTACGCGCGGGTCTTCCATGGTCACGAGTCGTCTCCGTCTTTGCCGTCGTCGCTGGCTTTGTCTGCAGGCGCTGTGCGCGCACGGATTCCGCCGAGCAGCGCGAGCAGCATGGGGTCTTCTTTTCGCCGGTCCGGCTCGGGGTCGTCCTTGAGCTCGCGCGGCGCGAGGTCGGACGCTTTGAGCTTTCCAGGCGCGCTCGATTTTGTGTGCGCTCGCGCGGGGGCCGCCGGCGACTCGAGCGTCAACGGTCGCGCCGCGGGCGAGGGCGCGCTCGCCGTCGGCGCCGCTGGCTCCCGAGGCGTCGCGCTCGTGGGCGAGGGCGCGTCCGTTGATTTCGTGGGCGCTGGCGACGCGGGCGGCTCGTCGGCCCCGCGCGCGTCCGCGTCCTTCACGAACGCGAGAAAATCCCGCTCGGAGATCACGCGGATCGTCGCGCCCGCCTCGATGAACTTCTCGGCGACCTTCTCTTTGCTGCTCTTCTCGTCCGTGCGCTGCTCGCCGACGACGAGGTAGTCGAGGTTCTTGGTGACGTTGTCCTGCGCGACGCCGCCGCGGTCCTTCACCATCCGCTCGGCCTCCGCGCGCCGCAGCGTCGCGAGCGAGCCGGTGAACACGAAGCTCAGCCCCGCGAGCGTCGCGCGAACGCCCGCGCGCGAGACCTCCGCGGCGCTGGCCGCGGGGCGATCGGTGAGCGCCACGATCTCGACGTGCTTGCGCGCCTCTTCGATCTCGTCCTTCGCCTCGCGGACGGACTTCACGACGGCCCTCGAAATCGTGGGTCCGATGCGCGGAATCGTCGCGAGCTCGACCTCGTCCACCTCGTAGATCCGCTCGAGCGTCTCGAATTTTTGCGCGAGGATCTCGCTCACGAGCTTGCCGACCTCGTGCATCCCGAACGCGCGCAAGAACGTCGCGAGGTCGAGCTTTCGCGCGCGGTCGATCTCGCGCAGCAGCCGCTTGGCGAGGCGCGTTCCCATCCGGTCGAGCGAGAGGAGCTTGCGCTCGGTCAGCGTGTAGAAGTCCGCCGGTCGTCGAAGCAGCCCTCGGTCGAACGCCCCCGCGAGAACGGCGTCGCCGAAGCCCAAGATCCCGACAACGTCCGCGTAGTGCGAGAGCTGCCCGATGACCGAGCTCCGGCAGGCACGAGGCTTTCCGCAGAAGATGAAATCACCCTCGCGGCGGACGTCGTTTCCGCAGGACGGACACGTGGTCGGAAGCTCGAACGCCACGTCGCCGGGCTTGCTCACGAACTCGACGTTGGGGATCACGCCGCCGCGTCGCATCACGACGATCGTGGCGTTCTTGCTGAGCGAGAGCTTGTCGATGAAGCCCGCGTTGTGCAGCGACGCGCGAGAGACGGTCGCGCCCGACAGCGTCACGGGATCGATCAGCGCAACGGGGGTGATCGCGCCCGAACGCGACACGCTCCACTCGATCTCGCGAACGATGGTCGTCCCCGAGTCTCCCTGAAACTTGTACGCGATCGCGTAGCGCGGGTGGTGCGAGGTCGCGCCCAGTCTCCGCTGCTCGCGCGTCGAGTCCGCTTTGAACACAACGCCGTCGATCTCGAAATCGAGCTTGCTCCGACGGGCGGCCATGTCTTCGTACGCCGCGACCATCTCGCCCTTCGCGAGCACGCGCTTCTCGATCGCGGTGAAGCCCATCTCCGCGAGCGCGTCCATCTTGTCGTGCTCGGTCTCGTGGTCGGTTCCCACGAGGTCGTACGCGGCGAACGAGAGCCCGTACGCCTTGGATTTCTCCACGTCCTTTTGCTTGATCGCGCCCGCCGCCAGGTTTCGCGGGTTGGCGAAGCCCTCGGCCTTGAAGCGCTCGAACACCGACAAGCGCATGAAGATCTCGCCGCGCACCTCGACGCGACGCGCCCCCTTCGCGAGCTTCGTCGGGACGTCCTCGATCACCCGCGCGTTGGCCGTGATGTTCTCTCCCACCGCGCCGTCGCCGCGCGTGGCCGCGAGCTCGAGCTCGCCGCGCTCGTTGTAGTGCAGCGAGCACGCGATCCCGTCGAACTTCGGCGAGACCATCACCTTGCCTTCGAACGTCGCGCCCCACTTTTCGAGCTCGTCGTGCGAGTAGCACTTGTCGAGCGAGAGCATCCTCGCTTTGTGACGGACCGGCGGCGCGCCGTCTTCCGTGGCCGCTTCGAGCTTCGGCGCGCTCGCGCCCATCTCGTCGAGCACCGTCGACTTGGGCGACAGGTGCTTCAGTCGATTGACAATCCTGTCGTAGTCGTAGTCCGAGATCTCTGGCTTGTGCTCGTCCCAGTAGAGCCGGTTGTGACGACGGAGCTCGGCCTCGAGCTGCGCGACCGACAGCGCGTCGAGCCACTCTTGCGTGATGGTTCGTAGTGCCATGAACAATGAGAGGGTGTTGGAGTGGAGGTCAGAGGCAGCGCGGACACGATCCCGACGTGCAACACGCCGTGCTCCACACGCACGAAGTTGGCAGGCAGAACTGAATGCCGCTGCGGCACGCGCTGCACGAACGGTAGTTCGTCCCGCCTCGGTGCAAACACTGCGCGCCCGCGCGCGGAGCGCACGCGCCCCACGTGCACGCGCTCGTGCACGTCTCGACGCCGCACATGTCGCAGCCCGCGCGCGTCGACCCCGGCGCGCACGCGCCCTGACCCGTGCACGTTCCGAACGCGGGCCACTGGCACGTGCTGCCGCAGGTGCGCGATTGCGTCCCACAGTTGCCGCACGCCTGTGATTGCGTCTCGCCGGGCCGACACGGCCCCGATCCGCCGCACGCGCTGAAGGTGCCCCAGCGGCAGTCCGCTTGGCACATGCGCGTCTGCGTCCCGCAGTTGCCGCACGGCATCGACTCGGTCATGCCCGCGGTGCACACGCCTTCGCCCGAGCAGCCGCCCCACGCGCCCCAGTTGCAGTCGGCTCCACACGAGCGCGAGCGCGTCCCGCAGCGGCCGCACGGCTCGCTCTGCATCTCGCCGGGCATGCACGTCCCGCCGCCCGAGCACGTCCCGTTCTGCCATCGGCAGTCGGCGCCGCAGCGGTCCATGCGCGAGCCGCACGTCCCGCAGCTCATCGATCGAGTCATGCCCGACATGCACTCGATGTCCGCGTCGGGGCGGCACGTGCCTCCGCACGATGTGAAGCCCGGCGCGCACTCGCACCGCCCGAGGTTGCACGCTTCACCGCCGGCGCACGGGCCCGATTCGCAGATGCCGCCGCACCCGTTCGGCTCGCCGCAGCGACGGCCCATACAATTGGGAACGCACGCGTCCTCCGGCGGCATCCCCGCGTCTTCGCCCGCGTCGGGCACCGTCGCGTCGAACGAGTTCGGGTTGAACGGCCGTCCACGCGAGAGCGTCGGGATCACCTGCGGCGTCACGCACACGCCGTTGTCCCCGCAGGTCTGCCCGTTCTCTTCGCACACGGCCTGGCGCGTACAGGGCTCGACCATGCGGCATCGCGTGTCGGGCAAACCGCAGCTGCCGCGAAGCACGATGCGCACGAACCCGTGCGTGTTCGGCGTGAAACGAAAGCGCACATCGCGCCGGAGCACGACGCCCTCGGCCTCCGCTTCGACGCGCGCCGTCACGATCGCATCTCGCGCGCCTCCCTCCCGCGGAACGAGCACGAACGAAGGCGCGTCCCCGATCCGCGACCGCCGCCCGACCATGCGAAACGTCGCCGTCTCGCGGGCCGGGGTCGTCGCCCCGAACGGACGATCGTTGTTGCGAACCCACACGCGAAGATCGAACGGCCCCGACCCCGGAAGCTCGGTCTCGACGAGGACCTCGACCAACGTCGCCGGCAGAATGCAGCCGCCCGCGGCGCTCGTGAGCGCCGCGCTCACGAGCAATCCAGCGAGGTTTTTTGTTGGCCAGCTGCGACGACGCACGGTTCGCTTCGCACGTTATCACGCCGCGACGCCCCTCCGCGCGTCGCTCGATGGTCGCGCCGCCCTTTCTGCCGAGCGGCTCGGCGAGGTACACACCGTCCACACGACGTGGCTACTAGCGACGCTCCAAGAGATTCTGGCAACAAGCGAAACCCGCTCGCGGCGCTGCGGCCGCTGCTCGCTCCGCTGCGAGCGCAGCCCGTGTTCGCTGCGCTGTTCTGCGCGCTCGCGATCGCGACGATCGTCGGTCACTGGTCCGCGCCCATCGGACCCGGGCAGGACTATCACTATCACTTGATGTCGGCCTCGCTCAACGCGAGGCCCTCGTCGGACCCCGTCGCAGCGCTGTATCACCCGATCTCGTGGCTCGACGCCAACACGCTGATCTATCGCGTCGCGTGGCCGTTCGAGAAGCTCACGGACCCCGTTCGGGCGTTCGGCATCGCGGTGCTGCTCGCGTTCTACCTGGGATTTCCCACGGCGGTCGCGTATGCGCTGCACCGGTCGGGCAGGCCGCCGTGGGCCGCGCTCTTCGCGTTTCCCGTCGTGTACTGCAAGGCGTGGTCGATCAACGGGTACGTCCCGTTCTACACGTCGGCGACGTTCATGGTGCTCACGCTCGGCGAGTTCGACGCGCTGCTCGAGCGGCGGGACGAACGATGGCGCACCGCTGCGTGGCGCGGCGCGCTCGCGGCGACGCTGCTCTTTCTCGCGCACGGACACGTGTACGCGTGGACGACGGTGCTCCTGGGTTTTTTCACGGTGATCGCGTGCCTGCGTGACCTCGCGACCGTGCGCGCTGCGGGCGCTCGCGCCGCTGTGAAGCGCGCGGTCGAGACCGCCCTTCGTTCGCTCGTGACGATCGGCCCGTCGCTCGCGCTCTTCGCGCTCTGGTACCTCCGCACGCACCGCGGCGCCGCCGCCGCGCAGTCCAACACGACGCTCGTGCCCTACAGTCCGCCGGTCGAGAGCAAGCTCCTCTCGATCACGACGTACCTCGTCCACACGCGCTCGGAGACCGAGGGAACGTTCGCCGCGGGCCTCGTCGTCATCGGCGTCGTGATCGCGCTCTTCGCCCGACGACAGCTGCGCCAGTCGCACTGGTTCGAAGCGTTCTCCGTCCTCACGCTGCTCAGCTACTTCGCGCTGCCCGAGACCGTGAACGGGCAGAGCATCAGCCCGAGGCACATCGACATGGCGCTCTGGGCCGTCCCTCTCGCGGTGTGGGCGTCGGACTCGCGAAGCCGCGCGAAGTCCGCGTCCGCGCCCGCGGCGGACGGCGCCGACGCAGACGACGCGCAGAAGCGCCCGCGGTTTTGGCAGCGGCCGCTCATCGAATGGGCGCTCATCTTGCTGGTGTTTTCGTTCTCGTTCGCGCGCGTACGACACATCACCAAGATCCTGAACAACGCGTACACGCGCGAGCTCGGCCCCGTCGTCGCGCTGACCGAGCCGTGTCGACGCGCGCGACGTACGCCGTTCAGCACGCTCGGGTACGTGACCATGACGCGCGAGAGCGGGATCTTGCACAGCCCCCATTTTCATCAGACGCACGAGACGCTCGCGGCGCTCTGCGGCGTCGAGACGCCTGTGTACGACTCGACGATCTACCCGCACAACTTGCTGCCGCTGCGGTACCGAGCGCCGATGCCCGCGCCCGTGATGGTCCTCGAGCGCGATCCCGGTTGGTACAACAACGCCGTGCTCTGGCAGAAGTACGACCTCGTGCTCACGGCAGAGTGGACGCCGTCGCCCGCGGACGAAGAGCAGGTCTCGCGCGTCGCAGAGCTGATCGGAACGTCGGGGACCTTTCGGCTCTACCGCCGCCGTTGAGCGCTCACTCGATTTCGATCTCCGAGAAGCCGCCGCCGATCGCGTGCCACGAATGAATGTGCACGCGCACCGCGTCCGCTTCGATCGCGGACGGCAGCCGGTACACGTACGGCGCGCGCTGGCCGACCGTCGCCGAGACGTCGATGCGCTCGGTGCGAACGATCCTCCCTCGAAGCTCGATTTCGATCGAGCACTGCTGCGCTCCGTACAGGGGCAACCTGCGAACGCTGTACAAGCGCACGGCGCGAAGAGACCGCGGCGAAAACGAGACGCGCGCCCACCCTGCGGTGTGGTCGGGCAAGAGCCAGTTGGTCTCGGGGCTTCCGTCGGTCAGATGAACGACGCCCACGTGATCGCCCCACGCGCCGGACGCGGACGCGCGGAGCGAGGGTTTTTTCGCGTAGTCGACGGCGATCCGCCCCACGGTGACGAGCGCGAGCGCGAGCACCGAGAGTCGCAGCGCGCGGACGCTCCATCGAACGAACGGTCCGCCCGCCACCACGCTGAGCGCGCGCGTCGCGCGATCCAGTCGATCGAGTCGCGCGACGAAGGTCGAGACCGTCGTCCGTGCGTCCTCTGTCGGCGGCGCGTAGCTCGTGAGGCGCTGCAGGACCGAAGGCTCTGTGAAGAGCGCTTCGACGTCGCGACGGTAGCGCTCTTCGGCCTCGGCGAGCGCGTCGAGCGCAGGGTCAGCGTCGCTGTCTGCCCAGCGTTCTGCCGCTTCGTTCGCAGCGCGCCGCACGGCCTCGAGCCCGCGGCCGAGCGCGCTTCGGTCGACGCGCGAACCCGCGCGGCCCGCGTTGGCGAGCGTGAAGTACTCGATGAACCGCGCTGCGAGAGATGGCCTTCGTGTGTCGGCCATCACATGTCGCGCATCATCATCATGCGGGGCCGAACGATGGGCTGCCCCGTGATGCCCACGTCGACGCGCAGCACTCGCGCGGTGTTTAGCGGGCCGCTCGAGTCAGCAATGTAGATCGAGGTTTCACTGAATCCTGGCCCGGCGCCGAACGCGATCGTCCGCTGCGCGTCGACCGTGTCGAACGTCGCGAGCGTAAACGGCGTTCCGCCGCGCGGCGGGATGCGCACGAGCGCGCCCGTCGCGGGCGTGCCGGGAACGGACAGCGTGACGTAGAGGTTGCCGCACTCGTCGAAGGCAAGCGACCGAGGGAAGCTCGACGCCGGAAGCGACGCGTACACGCGACGCGAGTTGCCGTCGACGGTGCCGTCCTCGGCCACGTTGTATTCGTGGATGAGGTTGTTCGTGGCCGCGACGATGTAGAGCTTGCGGTAGTCCGCGGAGTAGATCGCCGCGCGTTGGGCGTCGGGAGCAGGCGGCATCGCCGTCGCCGTGTTCACGGGCGTCGGCGGCGTTGCCGGGAGCATCCCCGAGCCGAAAGGAATGATCTGGTTGTTGGTGCTGTCGATCACGAGGAACGAGCCGTTGGGGTGCGCCACGGATCCCCAAGGCGTGCCCGTGACGGGGCCCGTTGTGTCGAAGGGCAGGCGGCTCTCGACCGAGCCCGTTGGCGACAGGAGCGTCACGCCTTGGAGCGTGACGTTCATTCCCATCACGGTGGTTTGGAACGAGCCCGTGACGACGACGCGGCCGTCGGTGAGGTAGCGCGCGCCGAAGAAGAATCCCTGCGGTGCGCTGAAGAACGGACGGACCACGCCGCTGCTGTTGATGGTGAAGACTGCAGTGTTGGGCGTATCGCGACCGACGATGAGCATTTCGCCTTGGCCATCGAAGGTGATGTCGCGCGCTGAAGCGATTCTCGCGAGCGGGTTTGCTCCGCCGTCTCCCGGCGGAAATGCGGGCTCGGGCGTGAGCATCATGGTGGGCGCCGCGGGACACGCCCGAAACCCGTTCCACGTCGCGGGCGGCACATCCGACGGAACGTCGTCCACCGTCGCATCGGGCAGGCTGCCGTCGCCCACCATCCCCGCTTCACCGTCCGCGCGTCCGTCCGTCGATCCGTCGGTGCGCACGTCGGTGGTCCCGCCGTCACCTGCGATCAGGTTGTCTGGAAACGACGGCCACAAACCGCACCGCGAGAGCAGCAACGCGGGTACGACCGCCAACACGAACGCCCGCCCGAAGGTGACACGCGACGAAGAAGTCATCGCCCAAAGTCCTCTCTCGCAAGCGATCCCTCCGTCAAGTGTCCGCGTTACACTCCCCGACCTGGTGAGCCACCGCGGCGACCCGTGGGCGCCGCGCGGCACAGGAGGTTTCGATGAGTTTTGCAGTCGGTGATCGCGTGATGGCCTCTCGCCTCGGAGGCGCGCTCGAAGCGGGAACGGTCGTCGAGGCCAACCCGCTCGGCGCGTTGCTGAAGGTTCGCTTCGACTCGGGCGGCGAGTCCTACATCGCCGTGGCCAACGTTCGGCGCGCGCCCAACGCCGCGGCGCCTGCGCCCGGCGCTCCCCCGCAGGCCGCGCCGCTCACGCCTGGACCTGCGCCCGCTGCGCCGCCAGCAGCGCCGGGTGGATTTGCCCCGGTGGCGCCCGGAGCACCGCCGCAAGCGCCTCCATCGGGCTTCGCGCCGGTGAGCGCAGGAGCGCCTCCGTTCGCGCCGGCGGGCCCTGCGGCCTCGCCGTTTGCTCCTGCGGTCGGAGCTCCGCCCGCACCTCCGCAAGCGATGCAACCGCCACAAGCGATGCAGCCGCCGCAGGGATTTCAGCCGTTTCAACCGCAGCAAGCGATGGCCCCAGGCGCTCCGCCCGCAATGGCCCCAGGAATGCCGCCAGGAATGCCCCCACAAGGCATGCCCCCCGCGCCATCCGGCTTCGCGCCGGTCGCCGCGGGTGGAGGCGGCTTCGACCCGTCTGCGCCGCCGCCGCCTGTTCCCGGTGGACCGCCGAACCCGTTTGCTCCGCCACCTGCGCCCGCGCAAGCGCAAGCCGCGATGCCTCCGGGGACGCCTCCACCGCCTGCGCCTGCGGCCAATCCCTTCGCGCCCCCAGCGCCAGCGCCCGCTGCGCCTCCCGCGTGGGACCCTGCGCGGCCGTTCGCGCCCGTCGCGTCGTCCGATGGTTCGGGCGGTCAACAGGGAGGCAACGGCGCGCCGCCGTTGTGAACGGGGCGGTGGGGGCTTAACGCGCAGTGCACCAACGCGCGGAGCGTGAATGGGGTCGGATGCGAAGCAGTTCGCGAAAACCTCGGTGGGCGATCGCCGCGCCAAGCTCTTCGAGCGGCTGGCTCCCTTCGAACGTTCGATGCACGATCGGCGAACTTCCACCGAAGTACACCATCAACATGCCTGTTACGTCCCGGCGAGGGCGGGTCGTCCATGGTGCACCAATGCTGAAGTCTCCGCGCCCGTCGCCGTTGATGTCGCTGTGCGACGCGAGTGTCCCGCCGAGATTTTCGTCCCCCATCGGACCACGGGTCGACAGCTCTGCCGTTGGATTCGCGCCCATCGCCGAGCCGCGAAACATGCTCGCGCTGTTTCCTCCACCGACGAGCAGTTCGTCGAATCCGTCACCGTTGCTGTCGCGAATGAACGTGACCGCGGAACCGAAGAAGGTGGGGCCCCGCAGCGTTGTGCTGTTTGTCGGTGAATCGGTTTGCGCTCCGAGCATTGTCCGTGCCTCGTCTGCTCGCGGAACCCCGATGACGATGTCTGCGATTCCGTCTCCATTCACGTCTCCGAGCGCGGAGACACTGCTGCCCACGGAGCGCCCGACTGCAAGCGTCTCGAAGCTCGCGGCGAGTCCGCTGGATCCGCCGACGAATCGCAACGCGGCGCCGTTTGTTGCCGGATCTTCGCTGGGTGCGCCCACGATGACATCGCCGAACCCGTCGCCGTTGGTATCTCCGACCGCGAGCGCTGCACCGACCCTGTCCAAAGTACTCGGGGCATCGAAACGTACTCCACTGGCAGGAGCGACTCCGCTTCGGGATCCGTTGTATACGACGAAGCTTCCTCGGGATCTTGCCGCGACTGGCGGGGAGAACGGCGCTCCGAGCAACAGGTCCGACCAACCATCGCGGTTCACGTCACCACCGCTGATCGCCAAGCCAAACGACTGCTCCGGCGTCGAACCGATCACCGTTGTGGGTGAGTCGAACACCCCGTCAGCTCGACCAAAGTACACAAGTACAACGCCTGTCGGCGTGGGCCCGATCGAACCCACCGCACCGATTGCGATCTCGCCGAAGCCATCGCCGTTGAGGTCACCGACCGCTGCAATCGCGCGACCGAAGCTTCCCAACGTCGTCGAACGAAGTGTCGTTGGTTCAGATAGCCCTCTGCTTCCCCCGAGCGCGAACAGTACGTAGCCCTGACCGGTCCCCGGTGCGCCCGCCGCGACATCCGAAAACCCGTCGCCGTTGAAGTCGAGCTCGGTGCCGAACGCGGTGTCGACGCTCGCGTCCGTGGCGCGCGTTCGAAACTGCCACGTTGGGCTGAAGCGCGATCCAGCGACCATCCCCACGCGCCCGCGCAACCGCCAGAACAGCGCTGTCGAAGCAGGCAACGCCATTGCGGGACGCGCGCTCGTTCCCGTCGCGTCGAACATCGCGACGCGCATCGTGCACGCTCGATCGCGGCACACCTCGACTACGACGCCATCAGTGCCCGTTCCGAGCTCCCATCGAAACGTCGGACGATGGCTCGTGACGGTGCTCGTCCCCGGCGGAAAAATCGGTCTCGGAACGTTCGCTTCGCAGCTGTCGCCGACGCGCTCGAACCCCGGCAGGCACTCGATTCCACACATTTGTGAGACGCACGTCGCGCGTGCGCCCGCGGGCGTCGGGCACGGGTCACATCGCGTTCCGCACGTCGTGGGAGCGTCGTTGGACACGCACGCGCCGTTGCACGCGTGCGTTCCCGCGCCGCACGACGATGAGCACGAGCCCATCGAGCACACGGCTGTTCCAGCTTCGAGCGCCGAGCACCGCATGTCGCAGCGCCCGCAGTGATTCGCGCTGCTCGAGAGATCGACGCACTCGGCGCCGCATCGCGTTTGCCCCGCGCCACATGACATCGCGTCGCCTGCTTCGAGCGCAGCGTCGACCGGCACTCCTGTGTCCCTGCACCCGTTGGTTGCGCCGGGCGGGCAATCGGCGGCGCAACGTCCCTCCACCATCACCTCTCCCGGCAAGCACATGTTCGTTCGTGGGCAGCCGTAGGTCGACGTCACGATGGCCGTGACAGTTGCCCAGTGATTCCAGTGCATCCTCAGCATCTCCTTTGCCTCGCGAGCCTTCGCGAGACCGTGCGCTATCTGCGGCGCCCCCGCGTTGTTGCGCGATCATCGCAGATTGTTTGTCGCTCCGTCGAGATCGCGAGCAATCCATCGGAGCACGCCTGCGCTCGACGGCCTCGGGTGCCGTAAGCTCGCGCGCGTGATCGCGACGCTGCACACCGCGAGGCTCAGCCTCCGTCCCTTCACGCTCGATGACCTCGCGTTTCTCGAGGCGCTCCACAGCGACGAAGAGGTCTATCGCTACCTCGGCGATGGAAAGCCTCGCACGACCGAGTTTCTTCGCGCGTGGCTCGAGCGCACGATCGCGCAGCACGGTGAAGGCATCGGGCAGCGCGTCGTCGTGCACCGCGGTCGCGCGATCGGTCGCTGCGGAATCGGCCGGTACTATCGCTCGAGCACGCGCGATGGAGCGCGGCTCAGCGTCGTCGCGCCGAACGAGACGCCCGCGTGGACGCCGTTTCTCGAAATGGGGTGGACCTTCGAGCGCGCTGCGTGGGGCCATGGGTTCGCGAGCGAAGCCGCGGACGCCGTGCTCGCGGGGTTCGTCCCGCGCGAAGACGAGCCGCTCTTCGCGATGATCCACGTCGACAACGTCCGATCGATCCGCGTCGCCGAACGCAGAGGGTGGCGCGAGCGGCAGCGCGCGACGATCTTCGATCGCCCGACGGCGCTCTACGGCGCGTGAGCGCTGAGGGCGTCGAAGGGGCATCCGTGAGACCGTCCGTGGTCGACGCGAGCCAATCGGGACCGCGCGCCCGTGCCATGGGCTCGCGACGGCGATGCGGCGTTCGTCGTGCTACGTTCGTGATCGTTCATGGTTGGCGCGCTTCCAGCTTGGGTGATCGACGATGCCGCGAGCGTTCGCGAGGAATGCGAGCCCTACGTCCGCATGACACCCGAGGAGCGCATGCAAATCCTCGCGGGTTTGCTGCGAGACGCTGAGCGCATCCTCGCGGCGCGGAGCGACGCTCACCGCGCGCGCGAGTGGGTGGATCCGCTTCCAGAGAGCACTGTTCGCGCCCTCGCTCGACTTCGCGCTGAAGCCAAGGCGAAGGTCGCGCGGTGACGCCGCTCGAAGCGGGGCTCGCGATCGGCGCGGCGCTAGATCGAAGCGCAGTTCCGTATGCGCTCGGAGGCGCGCTCGCGCTCTCGTATTGGGCGGTTCCGCGGGCGACGGCCGACGTCGACGTGAATGTCTTCGTACACGACGAGCTCGGGACCATGTGGGCCGCGTTGGGAGGGATCGGCTTGCCGATGCTGCTCGAGGCCGCGCGCCGCCGAGCGAGCTCCTGATCGATTCGCGCTTCGATCGCCTTCGAGTGCTACACCGAGACGCGTGACCAATTCGTCTCCGCAAGGTTCCGCTACCGCCTCGAGCACGAACAACTGGAACACTCTCTCGATCGTCGGCTTGTGTTTGTGTTGCGTGCCCATTGTCGGAGCGGTCTTGTGCGTCGTGGCGCTTCTGCAAATCCGACGCTCTGGCGAGAAAGGCGCCCCGCTCGCGATCGCAGGCATCGCGCTCTCGATCGCGAGTCTCTTGGTGCTCGCTGTGGGGGGCGCTGGCGCCATGTTCCTCCTTCGCAGCAACGTCCCGCCGCCCGTGACGGACAGCGCGCCGATGCGTTGACGGGCTGCTGTCGGCGCGGGATGTCCGCATTCTTCGCACGTTGCCGCTTCGCTCCTGGCCTCGAGTTTCGCTGTTCACCCACAGTGCACTGTGGGTCCACCCACAGTGCACTGTGGGTGAACAAGCGCGCGCGACGCCTCGACGCTTGACCGGTCAACGCTCCTCTGCGATGCCCTTCGCGCCCCAATGACGATCCAGCTCACGCACAATATTGGCGGCGTCGCGACACCGTCGGTCGACGGTCGCACGCTCGAAGTTCACTCTCCGTCGGACGACGCGCTCGTCGGAGTCGCTCCGCGCGGCAGCGCCGCGGACGTCGATCGCGCGGTGAAGGCCGCGCGCGAAGCGTTCGAGACGTGGTCGAGGTTGCCCGCGCCAGCGCGAGGAGAAATCCTCGCGAAGTCCGGACGCATCCTCGAGCAGCGCAAGGACGAGATCGCCGCGGTGATGTCCCGCGAGATGGGCAAGCGCACGGAAGAGGCCAAGGGTGACATTCAAGAGGCCATCGACACGGCGTACTACGCTGCCACCGAGGGGCGTCGGTTGTTCGGGCGCACGGCGCCGTCGGAGCTGCCGAACAAGTTCGGGATGACCATCCGCCGCCCCATCGGCGTCGCAGGGATCATCACCGCGTGGAACTTTCCGATCGCCGTCCCGAGCTGGAAGATCTACCCCGCGCTCGTCTGCGGAAACTCGGTCGTGTGGAAGCCCGCGGAGGAAGCCCCGTGCTCGGGCGCGATGTTCGCGCAGGCGCTGTGGGACGCAGGACTCCCGAACGGCGTGCTCAACGTCGTGCACGGGTACGGCGAAGAAGCGGGCGCGGCGCTCGTCGCGCACGCGGGCGTCAATTGCCTGTCGTTCACCGGCGGAACCGAGGTCGGCAAGCTCATCGCCTCCGAGGGCGGAAAGACGCTCAAGCACGTCACGCTCGAGCTCGGCGGAAAGAACCCGGTGATCGTCCTTCCCGACGCGAACATCGACCTCGCGGTGGACGGGATCTTGTGGGGCGCCTTCGGAACCGCGGGCCAGCGCTGCACGGCCACCTCGCGCTTGATCGCCGTGGGGGACGTCGCCGATCGCTTGCTCCCGAAGCTCATCGAGCGCGCGAACAAGCTCGTGTTGGGCGACCCCGCGGACAAGCGCGTCGACGTTGGCCCGCTCATCTCGAAGAAGCACCGCGAGCGCGTTCACGCGTTCGTCGAGCAAGGCAAGAGCGAGGGCGGAAAGGTCCTCACGGGCGGAGCGATCCCGACGGACGGGCCGCTCGCGAAGGGCTGGTTCTATCCCGCGACGCTCGTCGACGACGTGAAGGCGGGATCGACGCTCGCGCTCAAAGAAGTGTTCGGCCCCGTGCTCAGCGTCATCCGCGTGAAGTCGCTCGATGAAGCGATCGCGGTCGCCAACGAAGTCGAGTACGGCTTGTCGTCTTCGATCTACACCGCGGACGTCAACGCGGCGTTTCGCGCGATCGAGCGCATCGAAGCCGGAATCACCTACGTCAACGCGCCGACGATCGGCGCCGAGGCGCACTTTCCCTTCGGCGGCGTGAAGGGAACGGGCAACGGCCACCGCGAGGGCGGCTGGGCCCCGTACGAGTTCTTCAGCGAAGTGAAGACCGTCTACGTCGACTACTCGGGCGGACTGCAGCGCGCGCAGATCGACAACCGCCAAGAGTGATCGCTCACCGGCATCGGCACTGAGGGGGCTCTGCCGAGAGGTCGCAGCGACCCTCCGTTCCGCACGGCAGGTCGCCGCAGAACTGGCCGCATTCGCCGCAGTGAAAGAGCGTCCTCAACGACTGCTCGCAGCCGTTCGCGGGGATTCCGTCGCAGTTGCCGAAGTTCGGAACGCAAGGCCCGAGCACGCACGCGCCCGCGCTGCACGCCGCCATCGCGTTGGCGAGCGCGCACACGCGCCCGCACCCGCCGCAGTTGTCTGCGCTCGTTTGCGTGTTGGTTTCGCAGCCGTTCGCGGGGTTTCCATCGCAGTTCGCGAATCCGCTGTTGCACGTGCCGAGCACGCACGCGCCGCCCACGCAGCTCGCCGTGGCGTTGGGAAACGAGCACGGGCGCCCGCACGCACCGCAGTGCGCTGCGTTCGACGAGAGCTGCGCCTCGCAGCCGTTCGCGGGGTTTGCGTCGCAGTCGCCGTACCCCGCCGCGCAATTCGACTGACAGCGCCCTGCCGTGCAGCCCGGAACCGCGTTGGCCAACGTCGGACACACGTTGCCACACGCGCCGCAGTGCGAAATCGAGCTGGTCGTGTCGATGCACGCGCCGCCGCAGTCCGTGCCTGTGCAGCTCGCCTGACACGAGCGCAACGTGGCGTTGCACGTCGAGCCAGCGCCGCACGGCGCCATGCAGCGGCCGCAGTTCGCGTTGGTCTCGAGAGACGCCTCGCAGCCGGTGGCGATGTTGTTGTCGCAGTTGCCGAAGCCTGGTGAGCAGCGGAGGTCGCACATCCCGTTGCTGCACTGGGTTCGTCCGTTGGCGACAGCGCCGCACCGCCTGCCGCACGCGCCGCAGTGCGCGTCGTTGGACTGGACGTCGACGCACAGGCCGTCGCAACGCAGCTGTCCGCTCGCGCATCCGCTGACGCACATGCCGCCGACGCAATTGGGCGTCGCGCCTTCGCAGCGGCGTCCGCAGGCTCCGCAGTGCGCGTTGCTGTCGAGCCGCTCTTCGCAGCCGTTGTCTGGATTGCGGTCGCAGTCCCCGAAGCCTGCGACGCAGCTCCCCACCGCGCACGCGCCGTCGACGCACGCTGGGGTGCCGCTCGGGATCGCGCACACGCGCTCGCATCGCCCGCAGTTGGCGATGCTCTCGCGCGTCTCGCAGCCGTTCGAGGGATCCCTGTCGCAGTCGAGCGTTCCGAGCAGACACGGGCCGTCGAGCACGACGTCGCGCGGCGGACCGACGTCGAACGCCGCGTCTCCGTCCATGGTCGCGTCCGACGCTCGCGCGTCCCTCTCCGTGAAGACCGGCGCGGGAAAGAACGTGCACCCCGACGCGCCGACGAGCGTCGCGATCGCGGCCCGTCGTCGAAGCTCTTGCGCTCGCGCTCGCTTCATCACCGGTCTCCTCTTCACAACGTCAGACACACTGACACGATGGCGGGTCGCCCGGCGAACACTCGGGGGCGCACCCGCCCGGGCGCGTGGGGCACACGGCCCCGCACGCGCCGCAGTCGCGAACCGTGTTGAGCGACGTCTCGCAGCCGTTGCCCGCGTTGTCGTCGCAGTCGCCGAAGCCTGGGTTGCACGCCGTGATGCGGCACACGCCTGCGACGCACGCCGAGGTCGCGCGCGCCGTCGAGCACACGCTGCCGCAGCGGCCGCAGTTGCGAACGCTATCGAGCGGCGTCTCGCAGCCGTTTGCGGGGTCTCCGTCGCAGTTGCCGAAGCCCGGGTTGCACGCGCCCATCGCGCACGCGCCCATCACACACGCGGCGGTCGCGTTCGGAAAGCCGCAACGCGCTCCGCACATCCCGCAGTTCTCCGCCGTGTTGAGCGCGGTCTCGCACCCCGGCGCCATCGTGCAGTCGCCGAAGCCCGGGAGGCACGGGTTGCGGCACGAGCCACCCGCGCACATGGCGGTGCTGTTCGGCAGGCTCGGGCAAGCGTTCGTGCAGCGTCCGCAATGCGCCGTGGACGTGTTCGGGTCGACGCACGCTGAGCCGCACGTGAGCAGCGGGCTCGCGCACAACGCGCCTGTGCACGCGCCCGCGGAGGTGTTGCACGTGGGCGTCGCGCCGCGACAGACCTCGCCGCAGCGGGTGCAGTTCTCCGTGGTTCCGAGCGTGGTTTCGCAGCCGTCTGCGGCGTTCATGTTGCAGTCAGCAAAGCCGCTGTTGCACCGGAGAACGCACGCGCCGCCTCCGCACTGGCGCTGACCGTTCGCCGCCGGGGTGCACGCGTTGTTGCACGCGCCGCAGTGCTCGTTGCTCGCGGTGACGTCGACGCACGCGCCTCCGCAACGCAGCTGATTCGCTGGGCATCCGCTCGAACATCGGCCGTCGACGCACAAGGGCGTCCCGCCCGAACAACGATTGCCGCACGCGCCGCAGTGCTCGGGTGTGTCGACGCGCTGCTCGCATCCGTTGCTCGGGGTGTTGTCGCAATCGCCGAAGCCTTGTTGGCAACGGTCGATCGCGCACTGCCCCGAAACACAGCGGGGAAACGCGCTCGGAAGCACGCACACCGCGCCGCACTGCCCGCAGTTGGCGACGCTCTCGGCGGTCTCGCACCCGTTGACCGTGCTCTCGTCGCAGTCGAGTCGCCCCGGCGCGCACGGCCCATCGAGCGGGGCGTCCGTGGGTTGGGCGTCGATCGTTCCGTCGATCGTCGCGTCGCGCGAAGGGACATCTCCGAACGTCGGCGCGGGAAAGAACACGCACCCCTGCGCCTCGATCGCCACCACTGCAGCGAACAACGCCCAACGCGTACGCGCCATCAGAAGCTTCCTCGCACGAGCATCGAACCACCGTGCGCATCGACGGTCGCGGACACGGTCGCGCGAGGTTCGGCGCGAGGCGCGGTGACGACGAACGCGACGGCGGACGCGACGCCGAGCGCGACGGCTCCGATCGAGAGCCCGACGATCGCTCCGCCCGCGCGTTGGGCGCTCGCGTACAGGTCCCGCGCGCGCGCGGTGTCGGGGCAGCGGATGGGGCTCGTCGCCGTGTCGCAGCCAGAAACAGCGGGCGTATACAGATCGTTCGCCGCGGCTGCGTAGAGACCTGCCGAGACACCTGCGCCCAGCGCTGCGCCTCCCGCGACCGCGACGAGCGCCCACGGCCACGCGGGGCGTGATGGTCGCGGTTGCGTCGTGTCGACCGTTCGGCGCGCGCGCTGCAGCTGCTCTTCGCGTTGTTGGCGTTCGAGCTCGGCTTGGCGCTGCGCCGCTTGCTCTGCGCGCTGGCCCTCGATTCCCTGCGACGCTTCTCGCAGGAGCGCTTCGACGACGCCGCGATTGGGCGCGTCAGGAACGCGCTCGACGAAGCGTCGCAGCGCGCTCTGCGCGGCCTCGTAGCGGCGCAGGAGCAGGTTCATCCTCCCGATGTTGAACAGCACGAACGGGTCGTTGTTGATCGTGTACGCCTGCTGATAGAGCGAGAGCGCTGTTCCGTAGTCCGTGGCGTCGTGCGCAGCGTTGGCCTGACGGAGGATGGCCGCGACGTCCGAAGGTGCCGCGCTCTGCGCGACAGCGGACGATCCCGCCAACGACAACGCGAGCGCGACGAGCGCAGCGCGGAAGGTGTTCGAGGTCCTCACAGAGGAGCACAGGGTATCGTTGGTCAGCCGAGAGGCCCACGGGGACGGTGCTCTGATTGTGAAATTGCCAGCGCCACGCGATAGATCGCGAGAATCAATGGAGTCCCAACCCACTTGGGGACGGTGCTCTGATTGTGAAATTGCCACGAGCGCGCTCCGCCACCCCGCGACCCGCACGAGGCCGCGCACCTCGTCACACAGATTTTGCCCGCCGCGCTGCCAACCCCCTCGCCCTGTCGTCAGCCCATCGCCCCAACGGCGCGCTTATGTCAGACACCCCGTGGGTAACATATAGAAATGCCCTGAAAATCGTCAGGCCGATCTCAAATGCGAGTATCAGAGCACCGTCCCCGATAGCTCGAGCAACATCGACCCCATGACCCGCGCCTCGTCGGCGTCGGTGAACCGCTGCACCGCTCTGTTCATCTCGCCGAGCACCGCGATCGCCAGCACCTTGTGCGCGCGCGTCGGGTCCTGCCCCGTGAGCAATCGCGCGACCACGGCGTGCCGCGCGAACACGACCGCGGTGGCCTTGCCCTTGTCGTACGTCGCGAGCGTTCCGGCGTCGGGCCCGTTGTCGACGGCGATCGACACGAGGTCCCGCTCGACGACCCCGTGCCGTCGCAGAAATCCCAGCACGTGATCGCCCAACGTCGGCTCCGATCGCTTCTGCGCCTTCGGCGGCGCTTGCGGCTTCGGCGCTGAGCTCTTGGGCTCGACCGCGGGCTCGGTGACGCGCGACACCACCACCGGCGAAACCGGCGCGTCCGCCCCCTTCGCTGGCGCTTGCGGCGCTTGCGTCGGCGGCGTCGGCGCGGCCGCGGCCACTTGAATCAACGACAACGCCTCGAGCGTCGCGAACCACCGCGCGTCCGAACGCGCGACGACGAACCGCTCCTGCACCGCGCGCGCGTCGCCTTCGGGGCAGAGGTCGAGCGTCTTTCCGTCGGCGAAGTGGTCCTGCAGGCGCGCGAAGCTCGTGCACGTCTCGGGCAGCAGCCGGTCCTTCGCCCATGTTTTCAACGTGTCCGTGTCGATCACGCGCGCGGCGGCGGCGTAGGCCATGTGCGAAAACACGGCGTCGCCCGGCTGCTTCGCGCTCACGAGCTGACCGAGCAGCGCGCGATACGCCCACTTCACGAGCTCGGCCACTTGGTGCGCCAGCGGCGGATCGTCGTCCTCGCTCTGGTTGAACCAAATGAGCCCCCCGACCGGGAGCCCTCGAACGCGAGACGTCTGCGTCGCCGTGCGCGTGTCGTACGCCCGCACCGCGCGCTCGCCGGGCTCACGGACGTCGATGCGACCGGGCTCGAGGGGATCGGCGAGGAGCCAGAGCTTTCCGAACACGCGAACGCGCCCGCCGCGGATCGCGGGGCTGCCGCCGCGGTCCGAGCGAATCATCGCGAGCACGCCCGCGGGCTCTTGAAACTGCGCGTCGAGCGCGAGGCGAACGAGCTCGGCGACCCGCGCGCGCGTCCTGTGAAACGCCGCGTCTTCGATCGCCGCCGTCTCCGATCGGTTGGGCGTGAGCTCGGCCACGTCGAGCGCCACGAGCGAAGGCCAGGGCGCAGGGACGTTCGTCTCGCCGAGCGGCTTTCGATCCTGCCAGAGATACACCTTCGCGATCGGCGCTTGCCGCGAGGCCAAGAGCGCCACCTCGCCTTCGAACTCGTGCTTCGCGACGGTCAACTCGAATACTGGTGTCTCCGCGGTGAGCGTCTCGCGGATCACGATTCGGCGAGCCCGCTCCATGCGGCGCCGCGCGAACGCGCGCTGCTCTTCGCGCAAGGGCTCTGTGTAGTTCATCGGGACCCGCGCGCCCGTGAGCCACGACGCTTCGTGCTCGGTCGTCCTCCACACGCGCCGGCCTTCGTCGAGCGGCTCGAGGTCCACCCCGGGCGGATCGGTGCTGTACGAAACGTGTCCGAACTGCTTCTGCTGCGCGTCGAGGTCCGCGATGGACATCGGCTTGCCCAACGTGTCTTGAAAAACGGGGCGCTCTTTCAAAGACTTTGTCGTGGCGCCGCCGGACAACAGAGCCCAGCGCTGCGCGGGCAGGGACCACGAAGGGAGCGTCTCGTGCGCCTTCATCGCTTCGACGATGGTCTTGCGCGCGATGGAGATCAGCCGATTGGTGAGCGCGTCCGGCGGCTCGCCCATGCGCACTTGATCGGTGGTGAGCATCGACGACTCGATCGCGACGGCGAGCGAAATCGGAGCGTTTTGCCGCACCACGCGCACCGCGTTGCCGTTGTAGAACAAGTGCAGCGCCAGCCCGGGCGTCCCCGACGTCGTGAGGCGGAGCTCTCCGACGCCGAGCTTGTTGTCCTGCGCCTCGATGCGCGTCGCGAGCGCCGGGTGCGCCACGAGCCCGCTGAGAACGATGTTCTCTTTCGCGCTGCGCAGAAGGCGCCTCGCGCGCTGCAATCGCTCGAACTCTTCGGTCGCGTCCTTGGGCGCGAGCGTCGCGATGTACTCGAGCGCGGAGAGCGTTCGTTTGCGCGCGGCCTGCGCGGCGTCTTTCGCTTCTCGCGGGGCGTCCGGCGTCGGCGCGAGGTACGCGGCCACCGGGTCTGTCTCGCCGTCGGGCGCCTTGATCCAGCCGTCGAACTCCTTGGTGACGAACGGAACCCGCCCGCGCCCGTGCGCCGCGAACTGATCGATGCTCGCCAGGCCCGTCGGGACGGCCTTCCACAGGACGGCTCGGCTCACCTTGGCGCGGAGCTTGTCGTCCACGCGCCCTGCGTCCGCGCAGTACGCCGCGATGAGCTCGCGCGCTGCGGCGCCGGGGTCGCGCGTCCCGTCCGCGCGCTTGGCGACTTCTTCGACGAGCTTCTTCAACGCGCGCTTGAGCGCCGCCGTCATGAGTCCGTTGCCCGCCGACGCGAGCGCGTCGAGGCTCGGCGCGAGGTACTTCTGCGCCTCCGTGATCCGCACGCGCGCGATCACGGGGCAGTCCGCGAGGTCGGTCGCCGAGAGCTCGCCCGAGACCGCGACGCGGCCGTCGAACACGACTTGAAATCGTGCTCGCTGCGGCACCGGCAAGAGCCCCACGACGCACGTGTAGTTGTCGTGCTCGACCCGCACGATGTCGCTCGCCGAGAACTCGGACAGGTCGTCGAAATCGACCTTGGGCTTGCGCGCGAACGCCTCGAGCGCGACGCGGTGCTTGCGCGCGTCGCGTCGCGCAGGGAGCTGCGACTCGGCCGCCTGCAGCTTCGCGCCGATGCCCACCGCGAGCGCCGCTTCGAACTCGCCGCGCGAGACGATGATCGGCTCGAAGCTCGCGTCGTAGTCGACGTCCGACGGGGCTGACTCGAGCGTGAGCAGCGGGCCGGGCTGCTGCTTCGCCTTCGCGCGAAGCTCGGCGAGCGAGAATCGCTTGGGGCCCGACTGCGTCTGCACGAGCACGAGCGGGAGCTCGTTGCAGAGGCGGGCGAGGGCGCCGTGGGTGACGCGAGTGAGCGTTCCGCGCTCGGTGTCGGGCGGCATCGCGGACAGGCGCGCGGCGCTCACGAAGATGAACGACAAAATGTGCTGCGGAGGCGAGAACGTCCCCGTGATCCCCAAGCTCAGCATCGCGCGTCGGTCGCCGCCGATCGCCCGCAAGAGCGCGTACAAGAGATCGAACTGCGCCTCGTCGTAGATCTTGCGCGCCTCGTCGCTGAACGACGTCCTGGACCACTCGCGACCCGAGATCGGAATCAAGCCTTCGTCTTCGATGCGCACCAAGCACCGACCGAGCGCTCCGCTCTCTGCGGACTGCACGAGGACCTGTCCGCGGTGCAGCACCGCGAGGTGCCCGTTTCTCGGCGCGACCGTGATCAGCGCACGCGCGCCCGCGCCGACGATCTCGAGCCACGGCGCGGCGTTGGGATCGTCGCGGCTCACGAGCCCCTGCAGCGTCTCGCCGTTGCGCGCCCCGAACCGCGTGTAGTCCACGAAGTCCACGCGATCGACGAGGTGCAGCACGAGCTCTCGCAGCGTGGTGTCGAGGACGAACACCGGAAGCGCGGCGTGCGTGAGCGTCGGGAGCTCGGCGCTCGTGAAGAGCAGCGCGCCGTTCGACTGCGCCAGGGTCGCGCGGAGCTCTTGGATCGAGAAATACTTGTTGTTCGTCGTTCGAAAAATAGACGCGGTGGTGAGCGCCGGATACTCCGCGAGCGCCTTGTTGATCCGCGTTCGGGCCATCGCTCCCGAGCGCTTCTCGGTGAGCGCCGCGAGCGCCGTCGTGATCACGAACGCACGGTCGCGCTGCGAGAGCTTGTGCGCCGCCGGACCGATCCAGTGGACGCGGTCATCGACCTTCATCGCCTTGGGATCCGCGAGAAAATTGGCCACGAAGAGCAGCCCGTCGAACGCCGCTTCGCGCAGGCGCGCCACGCTCTGATTGAGCGCCGCGTTGCGCTGCGGGCCCGAGAAGTCCGAGCGCGGCTCGAGCTCGGGTCGTTGGAGCACCGCGCGGATGAATAGTGGTGCCGGTGTCTCCGCCGTCGGCGGCAGCGGTCGACCGTCGATGAAGACCGTGAGCTCCATCGCGCGCTCGAAGCCCGTCGGGCGATCGATCGCGAGCTCGCCGATCGCTCGCTGACCGTCGAGCTCGATCGTCGGGGCGTGCGCGCGGGCTTCGTTCGTCGACTTTCCGATCGGGATACGGATCAGCTCGTCGCGGTTGTCGCCCGAGAGCCGCGGCTCTCTCGGCGAGTGCCCGAAGAACTTCGTGTAGCGCGCGTGCGACTCTTCGGCCTGCGCCAGCGCCACCTCTGCGCTCGCGGGCTCAAGCGGCTCGAGCAGCCGCGCGATGGTCTCGTCCGTGGCGTGCGCGACCGCGTCGAGCCACGGCGCGAGCGCCGCCGAAGGGAGCGCGCTCTCGCTGTAGATCATGACCTCGCCGTTCTCGAGCGCGGCGAGCTGCGCGAGCGAGCGCGATTTGCCAGTGACCATCGGGATGAGCGGCGCCTGGAGCGCCGGCTCGAGGTAGCCCTCTTCGCCGCTGGTGTTGCCTCGACGGACGATCGTTACCCAATCGGTTCCGAGGCGACGGAGGATGAGCGCGCGCAGCGCCATCGCGATGTCCGCGCCGAAGGGCCCCGAGAGCTCTTGGACCGCCGCCTTGACGAGCCGAACGCGCGCGTCCGCGAGCGCGCGGCTGAGCTGTCGGCCGAACGGCCCCGAGCGGTCCACGGCCGAGCGCGACACGTTGGTCTGCAGCTGCTTCTCGTCGACGTACGCGCGCAGGTTGGGCGCGCTCTCGCCGCCGCCGACGAGCGACTCGCGCGAGAGCAAAACGCCCTGCTCGTAGAAGTCGATGACGTCCACTTCGCGGTCGTTTGCGCGGAGCAGGCCGAGCTCTCCGCGCAGCTTTTCACCGAGCGAAACACGCGCGATCACCGTCGGTGGCTCGCCGCGGTCGAGCGGCTTTCCATCCACCGCGCGCACGAGCGGAACGCCCACCAACATGCACCGCGTCCGCAGGACCTTGCTCTCGACGGGCTCGCTGAACCACTCGCGAAGCACGCTCGTGCCGAAGCGCTCGCGCACGTGCACGCGCAGCCCGTGCGTCGGCATGGCCTCGGGCCGCGCGACGTACTCGAGCTTTCCGTCGAGCTCGATCTCGTCGTTGCTCGCGCCCTCGGGCGTCGGAAGAAATCGCACCCTCGCGATGGACCCCGCTGCGACGCCGTTCGCGGGCTTTTCTCCGGGCGTCGTCGTGTAGATGTCCACGAAGCGCGGCCGCAGACCGAGCGCGGTGTTCGTCGCGATCGCGAGCAAGCGCACCGCGCGCGCGTCGTTGGCGAAGAGCTGCTCGAAGAGCCGCACGATCAGCGCCGGGTCGAGCGGATCCGCTTCGCACTCGCACGTCAGGATGAAGTCCTTCGCCGAGTTGTCGACGATGATCTTGGTGGCCTTCAGCTCGACCGCCGCGCGCACGAGCTCGGCGACGTAGAGGGCAGGGTCGGGGAGCATGAACTCGCGCAGCTTGGCGAGCGCTGCGCGGGGGTCGACGCCGACGGCGCCGCGAGCGAGGACCCTTCGTTCTCCCGTGGGTTTTTGGGCTTGGCGCGACATGAATGGCTCTCTCAGTCCACCGAGGGAAGGGCTTCGAAGATGGCGCGATCGCGCGTCGAATCGAGCTTGGACGCGGCGAGCACGATGGAGCGCGCGACGATGAGCGCCGCGAGGGCCACGTCGTTCTCTGCGGCCACGACCGCCGTGCGCCACGTGGGGTGCCTGGCGTTGATCGCGCACGCGCGGTTCGAGAAGAGCGCGTAGAGCTTGGTGTGCGCGTCCCCAGCGTCGAGCACGATGCCCGTCGGGGGCGCCTTGGCGAGCGTGCCCTCGTCCACCGCGAGAAACAGAGAGTCCGAGCCGACCCCGTCGATCGAGCACGCGCGAACGAGCGGGATCGACGCGGCGCCGAGCAGCTTGGACAGCTTGTCGACGAGGTCGACCTCCGCGTCCGGCAGCTCCGCGGGGACGACAGCGCAGTAGCGCCCGTGCGGATCGATCGCGTTGGCGTCGATGCGGCTGCGAAGAAACGGCGCGTGCGCCTCGCCGAGCGCGTGCGTGAACAGCACGGGGCGGCCCGCGGCGGCGAGCGCGGCCGTGAGCATCCCGGGCTTCTGCGCGTAGAATTTCACGCTGGACGCGTCGCCTGTGAACACGCGCCCGGTGTGTTCCGAGAGCCTGTCGCACAGCGGGAGCGGGAGGCTCGAGTCGATCTGCGTCGCGAGCTCGGTCAACGCCCGCAGCGCGCGCGCGGCGCGCTCGTTTCGCTCGTGGCCCGCTGCGCCTGCCGGCTCCGTCGCGATCGCTGCGGCGAGCGCCTCGGCCGCCCATTGAAACGCCGCGGGGACGAGCTGCTCGACGCACGCTCTTCGGACCGTTTGAATCGTTGTGTCGAACGCCGCGTCGCGCTTGACGTTGTCGCGCGAGACCGTGTGCACGAGCGTGGGGGCCTCGACCTTGAAGGACGTTCCTGGAGCGAACGTGTTGGGGCACTCGTAGAGGAGGATCCCTCGCTTGTAGAAGGCCGCGCGTCCTTCGCTCGCGAGCGTGAGGGCCACCGTCGCGCCGGCCGCTTTGACGAACCGCGTGACGGGGCCGTCGATGCCGAACGGCCGGTCGATTCGCTTGTCGACCTCGCCTCCGCGGATCGCAGAGAGGACGTGGAGCGCGATCTCGACGTGCGGACACCACTTTTCGAGCGCGCTCAACGACCGCTCGACGAACGAGCGCGCTTCGTTGAGCCGCATCGGCACCAGCAGCGTCACGGTGGTGCCTTTGCGCGGCGCGCTCTCGGTGAGCTCCCAGGTGAAGTCCGCGCGGAGGTCGAGACGATAGCCGTCGGCCCCCGTGCCTGTGTCGACGCGAACGAGCTTCGGCGCAACGGCGAACACCGAGAAGAACCCCACGCCGAACTTGCCGATCTTGGTCGGGTCTTTGTCCTTCGACGAGCGAAACAGCACGAGCAGGCAGCGCTCGATGATGTCGGGGGTCATCCCGGCTCCGTCGTCGTGCACGGCGACCACGAGCGACTCGTCGTCGCTGTCGTACCGAAGGCGCACGTCGATCGCGGTCGCGCCGGCGTCGATGCTGTTCTGAACGAGCTCTCGGTAGAACGCCATCGGGTCGGCGAACTGCCGAACCATCGTTCCCACCGCGTCTTTGACCGCTTCGGAGGCCGAAATCGGCGTCTCGAGCGCGTCGGCACGAGTTCGAAAAACCATCGCTCCTGCGGCGGAGTGTACCCTCCGTCCCAATGAACCTCTCGTGGCGAATGGCATCTTTGTTCGTCGCGCTCGCGTCGACGTCGACCGCTGGATGCGTGCGCTCTTCGTGCGTGCAAGCGCCGCCCTCCGTGCTCGCCGCAGCGCAGGCTGACCGCGGCGCGCAGGGCGCGTCTGTGGCCGACGCGGGCGCTGCGCGCGCGACGAGCGCAGCGGACCCGCAGTTTCTCGCGGACTACACGGCGACGCTGCGCTTTTCGCTGGGCGCCCCGACGCGCGTGACGCTGAGCCCCGACGGATCGCGCGCGTACTTTCTTCGGTCGGGACCGCGCTCGTTCGTTCGGGATCTCTACGTCCTCGAAGCGAGCGGCGCCCCAGCGCGCGTGCTCGTGACGGCCGAGTCGATCCTGCGCGGCGGCGAAGAGCAGCTGTCCGCGGAAGAGCGCGCGCGACGCGAGCGGCAGCGACAGACGGGCCGCGGAATCACCGCGTACGAGCCCTCACCGGACGGGACCAAGCTCCTCGTTCCTCTCTCGGGAAAGCTCTACATCGTCGACGCGCAGACCGGCGCGGCGCGCGAGCTCTCGACGCAGCAGCGCGGCGCTCCCGTCGACGCGCGTTGGTCGCCGGACGGACGGATGATCTCGCTCGTCCGCGGCGGCGAAGTGTACGTCGTCGACGTGGCGACGGGGCGCGAGCGCGCGCTCACGACCAGCGCGGGCGCAGGCATTTCGCACGGGACCGCCGAGTTCGTCGCGCAAGAAGAGATGGACCGCATGGAGGGCTACTGGTGGTCGGGCGACGGTCGCTCGATCGCCTTTCAAGAGACCGACGAGCGCGGCGTCGAAGAGCTACGCGTGAGCAATCCCACGCGTCCCGACGAAGCGCCCGAGGTCAACCGCTACCCGCGCGCAGGGCGACCCAACGCCGTCGTTCGCTTGGGCGTGGTGCCCGTGGCCGGAGGTCGCCCCACGTGGATCGAATGGGATCGCGCGCGCTACCCGTACCTCGCGCGCGTCACGTGGCCAGCGCGAGGGCCGCTCACCATCGTCGTGCAAAACCGCGCGCAGAGCGAGGTCGTCGTGTTGACCGCGGACGCGAGCACGGGCGTCACGCGCGCGATCCTCACCGAGCGCGACGAGGCGTGGGTCAACCTCGAGCCGGGGTTGCCGCGGTGGCTCGGCGACGGGAGCGGCTTTCTCTGGGCCAGCGAGGCGAGCGGAGAGAGCGCGCTCGAGCTGCGGTCACCGACGGGCGCGCTCGTGCGTCGACTCGGTGAATCCGCGAAGTTTCGCGCGTTGATCTCGGTCGACGAGGCCGCGCGCGCCGCGTACGTCACCGGCGGCGAGGAGCCGAGCGAAACCCACGTATTCAAGGTCTCGCTCGAAGACGGCGCCGCGACGAGCCTCACGCGCGGGCGCGCCGAGCACGAGATGGTCTTCGCGCGCGCGGGTGGCGCTCGCGTTCACACGACGCTCGCGATCGACGGCCCGCGCGCGTGGGTCTTCGAGCGCGCGGACGGAACGTCCATCGCAGCCCTCCCGTCGGTCGCCGAAGAGCCGCGCGCTGTGCCCAACGTCGAGATCGTGACCGTGGGCGCCGAGCGTTTTCGCGCTGCGATCGTGCGGCCTCGTAACTTTCGTCGAGGGACGCGCTACCCGGTGATCGACGCGGTCTACGGCGGGCCAGGCGCGCGGCAGGTGACCTCCGCGCGGCATCGATACGCGATGAGCCAGTGGCTCGCAGACCACGGGTTCATCGTCGTCTCGATCGACGGGCGAGGGACGCCGTACCGCGGCCGCCAGTGGGAGCGCGCGCTTCGATTGCGGCTCGACGACACGCCGCTCGACGATCAAGTCTCGGGGCTCCGCGCGCTCGGGCAGCGCTACAACGAGCTCGACCTCGGTCGCGTGGGCGTCTACGGCTGGTCGTTCGGCGGGTATCTCTCGGCGCTCGCCGCGCTCCGGGCTCCATCCGTGTTTCACGCGGCGGTCGCGGGCGCACCCGTGACCGATTGGCGCGAGTACGACACGCACTACACCGAGCGGTACATGGGCATGCCCGAGGGCACTCCCCAAGAGCGCGCCGCGTACGAGCGAAGCTCCCTCGTGGCGCACGCGAGCGAGCTCTCGCGCCCGCTTCTGCTCGTGCACGGAACGGCGGACGACAACGTGTACTTCTCGCACTCGGCGCTCTTCTCGTCGGCGCTGTTTCGCGCTGGAAAATCACACGAGTTTCTCCCGCTCGTGGGCTTCACGCACATCGTCCCGGACCCCGTCGTCAACGAGCGGCTCTACCGTCGGATCGCGGAGTTCTTCGTGCAGCACCTCGCGCCGTAGCGCGCGAGTACACCCGGGTGTACTCCGCGGTACAGCCGGGTGTACTCCGCCCCCGCGCACGCGCCACGCTACCAGCGCACTCGCACCGCGTGCGCGCGCAGAACGCGGTCGCCGCTGCCGAGCTGGCCGTGGTCGTTGTCGCCCCAGCACACGATTTCACCGTCCATCGTGCGCGCGCAGAAGTGCCCTACGCCGCCGCTGATTTGCGTCACGCCGCGGAGGTTCGCGCACGCGGTCGCGTCGAGCGCGCAGACCTCCACCGGCTGCGGCGCGTAGCGCGTGGACTGCGTGAGCCCGCGACGGCCCAGCGTCGCGCGCGCTGCGTCGTGGCGACCCCAGCACACGACGGTGCGATCGCTCTGGATCGCGCACGCCGCGTCGCGCGTCACCGCGACGCCGAGCGCCGCGCCCGCGACCGGAAGCGTGATCGTCACGCCGCCCACGGCGAGGTCCGCGCCCATCGGACCGATGGGCGGTCGCTGCGTCACCGTGGACTCGATGATCCCGCACCACACGGCGCCCGCGCGATCGACTCCGCAGGTCGCGACGTGGCGCGGCCCTCCCGTCCATCGCGTCGGCGCGTCGGCCATCGAGTCGAGCGCGGGAAGCAACGTAAACAGCTCGATCGGCGGCGCTGGCGTCCCCGCCGTCGGGGGGGCGTACCCGAGCAGCCCGTCGCCCCAGCAACCCACGCGACCGTCGGCGCGAAGCGCGCACACCACGTTCGAGTCGCTCTGGTTGTCGTCCGCTGCGGCGAGCTGACGAACCGCGCCGACGCCCGTCGCGTACGCGTTGGCGTCGGTCGGAATCGTCGCGGTGTACGGCCGACGACTCCAGCCGCCCTGGCGCCCCCAGCAGAACACCTCCGTCGCGTTGGACATGCACGCCCCGACGTACGTCGCCGCGAACGAGCGAACGTCGAGCCTGTCGAACCGAGGCGTTTCGCTGGCGGGAGACGCGATCTCGAGCTCTGTCGGAGCGCCGATGTTGGCGGTCATCGACGAGGCGGCTTGAAACCGTGTGTTCTCGCCCCAGCAGAGCGGCGCCATCCCGGCGCGCAGCGCGCAGCCGCCGTGATAGGTGCAGCGGACCGCCGTCGCGCCGGTGATCCCTGCGACGCGCGTGAGGGTCGTTCGATCGCTCGAGGTGTTCGCGCCGAGGGCGCCGGCGAGCCCCATCGTGTACACGCTCCCGTCGCTGCCGAGGACGCACGTGTGATCGACTCCCACGCTCACGGCGACGGCGCTCACGCACGCGCCCGCGACGCACTGCCCAGCGCACGACGCGCCGCACGCGCCGCAGTGGCTCGGGTCCGTCGCGAGGTCCACGCATCGGCCTCCGCACGCGCCGGGGATCGCTCCGACGCAGCGCTCGCCGTCGACCTCGACGCGGTCAGGAAGCGCTCGAACGTCGGACGCATCCGCTTCGCCGTCCGTCGAGACCGCGTCGATCGTCGCGTCGAACGCTCCGTCGCTCGTCGCGTCGGTGGGCATCGACGCGTCGACGCCGCCGTCGTCCGGCGGATGGTGCGGCAAGTCTTGTTGCTGCTGCGCGGTGACCGGCGTCGAGCACAACCTCGATTGCGGGTCGCACGTCCCGGCCATGCGCGCGCTGCACTCGCCGTCGGCGCGGCACGTCCACCAGCAGCCGCGCGCGGCGCACACGCTCGAGAGAGGGCAGTCGCGATCGGAGCCGCACAGCGCTCGCTCGGACGGAAGCGCGCACACGCGCTTGGAAGGGTCGTCCGAGGGGCTGCAGAGCTGCCCCGTGGGGCAATCGCGGTCCGTGCGGCACTGCGCGCGGCAGCGGTTGGCCGCGCACACGAGGGGGCTCGCGCAGTCGTCGTTGAACAGGCACTGCTGCCCGAAGGACCGCGGCGGCGCGACGCAGCTGCTCGCGACGACCCATGAAATCAACACGAGCCCCGCGCGCGCGAGCGCCGACGACTCCCACGAAGAGCGCATCGACCGAACGTCGCACACCCGTTCGCGTGCGGCAACGCGCCTACTGCGGCTCCGCCTTCCGTTGGCTACACGCGGGCTGAGTTTCTCGGGAGATTTCCCGGGAGTGAGCTCACTGCGTGTAGTCCTTCCAACGGGGCGTCGACGGATTTCGCGACGCCTTCCGTTGGCTACACGCCACGCAGACATCCCAGGATATTTCCCAGGAGTGAGCTCACTGCGTGTAGTCCTTCCAACGGGGCGTCGCGCTTGCGCGCCGCGAGCGATCAGCGCGAGAAGCGCTCGCTCAACGCGTCGAGGGCGCGCTTCCACGCGGCCCGGTGGCGCTCGAGGGCGGCTCGATCGGCGAGCTTGCGGTGCGTCACGACGAGCTGCGACTTGTCCTCGCCCTTCGGGTTGACGACGAGCTCGACTTCTCCGTGTTCGCCGCAGACGACGCGCAAGCGCCGCGCGCCGCTGGCCTTCTTCGCGAGCGCGCCTCCGCGGCCGATCGCGTCGGTGACGGCCGCCTCGATCCCGCTCGTCCACGCCGCGCGGGCCGTCGCTTGTTCGATCGCTTTGGCCACGGCGGCGACGGTCGCGCGGAGCACCTTGGTGACGTTGAACTCGAACGTTCCTCCGGGGCGCTCGTTGATCCCGCGCAGCCCCTTCGCGCGCTCGTACGCGACGGTGATCCCTTGCGAGTACCACGCGTCGACGCCGTGATCGTCGCGCAGGTGCCGCGCCGCCGCCGTGTGCCCCTTCGTCACCGCGTCGAACGCGTCGAGCACCGAAAACCAGCGCGCGAGGCTCGTTCCCGTGCGCTCGAGCACGCGCGCTTCGCTCACGGCGCCGCGGGACTCGACGGGCGTCGTTGATTTCGTGGGCGCCGTAGGCGGGGTCTCGGCGACAGGCTTCGCGCTCACCGAAGCGTCGCGCGGCGCGGGCTCGCTCAACACGTGGCGGCGCGCGGCGGTGTAGCGCTCGCCGGTCTTGTCCATGCGGGCGCGGATGCGGGCCTTGGTCGTACGCTCTTTGGTCATGGCTCTCGTTGATTCGTCGATCGGACGCGCGCCTCGTCGTCCCCGCCAACGAAACACACGACCAATGATGAATTCGAACGAGCAGCCCGGGGTGCGAACCCCTTTGCCTCGATGGTGAGCCGCAGCGGGGAAGCGGCCGAGTCGAGGTGAGGCGTCAGGCCAACGCCGAAGCGTGATCTTCTCCGAACCTGCTTCGCGCGGTCAAGCGCCGCGACGTTCGACGCGCGAGGCTCCGTTCGGCGCTCGCCAGCGGCGGGACGGGCGTTGTTGAATCGCGCGGCGAGAGAAGAGAGCAGGAGAGCAGAGGCGATGTCCGTATCGGTGTGGAGAGACAGCGCGAAGGGCCGCGACGCGGTGACCGTCGACGTCGCGGTGATCGGCGCGGGCGTCGCCGGGATCGCCGTCGCGCGACAGTGCGAGAAGCGCGGGCTCTCGTGCGCCGTGCTCGAGGCGCGAGACCTCGCCGCGGGCGCGACGGGGCGCAACGCGGGCTTCGCGATGACCGGGCTCGCAGACTCGTACGAGTCGCTGGTCGAGCGCTTCGGGCGAAAGACGGCGCGAGAGCTGTGGCTCGTGTCGCAGGCGAACCTCGACGAGATCATCGACGACGTCGTCGGCCGCGAGGGCGTCGCGTGCGACCTGGTTCCGTGTGGCTCGGTCGTGGCGGCGTGGGACGAGCGCGAGCGCGCGGTCCTCGAGCGATCGTGCGCGATGCTCGTGCACGACGGGTTCGACGTGCGGTGGCTCGAGGGCGACGCGCTCTACGCCAAGCTCGGCTCTCGCGCGTACCACGGCGGGATCTTCGTCGCGAAAGACCACGGAATTCACCCCGTGAAGCTCGTCTCGGGCATCGCGGACAACCTCGCGCAGTCCGGCGTTCGACTGCTCTTCGGCCACGAGGTTCGATCGATCGAGCAAGCGCGATCGCAGGTGCTCGTCCGAACCTCGCGCGCCGACGTCACCGCGGGCTACGCGGTCCTCTGCACCAACGCGTACACGCGGACGCTCGAGCCCGCGCTCGGCGCGCTCGTGCGTCCTGTGCGCGGACAAGCGCTGTGCCTCGAGGGCGTCGACCGCTCGCTCGACGCGCTCTTGTACACGGACGACGGATTTCAATACGCCCGGCCGTTGCCCGACGGTCGCGTCGTGGCGGGCGGATGGCGACGCGCGTTTGCGGACGAAGAAATCGGCCTCGCGGACGAGTGCTCCGAGGGCGTTCAGTCGGGCATCGAGCGCTGGCTGCGCGAGCGCTGGCCGCAGTGGCGCGACGCGCGCGTGACCCATCGCTGGAGCGGCGCGATGGGCTTTTCTCCTGATGGAATTCCTCTGGTGGGGACCCTCGCCGACCGCCCCCGCGTCGCCTACGCCGTGGGCTTCACGGGGCACGGGATGGGCTTCGCCTTCGCCGCGGCGAGGGCCGCCCTGCGCCGCGTGCTCCAAGAGGGAGACGCTGGGATCTTCGCGATCGAGCGCCTCGACCGCGCGTAGAGAACTCACATCGATTCAAGTGAGCCGTCGTTTACCGCGACACGTGCGCGCGGACGCGGCCGAGCACGCGCCGGTACTCGGCCTCGAGCGAGGGCGTGATCGGTCGGCCCACGCGGTCTTCGAGCCAACGGAGCGCGGGCCTGCGCGCGCCGATGTGCGTCCGAAGGTCCTCGTCTCGGACGCCGTCGACGAAGGCTCGATCGCCGAGCACGATTCGGCGCTTGGACGGGTCGTACGTCGCGCACGTGATGCGCGCTCCTTCGTCTGCGCCGCGGATCGTGACGTCGTCGACCTCGTCGATGCTCTCTGTGTGCACGCGGATCCAGCGCGCTCCCTCCGCGACGCGCGCTTCGAATTCGTCCCGACCCCGCGGCCACAGCACCCTCGGAGCGTCCTTGGACAGCCGCGCTCCGTGCCGCGCCCGATAGCCCTCGTCCATCAACGCCCCGACCAGGAACGCGAACGCTTGGTCCGGCGCGACCGCTCTCGCCGCGCGCGCGCCGAGCTCCGCGAGCCAGTCGGTTTTGAAATTGTGTGCGAGCGCGCCGCGCTCGATCCGGTCGCGGGTGAAGACGACCTCGGTCCCGTGCGGGTCCGCGCGCAGAACGCCGTCGCACGGAGGCTCGCGCACGACGAGAACGTAGTTCCACGGGCGCTCGGGCGGACTCTGGCGTCGCGTGACGATGGCGAGCGTATTTTCACTGCGGAGCGCGTCGATCACCGAGCCGCTCCTCGGCCGATCGACGAGGCACCGGTCGTCGATCGCGAAGCGCACGTCCCACGGACGATAGTGCCAGCGCCGCACCTCGAGCTCGCCTCGTCGCGCCTTGTCCGTGATCGCCGCGATCGCGGTCTTCTCCGCGCCGTCGAGCTTGGCCACGGCCTTGGCGCCGAGCAGCGCTTCGAGCGTCGCTCGCGCGTGTTCGGGCCGCGCGAGCGACGCGATCCGCTCGTCGATCTCGTCGCGATCGAACGCGAGGACCGCCGCGTCGCGGCCCGAGATAATCGCCGAGCCGTGCGACTCGAACACGTCGAAGAGCGACGGCGCAGCGTCGTACGCGAGCGCTTCGTCCTCGTCGGCCGCGGCCGCGGGAGCAGCGGCGGTCGCGGTCGCTGCGTAGCTCCACGCTGGTGCCGAGGGCTCGACCTCGCTCCAACGGAGGTCCTCGCGCTCGAGCGCCGCGCGTTTCTCCGCGCGCGTCCCCCACAGGTCTGCGCGCCGAACGAGCGCGCGCTGCGTCCTCCGCGCGCCGCGACCGAGCACGAGCAGGCAGAGCCCCTGCTGAATCTCGAAGAGGTTCTGATCGCGACCTCCGTCGGGCGTGTGGAGCCCGTGCCGCGCCGCGCCGTGCAAATCGAGGACGGACACCTCGTCGAAGCTCTCGCACAACGCGCGACGCACCGGCGCGAACGTCGGATGATCGACCCACGCGTGCCCGAGCGCGACGACCGCGACCGCCTGCGCGGCCTCGTCGCACGCCTCGTGAATCCAGCGCAAGAAGCGCAGCTGCGCGGTGTCGAGCCACTTCGTGTTGCGCAGGGGAGGGTCGCCGTCGCGCCGTCGATAGCTCGCCTTCGAACGAGGGTCTTCGCCGCGGACCAACGCAGCGAGCCATGAATTCATGGGCTCGCTCGACGCGAACGGCGGGTTCGCGAGCAGCACCGTTCGGCGCTCGCGCACGTCTTCGCGCGCGCCCTCGAGCCCCGCGCGATGCTCGCTCCACGGGCGCGAGAGCGCGTCGTCGCACACGAACCCCGGCGCGCGAGGCGCGATCGCGCGCTGCGTGTGGATCCTCCCCGCTGCGAGCGCCACCGGGTCCCGCTCGATCCCGTAGAGCTCCGCGCGCTGCAGCACCTCGGGCGGCGCCTCGCGCGCGAACGCGACGAGCAACGCGCCGCTGCCGCTCGCGGGGTCGATCACGTCGAGCCTCGTTGCGGCGGTGCAATGGCGAGTTATCGCCGCGCAAGATTCGCGCGCCATCCAGCGGGCGACGGGCTCGGGCGTGCTGTAGAGGTTCGCGTCGACGCGCGCGCGCGGGTCGAGCGCGTGGGTGATGTGTTCGAGCACAAAGGGCGCTGCTCCGACGCTGTGGTGTCGCTGCGCGAGCGCGGCGAGCTCGTCGTCGAGCGCAGGATCACCCAGCGTTTCGCAGAGCCAATCTGACAGTTCGCGGTGCGCGGCGCTGTCGTCCGCGTCGCGAGCGCGACGGCGCCACTCGTGGAGGGACGGCGTCCCGTGAGCGCGCGCGACGAGCGCCTCGACCGCGAGCGCGAGGGCCGCGCGGCGCGCGACGATTTCGCGAAAGCTCGGGGCGTCGATTCGTGCTGCAATCGATCGAGCTCTCCGTTGCCACTGCAGGAAGGACATCGCCGCGAAGGACTCGCTGTTTCGGTTCTCGAGCGAACCGGCGCCGCGCGACGCGACGCGCTCCGCGTCCGCTGTGACGCAGGAGGTTCAGCTCACTCGCGACCGCTATACACCGGAGCTCGGTTCGGGACGATGATTTGCGGGGCCGAACGCGGCTGTGCGACCCGAGCCGTCGTGCGACCGACGGCGACGCGTCCGCGGGCGAGCGGTCCCGCGTTCGTGGCGTTGCCTCGCGCGCTGCGCGCGGCGGCGCGGGGTGTCCCGCGGCCATGAGCGAGCACAACGACGCGCGCAGGGCACCGACGTTCGACTCTGTCGCGGAGTCGGGCGCGCTGGTGCTCAATCGCTACGTGGTCGAGTCGCTGCTCGGCTACGGAGCCGCGGGCGTCGTCTATCTCGGGCGCACGGTTCGGACGGGCGTTCCCGTGGCGATCAAGATTCAACACGCGGACAACACCGCGCAGCGCCCGCGGTTCGAGCGGGAGGCGATCTTGCTCGCGCGCATCAACAACCCGCACGTCGTGGGCGTCGTGGACTTCGGAAGCCTCGATGACGGCGCGGCCGTCGTCGTGATGGAGTACGTCGACGGCGTGGACGTGGGCGAGCTCTCGCGCTCGCGCGGAGGGTGGCTCCCGTGGCGCGAGGCCGCGCACATCGGCGTCGGGCTGCTCGATGGCCTCGACGCCGCGCACGAGGCAGGCGTGCTCCACCGCGACGTCAAACCCGAGAACGTGCTGATTTGCAACGGCGCGAAGCTCACCGTGAAGCTCGTGGACTTCGGGATCGCGCGCACGGCGACGGACGAGCAGCTCTCGCGCATCACGGGGACCGGACAGCTCCTCGGGTCGCTCGCGTACATGGCGCCCGAGCAGATCGCGGGCGATCCCGTGGACGCGCGCACGGACGTGTATGGCGCCGGGACGCTGCTCTTCGAGCTGCTCACGGGAAAGCTCCCCTTCGAAGGCGCGGGCATGCGCATGGGGATGGCCAAGCTCGCGAGCGTGGGCCCGACGAAGATGCCCGTCCCGCAAGGGGCCGATCCGTGGCCGGCCGAGCTCGAAGGGGTCGTCCTCTCGATGCTCCGCTCGGACCCGAACGAGCGTCCCGCGAGCGCGTATCACGCGAAAGATTCGCTCGTGAAAGTCCTCCACGGGGCCAGCAGCAAGCGTCCCTGAGCGGCGGTGGGTCAGCGATCGCGCTCGAGCTCGGGCGCGAGGGTTCGCTCCCAGAATCGATCGCACGCGGTCCACGCAGCGCGCGATCGCTCGGCGCGCGCGTCGGCCGTTCGGCGAACGTCTCGCGCGCGATCGGGCTCGACCCGCTGCACGAGGCGCCACAAGAGCGCGGGGCTCGTTCGATGATCGGTGAACACGCGCTCGCCGCCGTCCGCGTCGCGCGAGGTGACGCTGTGCAGCGCCTCGACCGAGTAGCTCTCGACAGAGCCCGCGAACCGCACGCGCACCACGTGACTCGCCGACACGCGGCCCTCGACCGTGTGCCCGAACGGAGGCGCCTCGGGCAGCCCTCGGACACCTTCGGCCGCGAGCATCTCGACGAGCTCTCGCCATGTTCGCTCGGGCGGCGCGCGAAACTCCCACGCCGCCGCGCGCTGCTCGGCGAAGTGATCGCTCGTCCCGGCGCAGTGACTCGCGCAACACGGGAGCGCGAACCACAACCCCACGAGCGCGAGCCGCGACCAACCACGACGGAGCCTCTTCGCAATCGATGTGACGTTCATGACCGCAGCAGGAATGCGGCGAACGTGCCATCGCGATTTCGCTAACAATTGTCAGCGTGTGACACGGATGCCAGAGTTCGCAGCGCCACGGTGATGCGCGCGCGCCACAGTGGAGGGAGCGGCGAGAGCGCGGAGAGCGAAGTCCAGCGTGTCGTGTGCGCGAGGTTGGCGCGTACCTCACCCCCGCTGCCGCGCGCCCCTCTCCCGCGCTCCAGCGCGGGAGATGGGCTGTTGAGATCGAAGCGTTGTGGCCGAAGACCCATGGCAATGCCCAAGGCCCACAAAATCAAAGCCCCTCTCCCGCGCTGGAGCGCGGGAGAGGGGCGCGCGGCAGCGGGGGTGAGGTACGCGCCAACCTCGCTCACGACGACGCGATGCGCGCGCGGGCTTCGCGGACGCGTCGCATGGCGTCCTCGGGATCGTCGCCGGTCGCGATCAAGTGGCCCATCTTGCGGCCGGGGCGGGCGACGCGCTTTCCGTACAAGTGAAGATTGACGCCAGGAACCTCGAGCGCCGCTTCGAGCCTCGGCGGCTTGGGCCCGGACCAGAGATCGCCGAGGAGGTTCGCGATCGCCGCGGGGCGGATCGGCTCGGTGACGCCGAGCGGAAGATCGCACACGGCGCGGACGAGCTGCGCGAACTGGCTCGTCGGCGACGCGAGCTCCGTCGCGTGAAACGTGTTGTGCGGCCGCGGCGAGAGCTCGTTGACCTTGAGCGAACCGTCGCCGAGCAAGAAGAGCTCGATCGCCAAGATGCCTTCGAGCGAGAGGGACACGGCGATCTCGCGGCCGAGCTCCATCGCGCGCGCGGCGATCGCGGGGTCCACGGGCGCAGGCGTGACGCTCACGTCGAGCACTTGATGCACGTGCTCGTTGAGCGCCAGCGGAAACACGCGCACCTCGCCGCTCGGCGATCGCGCGACGAGCACGCTGAGCTCCGCGCTGAGGTCGAGCGCTCGTTCGACGACGCAGTGATGCCCGCCGAGCTCGCGCCACGCGTTGCGCGCGCCCTCGACGTCCGCGCTCGAGAGCCGCGCTTGGCCGCGGCCGTCGTAGCCGCCCTCGCACACCTTGGCGAACGCGCCCACGCCGAGCGCCGGCGCCACGCGAACAAACTCTTCTTCGCTCGTCGCCTCGCGCCACTCGCCCACAGGAAACCCTCGCGCCGTGAGCCACGCCTTCTGCCGCGCGCGGTTCTGCACCGTGCGCATGAGCTCGACGCCCGGTCGCACGGGCGCGTGTTGCGCTGCGGCTTCGAGGCTCGCGAGCGAGACCTGCTCGATCTCGAGCGTGACCACGGCGCAGCGGCGCGCGAGGTACGCCGCGGCGTCGGGCTCGTCGAAGCGCGCGTCCAAGAAGCGATCGACGACGGGACGAATCGGGCACGTCGGGTCCGGATCGAGCGCGTGGACGTTGTATCCGAGCGCGCGCGCGGCGACCGCGGTCATGCGACCGAGCTGTCCTCCGCCGAGGATTCCGAGGGTCTCGCCCGGCGCGATGCGCCCTTTGTTGCGTGGGTTTGTCACGACTCGACTCCGACCTTCATGGCGAGCGCTTCGTCTGTGCGCGCGCGGCGCCACGCGCGGACGTTCTCGCGGATGAACGGGTGCCTCGCGCCCAAGATCTGCGCGGCGAGGACCGCGGCGTTGACGGCGCCGGGCTTTCCGACGGCGAGCGTTCCGACGGGGATTCCGCCGGGCATTTGCGCGATCGAGAGCAGCGCGTCGACCCCTTGCATCAGCGTCGCGGGGATGGGAACGCCGAGCACCGGCAGCACGCACTTCGCCGCGACCATGCCCGGCAAGTGCGCCGCGCCGCCCGCGCCCGCGACGATCACTTCGATCCCGCGTCCCTCCGCCTCTTCGGCGTAGCGAAACATCGCGTCCGGCGTGCGGTGCGCGCTCACGACGCGCGCTTCGTACGCGACGCCGAGCGCGGCGAGCGTGGTGCACACGTGCTGCATCCACTCCCAGTCGCTCTTGCTGCCCATGATCACGCCCACGAGCGGCGGGGTCTCTGTCGCTGCTGCCTCGGTGCTCATCGCGAGGGACGTGTACACAATCGCGCGCGCGAGGGACAGAAGCCGGCGGCCGCCGCGATCCGTTGGAAATTCTTTCGGTGCTCGAAGTCACCAGAACGTCGGTCAAATTGACCGACCCTGTATTTCCCTCGAAATCGCGTGATTCGAGCCCTTCGCGAACGAGGGCTCGACGGACAGCCGATACCGACCCACTCTCCGCGGTCTCTCGATGTCTGCCGATCCTCTTGCTTCTTCGAGCGCTGAACCTGCGGACGGCGCTCCCTACCGCGCGCCGATCGAACGAGCGCGGCCCGAGCCTTCGACGCGCGAAGAGCTCCGCGCGCTCACGCAGCTCGCGGTTCCGATCGCGCTCGCGCAGTTCGCGCAGATCTTGTTGCACCTGACGGACACCGCCATCGTCGGCCGCACCGACGCCGTGGCGCTCGCCGGCGCAGGGATGGGCCGCGCGCTCTCGTTTGCGTTCGTCTCGCTCTTTCTCGGCGTCGCGGGCGCGCTCGACCCGCTCGCGTCGCAAGCGATCGGCGCCGGTGAGCCGCGCCGCGCGTGGAGCGCCTTCACGGCGTCGCTCCGCGCCAACGCCCTGCTCGCGCCGGTCGTGATCGCGCTGATCTTCGCCGCGTGGAGCGTCGCCAACCGCGCGGGCACCGACGCGTCGGTCTCGCGCGCGTGCTTCGATTTCTTGCTCGGCCACGCGCTCTCGGGGCCGTTGTTCGGCGTGTTTCTCTGCGCGCGGGGCTACCTGCAAGCGCAGGGCGTCACGCGGCCGATCATCGTCGGCGCCATCGCGGCGAACCTCGTCAACGTGCCCGTGTGCCTCTTGTTCGTGCGGTACTTGAAAATGGGTGCGCTCGGCGCGGGCATCAGCACGTCCATCGCCACGGCGGTGCTCACGCTCTTCGCCCTCCGCGCGGCGCTCGCGCTTCGCCCCGAGCGAGACCCGCAAGAGCAAGAGCGCGTCCCGGTCACCAAGGTGCTCCGGCTGTCGATCCCGGTGGGGCTGCACATGCTCGCCGAAATCGGCGTCTTTTCGCTGGTGGGCGTGCTGTCGGCGCGCTTCGGCGCGGTGCAAGCGAGCGCGCACCAGATCGCCCTGTCGCTCGCGAGCTTCACGTTCATGGGAGCCTTGGGCGTGTCGGCCGCGACCGCGACGCGCGTCGGCTTGGCCGTCGGTGAGTCGCGCTCGCCGCGCAAGCCCGGCCTCCTCGGGATCGCCCTCGGAACGGTGATCATGTCCGTCGGCGCCCTGGTGTTCGCGGTGTTTCCCGAGGCGCTCGTGGGGCTCTTCACGCAGGACGCGATGGTGCTCCGCGCGGCTGTTCCCTTGCTCGGGATCGCGGCGCTGTTTCAGCTCTTCGACGGCGCGCAGGGCGTCGGGGCCGGAGCGCTTCGCGGGATCGCCGACGTGAACTTCACGTTCATCGTCAACGTGATCGCCCACTGGTTCGTGGGGCTTCCGGTCGCGCTCTACTTGGCGTTTCGCAAGGACATGGGCGTGGTCGGGCTCTGGTACGGGCTCACGCTCGGCCTCGTCGTCGTCGGCATCGCGTGCACCGTGCGCTTCGTCGCGCGCGCCAAGGGCGTCGTCGCGCGCGTGTGACGCGCGTTGGGCTGCGCCCGGCCTCTGGCCGTGTGGATCGACGGAGGGCACGAACGACAAGCCGATACCCGCTGCGCTTCGATCGCGCGGCCATCGCTCTCGCCATCGCACGTCCAACTGTTGAACAATGCGGCGCAACGGTCCGTCGACACGGCCTGCGAAGCACCCCGCCGCCGGCTGATCGAGCCGAGAAAGAGCCACGTACTCATGCCCTCGAACAACGATCGCGCCCAGTGGACTCAGTGCGAAACGTGCGCCCGCCACGTGCTCGCGCGCGACGGGGGCTGTCCGTTTTGCGCCCGCGACGCGCGCGAGCCGGCGCCAGCGATCAAGCCGGCCGCCCTCGCGATCGCGGCGATCGTCGCGCTCGCGCCCGCTGCATCCACGGCCGAGCTGCGCCCTGCAGGTGCGGGAGTTCAGCGCGGGGCGCAAGCGTCGGACGCTCCCGCATACGGGCTCGCGCCGCCGCGTGTGCCTGCGCCGTCGGCGGGTGGCGTGACGGTCGAGAACGTGAGGGTCACGGGCGGCTCGATCGCGGTCTATCGCGCGATCATCGAGCGCTCACAGATCTACGGCCAGTCGTGCGCGCGCTCGACGTCGCGGACCGAGCCCGTGTCGCCCGACGCGACGGTGACGGTGACGGTCAACGTTCCTAGCGCGAACGCTCGGACGTCGCCGAGGGCTGTGGTGCGCGCGCCGAGGCTCCCAGCGGCGATGCGCTCGTGCCTCGAGAGCGCTCTCGCTCGGCTCCCGTGGACCCGCCCGACCCGCGGAACCGTGACTGCCCGGTGGACGCTGCGCTTTCGGGGCGTCGACGCCTGATCCGTCGCTGAATCCTGCCATCCGAAGCCCGCGCTCGCCGGCCGATCGTCCACGGATCGACGCTCGGTTCACGCTCGATCGCCGACCGCGCGCAACAGCTCGCTGGCGGACAAGTTTGGCGATCGCGACTGGCCGTCGCGCGCGCGGGCCTGCTCGACGCCCTCGATCAACGCGACGATCGCCTCGTTGACGGGCGCGGCGAGCCCGCGGGCCTTCGCGAGGGCGACGACCTCGCCGTTGAGCGCTTGAATCTCTGTGCGTCGTCCGCGCTCGAGGTCGTCCCACATGGACGAGCGCGCGAGCGGGTCGATCGGGGGCAGGGCTCTCGACGCGAGCACATAGACGAAATCCGGCGCGCGCAGCGCCGCGAGCATCACGGGGAGGGGGACTTTGATGGGGAGCTTCGGTTGAATTCCTGTGCGACGGACTACCTCGTAGCCCTCGCCGACGCACGCGGCGATCACCCGTCGGTACCCTCGATCCGCGAGCATGCTCTTGATGGGAACGCCCGCGAGCGCGTTGATCGCGTTGTTGAGGTTCACCAGGAGTTTTCCCCATTGGATGGGCGCGACGTCGTCGTAGACGCTGGCCTCGAGCCCCGCCTCGACGCACGCGCGGGCGAGGGCCTCGGTGGCGGGCGAGCGCTCGAACGCGAGCTCGCCTCCGGTGCCCTGGTGAAACCGCGCCGCGTCCCGCCGCAGCACGTTGAAGGGAACCATCGCCGCGCACACGCGCCTCGCCCCGAGCTTCGCGCGCAGCACCTCCGCGTTGCGCACGCCGTTTTGCAGGCTGACCACCGTGCACGACGCGCCCGCCTCGGGGAGCACCCGCGCGAGCTCTTCGCCCGCCGCGGCGGTGTCCGAGCTCTTCACCGTCACGATCACCGCCTCGCACTCGGCGAGCGCGCTGGCGCTGGTGCTCACGTCGACCGAGACCTTGCGCTCGAAGCCTCGATAGTCCGTGAGCGTGACGCCGCCCGCGCGAGCGACTTCGTCCGCGAGCGACGCGCGTCCGACGAGCGTGACGCGCTGTCCGTGCGCCGCGAGCCGCGCGCCGAGATAGCAGCCGATCGCGCCAGCTCCGAAGATTCCGACTCTCACGCGCGAGAGACTAACCGAGATGAGTCAGCGGGGCGCGAGAGGGATGACTGAGCGCCGAGAGGGATGACTGAGCGCCGAGATGAATCTCGGCGCATGAACGCTGCTACGCAGCGCGCGCCCGCAGAGCCGGTCGCGAGGATGCTCGGTGTATCGGGACTCCTCGCGCTCTTGCGCGCGACGCGCAGCGGCGTTCATGCGCCGAGATTCATCTCTGCGCCGAGCGAGAACGCGCGGAGGGCTACTCGACAGATTCATCTCTGCGCCGAGCGAGAACGCGCGGAGGGCTACTCGACAGATTCATCTCGGCGCCGAGCGAAAACGCGCCGAGGGCTACCTGGCAAGTTCATCTCGGCGCCGAGCGACACCGTGGCCTCGCTGGTCGTATCCTCGGCGCGCTCATGAGTCACGGTTTGGACACGGTGCGCCGCTTCGAGCGCGGGTTTCTGGCGAGGGACGCCGAGGTGCTCGCGGACACGCTCGCGGATGATTGTGTGTGCGCCTCGATCGAAGGACCGGTATGGGCCGAGAGCAAGGCGTCTGCGCGCGCGCTCTTCGAACGAGCGTTTTCGCGCGACGGTGCGTTCGAGCCCGACGACGGGGCCCTCTCGCTCCGCGCGGTCGTGACGGCGCGCGCGCCGATGGTGGACCCCGCAGCGAGCGCGGTCGCGTCGGGGCTCGGCGTGTACACGCTGCGCGAAGGACGGATCGCGCGGCTCGAGATCGCAGACGGCGCGGGAGACAGCGAGGCCTCGCGCGCGATCGCGACCCGTCAGCTCGCCGCGTACAACACGCAGGACCTCGCGGCGCACTGCGCGTGCTTCGCAGACACCGTCGAAGTGAGCGACCTCGGCGGCCCCGTCACGCTCTCGGGGATCGCGATGTACCGAGCGCGGTACGAGGCGATGTTCGCGCAGCACCCGAAGAACCACGCCGAGCTCGTGGCGCGCTTGGTGGTCGGCGGCGTGGTCGTCGATCACGAGCGCGTTCGGCGAACGCCCGAGAGCGACCCCTTCGAAGTGCTGGCCATTTACACGGTTCGCGCGGGCGTGATCGCGCGCGTCCGCTTCGTTCGCTGAGAAACGGCGAAGTGACTGTCATTTGGTAGCCAAAAAGACTGGATCAACACAAAATCGTCGGGGCCTTGTCGATGGGCGGGGTCGTCGTTCGACACAGGGGGCGAAAGGAGCAGAGAACGCACGTTATGCAGTACGTCCTGTTGATCTACGCCGCGGAGTCGCGCTTCGCGAACAGCACCCCCGCCGAGGGAGCCGCCGTCATGGAGGCCTACGGCACGTATACGAAGGACCTCTTCGCCACCGGTCGCGCGGGGGATTGCGCGGCGCTCGAGCCGACGCACACGGCCACGTCGGTCCGTGTTCGCGAGGGAAAACGCGCGGTCAAAGACGGCCCCTTCGCCGAGACGCGCGAGCAGCTCGGCGGCTACTACACGATCGACGCCGAGAGCGCAGACGAGGCGCTCGCGTGGGCCGAGAAGATCCCCGGCGCCAAGCACGGGACGATCGAGGTTCGGCCCATCATGGCGGTCGGCGGAGCGCCCGCGCCCGCAGACGCGAGCAAGCGCCCAGCGCTCTCGAAGGACACGCACAAAGAGTACTTGTTGTTGCTCTACGAAGACGAGCGCGCGTGGGTCTCGATGAGCGAGGCGGAGCAGGGCGCGATCTTCGGTCGCTACATGGAGTTCTCGAAGAGCATCACCGCGACGGGACAGTTCATCGCAGGCGAGCCGCTCGCGCCGACGATGCAGGCGCGCTCGATCTCGCTCGACGAAAACAAGCGCGTCGTTCGCGACGGCCCCTTCGCCGAGACGCGCGAGCAGCTCGGCGGCTACTACCGCGTGTGGGCGAAGAACCTCGACGAGGCCGTCGCGATCGCCGCAAAGATCCCCGCGGCCGAAACGGGAACAGTCGAAGTGCGCCCCGTGATGGACACGAGCGCGTACGCGTGAGCGAGCGGGCGGGCGGGTGACTGCAGCGGGCGCATGCAACGAGTGCATGGGGCGAGTGCATAGGGAAGCAGCGGGCGCATGCACTCGTTGCATGCGCTCGAGATGAGGCACTGATGGAGCTCGAGATGAGGCACTCCGTGGAGCGCTCATGGAAGAACCCCATGAGCGCTCCGTCCGAGCCCTGCCGGAACCCGTGACGCCCCGCCCCGGAGTGCCGGCTCTTCGACACCACTTTCATCGCGGACCCGATATAGAGAGGCATGCTCGGAGACAGTCGCGCGGTGGCCCACGAAGCGATTCGCGCGTTCGTTCGCGACGATCGCGCGCGGGTGCTCGCCGCGCTCGTGAAGCGGTGCGGCTTCGAGATCGCTGAAGAGTCGCTCGACGCAGCGATCGAGAGCGCCGTGCGGCAGTGGCCCGACGAAGGGGTTCCGGATGTTCCTTCGGCGTGGGTGATGGCGGTCGCGCGGCGGCGCGCGGTGGACGCGTTGAGGCATCGCGCGATGAGCGCGAGCGCGCGAGCCACCGTGCGAACGCTACGAGACGAGCGCGAGGCAGACGTCCTCGCGTCGCTCGAAGACGAAGCGTTCGGCGACGATCGACTGCGGCTCTTCTTCACGTGTTGTCACCCCGCGATCGCGCCGGACACGCGCGTGGCGCTCGCGTTGCGCTGGCTCTCGGGGCTCTCGACCGACGACGTCGCGCGGGCGTTTTGCGTCGCGCCCTCCACGATGGCGCAGCGGCTCACGCGCGCGAAGTCGAAGATCGAGACCGCGGGAATCCCCTACGAAATCCCCGAGAAGAGCGAGCTTCGCGAGCGGCTCGGCTCGGTCCTCGAGGTGCTCTACGCGATCTTCAACGAGGGGTACGTCGCGACGACGGGCCCGTCGCTCCAGCGCATCGACCTCGCGGACGAAGCCGTTCGCCTCGCCGAAGTGCTCTGCGCCCTCGTCGAAGAGCACCCCGACGCGCTCTCGCTGCTCGCGCTCTTGCTGCTCGTTCACGCGCGACGCGACGCGCGCACGAGCCCCGACGGCGAGATGATCGCGCTCGACGAACAAGCGCGCGACCGTTGGGACCACGCGATGATCTCGCGTGCAAAATCGCTGCTCGCTCGATCGCTGCGCGCGGGCCCGCCGAGCACGTACGCGATCGAGGCCGCGATCCAAGCGCTGCACGACGAAGCGCCGAGCTACGCCGAGACGGACTTCGCGCAGATCGCCGCGCTCTACGGGCTTCTGCGCGCCAAGACTGACGCGCCGATCGTCGCGCTCAACGAGGCGGTCGCGCGGTCGATGGTCGACGGTCCCGCCGAGGGGCTTCGCGCCGTGCGCGCCCTCGAGCGCGTCGAGGGGCTCGAGGGCCACCACGCGCTCTTCGCTGCGAAGGCGGACCTTTTGCGTCGCTTGGGGCGCAGCAAAGAAGCGCGGAGCGCGTACGACGCCGCGATCGCAGCGACGCGCAACGAGGCCGAGCGGCGCTTTCTCGCGCGAAGGCGCGATCGACTGTAGCGGCGGTTCAGCGATCGGCGTCCGTGGGGATTCCCGTGACGCGCGCGATGACCTCGTCGGCTTCGCGGGTGTCTCGAACGTCTCGAAGGTCGTCGAGCGCCGCGTCGCGCGCCGTGAGCTGCTTGTCTTGCTGCTCGGCTCGTTGCTTGGCCCGCGCCGCCGTGGCGCGTCGCTGCCGCGCGCGTCTCCACCAACGACCCAACAGCGGCCACGCGTACGCTCCGTCGAGCGGCGCGATGGGAATCAAGTTGAACACGATCGACGAGAGGTTCACCCCGAGCGCCACGTGCACCACCGGCGCCGGGATCGGAACGCGCGCGAGATACAGCGCCCCCACCACCACGAAGAGCAGCGCTTGCGCGAGCACTCCTCCCCACGCGACGCGCTCGACGCCCTCTTGCGACCGAACCCCGACGTAGCTGCACTCGCCGCCGAGCCCGTGCACCGCGAGCTCGACGACGCGCCCGCCCTCGCGCCGAACGAGCACCCCGTGCCCCACTTCGTGAAGCGCCACCATCGCGATCCACGTCAGCCACGCGAGCAGCGAAAACGTGTACGGCCGCAGCATCAAGAGCACGACGAGCGTGCTCACGTGAATGCGAAGGGGCATTCCCGCGATCGAAAACGGGGTGATCGACCAGCGCCAACGCGAGCGCCACGCCTCGTCCGAAGGACTACGCGCCACGAGAAATCCCCTGAAAAAGATCCCGGAATCCTCGGGTCGCGCGTCGCCCGCGAATCGCGAGCTCGTCGTCGGTCGGGGGAGGGTGCTCCATGCGTGTGGGCGTCGTCGAAGCATACCCCGCGCGTGACGGCGCGGCGATGGACGCTATCCTCTCGGACCATGACGACGCCGCTCGAATTGCGCCGCCGCGCGGCGAGGCCGAGGCTCGACGAGGCGCGAGCGGTGATCGCTGCAGCGCCGAGAAGCGCCGCGCCCTCGCAAGGGCTGCTCGAGCAGGCCGTCGCGCGGGGGCTCATGCGCCCGTCGCAGATCGCGTCGATCGCGTTCGCGTCCCTCGAAGACTGCGAGAAGTGCGACGGGTCGGGGCGCGCTGGGTACGACTTCGGTCTGTGTTCTGTGTGCGGGGGCTGCGGCATCGAGTTCGGGTCGCGCAACGAGCCGGTCGACCTCGCGACCTTCCTCGCGCTCTGCGCGGCGCCCGCCGAAATCGCTGCCGCAGAGGCCGCGGCGATCGAGCTCTACCTCCGCTATGTGGGCGCGGCGCCGAGGTTCGTCCGGTGGTTCGGCTCGACGGCAGAGCACGGGTACCGCCTCGCGACCCAGTACCGCATCCCCGCGTGGCCTCGGGCGGTCGATGAACCGCCGTTCAATCGTTGGACCGCCTTGTCGACGGACTTCGCCGACGCGCTGCTCGCGCTCGAGACGGGCGCTGCGCGCCGAGCGCAATCCGCGCACAGCGAAGCGCTCTCGACGCTCGCCCGTTCGGGCTTGTGGATCGTCTCGATCGAGAGCGGGCTCGTGTTGTTCGTTCCGACGGATGGGCTTCACTGACGTTCGCTGACGAGCGTACGATCGAGCGATGGACCTGCAGCGAATGCTGTCCTTGTGCGAGCGCGATCAGTGGTCGGTCGACGACCTCGACTGGACCGTGGCGCCACGCGCGCTGTCGCGCGAGCACGAGATCGCGATCTGCCAGTACTTCACGGACATGGCGGGCATCGAGCTGCTCGCGGGCGCGCTCTTCGCGGTGCAGCGCGATCAGACCGAAGACCCTACGTTGCGAGCGATTTTTCAGTCGTTTGTGCGCGACGAAGAGCGTCACTCGGTCGTCGCGCGCAGGCTCGCGCGGCACTACGACGTCCATCACTACCGCGCGTACCGAGAGAACCCGCACCTCACGCGGTTCGCCGAGCACTTCGTGCTCGCGGCTCGGTCGCTGCCGCCGGACATCGCCAACACGTACATTACGGCTGGAGAGCTGTTGCTCGACATCGCGCTCCTGCGCTCGCTCGATGATTTCGTGGACGACGCGATGAGCAAGCAAGCGATGAAGCTCATCAACCGCGACGAGTCTCGGCACATCGCGGTCGATCACCACATGGTCGAGCACTACGCGTCGCCCGCGTACACGCGTTGGCTCGAAGCGCAGCCCGCGCGAAGCAAGCGCGAGCGCGCCCGCGCCGCGGCCTCCCTGGTGGGGCTCATGTGGCACGCGCGGCCCTTCTTTCGCGACGTCTTCTTTCGTCCCATGGACCTCCTCGATCCCGCGGGAACGCGCCTCCGCGAGGCCTTCAAGCGCATCCAGATCCTCGGCTTGAAAGAGGGCGTGACGGACCGGCCGTTCTCGAAGTTCACGATGGTCCTTCAGCGACTCGCGGACGACGCCGTCGTGGGGCGTGTGTTTCGACCGATCGCCGAGCGCGTGCTCGGCGTCGACGAGCGCGTGTTGAAGACGCTGTACACAGACCTCGAGGCCGAGCGCTTTCGTCGAATGAGCTTCGATCAGCTCGCGGACGAAGCGCTCGCGCAAAAGACCGTGAACTGAGCCACCGTCCCCGCGTTGATCGGTGGTACCAACGTCGCCGATGACAGGGCGATTTGCAGGCAAATGGGTGTGGATCACGGGCGCGTCGTCGGGCATCGGCGAGGCGAGCGCGCGGGCGTTTGCGCGCGAGGGCGCGAAGGTCGTCCTCTCGGCGCGAAGGCGCGAAGAGCTCGAGCGCGTGGCCAAGAGCCTCGGGTCGACCGAGGTGCGGGTCGAGCCGCTCGATCAAGGGCAGCTCGAGACGATCGACGCGGTCGCGGCGCGGGTGCTCGACGCGACGGGCGGGATCGACGTGATGATGCACAACGCGGGAATCTCGCAGCGGAGCCGCGCGATCGACACGAAGCTCTCGGTGGACGAGCGCATCATGCGCGTGAACTACCTGGGGCCTGTGGCGTTGACCAAGGCCCTGTTGCCGTCGATGGTGCGCCGTCGCGCGGGGCACTTCGTCGTCGTCTCGTCGCTCGTGGGCGTGTTCGGAACGCCCCTTCGCTCGAGCTACAGCGCGTCGAAGCACGCGCTCCACGGGTTCTTCGACTCGCTTCGCGCCGAGCACCACGAGGACGGCCTCCGCGTGACGATCGTGTGCCCGGGCTTCGTGCGCACCGAGGTCTCGCGCAACGCGCTGACGGGCGACGGCTCTCCGCACGCGACGATGGACGAAGCGATCGACCGCGGGATCTCGGCGGACGAGTGCGCCGAGGGCGTGCTCGACGCGACCGCGCGCGAGCGCGAAGAGGCCCTCGTCGGCGGCAGGGAGCGGCTCGCTGTGTACCTGAAGCGCTTCGCGCCACCGGTGTTCTCGCGGCTGATTCGCCGGGCGAAGGTGACGTGAACGGGCATAGGCGATGAAGATGGCCGCGGGTGGGCCACGGCCTCACCCCCGCTGCCGCGCGCCCCTCTCCCGCGAACATCGCGGGAGAGGGGCTTCGAATTCATGGGCGTGGTGATCAACGGTCGGTGTGCTGGCAACACGCTTCGGTCCCCGAAGCCCCTCTCCCGCGATGTTCGCGGGAGAGGGGCGCGCGGCAGCGGGGGTGAGGCCTCCCGTCGCACTGCGCGCTCGCGCGTCCGTGCGACACTACGTCGGTGAACGCTCCGCCCACTCGCGCTCCGCCCGCTCGCGCTCCGCTCGCGCCGCTGCTCGCTGCGCTCTGCGCATGTTCGACGCCGTCTTCGCTCGAGGACGTCGCGTCGCGCGCGGATTCGCTCGACGTCGGGACCCCACGAGACGTCGCCCCACCGCAGGACGCGGCGCCGGAGATGGACGTGATCGACGAGCCCATCGCCCGTGACGCGTCGAGCTCGCCCGACGCCACCGCGCGCGACGAGGGCGTCGATGTGCCTCCCGCGCTGCCGCCGCTGCAGGACTTCACGATCGGCGCGTATCCCAGCGCGATCGGGATCATCCAGCGATCGATCCGCAGCAACGCGCGGGCGCTCGACGCGTCCGCGACCTTCGCCGAGTCCGCGGCGCAGGGGTATCTGCTGCAAGCGATGGCGCGCTTTCTGAGGGCTGCAGCGGGCAGAGAATTTCCAGGCGGAGAGGCGGAGCGCGACGCGCTCGTGACGCAGGCGATCGCCGAGGTCGACGAGCTGATCGCGGGCTCGACGCGCGTGCTCGGAGGCGCGCCGGGCTACGGGCTCGACGAGCCGTGGGACGCCTTCGGCGACGGATCGACAAACCCCGCGTTTACCAACTACGCGTGGCAGACGGGGATGGTGGCCACGGGCGTGGGCGAGCTGCTCTTGTACTTGCGCGACGCGGGCGCGCGCCACGCGGACCGGGCGACGGACGCGCGTCGGATGCTGGGATTTCTCTCGTCGATGGTGCGGCCGTACCAATCGCGGTCGAGCGCGGTCGCTGGCGCGAGCCCGGCCGCGGCGTTCTACTGGTACTCGTTTGCGAGCGCGGACGCGAAGAACACCCACAACACAAACGCGCTCATCGCGACGGCGACGTGGATGCTCGGCGAGCTCGAGGGCGACGACGCGCTGCGAACGCGCGCGCAGCAGTCGAGCGAGGCGCTTCGCGTTCGCCTCCGCAGCGCCAGCGGTCGCTACGAGTGGAACTACGTCGACGACGGCTACCCCGCCGCGCAGCGCAACGCCGAGGACATCTCGCACGCGCTGCTCACCACGCAGTTCATGCGGTTCGCGCGCGATCGCCGTTGGTGGTCCGACGGACACATGACCGCGCTCGCGAGGACGTTCACCGACGCGATCTGGAGCGGACACCCTGCGCGCATGAACGGTCGCGTCGATGGAACGAGCGCTGGCGCCTCGGACTGGACCTACACCCGCGCCGCGGTCCTCGGCTTCGCCGCCAACGCCGACGCGCCCGGCGGCAACCCGCTGCTGTTCGACCTCGCGCGCAGCGCGCTCATGAGCTCGCGCCTCGCGCGCTTCGACGTCGCCCTGTCGAGCGGAACCGTCGACGCCGTCGGCCTCGACGCGCTCTCCACGCTGCTTCTGCATCGCCCCGCGGCGTTTGCGCCCGACAGCCGCTGGTCCGTCGCGGCAGGGCCCGGCGACGACGCGATCCCCTCGGACGCGCGCGGCGGCGTTCGCTTCTATCGCGTGGACTGGGCGGCTCCCGCGCGCTCGACCGCCGGGTCCCTCGCGCTCGACGCGCGCGCTTCGACCGCGCCCAACGCGAACTTCCTCGTTGATTTGCCGGACGCGCTGACGGGCCCGGTGAGCGTCTCGATCACGTGGCGCGCGTCCGAGAGCGGCGAGGTTCAACAGTTCGACGGAAGCGCGTACCGCGCCCGCGCGCCGCTCCCCGCGACCGCGGACGAGACCGGCGCCGCGCGTTGGATGCGCACGACGTTCGTCTTCGACGCGGGCGCCGCCGCCGACTACGAGCGCGCGACGCCCGGACGCAACGTGCTCTTTCAATGCACGCGGTCGCTCGTCGTTCATCGCATCGAAGCGACGCCCCTGCGGTGATCACCCGCTCGCGCCGCGTGACCGAGCGCGACGCACAAAGGGCTTCGCGCCTCGCGAGACCGAGCGACATCGAAGAACGCGCGGTGATACGCTCGCGATGCATCGATGAACGAAACGCGCGGCGATGGGACGCCCGACGAAGAACCGCCTCCCCTGTTGCAGCCCGGCGTCGTGATCGACCGCTACCTCATCAAGCGCCTCATCGGGCGCGGCGGGATGGGCGAGGTGTACGAAGCCGTACACCAGGACATCAAGAAGCGGGTCGCGCTCAAGACCCTCGATCCTTCGGCGGCCCGCAACGTCGAGGCGAGGGCGCGATTTCTACGCGAAGGAGAGGCCGCCTCTCGCATTCAGCACCCGCACATCGTCAACGTGACGGACGTCGGGACCAGCGAAGGGATGCTCTATCTCGTGATGGAGTATCTCGAGGGCGAGGACCTCGACGCGCGCTTGCGACGCGAAGGCGCGCTCAGCCCCGAGCAGGCTGTGGACGTGCTGATCCCGGTGCTCGCTGCGGTAAACGCCGCGCACCAAGTCGGCGTCGTCCATCGAGACCTCAAGCCGTCCAACATCTTTCTCTCGCAAAACCCCGACGGCGCGCCGCTGCCGAAGGTCCTCGATTTCGGGATCTCGAAGCTCGTGGACCCGCAGTCCAACCACAACCTCACGCGCTCGGCGGCGGTCATCGGGACGCCGCTCTACATGGCTCCCGAGCAGGCGCACAGCAGCAAGGCCAGCGACGCGCGCAGCGACCAGTACTCGTTGGGCGTGATCCTGTACCAATGCGTGACGGGGCACCTGCCGTTCGAGGCCGAGACGTACTTCGCGCTGTTGACCAAGATCGTGCTCGGAGAGTTTCCCAAGCCGCGCGAGCGAAAGCCGGAGCTTCCCGAGGAGCTCGAAGCGACGATCTTGCGAGCGATGGCCAAGGAGCCGAACGATCGCTTCGAGTCCATTCAGGCGTTCGGGCGCGCGCTGCTGCCGTTTGCAGGAGAGGAGGTCCGCGTCGTGTTTCGTCGGACCTTCGGAAACGCCGGAGAGACCGCCGCGCACAAGGCGCTCGTCGCGACTCCCTCGAGCGCTCCCTCGATGCGCCCACCACAAGCCGAGCCGCCGCTCGCGTCGACGCTCACCGCGGCCGCTGGCGAGCGCCGACCCGAGGTCGTCGCGTCGGATTTGAAGCGAAAGGCTCCGCTGATCGCGGGCGTGGCGCTGGTCGCGGCGCTCGTCGTAGGCCTCGCGGCGCGAGGGCGCTCACCGTCTGCTCCGGACCACCCTGTCGGGCCGCTCGCGGGCGCTTCGACGACCGCGACGGGGCTCGCGGACGCAGGGGCTACGATCGCCGACGGGCGCTCGGCGGAGCCTGCCAACGTGCCCGTCGCAGCGCACGACAGCGCCGATGGAGGCGTGCTCGCCGCCGCGCAGACGCGCGACGCAGGGGCGAGTCGCGGTCGTGGTCGCGCGCGCGACCCGTTGCGAGGGTTTCTCGATCTCTTCTCGTCGCCGAGGCGCTCTCGGCCGCAGTCTCGCACAACGCACTGACGAGCGAAGTGACGAGCCGTCGCTGCGTTGCGGCTTCGACGCTGGCGTCGCGAACACCCGACGCGCTGAGCCCCGTCACCCTTCGTCCCACGCGATCTCGCTCAGCGCCTTTGCGAACACGCTGCCCGCGTGCGCAGGGACGCCCGTGAACGACACTTCGCCGTCGCGGTACACGCACTTCACGCTCGCGAGCTCGCGGTGCTTCTTCATCACGCGCGCGGCTTCGAGCTCGAGCCTGTGCGGCCCGCGCTCTTCGGGCTCGCCGCGCTTCTTCGGCTCGTCCGCGTCGATCTCTTCGGGCGACGCTTCGAGCGCCGGAACGCGCCTTCGCTCTCCGTCGCGCACCACGTTGATGCGGATGTCCTCGAGCTTCAGCGGAAAGCGCCCGGTGATCTTCTTCTTCGCGCGCTTCTCGGCCCAGCGCACGAGCGCGTCGAGGCGCGTCACTTTGTACGTGGTCTCGTCCTGCGGCGAGAAGAACTTCGCCACGCGCATCCAGCGCCGGACGTTGCGCGCTTCTTCACCGAGCTCCTTGTCGCAAAACGCTTCGAACGTCGGATGCTCGAGCAGATACAGCGGCGGCTCGTGCTCGGCGATCTCTGCGACCGCTTCGTACATTTGATCCCAGAGCGACGTTCCCTTCTTGCGCGCGACGCGAACGAGGCCGACGAGCGTGTTCCACCGGACTTCGTACTTCGCGGGGAGATGGAGCAGCTCGGTGTTGCTCTCGTCCGAGGCGCCCTTCGCGCGCTTCGTCTCCTTCGCGGGCCTCTCGGTCTTTGCGCCCTTCGCGGTCTTTGCTCCCTTCGCGCCCTTCGCGCCCTTGCCCTTGCTCTTGGTGACCATCGTCCGAGCGATGATATCGCGCGATTTCCTGGGAAATACACGGTCGGTCAATTTGACCAACGGTCGGTCAAATGGACCGACCGCGTAGTTCTCAGGAAAAATGGGTGGTGGTCCGCGGCTCGGTCCCCTCGTTGACGGTCGCGCGCTGTTGGTTGTCCCATCTTGCTCGTGCAGCGCTATTCGCTCGCAGACGGTCACGTGGATTGGGCTCGCGAGGACGGCTATCTCCGCGTCGTCGAGGCGGGCAATCCGCAGACGCCCGAGGAGATGGCGCAGTACTTCGCGGCGATGGAGCGCGCGCGGATCGCGATGCGCCTCGACGCTGTCTTGATCACCGCGCAAGCGTCCGGCCCGAGCCCCACGTCCCCGCACTGGAAGGCCATTCGAGAAGCGCGCTGGAAGGCCCTCGCCGAGACCGGCGCGCGTCGCATCGCGGTGCTCGTCGACGAAGAGCTCGCGGTGACGCGCGTGCAAATGACGGCGCTCTCGGTGCGCGCTCCCGTGCGCGCGTTTACGAGCGAGGCCGACGCGGTGCGCTGGCTACGCGGAGCGACGTGACGCGCGACGCGGGTCGCTCAGCCCGCGTGGCCGAGCATCTTGGTGCCCTCTTGAAAGAGCACCTGGATCTTCGTCCCCTGCACCATCACGATGATGCCGCGGCCGAACTTGGGGTGCTCGATCAGCTCGTCTCGCGCGAACGAGACCGAGAGCGACCACGCTCGCGCCGGAGCGTCGGGCTTGTCGCCGACCGCCTCCTGCCAGTTGGGCAGGGAGGGCAGAGCCTGACCGAAGGGAGTCAAACCTCCCTCGGTGTTCGATCCGCGACCACCGGGGCCCGTCTTACGGACGCGCTTCATCGACATGGCGCATGCCGCATACACGACCCACGCGAACCTCGCAACTCACCACGTCCGTCGCGCGACCGGCGGCGACGGGGCTCAGCGGCGCAATTCGTTCACTTCGTCGCTCGAATCGCTGGAGATCGTCGCTTCGTCTCGCGCCGGATCGTCGCGCGCGTCCACGCGCACGCGTTCGTCTTCGAGCAGCTCCAGCACCCATCGCGCGCGCTCGTGCCGCGGATGCCACTGCGCGCGCGCTTCGTCGCGCAGCGATCGATCGACGAGCGCCGCGTAGACGCACTTCCACAGCGCCTCGATCGAGCGCGAGACCGGGAGCGTATCGACGTACTCGCGCGCGATCTTCTCGGCGCGCTTGCGATCTTCTGCGACGACCGCGCTCACGAGCCGCGCTTCGAAGCGGGCCGTGGTCGTGTGCGTGTACGAGGCAAAATCCTCGTCGAGCCGCGCGAGCACCGCTTCGCTCTCGTCCGCGAGCCCCTCCCACGCGAGCGTGACCGCGTGACGACGAAGCAAGAGCGCGCGATCGCGCGGAGCGCCCAAGGACCACACGAGCGAGAGCGCGCGACGGCTCCTCTCGACGCCTCCGGCCCACAAGTTTCGCTCGACGGCGATGTGCTCGTAGCGCCGCACGTAGCGCGGGGGCGCGAAGTGAATCAGCTTGGATCGATCACCGCGCGCGTTCTTCTCGCGGAGCCGCGCGGTCCACGCCCACACGCCCGCGACCGCGAGCCCGACGAGGGGGCCGAGAAACAAGAGCGCTCGCCCGGCGGTCGGGGCGCGCACGAAGTCCGCTCCCCACGCGAGCGCGAACGCCTGCAACAGCGCCAACGAGACCATCGTGAGCGCCCACGGAGAGCGCAATCGATCGCGCCACGGGCGCGTCGCGAGGGTGATGGGAGAGGCGTTCGAAGGGTGGTTCCAACTCGCGTCCATCGCGCTCGTGAGCGAGGCCCACGCAGGCAGCGCGTCGACGTAGGACGGCGCCACGCGGAGCATCCACGACGCGTGCGCGACCCGCGTCGCTGCGCCGCGCGCGGGCTGTCGGTACACCGCCGTCGACGCGCGTCTCCGATCGAGCGCCGCGAACAGCGCGCGCATCCCGGGCGTCGCGTCTTCGAGCATCGCCTCGATCGATGCGGCCTCGGTCGTCGAATCGTCCGGTGATTGCTCGTCGAGGATCCGCCTCGCGAGCGCGCCCCAGGGTCGATCCGCGTGAAAGGGGCCGCGAGCGAGCGCCGCCCTCGTCGCGGCGCGATCGCCTCGCAGCGCGAGCAAAAACGCTCGGACATCGCACACGACCGCCGACGCGTCGCGCTCGGTCACGAGCGACTCGACCTCGTCGAGCAGCGGCTCGATCGACGCGAGGTCCCCGTTTTCGACGGCCATCACGAGGCGCGCGTCGAGCAGCCTCAGCGCTTCGATCTCGCCCTCGGTGTAGTCGCTTTGCAGACACGCGACGATGGCCCACGAGCGTTGGCCGAGCATCTCGCTGACGCTCGATCGATGCGCTCTCACGCGGCCCCGCGCCCACCAACCGAACGCGCCCGCGAGCGCGATCATCCACCAAGAGCGCGCGGGGGTGGCCATCATCGCGAGCGCCCCGAGCGCCGCGAGCGGGGCGCGCCGAACGAGCTCGCCGCGCCTTCGTGCGCGTTTTCGCGCGGCGATCGCGCGCTCGGGCGTGCTCATGGATCGCGAGCGAGCTTACACCGACCGTCGGCGACCGCCTCGGACCGCTCGCATTGCACTTTTGCGTGGTGAGCGACGGAGCATTTGCGGGTGAGCGGATGTGCCCTATAGCTCTGCGCTTCGACGATGGCTGACTCTTCTTCGCCTGCGACGGTGTCCTCGCCGCCGTCTTCTCCCGGCGCGCTCGCAGATCGACGACGACGGCTCGCTACCGCAGCGATCGTGACGGGGATGTTCGCGGCGGCGATCGAGATGACCATCGTGAGCACGGCGATGCCGCGCGCCGCAGGAGACCTCGGCGGGAGCGATCGCTACGCGTGGGTGCTCTCGATCTATCTCCTCACGAGCTCGGTCTCGGCGCCCCTCTTCGGAAAGCTCTCGGACCTCTTCGGCCGCCGCCCCGCGTACCTCGCAGGAATGTCCCTGTTTCTCCTGGGATCCTGGGTGTCGGGCGCGGCGTGGTCGATGAACGCGCTCATCGCCGCGCGCGCGGTGCAGGGCATCGGCGGCGGCGCGGTCGCCACCGTCGGGCTCACGGTGATCGGCGATCTCTACCCCGCGGACCAGCGCGCGAAGGTGCAGGGCTTGTTCTCGGCGGTGTGGGGCTTCGCGGGGGCCGTGGGGCCCGTGGCGGGCGGGCTCATCGTGGATTTTCTCTCGTGGCGTTGGGTGTTCTATCTCAACGTTCCGTTCGGGCTCATCGCGATGGCGATGCTCTCGAGCTCGCTCGTCGAGAAGGTCGAGAAGCGCGAGGTGTCGATCGATTGGGCCGGCGCGCTCTTGCTCACGGGCGCGATCGTCGGCGTGCAGCTCGGCTCGGGCGGGCACGGCGTCGCGGGCATGGGTCGGCTGCCGCTCGTGGCTTCGCTTCTGTTGGCGATCGCGTTCTACCTGGTCGAACGCAGGGCGAAGCACCCCGTGCTCCCGCTCGAGCTCTTCTCGCACAAGTCGATCACCGTGGCGGTGCTCGTCGCGCTCACGTCGGGCGCCGTGATGACCGTGGTGACCAACTATGTTCCGCTGCTCGTGCAGGGAGGGCAGGGCGCGACGACGCGAGAGAGCGGGCTGACGATGACGGCGTTCGCGATCGCGTGGCCGGTGTCAGCGTTCTTGTTGGGTCTCGTGCTCGCGCGCGTCGGTGTGCGCCGCGCCGCCATCGGCGGGCTGCTGTTGGTGTTCGCAGGCTCGCTCATGCTTGCGCGACTCGACTTGCACAGCGCGCGCGTGTGGTTCGTCGTCGCCACGGGCATCATCGGCTTCGGGATGGGCATGCAGAACACGCCGCTCCTCATCGCCGTGCAGTCCTCCGTCGATTGGAACCTCCGCGGAGCCGCCACCGCCGCGTACTCCTTCGCGCGCACGATGGGCGCGACGTTCGGCGCCATCATCGGCGGCGCCATCGCAGACCAGCGCTTGCTCTCGCGGGGCGTGTCGAGCGCGTCCATCGACGCCGCGCTACGCCCAGGAGCTGCGCTCGCTCCACTCACAGTGCGCGAGGCGATCGGCGACCTCGTTCACGTCGTGTTCGTCGCCAACGCCGCGCTCGCGCTCGTCGCGCTCTTGCTCTCGCTGTCGACGCCCGAGATCGCGATGAAGGCCAAGCCCACGTCCGACGGCGGCAACGCGCACTGACGCGCGCAAAGAGTCGAGCGGGCGAGCGCGTGCAACGAGCGAAGTGTGCATGCAGCGAGCGAAGAGTGCATGCAGCGAGCGCATATCGAGTCGACCGCTGCCGGCGCTCGACTCGATGTGCACTCGTTGCCCGCTATCGCTGGCCGTCGAGCTTCGCGAGCAGCGTCGTCGAGACGCTCACCAGCGAGAACACGTCGATCGACCAGCCCGCGCGCACCTGCACGCGCTCTTGAACGACGTTGAGCCTGCCGTAGCGCGCGGAGAGCGCGGCGACCAGGGCCGCGGCGATGCTGGCGCTCTCGCCCGTTCCGCCTTCGTTGAGGACGATCCCGATCGTGTCGGGCCCGAGCTCGACGGGGCGCGCGTAGCCTTGCAGCGTCTCGCCGATCCAGGCGCGCTCGGCGTCGTTCGACAGCGTTCCTTCGGGGAGCCGCGTCGCGATGACAACGACGCGGCGAAGCTGCTCCTTCGCGGCGAGCGTGGGCTTGGTCGGCGGCTCGAGCTCGACGAGGTTGGTGCCCGATGCGCGAAGGGCGCCGCGCTCGTCGGTGGTCGACTCGTCGAGCGTCGCGCGAAGGGCCGTCGAAAACTCCGCCGCGGACGCAAAACGCTGCGTCGTGCTGAACGCCAACGCCTTGTCGATCACGCGCTCGAGCGACTTCGGCCACCGCGGCCGGCCCTCGGGGGGCACGATCGGCTTCGGCGGTTGGCCTGTGGTCTTCTCCATCGTTCCCTTGAGCGACTGCGTGCTGAACGGCAGTCGCCCCGCGAGCGCTTCGTACAAGATCACGCCGACCGCATAAATGTCTGCTCGTTCGTCGATCGGATGGCCGAGCAGCTGCTCTGGGGCCATGTAGTGCAGCGTCCCGAGCACCTCGCCCGCAGCCGTGATGGGCATCCCGTCGCGCTCGCCCGCGATCTTGCGCGCGACGCCGAAGTCCACGAGCTTCACGCGCGGCCCTGCGCGCTCGAGCATCACGTTCGACGGCTTGATGTCGCGGTGAAGGATCTTCGCTGCGTGCACAGCGTTGAGTCCGTCGAGCACGCCGAGCACCATCCCGACAGCCTCGCGCCACAGCAGCGACCCGCCACAGCGACGAAGCACTTGCGCCATCGTCTCGCCGTCGATGTACTCGATCACGAGCACGCCGCCGCCGTCAGGAAGTCGCCCGAAATCCAAGAGAGACGCGACGTTCGGGTGGTGGACCCGCGCCATCAACGTCGCCTCTCGCTCGAAGCGCCCTTCGAACGCTTGGTCCGGATCGAGGTGCTCGACCTTGATGGCCACGGTCTGTCCGTCGGTCACCTGACGAGCGCGGTACACCAAGCCCATCGCGCCGTGACCGACGACGGCGTCGACTTCGTAGCGATCGAGCAGGAGCGTTCCCTTTGCAAATTGCCGCGCGAACGCCAAGAGGTCGCTCGGGTCGGGCTGCGAGGATTCGGTCATTTGTCGCCCCCTCCGCCTGCGAGCTTGGAGGACGGCGTCATGATCGAGCGCGTCGAGGGCGCTGGCTCCGCGAGGGGACGGAGCCTCGCGACGAGCTCTTGCCAGCGAAAGTGCCGGTCTTCGAGCTGACTCAACAGCGCGACGCCGCGCTCGAAGCGCTCTTCTTCGAGCGCTCCGCTGCGACGCGCGAACGCGAGTCGAGAGAGCGCCGCGCTCTCGATGAGCGGGAGCTCGTTCTCGCTCGCTTCTTCGTCGTGCTCGAGAGAGCTCCGTTCGAGCTCTTCGATCCGCGCTCGCGCGCGCGCCGACGTGTCCCGCAAAAGGTCGAGCGTCGAGGCGTCGAACGCGCGCTCGCGTCGGTCTGCGACCGCGATCGTCCCGACGACGTGACCGCCGAGCTCGAGGGGAACCGCCGCGTAACTTCGCAGCCCGTACTGCACCGCGAGCGTCCGTTGCGAGCCGTTCAACCCGGCGTCGTCGTCGACGAGCAACGCGCGTTGTTCGCGAACGACCGTGTCGCACGGCGTGCTCGCGCGCGAGACCGCGCGGCTCACCTGCACTTCGGAGGGCAACCCGACCGCGGCGCGAAACAGCGCCACCCTCGAGAGCACCACGATCACCGCGGCGAGCGAGCAGTCCGCGCGCTTGGACAAATCCGCGACGAGCGCGTCGAGCACGAGGTCCGACCGCAGGTCGGTGAGCACAGGGCTAATCGCAAGCAAACGCGATCTCTCGCGAAGTCGATCATCGGACATTTCGGATAACGTACCCCAAATTGAGCAAAGGGTATCAGCACGTATCCGATCAACGCGCTCCCCGCGCGGGCTCGGCCCGGCTGCGCCGTCAGCGGGACACGGGCTGTGCCACAAAGATCTGCGCGAATTGGTCGGCTCGCGCGACGCCTTGCTCGACGAAGAACCGCTGCCCTTGTGTCACGAGAAGGGCGCCTTCGTCGCCGCCGATGATGGTTCCGACGGCGAGTCGGGAGGCGGCTGCGTGCAGCTGCATGTCGGCCGTTTCGAACGTTTGGAGCGCCGCGCGGTAGAGCGAGAGAGCGTCTCGTTCGCGTCCGGCGATCGCAGCGGCGCTGGCGCGCGTCGCGAGTCCTCGGGCGCGAATGTGGGTGGCTGGCTCGGCTTCGAGCTTTCGGCCCATCGCATCACACTCGGCAAGCAACAGCGCCTGCTCGCTCGGCGCGCTCTCGCGGGCGGCGCCGAGCAACACCGACGCGAGCGCGCTGAATCCGCCCACGCGAAACACCGGAGCGGACAGCATCATCGAGCGCTCGAGCTTGGGCCACTGCGCGCGAAACCACGGGAGAAGCGCGCGGCACGAGCCCTCGTACGCCGCGAGCTGCGCGCGGCCGATCATTTCGAGAAAGTGACCAAACAAGAATCGCGAGGGCGGGATCTTCGCGCTGGCTTCTTCGAGCACGCGCCGCGCGGCGTCGCGCTCGTCGCTCATCACGAGTCGCAGAGACTCCCAACGAAGCGCGTTTCGAACCATGCCCGCGATGAAGTTTCGCTCGCGCGCGTCGCGCTCCTGGCGGGCGGCTTTGCGAAACGCCTGCGACAGTCGACCTTGATTCGTGAGCGCCTCGGTCACGAGCGAGGCCGCGGTGTCCGTGTCCCATACGGCGCCGGGAACTTTCGAGAGGACGTCGAGCGCGCGATCGCAGCGCGAGATCGACTGTGTCCATCGGCCCATCATCAAGTCCAAGAAGCCGTAGCCCATGTCGATGCAGCCGCGGAGGTACGGGTCGCGGTGACGAATCGAGAGGTCTTCGGCTTGTCGCAAGATGTCCAACGCGCGCGCTTCGTACGCGGGGCCGAAGACGGACAGCGTTGTCGAGTAGCGAAGGAGGGCGAGGCCGACGCGCACGGGCTCGCCGACCTCGATGGCCATGCGCGTGAAGCGCGTGAGGTACCACATGGAGAGCAGCGAGTCGGCGAAGGCCGAGCCGAGCCCCGCGTGGTGAAAGAGGTCGAGGCGCTGGAGCGTGTCCGAGTCGATCCGACTGGCGGGCGTCTCGCGAAAACGCGTTCCACGCACGCGGAGCCACGCGGTGTCCTTGGCGAGTCCTGCGCCGAGCAGCCACGGGCTCTCGGGGATCGAGACGCCGAGCTCCTTGGCCACTGCGCTCAGCGTGCGGACGCCGTCATCGTGTCGACCGTCCGTGAAGAACTGCACGCCTGCGTGCCGGCGAAGCTCGATCGAGCGCGTCCGTCCGTCGCTGAGCTCCGCGGCTTCGAGAAACGCCTCCGCCGCAGAGCCGTTGCGCCCGCAGCTCGCGAGCGTGTGCGCCATGCGCGCGAGCAGCTCCGATCGCTCGACGCCTCGCGCCTCGCCCCAGTCGAGCGCCGCGCGATACCAACGCGCCGCGCGCTCGAACGCGAGCGATCGATCCGCGAGCTGCGCGGCGGCCAACGCTTGCGCCGCGGCGCGCTCGCGCTCACCCGCGCCGAACAAGTGCTCGGCGAGCAGGCCCGGGTCGCTGTCCGTTCGCGCCTCGAGGGCGCGCGCGATGGACGCGTGCCTCGCGCGAAGCGTGTGCTTCGGGAGCGACTCGACGACGCTCTCGCGGATTCGATCGTGGTAGGGCTCGACCGAGTCTGCTTCTTTCGCGCCGGCGATGCGCACCATGTTCGACGCGCGCAGCGCGCGGAGCGCGGGGTACGCGCGGTCGCCGAGCGACGAAGCGTCGAAGATCACGCGCTGCGGAACGGGCTGCCCGATGACCGCGACGAGCTCGAGCAACGAGCGAGCGTCGTCGGGGAGCCCGCGCACGCGCTCGAGCACGACGCGTTCGAGCGAGAGCGGCTCGTGCTCGGTCGATGCTCCGCGCTCGAGCGCAAATCGCGCGAGCTCGCCCACGAAGAACGGATTTCCGCCTGCTTCGCGCGCGATGCGGTGCGCCTCGTGTTCGCTGTCCGCGCGCCGGCCGAGCAGCGCCCGCGCGAGCGCCAGCGCGTCTCGCTCGCCGAGCGGACGGACGTCGACGACGCGACGGTCGAGCGCGGCGCCCTCGACCGAGTCGAAGGGCGTTCGCACTTGCCCGGGCTCACCGCGGAGCGTGGCGATGAACAACACGTTCGGCGTATCGGGGCCCGTGAGCACTTCGCGCAAGAGCGCGGCGCTGTCGTCGTCGCCCCACTGCAAGTCGTCGACGGCGATCACGACGGGCCGCAGCGCGCTCGCGCGCACGAGCAGGTCGCGTAGCGCGGCGAACGCGGCCTCGCGCGGAGGCGTCAGCGGCTCGATCGACGAGCGCGACGCAGGGGGCGGATACGAGCTCGTCGAGCGCGCGCGCCCGGTGCTCGGGTCGAACGCCAACACAGGAAACAGCTGTTCGAGCGCGTCCATCCTCCGCGGGACGAGCACCGAGAGCTCTTCGTGCGCGCGGTTGCGAAGAAACACGCTGAGCGCGTCGACGACGCCGTCGAGCGCTTTGAAAGGGACGCTCTTGCGCTCGTCGCAACGGCCCGTGAGCACGAGCGCGCCGTGCGCCTTGCGGAGCTCGTCGAGAAACTTTCCGACGAGCGCGCTCTTTCCGACGCCCGACGAGCCGTACACCTCGACGACGATCGGCCGCGCGGGCTTGGTCGTAACGCACTCGTCGAAGGCAGCGCGCAGCGTGGCGAGCGCCTCGTCGCGGCCGACGAGCAGCTCGGACCCGGTCACCGCGCTCGAGAGCGAGTGGGTCCCTTGCGCGCCGACCGAGCGCGCGACTTGACTGCCCGTGGGCCTGCGCGTCGGGTCCCTTCGCAAGAGCGCCATCACGAGCTCTTCGAGGTCGTTCGGGACGTCGTCGACCAGCTCCGAGGGCCGAGGCGGGTCGCTGTATTGCCGATCCGCGACGATCTCGGCGACCGTTCCGACGAAAGGGCGTCGGCCGCAGAGCGCTTCGTAGAGGACCGTTCCGACCGCGTACCAATCGCTCGCGGGCGTGAGCGGATCGCCGACGCTCTGCTCCGGGGACATGTACTCGGGCGTTCCCACGATGGCGGTTGGCGGCTGTCCCGGCGGAGCATCGAGACGAACGCGCCCCGAAATGGGCTCGTTGGTCGACGGCGGACGCACGAGCCCGAAGTCGAGCAACACGACGCGCCCGCCGCGCGTGACCATCACGTTCGACGGCTTGACGTCGCGATGGAGCATGCCGAGCTGGTGGAGCCCCATCACGCCCTCGACGAGCTGCGGCAGCGCGGCGCGCAGTCGCGCGAGGTCGAGCCTGCGTGTGTTCGACGACGAGCCGCGCGCGTACGCGCGAGCGCTGGTCGTGCCCGAGACGCTCTCGTCCGACGCGACGTCCGCCAACGCGACGGTGGCGAGGAGCTCTTCTTTGGGCCGCTCGCGGTCCGACGGACGCACGTGGCTGAAGAAGTCCGTCCCGTCGAGGTACTCCATCGTGAAGAACCAGTGGCCGTCGTGCTCCGCGAGCTCGTAGAGCGCCACGAGGTTCGGGTGCGACACGTCCGCGAGCGCGCGAAACTCCTGCTTCAACCCGAACAGCGAGTCCGCGGTGATGCGCTGCAGCGCCTTGAGCGCGACGCGCCCGCCGAGCTCGCGGTCGATCGCTTCGAACACCACGCCGAAGCCGCCCTGCCCGAGCTTGCGGACAAGTTCGTACCGCTCGGAGCCGACAAACTCCGACGGCCCTCCCCGAGGCCGTGATGGCGAGTAGTTCGACACGTAAGTACAGCGCCGAAGTCTACTCGAACTCTCGCCGCGCGGACGACCCCTCCATCGTCACGAACCACGTCGAAATCACCGCGCGATGATCCGCATGGTCACCGCGTCATATCGAAACGCTCGAAGCGCGTTCAGGCGTTCGTCGGCGGGTGGTACTGCGGACCCGACGTGCGAATCGACTCGATGCGCGCGAGCAAGAGTTCGCGCTGCATCTGGAGCTCCTTCGGCACGTTGGATCCGAGCGACGCGAAGAACTCGCCTGCGCCTTCGAGCTCGCGTCGCCACTCATCGAGGTCGATGTGCGTCGCTTCTTCGACGCGCTCGGTCGGGATATCCAAGCCCGAGAGATCCAAGTCGCCCGGACGCGGAACCCATCCGAACGGCGTCTCGCGACCGCCGACGCGGAGCCTCGCGCGGTCGACGACCCACTTGAGCACGCGCATGTTTTCGCCGAAGCCCGGCCACACGAACTTGCCGTTGCGGTCTTTGCGAAACCAGTTCACGAGGAAGATCTTCGGCGGGTACTGGATCTTCGCCTGCATCGAGAGCCAGTGCTTGAAGTAGTCCGCCATGTTGTATCCGCAGAAGGGCAACATCGCGAACGGGTCGCGTCGCACGACGCCGACCTTGCCCGTCGCCGCCGCGGTGGTCTCGCTGCCCATCGTCGCGCCAAAGTACACGCCGTGCGTCCAGTTGAAGCTCTGGAGCACGAGCGGGATCGTGTCTGCGCGGCGGCCGCCGAAGATGATCGCGGAGATGGGAACACCCTGCGGATCGTCAGCAAATTTGCTGAGATACGGGTTGTTCTTCATGGGCGCGGTGAAGCGCGAGTTCGGGTGCGCGGCTTTCTCCATCGAGCCGCGGGTCCACGGGCGGCCTTGCCAATCCGTGAGCTCCGCGGGGATGTCTCCGTCCTTGCCTTCCCACCACACGTCGCCGTCGGGCGTCATCGCGACGTTCGTAAACAGCGTGTCCTTCTGGGTGGCCTTGAGCGCGGTGGGGTTGCTCGAGTTGCTCGTGCCCGGCGCGACGCCGAAGTAGCCCGCCTCGGGATTGACCGCGTACAAGCGACCGTCGTCGCCGACGCGGAGCCACGCGATGTCGTCGCCGACGGTCCACACCTTCCAGCCCTTGAAGCGCTTGGGCGGGATCATCATGGCGAAGTTGGTCTTGCCGCACTGGCTGGGAAACGCCGCCGCGACGTAGGTCATCTCGCCGTCGGGGCTCTCGACGCCGAGGATGAGCATGTGCTCGGCGAGCCAGCCTTCGTCGCGGCCGAGGTAGCTCGCGATGCGAAGCGCGAGGCACTTCTTTCCGAGAAGGGCGTTGCCGCCGTAGCCCGAGCCGAAGGACCAGATCGTGTTGTCCTGCGGAAAGTGGCAGATGTACCGACGGTCGGGGTTGACGTCGCCCGTGCAGTGCAGCCCCTTGTTGAACTCGTCGCTCTCGGGCCCGAGGCGATCGAGCGCGCCCTGACCCATGCGCGTCATGATTCGCATGTTGAGCGCCACGTAGACGGAGTCCGTGATCTCGACGCCGACCTTCGCGAACGGCGATTCGATCGGCCCCATCACGTACGGAACGACGTACATCGTCCGTCCCTTCATCGACCCCGCGTACAGCTCCGAGAGCTTCTTGTACGCCTCGCTCGGGTCCATCCAATTGTTGGTGGGGCCCGCTTCATCCTTCGTCGGGGTACAGATGAACGTGAGGTGCTCGACGCGCGCGACGTCGTTGGGGTTGGACCGGTGCAGATAGCAGCCAGGGAGCTTCTTCTGATCGAGCGGCACGAGCGAGCCGATCGCGACGGCGTGCTCGGTGAGGCGCTGGCGCTCGGCTTCGCTTCCGTCACACCACACGATGCGATCGGGCTGGCAGAGCCGCGCCATCTGCTCGACCCACGCGGTGAGGTGAGGGTTGTTTGTAAGGGGCTTGGACGCGACGTCGCCCTGCGTCGCTGGGGGAACCGTTGCGGTCGTCATGGCGCCCCGTACTAGCGACGATTCACCGCCGATCGTCAAGGCTTACCTCCCCGTCGTCGCCCTCGGCGTCGACCGCGCAACGCGATGCGTTGTGGCGCATTCCGTGCGCTCGAACTTTTACGGTGCGAAGAAGAAACGCAGGACGCGAAAGAACCGTTGCCGCCACGCGAGCTCGCTGTGCGGCGCGTTGCGCTCGTGCCAGTGGTAGATGTTCGCGTCGCGCGGGGCGAGCACTGTCGCGTCGGGGTCCATTGGAAAGCGATTGATCCCCGCGGCGACGAGCGTCGCGCGCATGTCGACGGTCTCGCAGAAGTTGTCGCGCGGGTCGTCGACGCCGTCGAACGTGCAGCTCCCGTCGCCCGCGGGGCCGCCGCCCGAGTCGAGATAGAAGCGCTGCGCCCGTGTTCCCAGTGAGGTCGCGGCGCGATAGCGGGCCACCATCGTGTCGCTGCCGCCGCCGAAGCTGCCCCAGCCGAAGGTCGACGACATCCCGCCCACCATCGAGAACACATCGGGCCTGAGAATTCCCGCGTGAAACGAGATGAGCCCGCCGAGGCTCGAGCCGAGGATCGCGGTGCGCTCTCGCTCGGGACGGGTGCGATACCGACGATCGACCATCGGCTTGACGCTGTTCACGATGAAGTCGACGTAGTCGTCCCCGCGGCCGCCGAGGCGCATCCCGCTCACGACGTCGGTCGTGTGCGTGTACTCGTTCATGCGGTCATCGTTGTTGGGGATCGCGGCGATGATGAAGGGCGCCGCGCGTCCTGCGAGGATCTCGGCGTCGCTCGTCGCGTCCACGTCCCAGCTCGCGGGCGCGCTGCGCGGTTGTGCGACGTCGAACGCGTTGTTGCCGTCGTGCAGGTAGAGCACGCCGAATCGATCGCTCGCGCGCTGGTCGTACCCCGGCGGAACGTAGAGGTAGAGCGGGCGCTCGTTCATCAAGCGCGCGGCGCGCACCGAGCGAATCCACTCGAGGTGCCCGGCGCTCGTCCCTCCGCGCACGAACGAGATGCGCCCGTTCGTGTCGTACTGAAAGCGGCGCGAGAGCGGGTCGCTGAAGTACACGGGGGCTGTCGCTGCGTCGCGCGCGACGAACTTGTAGCCCCATCGCGCGGTCGCGGGAGGCTCCATCGCGAGCGTGGCGACGAAGAGCCCGCGACCCACTGAGCGCATCGCGAGCGCGCTCTCGCTCCATGTGTTGAAGTCACCCGCGACGTGGATGGGCTCGGCGCGGCGGGCCAACGAGAAGTCTTCGCTCGTGGAGCTGCGGTCGTCTTCGACGTCGTACTGCGCGTCGCGCACGTACACGAAGCGCACGCTCCCGCCTCCCGCGATCGGAAAGCCTCCTCGCGCTTCGACTGCGCTCACGAAGCGGGCGATCGCGTCTCGCACGACGGTGTCAGCGCGCGAGGTGTCCCCCGCGCAGCGAACGATCGCGTCGAACGCGGTGACGTCGTCGCTCGCGGACACAGCGCCCGCGCAAGGGTCGCCTGCCGCTGCGTCCTCCTCGGCGCGCGCGTCGGTCGCATCGGCGCGCATTGAGCCGTCGTCGGCGTCCGCGAGCGATGGGGCATCGCGCGGTGTGGGCGCGTCTTGCGGTGAGGGCGAGTCTGCGACGGTGCTGTCGACGGCGCTGTCGGTCGTGCGCGTGTCGCTGGTCTGCGCGTCGACGGGTGTGCGTTCGGGAACGACGCACGCGCTCGAGAGGGCGAAGAGCGCGAACAGCAGCGACGGATCGCCGCCGAACCGAAACGAAGCGCGAACCATGGACGTCAGTTCTACTGCGTTTGGGCGCGAGCGCCTCGGGCACGCGAGCCGAGAAATCTGCCGACCGCGATTTCTCTCCGCGATGCGTTATCCTCCGTCACCCTCATGCGCTCGATTCGACCCTTCTTCGCGCTCGCGCTCGCTTCGATGCTCGCGGCGTGTGGCCCTGCGACCAACAACAACAGCGACGGCGGCGGTGACGCAGGCCCTGCGTGCACCGACTGCAACGACAGGCTCAACCTCGTCTGTACGAGCCCCGGCGGTGACGAAGGCGCGGCGGCGTGCAACACGCGGTTGATGGCGACGTCGATGGGGATGACCGCCGGAGCCACGTTCTTCGTCGGCGATCGACGCGCGTGTTCGCCGAACCCCAACAACCCGATGTGTCGACCGCTCTGCGAGCTCACACAAATGAGCGGGATGAATACGGGCGGCGCGAACCCTGCGTTCTGCGAGTTCAACACGATGACGCCGGGATGCCCGATCAACTTCGGGACGATGGCCGGCTATGCGGTCGTGGTTCAGCTGCCCAACGGGCGACGCGCGACGACCGCCGTCGCCAACTCGGGGTCGTGCTCGGGCGTGCCGGGCCAGAATCGCCTGTGGGGACTCGTCAACCTCGAAGACCTTCGAAACGCGGCGACGTGCGCGGCCGAGACGCCGATGGGCGGCTTCGAGCCGACGACGACCTTCGTCGAGTGCGATCAAAACTCGGACAACTGCACGGCCGAGAGCCGAACGACGTGCCAGCAGCGCATGTATCAAATCATGACGCCGATGGGCGCGCGGATGTACATGCGCTCGTTCTGCTCGCGCATGTGCACGGGCGACGCTGAGTGCGGGACGTCCGGTCGCTGTGTCATGGGCGATTGCGTGCATCGCTGCGGTGGAAACTGCGGGCTCAACTGCCCCGATACGTTCACCTGCAACGAAGGCGCGTGCATTCCGCTGCCGCGCTGAGCGCGATCGGCGGAGCGGCGAAGGGGAAAGGGCGCGGGGGCATAGGCGCCGAGTACTGTGGCGCTCGCCGCGTGTCTGCGGTGGGGCGCGGCAGCAAGCGGCCACTTGGGTGCGGCAGCAAGCGGCCACTTGGGCGCGGCAGCAAGCGGCCGCGCATTGTGCCTCGAAGACATCGCGGGGCTCCGTCACGCGATCTATCTCGGCAGGCGTTCTCGCTCGCGCTCGAACTTGGAGACAAGCGTCGTTCGAACTCTATCTGCGAATTTGCAGGTCACTCGAAGCACGCACGCGCCACAACTCCCGTGCCTCAGTTCGAGCGCGAGCGAGAACGCCTGCGAAGCACAGTGCGCGGCTGCTTGCTGCCGCGCTCCGCTTGCTTGCTGCCGCGTCGAGCGCGATGGAGTTTCGCTGACGCAGGAGGAGGTCCGTCCCCTTCTCGCTGCTGAGCGCTCCCTTCTCGCTTCTAATTTCGCAGCAGATCGACGCCCGTCACTGCCCACACGCCGGCGCGAAGCTCGGTCCCTCGCACCACGACGCTCCCGCGCGAACGCGTGCCTTCGAGTCGAAACGACACCGCGCCCGTGGCGATCGACGGCTCGCTCCCGAAGCGATCGGTGAGCGCGTCGACCGCGATCACCAGCGGGGGCTCGTCCGCCGGGTAGAACACCGCGTGCGCCACGCGCTCTCCACGCGGAACGACGGTGATCACAGACAGCCGCGCGTCCTTGGGAACAAGCTGGATCGCCTCACCGTCGCCGCCCATCGGTCCGTCGGGTAGGCCCAACAAATCAAGCGCGCGGTCCACGGTGAAGTCCTGGCGGAGCACCTTCCACGCGAGGTCCGCGAGCCACACGCCCGCGTCCATCGCCTCGTCGATCGAGATGCGCACCGCTTGCGGCGCGGTCGGCGGCATCGTCGGCGCGGCGAGGTCGTCGGGCGCGTCGGTGATCGCGTTGGTGTTGGTCGTCGTGCGCTCGGGACCCTCTTCGCCGTCGTGCTCTTCGAGCTCGGCGTCGTCGATCTCTTCGGCGTCGACCTCTTGCTCTTCGGCGTCCGCAGGATACGGCCGGCGCAAGTGCACTTCTTCGACGCGCACTTCGTCGGGGCCCTTCGGATGGCCCATGTTGGGCGGGTCCGTGGGCTCTCTCCACCAGCGGATGATCACCTGACCGCTGAAGGTCCCGACGTAGTCGTACTCGAGCTGCACCGACGGCTGTCCGTCTTCGTTGACAGGGCCCGGCGCCAATCGACCCGGCCCGAACCACGACTCGAACATCGAGCGCGAGTACGGCACGGGCCCTCGGAGCACGAGCACCAGCTCCTCGACGAAGGGCTCGGCTGCGTACAGCTCGCCGTCTTCGCCGCGGATCGCTTCGCCCTCTTTGGGCGGCCGAATCGCGAGGTCCACGCGAGCCAACGTCCGTGCGTCGGGTCGCAAAAAGACCCACTCGCGGCCTTCGTGTTCTTGCCGCTCTGCTGCCTGTCCAAGCAAGCCGACCGCGCCCTCTTCGGTGAACTCCGTTTCGAAGAAGTGCTCGGTGATGGCGGCGATTTCCGCCTCGCGCATAGTCCGCGAACGTTCTCGCTGCGCACGTAGCCCGTCAAGCGCGTTTCTTCGCCCCGTGTTGGTTCTTCGCGTTGTCGCGCGTCGAGCGCGCGCCGCGCTGCAGCAGTCCGCGGCCGCTACCGAGGCTTCGCACCTTCGGCGATCCTCGCCTCGACCGCGGCCAACGCCTCGCGGGCTTCGTCCCGTCGCGCGAGCGCAAACATGTCGCTCTCGGTCGCGCCCGAGTCGTCCGCGTCGCGAAGCAGCGACTCGGCGATCTCGAGCCTTCGTTCGAGCGCCCCCCGCGCGTCCCCGAGGTCCCCTTGCGCGATCGCACACTCTGCGACGGCCGCGAGCGCGTCGGCGATCCTCGCGGGCCGCGCGGCTTCGATGCAGAGCGTCACGAGCGCGTCGGCGGCCGCGCGCGCTCCGTCCGCGTCCCCGAGGGACATGCGCACTTGCCACACGGGCGCGATCAGCGACGCGCGATCCTCGGCGTCGAGCACGCCGTCCGCGTCGCTGTCGCGAAGGCGCCAGAGCTGCTCGGACGCCTCGTGGGCGGCCTCGGCGTCTTCGGCGTGCGACGCGAGCTCGAGCGCCGTGAGCGCGCAGTGCCCGAGGGTCGCTCCACGCGCCGCCGCGCAGGCCCGATGCCATACGCCCAGGGCGGCCGTGATCCGATCGCGGTCTTCGACGCGGATGCACCCGCGCGCGAGCACCAGCCACGCGTTGATCGCGACCTCGGGCGTCGCGTCGAGCGTGCGATCTCCGAGGGCGTCGCGGAGGTGATCGAGCGCCGAGAGGTACTCGCGCTCGCGTTCGTCGACGACGGTTCCCGCGACGATTCGCGCGAGCGACGAGAGGAGCACGTCCGCTTCGTCTCCGGCCCACGCGACGCCCGCTCGCGCCTCTCGGTGCGCCTTGGCTTCGAGGACCGCGAGGTCGAAGAGCGCGAGCTCGTCGTCGTCATCGATTCGCTCTCGCAGCGCCTCGAACGCCTCTGCTGTCTCTGTCGCGCTCGACATCGGTGTCGCCGCGAGCAAGCGCGCTTCTTCGAGCACAACCTCGGACGCGCTCATGACGAGGAGACCCCCGTGCGACCGCGGGTCGCGCCGACCTCTGCGCGCGCGAGGCGAACGCGCGTGGGACCGAGCACGAGCGCCCACTCGTCGCCGTCGGGCTCTGCGTGTTCGAGCAGCGAAAACGCTGCCGCTTGCAAGAACTTCGCGTCGACCGTTCCGCCGCGCACCGTGCAGTACGGAACGTCGTCGCGGTCGATCCGGAGGGTCTCGATCGCGAGCGGCTCGACGCTCCCGTCGCTGAGCGAGAGCCACACGCGCCCGCCCTCGTCCACGCGCGACGCCCACACGACGAGCGGCGCGTCGTCGACGGTGATCCAGCACCAATCGAGGCTGTTCTCGAGGCGATAGCGTTGGTTTGCTTCGTCCCACGCGACCCACTGCGCGAACGCGCGCGCGAGGCCCTCGTGCTCGATGGGTTCGCCCTCGTGCCAGAAGCGTCCTTCTCGATCGATGCGAATCTTGGACTCCCGCGAGAAGAGCCGCCCCGCTGTCGAGGGATCGCTCGGAGCGTCGCTCATCGCGCACCCGCGTCGGCGGTCATCCGCGGCGCCGTCTCGAAGCGCACGCGGCCTTCGCCCTGCCGCAATTCGAGCCGATAATTCGCAGGGATCGCAGCGCCCGAAGCGCCCGCGGTGAACGTCTCGACCGTGCCCGCAGCGTCGGGCCAGCGAACTTCGATGCGCTCGATCGCGCAGTTCGCCGCGAGCCCGAAGTGCGCGACGAGCTCTTGCCCGAGCCCGAAGTGCCCGAAGGACCCCGCGATCTCGCGCGTCTGGGTCACGCCCCCGGCCGTGACGCGCACGCGCGCGCCGATGCCCGAGCGATTCGCGCCGCCAGCGCCGCGCCCCACGAGACGAATCGAGGTCCAGTTGGCGTCGGACGCGACGTTTTCGTAGATGTGAACCTCGTTGCCCATGCGCCAGGTCTGCGCGCAGTTTCGCGCGGTCGAGCTGCCGACGATGAGGTCTTGATCGCCGTCGAGGTCGAAGTCCGCGAGCGCGATGCCCACAGGGCACGCGTGCCTCACGCCCGCGGCCGAGGACACTTGCTCGAAGGTTCCGTCGGGCTTCTGGCGAAACATCCAGCCGAAGTTTCCCGGGTAGTCGCTCGCGCCGTACCAGATGTCGAGCCGGCCATCGCGGTCGAAGTCGAACATCACCGCGGAGATTCCACCCTCGTCTTGCGACGCCGCGGACCCCGGAACGAGCCCCGACTGCGTCCGATCGACGCGCTCGAAGCGCACCATCTCGGGCGTCGCGCCCATCGGGCTCGTGTTGCGAAGGAGCTGCGATCGATCGCTCGCGGGCCCTGTGTCCGGGTGCGCGATCTCGGCGGTGTAGAGGTCGATGTCGCCGTCGTTGTCGACGTCGCCGCACGCGATCGTGAACGTGTTGCCGTTGAGCCTCCAGGGCTGATCGTTGTAGCCCGCGCGCCAGCCACGAACGGGGCACATGTAGCGCGGTTCGGGCGTCCCCGCGGGGCATCGACCCGCGGCTGCGGCGCAATAACAGAGGTAGCTCTCGTCCCGCTGGAACTCTCGGTTCGCGTCACCACCGACGTTGGACGAGAGGCCCACTTCGCGAAACGTTCCGTCCGCGGTCGAGACGAACAGCTCGTTCCACTGGCGTCCGTACGCGGCGCCGAGGAGATCGAGCATCCCGTCGCCGTTTACGTCGCACGCGCTCGCGCCGTACAGCGGTCGACGGTGCCTCGCCATCGCGAAGTCCGCCATCTGATCCCCGAGCTGCATTCCGACGGACGTCGTCACGTCCTCGAAGAGCCCTGCGCCGTTGCCACGAAACAAGCTCGGCTGCTGTCCCACCTCGGCGGGCCAGTTCGGCTCGTAGAAGTAGCTCACGAACACATCGATGTTTCCGTCGCGGTTTTGATCGACGAACGCGATGCCCGAGGCTTGCGACGCGAAGCCATCTGCGTGCGCTGGGGCCAGCGCGCTCTCGCCCGCGAGCGCGAAGCGTCCGCTTCCGTCGTTGAGCATCACGACGCCGCGATCGCCCGGGTCGTCCGGCGCAGAGACGTTCAAGTACACCTGCGTGACAGCGTCGTTGTCGCCGTCGTTGTCGACGTCCGCGAAGCCCGTGATCGTGTTGTTGCGCCCGTACGCGCCGTCGCGGGTCGCGAGAAAGTTCGACTCGCGCGTGGCGTCGACGAACTCTCGGCCGCCTCCCGCCTTGGGTCGATTCATGAGCAGCCGCGTGTGGATCACCGGCGGCGTCGCGTCGAGGTTTGTGCGCACGTTGGTCGCGCCCGACTGCACGACGAGGTCCGCGTACCCGTCGTTGTCGATGTCCGCGGTCGCGAAGCGCGTCCCGCGCACGGGGCTCAACCCCCACGCCTCGGTGTTTCGCGAAAACGCCGGGCGATCGCCGGCCCAACCCGCGCCGCTTCGACACGCCATCGCAGGCACAGCGAACGGGTCTGCCCCTGCGTCACCCGCTGGATTCGACGGAGAGCACTGCAACAGCGCGAGGAGCGAGACCGAAGCGAGCCAAGAACGAGGGCGCATGAGTCGCGAAGATAGCGCTACTCACCCCTCTCTCGCATCAGATCGAACGCGCTTCGCTCACGGGAGCCGCGCGTCGTTGCTGTCGACCGCCTCGTCGCCGCGAAGGATCGCGACGCGCACCCGCTGCCCCGCGCGCAGCCCTTCGACGCGAACGCCCACTTCGACCTCTCCGCTCGTCGCGAGGAGCCGACTGTTGAACCCGTTGGCCGTCGTGTCGCGGCCGCCTTCTACGAGCGCCACGCGCCACGGATAGCCGCGCTGCGCGCGCTCGTCGCGCCCTTCGACGCCCACGCGCCACGCCCCCTCGAGCGCGCGATAGTCTCGCGCGAGCGCTCCCTCCGCGGTCGAGAGCGCGTGAACCGTAGCGCCCGCACCGTACCGAGCGATCCCTTGTGCGTCGCCGATCGGCGGCTGCGTGAGCGTCTGCGCTGGAACGCGCACCCGCGCATAGATCACCACCGCGCTCCCGTCTCGAACGACGCGCGTCGCCATCAACGTCGGGATGCCCCTCGCGGCCGTCGGGTGTCCGCTTCGATCGAGCAGCAGCGATCGCCCCGCGGGACACGGCGCGCTCCCCGCGCTCCCGTCGTTGAAGGTCGCGCACTCGCCGCACGCGCAGCCGTCGCAGCTCGGCGGCTCGACAGCGTCGCGCGCTCCGAGGCGCTCGCGGAGCCACTGCTCCAGGGTGATCTCGTTGGCCGTCCCCGGGCCGCTCGCCTCCCACGCGCGACGAAATCGCTCGGCGTTTTCGGGGCCGATGTATCGAAAGTGCCAGGGCTCGTGCTTGTACCCCGTGCGCGGATCGACGCGCCCTCGGTGCTCGGGCCGCGCGGCGCAGTCGCTCCCTTGCGCGCGATAGTCCGGGTGAAGCGGGTAGGGGAGCACGAACCCGAAGCGCCAGCTGTTTTGCGCCAGCCAGCGACCGCCGTTCGAGCAGCCGAATCCCTCGCGAAAATGCGCTCCGCCGCGCGTCCACGCGAGCGTGAAGAGGTCGACCGCCGTGCCGAGCTGGTGCTGCGAGTGCCCGGGGATCGCGCTCGCGTTGGTCGCGGGGCAGAAGCCCATCGCGGTCCCGCGGCGCCACGCCCACTTCGCGAAGACCGTGCACTGCGTGACGAACCCGCGAAACGCCGAGTCGAGCTTGGGCTCGTGCCCCTCGCGTCGCATCGCTGCAGCCATCCGTTGATACGCCTGCGCGGCCTCGCGTCGAAGGCATTGCCTGTCGGGCGGCGTGCAGCTCGACGCGGGCGCAGGCCGCATCGTCGAGACGTCGACGAGGTCTCTCGGCGCGTACGTGGGCGCGAGCACCCAGCGCGGCGATCGGTTGACCAACGCGAGCAGGTCGTCGCCGTCGACGACCGCGACGGGCGGCGTGAAATCCTCGCGCGCGATGAAGTGGCCCGCGTCGTCCGGGACCCTCAGCGCGTTGCACGACGCGGGGATCGCGCCGGCGTCCGAGCGCGCCATTTGCCCGCGTGGCCGCGTCTGCCCAGCGGCATCACCGCCGTAGAGGACACCCACGAACGTCGCGAACGTCGCGACGAGCGCAGAGGCGGCGCCGATCGACATCGCGACCTCGGCGATCCGCGTTCGACGGGGTGAATTCACAGAGTGAGTCTAAACCGCCACGAATGGATCGAGAGAACTACGTCGATCGAATGAGTGGCGGATTGGGAGTCCAACCCCCTTCGCGTCGGGTTCGTGCCAATTCTGCGAGGCGAATCCCCGATCGATCAACGGTCCACGCGGGCGACGCGCGCCGTATCGCTGCTCTGCATCGCGCGCCGCTGTGTATGCTGCGGTCGTTGCGGTCGACCCCAGCACCCTTCGCGTGGCGGTGTCCCGTCGCCTCGGCGCTCGTCGCGCTCCTCGGCGCGTGCTCGGCGACGAGCGCGCGTCGCGCCACGAGAGCGACGACGTTTGCGTTGGCGTCGAGCGCGCAGCCCACGACGGAGGACGCTCGACCGGGGGACGTGCCGATCTTCGGCGCGCAGTGGCTCCCGAAGATCGAAGAGCCGCTCGTCATCGAGTCGCAGGGCGAACGCACGCTCGTCGTCGCGGGGGCCGTGCGCGCCTCGGTCGAGCGCGCGTCGGCGGTGGTCGCGAGAGACTTCCCCCTCGCGCGGATCGTCTCGGCTGCCCTCGTGGGCTCGCGTTGGGCCTTTGTGACCGCAGACGGTGGAGTCTTCGAGGCCTCGTCGTTCGTGGGAACGCTGCGCGCGATCTCGCAGTCGGACTACTCGGTCGAGCGGGTGTCTCGCTCGCGCGGCGCGCTGGCGTGGCTCGATCACGTTCACCGTGGGTGGGTCTTCGACGGCGAAGAGGTTCGGCGATGGCCGCTCGAGCAGAGCACGTCCGTCGCGTTTTCGTCGGCGCGCGAAGGCGCCGCGATCACCGCCGGCGGCCTCGTTCGATGGACGACCGACGGCGGTCGCAGCGATCGAATCGTGGCGCTCGGAGAACGCGTCGCGTTCGAGGTCCGCGGCGATTCGGGCGCGCTCGTCGTGCGCACCTCCGACGGGTGGCTTCGCATCGATCCGCAGGGCGCTCTCCAAGCCACGGCGCCGACCCTCGCGCCCGAGGCCTCGCTCGCGCAAACCGAGGCGATCCTGCGCGCGATCTACCGCCGATGGCCCGCGGCGCTGTACGTCAACGAGCCGCGGTATCGACCGCTCGGCGACGAGGTCGTCGTCGCTGTCGACCGAACGCTCTTCTGGTTCGACGCCCGCGATGGAGCGCTGCTCCGCCGCGCGATCAACGCGATGCCCTCGGGAGCCTGCGTGCCAACCGCGTGGGGCCCGAAGGTCGTGATCGATTGCCCGCAGTCGTTGGGGCGCTTCGTCTTCGATCCCTCGCGGCCGCTCGCGCCCCTCGGTCGCCCTGCGGGCACGCGCGAGCTGTTTCTGTCGAGCGACGGCGCGTTTGCTCTCTCGGTCCGCCCATGCGAAGGGCGAGACGCGTTTGTCAGCGACGACACGCGCGCCGCGCTTTGCGCGCGCCGCGCCAACGGCGAGTGGCGCACGACGCGCGCGCTTCCGGGGTTGTTTCAAGCGCACGCGCTGTTCGGCTCGACGGCGCTCTTGCAGCGGTACAGCGACGACTCTGGGCTCGTCACGTTCGACCTCGAGACGAACGTCGCGACGCCGCTCCCCGCGCGCGAGGGACTGTCTCGCATCGAGATCCTCCGACACAGCCCGTCGATCGCCAGCGATCGAACGATCTGGTCTCTCGTCGAGGTCGATCCCCGCGTGCCTGTGCGCGGGCCCCTGTTCTTTCTCTGGCGCGACGGTCGCCTCGTCCAACGAACGGTCCCCGACGAGGCCGTCGCGATCGGGCTGCTCGACGCGACGCGCGTCGTTGCCGCCGGCGCGACGTCGGACAAGCTGTGGGTTAGCAGCGACGGCGGGGCGCGCTTCGAGCCGCTCCCGTTGCCGCTTCCCGTCGGCGCGGCGCCGGTCGCGCTGCTCGACGCAGCCGAAGACTCGCCGCCGCTCTTGTGCGGCGCGCGCGGGTGTCTCGTCGACGCGAAGGCGTTCGTCGGGTGGCATCGACCGACGGGCGCCGAGCTCGTCGTCGCTGCCGAGATTGCAGAGAGCGGTCTCTCTGGCGTGGTTGCGACTCCGCCCCGCGAACGACGCGCGATGCAGTGCGCGCGCGACGCAATTTCGCGACCCGCGCTCGCGCAGACGGGCGCGTGGGTCGCAGCGCCTTGGGGTCGCTATCGCGTCGAAGCGCGCTCGAGCGGCGCTTCGGCCGTGTCGCTCGCTGTGTCGTGGCGGCTCGAAGCGACGGACCGCGCGGCGGCTCGTTCGCATTCGGCGGCCGCGAGCGCAGCGTCGCTCGGAGTGGTGTCGGACACGAGCGCTGTCGGCGTGAACGACGGCTGGACCGTCGCGTTCGCGAGCGACCGCTTCGCGATCGTCGAGCGTTGTCTCGCGGGCGTCGAAGTGGACCTGTGCGAGCGCTACGTCGCGCACGCAGAGGGAGCGATCGAGCGCGTCGAGACTTCGCACGACGTGGGCCGCGTCGAAGTCACGATGTCGGGGCCGTCACAAACAGTGGCCGCCCTCTCGGCGACGGGCGTCTCGCGCGTGCGTATGGCGTGGCTCTTCGACGAGACGGGGCGCGTGCTCGCGCGCAAGCCCGTGACCTCCGGCGCGTCGCGCGGGTTCACGGCAGCGCTCGCGCGACGGGGAGCTCGCGTAGGGTTGCTCGCGCCACGCGACGTCAACGCGGCCGCGAGCTTGGCGTTCGTTCCGATCTTCGACGGGGCGTCGCTCGCCGCGGCGACGAGCGAAGCGGTCACCGTGGGGCCCTGGACCACGAACGTCTCGTGCGCGACGCAGCGCGTACGCGACGCGTGGACGATCGTCGACCGACACGAGGCAGACGAGCTCGTCATGCCGATCGGGGCCTCGGGCCGCTGGCTGCGCCGCGCGCAACTCACGCTCGAGGTGTCGCCCGTCGGCGAGGTGTGCGTTCGCGCGATCGACTGGCAACAGACGCGCCCCGAGACGCGAGCGCTCGAGGCCTTCGGCGCGCGCTCCGCCATCGTGCGGCTCGAGTCGCTCCGCGTCGTCGCGAGCGAATCGTTGCACGGAACCGCGCGAACGAGCGCCGCGGACACGCCCGTGAGCTGTGCCGTGCGAGCTCCGTGAGTCGTTGGAGGCGAGCGCGGCGTGGGCGATTCTCGCGCGTGCGAGCCGTGGCCGAGCGTGTTTCTCCCGTGGCAAAGAAGAAGGGGACGGACCTCGCATTTGGAGCGTCGGCTTCTCGACGCTCCAAATGCGAGGTCCGTCCCCGCTCGCCGTAACGCTCCCGCTCGCCTTCACGCACTCCCCTTGGCCGCCCACTCCCCTTGTCCGTCCCCGCTCTTCTCACACGCTTCGACCACGCCCCCCAAAACCTCTCTACAACGTCCGCGTCCAACGGCTGCCGGGGACGCGATCACCGGCGGCGTTGATGAACTCGACGTCGACCACGCGCGTCGACGGATTGGCGCGAATCACCACGTAGTTCTTGATGTTGTCGAGCACGCGCACCGGCCACTGCGCGGTGTTGAGCACCGGGTTGCTGTCGCGGCTCGAGCCCGACGGGCCCATCACGACCTCCCAGATGTTGCTCCACGGGCCGGACGCCTCGACCCTGCAGACGCCGCCGAAGTGAACGTCGCCCGAGAGCCACAGGACGCCTCGTAGATCGTTGTTCGCGATGTGGTTGAGGATCTCGTTGCGCTGCGAGACGTACCCGTTCCAGTTGTCGCCGTCGCTGCCGGCGCGGTCGACGATGGGGACCGAGTTCATGATGAACTTGAAGACGCAGGGCGACGTTCGCAGCCCGTTTTTCAGCCAATCCATCTGCGCGCGCGAGAGGTACTGCGACGCCCTCGACGCGCTCGTCGAACGCGTCGACGGGCGACGCTCGCTGCGGCAATCGAGGATGAAGATCTCTGCCGTGCGTCCCCATCGAAAGCTCCGCCACAGCCGATTGGGCGAGGTCGCGTTGCGCCGCGTCGCCCGATGCTCGAAGAACGCGTTGCGCGCGTTGGTGAGCCGCGCTGCGCTGATCGTCTCGGGGTCCCAGTTGTTGAGCACCTCGTGGTCGTCCCACGTGAGGTACGTCCCCGTCGACTTGTGAAGCGCCTTCATCCCCGTCGTGGGCCACGAGAGCTCGTACTTGTCTCGGTACTCCGCGAGGGTCACCGCGTTGTCGCCAGCGTCCGCGTAGATGTGATCGCCGAGGTGAATGAAGAAGTCCAAGTCCGTCCGCGAGCCCGCGTGCTGGAGCACGGGGTGAGGGCGCGCGTTCGGGTGCGAGCAAGACGTTCCGCCGAAGGTGATCGGCGCGAGCGTGTCCGCGGCGAACGCCGTCTTCACGACGCCGATCGCGCTGCGTCCCGTCGGGCTCGCGGGCGTCCCCATGAGAAACGCGTACCTGTGCCGGCGGTTCGGTCGAAGCCCGTTGACGATCACGCGGACGAACCCGCCTGCGCCAGGGGTCACGACGCCGTTGTATCGAACCGCGGTGATCGTCGTTCCGTTCATCTCGAGGACGCGCAGCGTGAGCGGCCCGGTCCCCGTGAACTTCGTCCAGAACATCACGGACGTGTCCGTCGCGTCCCCCGCCATCACCGCGTAAGGAAACTGCGCCGTGCGCTCGGGCAGCCGCGTGAAATCGAGGCTCGATGGCGCAACGCCCGTGTCGCTCGGGCGCGTGTCCGTCACGCGTGCGTCGGAGATCGCTCCGCTGTCGATCGGCCCCGCGTCGCGCTCGCCTCCGTCGAACGACGCATCCACGCTCGCGTCGCCGCCGTCGTCGCCCACCGAGCCATCTTCGGGCTCGATTTCGATCGCGCCGTCGAGGTCCTCGGGGCTCGCGTCGACCTCGGGATCGGGCGCTGCGTCGTCTTGGACTTCGGCGTCGCCAGGGGCGAGCCCGTCCGCGCAACCAACGGCCGTCGCGACGGGGAGCGTCGAGGCGATCTCCAAGAGCTTTCGGCGAGAGATCTTCACGATCTCTTCGCTATCACGCGAAATCGCGCGCCGACAATGATGAGACGCTTCGCCCAGCGCGTGTGAGCAACGCATCCCACCCACACGCGCGCCGCGCTCGATGAACCACCGTCGCGTGGTGTAGCGTCGCGCGCGGTGACCGTGATGACGCTCCCGAGCGACACTCGCCGCGCGATCGAAGCGCGCGCCCGCGCCCGCAACGACGCCACGCTCTCGACGCTCGCCGCCGAGCGACTCGAGTTCGAGCCCCGACACCTCGTGCAGCGCACGCACCTCACGTGCCCCGCCACGGTGTGGAAGTACGTCGAAGCCGCGGTCGTTCGCGCCGACGCGGACCTCGTGATGCTCGACCTCGAAGACTCGATCCCGCGCGGCGACGACGCGGCGCTCGCCGCGGGCCGAGCGAACGTCGCTCGCGCGTTTGTCGAGCTCGATTGGGGCCGAAAGCTCCGCTATTTTCGGCCGCGAGGGACCGAGCTCGACCCCGCGCACGAAGACCTCTGCGCGGTGATCGAGCGCGCCGGAGCGCGCGTCGAGGGCGTGGTCATCCCGAAGGTCGAGCACCCCGACGAAGTGCGCGCGGTCGACCAGACGCTGACCGACCTCGAAGCGGCGCTCTCGCTGCCGAAAGGGAACATCCGCGTTCAAGTGCTCATCGAGAGCGCCCGCGCAGAGGAGGCGGCGTTCGACATCGCGCGCGCGAGCAAGCGGATCGCCGGCTTGATTTTTGGTGCGTTCGACTACTGGAGCTCGCTCGGCGTCGTCGCGGCGAGCTACCGCGTGGACCATCCCCTCGTGTGCCGCGCGCGCGAGCGCATCGTGAAGGCCGCGGCGGCCGTGGGCGCGCCGGCGATCGCAGAGATGACGCTCGAGTTTCCGACGAAGGACAAGAGCGAGGCCGATCGGGCGAGGGCGCTGGCGCGCGCCACTGCGGACGCCGAGCTCGCGCGCGACATCGGGATGCGCGGGAAGTGGGTCGGGATCCCCGCGCAAATCCCCGCGGTTCAGCCGGTGTTTTCGATGCCAGCGTCGGCGGTCGAGCGCGCGGTTCGCGCGGCGCGGGCGTTCGCCGAGGCCGAGCGAAACGGCTTGGGCGCCGTCATGATCGACGGGCAGATGGCTGACCGCGCGACAGACCGCGTCCACCGCGTGACGCTCGCGTTCGCGCGCGCGCAGGGGCTGCTCGACGAGCGCACGGCGGACGAGCTCGGCGTCCGATGAGCGCGTCGCTCTCTCCCTCGTCGCCGACGAAGCAGGCCCCGCGCTACATCGCCGTCGCAGGAACGATCGGCGCAGGAAAGAGCTCGCTCGTGAAGTGGCTCTGCCAGCACTACAACCTCGAGCCCTTCTACGAGCCGCACGAAGACAACCCCTACCTCGAGGACTTCTACCGCGACATGAAGCGCTGGGCGTTTCAGTCGCAGCTCTTCTTCTTGGTCCGCCGGTTTCAACACCATCGAACGATGGAGCAGCGCGCGCACGCGGTCGTTCAAGACCGCACCATCTACGAAGACGCAGAGATCTTCGCGCGCTACCACCGCGACGCGGGCAACATCGACGACCGCGATTGGGCCACGTACGAGTCGCTCTATCACTCGCTTCGAGACGAGCTCCGCGCGCCGGACCTCATGCTCTATCTACGCTGTCCGTTCGACACGCTGCGAAGGCGCATCAAGGCCCGCGGTCGCGCGTACGAACAAGCGATCCCGAGCAGCTATTTGCGCGAGCTCGAGCAGCTCTACGACCGGTGGTTCGAGGGCTACAGCCGCTCGCCGAAGCTCGTGATCGAGACCGATCGACTCGACTACGTCACGCGGCTGTTCGACCGCGCCGAGCTCGTCCGGACGCTCGATCGTCACCTCGGCGCGTCGGGCCCGTTGCTCTTGTGATCGAGCTCCCCCTTGCGTGCGATCAGCCGACGGTCAGCAGGGGATGCACACCGTGATGCCGCCGAGGTTGATGCGATCGTACGTCGTGTTGTTGCACGTCGGTCGGCACACCCACCGCTCGGTGCTGAAGTCGAACGTCGGAACTTGCCCCGACCCGCACGTGATGTTCGGCCGCTGCGAGCAAACCCGTCGGAAGCCGAACATGTACCCGTAGCGAATGATGATCTCGCACACGCCCTCGCACACCCAGCCTGCGCCTCGATACGACGGCGATTGCCCCGCAGGACACGACGGCGGCGGAGGAACGCAGATCGCCGGTTGCCCCGACCGCACCACGCGCACTTGTCCCTGCGGACACGCGCCCGGCATGCACGTCATCCGGAAGTTCGGCTGCCCGTCACCCACGTTGATCGCCGACGGTCCGGACTCTGGCGTGAGCACTCGCTCGGTGTACGTCGGCGTCTGGCCCATCGGGCACGGCGAGGGCATACACGACGCGGTCGTGCGGCAATCCGTGTCTGCGCAGTCCACGTCGCCGTCGCAGTCCTCGTCGACGCCGCCGTGGCAGATCGTCTCGCGCATCTCGGGGCAGCGCATCGTCGTGCAGCGCGTGGCCATCGCGCAGCTCGGGTCCATGCAGTCCACGAGGCCGTCGCAGTCGTCGTCGCGACCGTTGCCGCAGTTCGTCGAGTCCTCGGTGTTCACCGTCGCTTGGCAGAGCGCGCCGGGCTCGTCGGTCATGCCGTTGCAGTCGTCGTCGGCGCCGTTCGACGCGATCTCGGGCGTCGGAAGAACTTGTCCCGCGCACGCGCCCCAGACCGCCCGCGCGCCGGTGCTCTCGCAGCGCTGATTGCCCGCGCGACACGCTCCTCGGTTGAGCGTTCCTTCGGGGCCGAGGTAGCAGGCGCGCTCTGTTCCGACGGCGCACGTACAGCCTTCGTCGATCTCGCCGTCTTCGTCGTCGTCGACGTTGTTGCCGCACTCTTCGGCGCGGGGAGGGCCCATCGAAATCGGCCCGCCATCGGTCGGAGCAACGCCGCTGTCGGTCGCGACCGAGCCGTCCATCTCGACGGCCGCGTCCACTCCACCGCCGCCGTCTTGCGACGTCGCGCCGTCTTGCGCAGCCCCGTCGCGTCGCACGCCCGAGTCTCGCGGAACCGTGACTTCGCCTGGATCACACGCCGCGAGCAGCGCCGCGGCGATGTTCGCGATCGCCATCCCTCCGATGAACCTTCGGTATCCCATCGCCGCGCTCTCCTTCTCAGTCCTGCCTGCACGTAACCTGATTGTTGCTGAGCCCGCTGCACGATCCGCAGCTGAAACTGCAGCTGAATCCCGTCGAGTGATAGCCCGCTGGGCAGCTCAAGCCGCACGACGTGAAGCTCGCGCCGGTGTTTGCAGCGCAGCTCACCTGGTTGTTGCTGAGCCCGCTGCACGATCCGCAGCTGAAGCTGCAGCTATACGAAGTCGGATGAAATCCAGCCGGGCAGCTGAGCCCGCACGAACTGAAGCTCGCCCCGCAGTTGGGCGCGCAATTGACCTGGTTGTTGCTGAGCCCGCTGCACGATCCGCAACTGAAGCTGCAGCTGTACGACACTGCGTGGTAGCCCGCGGGGCAGCTCAGTCCGCACCGCGTCGAAGACGAACACGTGCAGCCCGAGCACGTTGCGGGCCATCGACAGTCCGCCCCGCACGTCCGTTGCGAGCACATCCCGCAGCCCGTCGTGTCGGTGCTGCCTGGCATGCAGTCGCGCGAGCCTGTGCACGTGTTCCATGGCTCCCAACTGCAGTCGGCGCCGCAGCGGCGCGACTGTGTTCCGCAGAAGCCACACGCGCGGGACTCCATCGCGCCCGCGGCGCACACGCCGGCGCCAGCGCACGCGCTCCACGCGCCCCAGCTGCAATCCGCGTTGCACATGCGCGTCTGCGTTCCGCAGTTGCCGCAGCGCTGCATCTCGGGCATCCCGGGCGCGCACGTCCCCATCTCGACGCCGCACATGCGGCACATCCCCGCGACGCACGTGGCGCCCGACGCGCACGCGCTCGCGCCGGGACAGCACATTTGACCGGGCATTCCGCAGCCGACGCACTGGCCGCCCTGGCACGTGAGGCCGCTGTTGCACCCGTTGCCCGCGCAACAGGGCTCGCCCGATCGTCCGCACGTTCGGCACGTCCCCGCGGCGCACACGAGGATCCCTGCGCACGGCGTCGCGCCCGAACAGCACGGGGCGTCTTGCTCGCCACAGCGGCCGCTACTCGAGTCCGACGGGGGCGTTCGCGCGTCGATCGTCGCGTCGATCACCGCGCCGTCCATCGTGACGACGCTGCCGTCCATCGTCGGTCCGATCGTCGTTCCGTCGCCGCGAACGTCGAGCGTCGATGCGCGATCGGTCCGAGCGTCGCTGCGACGAGCGTCCGGTCCGTTGGTCTCGTCGACCACTGCGCAGGCAGCGACAAACAACACCGGCACGAGCGTCCTGAGCTCCCGCATGACCTCCGAGAGCGTATCACCGCGCTGCGTTCGTCGGCGCGTTCTGCCCCTCGATTCCAACGCGCGAACGGGCCTCCCGGTGGGAGAAAACCCTCCTCGCCGAGAGGGTGAGGTTTTCAGCGCGCTGGGCCGACGACCACGCGATGCTCGCCGGGCCCCGCGCAGGGAACCTCGACGCGCCCCGTCATCGAGTCCCGCTGCGCTTGCACCGCGCGCCCGTCGCAGCTCACGGCGAACGTGGCCATATAATCATCTGCGCTGGGAATATACAGCACGTTCGGCGCCGTCACCTGCGCGCTTCCCTCGTACACGAGCTCGAACCGCGCCATCCGTCGGTCGAACGACCACGTCTTCGGCCAGCCCGCGATCGCCTCGGGGTACACCCGCGCGAGCGCTCGTCGAAACGCCGCTCGCTCGGTCCAACGCCCGCTCGTCGTGTCGTACGAGAAGAGCCCCCACGAGGACTGCGAGCGCTCCTTCCAGAGCCACATCGCCGAGCTCGCGCCGTACTCGTCTTGCAGGTCTCCTTGCGCGGCGACGTAGTCCTCCATGCGAATCCCGTTGGAGTCGTAGCCCCACTCGGTCACGAGCGTCGGAACGCCCCACGACGCCGCTTCGAGCGCGGCGTTCGCGTGCGAAGGACGGAGCGTCTCGATCGTAAACGTGCGTCGCGCGGACTCGCTTCCGGTGAGCGCGAGCGTGTACACGTGCGGAGCGTACGCCGCGCCCGCCAGCGGAAACGGCTGTCGCGCGAGCATCGCGCGGTCGACAAGGTTGCGCGCGGCGGGCGGCTGAAACACGAGGAGCTTTCGCGCGTCGACCTCGCGAATCGCGGCGCCCACCTGCGTCGCGAGCGCGAGGCACTGGTCGTCCGTCGCGATCGGCTCGTTGAAGATCTCGTAGCCGATCACGGCGTCTTCGCTGCGAAAGCGCCGCGCGACCTCCGCGGCCATCGCCGCGAATCGCGATCGCAAGAAGGTCCCGTCGGGCGTCGTTCCGAAGAAGGTCTCGAAGGCGCGGAGCACTTGCGACGACGTTCGACGACGCGCGAGCTCGTCCGCAGACAACGGTCCGGCGAGCGGCATCCACCCGTCTACTTTGATGGCCCACGCCGGTGCGCCGTCTTCGCCGATCTCTTTGCTGTACGCGTCCTGGTGAAAATCAATGAGGACGAGCAGCCCTGCGCGGCGCGCGATGTCGACCACCGCGCGAACGCGGGACAAGTACGCGTCGTCGTACGAGGGCGGCGTCGTCATGCGAGGCTCGACGCCGCTCCAGTTGATCGGCAGCCGCAAGAAGTTGAACCCGAGCTGGCGCATGCGCACCGCGTCGTCCATCTCGAACGCGGGGATCGGCTGCAACGGCGCGCGGCCATCGTCGAACGTCACGTCGAACACGCCCTCGACGCGCGCGCTCACGCCGCGGAGCACCACGACGCGACCCTGCGCGTCGACGAAGTGCTGGCACCGCGTCGACAGCGGCGCGAACGGCCCCGCGGCTCGCGCGCACGCAGGCATCGAGAAGCGCGCTGCGTCGCCGCCCTCTTGCGGCTCGCTGTCCGTGTAGATCGTCGAGTCCGGAAGCACGACGTCCCGCGGCGGAGCGTTCGGCGCGCTACACGCCGAAGCGATCAACGCGAGCCACGTGAGCGCTACTCGTCGAGAACCATTCATGGTGCAAAAAGCGAAGTCGAAGTGGATTCAGTCGGGACGTTGAACAATGCGCTTCGTTATAGCAGCAGCGCTCAGCCGGCGCTCGGCGCGCCTTCGAGGTAGTCCTCCCCGTCGAGCTCGTCCTCGCCGAGCTCGTGCATGGGCGGTCGCTCGAGCAGCACGCGCAGCCGTTTGCTCACGCGAATGGCCTCCTTTCGCGAGGGGATTCGCAGCTTCACCAAGCCGTCGCCGTCGCGCCGGATGATGACCCAGTGCGTGTAGCCCTCGCGCGAGTCGCCCGTGGCCTCGGCGTCGATGTGCTTGGTCGTTCGCTGATCGATGAGCTGCGAGGGAGCTCCTTCGAATCGGAGCTCCACCGCGCGCTTTCGGTCGGACGACACCACGACCTCGATCGGGGCGAGCTCGTCTTTTTCGCGCGCGAATCGCGCTCCGAGCAGGGCGATCACCGCGCCGAGCAGCCCCCCTGTGATCGCGCGGTCGAGCACCATCCCGAGCACGAACCACCCGACGAACCCGCAGAGGAGCACGCCGACCACGACGTTGACGAACACGAGCCTGCGCGTGACCTTCGAGCGAAAGACCACTTCGTTGTCTTGCTCGCTCGCGGCGGGCTCGATCGCGGCGGCCTCTTTGGGCGCCTCGGTCTCCGTCGTGCTCGCGGGAGGTTCAGCGGTGGCGACGCTCGGCTCGTCGTCGGGATCGAGCGCAGAATCGGGCGGTGGTTTAGCCATAGGACGGTTCGCGAAACAGTGGGACCGCGGACAGTACCGCGAATCCCGCCGCGCCGTCAGGCTCGATGAATCCGTCGCACAGCTCCCCACGAGGCCGCGCCGAGACGAATCAGTTCTTCTCGCTCTCGCGGTCGAGGCCGATGCGCGCGACCCAGAGGCAGACGAGCGCGTTGATCGCGAACCACACGAAGCCGATCAGCGAGCCGAAGGGCGCGCGGTGGTAGCCGGTGGCGAGCGTTCCGAGGAGGTACGCGGCGATGCCGAGCGAGACGCCGCCGATCGGCGCGCGGAGCATCGGGCGCGCGAAGCCGAGGCCCACGAGCGCCAGGGCCACGCCCATGTTCGCGAACGGAAGCCAGCGATGGACGTGCGCTCCGAGCAGCTGGCTCCAGTCGCCGAGCGGCCGCGAGAGCAGCTCGATCCCCGGCGTCGTGTGCGGAACATACTTCGGCAAAAACCACAGACCCACGCCCGTCAAGAACGCGAGCGGCGCCCACGCGAGCGGGTTGGCGAGCTTGCCTCCGCGCACACGAATTCGAGCGAACGTCAGCGTCGCGAGCACCGCGAGGGCGATCCCGCGAAACAGCGCCGACGTGTCGATCGCGCGGCGGACGGCCGCGGCCGCGTCGAGCACGCCCGCGCCGTAGAGCTCCTTGTCCGTGCTCCCGTTCTCCGGGCGCGAAGCGGCCGCTTGCAGCGTGCGCTCGATCGCGTCGGGGTTGGTCACGCCAACGCCCACGAGCAGCGCCGCGGCGCCGGCCACGTGCGGCGCAGCCATGCTCGTGCCCGACCACGACGCGAACTGCTCGCAGCGGTCTCGTCCGCGGTTGCAGATCGTCTGCTGCAAGATGTTCACGCCCGGCGCCGCGATGTCGACCTCGGGGCCGCGCGACGAGAAGTACGCGAGGTCGTCGTTGGCCGGCCCGCTCGCGCTCACCGCGAACGCTCCGGGCTCGGCCGCGGGGCTCTCGACGTAGCGCCCGTTGTTGCCCGCGGCGCACACGACGATCGCGCCGCGGTCGCGCGCGTACGAGATCGCCTCCTCGAGGACCTTCACGCGACGGCCGCCGCCGAGGGACAAGTTGATAACCTGTGCGCCTGCGTCCGCGGCGAACCGAATGCCCTCGGCCACGTCCGCGAGCGTCCCGCGGCCGCGCTCGTCGAGCACCTTCACGGGGATGATCGTCGCGCAGTGCGCGATGCCCGCGACGCCAAAGCTGTTGTTCGTCGTCTGCGCGATCGTGCCGGCCACGTGCGTCCCGTGCCCCTGATCGTCGTTGGCGTGGTTGGTGTCGTTGACGAAGTTGTACCCGAGCACGCACCGGGTACCCGCGAGGTCCATCACGCGCGTGAACTCGCCGTGATTCTCGCAGGCCACGCCCGTGTCCACGACGGCGACGCGCACGCCGCGGCCGCACGCGCTGTCCCACGCTTGCGGAGCGCGCACGCGCGTGAGCCCCCACTGCTGCTCGAACTGCGGATCGTTGGGCATCCACGTCGCGCGCATCGTGACGTTCTCGTCCGCGGCGCGCACCGACGATCGCGCGCGAAGCCGCGAGAGCGCGAGGTCGAGCCGCGAGGTGTCCGTCACTCGCCCGCGGTAGATGCGGTCTTCGCTCGCGAGGTAGCTGTTGGCGACGAGCTCGACGCCCGCTTCACGCGCGGCCTCGCGCACCTCGCTCTCGCTCGTCGAGTCGTCGAAGTCGACGACCACTTCGCGCGCGTCTGCCTCGACGCTCTGCGCGCTCGCCGTCGACGCCAGCGACACGAACGCGCCAGCCATCAACCACGGGAGCCAACCTCGCACTGCCATCGTTCCTCCGATCGAACTCACAGTTTGTTCACCGCTCGTCGAGCGGTCGTCAGCGCGCTGCGCGACGACGCTCATTGTGCCTCACACCGATCACACGCGTCGGTGGATGGCCCCAAGCCTTGCGCGCCTGACACCGATCGGCAAGTCAACGAAACTCCCCACTCCGATTGCCGAGTCCTTCAACGATTTCGTCTACCTCCACCGTCGCCAAGCGACCGATACCCTGCGGTGTTGCGCTCACGATCGCCCACACGCTCGCGCGGTTTGTTGGGCCGTGAATTGACGACTGAGAAAGCCCCTGTCATCCTGCGCTCACTCAGGGTTCACGCTCCGTTCGCTCGGCTACGGTGCCGCGAGCGCAATGGGGCGGGCGACCTATCCGCGCGCAACCAATCGGCACCACGCGATCGACCCCATGGGGGAGCCTAGCCCATCACCGGACGGATCGAATGCAGCGACTGCGACGCCCGCATCGGGGCCGCAGCAGGATCCGCTCATCGGTCGGGTCATCAACGATCGCTTCAAGGTCTTGTCGCTCATCGCGCGCGGGGGGATGGGCAAGGTCTACAAAGCCGAGCAGCAGCCGCTCGGCCGCATCTGCGCCCTGAAGGTGCTCAACCCGAACTACAACGGCGAGCACGACCCAGAGTTTCACAAGCGATTCTTCCTCGAGGCGTCGACGTCTTCGAAGCTCCGCCACCCGAACACCGTCACGATCTTCGACTACGGAAGCACCGACGACGGCGTGTACTACATGGCGATGGAGCTGCTCGAAGGGCGGACGCTCCATCGCTTGCTCCGCGAGAACGGCCCGCTCGACGCGTCGCGCGCGCTCCGCATCATTCGTCAGGTCTGTCGCTCGCTCCGCGAAGCGCACTCGCTCGGCGTGATCCATCGCGACCTCAAGCCCGCGAACATCTTTTTGTGTCGCACCGAAGACGACGAAGATTTCGTGAAGGTCCTCGACTTCGGACTGGTCAAGCAGCTCGACGAAGGCGGCAGCGATCACCTCACGCAGACCGGGCTCTTCATGGGCTCGCCGAAGTACATGGCGCCCGAGCAAATCCGCGGCGAGCGCGTGTCTGCTGCGACCGACGTGTACGCGCTCGGCGTGGTCCTCTACGAGATGCTCGCGGGCAAGGTCCCGTTCGACAAGGGCAACTCGGTCAACACGCTGATGGCGCACGTGTCCGAAGCGGTGCCGCCGATCCATCAGATGAATCCCTCGGTGCAGGTCCCCCCTGCGGTCGCCGAGTTCACGTACCGCTGCCTCGCCAAGCGCGCTGAAGAGCGATTTCAAACGATGGACGCGCTGCTCGACGGGCTCAAGCTCGCCGCGAGCGGCGCGCTCGGGCTCACGAGCACTGGCGAGTGGGCGCCTGCGGGAGCGGACGGACGCCCCACAGGATCGCACTTCATTTCGGCCGAGCACCTCGCGGGGTCGACGTCGGGTTCGGGGCAGGTTCCGGCGGCGCGGCCTCCTTCGGTTCCTCCCGAGCACTCTGGAGTCAATGCAGCGACGACGCCCTCGTCGCCGATCGTCGCGGTGGGCGAGCCGGCCGCGGCGAAGAAGCGCTCGCTCGCGATCCCCGCGCTCGTGGTCGTCGGCGTACTCGCGATCGCTGGCGGCGCGATCGCCTTGAAAAACGCCTCGAATTCGAGCCAACGCGCGACGGTCGGCAACGGCAATCCTTCGACGCAAGGCAACGCAGGGCGCACCGACCCGCAGGGCGTTGGCCCGACCCCGCGAGGCAACGGGACCGCGACCGGCACGGGCCCCGCGCCATCCAACGGAACGCAGACACCACCCGCACGCACGGTGCTCATCGCGCTCACGAGCGAGCCGACCAACGCAGAGGTCTTCGAAAACGGCCGCTCGCTGGGCCGAACGCCGCTCGAGCTTCGGCTCACGGGCGACGAGGGTGACCCGACGCGCATGCACGCGTTCACGTTCAAGCTCGCGGGCTTCAACGACGCGCAGGTGACCCTCGGGGGCAGCGAGATTCGCTACGCAGCGCGCCTGACGCGACGCGCTGTCTATCGCCCGCCCGTTCGGCCCAACGTGCCCAACGGCTATCGCGAGTGGTGACCGGTCCGACGCGATGACGCGCTGCTACACCGCGCTGCGATTGAGCGTCGCAGGCGATGGCAGCGCGTCGGCCGCGCACGAGACCCTCGAAATCAAGCCGAGGCGCCGCGAATCCATCGAGGAGCCGTGCGTCGATGGAGCGCGCGGGGATTTCGGCGAGCGCGTCATCGAGCGATCGCAGCGTTTGCTTTGAATCGACGCACGAGTGCGCGATGATCGCGGCGTGCTCGTTAGCGGCGCGCTCGCCGTCGACGCGCGCTCGGAGTGCTGCCGAGAGAGGCAAAGGAGGAGAGCGTGTACGGGAGGTCCCACCTTCGGGTCGCAGCGTTTGTCGCGGCGCTCGGGCTTGTGTCCACGCGAAACGCAAACGCGGACGAGCTCGCAGACGCGCGTCGACACTTTCGAACAGGGATGGACCTGATTCGTCGGCGACAGTTCGACGCGGGCATCTCGGAGCTCGAGAGCGCGTACCGAATCGTTCCGCGTCCCAACGTGCTCTACAACATCGCGCGCGCGTACTACGACGCGGGCAACGCCGAGCGCGCGGTCGACTATCTGCGACGCTATTTGCAGAACGACGTCCCTGATCGTCCCGACGTCGAAGCGCTCGTCGCGCGCATCGAGACGCGCTTGCGAACGAACGGCGGTCGCACGAACACAGGCACGTCCGTCGCGACGAACACAGGCGGCGGAACGACAGGCACCACGGGCACCACCGGCACGGGCACGACCGGCGCGGGGACAGGCGGAGCCACGTCGACAGGGTCGATCAACGTCGGCGCGATCACCGGCGCGAGCGTCGATGGTTCGCAGGCCTCGATGCTGCGCGCGCTCGCTGACCAATTGTTGCAGCTCGCGAACAACGGCGGCGCATCGACCGGGGGCACGTCGACCACCGGCGCAACGGGCACCGGCGCTGGCGCGGCAACGACTGGCGCAGCGACGACGGGCGCTGGAGCGACGAGCACCGGAACGGGCTCGGGCAACACGGGCGCAGCGACCACCACGGGCAACGCAGGCTCGACGTCGACCGCAGGAAACACCGGCGCGGGCGCGCGAACGGGCTCGGGGCAGGGCGCGGCGGGGCGCGAGCTCGAGCCCGGCGGCATCGGCGCGAGGGACGACGAAGACGAGTACGAAGCGCGCGTCGTGACCGCGTCGCGCGTGGCTCAGTCGCCGCTCGACGCGCCGAACGCGACCGGCGTGATCACCGCGCAGGACATTCGTCTCTCGGGGCTCACGAACATTCCGCAGATCCTCCGGCGCCTCGCGGGCGTCGACGTGATGCAGCTCGACACTGGAGATTTCCAGGTGTCCGTGCGCGGGTTCAACCAGCGCCTCAGCAACAAAGTGCTCGTGCTCGTCGACGGGCGCAGCGTGTACTTGGACTTTCTCGGCGTCACGCTGTGGCCGTTTGTGTTTCCTGCGCTCGAAGAGATCGACCGCATCGAAGTGATCCGAGGACCGGGCTCGGCGCTGTATGGCGCCGATGCGTACACGGGCGTGATCAACATCATCACGCGTCCGCCTGGTGAATCACGGACCCAAGTGAGCGCGGGCGGGGGCACAGGACAGCAGCTCCGCGGCGCGTTCTTGAGCTCGGGGCGCGCGGGCGAGCTCTCGTACCGCGCGTCGGTGCAGTTCGATCAAGCGCAGAGCTACGGGCGACTCGTCGGGCCGACCGATCGCGCGTGGGAGGCGATCACGCCCGCGGGAGACTTCGGCTATCGCAACGCGAGGTTCCTCGTCGAAGCGCAGGGGCGCATCGGTCGCTCGGTCGTGCTCCGCGGAGGCGTCGGCGGAGCGACGGGCGTCACGCAGTTCGGCGCGCCGAGCTTGCTTCGTCAGTACTACACGGACCTGACGTTCATTCAGCCGTTCGTGCAGCTCGACGTGCAGAACTTCACGGCGCGCGCGTTTTGGAATCGCGTGAGCTTCCAAGCGGGGCCCGCGATTCAGCAGCGCGGAGCTCCGGTGCTCGAGGCGCACGGACAGCAGGACGTCGTCGACGTCGACCTCAACTACAACTGGCGCGCCAGGATCTCGAACACCGTCTCGAACACGCTCCAGTTCGGCGCCGGCTACCGGTTGAAGAACATCTCGTGGAACTACCTCGACGACGATCACACCCTGCATTTCTTCTCGGGATTTCTCCAAGACACCCTGCGCGTCGGAAACCGCTTCAGCGCCGTCGCCTCGCTCCGCGCCGACCGGCACCCGGTGCTCGACGGCATCGCGGGCTCGGGCTTCGTGCTCTCTCCGCGCGGCTCGTTGATCTTCAAGCCGACGGACCGACGCGCGATTCGCATCACGGGCGGCACGGCGTTTCGCACGCCCACGATGCTCGAGCTCTTCCTCGACCTGAACCTCGCGACGCCCGTCCCCGGCGTGAGCGTGCGGAGCTTCGGCGGTGAAGTCGCGCGCGCGCGCATCGATCCGTCGCGACGACTGCGCCCCGAGAGCGCGGTGTCCTTCGACGTCGGCTTTCAAGACCAGACGCTCGAGGTCTTTCAGTACGAAGTGAACATGTTCGTCACGCGCGGCTGGGATCGCATCGATTTCTACGGCTCGAACGTCGACCCTTTGCCCGGCGATCGACTGCCCGACTCGCGCACGGTCTCGATCGGCGCTCGTGGGTACAGCAACGATCCGGCGGCGACGTGGGTGTACGGCGCCGAGCTCGGCGTGCGGCTCGCGCCCGTCGAAGGCCTCGACTTCAACGTGAACTACACGCTCGCGTTGACCACGCACGAGGCGAACAACAGCCTCGCGCCGACCGCCGAACGCGATGGCGATCAGCGAACGCCGATGCACAAGCTCAACGTGGGCTTGCAGGTGCGCACGCGCTTCGGCCTCGAGTTCGAGACCTTCGGTCACTACGTCTCGCGCCAGGTGTGGATCGAGCCCGTCTTCGACGCGCGCCTCGGATCGAGGGACGTGCCCTTCGCGATGAACGATTATTTTCTCATCAACGCGCGCGTCGGAATGCGCTTGCTCGACAACCGACTCGAGCTCGGCGTGACAGGCGCGAACCTCGTGGACGTCAACCCTGCGACTGGACACCAGGAGCACCCGCTCGGCTATCGCCAGTGGGCGCGCGTGATGGCCAACGCGAGCTACAGGTTCTGAGCGATGGACGCAGAGAGGACACCGTCGATGCACTGCCTGCGCACTCCGCACCTTCGCGCCGCGTCGCTCACCGTAGCGCTCGCGTCGCTCTCGCTCGCGCACTGCGATCGCCCGCCCGTGCAGCGCAACTGCGAAAACGAAGGGGGCATCACGTGCCCGTACGCCAACGAGCCCTCGGGCCGCATCGAGGGGACGGTGATCTACCGCGGCCCTCCGCCGCTCGAGCGCCCCGCGGGCCCTGGCGGATCGCCGCAAGGCATCGCCTCGGGTCGCGTCGTTCTGTTGCTGTTCGACTACAACAATCCCCCGCCGCCGTCGGGCAGCGCGACGAGCGCCGTGTCCGTGCAGACGATCAACGCGGCGCAGGTGTTCGCCAACGCCGTGCGCAACGCGGACGGAACGGTGACCGCGACGATTCCCTTTCAATTTCCTGGGATCACGCGCGCGGGCTTGTATCAATTGCGCGCGTTCTACTCGCGCAACGACACGCTTCCGTTCAGCCGCGCGGGCACGGACATCGCGGTTCCATCGGGCTTTCACCCGCTGTTTTCAGTGCGAAACCTGCCTGTCGCGGGCGACGTCGCGGGCGGCGCGCTCGAGGACCCGAACTCACCGGTCCCGCGCTTCGTCCCGATCGCGCTCGGTGATCGCGTCGAAGAAAACGGTCGAACGCGCTTCGTGATGCCCGTCGACGGCGCCGTGGCCGATCACGTCACGGTGTACATCGGTCGGCAGCTCACGACCGAGCGCCCCATCTTTCGCATTCCCACCACGGAGACCACGGTCACGCGCAACGGAATGCCCCAGACGCTCGCGGCGCCCTCGCGCTTCACGCGCAGCGAGGTCCCCGCGCCGCCAGGGCTCGACACCCAATCGCAGACCATCGCCGCGGGGCGCGAGCTCATGCGCTACGCGAGCGATTGGGGACTGCAGACCGTGGGCACCGAAGTGCTCGAGATGGTGCAAAACCCGGTGATCGTCGAGACGCCGCTCGGCGCGAATCTCCCGTCTTTTGCAGCGCTCTTCAGCGTTGGCGAGGACGAGTGCTTCAAGGCCGTGCTCGGCGGCGTTCAAGTGCGGCGCGACTGCACAGCGGACCCGCTCGAAGGCGCGACGTCGGGCTTCGTCGAGCTCGCGGCGGACACCAACGACAACGGCGTGATCGACCTCACACCAGCGACCAATTTCGTCGACGCGCACCCGTCGCTCATCTCGTCGAGCCCGTTCTTCGCGGGAACGATGGGGCGATTGCCGTGGATCTATCCGCTGGTGATCATTTCGAAGCTCCACGAGCCCAACGCCGCCGAGCGACGCCTGCTCGTCGACGGAATCAACGGGAGGCTCAGCGCCGAAGCGCTCGCGCGCCTTCGTACCGCCCTCAATCGCTCGGAGACCGTCGACCTCAGCGACCCGAGCGACCCGCGCTACCCCGTTGTCTTCTTCGGCTCGGTCGTCCCCAACGGCGCTTCGACGGGATTCTTGCAGCCGTGGGCCTCGGGCCACCGCCAGATCGAGAGCGTCCTGCGCATCGTGGTCGTTCCCTTCGGCGCCGAGGTGCGCGGCCCCAATCGCCAGACCGACTGGCACATCATCGTCCCGCCGCAGTTGCCTGCGACCGCGACGAGCCTCGGGCGCGCCCTCGCGCAGGCGGGCTTTCAGAACCTCCGTTGCAGCGAGTTCGACCCGCAATACGCGGACGATTCGCAGACGACGGGCCTGCCGCCCGGACGGTACTCGGTCAATTTCGTCGGACCCGGCGGCCAGAGCTGGGCTGTCCCCAACGAGCTCGGCGAGTTTCCGGCGCCTCCTGGCGCGCCGAGCGACCTGTGTCCGCGTGGGATTTGCCGCGCCGCCACGCAGTCGTTCTTCATTCGCGTCCGCGGGACGGAGCTTCCGTTCGCCGAGGCGCGCTGCCCGACGCTCGCGCCCGCAGGCTGAGCGAACCGCTCGTCGTGTCGCGGTCGAGAGGGGCTGACACGCGGCCGAAATGGTGTAGACCGTCCGCGCTCGCACATGACGATGTGGATCGCGCACGACTTCCGCACCGCGCGCTGCGCGAAAGCAACAGCGGTCGCCATCGGCAATTTCGACGGCGTTCACATCGGGCACCGCGCGCTCATCGAGCGTGCGCGCGCCGAGGCGAGCGCGCTCGGGGCCGAGTCCGTCGTGCTCACGTTCGAGCCGCACCCCACGAGGATCCTCGCGCCCGAGCGAACGCCGCCGCGCATCACGGGCGCCGACCGCAGGCTCGAGCTCTTCGCCGACAGCGGCGTCGACGGCGTGCTCGTGCAGGGCTTCGACCGCGCGTTTGCGTCGATGACGCCCGAGCAGTTCTCGCGCGAGGTCTTGCTCGGCCTGCGCGCGCGCGTGGTGATCGTCGGAGAGAACTTTCACTTCGGCCGCGACCGCTCCGGCGACGGCGCCTCGCTGCGCGCGCTCGGCCAGGAGCTCGGGTTTCGCACCGAGGTCCTCGGCGCCGTGCTCGACCCGAGCGGCGAGATGATCTCGTCGTCCCGCATTCGCAAGGCCCTCGCGGACGGAGCCCTCGATCAAGTCCGCGCGATGCTCGGGCGGCCCTTCGACTTCGACGGCCGCGTCGTGATGGGCGATCAGCGAGGGCGGACGCTCGGGTTTGCCACGGCGAACATCCGCACCGACGTCGAAGCGCTCCCGCGCGACGGCGTGTACGCGGTGACGGCGTCGATCGTAGGCGAAAGAGATAGAGAATTTTCAGGTGTCATGAATATTGGTGTGCGCCCGACCTTCGCGGCCGGCCGCTCGATCGAGGTCCACCTGCTCGATCAGGACATCGACTTGTACGGTCGCCTCTTGCGCGTGACGTGCGTGCAAAGGATCCGTGACGAACGGCGTTTTTCGGGGATCGACGAGCTCCGCGCGCAGATCGCGGCGGACGTGTCCGTCGCTCGCTCGCTGCTCGCCACCCGCGGCGCGTAGCTGTATACGAGAAGGCAACTCATGGTGCGCAAGAAGAATCAAGGCCGAGGACCGGGCAACGACGAGCCCGTCTCCAAGGCGCCCGACGCCAAGAGCACGCTCGTGAAGGACGCGAGCGAAGTGCGCGCGCTCATGGACCGCGCGCAGCGGCTCTTGCGCGGCGAGCCCGAGCCCCAAGACGCGCTCTCTGTGGCCGGCGAGGCGATCGACGCGGACGACGTCGACGCGATCGAAGAGACGCCGCTGCCCGATCCAAACGTGCTCGTGAGCCCGAAGCCCGTGCGGCGATCGGATGACGAAGAAGCGTCGGACGACGGCGCGCGCGAGGACGACGAGGTCGCGCTCGACGCGCTGCCCGACGCGTTCATCACGAGCACGATGGGGACGATGCTCTTGTCGCAGGGACGCGCGGCGGACGCGCAGGCGATCTTCGAGCGCGTCCTCGCGAAGAACCCGACGGACGCCGAAGCGCTCCGCGGGCTCGAGAAGGCCGACGCCGCGCTCCGCGCAGAGACGCGCGGGGTACTCTCGCTCGCGTCGAGCTCGACCCTCGTGCGAAAGCGCATCACGCCGACGCTCACGGTGAGCGAAGGCGAAGCCAAAGAGCCCGATGGATTGCTCGAGCGCGCGACGCCTCCGTGGGGCTACGACGTCGACGAGCTCCGCGCGTTGCCCGTGGATCCGACGACGATCGTCGTGTTCTGGGAGCTTCGTGCGGCGACGATCGAGCGCGCGGTGCTCGAGCAGCCGTCGCGCAACACGTTGATGATCCGCGTCGTGTCGCTCGTGCGCGGAAGCGACGGCGAGCTTCGCCGCGTCGAGCGGCTCGAAGGCCCCATTGCGCGCGTGGGTGACTGGTTCGTGTGGGGCGTGGCCAACGGCGCGACGCACGAGGTGAGCGTCGGGGTCGCGGGGCACTCGGGATTCACGGCGATTCTCACGGCAGAGCCGATCGCGACGCCGCGAGGAGCGCCAGCGAAGGCCCGCTCCGTCGTGCGCGCCCGCATCGTGTTGCCCGAGCGATCAACGGTGGTCGCCGCGTCGGTGAGCAAGATCGCCGAGGTCGTCGGCCCGTCGGCCGTGCTCGGAGCGCTGCGAGAAGCGCGCGCGACGCCGGCGCTCGAAGACGCGCAGTTCGTCGCCGAGCGACGGGCGTGGCTCGAAGAGATTCCGGGGGCGAGTGCCGAGGTCCCCGCGTCGAGCGAGGAGCGCACGGTCGAGCACTGGTCCGAAGCGGATCCATCGCGCGCGAGCGAGGGCGATGCGACGGATGGAAGCGGCGCGAGCGACGAGCCCGAGTTCGACACGATTCACTGGACGTTTGCGCCGGGAAGCTCGTGGGAGCTCTCGCTCTCGATCGCGCGGAGGCTCGCGGGACTTCCCTCGTCGCCCTCGTCGCCCGGCGCGCACTGGGGGCGTTGAGCCACAACAAAAAGTTGTCTCGGGGGAGGCAACCTCGCGCTGGGGGCGGCGATACGGGACGCCATGTCCAACGAACACGGCCATCGCGCAGGCCCATTCGCGCGTTCAACGACTCGGTCTTCGATCACCGCCGCTGCGTGGATCGCGCTCGTCGCGCGAGCTTCGACCGCGCACGGCCAACAGTTGCCGCAGCCATCGCCCCAGTGCGACGAGCGCGCCTCGTGGCTCGCGCGGCCGGTTGCGGACTTCGCGACGCGGCTCGCGATCGCGCGCGCGGGGCTCCAGGGGCGTGGGCCCATCGGTGACGTCGCGGCGAGGGCGAGGGCGACCGCGTGGCTCCCTCGGGTGAGCGCGCGCGTGGGGAGGGGACTCAGCGCGAGCTCGAGCATGGCGGGAGGGTTCTCGAGTTCGGACCGAGCGAGCGAGAGCGAGGCCCTCTCTTTCGAGGTGCGCGTGGTGTTCGCGCTCGACCGCGCGTTCTGGAGTCCGATCGAGCTCGACGCCGAACGGGTCGAAGCGCAACGCGCCGAACGCCGTCGGGTGATCGAGCGAGACGTCCTCGACGCGCTCGTGGTGCTCGAGCAGCAGAGGCTCACCGCGTGCCTTCCGGGTGGCACACATTCCGATGCGAATCCCGTGCTGCTCCGCGCGAGAGCGCAAATCGAGGCAGCGACTGGCGTGACTCTCGTCGAACTGCGACGCCGAGCTGGGAACTGAGCCCTGTCGCCAGGGGTGTCGGGATGCCGACAGGCGAAACGAAAAGACTTTTTGTTTCAAATGGTTAGATGGTGGCGACGCCTGTCGGACCGAGCGCGGTGCGTCTGTGGAGAGCGGGAGGAGACGAAACGGGGCGTGAGTGAGCGAGTGTGTGCCAGAACGTGGCGGCTCATGGCGGCGCGATCGTGTCGAAGTGGGCGCGATCGACGGACGCGCGGTGCGCGTGGACCGATCGGAACATTGGCCCATGAATTCAAGTGCCCCGAGACCTGGAGCGCGGCTCGACGGGCGCTCGACGACGCGTGGGCCGACCGTTTTGTAGGTCGTTGTCTGATTCCTCTTCTGGTTGATCGCGTCGCTGTTCGCTAGAGCCAGCGCCATGACGATTCGATCGACCGCGGTGGGGCTCGCCGTGCTGCTCGCGGTGTCGGCGTGCAGCCCCACGAACGCAACGCCAACGCTCGACGGAGCCGTCGGGACCGACGCTGCGATCGAGGCGTCTACGGAGGCCAGCGCCGACGCTGCAACGCTCACGGGGCTCGCGGCGATCCTCGAACCCATTCGCGAGCGACGACGATTGCCCGCGCTCGCGGCGCTCGTCGCGGACGAACGCACCACCATCGTGCGCGCGGCGGTGGGTCGACGCTCGGTCGACGATGCGGCGTCGGTCACGCTCGACGACAAATGGCACATCGGCTCGTGCACCAAGGCGATGACGGCGACGCTCTTCGCGCGGCTGGTCGAGCGTGGAACGCTGCGTTGGGACACGACGCTGGACGCTGCGTTCTCGGACATCGCGCCGATGATTCATCCGACGTATCGCGCGGCGACGCTCGAGCAGCTGTTGCAGCATCGGGCTGGGGTCTCCGAGCAGATCCCGATGGCGTTGTGGTCGCCGCTGTGGATGGCCGGGGACGTGGTCGCGCAGCGCAGGACGTTCGCCGCGGCGATGCTCGCGCGGGCGCCGTCCGCGCAGCCGGGCGAGCGATACCTCTACTCGAACGCTGGCTACATGATCGCTGGCGCAGCCCTCGAGCGAGCGTCGGTTCGTTCGTGGGAGGAGCTCGTTCGCCAAGAGATCTTCGCGCCGCTCGGGATGACTTCGTGTGGGTTCGGCGCGCCTGCGACGCCCGATCGCTTCGATCAACCGTACGGACACGAGAGTTCGGGGGACACGATTACGACCGTGGCTCCCGGACCTTCTGCGGACAATCCTCCCGCGACGGGACCATCCGGGACCGTTCACTGCTCGCTCGAAGACTGGTCGCGCTTCGCGCAGGTTCACCTTCGCGGCGCGCGGGGAACGGCGGAGTCGTTCCTCTCGGCCGCGAGCTTTCTGCGTATGCACACAGCGCCCGCCGGCGGAACCTACGCGCACGGCTGGGTCGTCGCGGATCGTCCGTGGGCGGGCGGGCGAGCGCTCGCGCACTCGGGGAGCAACACGACGTTTCTCGCGACGATCTGGATCGCGCCCGCGCGCAACCGGGTGTTGCTCGTCGCGACGAACATCGCGAACGCCGACGCCGAGGCCGCGACGCAGGACGCGCTGCTCGCGATGATCGCTGCGTACGTGTCGCCCTGAGCGCGTGCGGCGAGCGACGGAGACACCTCCGCCGCGGTCAGCTCCGCGCCGCGGTCGCCGCGCGAAAGCTCGCTTTAGCTGCGAAAGAGCAGGCGATTCGCAGTTTCGACGACGTGATCCTCGAGCGCTTGTCGTCCCTCGTCGCCGCCGACGCCCACGACGGTCGCGACGTCCGAGTCTTGAAGCAGGACGTACTGCACGATCAAGAAGGTCATGGACTGCATCGTCGTACGCAGCTGTCGCTCGTCGATGTCGACCAGCGGAACGAGCAGCGGAACGAACCAATTGAGGTACCGGCTCGCGAGCACCGAGGGGTCGCGGTGCGGGTGCATGATCCCGCGCGCCGCGTTGGTGACGACGCGGAGCTTGAGCCGCGCGCGTTCGCCGAGCGCGAAGCGATAGATCACGCGCACGCCCTGGCTGATCATGGTCGGCGCGTCTTCTCTTCGCGTGCTGCGAAGGAGCTCGGCGAGCTGCTGCGAAACGCGGAGCAGGGCGTCGTAGTACGTGTCGAGGCAGTGTTCGAGCAGCCGTTCTTTGCTGTCGAAGTAGTACTGAATGGTTCCGAGGCTGCACCCAGCGCGCTTGGCGACGGCGCGCAGCGAGACGTCGACCTTGCCGTCTTCGTCGGTTCGGGTGAGCTCTCGCGCAGCCCGAACGATCTTCTCCCAGGTCTCCGCGGAGTCTGCGTGCTTCGGGCGTGCCATCCGTGGGCCGTCGCGCCATTGTGCACCAGCGACGCGAGCGCCGTCGACGGCGCCGAGGGTGAACATGAATTGTGGTGCGTGAGTGAACGGGGTGCGACGCGCTCGAGCGCAGCCCCGCGGCTACGGCGCGTACGGATCGGGCACCCATCGGGCGCAGCGGAAGCCGATCGCTTCGCTGCTCGCGACGAGCGCTGTCGTTGCGGCGTGGTCGAACTGGCGAGCGCGGGTGCCGGTGTGCACGTAGTTTCGGCCGCGAAGCGCATACGGCGCGGAGGACCAACTCGACTCGGGGACCGGTCCTCGTTTGAGCCTGTCATATCCACCTAAACACGCTCTGGCCGCAGCCAAGAAGCCACAGGCTCGAGAACACGAGGCGCGATGCGATTGGCATGCTGCGTGTCACGCGAGGTGCCCGATGACGGAGTTGGCTCCAGTCGGGAGCGGAGTCGGAAGCACAAGCGGCTCCCAGCGAAGTTCGTCGATGCGGGGCCCGCCGCGAAGAATCATGAGCCGCGAGCCGTCGATGTCGGGCGCAATGAGGTCGTCGTAGCCGTCGCGGTTGAAGTCGCCTGCGACTGGGACGAAGACTTCGTGTGCTACGCAATCCGCACATGTCCGAATCCCAGCGCCAAGTTCGAGCGCACGAATCGTAGAAGGCCTTGAAATATCTCCGGAAAATACGAACAGAAAGTTGCGCTGGTTTGCTGGTGTCAGTGGGAATTCTCCGTAACCGCTGGCAACGAACGCGAACTCAGAACGGCCGTCGGCATCGAGATCGAAACCTCCGATTGCATCGGCGACGAGCGCCATTCGTGGAAGCGGTTGAATACTGGATACTTCAGAAAGTCTCCAAGCCTCAGCAGGACCTGTGACAGTGCGGTACAAGCGAAACTCGGGCGTATTTGAGGACGAGTTGGTCGTCCGGCCAACGATGAACTCTGGCAACTGATCACCGTCTAGATCGCCAACGGAGAACATGCGTGCCGTGCCAATCTCGAGAATATCAGGCAGCGAGGAGCGCATTTCGTCCCAAGACCAGCGCTGCCGAAGTGCAGCCGGTGTGGATGTGGCATTCATCGACCACAAGGATCGGAACCCTCCAGAGAGGGTGACGTCGATGAGAAATGTTGGTGAGGATTCAGATGTGCTGGGGACAACAAGCCGAATGTCTGGTGAGAATGACGTTGTCGAAAAAACGGTGACAGGCAACGCCAGCATGCTCAGGTCGGTTGAGCCTCGGCGAAATGTCCAGCCAACGCCACGATCGAGCGTTGAGAGATCAGCATAGCCATCGAGGTCGAGATCCCCGGGCGCCTCGCGATTCGAGTCGCGGTACGTCGATTCGATGCGTGTTGCTACGCGAACTGCATCGACAGTCTGCCGCCCAGTCACAATTTCTTCAGCCCCGTCGGCCCCTCCAGATGTCGACGTAATGCGACGAACGAGGAGGTCCATGAATCCGTTTCCATCGAGGTCTCCAGCTGCCGCGGGCCGTGGCCGCGATGACATGCTCGTGCCTGGAATGGGTGGTGTCGGCGGAAGCTGCGCAACCGATGGTGTCGCGCTTCCGGGCCCAAAGACCACTGCACATTGCTCCCGGCAAGCAACAACGTCTTGCCATCCGTCACCGTCGAGGTCGAGCACAGGACGCACGACTCCGACGCCGCCCCTCGATGCCGCAGGAATCCACGCTTGCCAGGTGGACGATCGCGCCAGTTCGGCCGCGCCACGAAGCGCTGTGACTCTCCAGAACAGTGGGCCCTGCGGAAGCTGCGTCGCGGGGACGAATCGCCGCTGTGTTCCCGGGAGACTCTCGCTCGCGATGACCGACGTGCACGCGCGGTCGCGACAGAAATCGATTCTCGCGTTGGTGACCGAGTCGGGCACCCGCCACTCGAACTCGGGCCTTCGACTCGCTGTTCGCCATCCCGAGAACGGGCGCAGCAACGTCACCTTTGCAACACAGCGCGCGCCTTCGCGAACGAAGCCCAGTCGGCACACGAAGTCGCACGTCCCGCTGGTGCACGTGGCGTCGCTGCCCTCGGGCGCGCTGCATCGCCGTCCACACGCTCCGCAGTTCGTGGTGTTTTCTCTGCGCTCGCAGCCCGTGGACGCGACTCCGTCGCAGTCGAGAAAGCCCGCGTTGCACGCGAGGACACAGCGACCGCCTTCGCAACGACCGATCGCGTTGGCCGCTGCAGGACAGGAGCCACACAGCCCGTCGCACGTGCCCTCGCGGCAGTCGTCGACTCCATCCGACGTGCGAGCATCCACGTGCGCCGCGTCGTGCTCTTCCAGGGAGGCGTCGGCTGGATCCGGTCGCCGGACCGAGCTGCACGCGCTCGAGACGCACAGGACCGTGGCCACGGCGACGACGCTCGAGCAGCGGGCGGTGCGCGGTGGCGAGACGGTGCTCATGCGCACGAGGGTAGCAGGGCCGCTGTGTCAGTCATCGAGTGTGGTTTCCTGCGAAATGAGCGCGGGATTCTGCCCAGGCCGAGGCGCTCTCGTTACAGCACGCCCGTATCCCCCGATCGGAGAAACCACTTCGCCGACGGTGCATCGCTGCACGCGTCGGCGATTCGCTCACTCCCCCGCTTCGACTCGCTTACCGCCCGATGGCCTCGGCGCGGTTCACGATGCGCGGCGTGAGGAAGATGATCATCTCGCCGCGGTCATCCGTGGACCGGCGTCGCGAGAAGAGCGCGCCCAAGATCGGGATGTCTCCGAGCCCTGGAACCTGGTTGGTGCTGCGGCCCGTCGTGCGCGTGAAGATTCCGCCGATGACCGCCGTGCGCCCGTCGGGAACGAGCAGGTCCGTCTCGGCTTCCTTCTTCAAGATCGTGGGGTCGCCGCGGGTGCTCGTTCGGTTGAAGTCCGGTTCGTCTCGGGTGATGCGGACGTGCATCGAGACCGAGCCGTCCGCGGTCACGTGCGGTCGCACGCGGAGCTGCAGCTTCGCTTCTTGAAAGGCTGTCTGCACGCCCTGCGCGCTCACCTGCGAGTAGGGGATCAACGTTCCTTGCGCGATGAGCGCCTCGCGGTTGTCGAGGGTCAGGATGCGCGGCGCGGACACGATGCGGAGCTGGTTGTTTACCTCCGCGGCGGTCAGGCGAACGTTGAGGTTGAAGTTGCCGTTCACCGAGCCGAACGTGAACCCGAGCGCACCACCGCTGCCGCTGCCCACGGTCGCGGGGAGGTTCACCGCGAAGTTGGGGTTCGGAATGTTCAACGTCGTCGGCGAGAGACCTTGCGACATCGTCATCATGTCCGTCGCGCCACCGGCGACGCCGATGCTGCTCGGAAACGCGAGGCCCGTAGGGTTTCCGAAGCCCTGGCCGAAGTTGATGTCGCCGCCCCACTGGATGCCGATGTCGCGCGAGAACGTGCTCGTCGCTTCGACGATGCGCGCTTCGATGAGCACCTGCGGCGTCTGTGTGTCGAGCGAGCGAATCAAGCGCTCGATCTGGTTCAGCACCGCCGCGGTGTCGCGAACGATCATCACGTTCGTGCGCTCGTCGACCGAGACCGACCCGCGCGCCGAGAGCATCTCGCGAGCGCGCGGAGCGAGCTCGGACGCGAGCGCGTAGCTCACGGGCATCAAGCGCGTCTCGAGGGGCTCGAGCGTCGCGAGCTGACGCTGGCGCTCGATGAGCAGCTCGCGCTCGCGGTCGAGCACCGTCTGCGGAGCGACGCGGATGATGTTTCCGTTGCGCTGCATGCCGAGGCCGCGCGCCGCGAGAATCACGTCGAGCGCTTGATCCCACGGGACGTTGCGCATGCGAATCGTGACCGAGCCCTCGACGTCCTGCGACGCGACGATGTTCACCGAGCCGACCTCCGCGAGGAGGCGCAGCACGTTGTGAATGTCCGCGTCGCGCAGGTCGATGTCCACCCTGCGACCCGTGTAGCGACGGCCGCGCGCGCCCGCGACCTGCAGCGGCGCCACCGAGAGAAATCCCGCTTCGTCGCTCGTGTCCGAGACGAGCGTCTCGGCGGACTCGCGCGCGATCAAGCGAGAGCGCGGCGTGCGCGTTCCGCCCTCGGCGGGCGCGTCGCCCTCGGCGCGGGGCTCTGCGTCGGCCTGTTGCTCGACGGGCGCGATCGCGACGACCGGAACCGTGGTCCCTTGCGGCCGCGGCGCGTTCGGCGTCGCCCCTTCGGCGCGCGCTACGTCGTTCACGGGATCAGGCGTTTGATCCCGCGAGATCGTGATGTACCCGCGGTTGTCGGGGCGCTGCGCGGGACGGCGCTGCGCTTCGGCTCGCATCGGCGCGAGCGCGCTGAGCGCCGCGCAGAAGAGCGGCAGCCATCGTTGTGGGGCGATCGATCGTCGCATCCGTGACCTCGTTCGAGTTTCGACGCTCCGTTGGGCGGAGCCTCGAATGTCACAGTAGAGTGGCGCGACGAACGGGAGGAAGTTTTCAGCGCTGTTTTCTGCGCTCGCGCGCTGCTCAGCGCGGAAGGCCCGCGGACGGAAGCGGCGCAGAGCCCGTGATGCGCACCGGCGGCGGCGTGTCCGGGATGGGCACAGGCTGCGGCTGCGACGGCTGCTGCTGCGTCTGCGGCGCTTGAACGACGACCGTCGTTTGCTGCGGCTGCGACGGCTGCTGCGAAGGCTGCGTCGGCGGGATCACCGTCGTGTACGACTGCACGACCGTCGAGCCCTGCTGCGATTGCGTCGCCGTCGTCCTCGAGCCCGGCGGAAGCGAGCCCGGGTTCGGCGGAAGAAACGGCGATCCGCCCGGAAGCGCAGGGAGCGACGGGAGCGATGGTCCCGTGCTCGCGCCGCCGACGGGGGCAGGGCCTCCGCGGCCTTCGCCGGGAGGCGCGAGCGAGAGCGATCGCTCGATGCGCGTCGGGGTGAGCGACGCGCGGTCCTCGCGCTCGAAGACGACCTCCGCGGGGATCTCGACGAGGTTGTTGTTTCGATCGCGCGAGATGCGCGAGCCGACGATGCGCGCGACGCGCCACGGAACCTGGTGAGGACCGCCGTTTTCACCGGGGCTCACGATGGTGTCGGGGCGGCCGACGAGGTCGCCGCGGCGGATGATCGTTCCGTTGCCGTCGGCGTCGACGACCATCGCGTACGGGCTCGTGACGCCCACGACGATCGCGATGACCTTGAGATCGTCGAGCGACAAGTTGGCGAGCTTGATGTTGTCCGTCGGCAACGGCGTCGCGCTCTCGTTGCGCGGAATCCAGTCTCGCGCGAACGAACGAAACGGATCGCGCGAGCGATCGCTCTCGGTGAAATCAATGTCCTGCAGCGTTCGCCCGTGGAGGGGCGGTCCGCTCGGCGCTGCGTCGCCCGCGCCCGCGTCGCTGGCGTTGTTCGCAGGTGTCGTCGTGTTGCTGTTGGCGCGGTTCGATCCGCCGCCGGCGCTCCGCGTGGTCGTCGTCTGCGGCGAGTCGCCACAGGCGATCGAGAGCAGCGCGACGCCGACGAGCGTGATGGTGCGAGCGTTCATGGTCGACATCACCGTCCTCCTCGACCCGCGGCCCCGCCTTGCGGGCGCGCGCCGTTCGGCTGCTGCGCGGCTTGCTGCGCGGCCTCTTGCTGTTGCGTTTGCTCGGCCGGCGTCAGCGCGCGGAACGTCGTGGCTTGCATGCGCGCGTCGACGCGCACCTTTCCGTCGGGTGCGAGCACGGGCATCGACAGCCCGATGTTCTCCATGTTGATCACGCGCGGAATGCTGCCGATCGTGCGAAAGAACCGCGCGATCTCGAGGTAGCCGCCGTTGACCTCGACGCGCACCGGGATGCGCACGAAGTACTGATCGATCACCTCGGCCTCGGGCAGAACGAGCTTGATGGTCAAGCCGTTCTCCGTCGCCGTGCGGTGAATCGCGTCGAGAAATCCCGGGATGTCGGGGTTGTCCGGCAGGACCCGCTGCTGCTCGCGCGCGAAGCTGCGCAGCCGCTCGAGCTCGGCGACGTCGTCGTTGTACGCGCTCAGGTCGCGGTTGGCGTTGCGCTGTTGTTGGTCGAGCTCGGTCTGCCTTCGTCGCTCGCGTTCGATCGACTCTTGCACGGGCTGGTATCCGGCCAGGTAGTACGTCGCGCCGACGGCGATCGCGAAGAACACGCCGATCGCGATCATCACGGGAGGCGTGAGCTGCTCGGCGATCGACGGCTGCGCGGCTGCTGCTTGCTTCTTGCTTGGCGGGGCCATGGCTCAGTACCTCACCCGCGCGGTGATCTTGAACCGCTGCACTTGAAGTCGTGTGTCTTGATCTTGCGCGCCTTCGCTGCGCTCGAGGGTGACCTGCTCGAAGTACTCCGAGAGCATCAGGCGCCGCATGAACTCGGCGACGTCGTCCGCGCTGCGGCCGTGTCCTTCGATGGTCACTTGCCGCTCGGACTCGCCGAAGCTCGAGAGCCAGATCTGGTGCGTGTCCCAGTTGGCGTGCATCCATCGCGTCGGATCGTCGCGTTGGATTCGCTCGAACTCGGACGGGTCGTTCGTCGGCCGGCCGCCCGGGGACAAGAGCTGCGAGACCTCGACGAGCATCGCCGTCGGACCCGTGCGGTTCGCCTCGAGGCGCTGGATCGCGTCGCGCCGCGCGCGAATCTCCTGGAGCTCCGAGCGCACGCGCGGGTGATCCGCGACGCGCCGCTTGATTTGCTTCACCGCGAGGTCGCGTTGGTTGTTGGCCGCGACGCTGTTGTCGAGGACCTTCGTCTGCGACGAGTGGAAGATCATGATGCCCGCCGCGAGCAGGACGAGCATGATGCTCATCCCGAGCGCGAACGTTCGCAGATCTCCTGCGGCCGCTTGTTTTTCGCCTCCCGCCCTCGATGGGGCGTTCGGCAGTAGGTTGACCTTCAGCATCAGCGCTTCTCCCGGTCCTTTCGGAGCGCGAGTCCGAGCGCCACCGTCGCTTGCGCTGCGCGCGCGCGGAGGAGCTCGGTGTTGACCTCTTTGGGGTCCACTTGGATCTCTCGAAACGGGTTGAGCTGCTCGCACTTGCACTGCGAGCGACGCTCGATGGCCTGCGAGAGCTCGGGGAGGTTCGACGTTCCTCCGGTGAGATACACCTGTTGGATCTCTCGCTCGCCGCTCGTGGCGAGATAGAAGTCGAGCGAGCGCTGCACTTCGCCCGCGAGCGAGTCGACCACCTGACGGATGATCTTCGGGACCTCGGACGGAACGATCGCGCCGCGCGTGAGGTTCTCGGGCGTCGCGTTCTTGTAGATCTCGGCCTCTTCGGCGCTCACGCCGAGCTGCCGCTGGATCTCGTCGGTGAGCGACTGCCCCCCGTTCGCGATGTCGCGCGTAAACGCGGGAACCCCGCCGGCGATGATGTTGATCGTCGTGAGCGTCGCGCCGACGTTGATGAGCGCGAACGTCCCGTCCGTGGGCAGGCCGTAGTTCACCTCGAAGATGTTCTGCACGGCGAACGCGTCCACGTCGATCACGGCGGGCTTGAGCTTCGCTTGCCGCGCGAGCTCTGCGGTGAGCTCGAGCTCGTCGCGCTTGGCGGCCACGAGCAGAACGTCCATCTGCCCCTGGTCGGGCCGACGTCGCAGGACCTCGTAGTCGAGGTGCACGTCCTTGATCTCGAACGGGATCTGCTGCTCAGCTTCCCAGGTAATTTGCTCGCTGAGCTCTTGGTTGGTCATCAGCGGCAACGTGAGCCGCTTGATGATCACCGAGTGGCCCGAGACCGAGAGCGCGACGTCCCGTCGCTTGACCTTCAAGTCCGAGAACAGCTTCTGGAGCGTCTCGACGACGACGCTCTGGTTCATCACCTCGCCATCCACGATCGTTTGAGGCGGAAGCGGCGCGTAGCCAAACTTCACGAGCGCCTTCTTCTTTTGGACGTCTTTCAACTGACAGAGCTTGATGGCGCTCGATCCGATGTCCACGCCGACGAGGTAATTGCCTTCGGACATGCGTTCCTCTCGTCCATCGATCGACCGCGTCGCGTTGGGCGACGAAGGGACCGATGGGAGTCTTCGGGGGTCATTGAAGCAAACCGCCCTAGGGGACGGCAAAAAACGCGAGCGACAGCCTAGCGCGCGGGGCGCTCCCGCGCAGTTTCGTCCACTGTGGGCGAGCTCGCTCCCGTGCATTTGCCCGCGGCGATCACAGGGGCGCCGCTTGACCGGGCGCGCTCGGACAGGTACTGCCGCGTGTCCGGTGAGTGCCCCTGCTCCGCCCAGCCGCGCTCGTCGCGCCGCTGTTCTTCGCCCCGCGTTCGTCCTCGTGAGCGCGCTCGTGCTCGCGCTGGCCACGTTGATGACCGCGCGCCCAGCGCAGGCGCAGCAGATCGAAAACGGCCGCTACATCATCGGCCGCGGCGAGACGCTCTCCGAAATCGCCGAGCGAATGCACGTCACCACGCGCGTCCTCGCCGAGCACAACCACCTGCAGGCGCCGTATGCGCTGCGCACGGGCAGGGGGCTGCGCGTTCCTCCAGAGGTCACCGACGAGGTGTATCGCCAGCTCGGCGGCGACGTTCGCACGCGACCGGGGCGCGGTGCGCCGACGGCCAACGCGACTGCGACACAGCGGCCCGAGGTGCGGACCACCGTTCGCTCGGTCAACGCGCGGGTCGCGGCGAGCGCCGGTCGAACGCCGGCGGGCGGCGGTCGATGGGGACGGCCCGCGTCGCGCGGGTACGTGCGCTTCGTCCGCGAAAACACCGGCGCGATGATGGACCTTCACATGCGTCGCATCACGCCGAGCGTTCAGTCCCGGATGCGCGCGTTCTTGCGGTACGCCGACGGTCGATCGCACGCGATCAACCCGCGCTTGCTCCGGCAGCTCGCGATCGTGAGCGATCACTTCGGCGGCAGACGGCTCCACGTGATCTCGGGGTTTCGCCCCTTTCGCCGCGGGCAGTGGACGCCGCACTCGAATCACAACATCGGTCGCGCGATCGATTTTCGGATCGAGGGCGTCCCCAACCGCGCGCTGAGAGACTTCTGTCGAACGCTCCCGCAGACCGGCTGCGGCTTCTATCCGCGCAGCGTGTTCGTTCACATGGACGTGCGCCAAGAGAGCGCGACGTGGGTCGACTGGTCGAGGCCTGGTCAACGGCCGATGTACGGCCGCGAAGATCGCCCGCCGGAGTCGCACAGCACCGCGACCGCAGCGGCCGCGCGGCGCGCTGCGGAGGACGAAGGCGTCGACGACGTCGCGCAAGACAACTCCCGCGTGCGCGAGGCCACCACCGTCGAAGAGCACGACGACGAGGAGCGCGCGCGTCGCGAGGGCGGGGACGCGCCTGCCGCGGGTGGCGCGACGGCCACGGGAACGACCGCGACCGGCTCCGGCACCACGAGCACGACCGGCACGACGGGCACGACGGGTACAGCGAACGCGCCGCGTCCGTAGCGACGGCGTTTCGAGAGCGCGACGAACCGAGCGCCGCGCGTCCGGCTCGGTTCACGAACGCGGCCCTCGTCGCCGACTCAGCCGTCGGCGGTCGCGGCGGGGGCTGTGGTGCTCGGCGTTCGTAGCGCGACGAGGGTGTCCTTGCCCGACGGCGTCGCGAGCACGTCCGCGAGCGTGTAGCTCGACGCCCAGTGCTCGCACCGCTCTTTGAAGTCCGACCACGTGTCGTGCAGGACGCACGGCTTCTTCGGGTTGCACTTGGGCAATCCGAAGGCGCAGTGGAGCGGCTCGAAGGACACGCCTGCGGCCTCGAGCACCGAGCGGAGCGTGATCTTCGACGGCTCGTGCGCCAACGCGAACCCGCCGTTGTGTCCTTTTTGTCCGCGGACGAGGCCCGCGGCGGCCATGCGGCGCATCACCTTTGCGAGGTACGCCGGAGGGATGTGCGCAGCTTCCGCGAGATCTGCGACGCGCACGAAGCGGGAGTCACCGCTGTGGAGCGCGAGGTAGATCATGGAGCGGAGCGCGTATTCGACGGTCTGCGAAAACATCGTTTGCTCGTACCGCGAACGGTCGAGAGACGTTATCGTGTTCGGCTGCGCGAACGCCAGTGCAACGCGCTGACAGTCGCTTTCGGGGTCACGAATCGCCGGGGCTATCTGCCTCGCCGACGGCTCGCGCGAAGCGCGTCGACGCGCTTCTGCGCGGCGACGAGACGACGTGGATCGAACGCAGAAGCCACGATTCTTCCCACGAAAAGTAAGCCGATGACCGCGCCGAACCAACGCGAGAGCTGGCCCACTTTCACGACGTCTTCGAGCGATGCGCCGACGAGATATCCCGCGACAAGGCCGAGGATCATCGAAGGAAATAACACCTGTCCCTTGTGTTCCTCCCACCACTCTGCCCGCGAGCGAAGTCGATCGCGCGCGGCTTCGGCGCTCGCGATCGCGTCGTCGCTGCTGTCGTCACCGTCGTCGCGCGGTTCGCGGGGGCTGTCCTCGGCCATCGATGATCGAACGCTATACCGTCGATCAACCGCGTCGGCGAGCAACACGCACCCCGAGGACAAAGGGTATTCTCTCGTCCGCGACGATGAGCGAGGGCGAGCCGACCGAAGGAACGCGAATCGCGAACCGCTACGTGATCGAGCGCGAGCTCGGCCGCGGCGCGACCAAGCGGGTCTATCTCGCCGAGGACGCCCTCACCGGCGTGAAGGTCGCCGTCGCGCTGTTGGCCGGCGCGTTCAGCGGCGATCCGCAGATTTCAGCGAGGTTCTCGCGAGAGGCGCGCGCGGCGTCCGCGCTTCGATCGCCCTTCATCGTCCGCGTGTACGACGTCGGAAAGCTCGGCGACGGGACGCGCTACCTCGTGCTCGAAGCGGTCCTAGGCCGCGGGCTCGACGAGGCGATGTCCGACGGAGCGATCGACCCCGCACGCGCCGCGCGATGGACGCTCGAGGTGCTCGCTGCGCTCTGCGAGGCGCACGCGCGCGGCGTGATTCACCGCGACATCAAGCCCGAAAACGTGATGCTCGCCCCGACGCCCGTCGGTGAGCTCGCGAAGCTCACGGACTTCGGCCTCGCGAAGGTCGTCGACTCGACGCTCGACGCGTCGGTGCACCTGCACACCGCCGCGAACGCAGTGCTCGGGACGCCGGACTACATGGCGCCCGAGCAGTGGCGGGGCTCCGCGGTGGACAGCCGCACGGACCTCTACGCAGTTGGCGTTTTGCTCTACGAAATGCTCACCGGCGCGACGCCGTTCGGCGCGCGCGAGCTGCCCGCGGTGTACGCAGGGCACTTGTTTCGCGAGCCACCGAGGTTCGATCGGACGTTGTCGCCGATGGCCCTCGCGCTCGAGCCCGTGGTGCTCCGCGCGCTCGCGAAGCAGCCCGAGGAGCGCTTCGACAACGCGCTCGTGATGGCGCAAGCGATCGCGGCGGTCACGGGGATCCGCGTTCCGGACGAGGCGTTTGCGCTGGCGGTTCCCTTGTGGAACGGGCGGCAGCTCCGCGCGGAGCTCGTGGGCGAAGTCCTCTCGGGGCCGGTGACCGTGCTCGGCTCTGCGACGGTTGTGATCGGTCGCGATCCCTCTGCGCACGAGTGCGTTCGCTGCGTTGGGGTCTCCGACGCTGCGGCCCGCGAGCGCACCGTCTCGCGCACGCACGTCTCGCTCGTGTGGCGCGGCGGTCGCGCGTGGGTCACGGACCTCGGCTCGACCACAGGAACCACGATCGACGGATCGCGCGTCACGAGCGAGCCGGTCGCGCTCGAGCGCGGCGAGGTCCTCGGGCTCGGGCCGTTCGTGCGCTATCGCTTCGATCACGGCGCGTGCGAGACGGGCGCGCTCCCTCCGTGGGCGACGCTCGAGCGTGTCGACGACGCGGGCGCATCGCACAGCGCGCTTCTGTTGCTCGGCGGCGAGGCGACGCTCTCGGCAGGTGAAGACGCCGCGATCGTGTGGCGATCGGCAGACGCGGTTACGCTCTCGCTCGACGAGGGCAAGCTCGTGCTCGGTCACAAGGGATCACGCCGCGCGCTCGGCGACGACGACGAGATTCGTCTCGAAGACGCTGTCGTGTCCGTGGCGATCGACCGAAGCAACGCGACGACGCCACCGCCCCCCGAAGGCTGAACGACGAGCGACGCTGAGCCTCTACGTTGGCGCCCCTCACGCGGTCGCTTGCATGAACGCGATCTGCGCGGGCGCGAGCGGCTCGACCCGAGACTTGAGCAGCGCGATGACCTCTTCGTCCGAGCGCTCGACGCCGTCGAGTCGCACGTAGCGCTTGGCGAGAAACTTCCACTGGCCGGTCCAGAGCAGGACCGAGACCATGAAGAAGTCCACGCCCTCGAACACGATCGCGCCGTTCTCGACGTACTGCGCGCGGTTGTCGAGAAACTCCTTGGGGGCCTCGGTCCAGTGGCGCGTGGCCTTGAGGTGGTGGCCGATGTGATAGCCGTCGTTGAACGCGCGTTGATTGTATGTGCTGTTGATGCACGTGATCGAGTTGGAGAACCCGTTGTTCTTGCGCGCGGCGTTGACGAACGCGTGCTGGCCCCAGTTGCCGACCATCATCATGGTCCGGACGATGAAGTAGGGCAGGGCGAAGGCCATCAACCCGAAGCGCCAGTCGAGGGCGAGCGACGCGCCGATGAGCGCCCAGTGCGCGAGCTCACCGAAGAGCGCGCGGCGGGCCATCGTCGAGCGGCCGTGGCGGCTCAAGTACAAGGGCAGCTCGACCACGGCGAGGAAGAAAAATCGCGCCCAATACGCGAGAAAATGAAGAAAGCTGTCTCGGCGATAGCGGCACGTGCTCGAGAGGTCCTCGCCGATGTTGTCCTCGATGTGGTGCATCCCCATGTGGTGCTCGGCGTAGCCCGCGGGGATCCCGAAGAAGACCGACATCGCGTAGGTGTGCACGCGGTTGAGCCACTTGGGGTCGCGGATGAAGGGCCGATGCATCGTGCAGTGGAGCATCAGGATCACGGGCGGAACGTTCCACGCCCAGAGGGTGAAGTAGCTGGCGACCGCGGCGAGCTTGGCCCACGCGGGGATCTCTGCGCGGAGCGCGAAGAGCATCGCGGCCATCCCGGTCGCCATGAGCGCCGACACCTTGAGCCCGAGGCGAACGAACACTTCGTCGCGCGGGTCGTGCAAGTGCGCGCGGCTCCACCGAGAGAGCGGACCGTCGCCGTACGTGGGCGCTTCGGTGGGGTCGGTGAGCACCAATGGAGCGGAGGAAGAGCTCATGGTGCTCGGGGGGATAGTTCAGTTTGCGCTGGATTTCCAGCGACGAACTTGCGTTTCGGGGTGCGTACTCTCCTTCGCACGCGAGTCAGAACATGCGCGGAAAGCCCGGCTGCCCGCCCTGTTGCCCGTTGTTCGCGAGCGACTCGAGCTGCCACGTCCCCGTAAACGGGGGAACGCTCGCCGCGAAGCGCCCGAAGTTCTCGACGCGGAGCCACACGGTGCCCTCGAATCGATAGGGAATGTCGAACCGCACCTGCTGTCCGCGCTGCGCTTGTTGGACGGCGTTGTTTCCAACGTGCTCGATCACACGAAGGACGGCATCGGGGTCGAGCTGCAAGTGCACTTGCGTGCGCGTGTGGGCGCCGGGGGCGAGCGTTCGGATGCGGAGGTTTTCGAAGCGCTGCTGGCCCGTCGCGACGCCCACGAGGAAGTTCACGGTGGCTCGGGCGAAGTCGTCGATCGTGCGGATGTCGCGCTGGTCCGAGCGACAGGCGTTTTGCGCAGGCGGGCACGACGCGGGGTCTTCGCAGAGGTTCAAGCAAACCGCGCCGAGGTTCTGCTCGCCGGTCACCTCGGGGAAGATCGTGAAGCCCGCGAGCACCTCGACGAGCGGAAGGGGAATCTGGTTGGGGTTTTCGAAGTCGAGGTCCGTCGTGAACTGAAACTGGAGGTCTTCGCGCGTGGGAATCGGCCCGAAGATCGAGCACACGATGGGCGGCGCGACGCGCGTGCAGAAGTACATCGCGATGTGCTCGTTGCGAGGCGCGCGGGTCAGGCGCACTTGCTCGACGCGAACGCGCGGCGGCTCCGGCGCGCGCACGGGGAGGCCACTGTTCTGGCCAGCGCGGAGCTGGCTGAGAAACTCGGCGCACCCGGCGCTCGAGAGGGAGACTGCAGCGAGCGAAGCGAGCGCGAAGCGACGGAGCAAAGGAGCGACGTTCATGATGGCGACACCTCGTGAGCGAGACTCGTGAGCGCACTGCGAGGAGCGTACCGCGGTGAAATGGCTGCCGAGTGGCGAGTGCGGTGGCCGGGCGCGCGTGTCGCGCCCGCGCGTTCAGCGAGCTTTGTTCGCCGCGCGTCGGGGTCGCGACCTCCACTCGGGCGGCGACGAGCTCTTGATGAAGTCCACGAAGGCCCGCAGCGGCGCAGGCAGATAGCGTCGGCCGGGATAGTACAAATACGGCCCCGTGACGCTCAGCCACCACGGCTGCAAGACCGGGATCAGCGACCCCGCGTCGAAGAAGGGGCGCAGCCAGTCTTCGAAGAGATAGATGACGCCCGCGCCACGGGCTGCCGATTCGACGGCGAAGTCCGTCGCTCCGCCGAAGCCCGCGACGATCGAGCCCTTGGGCTCGACGCGAACGGTCTCGCCGTCGCGCGCAAAATCCCACGGGAGAATCGGCCCAGTCGCGAAGCGCCAATTGATGCAATCGTGCTCGAGGAGATCCCGCGGGTGGGTCGGGCGTCCGCGGCGAGCGACGTATTCGGGCGACGCGGCGGCGGCGTAGCGCTGCGTTCGCGGCCCGATGGGGACGGCCACCATGTCCTTCTCGAGAGATTCGCCGTAGCGGACGCCAGCGTCGAAGCCGTCGGCGACCACGTCGATGCGGCGCTCGTCCGCGACGACCTCGACGCAAATCTCGGGATACTTCGCGAGAAACCCGGGAAGGATCTTCGGCAACACGAGCTTCGCCGTCGCTGTCGGGACGTTGAGCCGAAGTCTCCCCGCCGGTCGATCGCGAAAGCTGTTCGTGACGTCGAGCGCCGAGCGCACTTCTCCGAGCGCGGGCGCGATGCGTTCGAGCAGCCGCGCGCCCGCTTCGGTGGGGGTGACGCTGCGGGTCGTGCGGTGGAGCAGCCGCACGCCGAGCCTCGCTTCCAAGCGGCGAACCGCGTCGCTCATGCGCGACGCGCTCGTCCCGTGCAGCCGCGCTGCGTTTCGAAAGCCGCCTTCGCCCGCGACGGCGACGAACGCTGTGAGGTCCGAGAGATCGTCCATCGGCTGTCCAGAATTTCGCACAGCCTGTGCTGATTGCCCACGATTGCCGTGCAGTGCCCGACGCCTATGGTCGACGCGAACTCGTTCGAAGGAAGGTCATCATGGCGAATCAGGTTGAGTCGACGCGCTACAAGCTCGGCGCGCGAACGGTCAGTCGAATCGGGTACGGAGCGATGCAGCTCGCGGGCCCCAACGCGTTCGGGCCGCCGACCGACCGCAAGGCGGCGGTCGCGGTGCTGCGCGAGGCGATCGAGCGCGGCGTCGATCACATCGACACGAGCGACATTTATGGGCCGCACACGACCAACGAGGTCATTCGCGAAGCGCTTCACCCGTACCGCGACGGCGTGCTGATCGCGACGAAGGTCGGCGCGGTGCGCGGGCCAGGCGGCTCGTGGGAGGCTGCGTTCTCCGCGAGCGACATCGAGAGGGCCGTGCACGACAACCTCCGCAATCTCGCGTTGGACGTGCTCGAGTTGGTCAACCTCCGTGTGATGTTCAGCGCGATGGGACCCGCCGAAGGGTCGATCGCCGCGCCGCTCGCGGCGCTCGCAGCGCTGCAGCGTCGCGGGCTGGTTCGACACATCGGGCTCAGCAACGTGACGCCAGCGCAGATCGAAGAGGCGCGAGGGATCGTTGAAATCGTGTGCGTGCAGAACCACTTCAACGTCGCGCACCGTCGGGATGACGCGATCGTCGACGAGCTCGCAGCGCGGGGCGTCGCGTACGTGCCCTTCTTTCCGTTGGGGGGATTTTCGCCGGTGCAGTCTGCTTTGCTCGACGCGGTCGCGGCGCGGCGCGGCGCGACGCCCATGCAGGTCGCGCTCGCGTGGTTGCTCCGTCGCTCGCCCAACATCCTGCTCATCCCGGGGACGAAGACGCTCGCGCACCTGCGCGAGAATCTCGCGAGCGCGTCGGTCGAGCTCAGCGACGACGACGTGCGCGCGCTCGGGCGCATCGCGCGGGGGTAGCCGACGGGTCGAAGCGCGCGACGGCTACAAGCGACGACGAAACTCTCGCACGGCGCCCTCGCGCCAGTCGCCGTGGTCGTTGGTGCGGCCGAGGAGGTCCGAGTACATCGCGTGGCGGTTGACCATCGCGTGGCCGATGATGTTGTCATCGTGGATGTCGAAGCGCCTGCGGAGGTGACGGACGAGGGCGAGGCCGGCTTCGATTTGGGGGCCGCGGGTGAGCATGGCGCGCTCGACCGCGGAGGCTCCCTGGGGAAGGCAGTCTTGGACGAACTCGATGCCGATGGCGACGTGGTTGACGCCGTTGGCGTGGCGACAGCGCACGGACGGGGGGACGAGGCCGTAGATCGTTCCGTCTTGGTCGACGATGTAGTGCGCGCAGAGGCCGGGGAGCTCGCCGCGGCGCGGGCGGTTGTTCGCGAAGGTGTGCCACGCGGATGAAAACGTGGGTCCGCACGTGTAGTGCAGCACGATCATCTGCGGGTCGAGCCGCCACTCGCGCTCACCGTAGTGTCGATACGAGTACTCCGCCGCCTGCGCCATGCGCTGATCGATGAAGGGCAGAAGCCTCGGAACGATCGTCGGCGCCGGCGGCGCGCGTCGCCCCGAGCGCACCGGATGGAGCAGCTGCACCTCGCGCAAGAGCGCCCTTCGCGCGGCGCGGCGGGTCACCCTCGGCTCGAGCCGCGCGCGCAGCGCACCCGAGAGGTCCGGCGGCGTGAGGCACCAGACCCCCGCGCACACGCACACGATCGCGCCGCGGATCGCCAAAGGGATTGCGCAGAGTGTACGGGAGGCAGCGCCGCGAGCCCAAACGATCGGCAATCGCGCGGCCGACGGCGATGGTACGATCGCTTGTGTCATGACCGACGAGCGCATCGACGCGGGCGACGGTGTGGTCCTGCGGCCGTTTCGAATCGGCGACGAACGCTCGCTCGTCGCGCACGCAAACGACGCGGAGGTCGCTCGATTTCTACGCGATCGGTTTCCGCATCCGTACACCGACGAGGACGCGCGCGCGTGGGTCGAGTTCAATCGCGAGCTCCGTCCGACGAGCAATTTCGCGATCGCCGTGGGCGGCGAGGTCATCGGCGGCGCGGGGTTCGTGTTCGGCGACGACGTTCATCGCTTCTCGGCCGAGGTGGGGTACTGGCTCGGGCGCGCGCACTGGGGGCGCGGGATCGCGACGCGGAGCCTGCGCGCGCTGACGGCGTACGGCTTCGAGAGGCACGGGATGGTGCGGCTCTTCGCGGGCGTGTTCGAAGGCAACGAGGCGAGCGCGCGCGTCCTCGAGAAGTGCGGGTACACGAAGGAGGGCGTCGCGCGGCGCGCGGCGTTCAAGGGCGGGCGCTTCCTCGACGTGTGGCAGTTCGCGTGCGTTCGTGAGGACGCGCTGCGGCGATGACACAGACGACCCTGGTGTATGTTCGAGGGCGTGAAGAGATCGACGATAGCCTGCTTGATTGTGTGTGTGTGCATCGCGGCGTGCGGGACCCGCGCGACGCAGGACGCCGGGGACGCTACGAGCGAAGAGACGCGGGACATCGCGTCGGGTGACGGCGCGCTCGACGCGACGCAGGACGCCGCAGAGGAGGCCGCGACGGACGCCGCGGATCCCGACGCGAGCGACGCGATGGACGCGGCCGACGCGATGGACGCAGGGGCGGATCTGGACGCAGCTGTCACGGGTGACGCGGACGCGGGCAGCGACGGAGCGAGCCTCGCGGATGGGCTCGCGCTCGTCGACGCGGCGTGCGGCGCGACCATCACCGCGCACCCAATCCTCGACTCGCCACACGTCGATGTCGACGCAGGAATCACCTGGAACTCGAACCCTCCGTCCTCCGGTCCTCACTTCGGGATCTGGGCGCGTTGGGGCGTCTACACGGACCCGATTCCTCGCGGGTACCTCGTGCACTCGCTCGAGCACGGGGCGGTGGTGCTGAGTTACCGATGCGCCAATCGCGCGGCGTGTCCTGCGGTGCACGATCAGCTCGCGCGCTTCGTCGCGGCGCTTCCGCCAGAGCCTGGGTGCGTCCCCGAAGGCGTGCGTCGAAGGATCATTTTGACGCCCGATCCGCTGCTGGATCCGAGCGTGACCGTCGCTGGCGCCGCGTGGGGGCACACGTACCGCGCGACGTGCGTGGACGAGCGATCGCTCGAGACGTTTGTGCTCGGAACCACGGGGCGGGCGCCAGAGGACTTCTGCGCGGATGGGTTTTATCCGGAGGTTCCAGCGGACTCGGGCGTGGCGGTGGATGGGGGAGACGCGGGCGGCGGGGGCTGAGGGCGAATGAGCTGAAGGAGAGAGCGGGGAGGGGCAAAGGCGACGAAGAGCGCGGCGCGCTCGCAGCGCGTCTGCGTTGGGCAAACCACAGCGCGAAGCGCGTGCTCGGGTCGACATGCCTTGCGCGTGGGGCGGGCGGTGACGCTCGATCGCACGACACGCTGGAAATTGCCCCACAGAACTGGCGATGAAGCGCGGCAGGGGTTCGGCGCGGACGGGGCATGGAAGGGCGCTTGTGACAGACGCCCTCTGAGTCCAATATGGAAGCGAGCGAGTGGGGATACGGCGGATCGCAAATGTGAGAATCAGAGCACCGTCCCCTGGGCACAACGCGACACATGTGCGGCGCAAAGTGGTCTATTCTCGGCGCGGCAACGGATGAAGCTGGCCGATCGCTATCGAATCGATCGTCGCGTCGGAGAGGGCGGCGGCGGTGGGGTGTTTCTCGTTCGCGATCGGCTCTCGGACGACGCGCCGATGGTGCTCAAGCGACTGCACGCGCACGCGCAGGTCGGCGTGGCACAGTGGCTCGTCAACGAGTTTCAGGTTCTGGCGCAGCTCGACTTGCCCGCGGTGGCGCGCGTGTTCGATTTCGGCCTCGCCGAGCCGGACGCTGAAGACCCGGGCGGACCGTTTTTTACGCGCGAGTTCGTCGATGGAGCCCCGCTCGACAAGGCGCTCGCGGGCGCGAGGCCCACGCCCGAGCGGCTCGTCGAGCTGTTCGCCGCGGCCGCAGAGACGCTTCGGCACATGCATCGGCTCGGGGTCGTTCACGGCGATTTGAAGCCGGCGAACCTCGTGGTTCCTCGCGCCTCGGGCCGCGCGCCCGTGGTGCTCATCGACTTCGGTCTCGCGCACGGCGCGCTCGGCGCCGCAGAGCGCGTCCGCGGGGGAACGCTCGCGTTCATGCCCCCCGATCGCCGCGAGCGCCTCTACGCAGGCGAATCGCTGCCGCCCGACCCGCGCGCGGACCTCTACGCGCTCTCGCTCTCGCTCTTGGTCACGCTCGGCGTCGACTCGGTCGACGGCGCGACGCCCGACGACGTCGCGAGAGATCCGCGGCTCGCCGCCCTCGTCGAGATCGCGCGCGCGGGAGCTTCGCTCGATCCGGACAAGCGCTTTCGAACCGCGGACGACGTGATCGCTGCGTTGTTTCGCGTCGTTCCTGATGCGCCGAAGCCGCCGCCGACGCCGTCGCGCGTGGTGCTTCGACCCGAAGGGCGCGAGAGCGAGCTCGGACAGCTCCTCGATCACATCGGTCGAAGGTTGCTGCGTCGCGAAGGGGGGCCCGGCGTGGTCCTCATCGACGGCGAAGAAGGAAGCGGCCGCACGACGCTGCTTCGCGAGCTCACGTGGCGCGCGCAGCTCCGCGGCGTTCAAGTGCTGCACCTGCAAGGCGAGTCGGGCGAGGCCCCCGCCGCGCGACTGCGCGTGGGAATCGAAGTCCTCTCGGGCGCCCCGCTCGAAGAGCTCTCGCCGGACGCGCACGTCGCTCGGCTGCGTCGCGCGCTCGACAACGCGCCGGTGCTCCTCGTCGCCGACGACCTCGACCGCGCGGACCCGTCGGTGTGCGAGCTGTTGCGCTCGGTCGCGTACGGCTTCGACGCCAACGATCCCTTTCTCGTCGTCGCGTCGAGCTCGTCTCGCGCCGCAGTGCAGAAGCTCTCGCCGCAGTCCGTCGTCGAGCTCGGGCCGCTCGACGAGAGCGCTGTCGCGTCGCTCTGTGAGCAAATTCTCGGGCCCGTCGAGCCCGGTGTGGTCGCCGCAGTGCGCGCGCGCACGGGCGCCTTGCCCCTCGCCGTCAACGAGATGCTCCGCGCCCTCGCCGAAGCGGGCGCGGTCACCGCGGCGGACGTCGCGCGCGTGGAGATTCCCCCGCGGGCGCAAGACGTCGCTCGAAGGCGCGCCGCGTCGCTCGACGCCGGGTCCAAGCGCGCGGTCGCGTCGGCGTTTGCGCTCGGAATCGCAGCGGACGCCTCGACGCTCGCGGCCATGGGCGCGACCGCGCAAGACATCGAGAGCGCCCGCGCGCTCGGGGCGCTCACGCTGCGCGCGAATCAAACGCTCGCGCCCGCGAATCCATCGCTCGCGCAAGCGGTCATCGACGCGCTCGAAGACGCCGAGCGCGCGCAGCTCTTTCGCGACGCCGCGCGGGTGCTCGAGAAGTCCAACGCGCCCGAGGCCGCCGTCGCGTGGGCGCACCTCCGCGCAGGGGACGCCAAGCGCGCGCTCGAACACGCGCGCGCCGGGGCCAAGGCGCTCGCGGACACGAACCTCCCCAACGCAGCCGCGTCGCTCCTTCGCGCGCTGAGGGAGCACGCCCCCACCGTCGTCGCGTCGAAGGACACGCTGCGCGAGGCCGAGCTCTTCTCGGCCGCGGGCGACTACGCAGCGGCCATCGAAGCCGCGACGGTCGTCGAAGCGAGCGCCGACGCTGCGCTCGTGCAGAGCGCGCGGTGGGTCCTCGTTCACTCGCTCTCGCAGAGCGGGAGGCTCCCGGACGCGCGCGCCGTCGCGCAACGCGCGATCGAGGGCGCGGTCGACGACGAAGGTCGCTCTCGATCGCAGTACGAGCTCGCGCGGGTCGACTTCTCGGAGGGCGACTACGCCGGGTGCGTCGCGCGCTGCGAGCTCTCGCTCGTCGACGCCAAGGCGCCGGCGCTCCGCGCGAAGGTCTCTGCCCTCGCAGGGATGTCCGACGTGTACGTGGGCGAGGTCACCAAAGCGATCGCGCGCCTCGAGAGCGCGCTCGCGCTTTGGACCGAGCAAAACGAGCCGAGGCAAGAGGCGACGACGCTCGCGTACCTCGCGATCGCCAGGGATCGCGCTGGTGAATCCGCGCTCGCCAAGAGCCTCTACGAGCGCGCGCTCGACCGCGCGAGGGCGGGCGGAGACGTCTCGCAAATGGCGTCCGCGCGCTTGAACCTCGGCTCGTTGCTCGAGCAAATGGGCGACCTCGCGAGCGCGCTCGAGCACCTCGCGGCCGCCGAGAAGCTCGCGCGACGCGCGGGCGCTGTGCGCGTGCTCCTCGGCGCAGAGCTGCACCTCGCGAGCCACATGATCAAGCTCGGGTCCTACGAGCGCGCGCTGTCCTTGCTCGAGCAAGCGCTCAGCGAGGCGCGCGCGGCGGGGCTTCGGATGTTGGTGGCGCACGCGCTCCAGGGGCTCGGCGTGGCCAAGGCGCGCGCGGGGCAGCACGACGAAGCGCTGTCCGTCACGAGCGAAGCGATCAGCGAGTTTCGCGCGATCGGCGACGAAGAAGCGGTCGCGGACGCGTCGCTCGACGCGGCAGAAGCGCTGCTCGATCGCGCCGCAGCGGGTGACATCGAGCGGGCGATCGACGCGATCGAGCGAGCGACGCCGCAAGCGAGCGCGGCGACCGAAGGGCCGCTCGCGAGTCGGTGGAGGTACCTCCGCGGACGCACGAGCCTCTTGCGCAACGACCAGCGCGCGGCGGTGAAGTGGCTCACGGAGGCCAGCGAATTTGCTGAGCGCGCGGGGCAGTGGGAGCTTCGCGCGCTCTCGCTCTCCGCGCGGGCCGAGGCGCACCGGGCGACCGGCGCGGAGCTTCACGCGCGGCGCGATCGCGAGCGGGCGATCGAGGTGCTCGAGTCGGTCGCGTCGATCTTGCCGCCCGATTTGCGGAGCGCGTTCTGGTCGGTCCCGTCCCGCGTGGCGCTGCGCGCGCAGGGCGTCGTCGAGTCTCACATCGCGCCGGTGATGGACGGGAGCGTCACGATCTCGGGCATCACGATGGGCGTGACAGGCCACGGGATCACCGTGGGGGTTCAAGATCGCCGACTGGTCCTGCTCGTCGATCAAGCGCGCCGGGTGAACGAAGAGCGGACGCTCGACGCGGTCCTCGAGCAGACCGTGCGCGCTGCGGCCGAGCTCACCAACGCCGAGCGAGCGATGGCGCTCTTGCGCGACGAGAGCGGCGCGCTCGTGTTGCGGGCGCAGCTCGGGGCGACGGACCCTGCGGGCGAAGACGTCGAGCCGTTCTCGCGATCGATCGCCGAGAGCGCGCTCATCGACGGCGAGGTCCTCGCGACGCACAACGCGACGAAGGACAAGCGATTCTCGGACTTTCAATCGGTGCACGACCGCGCGATCGGCGCGGTGGCGGCGGTTCCGATCCGCGCGCGCGGGCGGACGCTCGGGGTGCTCTACGTCGAGAATCGCCAGCGCCGCGCGCAGTGGGGCGCGATGGACGTCTCGATCCTTCGCGCGTTCGCCGAGCAAGCGGGCGTCGCGGTCGAGCGCGCGCAGCTCATCGAGCAGCTTCAGGTCCGAACGCGCGAGCTCGAGGTCGCGCGGAGCGAGATCGAAGAGCTCCTCGCGGTGCGCACGGTCGAGCTCGAGGACACGCGACGGTCCCTCGCGCGCGCAGAAGAAGCGCTGCGGACGCGCTTTGCGCCGCAAGGGATGATCGCGTCGGGCGAGGCGATGCGAAAGGTGCTCGCGCTGGTCGAGCGCGTGCGGGACGCGGACGTGCCCGTCGTGATCGAGGGCGAGAGCGGGACGGGCAAAGAGATGATCGCCCGCGCGCTGCACTTCTCGGGCGCGAGGGCGCGGGGCCCGTTCGTGGTCGTTCACTGCGGAGCGATCCCCGAGAGCTTGCTCGAGAGCGAGCTGTTCGGACACGTTCGCGGGGCGTTTACTGGCGCGGATCGCGATCGACGCGGGCTCATCGCGAGCGCCAACGGCGGGACGCTCGTGCTCGACGAGGTGAGCGAGATGCCGCTCAAGATGCAGGTCGAGCTCTTGCGTGTGCTCCAAGAGCGCAAGATTCGTCCTGTGGGCGCCGAGCAAGAAGAGTCCATCGACGCGCGGGTGATCGCGTCGAGCAACAAGGTCTTGAAGGACCTCGTGGCGCAGGGGCTCTTTCGCGAAGACCTGTACTACCGATTGTCGGTCGTCACGGTCAGGCTCCCCTCGCTGCGCCAGAGGGCCGACGAGATCCCTGCGCTCGCGAGTCACTTTATCGCGAGATTCGCAGAAGAAAATGGAATGCCCCGGAAGAAGCTCTCGCGCGAGGCGCTCGCGAAGCTGCTTCGCGCCCCGTGGCCGGGCAACGTCAGGCAGCTCCGTCACGTCTTGGAGAGCGCCGCGGTCCTCGTCGACGGAGACGTCATCGAGGCCGAGCACCTCCCGCTCGACGAGGCGAGCGAGCGCACGAGCGTCGCGCCGTCGCCCACCTCGCCGATGGCGCTTCGCAAGGCCGCCGAGCGCCAGCGCATCGTCGACGCGCTCGAGTCGTGCAACTGGAACAAGGTCAAGGCCGCCACGCACCTCGCGATGCCGCGCCGCACGCTCTACCGTCGGCTCAAGGAGTACGGGCTCCTCGACGAGTGAGCGCGGTCACTCCCACGAGCACATGAAATCAACAGCGCTCTTCGTGAGCGCGTCGAGCGTGACCTTCGAGCGCCGGCCGCCCGCGCAGTCGAGCGCGGCGCGCATGCTCGACGCGCGGAGCTCGAGGAGCCCTCGGGTGTAGAGCCCTTCGGGCATGTGCGCGCGCAGGTGCGCGCTGTGCGGTGAGTGTGACAAGAGCTCGAGGCGGGTGCCGCGGCGAAGCGCGTTCCATCGGCGATCGACGCCGGAGACGAGGCGCTCGGGAGAGACGACCAGGAAGAGGATCTTGTAGAGCGGCGTCGACAACAGCTGCTTGCTCGCTTCGTACGCGCGCTCGTTCATCGCGTCGCGCCGTCCCGTCGTTCGAACGAGGTGCTCTCCTGTCACGAGCAGCATCACGTTCACGGGGACCTCGCGGACCCACGCGCTGACCGGCGGCGGCGCCTCGATCAACGCGCGAGACGCCTCGGGCAGCTCGTGGAGGATCGATCGATCGAAGCCATCGATGAGCTGCCGGACGACAGAGCCCTTCACTTCACACTGCGCGAACGAGTCCATCCCGTCGGGCAGCGCGGCGATGTACGCAGAGGTCTCGGGAAAAAGCGTCGGGTTCACGGAGTGTTCGGTCGAAAGGGAGGCACGAGCATCGCGACGTCCTGCGCTGTGCCTGATTGTGCCGACAGTACGATCCCGCAGCCCCGATGCGAAGCGCGTAGCGTGGCCCCATCGCAGCGAGGTCGCGCATTTTGAGTGTTGGCACGAAGTGTGCGATTGATCGCTATTGCCGTGAAGCTTCCACAGACCCTTCGACGCATCGCTGTGCTGGCTGCGCTTCTCGCGTTGGGGGCGTGTCTGTGGCGTCCGCCGCCCATTCCGCCGCTCGCGGGCTCGGATGCAGCGGCGGTCCGTGATTCGGGTTTCACGATGAACACCGACGCCGCAGCGCCGTCGGACACGGGCGCGCCGATTTCCGATCAAGAAGCCTGCGATCGCGCTGCGCGGATGAACGACGGCTCGGCGCCCGCGACCGTGTACAACGACGGCCGCCTCGTGACGTGCGGAACGGCGCCGATGCCCGACGGCGGCGCCAACTCTGATGCTGCGCGAGACAGCAGCGCCTCGGACTCGTCGATCGACGCGAACAACAACGATGGCGGTGAGGACGGATCGAGCTCCGATGCTTCGACGGACGACGCCGCGGCGCCAGACAGCGCGAGCGCGCCCGCGGACGGTTCGGTCGACGACGGTGGTTGATCGCGCGAGCGCGGTGCAATCACTGCGTGTGGCGCGCGAGATCGTGCGCTATACCGAGAGGGTGTCGTCGAGGCTCACGAGATTCGCGAATCGCGCGCTGTGGTTGGCGGTCGTCGCGATCGCGGTGTCGGTCGCGGGGTGTCCGCCGGGAAATGTTCCGCCGAGGGACGGCGGGCGCGCGTGCATGTCGACGGCGCAGTGCAACAGCAACGGCGCGACGTGCGGCGTCGTCTTCGAGTGCGTGGTCGGCGTGTGCGCCGAGACGACCGTCGTCAAAGCGTGCACGGACGGAGGCTACCCGCCGAACGACGCGAGCACCGGCGAGTGCCTCGTGAGCGAGGACTGCAACGCCCCCGGGGCCTGCGGACCGATCGTGGCGTGCATCAATTACGTGTGCGACCGCGAGGGGCCGAGGATCAACATTCCTTGCCCCGATGGCGGCGCGGAAGACACTGGCGTCGGCGCATCGGACGCGTCGGACGTGGCGACGGACTGAGCCTGACTTGGGTCAGGTGAGCTCCATCACGCGCTGCTCGAGCGAGCGGCCGCGGGAGAGCCCTCGAACGCGCGCTCCGTTGTCGAGCAGCGCGCGCAGCGCATACGCTACGATCGCGTCGGGGTCTTGCGACGTGTCGTGCATCACGAGCATGCGGCCCGTGGCCCCGTCGAACTGCACGCTGGTCACGCCTGCGATCGCGCGCACGACCTCGGCGAAAGGAACGCTCCCGCGCATCGCGTGCTCGGGGCTCGTCGGCGCGAGCTCGATCGTAAACTCTCGGTTGTTGGCGGTGAGCTCGCTCATCGTTCCGTGGGCGACGAGCTTGCCGCGGTCGAGGATCGCGGCGCGGTCGCAGATCTCTTCGAGCTCCTGCAAATTGTGCGACGAAATCACCACCGTGCACTTGCCCGTGAGCCCCTTGATCACCTGACGAACGCCGAAGGCTACCTTCGGATCGAGCCCCGCGGTCGGCTCGTCGAGCAGGACCACCTTGGGATCTCCGAGCAGCGCTTGCGCGATCCCGACGCGCTTGGCCATTCCGTGCGAGAGCTTCTTGCACTCGACCGACCACCACTCGGCGCCGCCGACGGTCTCGAGCGCCTTTCGCACCGCGGGCTCCGCAGCGCTCGCTGAGATCCCCTGCATCCGCGCGAGGTAGAGCAGAAACGATCCCGCGGGCTCGTTGGCCGGCAAGAGCGCGTCTTGCGGAAGAACCCCGAGCCGTCCCTTGAGCGCCCCGACGTCCGTGGGCTCTGCGCCGAGCACGCGCGCGGTGCCCTCGGTCGGCTCGAGGTAGCCGGCGAGCATCGAGAACGTCGTGGTTTTTCCCGCGCCGTTCGGGCCAATGAGCCCGAACACAGAGCCCTCGGGGATCGAGAACGACACGCCGTCCACGGCGCGCTTGGCGCCGAAGCTCTTCACCACATTCTGCAGTTCGATCGCGTTGGTCATGACGCTTTGGCCCTCACACGTCTCGCTTGGACACGATGGCGCTCGCCGCGACGAGCGCGAGCGCGGACCACAGCAAGCACACGCCGCTGCCCGCTCCCCACTGCGCGATGCCCGGGCCGATCAAGCGATCGTCCCACGCGCCCGGAAGCGCGTCGTGCGCGGCCTTGAGCCACGAGGGAGCCCAGCCCGCGCCCGAGAGCTTGTTGAGAAACCACAGGACCGTCGCGCTCCCGCCCGCGGTCAAGAGCGCGAGGACAGGCGTGCGAAACAAGCTGCTCGCGAGGACCGTGAGGGCGCTGTACCACGCGCTCAGCGTGACCGTGGCGATCCACGTGCGAAGCCCATAGTGAAACACCGCGCTCGTGTCGTAGGGGCCCTTGGAGGCGAGGCCAGCCCACAAAATCAAGGACACGACGAGCGAGACGATCACGCCCGAGACCCACAGCGCGAGCCAACGCCCGATCACGAGCGACGGGCGTCGCGCGCGGAGGGTCACGTACCGGATCGTGCGGTACTGGACGTCTCCGGCGATCGTGTCGAAGCCCCAGACCATCGTGATGATCCCGAGAAAAAACGCCGTCAGCGGGTAGAACGCCATGATGGGCTCGGGCGCGCTCACGAGGTAGTCGACGATCTGATCCTTGCCGCTGACGCCGTCGTACATCGCCGAGAGCACCTGGCGGCGCATCATCGTGCGGGTCTCGGGTCGCGCTGTGTAGAACTCCGCGCGCTCGAGAAACGAGAACAAGACGATCGCGACGCCGGCGCCGCCGACGAGGAAGAGCAAGAGGCCGCCGAGGCCCTTTCCGCTGCGCAGCGTTCGCTTGAGCTCGCGGCCGAAGGTGAGCAGCACTTCGCTGAGGATTTGCATCAGAGTCGGGGACCGTAGTTGCCCACCGGTGCTCTGGTCAAACGAGGCGCGCGGGGGAGGGGGCTTCGGGGCTACAGTCGCGAAGGCGCCGTGAACCAACCGTTGTCCTTCTCGAGGCGTTGGGCGATCGCCGCGGTCGCGACGCTCACGATGGCCGTGAGCTACGTCGATCGGCAGGCGCTCGCGGCCATCGCGCCCATCGTGTGCGCGGCGCTCGCGATTCGCGAGCGCGAGTACGGCGTGCTCCAGTCTGCGTTTTCGCTGGCGTACCTCGTCGGAACACCCGTGTCCGGCGCCGTTCTCGACCGCGTCGGCGCCCGTCGCGGGCTCGTGATCGCGGTGCTCGTCTGGAGCGTGATCGCGGGACTGCACTCGATCGCGCTCACGATCGCCTCTCTCTTCGTGCTGCGGTTGTTGCTGGGGCTCGCGGAGTCGCCGTCGTTTCCGGGCGCGGCGCAGACCGTACACAAAGTGCTCTTGCCGTCCGAGCGCGCGACGGGCTTCGGCGTGCTGTTCGTCGGCAGCTCGATCGGCGCGGCGATCGCCCCGCCGTTGGCGACGGGCCTCGCGGGGGCGTTTGGCTGGCGCGCGTCGTTCGTGGGCGTGGCGGCGGTGGGGCTCTTGTGGGTTCCGTGCTGGATCGCGTTGACCTCGGGGGTCGCGAAGCGCGTGCTCGATGGCGACCGAGTGGCACCAGAAATCAAGTCCGGTGATCACTATCGAGACCGCCCGAAGCCCGACGAGTCCGCCGATCCGTTCGCGGGTCGCGCGCTCGCGGCGCACCCCGCGGTGTGGCGCGCGGTGTGCGCGGTGCTGTTCACCTCGCCGCTGATGGCCCTGTGTTTTCTGTGGTCATCGAAGATCTTGGTGGTCCGAGCGCACATCGCGCCGCTGCAGGTGGGCAAGTACCTCTGGGTTCCGCCGGTGCTCTTCGACCTCGCGTCGATCGCGTTCGGGTGGCTCTCGTCGCGCAGACATCGCCATGCGACGGTCGATGGATCTCCCAAAGCTCTCTTCGCGGTCGCCGCGGTGATGGCGGTGTTCGGCGGCGCGCTCATCGGTCGCGCGGACACTCCGTGGACCTTCGTCGCGGCGGTGAGCCTCGCGATCTCTGGCGGCGGAGCGATGTTCGCGCTGCTGACCGAGGACATGCTCTCGCGGGTGTCTCCGTCGAAAGTGTCGACCGCGAGCGGGATCACGGCCGCGTCGCAGTCCATCGCGTACGTGATCGCCAACCCGCTCATCGGCGTGGCGCGCGAGCGCTACTCGGACGCGGCGGTGACGACGACGCTAGGGCTCTTGGTGATTCCCGGAGCGCTCGTGTGGCTGGCGACGAAGGCTCCGAAGAGGGCGCCGCAGTGAGCGCTGCGCTCGATCGAAGCGCGGTCGAAGCGTCGATCGCCGACTGGACGAGCGCGCACGCGCGGGGCTTTCGAGCGCGCGAAGGCCGCGCGATGGTCCTCGGCGTGTGCGCCCCGCAAGGCGCAGGAAAGAGCACGCTCACCGCGCGAATGGTGTCGCTGCTCGCCGAGCGATCGCTGCGTGCAGCGACGGTCTCGATCGACGACTTCTACCTGCGTCGCGACGAGCAGCTCGCGCTCTCCGCGGCGCATCCAGACAATCGATATCTCGAGGTGCGAGGCTATCCCGGGACGCACGACGTCGCGCTCGGCGTGCGCGTGCTCGACGCGCTCGTTCACGCGAGGGAGGGCGAGCGCGTGCGCGTCCCGAGCTACGACAAGGGCGCCTTCGGAGGCGCGGGAGATCGCGCGCCAGAGTCGCAGTGGAGCTCGGTCGAGGGGCCGCTCGATGTGCTTCTGTTCGAAGGGTGGATGCTCGCGTTCGAGCCCACACAATCAAGTGAACTCATCGAGGACCGCGCCCTGGCGACGTGCAACGAGCTGCTCCGAGGCTACGCGCCGTGGCGCGCGCGGGTCGATCATTGGCTCGTGATGGAGGGGCGCGAAATCGAGTACGTGGTCGAGTGGCGGGTGGACGCCGAGCGCGCGCGGCGATCGAGGGACGGCCGAGGCATGAGCGACGAAGAGGCACGCGCGTACGTCGAGCGATTTCTGCCGGCGTATCGCGCGTGGTGGCCGTTGAGCGAAGCGCGTCGCTCGGGCGTCGCGCGGATCGTGCTCGAGCGGGATCGGTCGTGCGTGGAGTCGACGCTTCCGTAGGTGCTTCGGGCTCGCGCGGTGCGCGCAACGAGCCTCGTGACGATTTTCTGAAGCGCGCGTCCTCCATCGCGCACCACGCGGCGAAACCACCGTGCTCGAACACGCGGGAGTCGAGAGATCGACGCTCGCGTGCGCGAGCGTTTTTGCGAGGGAGCACCCGCGTCTCGGCTGCGTCGGCGTTTGCGCAATTGTGCGCGTCCGCTTCGCGCGGCAGCGGCGAGCGTGCGCGCTTGCCTTCGGAGGACCGCAGTGAATAGAGCAATAGAGGCACAGCGATTCGGCGTACGCGCGGGGTTGCTCGCGCTGGCGCTGGCGGGCTGCAGCACGCCAACGCCCGCCGTCGATTCTGCCGTCGATGCAGCGACGGATCGGCCCACGACGGATGGTCCGCCCGCGGATCAATCGTCGGATTCGGGCGTCGACGCGCAGACGATCGACGTCGTCGAGATGGACAACCCGTCACCGGACGTCACCGAGCCTGATGTGGTGCCCATCGATGTGATCGCGCCGGATGTTCCGCTGATGTGCGGCGCGATCCCGATGATGGCGTGCGGCGGCGAGTGCGTGGACATCTTCACCAACAGCGCGCACTGCGGGGCGTGCAACGTCCCGTGCGGATCGGGGCAGGTGTGCATGGGCGGCGTGTGCATGATGCCGTGCCCCGCGGGGCAAGCGCGCTGCGCGGGCGCGTGCGTGGACACCTCGAGCAGCAGCGCCCACTGCGGAATGTGCGGCAGAATGTGCGGCGCGAGCGAGCGCTGCGTCGCCGGCTCGTGCGCGATCACCTGTCCCGCGGGCCAGACCCAGTGCGGGGCGAGCTGCGTCGACACCAACACGAGCGCCATGAATTGTGGTGTCTGTGGACGGACATGCGCGGCGAGCGAGCGCTGCGCGATGGGCGCGTGCCAGCCGCTCTGCCCCTCGGGTCAGACCATGTGCGGCGCGAGCTGCGTGGACACGAACAGCAACGCCCTTCACTGCGGACGGTGCGGAAACATGTGCCCCGCAGGGCAGTTCTGCAGCGCTGGGACGTGCAGCGCGCGGTGCGATCCGCCGACGACCAACTGCTCGAACGTGTGCGTGAACTTGATGTCCGCGGACACCAACAACTGCGGCGCGTGCGGGCGCGTGTGCGCGGGCGGGGCAAACGCGACGGCCGTGTGCACGACGGGGACGTGCGGGCTGACGTGCTCCGCGGGCTTCGGCGACTGCGACAGCAACGCAGCAAACGGGTGCGAGACCAACACCGCCGCCAACGTCATGAACTGCGGAACGTGCGGGACGGTGTGCACCGCAGGGCCCAACCAGGCTGCGCGATGCGTCGCGGGCGGGTGCACGCGCTCGTGCAACGCGGGCTTCGGTGATTGCGACGGTGACCCGAGCAACGGGTGCGAGACGAACCTCCTGACGAGCGCGCTACACTGCGGGCGCTGCGCGAACGTGTGTCCCGCCGCGGCCGGCGGAAGCGCGACGTGCAGCGCAGGGAGCTGCTCGCGCGCGTGCCCCTCGGGGCGGAGCGAGTGCACGGCGGGCGGCGTGCTCGCGTGCGTGGATTACCAGAGCGACGCGGCCAACTGCGGCGGCTGCGGCAACGCGTGCCCCTCGGGGCAGAGCTGCGTCACGGGCGCGTGCCGCGCGCTGTGCTCGATGGGACAGACCGCGTGCGGCGCGTCGATGACGTGCGTCGATCTGCAGAGCAACAACATGAATTGTGGTGAGTGCGGTCGCGCGTGCCCCGCGGGCGCGACGTGCACCCGCGGCGCGTGCCTCGAGCCCTTCAGGATCGCGTCGCTCTCGAGCACTGGCTGCGCGACCGGGGACGCGTTGCTCAGCACGGCGCTGCAAGATCCTCCGGTCGCGGGGACATCGTTGCTCGTGGGATACAGCGGGTGGACCCTCGCGCGAAACTTCACGACGCTCGCGGGACCGCCGTCGCTCGTCGAGCCTCACGACCTGATCATCAGCGAGCTGCGCGGCAACGCGTGGATCCTCGGTGACGACAGCGGACCCATCTCTCGAGGGACTGGGGCGCGAACGATCACGATGCTCTGGAGTCCGCAGCAGGGCGGCAAGCTCAAGTACGATCGCGCGCGCCGACTTTCGCGCGCGATTCCGATCGACACGAACGGGAACTCCACGCAGCAGGCGATCTACTCGGGACACTCGCGCTTCGCGGTCCATACGGATCAGTTCTACGAGATCGACGTGGACACGGGCGCGGTCACGGTCCTCGCGTACATGGGGATGCCGATTCCTCAGCCGGTGCGCGCGAGCTCTCCGCACTTCGTGACGAGCGGGATCCTCGAGCACTCGGGCGCGTCTCGCTGGATCGTGTACGTGCAGAACCAGCGCACGATCGCGCGAATGAGCCTCTCGAACCTCGCGACGACCGTGGTGGGCAACTACAACATCGGCTTCGGCCTCGGAGACGCCGCGCACCTCGCGCTCTCGCCCGACGGGACTCGTTGGTTCTTCCGCTGGGAAGGGCCGAGCGTGCTCGGCAACCTCGCCGAGGGATTCGCGAACTGCCCGGCCACGACCTTCGTGAGCGCCGCCGGGGTGTCGATCACCTCGCTCAGCACCGTCGGCTGCTCGATTCTCAACACGCTGACCGTAGCGGGTGACGATCGTGGGCCGATCGCGGTGGACTGGGCGTACGCGTACTTGACCGGCGCCGAAGCGACGATGTCTGTGAACGCGAACCCCGCTTCGTTCAACAACACGACGGTCGCGCGCGTCGGGCCGTACACCGGCCACCTCGTGAGCAACCTCGCCGATGGAGCGCTCTACGGTCTGCACACAGGACCGGTCCCACTGCCCGTGGGTGATCCCGGGGCAGGGATGATCTCGTTCGATCGATTGGTTCCCTACTCGTCGACGACGGGACGTCCGAGCGGAGCGGCGATTCTGCTCAGCAGGTCGGTGCCGATGGATCGCAGCACCGTCTCGGTCATCGCCAGCGGTTGGAATCGCATGATGATCGTCAGCGCCAACCGCGCGTGGAACATCGAGCTCCCCTCGGGCCGCGTGACGGACTTCGGGATCGTCGCGCTCCCGGCGCTCTCGAGCGTCGACCGCATCGCACGCGGCGTTGTCGAAGCGCAGGGAGCCTCGACGTCGCTCGTCTTCGTCGAGAACTCGACGAGCGTCTCGAGGCTCGTGCTCGGCGGCGCGCTCACCCGCGTCGGTTCGTTTTCGAATCTCGGCAACGCGTGGTCGATCGACGTGAGCCCAGCAAATATGCGCTGGGTCACGGGATCGCAAGCGATCTGGCAGTTCGGACCCAACCCGAACCAGATCGCCTCGTGCCCGATGACGTTCACGCGCTGAGCGCGATTCGCTGAAGGGGGGAGCGCGCTCTCTGCACCACGCAGTCGTCCGACCCGCACATTGCGGCCGGATTCACTCGTGAAAGGGAGCACTCTCATGACTCATCGCGTCCTCGCGTCGAGCCTCGCGCTTGTTTTTGTGTGCGCATCGTCGCCCGCGCTCGCGCAGCTACGCATTCAGCCGGTCGGGCCGCGGCCCGGCACCGATACGAGACCCACGGTCCCGACGCAGTGCATCGGCGTCGCGCAGGTGGACGAGCTCACCGTGCGCGGCGGCTACAACGCGTTCAACGTTCGCGTGCGCAACCCGTTTGCTGCGGCGATCGCGCCCGAGGCGATCGAGGTCGTCCTCCAGGACGCTTCGAACGCTCGCATGATCGCGACGGCGACGAACAGGGTCGCGATCCCACAGACGCCGCCGAACGGGATCATCGGACCGGAGATCCCTCCGGACTACGTGACGGTTCCCTGGACGTGGGTGTCGACGCAGACGGGCTCGCCGCCCGCGAGGATCACGGTGTCGGTTCGCGCGCGGACGCCCGGCCTCACGGTGTGCCCGGCGGGAGTCGACGTGCAACGGTCGACGCTTCCAACCGTGACGACCGTGGGCAGTATCTCGACGAACTGCTCGGAGTACTCGACACGCACGTTTTGTAGCGAACCCCAGCCCATCAATTGCGCTCCGGCGGGGCGCGTCGAACGGTCGCTCGACATCATTCGCACGTCCGTCGAGGCGTCGGGAAACTGGCGAGAGTTCTCGCTCGTCGCGAACGTTCGCAACCCCTCGGGCCTCGCGCCTGCGGCGGGCACCGTTGTGACGGCCGTTCCGTATGGCGACACATCGCCGCTGCGATGCACGAGCGCTGCGTTTCCTCCTCGTGGCGGGCGCGCCGTGCTGCGTTGCACGTCGAGCGCTCCCAGCGATCCGAGCGCGGTGATTCACACGGGGAGCGTTCCGATCCTCGTGGGCGTCGCGCACCAAAGCGCCGCGCCCGTGTCGTGCGCCGCCGGTGTCGCCGTCGCCTCGCCGAGCGCAGGGTTCGTGCTCGTGTCCGTGGGGCCCCAACACGTCTATCGGCAGGCGCAGTGAGGAGCGCTCCATGAATGGTCGCTCTCTCGTTGCGCTCGCGTCGAGCGCGTTGATCTTCGCGAGCGTCGCGCGCGCGCAAGTGCAGCCTACGCTCCGTCCGGTCGGCCCTCGTCCCGGTGGTGACGCTCGCCCGGTGCTTCGCGACTGCGTCGGCGTCGGCGAAGTGCAGCCGACCGATGGGATCTCTGGCGCAGGCCCTGTCGCGTTTACCGGGCTCGTTCGCAATCCGTTCGCTGCGCCCATCGCCCCGGGGACCCTCGAGGCCGTCCTCCTCGTCGAAGGCCGCGTCGTCGCGTCCGCGCGCAACACGCTCGCCATCGCAACGACCCCGCAGGACCGCGTCGATCCCGGCGCGTGGTTGTCCGTTCGTTACGATCCGGGCGCGTGGCGAGGCGACGTTCGGTATGCGCTGCGGGCGGTGCCCGGCGGGCCCTCGGTGTGCACGCTGCCCGAGCCCATTCGCCTCGTGTCCGAGCGCGTCCCGAACACCGTGCGAATCACGAGCGCGACGCTCATCGATTGCGCCACGAGCGAGTCCGGGCTCTGCCCGAACACCGCGGCCGAACCGCTGGGCTGCCCTCGCAACACGCGCGCGCAACGAACGCTCAGCTTGGACCCTGTGCGGATAGGCGCGATTCGGCTCGGATTTTCGCTGCAATTCAACGTCAGCGTCGTGAACAGCGGCGCGTTCGAGGTCGCGCCGGGGATGTTCGTCGAAGCGCGCGGGCGCGAGGCGACGTGCACAGCCGCGGCGCTCTCGAACGCGCTCGGCGAGGTCAACGTGTCGTGTGAGCTCGGCGGCTGGCCTCCGGCCTACGATCGTCCGATCGACGTGGCCATCGTGCAGCGCGCGCCTGCCGCGGGAACCGTGTGCCCGTCGCGCGTCGCGCTCTCGACCGGGCGCGTGCTGCGCATCGCGTCGACGTTGCAGCATCGCTTCGTGATGGCGCGCTGAGCGCGAACACGCTTCGAAACCGCCGCTCATTCGATCGATGTACTCTTCTCGATCGATTCGTGGCGGTTTGGCTTGATTTCAACGGTTTGGTGTCGGGCCGACGCTCGTCTCGTTTCGACGACCTTCGATTGGGGCGTGGTTTAGCGTTCGCTCAGTCCGCGCTTCGAGAACCACAGACCGCTCGTGTCGGTCCGTCGTCCGACCCAGCGCGCACCCGTTCGATCCAAGCTGAACAGGTCTACCGATCCGTTGGCGTTGTGCGCGGCGCCTCCGCCGATCACGTCGAACGGCGCGACGCCATCGACGTCTGCGATGGTGATCGTCTCGCCGAGACCCACGTGTCCGGGCGCGCCGAGCAAGACGGACGGTGTGGCCTCGAGCAACGACGCGCTCGATCCTCGATAGACGAGGACACGGCCTGCGGTTGGATCGGCGTCGACGCGGTCGCCTGGGGCTCCGATGGCAACGTCGTCGAGTCCGTCGCCGTTGGTGTCGCCGAGCGCTGCGAGCGAAAAACCGAACCCAGTGCCTGTCGACGCGCCATCGCCGCGAAGCACGAGGCGCGGGGTCGGGCGCTGGTCGCGCGCGACGGTGTCGGCCCCGCGGTACACAGCGACCGAGCCGTTCTCGTCGTATGGCGCGTTGACGACGAACTCGAAGAAGCCGTCGCCATCGATGTCTCCGACGACGCGCAGCGAGCGCCCGAAGAGCGGTCCGGGTTGCCCTGGCTCGGTGACGGTTCCGCTCATCGACTGGGGAACGAGCTCGCGAAGCGGCTCGATGAACCCCGAGCGTGAGCCCATCGCCAAGAGCGCGCGCCCGCGGTTGGACAGCGCGCGAGGAACGCCTACCAACAGCTCGTTGACCCCGTCGCGATCGAGGTCGGCGCTCGACAAGTCGTGCCCGAATTCTCCACCCGGATCCAAGCCGCTCAGCAACTGATACGAGCTCGAATCGAGCCCGCCCGCAGACCCGCGATAGACCTCGACGGTCCCTCCCGCGCTGCGAAAAATCGACGCGATCGCGACGTCGCCGAAGCCGTCCGCGTCGAAGTCGCCGATCGACGTGATCGCTGCGCCGAAGCCGCTGCTGAACGAAGCGCCGCTGAGTCGCTGCGCCATGCCCGCCGCGAGACCGCGAGCGCTGCCGAAGTACACGAGCACCGTGCCGTTGGAGCCTGGCGTTCCTGCGAAGTTTGGAGCGCCCACGGCAAGGTCGCCGAAGCCATCGCCGTTGACGTCGCCGACGCTCGCCGCCTCGAATCCGAGGTTCGAGTCACCAGGGTTGAACACGACTGACGGAGTCGGAGGCACGCCAGAGGGGCTGCCGAAGTACACCGACACTTGGCCTCGCATCGGGTGCTCGTCGCCCACGGCGAAATCGAGCCACCCATCGCCGTTGAAGTCTGGCATCGGACCCCACGCGGCTTGGGTTCGACCGCTGCTCGACGACGCGTAGAACTGCCAGACGGGCGAGTACGTCGCTCCGACGCTCGCGCCACGACGCCCTCGGAGTCGCCAGAAGTGAACGCCCGGCGAGAGCGCCGTCGAGAGCGTGTGCTCTGTGCCCGCAACGGTGGCGCGCGCTTCGACGTTGGTGCAGCTTCGCGTCGAGCACACCTCGAGCTCTGCGCCATCGCTGTCCGGCGCGAGTCGCCAGCGAAACATCGGACGATTGGTGTCGAGCTGCATCGCCGACAGCGGCGCGATCGGCCGCGGTGCATCGACGACGACGCGTACGTCTGGCGCGGCGGCGTCCAACAGCGCTGCCTCTTCGCTCGACGCGTCGTTGAGCGCCTGAGCGTCTTGTGGCGCGACGACATCCGCCGCACGCGTATCGCTCGCGTCCGTCGATGCGTCTTGCCCCTTGCGAAACAACACGACTCGCTCGCACCCAACCAGCACCACCGAGAACGCGATCCATCGTAGTCGCTTCATGGTCTGGCTCACTCCTCGTGTTCGCGTAGCAGGGCGCGCGTTCGTTCGGCGACGAGGCTGTTGGGATACGCCCTGAGCACTCTCTGTCCGAGGTCGCGCGCGGCGCTGCGATACCCGAGGCGAAAGAGCGCGTCGACCTCGAGAAACGCGCGTTCGTCCCGCAGCGATCCGCGCGAAAACGCCCTGTCGTACTCGTGAAGGAGCTCGACCGTTCGGCGCGGGTCGGTGCGCACGACGGCGCGCGCTTGTTCGAGCAACGCGGACTCGCGCACGAGCGAGTCGGCGTCGTTCGATCGGGGCGTGGTCGTCTGCGCGTTGCGCGCGACCGGCGCGCGCGCGGGCTCTTGTCGCACAGCGGGCGTCGCGTCCTCGGCCGCGGGTTGCGCTTGCGAGACGTTCGCTCGAGCGGACGGCGCGATCGTCGCGGGCGCGTGTGCAGCGGGCGTCTGTTCGGGGACGCGCGGCGTCTCGACCGGCGCAGCGATCGCGCTCGGCCGAGAGGGAATCGGCTCGGGCTGCGCGCGCGGCGGACGAGAGAGCTCGCGCGCGGTGATGGCCGCGGCCGCGACGCCTACGACCAAGCCTCCGTACTTCGCCCAGAGCCATTTGCCGATCGGCGGGCTCGACGCGATCGCGTCGACGCGCGCCTTCAATCGAAGGTGATCGCCGGCGGTCAAGTCTCTCGGCGCTTCTGCGGCCGCGAGCAGCTCGCGGATCTCGGCGCTCTCGTCGCTCGATGGATCGGACATCCGCGGCGGGTCGGAGCGATTCATGGCGACACCTCGTCCACTTGATTCTTGAGCACCGCGCGTCGGAGCTCGCGACGAAACGCCTCGCGCGCCGTATGCAAACGCGAGTACACGGTACCAACAGGGACGCCCAACACGTCTGCGATCTGAGCGCAGTCCATCTTCTCGATCTCGAACATGACGAAGATGGCTCGCTTTTCAGGCTCGAGCGCGTCGAGGATGCGCTCGAGCTTCGCCCGCGCCTCGCGCCTCGCCGCAGAGGACTCTGGAGACTCGCTCGGTTCGGCGAGCTCGGGAGGGCTGTCCGTGACGCGCTCGCGGCGGAAGTACGCGCGCCGTCGGTGAGCGATCACGACGCGGAGGCAGATCCCGAAGAGCCACGATGGGAGGGTTCCTTCGCCGCTGTAGCTCTCGAGTCGTTGGTGAACCACGATGAAGACCTCTTGGACGAGGTCGTCGAGCTCCGCGCCCCGCGCCCCGAGCCGCTGCAGCGAGCGCCACACGTGGTTCGCGTGACGCTCGTACACGACGCGCGTGGTCAACGGGCGATCGGGCGGCGGAGTCGATCGATCGCTCGGGGGTTCGCTCTCGAGGTTGGTGACCATCTTCGAACTTCGTCGCGTGGTGCGGCGACGCTCCGTCTGCCTTCACTCGAAGTCGAACCGAATCCCGAGGCTCAACGACGGAACGACATAAGATACTGAAAATACTTGAATATCCGCGCCTGACCCTTCCGCCATTTCGACGACGAACGCGTCTCGCGTCACTGGAACTGCCGCGTCGAGCGCGGCCCAGAGCCGAAACGGTCCCGCGATTCTCAACGCGACTTCGGCGGCGACTGACGGGGCGACCAGCCACCGAGCCTGCGTCATCGCGGTCAGCACTCCGCGCACGTCCGGCACGATGGCGCCGATCCACAGTCCGGCGCAGAGGCTCACGAGGGCGCGCCCCGTCGTCGGTTGGAAGCACCCGTGCACTGCCCCCAACGCCGAGGAGAAATACACGGTCTCCGGCGTCGTCGCCCGCGTCGCAAACGCGTAGCGAAACGAGCCTCGGACCTCCCACGACCCCGCGAAGCGCACGCCCGCGATCGCGCTGATGTGCGCTCCCCAGCCGGGCGTGAGCCCGTAGTGCGCCCCGCCGCCGAGCGCGGTCGCGATGATCGTTCGCGACACGCTCGCAGCGCGCGATCGTCCGCGTTGGCGTTCGAGCTCTGCTTGCGTTGGCCCTGTCTGCAGCGCGATCGAATCCGCGGGGCTCGTGCTCACGCTCGCGCCCGTGCTCGCCGCGCTCGCGCCGCTCGTGGTGACGCCGCGAGGAAGCGCCGGTGGCCCGCTGTTCGACGCTTGCCCAGCGCTCGAGCCTGATTCACCGCTGACGTTCGATGCGCTCGAGCTCGCAGAGCTGTTCGATAGGTTCGCGTTGTTCGGACCCTCGGGTCGAATTGCGAGGACGATCGCGAGCACCGCGGCGGACGCGATTCCGTCGCAGGTTTCACCGGCTGATTCGATCGAGCGCCGCCCTGTCGTCTCGCCGTCTGCGCGCGCGACGACCGTCGCGACCCAGCGTCCTCGCTGTCGCGTCACGAACGCCTCGATCGTCCGCCGAGCGTCGGCGCTCAGCGACTCGTTGCCGAGCCGAGCGCGAATTTGCTCGGCGATCACGCGCGCGTCCGGACAGTCGTCAGCGCCCGCACCTCGCGCCCAGTCGAGCCGTACAGGCGTGACCGGCGCTGCGCTCTGCGCGAGCACAGGCGACCCCCAGAGCAACCCCGCGAATGCCAGCAGCGCCGTTCGCCTCTCCACAACGAACTCGAGACTACCGAATCGCGAACAGTCAGGCGACCGCGCGATCTCTTTCGTTGTGGTGTCGAGCGCGCGCAAGACCCGCCGCGATCAGTGCGCGATCGAAGCGCCGAGGCGCCCGTTCGCGGCCGTTCCGTCGAGCACGACGACCTCCATCAGGCTTCGAACGCGGACGCCGTCGCTCGATCCTGCGGTCGTTCCCATGAGGTAGACGCGCCCTGCGCGAGCGCCGGCGCCGGTGCTCTGATTGGGCGCGCCGATCGCGAAGAGAGGGTTTCCGTCGAACAACAATGAAAACGCGCCGACGCTCTCGGCGTCGAGCGCCATCTCGCTCGTCAGCGACGCGATGCGCACGCTCGAAGCGTCGAACGGCGGGCTCGAGAGCATCGGCGCGAATCCCCGCAATTGATGCAGGATCGCGTTGCTGGCGGCCGGCGGCGAGACGATCACGCCGACGTCGAGCTCTCCCGCGGTCTCGCTGAGCGCCGCGCTCTCGCTGAACAAGTCGAACGCCGGCAGCAGCTGCCGCACCGGCTCGTTGCTCTCGAGCGCGATCGTCGCCGAGCCCAATCGCCCGAGCGTCGCTGCGAGCGATGGCGCGCCGACGCCGGGATACACAACCACGCTGCTTCGCCCGCCGTTGGGGAGCGTGCTCGCGATGAAGTCCGCCACGCCGTCGCGCGTGATGTCTCCGACGCACCGAACGACCGCGCCGAACCGCGACTCGCCGCTCGGTCGGAGGTCTCGCGCGACACGCGACGCTGTTCGGCTGCCCGCGATCCCGAAGAACACATACACCGCCGGCGCGACGCCCGCCGCGCCCGGAGCGCCCACGATGATGTCGTGAACCCCGTCGTTGTTGACGTCGCACGCGCCGCTCACCGAGGTTCCGAAGCGCTCTTGTCGAAGCGCGCCGCCCACGAGGCTCGGGCTGAGCTCGAGCGGAGCGCTCGTGTCGATTCCCGCGGCGCTTCCCCAGTACACACGCACGCGGCCGACGTCGTCACCAGCGCCCGCGCCGCTCGCGCGCGGAGCGCCCACCACGACGTCGCCGTAGCCATCCTGGTCGAAGTCGCCGGCGCTCGCGATCGCGTAGCCGAGCTGAGTGTTGAGCGTGTCGACGACCTCCTGCGGCGCTGTGCTCGCCAGCCCCCGATCGCTCCCTCGAAACAGAAACATCCTCGGGTTTCGCTCGAGCGGCGACGACGCGACCACAATGTCCGCGTGGCCATCGCCGTTTACGTCGCCCGCAGCCGAGACGATCGAGCCGAACTGCACTGCGGGATTCGCCGCCGGCGCTCGCAGCGGCGGGTCCATGAAGCGCGGCATCATCCCGAGCTGATCGGGCATCGAGAGCACCACCTGCGCCGCGCCGCCGGGAGCGCTCGATGCTCCGGGCTCGCCGACGACGATGTCTGCGTTGCCGTCGATGTTGATGTCAGTCAACGCGCCCCACGTCGTCGTGGCCCTCCGCGCGCGCACCGTCGCGTCGGCCTCGACGACGACCGAGTTGGGGAGCACTCGCACGAGCCACGCTGGGGTGTTCGTCCCGCCGGTCAGCCTCCAGTACACGCGGCGCTTGTTGCGAAGCGCATTGGCGAGCGGCGCGACGGAACCTCGCATCTGCGCGAGGTCTACCTCGACTTCACCGACGCCTGCAGCGACGATGACGTCGAGCCGACTCTCGTTGTCGACGAACCCGCGCTCTTCGGAGATCTGCAGCGTGACGCCCGCGCCGTTGCTCGGGTTCTCGAACAAGAACCGCGCCCGTGAGCCGTGCAGGATCGTCTGCGAGAGCGGCGCGATGTTGCGCGGCGCGGATCCACACAGCACGCGACCGGCCATCATCGTCGCGCCTTGCCCGCTGCCGCAGGGACCCGTGTCGGCGCGGGCGTCGATCGTCGTCGTGTCGTTGCTCGTTGCGTCTTCGGATCGGGCGTCGAGCTCGGCTGCATCCGCGCGGGCGTCGAACGCATCCGCGTCGCGACCACCGTCGTCTGTGCGCGGATCGAGCACGCGAAACTGCGCCGCGAGCGAACACGCCGAGGACGCGTGCGTCGCGCTCGCAAACGCGACGACGCGCAACACCCGGCCCCATCGGTGACCGTGTGTGCTCACAACGTTCCCCCGATCGCGACGCCAGCACCGTCGTGCGCGAGCCACGGTCGCGCGACGAGCGCCGTTGTTTGCGCGGGCTGCTCTCGCCCGGGGCGGCCGAGGATGGCCCACGCGACGCCGGCTGCGACCGCTGCTCCGCCGAGCGACACGGTCACGATCGCCGCGGTGCCCAGCGTCTCGGCTCCACGAATTTGCGCCGCGCGTTGGTCGCGCTCCGCGGCGTTCGTCGAGGGACACCCGCGCGGCGCAGAGGACCCTCCGCTCGTGTCGGTGCACACGCGCGAGAGCTCGCCGATGGCGCTCGCATAGAGCATCGCGAGGACGCCCGAGGACACCATCGCTGCGCCGCCTGCGCCGACGACCAACCACGGGGCGATCGAAGGGCGGGCCCGTTCGCGAGCCCTCGCTGGCGCAACGGACGCGACGGGCGTCGGCGCGAGCGCGACGCGGGGCGAGCTCGTTTGAATGTGTGTGTCTGGTGTGGCGGCAGCCGTCGCGCCGGGATCTCGCTCGAAGACGATCGAGAGCGTCTCGTTCGCGCCGGGACCGACGCTGAGGACGCGGCGAACGACGCGCATCGCGGGCGCGGTGACCTCGACGGCGATCGAGCCAGGGTCGACCGCGTAGGGAACGTTCCACAGCGGCCGCGCGACGAGGTGTCCGGCGACGCGCACCTCGGTGGACTCTGGCGCGTCTGCTGGAATCTGCACGGTGATCCGCGCGACCCGCGCGCGCAGCGACTGCGCCAACGCGCTGCACGCTTGCTCGATGGTCTCTCGATTGCGGAGCGCGGCGTCCGCCTGCGCCTCGCGCTCGCACGTCGCCGCAGACGAGAGCGCGTCGACGATCCGCCCCGCGCGCTGATACTCGTTGGCGACGAAGAGCCTGAGCGACGGCGTCCACTGGATCGCCCCCGCGCGCTCGGCGAGCGCGATCGCTCGCGCGCTGTCGCCCGCCCGACTCGCGGTCTCGGCCTCCGCGATGAGCTCGCGTCTCGCGAGGGCGTTGGCCCCTTGTGCGTTGGCGTCGCGCGCTTCGGCGACGATCGCAGCACACGCGACCACCGCCGCGAACCCACGCTGCAGAGCGCGCCGAGCGCCCGGGGCCTGGCTCGCACGCGAGGCCCGAGCGGGCTTGTGAACGTCCACCGTGTGACCGTCGCGCGTCGGTCGAAGCGGGCTCGAGTCGAGACACTCCTGCATTGGCCGCGGAGTGAGCGCACCTGGCCGAGCCCTTCAGAAATTCGTACGGCCGCTACGGGAGCCCCATGACCCGCGTGGCGCGCGCTGAGTGTAGAGGCGCTCCGTCGCCGAGTTGGCCGCGCGAGTTGTCCCCCCAACACCAGACGGTCCCGCTTCGCGTTCGCGCGCACACGTGGAGGCTGCCGCTCGCGACCTCGTCGACGTCGCTCACGGAGGCCCGAATCGGCGTCGATCGCACGGCGGTCGTCCCGTCGCCGAGCTGGCCGTAACTGTTGTTTCCCCAGCAAAATACCTGCGTTCGCGATCTGGTGCAGCCCGAGTAGCGACCGATCGCGAGCTGATCCGACGACTCGCCCGCGGGCAGCGACACCCTCGTTGGAACGAGCGTGCGTCCTCCGCCCGTTCCGAGCTCGCGCTGTCCGTTGTCTCCCCACGCGAAGAGCGCTCCGCTCGACGTTCGTGCGAACGTGGCTCCCTCGGAGGTCCCGAGCTCTGCGGCTGCGCCGAGCTCGGTGTTGTCTGCGAGCGTTCCCGCGGTCGGTCGATACGTGCCCGCGGGGTCGGCGCTGTTGTCGCCGAATTGGCCGTACAGGTTCTCGCCCCAACACGTGACGCGCCCGTCGGCGCGCAACGCGCACGCGTGTCGAATGTTGGACGACACTTGCGTCACTGCTGCCCCGAGGCCAGCGACCGCAGTCATGAACGAGCGAGACGTTCGTGTCCCGTCGCCGATGGTCCCGAACTGATTGAGCCCGGTGCAATACACACCGCCGCTCGCAGTTCGCGCGCAGAGCGTGCGATCTGCCGCGCCGATCGCGGTGATCGCCTCCAGGGGCGTCTCGGGGCTCGCCGTCGTCAACGTCACGACCGGGGTGAACAGCGGCGCGCCGTCGGCCCGCCCGCGCGAGAGAAACGCGGCGATGCCCCAGCAATGTGCGCGTCCTCCATCGATCGCGCACTGGTGTCGGTCGCCTCCGCCCGCGAGCTGCGCGGTCGCGGGCAAGCCAACAATGAGCGTGGGGGTGCTCGCTCCGCCTGTTCCCCGGCCGACGGCGAGCGTCTCGTTGCTCCCCCAGCAGTGGATCCCGGCTGGGTTTTGAGCGCACGTGTGCCTGGCTCCGGCGGCGATGCGCGTGACGCCCGCGAGCCCTCCGACCATGCGCGGGACGCTCGCGCTCACGGGCCTCGCGATCCCGAGCTGCGTCCATTCGTTGCTTCCCCAGCAATACACGGCGCCGCGCGCGTCGATGCCGCACGCCGTGTTACCCCCCACCGCGAGGTGATCGAGCGATGCGGGCGTATCCACGATTCGCTCGGGCGGGACGTAGGTCCCTTCTCCGACGCTCGTTTGATTGACGATCGACTGGGCGTTGGGCCCCCAGCAGTACACTTCACCCGCGGCGCTCGTGCCGCAGACGTTGACCCCCCCCGCGGCGATCGAGCGCATCGGAGGCACCGCACCGCTCCCCGCGACGCGCGTCGCGAGCGTGTTCGCGGCGAGTGCGCCCCAGCAGTACACCGCGCCGCTCTCGGTGCGCGCGCAGGTGTTGCGCGTGCCAGCGGCGAGCTCGACGACGCGATCGGTCCCTGAAAACGCAGGAACCAACACAGCCGTCGCCTCGACGCCGGTCGCCGCGATCCCACACTGCCAATCGTTGCACTGACCCCAACAACGCACGGCGCCCGCGCTGTCGACCGCGCACGCGTGCGCGTACCCCACGGCGATCTGCTGCACCCCGGACAGCCCCGGAATCACCGTCGGCGTCGACGGGCTCGCCGCCGCGTACCCGCCAGGAACGGCGCCCCAACACCGCACGAGTCCGTCGTCTCCGAGCGCGCACACATACCCGTGCCCCGCAGCGATGCGCACCGCGCGCGTTCCAGTGTATCGCTGCATTCCGCCTGCGATCCACGAGACGCCGGTTCCGAAGCACGTCACGTCGCCGCCGACGCCCGCCGCGCGTCGGTGGAGCACGCACGTCGAGAAGATGTCGCTCGAAGCGTCGGTCGCGTCCGCAATCGATCCGATCCGCGTCGGCGCCTCTGCGAGCGTCGTTCGGCCGAGCGCGACGAAGCCCCGCAAATTGGAGCCCCAACACCAGACCTCACCTGCGCGCAGGGTGGCGCACGCGTGAACGTCTTCGGTCGTCGAGTGGCTGAGCGCGAGCCGCGTGGCCTCGTTGCCGCAGCGCCCTGCGTCGCAGGAGTAGCCCGCGGCGCAGGCGCGACCACAGGCCCCACAATTCAACTGATCGCTCATCAGGTCGAACCCGTTGTCCGTGACGCCGTCGCAGTCTTCGTCGCGCCCGTTGCAGACCTCGGCCATCGCGACGCACGCGTCGCCGGCCTCGACGGCAGCGTCGGTCGACCCCGCGTCGTCGCGGTCAGGTCGATCGCCATCGGCTCGATCATCGAGCGTCGTGTCCCGCGCGACGCTGTCGTCCGAAGGCGCGTCCGTGACGCTCGCGTCCGCGCCGGCTTCGACGGCAGCGTCGATCGACGTCGCATCACGCGCGTCGGCGCTCGGCATGTCGATCGGGCGGTCTTCGCGGAGCACGACCTTGTCGGGGAGGCACGCGCTCGAGGCACACAAAATCGAGATCGCTGCGACGCGCCTCATCGCCACACCCCCGCGACGGTGATCGAGCTAGGGCCGAGGGCGACGATCGGCGCTTCTCGGCGCCGCGCGCCGAGCAGCCACCAGACGGCGCCCGTCGCAGCGATCGCCCCGCCGCCCACGAGCGCGGCGATCGCGCCGGCTCCCAGCGTCCGCGCGGTCGGAACGCGCTCGACCGCCGCGCGGCTCTCGCAGACGACGGCGTCCGCTTCGACCACGCAACCTTCGAGCGCGCTCTGCCTCGCAAAGAACAACGGGACCGCCGCGAGCATCGCCGCCGCTCCGGTCGCTGTCACCGCGATGGGCGCGGCGACCGACCGACTCGCGGCCAAGGGTCTGCCCAGCGATCGCGGGCGCTCGCGCCGCGCCGCGGGTTCGGTCGTCGCGATCACGGTCACGCCTCGGGTCCTCGGCGCGGCGATGGACACGTGCGTCGTGCGGGTCAGCGCGACGGTGTGTTCGATCGTGGAGCGCGCACGCGCGTCGACGGTTACGTCCTGCGTCTCGTATCCGTTTGCGCTCGCTCGGATCGCGCGCGCCCCTGCGCGAACAAACACGGGCGCGCCGAGCTGCGTGCTCGCGAGCGCCTGCCCGTCGACCATCACCACCAAGCCTTCGATGGCTTCGCTGCGAATCACCAAGATCGCGCTGTCGTCGCGGACCTGTTGAATGACCTGTCGACACGCGCGAAGCACGTCGTCGCGGTTCGCGAGCGACGTTCGGTTCGCGTCGAACACGCACTGCTCGGCGAGCCCGAAGGCGGCGTGGGGGCGCCCCGCGGCGAGCTGCTCGCTTGCGAGGAAGAGCAGCAACGATGGCGTCGACTGGATGCGGAGCGCGCGCTCGCCGAGCGTGATCGCAGCGTCGTGATCGCCGGCGCGCCCGCGCTCTTGCGCCTGCTCGATCAACAAGCGGCGGGTGGCGAAGTCAGCGGGCTGCGCGTGGGCGACGAGCGGAGCTGCGAGCGAAATGGCCGCGCAAAGCAACGGACGAATGAGCATCGAGCAGGCGCAAAGCAGCGCGTGTGCCGCGAGAAAAATCGGGGCAATCGCTTCGGTTTTCCTCTCGGCTGCTCGTTGTGCGCAGCGCGCCCTGCGCAGAGTGCGCAGCGCTTCGTTCGAAGGGTTCGGGCGCCCCCGCGCCGCGCGTGCGCTCTACTTGAGCCCGTTCACCGCGGTCGCGATGCGCGCGAGCGCGTCTTCGATCTGCCCGAGCGAGACCGCGTAGCTCAGTCGCAGGTGTCCTGGCGCGCCGAACGCTCCACCCGGAACGACAGCCACCCGCGCCGCGTCGAGCAGCCATCGCGCGACGTCGTCGTCGGTCTCGAGCGTGCGCTCTCCGGTGCTCTTTCCGAGCCACGCGCTCACGTCGCAAAACGCATAGAACGCCCCTTCGGGCATCGCGCACCGAACGCCCGGAAGCGCGCGCAGCCCGTGCACGAGCTTGTTGCGACGCTCGGCGAAGATCGCGCGCATGTGCTCGAGCTCGTTCGCGGGCGCGGAGATCGCTTCGAGGGCCGCGTATTGGGCGGGCGTCGTGGCGCTGGACGTTCCCTGTCCTTGGATCGTGTCCATCGCCTTCGAGAGCGCGACAGGGGCGATGGACCACCCGATGCGCCAGCCCGTCATCGCGTAGGTCTTCGAGACGCCGTCGACGATCACGGTGCGGTCCTTGAGGTCCGGGGCCACTTGCAAGAGCGAGCGCTGCTCGAAGCCGTCGTACACGAGCTTCGAGTAGATCTCGTCGCACACGATCCAGCAGTCGAACTTGCGGAGCACGTCCGCGAACGCCGCGAGCTCCTTGGGCGTGTACGCCGCGCCCGTGGGGTTCGAGGGCGTGCACAACACAACCGCTTTGGTGCGCGACGACATCACTTCGCGGAGGTCTTCGGCGGTGATCTTCCACCCTTGTTCGAGCGTGCTCTTCACGTGGATGGGCGTCGCGCCGGCGATGCGCACTTGCTCGGGGTAGCTCACCCAGTACGGCGCGGGGATCACGACTTCGTCGCCCGCTTCGAGGGCCGCGAGCGCGAAGTTGAAGAGGGAGCTCTTCGCTCCGACGCTCACGACGACGTTTTCGGCCGCCGTCGGAACGCCGCGCTCTTGCTCGTTGTGCCGCGCGATCGCCTTGCGCAGCTCGGGGATGCCCGAGACGGCCGTGTAGCGCGTGCGTCCTTGGTCGATCGCGGCCTTCGCCGCCTCGCGGATGTTGGACGGCGTGTCGAAGTCAGGCTCGCCCGCGCCGAACGAGATCACATCGACGCCCTGCGCTCGAAGCGCCTGAGCGCGAGCGTTGATCGCGAGCGTGGCCGAGGGAACGACGGCGTCGAGCCGCTTGGAGAGCGTGAGTGGCATCGTAGGTGATTCGAATGTGTGTGCGTTGATTCAAGTAGACTTGCGCTTCTTCACCGTGAGCACGCTGCAAGGCGCGAGTCGAACGATGGTCTCGGCGACGCTGCCGAGCACGAGGCGACCGAGGCCCGTTCGGCCGTGGGTCCCGACGACGATGAGGTCGCAGTGGTGGGCGCTCGCCTCGTCGACGACGCACTGCGCGGGCGCGCCGCGGACCACGTGGCAGTGGAGCTTCACGGTCGCGGGCAGCTCGCTTGCGGGCCGAATCTTCTCGACCTCCGCGAGCAGCCCCGAGGCGACCTTCTCGCTCTCGGCCATCGCGTCGAGCGCGGTGCCCGCGGCGGTGTCGAGCACGTGGAGCAGCACGAGCTCGGACGGCGCCCTCAGCACGGCGAGCGTCAGCGCTTCTTCGAGGGCGATCGCTGAGCACTCGCTGAAATCTGTGGCGACGATCAGCTTGAACTTCGAGGGCGTCGCGGGCGTGTTCGGGGATGATTGCATCGGTGAGGCAGTCGCAGCGCAGGCTTCGGGGCTTGGAGCGTGAGAGCGTCGCGGGAGACTACCGTTGCTCCCCACGCACAGGAAGCGCCGACATCGATCCGCTCGAACCCGCCCCCAGCTGCGATACAGTCGCGCGATGACCGCTCCCAGGCTGGATGCTATCGGAATCGTATCGAGCGACCTCGCGGCGTCGCTGCGCTTCTATCGACTGCTCGGGCTCGAGCTGCCCGAGGATCCGAAGGGCGAAGACCACATCGAGGCGACGACCGCCGGCGGACTGCGGGTGATGTTCGACAGCGAGTCGGTCGTGCGGTCGTTTATGCCCGACTGGCAGCGACCGACGGGCGGGCACAAGCTCGGGCTCGCGTTTCATTGCGGTGACGCAAAGGGCGTCGACGCGACGTACGCAGCGATCGTCGCCGCGGGATACGTCGGCGCGAAGGCTCCTTGGGACGCGTTCTGGGGCCAGCGCTACGCACAAGTGCACGACCCCGACGGAAACGTCGTCGACTTGTTCGCACCCCTCGCGTGACGACGCGATCCCCACGGGGTTCGCACGCATCGCGGCGACGGCGCTCGTCCGTCGCGTAGCGTAGCGTGCGCGTGTGGCTGTCAGGCCACCTTGTCGTCGGTCTTCTCGGGCAGACGCGGGCGAGGCCCGTCGTCGTCGTCCTTGAGGCCCTTCTTGAAGTTCTTGATGCCCTGTCCGAGCCCGGTCATGAGCTGGGGAATCTTGTTCGCGCCGAACAAGAGCAGGACGATGACGAGGACAACGATCAGCTCGGTAGCGCCAAATGGGCCCATAACGGTTGAGGAGAGGTGTAGCACCGACCCGTCCCGAGCGGCAATCCGCGGCAGGCCCCAGCGCAACGGCGCGCGAGCCTTTCGTCGCCTCACCGAGGAAAATCCCGCGAAGAGGGAACCTTCTGCCCCGCTCGCGCGTCTGCTTAGCGGTCCACAGTCACAAGTTGAGCCGTCGCGGCGACAGGTCCTTCGCCGCGCTGTGTCCGAGACGCGACGCACGGACTACACTCCGGGACCCCGGCCAAGGTTTCGGAGGTAGGAAGCACCTGATGCTGTCGCGACGTTTGTCCAAGTGTCGTTCGGCGTGGCGCTGACGTTTCGACGACCTGCACCACCTGCTTCCACGAAAGCCTCGAGCGAGCCCGCGATGAGCAAAGCCAACGATTCGCCAACCCCGAGCGTAGCCCCGCCGAAACCGTCCCCCGAAGCGCTCTCGACGAGCCTGCCCCCGTCGCCAGCCGCAGACGAAGCCATCGCGAAGATGCGCTCGCGCGTGCGGCTCGTGCGCGCGCTGCGCGGCGGCCTCGAGCTCTCGATGTTCGGCGCGGGCTTCGCCGTCGTCGCGATGACGCTCGTGAAGGTGGGGCGCGTGAGCGACCGCGCGGGGCGCTGGATGCTTCTCGCGGCGCTGCTCTTTCCGCTCGTGGGCGTGCTCGTCGGAGCGCTGCGAGGGATCTCGCGCTTGTCCGCGGCGCAGCTGCTCGATCGCGCGTTCGCGCTGAAGGATCGCTTGTCCAACGCCGTGGAGTTCAGCGCGGTCCCGACCGGCGAGCGCACGCGGTTCATGGACGCGGCGATCGAAGACGCCGACCAAAAGGCTCGCGAGAACAAGCTCGACCCCAAGAAGGCCCTCGCGTTCAAGTGGCCCGCGGAGGCTGGGTACGCGGGCGTGCTCCTCGCGGTCTTGGGCGTCGTGGGCGCGGTCGAGCTCCGCACGCGCGTGTTTCTGCCAGCGCCGGTGGCCGCCGGGCCGCGCGACCCGCTCGAGCTCGCGGACGACGACATCGACGCGTTTCGCGAGGTCGCGAGGCAAAACGAAGAGCGCGCGGACACGCCCGAGGCGCGACAAGCCGCCGAGCGCTTTCGTCAGTTCGTCGATCAGATCGCCAATCGCCGGCTCGATCGCGAAGAGGCGTTTCGTCGGCTGCAAGAGCTGCAACAAGAGATGGAGGCCGGTCGCGAGAGCGATCGCGAGGCCCTTCGCGAAGCGCTCCGCCAGCTCGGCCGCGACCTGCAGAGCGAGCAAAACGACCCGGCGACGCGCGAGCTCTCCAACGCCCTTCAAAACGCGGACGCGCAGCGCGCGGCGGAGCAGATGCGCGAGCTCGCGCGGCAGATGCGCGAGAACCGTATGACGCAGCAGCAGCGACAAAACCTGCAAAACGCCATGCAAAACGCGCAGCAGCGCCGCGAGCGCGAGTCGCAGCAGATGCAGCAGCAGCTCCAACAAATGCGCCAAGAGATCGAGCGCATGCTGCGCCAGCAGCGCGAGCGAAACCTCTCGCAGAACGAGCAGCGCATGCTGCGTCAGCGCCAGCGCGACCTCGAGCGCCTCGAGCGCCAGCAGCAGCAACAGCAGCAGCGCCGTCGCCAGCTCGAGCGCCTCGAGCGCGCGATGTCCCGCGCGATGCAGAACCTCCAACGCGACCTGCAGCAGGCCGCGCAGAACATGGAAGAGGGCGCGCAAGACCTCAACCGCATGCAACAGCAGCAGCTGACCGAGCAGCAGATCGCGGAGCTCCGACAGCAGCTCGAAGAGCTCCGTCAGCGCATGCGCCAGCAAAACGGGCAGGGCGGACAGCAGCAGCGACAGCGGCTGCAGCGCTTCGCGCAGCGCGCGCGAGGCGGCGTTCAGCCTGGCGGAATGCAGCCCGGCCAAGGCCAAGGCCAGCGCCCCGGATTGATGCGCTTGCAGCGCGGCGGCTCGGGCGGAAACCAACCGGGCCAAGGGCAGGGTCAGGGTCAAGGGCAGGGCCAGGGCCAGCAAAACGGCGGTCAGGGCCAACAGCCGGGCGGCCAGGGCTACGGGACCGAGCACGACGACAACCACCGCGGAGCGGCGAGCGCGGCCGCGGGACGCACACAGCAGGTCAACGTCAACGGCCAGCAAAACGGGCAGGGGCCCACGCGTTCGCAGGTGATTCGCACGGCGGCGCAAGAGGGCTTCACGACGGCGGCGTATCGCCAAGTGCACCAGGAGTACTGGGACCACGCGCGCGAAGTGATCCACGCGGGAGATGTTCCGCCGGGGTATCGCTCGTATGTGCGCCGGTATTTTCAGCTCATTCGTCCGCGGGACGAGCAGTAATCAAGAGTGTGAAAGGGATTCACGAATGACGCAGTCCGCACCGTCTGCCGCGCAGGCGAACAAGAGCGCTACCCCTCCGCCCAAGGAGGCGATGGACGCATTTCGTCGCGACATCGACGCGGTGAAGAAGGAAGTCGGCAAGGTGATCGTCGGCAACGACGAGATCGTCGATGGGGTGCTCATCGCGATGATCGCCGGGGGGCACGTGCTGCTCGAAGGCGTTCCTGGCTTGGGCAAGACGATGCTCGTGCGGACGCTGGCGCGCGCGCTGGACCTCACGTTTTCGCGCGTGCAGTTCACGCCGGACCTCATGCCCGCGGACATCTTGGGCACGACGGTGCTCGTCGAAGAGGGCGGGCAGAAGCGGTTCGACTTTCAGCGCGGCCCCGTGTTCGCGCACATGATTCTCGCCGACGAAATCAACCGCGCCACGCCGAAGACCCAGAGCGCCTTGCTCGAAGCGATGCAAGAGGGCTCGGTCACCGTCGGAAAGCAAACGTACAAGCTCGAGCAGCCCTTCTTCGTGCTCGCGACGCAAAACCCCCTCGAGATGGAGGGCACTTACCCTTTGCCCGAGGCGCAGCTCGACCGCTTCTTCTTCAAGCTCCACGTGGATTTTCCCGATCGAGAAGAGCTCCACGCCATCCTCGATCGCACCACCGGAACGGACAACGCCGAGGTCCGCCCCGTGATGACCCGCCAGCGCATCCTCGAGCTCCGCTGGCTCGCGCGCGAGGTCTCCGTCGCTCGTCACGTCCAGGACTTCGCGATCCGCGTGCTCCAAGCGACGCACCCCGACGGTCCGGGCCGACCCGAGATGGTCAAGCAGTTCGTCCGCTTCGGAAGCTCTCCGCGCGGCGTGCAATCGATCCTGATGGCCTCGAAGATCCGCGCGCTCATGGACGGGCGCTTCGCGCCGAGCGAAGACGACGTGAAGGCCACGGCGATCCCCGCGCTCAGGCACCGCGTCAACATGAACTTCGAGGGCGAGGCCGAAGGCATCCGCTCGGACAAGGTGCTCGAGAAGGTCCTCGAGACCGTCCAGAAGGCGAGCAAGTGAGCGCATGGGCCTGACGGACTTCTTTCGCAAATCGCTCGCGCCGCCGCCGCCGAAAGACGACATCTTCGACGACGAGTTTCAGCGCAAGCTCGACTACCTCGCCGTCGTGTCCCGTCGATTGTTCGCCGGACGCCTGCGCGCCGAGCGACGAACGAAGAAGACCGGATCGGGCATCGAGTTCGCAGACCACCGCGAGTACGCGCCCGGCGACGACCTGCGCTACCTCGATTGGAAGGTCTACGGCCGAAGCGAACGCATGCTGCTCAAGATGTACGAAGAGGAAGAAGACCTCTCGATCTACGTGCTCCTCGACTGCAGCGAATCGATGGCCTACGGAGAGCCATCCAAGTTCGACCACGCGCGAAAGCTCGCCGCCGCGATGGCGTACGTCGGCCTCGCCAACCTCGATCGCGTGGCCCTCCTCGCGGTCAGCACGAAGGTCGACAAGACCCTTCCGTCGACGCGAGGCAAGGGGCGTATTTTCAAGATCTTCGATTTTTTGCGGGGCGTTCGCGCTGCTGGTGAGACCGCGCTCGCGGACGCCGCGCGCCAGTTCACCACGCAGCAGAAGCGCCGCGGCATCGCGATCATCATCACGGACCTCTACGACCCCGCGGGCTTCGAGCGCGGGATCAACGCGATCCGCTACCGCAAGTACGAGCCCATGGTGATCCACGTGCTCGACCCGCGCGAGAGCGACCCGGGCGCGCGCGGGGACGTCACGCTCGTCGACGTCGAGACCGGCGAATCGCGCGAGATCACGCTCACCGACGGGATGGTCAAGGCCTACAAAGAAGAGCACGAGAAGTGGCGCAAAGAGATCGATGACTTCTGCAAGACACGGCAGGTTCCGTACGTCGCAGCGGACATGACGAAGCCGTTCGAAGAGCAGGTCCTGTACCTGTTTCGTCGTCTCGCCATCGTCGAGTGAGAGGGATCGATGGAGTTCTTTGGTCTGACCGCCGCGCAGCTCTGGACGCTCTATCTGGGCGTCGGCGCGGCCGTCGTCGTGCTCTACATCTTGAAGCTCCGGCGTCGGCAGGTGCCCGTTCCGTTCGCGCGCTTGTGGAAGCGCGTGCTCGTCGAGCGCCCGACCAGCGCGTTGTTTCAGCACTTGAAGCGGCTGCTCTCGCTGCTGCTGCAGCTCTTGCTCCTCGGGCTCATGGTGTTCGCCCTCGCGGACCCGCGCTTCAAGGGGATCTCGCGCGCCGGGCGCAACCTCGTGGTGCTCGTCGACGGGAGCGCGAGCATGCAAGCCACGGACGTCCCGGGCGGGCGCGCGGGCGCTGCGCGCGAAGCGGTGCGTCGCATGATCCGCGAGATGGGGTCGGCCGATCGCATGCTCCTCGCGCAGATGGACGGAGAAGTCACGGCGCTCTCGCCGATGACCGACGACGTCGCGTCCCTCGAAAACGCGCTCAAGGACTACGCGCCGAGGGACACGGGACTCGATTTTTCGCGGGCCACGCGCTTCGCCATCGACGCGATCCGCGGGCTCGAGCGCAGCGAAGTGATCATCGTGGGCGACGGCGGCTACGGCGCGGCTCGCGACGGCGCTGGCGAAGTGCGCTTGCCCGAGGGCGTCGCGCTTCGGCACGTGGCCGTCGGGCGCAGCGGCCGCAACGTGGGCATCTCGGCCTTCAGCGCGAGGCGCTATCCGCTGGATAAAACGCGGTACGAAGTGCTCGTCGAGGTGCGCAACTACAGCGACCGCCGCGAGGCGATCGAGCTGTCTCTGTACGCCGACGACGCGCCGCTCGAAGTGACGCGCCTCGAGCTCGAGCCCAACGGAACCCAGCAGCGCGTCCTCCGCGATCAATCGGGCGCGAATCAAACGCTCGAGGCGCGCGTGCAGTTCGCGGATCGAACGCGGGACGATTTGCCCGCGGACGACCGCGCGTACGCGACGCTCCCGGCGCGCAGGCGCTCTCGCGTGTTGCTCGTCAGCGAGGGCAACTTGTACGTGCAGGCTGCGCTCTTGCTCGACGAGTACATCGAGAGCGAAGAGGCCACGGTCGCAGAGGCGCCCCAGAAAATGCGCGAAGGTCGCTACGACCTCGTGGTGATGGACGGCGTCACAGTCCCGTCTCCTCCGGGGACGCCCGTGCTCTACCTCCACCCAACGGGCACCGACTCGCCCCTTCAAGTCGAGGGAACGACGCCCGAGACGAGCGAGATGCGCCGCCCGTTCTTCGAGCGAATCGACGCGCGTCACCCGCTGATGCGGTTCATGTCGGACCTCGAGGACACCAACGTTGGCGTCGCGACGCGGTACCGACTGCGCGAGGGCGATCGCGCCGTCGCTGCGAGCTCACAGGGGCCGCTCATCGTCGTGGGCGAGCGCGCTGCGGCGCGGTTCGTCGCGGTGACGTTCGACCTGCGCGCGAGTGATCTTCCGCTGCGCGTGTCGTGGCCGGTGTTGCTCATCAACACGATCGACTGGATCCACGGCGAGGACCCCGCGTACTTGTCGAGCTTCAAGACGGGCGAGAGCTGGCGCGTGCCTGTTCCTGCGGGGGTCGAGCGCGCGGAGGTCGAAGGGCCCGACGCGAAGCGATGGACCGTGCCCGTGATCGAAGGCCGCGCTGTCTTGCGCGGGATGCGCGCGGGCTTCTATCGCGTCCGCGCGGGCACCGACGCGCAAATCGTCGCGGGAAACCTCACGGATCCCGACGAGTCTCGCATGGCCCCGCGCCCGTTTGTCGAGCTCAACGGGACGCGCGCCACGCCGCCCATCGCGGGTCGCGTCGGCGTGCGAAGAGAGCTGTGGCTGTACCTTCTCGCGGGCGCGCTCGCGATCGTGGTGCTCGAGTGGCTGAGCTACCACCGCCGCGTCACGGTGTGAGCGAGGCGAGCGAATCGCGGTATGGTTCGGGGGGTAACGGATGAGCGAACAACTGACGAGCGAGCCGCTGCATCCCGGTGCGGTCGTCGAACGATACAGCCGCGTTCGCGAGCTCGGCAGAGCGCGGCTGGCGTGGCTGCACATCCATTCGCTCGACGACATTCGCGACCAACGAGCTCGCTTCGACCGCGGGATCAACATCATCCTCGGCAAGAACGGTGTGGGAAAAACCACGCTTCTCGAGGTTTTGGCGCGCTGTCTGTCGTGGGATTTTACGCCGTGGGCCGACCGCGTCTTCGACGTCGAGTATCGGTACGAGCTCGGCGAGTGGTTTTGGAACGTTCGCGTGAAGAACGAGCGCAACGGAACGCGCGAAGACGGGCGACCCAAGTTTCGCTCGACAATCGAGCTGCATGCCCGTTTCGAGGAATTCGAGCTGCGAATCGAAGCCGCCGATCGCAAGCTGCGCCGATCGATCAACGGTCAACTGAGCGAGTTCGACTACGAGATGGGGCTGCTCGCCGGCTTCGTGCTCTCTCGTCGTGTCGATGATCCGTGGGCGAACGCGCTCGGGGTCATCATGGCGCCGTGTGGTGCTGGACGAAACCTCGTTCGCTTCGACGAGGGGCTCGATGTCTTTCGTTCGCTCGTGTTCGAGAGCGGCGACTCTCGCGAGGTGCGAATGCAGTTCGAGGCAGGCGAGGCTTCGTGGCAGGCCGACGCTCCGAGTTACTTCGGTCTGGGGAGCTGGGTTTCACTGCCACGGCCACAGGAGATCGCGCGCGCGCCCGAAGATTTGGTCCGTCTCTCGTCGGACGAACTGAAAATCTCGGTTGCAGTTGTCGAGTCGCTCGGTGTTGCGTCGCTCGACGCGAGCTTCGGCCGCCCCGAGATCGAGCGCAAGGGATCCATCACCGAGGTGCGCCTCTCTTCGCTCGCGTTCTTCATGAAGCGCAAGAACGGCGACATCCTCAAGCACACGAGCTGGAGTTGGGGACAGAAGCGCCTCGTCGCCTTCGCGCTCTACCTCGCGGCAAACCCCGACTACGTCGTCGCAGACGAGCTCGTGAACGGGATGCACCACGAGTGGATCGAGCTCTGCTTGCGCGAAATCGCCGATCGGCAGTGCTTCTTTACGAGCCAGAATCCGATCCTCGTGGACTTCATCGAGCTCCGCTCTGTCCAGCAAATCAGCGACGCGTTCGTGTTGTGTCACGCCGAGGAGGCCTCGGATGGCGGCGTGGTTCGCACGCTGCGCAACCTGACCACCGCGGAAGCGCAGCGGCTGTGGGACGCGCGAAGCGTTGGACTTCAGAGCACGAGCGAGATCATGCGGTTCAACGGATGGTGGTAAGCGGTAGGTGGTAAGGGGCGAGCGGCGATGATCGAGGCGCGGGGCGGGCTGAAGTTCTTGTTGATCTCCGAGGACTCGGGGCGCGATTGGCTGCAGGTGCAGCGGCGATTTGCACAGCTGTTGTTGCGGTCGATCGACTCCGAGGCTGACCTCTCACGCGTGGAGTACACGCCTCTCGATCACGAGTCCGCGCGCTTCGCTGCTCGCGCGAACCGTTGGCGAGAGCAGAAGCCCGACGCGCCTGTCGACGAGAGCGTCCGCGTGCTGCTTCGATCGATCGTGACGCAGATCCTGGTGTCCAATCAGTTCTGCGCGTTTCATTTCGACGGCGATTCGACCTGGACGAACCGCGAAGCGAGCTCGGCGTACTCGATGTTCGACGAGGTCGTGACGACGCGGATCCGACGCGAAATCACAGCGCGCCTGCGCGCGATCGCGGTGCCCGAGGTCGAGCTCTCGACTCGAGTGGACGCCGTCTTGTCGCGACTCTTGCTGGTCGTCCCGCACTACTCGATCGAGGCGTGGCTCTTTCAGAACACCGACGCGCTGCGGGATGCCTGCGCGCGCCGCAACGCTGGAGAGCATGCGCTCGCAGAGTGCTCGGCGCGCTGCGACGAGTGGGCGTCGGACCGAGCGCTGCTCGATGAAGTTGCCGCGGTGAAGTCCGCGGTGTGCGCCGGGGACACGGCGAACGGCGCGCTCGCAGAAGGCTTTTCGAACCGGCTGTTCGACTCGGTTGTCGCCGCGGACAAGTCGCTCGCGGCGACGCGCGAGCGCTGGCGGTCGAGCGCCGCGCTCGTCGGCGCGCTCGAATCGATCCGCCGCTGACCGCCGTCGCTCGATTGACTCGTCGAGAATCTCGAGCGCGACCTTGCGTCTCGATAGGGTTCGCGCTTCGCTCGGGGCGGTCGTCGATCGATGTACACCCCCGTGCGAGATGGAATCGCGCGCTCGGCGCAGGCCGTTCGATACAGCGAGGCGCGCCCGCCCGAAGCGCTCGCGGGCGTCGTCCACTGTTACTGGGAGCTGCGTACGCTGCGCGAGCTGCCCGAGAATTTTCTCTATCACGCGCTGCCGGACGCGTGCGTGAACCTGCTCTTCAACCAGGTCGACACGGAGATCGCGGGCGTGACGGCGCTGCACACGCGGTCCGAAGTGCTCGACCTCGGGCGGTCGTTTCACTACGTCGGGGTTCAGCTCTACCCGGGCGTGTGGAAGGGCGATCGCGACGAGATCTTCGATCGCTACGTCGGAACGGCGTATCGCGGCGCGCTCCCGCTCGTGGCGTTCAACAAGCGGCTCGAAGGGCTGCCGTTCGAATCACAGGCCGAAGTGCTGACCGAGCTCGTGCGCTGGTGCGTCGAGCGCGCGCTCGTCGTGCCCAATCCGATCACCGCGCGCATCCTCACGAAGCTCGACGACGTTCGCTCGGTCGCTGACATGGCCGCGTTGGTTCATCTGTCGCCGCGGCAATTGCAGCGAACGCTGCTGCGATCGACCGGCTTCGCGCCGCACGACTTGCTGAAGGTCCTCAGGCTCCAGCAGTCGTTTCGCAGGCACTACCTCGACCTCTACTCCGATCAGTCGCACTTCATTCACGCGTTTCGCGCTGCGACCGGCTACACGCCGGTGAAGTACCGCGATCGCTACGATGTCTGATCGATACAATACGGCGCTCGGGGGGCGTCTCTATCGTCCGCGCACACGAGAGCCGTCACGCTCGTAGCGGCCACGTCGAGCGCTGTGGCGGGAATGGGCCCGCGCCGCTCGTCGCGCGTCTCGGCGATCGATGACGGCGTTGTGTCTGGAGAGACAACATGGAGAAGCCCAACGCGATCGGATGGTTCGACCTCTACGTGAACGACCTGGAGCGCGCGGTCGCGTTCTACGAGAGCGTGTTTCGATGCAAGCTCGAGCCGATCGGCGACCCGACCGGCGAGACCGTGATGCGAGGCTTCGCGACGAACATGAAGGCGTACGGCGCGTCCGGCGCGCTCGTGAAGTCGCCGCACGCGCGACCGGGCGTCGGCGGATCGTTGCTCTACTTCGCGGTCGAGGATTGCGCGGTCGAAGAGGCGCGCGTCGTGGCTGCGTCGGGCAAGGTCGTGCGCCCGAAGTTCTCGATCGGCGAGTTCGGCTGGGTCTCGCTCTGCATGGACACCGAGGGAAACATGTTCGGCCTCAACTCGATGCGCTGACGATCGCGCGCGGTGATGCATCGACACCGCGCCGAAGTCGTGTTGCACTCCCGTCGCTCTCTCGACGAGAGGGTTTGCACCGTTCAGCCTTTGTGCCTCGAGCACACGCCCGATGTCGCGTCGGGCGGGACGCAGTAGTGCAGCGTTCCGCGCAGGGTAGCCTGTTCTTGGCTGGCTTCGGCCGAGCACGTGCAGGATCAACTACTTCGCGGAACGGCGCTCTCGGTAACGCGCGAGCAGTAGTTGATCCTGCACGGGCTCGGCCGGCCAGCCTG
>JAEUKI010000083.1 GCA_016793325.1 Myxococcales bacterium | reverse complement strand
CGGTGCATGGAGCGCACCGAGATGACTCTCGGGTCTCACGAGCACCGAGATGAATCTCGGGTCTCACGAGCACCGAGATGAATCTCGGGTCTCACGAGCACCGAGATGAATCTCGGGTCTCACGAGCACCGAGATGAATCTCGGTGCATGGACGACGCAGAGCGTCGCGCGCAGGAGCGCGAGGAGTCTCACTGCACAGAGCGTGCTCGCTTTGCGCCGAGATGAATCTCGGCGCATGGACGCCGCAGAGCGTCGCGCGCAGGAGCGCGAGGAGTCTGGTGTTTCAGAGCATCCTCGCGACCGGCTCCGCGGGCGCGCGCTGCGCAGCAGCGTTCATGCGCCGAGATTCATCTCGGCGCAGTAAGGAGCGCTCGCTATCCTTCCTCGCGACCGGCTCTGCGGGCGCGCGCTGCGCAGCAGCGTTCATGCGCCGAGATTCATCTCGGCGCTCGAGAGTCTCCATGCGCCTACTTCATCTCAGCGGGGCTCGGCGCGCTCGTGGGCGCTTCGTCCACGCGCCATCGCTCGAGGGCCCATTTCACGATGGCTTCGCGGCGCGCGAGGATCGTCTTCGGGGTCCACTCTTCGTACGCCGCGAGGTCGCGTTCGATCACGAGCTGCGAGTTCGCGTAGCACGGGTTCGTGTCGGCGGGTGTTCCGCGCTTCGCGGGAAACGGCTTGTTGCTCAACGATCCGTTGTGAGCAGTGAGGCACAGGTTTCCGATGTCGTGCACGTACTTCTCGTGGTCGGTCTTCGAGAATCGCTCGGTCCAATACGGCGCATCTGCCGACTGCGGCAGGATGTGCTCGATCGTCTTCGCGAGCTCTCGGCCTTCGATCACGTCCCATGACACTTTCACCGCGTCTTTTCCAGCTCGATACTCCTCGTACTCGTAGAGAAAGAACTTGATCGCCGACCAGTCGAACCAGTTGTTCTCGTCCTTGGCGGCTTGAAAACCGAACCACGATTCGAGCTCGTTGTTCGGCGAGTACTCCAGGAGTCGACGGCGAAGCTCTGCGACGATCGGCTCGGCGCGCGAAGGCTCGTGGAACAGCTCGTACGCGAGACGAAACAACATGTTGTGCCCTGTGTCCGACCGGCTGCCGCGCAGTTTGTACACACGAAACGCGAACGCTTCGCAGAGACGCACCACCTCGAGATAACGATGGCCGTCCGACCCGAGGCTGAGCCGCGCAGAGATCAACAACGGCAGAAACGGGGCGGTTACGTGCATGCGACGCAATCGCTCGCTCGACTGTCGGACGTCGTGCCTGAGCCGCGCGTCGACGAAAGGGTTGAACGCATGCGTGAAGCTCGGAGCGAGCGCGTCGCGATACGCGATCGACGCGTCGCCGAGCGATCGAACGTACGCGAGCAAATCGTCGCGCAGCGTCTTGTGATCACCGCGGTAAGGATCGTGCTTGAGGTTGAAGTGCTGCTTGATCGACTTGCTTCCGTCCCACCGCTTCACGTCGTGATCCTTGGAAGCGATCCAGTGCGCGCGAAGCAGTTGGTCCTCGTTCGTCGGGGAGGCGAGGTTCGCGGACATGAGATTCATGAAGATGTCCGCCCAACGTTTGTTGATCATCTCGCTCAGGTCGCTCGCGGGAACGTCGAGCTTGCTGCAGAGATAGAGGAGGTAGTTCTTGACCTTCTCGAGATTGGTGAGCGACTTGCCCCGGTTGTTCATCACCTCGAAGACGACCCCGACCTCCGCGGCGTCCCCCACGGTGTAGAGGCTGAGCTTGAGCTGCTGGGTCACCTTTCGATGCAGCTCGACGAGCCAGAGGTCGAAGCTGGCGCCGAGGGACTTCTTGCGGTCTTCGATGTGCTCCGCGAACTGCATTCGTGCGTCGCGCAGTCGCTGGTGCGAGGAGATCTTGGCTTCGGTCGGGCCAGGGATGTCCGCGAGCACGTTGTTCACGAAGTAGTCGTGAACGTCGCTGTTGAGCTGGAGCTTGTGCTTCGACGCGCCGTAGAAATCGCGCACGGCGATGTACCCGAGCGCGATGCCCTCGGCGAGCTTGTCGAACTTCTTGCTCTGCGCGAGCTCGCGCCGGATCGCGTCGAGCAACAGAACGATCGTCGTGAGTCGCTGCTGCCCGTCGACGACGTCGTACAGACCGTAGCTCCGCCCGGCTTCGTCCTGAACTCTCGACAACGTAGGCTGCGCATGGAGCACGAGCGTGCCTGTGTAGTGTTCCTTGCCCGCGCCGAGCAGCTCCAGGTCTTCGAGGAAATCTGCGCGGTGTTCGTCCTCCCAGGCGTAGCCGCGCTGGTAGTCGGGCACACGAAAGATCCGCTCGCTGAAGACCTGCTCGATCGTGAGGACGTTGGTGTTCATTCGGATAGCTCCCCGCGCTGGTGCGTTCTGGCGAGTGACGATTCGCCGAACCCTGCAGCCTCGGATGTTCACCCAACTCCCGCGAGTGCGTCTACTCGATCCGAGGAAGCAGCACGCCGCCTACCGCCGCTCGATCTCTGCGATCACGGTGTCGTCGATCTCGCGTCGCACGAACTCGAAGTCCGCCAGCGCTCGGCTGCCGAGGCAGCTCGAGTGCGAGCTCGACATCACGACGAAGCAGCGGTGCGTCGGCCACCGCTCGGCAGCGACGGCGTGCTTCGAATCCGGGGTCATTACGCCCAGCGAGCGCAAGTCGCGCGCGAGCTTCGCGTTCGTGTCGCTCGATCCAACGACGTCCGAGACCTCGAAGCACGCCGCGATTCCACGTTCGTCTGCGAGGACGAGGTCGTGGTCGATCGCGTCGGCGCTCGCGTCGCTGCCCGTTGTCGGGTGGCACGTTCGCACCCAGCATGACGCTAGCCCCGACTCCTCGGACGATGCCCACGCGAGCGCGTCGATCAGCCGCTCGACGGTGGCGCACTGGTTCACCACTTCGACGAGGTTGTGCTCGATGAGTTCGGGCGGAACGAGCGTCGGTCGGTCGCGCTCGGGCAAGCGCACCCGCGTTCGCTTCACGTCGCGGCCCCAGCGCTGAGCGCCGTCGACCGCGGCCACTGCGCGGATAGCCGTCCGCGCGCAGGCGACGATGAATTCATGCGCGTCTTTCAAGAGCGCGCGCACCTCCGCAGGAGTGCGGCGTTCTTTGTCGTCGCTCGAGATCGAGCGGATCAAATGAGCCATTCGGGAGCCTCGATCACCGTGGATGTACCTGCTCGATGCGTTCGAAGGCTCTGCGCGGCCGACGTTCAACGCATCGGATTCTCGGCCCACGAAGGATACACGCTCGTGATCGCGCGCGTCTCCGCAGAGACAGGAAAGCCCCATGCAGTGAAGAACGGGCTCAAGTCACGACGCGCGCTTCGCGATGTCTCGATCACGAGGCGCTGGATCTTCTCGTCGTCCGTCCGCGGCCGATCACCGACGGGGAGATGCAGGTACGCTTGGTTCAGGTCGTGAAACAGCCGCCATTCGAAGAACTCCTGCAGCTGAAGGAAGGTCTCGAGCGCGGTCCACGCGTTCCAGTCGCGCGCGAAGTTGCGCCCTCCAGCGATGAATTGCTCGATCCGGCGAGCGCGCTCCGCGGGCGCCAGCGCAGGGTGTCCCGTGCGAGGCGCGAGGCGGACGGCGAACTCCATGGCATAACACGCGTACAGACTGGCCGTCGCCTCGGACGTCTGCGACCAGGTCCAGTCCGCGTACTGGTGGTTGCGCCCGAGCTCGTGAAAGAAGCCCCAGTGCCCCACGCGCTGGAGCGTCGCGAAGTCGAGACTCTCCGGTACTTGTGGAAGTTGCGCCATGATCGGATAGCCCGCGTGCACGAGGCCCGCGACGATCTGTCGATCGAACACGATGCGCTCGCTCCTCGCGCGCCCCACAGAAAGGCGACCGAGAATCGCGATGGTGTCCGAGGCTGTGTTCCAGAAGTTGACCAGCGCCGTGGGATCCGAGAGCGAGGCGACGGCCGCTCGCGGAACCGTGAGCACGAGCGCTCCAGTCTCGAGCTCGACCCAAGGAGCTTGGCGTTCGCGCTCGATGAGCCATTGCTCCGGCGAGGTAGCGCCCGCGACGAATCGACCCGCGCGGACGCCACCCGTGATGCTCACCCACGCACCGTCCAGGGAGAACTGCGCGGGAAAGCGGATGTAGACGAGCCCGCCGAACGCGCTCGCGACGCGCGTCTCCCGGGACCGGATCTCGAACGTCCGCGTGATCGCGGGAACGCGATCCCATCGATCGAGCGCGCTGTTGTCATCCGTGTGGGCTCCGATCAGGACACTCAGCCCTCCAGTCGCAGCCGCAGCCGACACAGTCACGGTGAGCACAGCGCCGGGCGGCGCATAGACGCCGATCGAGCGCCACACCGGTGCGCCGCTGTCGCCGAGGACGCGAGGACTTCGCTCGATTTGCTCCAACGACCACGGGTATTCGACGCGCTCGCGCGGCGCCGAGTCGGGAACCGCTCCTGGAAAGTCCCGGCTCGCAGGATGCGCGCGCAGCTCGTCGACGGGAAGGTCCCTCGCGAGCCGCACGTCGATCGCGAGCGCAAGCGCTTCGACGGGCTGCGTCGGTGGCCGCACGGGCGCCGCGAGCGTAGGAACGACGTCGGGCAAATCCGCGCGCAGCGCACGCGCGGCGGCGATGTAAGGTCCGTCGATCGGCATCGTTCGGACCGCTCGTCGCGCGGTCGCGCCGGCGATCGTCAGCGTCTCGAGCGGGAGCACGCGTGATCCTCCGCGGTGTTCGCGCACACGATCGAGCGCGCACAGGGCGTGGTCATCGTCGGTCGGCGCAGTCGGCGTGATCTCGCCATCGACGCGGGCGTCCGCCTCGGCGGTGAGCGTCAATCCGAGGGGAGACAGCGTTCGATTGCCGCGAAACTGGGTGGCGACATCGCGGTTGCTCTGTCCAGAGAGCCACGCGTGGCCGGCAACAACAAGCCCTCCGCCCGCTTCGACCCAGCGAACCACGTTCGCGTGCTCCGCGTCAGAGAGCGTGGCCGAAGCATCGACGACCCACACGGCGGTGCGCGCATCGAGCGACGAGGCATCAACGGTTCGTACCGAGTAGCCGTTGCTCGTCAGGAACGCTCGCAGCGCTGCGACGTCCCGCTGTAGCCCGACCGTCACGCCGCTGCGGCCCGCAGCGAGCCAGCTCATCGCGTTGCGCACGAGGACGCCGCGATCGTCGGTCGTGTTGGTGGGCTCGTAGACGATCGACTCGTGGCCAACCGCGAACACGCGACCCGCACCTGCGCGGCTCGCCGCGACGAACGGCGTGTGCACACGGTCGAACACGACGGCAAACGCGCGAGGTCCGTGGATCACATACGAGCTTGCGAGGTTCGACCCGAGGTTGATGCGTCGGACTCCAGCGACGAGCGCCGCGTGATCCGCGCTCGAATCGACGCAAGAAGGACCGGCGCTCCGCGCGTCGACGCTCGACTCGCGATCGAATCGCATCGTGTCCGAAGAGCTGTCGCGCGCGGCCGCGTCGAAGGGTTGGCTCACGTCCTCGACCTCGATCGGCGGCGGTCCCGAGCACGCGAGCAGCACGATCGAAAGTACGCCACTGTAGATCGCACGTTGGCTCGCCATCGAAGACCCACCACGAGCATGGCACAGTCCGACCCGATGGGCCGCTCGCTTCACGCCCCTCGCCCTTCCCTCACCCGCTTCAGCTCCGCCGGCGTGAGCGGGCCGCGGAGCCAGCTCATCGTGTGGCGCGTTTGCAAGAGAAACGGCTCGCTGGACAGGTGGACGTCGCGCGTGACGAACCACCGCGGCGGTAGCTTCTTGATTGTGTGTGCCAAGCGCTTGGCGCTCTCGCGGTCGTCGCTCGCGGAGAGGCCGTCGATCACGCGCTCGCGGTCGGCGTCGGTCTGCAGCCTTCCGATGCACCACAGGCCCGTGTTGGAGAGGGCGCGGTAGTCGAGGTCCATGGGGTTTTGCGTGGCGACGAGCGTCGCGACGCCGAACGCGCGCGCTTGCTTGAGCAGGGCCGTGAGCGGCCTTCGCGTCGGCGGGTTGGCCGGGTGCGGCGGAAGAAACCCGTACACTTCGTCGAACACGACGAGCGCGCGGAGCGAGCTGCGACCGGGGAGCGAGCGCACCCACGAGAGGAGCTCTTCGAGCATCACGCCCAGCACCAGCGCGCGCTCTTCGTCATCAAGGTGCGCGACGGAGAAGAGCGTCGCGGGCGTCGCTGTCGTGCCGAGGGTGGGCGCGAGCCACTCGCCGGGCGCGAGCGAGGCACCTTCGCGCCACGCGCGAAACGACGGAGACGCGAGCAGCGCGTTGAGCGACGCAGCGAGATCCGCGCGGGACTTCTTCGAGAGGAACTTGTCGACCGAAAGCGCTCCCACGGTGGCGATCGGCGGCGACGCGAGATCCGCGAGCAGCGCTTCGAGCGAGGCGTTTTCGCCAGCGAGCAACCGGCGCTCGGCGAGGACCGAGAGCAAGACGTGCTCGCGCGAGCTCGCGGGGTCCGGGTCGCGATCGACGAGGCGCAGGGCGAGCGAGAGCGCGGCCGAGAGGCTGGCGCGGGCGGCGTCGGGGTCGGTGTTCCATCGGTGGTCGCGGCGCTCGAGGGATGAAAAGATGTGCACGGATTCACCGGCGTTGCTGCCGGGCGTGAGCACGCGCAGCGCGTGACTGCGGGCGAAGGACGCGAGGTGGTCGTCGGAGAGATTCCACTCGGCGAGCGACGCGCGACGCTCGCTGGCGAGCTGCGCGGCCGCGCTCTCGAGCGACCGCCCCGCCCACCGCGGATCGTCCGCATCCAGCCAAGGAACAAACGGCCCGGGATCACTCCCGCCGAACGCCAGCGCGAGGTTCGACAGGTCCCCCTTCACGTCCACCATCAACACAGGAACGCCCGCTCGCAGGGCCTCCTCGACGAGAACCATGAGGAGCCCCGTCTTTCCCGAGCCGGTCATCCCGAGGATGGCTCCGTGCGTGACGAGATGCTGCGAGGGCAAGTCGAACTGCGACGAGGGCGGCGCGCCCGACAACGCGCGACGCGCGCCGAGGTAGAGGGTCGAGGGCATAGAAATGGGTCCTTCGTGTTGAATTGTGGGGTGTGAGTCCCGAGAGAGCGGCCCCCACCCGCGCTGCCGCGCGCCCCGCCCCCACATAGTGAGGGCGGCGGCTTCGCATTGTGTGGGTGTGTTATCAAATCAGCGACGCTGATGGAGTTTCCAGCTACGACGCGTTGGCTCTGAAAATTCACTGACACATTGCGAAGCCGCCGCCCTCACTATGTGGGGGCGGGGCGCGCGGCAGCGCGGGTGGGGGCCGCGCCTCGCGGCGCTGGGCCGATCGCGGTTCGCTCAGAACGGGTCGTTCTGGGGAACGCCCTTTCCCGCGTTGTCCTTGCTGCGCTCGAGCTCTTCGCGCTTGTCCGCGGGCATCGGGTCCGCGGGCTTGTTCTCGCCGCGGCTGTTGTTGTCGCCGTTGTCGCCGTTGTCGCGCTTGTCGTCGCCGGGGACGTCATCGTCGTCGCCGTCGTCCTCGCGCACCCGACGATCGGCCGTTGTGAAAAACGAAGGCGCCAGCGTGCCAGCGTCACCCTCGTACCAGCGGACCCAGTGAACGCCGCGACGAATCTCCTCCCACATGGCGTAGAACACCATCGCAGCGCGCTGACGATCGTGGCGAAACTCCGACGGAGCGCGCTCGGCGTTCGTGCGAACGACGAGAGAGTCGGCGATTTCGTTCGAGAGCTTCGCTGCAGCCGCGATCTCTTCGACACCAAGAATCAAGTTGGATCCGAGCGCCGCGCGGTGCGTCTCGAACTCGATCGCGAGCGTTCCGAGGTCGGTCGCGCGGGCGAGGACGGAGGTTCCCGTGCGGGCCTCGGTGAGGATCTGAGTGTTCAAGAGCCCCATCGCGACGAGGTACTCCGCGATCTTGAAGAAGCGAGCGTAGAGTCGCTCCATTTCTTCGACGAGCTTCACGTGAGCGACGCTCTTCTCGGGCCCGTTCGCTCGCTCGCGCTTGAGCGCATACAGGGCAGCGCGTCCGCAGACGACCACGCGCTCGAGCGACGATGCGTCGAAGCCCGGCAGCGCGGCGAGCTGATCCTTGAACGGGATGATGCGGGGAAGCGACGTTCCAACGAGCTGGTAGGCCGCGTTGAGATCGAACGTCGTGCGGGTCGGGGACTCGATCGCCGCGCGCTCGGCCGCGGTGGCTTCGAATGCTGCGCGGCCTTCGTCGACCAGCGCTTCGAGATGTTTGTCGTCCATGATGAACCTTCCTTCGCGCAAGAGGCGGAGACAGTCCGCGTTGCGCACGGGGTTCATCGGGGGGTCACGGTGCGGTGTTGCGTCGGGGCAGAGATTTTTTCGAACGCAACCCGCGAAGCGCAAACCGAGGCCACATTTGCTGCAAATCGCAGGTGCGTAGGGTGCGTTTCGACGTCGTCGCCCACCGAGAGGCAGGTGCGGGGGGTGCTTTCTCGAACGTCGTGTTCGAGAAAGCAGGTGCAGATGGTGCGTTTCGGACCAGCGAGCCGCCGAAACGCAGGTGCGTAGGGTGCGAATCCGGCAAAACGAGGCGCGAGACGCAGGGTGCGATGGTGCTCAGCGAGCTGGGTCGTGTTCGCGCCCATGGTCGCGTGCTGCGTGTGTGCGTCCCAGGGTCCACCGCGGAACCGTGCGCGATAGAATCCGCCGCATCGCATGGTGGCCATCGCAGGGAGAGGGCTGAGCCCCGCGTTCATTGACGACCTTCGACGAGGGCTGCTGGCTCCGATCCGCGAGCGGGTCGTTCGGGACCAGACGCTCTGCATCGCGCTCCGCGAGAACTACCTCAACGTCTACTACCGCGGCGCGAACCTGCTGCAGGTGTCCGCGGTCGCCGACGGGTACGCGGTGTTCTTCGACACGAAGTACTTCCGCACGGGAGCACCCACGCTGCCCAGTGAGCGTGTGCGAACGGCGGCGGACGTCGCGGCGTGGCTCGCGGTGGTTCCGCTGTTGAAGGAGGCGATCGACCTCGATCAGCCCGGCGAAGAGCGCGAGGCGCAGCAATTGATCCTGCGCGACAACAACTTCGGGAGCGTGGCGCGGTCGACGGACTACTACGTCTGCGACATCGAGTACGCGCACGGAAAGAGTCGCTTCGACATCGTCGCCGTGCGCTGGCCGTCGACGCCGACCGAACGCAAGAAGACCCGCGGCCACCGGCTCGTCCTCGGCGAAGTGAAGTTCGGCGACGACGCGCTCGATGGAAAGTCAGGCCTCGTCGCGCACGTCACCGACGTGAACAACTTCTGCGCCATCGAGGCAAACGTGGCCGCGATGAAGCGCGAGATGGTGCGCGTGTTCAATCAGCAGCGGGCCCTGGGGCTCGTGGACTGCGACAAGGACCTGGAAGGGTTCAGCGACGAGCCGCCGCTGCTGTTGCTGCTGCTCGCGAACCACGACGAGGGCAGCGGCAAGCTGCGCAAGGCGCTGAGCGAGCTGCCCCGCAGCGAGCACACCGAGCTGCGCGTGGTGAGCGGGAGCTACATTGGGTATGGGTTGTGGGATCGGGTGACGGCGGCGGGTTGAAAAGTGGGGGAGGTGATGGGGCAAGCGCATCTCGCGAGTACGCTTGAGCGCATTCCCGAACATTGGACTTCGCGACGTCTACAGCACGAGACGATTATCGACGCTTCTTCGTCAACGCATCGTCGATGCGCAAGAGGCTGGCGATGGTATGGCGCGGGAACTCGACGAGCCATTCAGCGTGCTTCCGAAATCAGCGTCGCGCTGCACCGAAGGGCGTTTGGCTCGAGTGCGCATGGAGCGACCGAGCACGCTGCGCCGGCTCTTCGCGCACGCCAACTTCATTGACAATCACGTACCAGACGACCCGGGACTGGTCGTCGCGGCGTTCACTGTACGGGCAAAGGCGTGGCGATCGATTCGTGCTCACAGAAGCCGCTCAAGGTCAGAGCGACGCGAGAGGCTCACAGCGACACCATGCTCGGCGTAATCGGGAGAATCCTCGTCGCAGCACGAGCAATCTTGCCCCCAGACCGAGGCTCTCCGGCAGCCTTCATGCTCACGAGAATGAGCACCTCCGTCTTCGCGGCGAGCTGACCACGCCACTGCTGCAGCGTCTCACGCCACGTCGCGTGCGACGCCTCATCCGTCGCGACGGCGCTCCAGAGCACCCAGGAAACGGCCTCGCGCGCGGCGATGCCTTCGATCCCGCTCGACGACGCGGCGTTCAACGCCTCGAGCACGCGGGTGATCCTCTTCACGATGGCGCCGTCCAGCGCCACGCAGTCGATCTCAGGGGTATCGGCAGCGCTCGCGTAGCCGACGATGAAGCGCAATCCGTCTCGAGCGCGCGACACGCCGAGTTGCAGCACGTCGTGGGCGGGCCGCGTCGCGGTTCCGGTCAGCGTGTCGAACGACGCTCCGACGACAGGCGCGACCAGCGCTTGTTCGTCCCGCAAGTGCTTTCGAAGCTCCAGCGCGAGCACTCCGCCGCAGATGAGCGTCGCCGCCTCCCCTTCGATCGGAACGAGCGAGGAGCGCGCCGAATCGGCAAGCCTCTCAGCGAACGTGCGAAGGGTGTTCGGCCTGGATTCGTTGATGCCAAACACGCCGAGGCCGAGCTGCGCTGAGCGAGCGGCGGCGCGCATGTCCTTCGCGACGACCGCGCACGTCGCGCGCTCTCCGATCGGCTCATGGGCCAACAAACGTCGAGGGCTCTGCGCCTGACGCCCCAGCGAGCGGCCGATCACCGCGAGCCAGCCCTGCGTCTCCCCAGCCTTCACGCACTCGCTCTGCAGCGATCGCCCCGCGATCTCTGTCAAAAACGCGCCACGCGCCACTCGTCCTTGCGCTCGAGCGACGAGCCGCTCGACCGCCTCAAGCTCCCGCGCGCCGCGCACGCTTGTCCAGACCTTCAACACGTTCTGGCGCAGATCAAACGACGTACCGTCGCTGCTCGGCGGCGAAGCGATCTGGGCCGGCGGCGCCGTCGCCTCGCTCCGCTCGGCCGGGTCGCTCTCATCCGCGAAGCGAAGCGTAACGTGCGCGTCGTTCGCGCCCGCCGCGTCGAACCCCGCGAGCTTTACGGAGCCGGCCTTCATCAACGGGAGCGCCGGAGATTTCGAGCTGAGCGTCGGAGTGAGCTCGCACAGAATTTCGGTCTTCGTGGGCGGATCAGGCCATTCTTTGACCGCCTCAGCGACGCCGTCGACCAAGGCCGCGAGGTTTCCAGGTCCCCCCACAGCCACGCGCAGCGTAAGCGCCGCGTGGGGAGACAGAGACAGGTAGCGCTCTACGACGGACCGCGCGGCGCGCTGCGCTTCGCCGTCTGAGACCAACGATGGTACCCGCTCGTACGCGATCAGCCCCCAGGCGGCGCGCGCGCCGCGCAGCGCGCCGCTGGACTCAGGGAACCCGCTCGGCGCGGGCGGAGCGAGCTGTACGCTGCGCAGGACGAGCGCGCGCGCCGCGTCCGAGAGCTCGCTCACCTGGCTCAGCGTGCGCCGCAGCACCGCGATCTGGCCCAGCGACAGGAGGTGCGTCGGCCCGATCACTCGAACGTTCGCTCGACCCTGCGCGTCGCACACCTCGATCGTGTCCAGCGCGAGGGCCTCCCGCGCGACCGCCTCTCTATCCGCAGAAGCGGACGTGTACAGCGCGATCGCGGCGTCCGCCAGGGCGTCCGCGGCCTCGTTCCATGCCTCGTCCTTCACGAGGGACGCAGCGCCTCGGACGAGGGCATCTTGGAGCGCCGCGTTGGTCGCGGAGTCTCGTGAGACAGACAGCATTGCGGCGCGCGCTGAGCGCCACGCGGCGAGTTCTTTCGAGTGCCTCGCGAGCGCGCCGCTGACTGGCACGGGCGCCGTCTTCGCGCCGCTGTCGAGCGCCCGAAGCACCTCTCGATCAGCGACCCGCGACGTGACACGAATCGTCGCGCCGTCGCCGTCGATCAATGCAGACAGCAGCCCGCTCAGGCCTGCCGGAAGTTCGGCGCCCACAAGTCGCACCGTTCGGGGGGCGGGCTTTGGCGCGACACCGGGAGGAGCCGTGCGGACTGCCGGCTTCGGCGTCGGCGCGCTCCCCGCGTCCTGTCCAAGCACCGCCGCGGCGCCGGCAGCCGGCGACTCAGGCTCCGCGTTCGGCTGGACAGGCGCGGGCTTTTTCGTCGCGCCGCTCGCCGACTGGTTCTTCGGCTTCTTCGGCTCGTCGCCGTGCTTCGACTTCTTCGGCTCGTCGTCGTGCTTCGACTTCTTCGGCTCGTCGCTGCGCTTCGACTTCGACGATGAAGGCGACTTCGCGATGTGAGCGGTCTTCGCTTCGCCGATGTCCACGGACGAGAGGGCGGCGAGGCGGTCACCGCCCTTCGCGTTCGCGAGCGCGGCGCGGAGCGACTCGACCAGCGGCTCGTACCCTTTCGGTGCGCCGCGACGCTTCTCGCCGGTGTCGGCGCTGCGGACGATCTCGAGGTTCGCCGTCAGCCGGTCCGCGGTGTCTTCTTTGCCGAGCTTGCGATCGACCGCGAGGCCGAGGAGCGGCAACGACTCCCCGACCGCTTGCCATGCCGCGGGGCCTTTCGCGCCGCGCTTGGCGACTGCCTCGCATAGCGCGAAGAGCGCCGGCAGTCGCACAGACGACAGCAGCGACGCCGCTTCGAGCTGGTCACCGAGGTTCGAAGGCACCCCGGTCTTCGGGAAAGCGCACCACTTTCGGAACGCGTCTCGGAGGTCTGCTTCCGTCAACGGCTCCAGGCAGTCGCGCAGCCCGCTAGCCTTCGGATGCACGTCTACGCTCACATACACCAAGCGCTCTCCAGCGCTGACCTTGACGTTGTTTCGCCACTTCGTAGCGCGCTCAGCCGCGCGCTGATCTGGCGCGACAAAGGCGCGCGTGTCGAGGTCCTCCGCGGTCGCGTCCGGAGACGACACGACGATGTAGATCTTTGCGCCCAGCTGCGCGCGCAGCTCCCGCGCGATCGTGGCGACCGTCGCCCCGTAGAGAGAGAGCGGGCTGAGACGGACGCCCATCGCTGTCGGGCGCTCCGAAAATCGCTCGCGTGCTGCGATCGAAATCAACGTTCCCACATTCATGACAGCTCACCGCCTACCTCTGCCTCGCCGTCGGGCAACCGCCGCGCGACGCCGCGCCGAACCGCGAGCGACAGCAACGCCTCCGAGTTCTCGATTAGGTCTTCTGGGCTAACGTTCTCCACACCGATCGCCGCGAGGGCTTCGACGTCCTTCGACGGATTCGCGCCGATGTGCACCCCGAACTCAGCCGCGACGCGCGCCCAAAAGCTGGACCACGTCGCGGTCTCGCCTCTCCCAAGCAGCATCAGCACCAACACCTCGACGAGCTCTGGCGTGAGCGCGAAATAGCGCCCCCAGCGGCTCCGTCCCTTCGGCAACACGCAGCCGACCCGCGGGCCGAAGCGGGCGATGAACGTATCGGGCAGGTAGATGTCGAAATCGTCGGCGTGCTCTCTCGCGGCGCTGAGCAGCACAGAGGCCAACGCGTTGAGCTTGCGCTCGTTCGAGACCTCGAGGCTCGGCTGCTTCGCCTCCGGTGGCTTGAGCAGGTCATCGGCGTTCGGATGCGCGGGCATCAGCGCCGCGACCCGCGCGTCGAGCGCCTCGATCGCGCGACGAAACGAGACGACGGCAGGTTCGCGGAGCGGTCGTTCGCTCTTCTCGTCTGAGTTCGCCAGAGCGAGCAGCAACGGCCGCCCGTTTGGTCGGCCCGCGCCGAGCACCTTCAACACCACGCCGAGGCTGCCGCCGAGCGCGACTGCGCGCAGCGTGTACGATTTCGTCAGCTGCTGGCCCAAGAGCGAGGTCAACCCCTTGCCCAAGCTGACGTCGAACGCGCTCCTCGTGACAGGCTCGCGAGGCTTCTGCTTCTCGACGAGCGGCTCATGAAGCGCGATCGGACGAAGCGCACGAGTGATCGGGTCGCGGTCGCTCTCGTACAGCGAGCGGAGCTTCGCCGCGCCCTCCTTCGGGAGCACGTCCGCGAGGAGCCGCCCGACCCCGAAGCGACGAAACCCCTCGAAGCCGAGGAGATCGCAGTGAGGCGCGAGCGCGCTGCACATCGAAGTCCCAGGCGCGTACACGCCTCCATCGAAGGACAACACTTCGTGGGCTGCCCTTCGAAGAGCCTCTATGCGCGACCCGCCGAGCGCCTGCGGGAAGGCTCGATTGAATGCTGATCCGAAGCGATCGTGCGCGCGCAACGCGCGCTCGCTGTTGTCCTCCTTGTCGTCATCCTTCGCGACGTGCGCGCGAGTCACGTGCGCGAGGAAGTCCCCTCCATGACTCGGCGCGCCGCCGAGGACTGACTGCGCGAGGTCATTCATGAGGTGCACGGGCTTGTAGCTCCCCGTCGCCGGACGAAACCCGATCGCCTGCTCGAAGACGCCGAGCGTGCCCTCGTCCGCCATAAGCACGCGCTTCACTGCTTCGACGCTAACTCGCCGCGTATCAGCCATAGCTCGCCCCGCCTTCTTGAACAGCGCTAACCACACCAGCCGCGAGCACGCGGCCGCGCGGCCGGTCGACGATCGCGAAGCGCTCGCCATCTTCGGACGGCCGTTGGCTCTCGCTCCAACCTGCGACGCGGTCGAGGAATCGATGAACTCGCTCTGGCAGGGGCGACGGGCCGGTCGACGACGCCGCAGAACGAAGCGCTCCCAACAGGGAGGGCTCGACGCGCAGCGAAGCATTGGACTCTTCGTGGTGAAGCCAAGCTACCTCCGGCAGCGGCCCCAGCGCGTCGCCGAGCCACGGCGGACGCCTCGGACGCCGCAGCGCGAAGTCCTTTTCGGGCAGCGCGGTCACCGCGACGTGCGGTCGATCTGCTGGGTCGTTCTCCTCGTAGCTGATGCTCACCCAGAGCGGAACGCCGGCGCTGAGCCACGGAGGAGCGGCGGCCTCTTCTCGGCTCACGAGGTACAGCCTGCGTAACCCGAGGCAGACCATCGATTGAAGCCCTGCGTCGTCGAGCGCGCTCGGCAACGGCGCCGCCGCCTCCATTCGCTCGATCAGCCTCGCCCCGAGCGAGTGCGCGACCGCGACGAGACGCTTCAACCAGCGTTGTCGAGCGATCGCTTCGACCCGCTTTCCGCGGCGCCAAAGCTGCTCCGGCGGCTCGCCGTTGAGGTCCTCGTCGATGAGCATCTCTCCTCCGCGCGGTCGCCCGTTGCTCCAGAGGTCCTCGTCGAGCTCAGGCCAAGGCGTCGCGGCCGGGTCCGCGTAGCGACGCACCGCCTCAATGAGCCTTCCTCGGCCGCGGCTGCTCATGAGGTTGTCGAGCGGAGCGTCCCACGATCCGTCCTCGATCCCCGACTGCTCGACCTTGAGGGTGCTTGGCGCCTTCGCTGCCGAGATCGAGTAGGCGATCGCCGCCCAAAGCTCGCGGAAGGTCACGTGCTCGCCGGTCATCCCTCCAGCGAGCGACAGGATCCGCGCGAGGTTCTCGCGTACCTCGTCGGACTGGAGCATGAGGAGATTGCGGCCGGCGGCGGTCTCGGCAGCGCCAGGGACAGCAGGCATGTAATCGTTCGAGCTGACCTTGCGAAGCACTTCCCGAATGACCTGCCGGCTCAAAGTGTTGCGGTCGGCCAAGTCCACGAGCACGACGCTCCGAGGCTCCGACGGCAGCTTCGCTGGATCGTCACAGACGAGCCTCCCGATCTGCGCGCGCAGCTCGCGGCCGATCTCGTCGTTGGCGTCGAGCGTGCCGATGAGCTCCCGCAGCGGCCCCTCGTTGCCGCAGAGCAGGACGCGGCGCCCCTCGCTGCGAGCGGCGCGCCACTCGCGCTCGGTGTCGCGCGTGTCTCGCTCAGACAGGTCGCTGATAAACAGCGCCTCGCCGAGGTCGCCGCGGTCGAGCAGGCGTCGCGCGAGATGGGACTTTCCGTCGCCCGGATTGCCCGTCAGCACAACGTCTCGATTCGATCGCAGCGCGGCGACGACGAAGTCGTCGAGCGGCGTCGCGACGTGCACGCGATCACGCGCAGCCCGATCAGTGAGGTCAGCGTTGCTCCCCTCGCCGTAGTAGAGGCTGCAAAGATACTCATAGCTCATCGTCGATCCCTCCTCGCTCGAAGCCTCTGCCCGAGCAGCGCGTTGACCCTCGAGAACGCCGCGACCTCGTCGATCGCCGCAGGCGTTGACGCCAGTCGTGAGCGCAACCATCGATCCCGCCACGCAGCGCTGACATCATCGAAGGTCGGCGCCTCCCGCTTCCATGACCCAGGCGCGGGCCTCGCTCCAGGCCTCGCCGCGCCCGCGCGGACCTCCGCGAGGTAGACGACGCGAGGCATCCCGTGGCGGAGGAGCTCATCCGCGTCGACGCCGAGCCGCGTGAGCCCGTCGCGGATCTTTCTCAAGCGCTCGGAAGGCCCCTCGCCGAATCGACTCGTGATGAGCCGCCTGCCGGTCTCGACGGTGAGCAGATCATCGATCAGCGCAGCCGTTCTAGCCGAGAAGTGGAGCGTCCCGTTTCCCCGACTGTGACCGACGCGACGCCAGCGCACGTCTGACCCATCCCTCGAGCGAACGCTCAAGCGCTCGTACTGAGAGCTGCCGACACCGAAGAAGCTCGTCGTGGTCATCGCCAAGAGTTCCGCCGCGCGCGTCACTGGCTGGCCAGCCATCTGTGACGTGATCTCAGACGGACGGCTCGCGTACCGCGTGAAGTACTCCGCTGCGACCTCTCTGCTCAGCGCCGCGAGCGCGGCGAGCTTCCCTCCGAGGACCGGCCCGTACGGCGGGATCGCTCCGCAAACGCAGACGTCGAGCACTTGCGAGGCGACGAGGCGGTTCTGGCGTTGGAGCAGCGCGAAGCGCGCCGCTCGAGACACACGCGCGCCGCCAGTGAGGTGGGTCGTGTCTGCAGACGTACCGCACACTTCCTCGCGGAGGCGATCGCCGGCGCGCTCCCCTTCACGCGGCGCGATCTCCTCCCAAGCGGCGAGCAGGCGAAGCGCCTGCACAACTCGCTTCTTCAAGAACAGCGGGTCTTTGGACGCGTCCTTGAGCGCGTCGTCGTCAGGCTCTCGGACACCTCGATCGCCGACGCCGTCAGCGACGGCGCTCCTTCGCGAGTCTAACCAGCGCTGCACCGCACCGTCCCGACGCTTTTCGAGGCGCGCGCGCGCGGTTGACGGGCGCTCGAGCGCAAAGTCGTGGTCGAATCCGAAGCCGTCGAACGAGATCAACCTGACGGCGTCGGCGATCTCAGAGCGCAGGTCCGACAAGATTCGCGCCCGAACTCCCTCGGCCCTTCGCGCGCGCTGAAGCGGAGTGCAGCGCTGCAGCGCTGCGGCGAGCGCTGCAGGCCCCTTCGCCTCCGGGAAGCCCAACATCGCGCCGACGTCGTCGACCACAGAAGTCGCGTGCCGATCGGCCTGCTTCGACCTCCACAGAGCGTCGACGCTCTCGAGGTGCTCGCGCGGTGACTCGACAGGAAACTCGAGCGCCACCACAGCACACTCAAGCCATTGCGCGCTCCATCCGAGCGCAGAGTCGCGCGCTGAGAGGCGAGGCACAGGGCTCGCGACGCAAAGCAGTCCGCACACGGGGCTGCCCGGCTGCCCGGCGTCTCGGATCAGGTACGACATCGAGCGCCCCGGCGGCGCGGTCGTCGGGAACGACCAGAAGAAGCGGAAGTATCGGAAGATGTCGGTGTAGAGCAGGCCGGTTTCGGGGTCGCGGCCGGCTTCGGCGTCCGCCGCGCAGAGCACTGGTTGGATCGCGTCTGCTCCCCGCTCACGCAGCGCAGCAGCAACGCTCGGACCATCAGCGAGGAGTGATAGAACGCTCCGCGCGCCGGCGGACGTCGCGCGAGGGGACTCGAGTTTGAGGATGAATCGCCGGTTGCTCTCCGTCGCGATCTCCTCCTCGACGCGCGCGGCCATCGCGGCGCGCGCGCGCTCCTTCTCAGCGCGAACGGCCTCAGACGACATCCCGCGCGCGCTAGCGCTCCAGTCCGGGGCGATCAGGTACACCTGACCGTCCTCGACAGTCACGCGCCAACCGCTGCGAGCAAGGTCGATCAAGACTGAGCCGAGGACCCGGGCGCGCAGCGACGGGGAGACAGTCGGCTCCGACGAGTCGAGAAGCACCTCATGAGCGCTCGAAGCCGTGTCGAGCGCGTCCTCCCACCTCGCGGCTTCATCACGATCTCCGCGCGCGAGTGCTGAGGCGAGGGAGAGGACGGCTCGGTGTTGCTCCCGCACACGTACCCGCACTGGGAAGTACACAGAGCGAGATGCGACTACGAGAGCCTCGTCTTGTTCGACAATTGGTGATTCCAAAGCGCTCTGCCCCTTCAGTCCTGGAGTGGGGGCATGGTAGCTCGGTCACCGTTGGTAGGGAAGAGCGAACTATCAGGGCCGGGCGACTTGCTGCTCGCGCTCGCCAGAGGGGAGGCGCCAACGCGCGCGTTGACCGCCGCCCAGCGTGAGTCGATCCGCGTGGACACGCCGATCTCCGCAGCGATTCGTTGGTTCCTCGCGATCGAGAGCCGCGCGCACCTCGCGCTCATCGGACCAGTCGGCAGCGGCAAGTCCGCCGCCGCTGCGATCGCAGCGCATGCCGGCCTTATGCCGATCACGCTGCCGTCGACCGCCGAGCCAAGCGCGGAGGGGACCGAGCGCGAGTTTGACGAAGCGCTCCGATCTGGGCGGCGTGTCGTGCTCTGCGCTGAACCGCAACGCGTGGAGGACTGGATCCGCTCAAGACGACTCGGGCCGAGCGCAGTGTCACTGCTCGAAGAGGCGCGAGAGGCCTCTGGAGCGCGCTCAACCTGGTCCGAGGATGTCCGCGACGTGCGCGTGCTCGACCTGAGATTCGTGACGCTCACCACAGCGGTCGTCGACTCTCTCTTCGCAAAGGCGGCCGCCCTCGCGAGCGCGGCGAGGCGCGACGCCGAGCGTGCTGCTGCGTCAGCGGCCCTCCGTCACCCGCACGTTCGAGCGTGGTGCCGCCACGTCGCGATCGAGGAAGAGACACGGCGCGGACCGCTGACGATCAGCGAGTTGTGGCGATTCGTGGCGACGCTCGCTTGCGGAGCGCGCGGAGAGAGCGGCTCTGATCGCTTCGATCTCGCCGAGAGCGTCGGCGCGAGGCTTCTTCGGCACCCCTTTACCTCTGATGCCGTCCGCGCGGACGCGCGGCGCGGACCGGCGCTCTCGACGCGAGACCTCGCGATTTCCGCGGGGTTCGACGGGGCTGACGGGAGCGTGTTCTGCTCCGATACCCGCGCCCTCGATGCCCAAGCGGCGATTTTCAGTCGAGCCCCAGCGAGCGCAGGCCGCCGCCCAACCACCTCCGACGAAGGAGAGTATTCTGACTCGCTAAAGTCAGCGGTCCGCGCGCTGCGCGTCGCCGAGTTTGGACGCGAGTATCGCGCCGAGGACGTGACGGTTCGAGACGCGACGCCCAACCGATTCGCCGCTTCAGCACTGGGCAACGCGGTCGCAGCGGCGGTGGAGGTCGAGGATCGACACGGCATGGAGACGTTGAGGCGACGCGACCTGGATCGCGTGTTGCAGGAGCACGACAGGCGCCCTGCAGCGACGCCCGTAGAGCGGAGCAGCAACGACGAACTCACCGCGTCCCTCGCCGCCAGACGAACAATCGCGACCGCTGCGACGCGAAGGCCGGTCGGCATGCTGATCGCGATGGCGGACGCTGGGGTCTTCGACACCTGGGCTACCGACGGCGGCGGAGTGTCGTTCGCGGCGGTTTCAGACCTAGTCGCGGAGGCGTCGCCGACCGGCGCGCGCCGTATCCCAAGCCGGCTCGACGCGTTCGGCGGCGCGCGGGAAGCGCGGTCATCGATGCTGCGCGCCCGACGCGCGCTGCTCGACGCGCTCACCGCGCGGTACAGGACGCCCTTCCAGGCGATCATCGCGCTCGACTCTAGCGAGGACCTCGATTTGGCGTCGAGCGCACGAGCGAGCGAGTACTGCCAAGCGTTCGCCTCGCTTGTAGAGAGCGCGGCGAAGTTGGGAGACGAAGCCTTGGAGGCGACGCTGATCGAGGACGTCGCTTTCGCAGGGGAGCGCGATGAGCGCCGCGTCCGGCTGCTGCCGCTGCATCCGCTCTCAATCGCGCGCGCGCTCGGGAACGCTGACGTAGACGTCTACGTGGACGCGCGCGGCCCGTCGCTGCTGACGCTGTTCTCCGAAGGCGAGCCAGGATTCTTCGCGACGTCGCAAATGCGGGGTCCGCCGCTCGACGTCCAGCGTGAGGCGCTTCGAGAAGCGATTGCTCGCTGGTCGCGAGCGTCGTCCGGGCGTTCGCTTCGACTCGAGTTGATCGACGCGCGGTTTCGATCGTCGCTCGTACGTGAAGCGATCCGAGCGCTGCGCGCGTCGCGCGGCGACGGGCCGATTGAACTGCGCTGTACAGCGCTGATCTCGACGCCGGACGAAGCGCCTTGGGTCGACGCGAGCGCCTCGCCTGCGCAAGAGGGAGCGACGCTCCTCGTCGAGCCGGGCCTCCGCGCCGCATCAGAGCAAACCGACGACGCGCTGTTGATCGACGCGCGGAGCATCGGGCGAGGAGCGCCACAGGCGGACAGCGCAGATCGTGGCGAGATCGTCGGCAGCTACGAACGGGCGCTGGTCCGGCTCGGCGTCGACGCGCGGCGCGTCTCGCTCATCCAGAATGAAGATCCTCCGCGCCGACGTCTCGGCGTCCGCGTTCGCTGGGACTCAAGCGAAGGCCGAGGCGCGTGGGTGACGCAGTTTAGCGAAGACCTGATCGCAGCCCCCGAAGCTGTCGCGACCGTCGCCGTACCGGAGGAGCGACGTCGAGTTCGCCCAGCGCCGCAGCCGTGTCCGCCGCCTGCGCCTCCCGAAGCCACGTCCGCCGAATCGAGGGTGAACCGTTGGAGTCGTGAGTTCTTGCGTGATGAGGTCGTCCGCTCGCTGAACCGGCGCGAGGTCGGCGACGATCAAGCGCTCATCGCCGAGGCCCTGCGCGACGCAGCGCGGACAGGTCCTCACCGACGGAAGCGGCTGATCCAGATCACGGCAGACTGCCTGCGCGTCGCGCTCCATGATGACAAGCTAGATTATCGCGTGAGCGCTGAGCTCGATGCGCTGCTCGCGATCGGCGATCTAGTCGAGAGGGGCGACGCGCATGCGCGCATGATCGAGCGCGCGCCATCAGCGTTCGTTCGGGCGCCGCGCGGAGAGTTGATCCTGCTCGGCTCCGCGGAAGATCATCTGTCTGTGGAGGCGAAACGAGCCGTTCGCAGCGGGCGCGTACGTCGGCTACCGAGCGGCGAGGCAGCGGCGCGAGGCGAGGTCGAGTTTCGCAGGCTGCCAGAGGTTTCTTGGACGGACTGGGCGAGGATCCCGCGCGGCGCGACGCCGCTCGAACGGCTCCAAGCGCACGCCAGGACACAGTTCAGCGGAGAATTGTCAGAGTACACAGCGTTTCTCACCGACGTTCGATCAGCTCACTACCTACATCATCTTCGTCGAGGAGCCCTCGAAGGGGAGCTAGAGCGAGAGCGCTGGGCGCTCGCGTGGCGAGAGGTCAGCTTCGGGCAGCGAGAGTATCGTCTCTTCAACTCGGAAGGCGTGCTGACCAGCGCCGCGCTGACGCGCTCGGGTTTCCTCGATGCCATTCACGCGGTCGCGAGGCGCGCGAACAACCCGCTCCGAGCGACCATCGAGGGAGACGTAGTGCGCCTGTACTTTCCGCCACCTGATTGGCTCGAGCGACTGCTCAGCCTCGGCGCGCCGGAGACGCCAGGAGACGCGCTGGTGGCTTGGAGATGCGGCGACACAGTGGAGTTTGTGGATCGAGCGCTCCGCGCGCTGCGATTCGGGTGACTGACCTCGCTGAAGCGAGGGGGAAGTAGAGGCAGAGCGAATGTTTATCGAGTCTATTGAGCGTTTGCACCAACGTCTGCGGGAGTATCTGGAGGCGGTCTATCACATCGCGGATGACGGTATCTTGGAGCAACGAAGAGCGCTGCTCGACGCGCCGCAAGTGCTCCGCCAGCCGGCGTTTATCGAGTCGACGCGCACGTACAAGCCAGGCCCTCCCTTCCTCTCGCTTCTGAGCGGCGAGGATCCGCGGCTCCTCACATTCGCGGAGCAGCTCGCGAACGAGCGGCTCCTCTTCAACCCGCCGTATCTGCATCAGGGGCAGTCGCTCTCGGCGCTCATCGGCGCAGAGCAACGGCACGTTGTCGTGTTTACCGGCACAGGATCCGGCAAGACCGAGTGCTTCACGATCCCAACCCTCTTGCGGCTGTATCGCGAGGCTGTCACGAAGCCGAGCTCGTTCAAGACCCGCGCGGTTCGGGCGCTCGTCTTGTATCCCATGAACGCGCTGGTGAATGACCAGCTCTCTCGCGTGCGACGGCTCTACGGATCGGACGCCGTGGCGAGGCTGTTCAAGGAGGCCGCCGGTCGTCCGCTCACCTTTGGCCAGTACACTGGCCGAACGCCGTTCCCAGGCCTTCGGAGGTTCGACGCCGACACGGACGGGCGAAAGATGAAGTCGTTCGAGGACTTCTACATGAAGACCGTCGAATGGCCCGCGAACGACCCCAACAACAAGTCGTATCAATCGGCCGTTCGACTGCGGCAAGCGTTGACCGCGCGCGGACGATGGCCCGCCAAGCCAGATTTGGTGAAGTGGTACGGCAAGGACCGCTGGGATCAGCGGCTTCACCCGCACGACGACGATCGCGAGATGCTCGCGCGGCACGAGTTCTACGGCTACCGCACGCCGAAGGGCGGGCGATACGGGGCGCCGCCCGACGTGCTGATCACGAACTACTCGATGCTCGAGTACATGCTCATGCGTCGCGTCGAGCGACCGATCTTCGATCGCACGCGAGAGTGGCTGGAGGCGAACCCCGACGAGACATTCTTCCTGATCTTGGATGAGGCGCACCTCTACCGCGGTGCGCAGGGGACGGAGGTCGCGCTTCTCATCCGACGGCTGCTCGAGCGGCTCGAGCTCACGATGCCCGCGCGACGAGGGCAGCTAAGGATCGCGATCACGAGCGCAAGCTTCTCAGGACCCGATCGAGCGCGTGAGTTCGCAGCAGGCCTCGTCGGTCGCGACGCGTCGGAGTTCATCGCCATCGGCGGAGAGCTCGCGAACACGGCGCCGGGCGCGCCGGGAGACGGATCGCTCGCGGACGCGCTGGCGAGCGTCGACCTGCAAGCGTTCTACAGCGCGACGAGCGCAATCGAAAAGTTCAACGCTGTTCGTCCTGCGCTGGCAGCGCTGCAGCCGAAGAGCGATCTCGCCCTGACGCCAACCTCTGCCGACGACATCGCGCGCGTCGCTCATGAGGCGCTTCAATCATCCCCTCTTCGACAGCGGCTCGTGTCGCTGACTCAGGCGAGCGCGATGCCGATACCCGAGCTCGCCGAGGAGCTCTTCGGTACGACTGACGTGCGCGTAGCCGCGCGCGCAACAGAAGTGCTGGCCGCGCTATGCGCGTTCGCGCGCCCCGCGCCTTCAGAGGCCAACCTGCTGCCGAGCAGAATTCACACGTTCCACCGGGGCCTCCCTGGACTCTGGGCATGCGTGAACCCGTCCTGTCCGTGCGCGCGCGGCAACAAGGTGATCGGAGCCCTCTACGCTCAGCCGCGAGACCGCTGCGAGCACTGCAGCGCACGAGTGTTTCAGCTGTTCACATGCCGGTCGTGCGGCGCGGCGTATTTCCGCGCTGGCGTCGCGACGGCGGAGGTGAGCTCGCCCAAGTTTCTATGGAGCAGCGGCAACGCCGAGGCGAGCGGCGCGACCGAGGTCTTGGCGGTCGACGTGCTCCTCGAGCCCGAGCGGGGACGCAACGATCTCACCGAAGCGATCGACCTCGATCCGGTCACAGGGGCGGCGCGCAGCAGCGCGCGCTCCCGTCGCGTAGGCTTGTACCGAGTCGCGCCCGAGCGAGCCGAGCCCGTCTTGAAGAAGGGTCGACTGTTCTACCGTTGCGGCGTCTGCGGTGACGACAACGACCGCGGCAAAAAGCCGAACATCGACCGACGAAGCACAGTCGAAGATCACGTGACGAAGGGCGAAGAGCCGTTCTTCTCGCTCGTGAGCGAGCAGCTGTCGAGCCAGCCGCCGAGGCTGACGAAGCCGAGCTTCTTGGCAGAGGAGACGCCGCTGCGCGGGCGGAAGGTGCTGATCTTCTCAGACGGTCGCCAACGCGCCGCGCGGCTCGCCGCGGAGCTCGGCCGGGCAGCGCTCCGCGACAGCGTGCGGGCGCTGCTCCTACGCGGATACCAGCGCCATCCGAGCTTCAACCTGCGCGAAGCCTACGCGGCGCTGCTCGTCGGTGCGAGCGTTAGCGGCGTCGCGCTCCGCGCGACCGATGAGCGAATCGACGCAGACCTCGCGAACCACCTGCGATCGGCGGCAGAGGCGATCGAGGAAGAGTTCGACGCGGAGGCGCTCAGAGAAGTCTGCTCGAAGCAAGCGCCGAAGCCCGTCGCCACGATCCTCCTTCAGGTCATCCGAAACAAGCACACCGGGCTCACAGCGCTCGGCCTCGCTCAGTTTTCGCCGACGAAGCGCGTGGCGAAGAAGCTCTCGGAGCAGCTCTCAGCCGACAGCATTCCCGAAAACGCGCGCGTGAGCGTGGTCTCGCTCTGGCTCGAGGAGTTCGTCGAGAAGGCCGGCGCATCGATCGTGGACGCGAGCTCGCTCGAGGGCGCGTCGACGTGGCTCGCCGGTACCGGGAGCCGTGGAAAATTCCGGGGGCTCCTCGCGGCGATCACCGCGGCGTGGGGCTCGAGCGCGCAGGATGAGTTCGCGACACGATGGCTGCCGACGCTGCGTCAGACGTTCGCGAGCGACGCGTCCGTGCAGGCCGACGAGATCATCCTCGACGCCGGCAAGGTGACAGTATCGCCGGTGACCGAAGAACAGCTCGCTTCTTGGGCTCGCTGCGGACGATGCTCCCGTGTCCAGTGCGCGATGTTGCCCGGCGCGAGCTGCGTGCACTGCGAGACCTCGGGCGAGATGGAGCGGCTCGAAGCGGGGTCGGTCGCGCGACGAAGGTTCGACGCGCGAAAGGGCTACTATCGGACCGCGGCGCTGAGGACCGACGAGCCCCCTCGTCCGCTCGTCGCGCGCGAACACTCCGCCGCGCTCACCGGCGTCGCGGGAGAGGTGCAGACGCGCGCGGAGCGGCACGAGCTCGCGTTTCAAGACATCACCGCGAAGGACGTCGACGGCATGCGCTCCGCGATTGACGTGCTGTCTTGCACGACCACGATGGAGGTCGGCATCGACATCGGCGATCTCTCGGCTGTCGCTCTCCGAAACATGCCCCCGGGTCGCGCGAACTACCAACAGCGCGCCGGCCGAGCCGGTCGCAGAGGGAACGCGATCGCCACCGTCCTCGCGTTCGCTGACCAGGACGGTCACAACCAGCACTCCTTCGACAACCCGCGGCGGCTGATCAAGGACCCAGTCCCGGATCCGATGCTCAACCTCTCGAACGCTCGGCTCGCGCGGCGCCACGTCAACGCGTTCGTATTGCAGCGGTTCGCGGCGTTCGCGATGCCCGGCGAGGCGAGCTCAGCCGACTCAGACCCCGCTGCGGCGAGCCTCATGGCGTCGCTGGGCCCCACGCTCGCGTTCATTCGGCCTGACTCGCCGAGCAATCCGATGACGCTCGACAATTTCCGCGCGTGGCTCGACCGCGAAGATGTCAGAACGGAGCTGCGCGCGGCGCTCGATCGATGGCTGCCTCCGAACGTGGCGGGACGCGCGCAGATCCTCTCGGACTTCGCTACGTCAACGCTTCGGGACGTCGAGGCAGCGCTGAGGACCGTCGTCGCTGAAGAGCGCGAAGCAGGCGTCGCCGAGCTCGAGGACCTCGACGAATCGGAGCAGAGCAGCCCAGCCTCGCTGCTCGAGCTGCTGCTGTATCGAGGGGTGCTCCCGAAGTACGCGTTCCCGACGGACCTCGTCGCGCTCCATGTGTTCGAAGCGACCAACGGCCTCGGCGCCAGCCCGCGAGACGCGCGCAACAAGGTCCGCTACGCCCCTCAGCGCGCCCTCAGCCTCGCGCTCTCGGAGTACGCTCCAGGGCGTACGGTCTTCATCGACGGACGATCGTGGACCTCGACCGCGCTGCACGCGCCGATCGAGTCGGACATCGCTGCCGCGATCAAGCAGCAGGAGAGCTTCTACTACTGCGAGCGGTGTGAGTTCGGGAGGCTCTCGCCCACGCCGTTCGAGTCCTGCCCCGCCTGCGGCGACTCGGACATCGCGAGTCGACCGGCGTCGAAATGGATCCGCCCGCCCGGCTTCGCGCACGCGGTTACGCTGCCAGCTGACACAGACCCCAACCCAGACCTCAACTCGAGACCGGGTCGCGCGATCCTCGTCGCAGAGAGTCCGTCGCCAAGCGAGTGGTCGTCGGTCGAAGGGTTCGCGAACGTCAGGGCGTATCTCAACGAGACCGTGGCTGACGGGTGGGCGGTGCTCGTAACGAATCGCGGCCCCAGCGACGAGGGCTTTCGGCTCTGCACCTCGTGCTTCGCGATTGAACCGCAGCGCGGCAGCATTCGACTGCTCAGCTCGCACTCCGCGCCGAGGCCGCAGCCTACCGGCTACTCACGCAAGTGCGATTCACCCAACCTCCTCGAGAACGTCTTCTTGGGAACGAGCTTCCTGACAGACGTGCTCTTGCTTCGCTTCACGATCCCCGCCCCGCAGCAGCTTCGGCCCGGCGTGCGGGTTCCAGTGTTCGACATCGCGATGAGGTCGCTCTCGACAGCGCTCTCCCTCGCTGCATCGATGGTGTTGGAGATCGAAGGAGGCGAGGTGATCGCGGGCTATCGCCCCGCGTTCAACGCTGAAGGACCCGACACCTCCGCCGTCGAGGTCTACTTGTACGATCAGCTCGCGGGCGGCGCAGGATACGTCGTCGAGCTAGCGCGCCGGCTCCCGCAGCTGTTCGACGCTGCGCGCGCGCTGCTCACACACGCGCCGTGGGAGTCTCGCGCGCCGCAGCCTCCGTGCGACCGCGCGTGCTACTCCTGCCTTCTCAGCTTCAAGAACAGCTTCGAGCACGGCTCGATGGACCGGCTGCTCGCGCTCGACCTGCTCGAGTGCGCGCGCTCCGGCTCGCCAGCGCGGATCGACGAGGAGCGCTCGCGGCGCGCGTACGACGCGATGGCGAGCTGGGTCGAGCTGTTCGAGTGGGGCCAGGTGCTGCGGGATCACGAGGTCGAGACAGCGCTGGGGCCGCGCCGAGCGCCGCTCGCGATTCGCCGCCCCGACGGCCAGCTCGTCGTGCCAGCGATCCACCATCCGTTCTCGCAGGGCGTCCCGGACGACGAAGCGCTGGCCATCGAGGCTGGCGCGGTGTGCCCGATCACGACTGTCGCCTCCGTGAGCTACCTCGACGTGTCCCGCGCGCTGCCTGCAGCCATGGAGCAAGTCCGGAGGCTGCTGTAATGCCGCGTCTCGGCCTCGTCGCAGCGGACGACGATCAAGGACCAACGGTCATCACGTGGGCCGTTGACGATGACAGCGGACTGCCGCCGTGGGTCGTCGACCCGCGCGGAGCAGTCTGCGCGCGGCGCGGAGAAAGCGAGCTCTTTCCGACCGCGCTGCACGATGGGCAGGCCGTCAGCGTGTCCGGTATCCGCGGGGCGATAGGCGATCGGGCGGTCGTCGCCGAAGTGCTCGGCGGTGGACGAGCGAGGCTCGACACGCCGTTCGGCGACACAGAAACGCCTCAGCACGAAGCGAAGCCCATCGTCTGGCCCGGCGTCGTGCCGTTCGCAGACGGACCGGCGACCTCGTTCGCGAAGCTGGCGGAGGCGAGCGCGAGGTTCAACAAGTTCACGGCGGCGAGGCGATTCGCTGCCCGCTGGGCCACGCTCGAAGCGCGGGCCGCGTTCGAAGCCGACGGCATGCACGGCGCGACGTGGATCGACTGCGCGCTGCTCGAACACCAGCTCGCCGTCGTGCGGCGGGCGCTCGAAGCGCCGACGGTTCGATGGGTGCTCGCAGACGAGGTCGGGCTCGGAAAATCGCTCGAAGCGTTGATGATCTGGAGCGCGCTCTCCTCCGCGTCGCCTGGGCTGCGCTGCGCGATCAGCGCGCCGAAGGAGCTGCTCTTTCAGTGGTCGCTCGAGGTGCGGCGCCGCACAGAGCGGCGCGTCCTAGCGCGACGGGCGGACGACTTGGCGCCGATCTTCGATCCACGCGCGCCCGAGCGATGCTTCGACGAGGCGAACCCGCGCGGCATCACGCTGCTCGAGCACGACGCGCTGCCTGCGCTGCTGACGCACAGCGTCGAGGTTGACCTGCTGGTTGTGGACGAAGCACACAAGCTGAACCAGCTGCAGCGAGAGGCTGTCGAGCAGATCGTCGGTCAAACCAAGAGCGTGCTCCTGCTGACCGCGACGCCTCGCGAGACGAGGCGAGCGCGAGGCGCCGTCGCCCAGTTCGGAGGTTTCTCGTGGGCAGTAAGCCTCGTTGACCCGAAGTGGCCTCCCGCGGACCGCGCGGAGGCCGAGACAGCGCACGAGCGTGCCGAGCGCGTCGGCGCCGCGCTGGTTCGCGCTCGGGAGGTCGACGGGTCCATCCGCTCCCTCGATCCTGAGGCAGCGCGGAGAGAGAGAGAGACTCTGCGGCGAGAGACGCCGCTCGAGAGGGTCTTGCGCTCGAGGCGCGCGGCGCTCCCGAGCGGGCTCGTGGCGCGCCGCGAGTTGATCCGCGTTCCAATCGAGTACTCGGAGGCAGAGCTCGCGCTGCTGCGTGCGGCGCGCGCTTTGGAGCTAGACGACCTCGACAAGGTTGTAGCGCGGGCCTCTTCGAGTTGGGATGCGCTCGCGTCGGCGTCGGGCGCGCGCGAGCTTCGATCGCAGCTGGCAGCGGTACGGCCGCGCGGCGACGAGCGTGCGCTCGACGCGAAGCGCGAGGCGCTCCTCGATCTCTGCGCGACGATCTGGCACGACGATCCGAACGCCAAGATCGTCATCCGCTGCGAGTTCGCCGAGACTCGCAGGCGTGTCGTGGAGGCGCTCCGCGACGCGCTGCTCCGCGGCGGGCTGCGCACGACAGCCCCCGACGAGCTAGCGTACTGGCGCGAGCCGGACGCGATCGGCCCCGTCGCGGTGCTCGACCGCGATCAGGACGCCATGCTCGAGGGGCTTCGGAGCGGCGACGTGAGCAAGGACTCGATGCTCGCGAACCTCTGGTCCTTTGAGCGCGCAGAGCGCGGAGGCTCGCCCGCGCTGGTCGCCAACGACGCGGCCTCCGCAGGGCTCAACCTCCAGTTCGCCTCCGCGCTCATCCTCCACGACGTCCCATGGTCTCCGACCCTCGCTCAGCAGTGGGTGGGTCGGCTCGATCGCCTCGGGCAGCGCGCAGGCGTGGTGCGCGTCTACTCGCTCACGCACCCGATGCTCCCGTCAGATCAGCTCCTCGACGTCTACGAGCGCCTGAACATCTTCAACTCGAGGCCCGCGGAGTTCAGCGCGGACGTCGAGCGCGCGGTGCTCCAACTGTCGAGCTCGCGCTCGGAGCAGTCGTGGGAGGAGCGAGTTCGCGCAGCGCTCGACGAGGTCGCTCGTCAGCCGATCGATGACGACGGCGGCGCCGCCCTCGACCTCGACGCTGAGGCAACGTCCGACGAGCGCGAAGTTCGACTCCGAGCATCGAGCCTCGCGGACGCGCTCAACGATTGTGGGCTGTCCGTCCAAGAACACGATGACGACCTGCTGCTGCGGTGGCCGATCGGAGACGAAGACCAGTTGCACCTCCCGCGGCTGTCGGCTGGCTTGCGTCGGCGGAGGTCGCTGACGCACAACCCTGAGGTCGCCGCGATGCAATCCGAGGAGGTGCGCTCGCTTCGATTGACCACGCGCCGACTCGGAGAGCGTCGATGGATTCGCTCACGCAGCAGCGACTTCTTCAGCCCGCGTCACCCGCTCTTCGTCGACCTCGAGCAGGACCTCCTCCGTGACCCGAGCCTCGCGCTGGCGCGGCTGACCGTACGCAGCGTCGAGGGGGTGAAGCCCGGCGCTTACCTGCTCGCGCTTTGCCGCAGCTTTCCCGGGCACGGCGGCGAGGCCATCGGCTGGACCGCCTCGCGTCGGGCGCTCGCGACCGCGAGCCTCTCCGAAACGCTGGCCACCGAGTGGGCTGGCATGATCCGCGGGCTATCCCGGATGACGAGGATGCGCGTGCCGGTGCGCGTGCGTCGCGTCGCGTGTGACGTCAAGAGCGCGGCGCCGCTCTCCGACGACGCGCGTGAACGCCTCATCGACGCCCTTCGCGTGGCAGAGTCGAGCAGCAGCAGCGTCTCAGCCACGGAGGTGCGGCAGCGCCTCGAGTCGCTCGAAGAAGCGGCGCCGTCGCCCGACGACGTCGAGGCAGTTCAATCCGCGATTGACGACTTTGCTCGCGAAGCGGGCTTCGAGGTCGAGCGGACCGTCGCGAAGCGGCGGCGCGATCGCGACGCTTGGCTCGACTCAGGCGACATGGGGAGACGACAGCGAGACGCTCGCCAGCGCGACCTCGATGACGCGGAGCTGCTCGGTCGACTCGTCGACGTCGCACGCGGACTCGTAGAGGTCGGCGCAAGGGAAGCGGCGCGGCTGAGGGTGCTCTGCGCGGCAGTCGTGGAGGTGCGCGAATGAACGCGGCGGCGCGAATCCGAGAGATCCGCGAGGCGATCGGACGGCGACGAGAGACAGACGCGTCGCCCCTCGCGGCGATCGAGGTTGTGTCGCTCGACCCCGCTCAGCGCAAAGCCGATCGCGACCTATTGCGCGAGTCGCTGAGCGCGGGCGCGAGCGCGGAGGACCTCGGGGCGCTGCTCGTGTGCGTCATCGCGGATCTCGCGTTCGAGGTCGACTGGAGGGACCAGTTCTCGTTCTGGCCTTTGCTGCACGAGCGCCTCCGAAGCGACGCGATGGATCTACGCGAGCACGACGCACGGAGGTTGGTCGCGAGAGAGTTCGAGCGGTTCAGCGCTGCGCACGGCGGGCTCACGCCCGTCGGAGAGCTCGCCGCGCAGTTCTCGCTGATGAGCTGGCCGCTCGTGCACGCGTTGATGCCGAGGCCCGCGCTCCGACACGTCGCAGCGGCGATCGCCAAGGCCGCCAAGCTCGGGCTCACCCCGGCTTCGATCAGCGAGCCGTGGCGCGCAGACTTCGCGCAGCGCTTGGCAGCTGTCTCGGGCTTTCCGCTCTTCGTGTTGGGGATCATCGAGAACTCCGACGCGCTCGAAAAGGTCGGACGAGCGGTGCTCTTCCGCTCCGCGAGCTCGAGCGGAGCCGAGTGGGCTCAGCGCGCGTGGGACGCGCTTCAGCAGGATGAGGTCGCGCGTGAGCTGGTCGATGACGCGCGCGGGGAGGTCAAGCGAGCCCCACGCGCGCCTCAGCTATCAGTCCCGATCGAGCTCGCGCTCACCTGCGCGCGCGACGCGCCGGCGCAGGTGAACGTCCGACTCGGCCCGATCGACACGACCAACGAGCGCGTGCTCGCGTTCGCTCGGACCGCCGCCGAGCTGCGCGTCCAGGCAGGAGGCAAGCGGGCTGGCGCTGCGCGCTTGAGCGACGCGATGCAGGGGACGGCGGTCGTGCAGATCGACTCGCCGACGCTGCCGCTCAAGATCGCGGTCAAGGTCGTCCCGGAGGAGAGCGACGACGAGGTTCCGCAGGCGCTGAAGGGACCGTTCGAACGGACGTTCAACGCGCCTGTCGTGTTCGTGCAATCGGGCGACGACGCGTACGAAAGCGCCGAGGAGCTTCGATCAGGCGAAGACGCGGCGATCCTTCTCGCGAGCGACGCAGCCACGCCCACGCGGATGACCCGCCGGAAGGTGCGCGGGTCGGGCGCGATGATCGCGCTGTTCGGCCGGCTGGACGACGGGACCTTGGCCACGCTCAGCGCTCGACGCGCCGCGGGCCGCGCGCGGCTCAGCCCTCGCATCACGCCTCCGCTTCGGCAGAGCAACGGTCACCTCACGTACGAAGAAGGGCGACGCGCCTGGCTCGAGCTCGAGGACGCTGACCGGCAGCCTGACATCGTCGCGGCGATGAAGACGGGCGTCGCCGAGGTCGCCGCTGAAGTGGGCGAGGACGCCGCCGGGAGGATCCTCGTCCGCACGCCGCCGCTCGTGGCAGGCGAGCACGAGCTCGTCGTGCGATCAGGGCCCTCGGCGCGCGCGCTCGCGTCAATCAAGATCACCGCCACGAGGCGTCCTGGCGCTCCAGCAGCGCGTTGGCGGGCCGCGCTCCGACCTGATGACGCCACGATCAACCATCTCGTGTCCGCGCAGTGCTCGCTCGACATCGACGCGATGGCGGGGATCACGCTGGAGCTCGCGTTGCGGCTCGACGATCGAGAGCCGAAGGCGCTCGTGTTGGACCGCGACGAGCAGCGCTCCCTCCCTCGGCTCGCGCAGCGAATCGCGAAGCTCTACGCTGAGCAGAGCGCTGAGCTCGCCGCGCCGAGCAGGGTAGATATCTTAGCGCGCGAGGCGGACGATGACGCGTGGACCACGGTCGCAGCGCTGACCGCGACGCCGCCCGGCCTTCGATTCGACGCGTCGTCAGACCCCATCAGCGTCCTAAGCCCGGATGACGAAGCGAAGGTGTATCGGGTTGAGCTCGGCGGCGACGCGGGGGCTCGACTCGTCCCGGCAGGGTCGACGCGCGAGGCGGGCGTCTACATCGCCGCCGCGGGCTCGTCTCGCGCAGCGGTGGTGATCGCCGACCGAGCTCGTTCAGTGCCGCGGCTCGCCGCTTCGCGCGCGCGGACGCGCGGCGCCGAGCGTTGCGCGGAGCTGCTCGCCGTGTTGCGGGCGCTCGACGTCGCCGCGCTCGCGCCTCGCGGCGCTGAGGGAGCTGCGCTGCTCGCCCGAAACGCTGCAGCGCGGAGCGTCGAGAGAGAGCTCGTCCTCGAGCTGTGCGGGAGCGCCTGGGCAAACATGGAGGACACCGCAGACGACGGCGACGACGAGCACCTCCCGAGGGCGATGGCGCGACTCCTGTGGCTCCCCGAGGATGAGCTCGTCAAGCTCGCTGAGAGCGCAGTCGATCCTGTCGAGGCGATCCAAAGGATCGGGGAGCTTCGCGAGTCCGCGCCCGTCGAGCGCGAGCTGCACCTGACGCTCGCGCTGTCGTGTCGTGGTCTCTCGGCGCCGTCACGGGACGCGGACGCGCTCCTTTGGGCGGTGATGGACGTCCAGCGCGGACGAGCGGCGCGGGCCGCGGCGCTCCTCTTCTTGCGGAGGGGCGGGCGATGATCTCGGACGACGCCCGCGCCCCGACAGTCTGGTCGTATTCGACGCTGAGCCGGGTCGAAGAGTGTCCGCGACGCTGGTGGCTCGAGCGAGTCAGCGCCGCGCGAGCGCCGGTCGCAGGCGCTCGGTCAAGCTCGTCGAGCGCGTCGAAGGGTCGCGTCTGTCACGCCGCGCTGGAGCGCCTGCTCGACATCCACCGAACGCTGCGCGGTCCGGCCTGGGGAACACCCGAAATGGCTCTCTTCTGGAGGCAGCACCTATCGACCGAAGGGCTGCCCGGCGTCGTTCGACGCGCGATCGCTGAGGAGATCGATGGCCTCCCGCGCCCCGAGCGTTTGCGGGCGAGCGCGGCGCTCTCCGAGGCGGAGCCGTCGCTTGTCCGCGCTGTCGCTGCGATGCTGCGAGTGTGTCTCTCGGCGTCGACGGGCGTCTTCGAGGCGCGCGCCGAGGTGCCGATGCGCGCCCAGCTCACGAGCGAGATCTCTTGGGTCGGAAGAATCGACGCCGCGCTTCGGGTCAATGACGACGTGACGCTCGTTGATTTCAAGACCGGCGCTCGCTCGGAGTCGCACTTCGATCAGCTGCTGTCCTACGCGTGCGCGTATCCCCTCGCCCCCGAAACGAAGGGGCGCGGCGAACCGCGCCGACTCATGGTGATCTACTCGACGCCTCCGCCGCTCGAAGTGCCCGCGCCCGGCGGCCACGAGCTTGTCGCCGCGCGCGAGGCGCTCGTCGCCCGGATCATCGCTGCGCGTCACGCGCTGCTCCAAGCCCCACCGCCGGCGAGGGTCGAGGCAGAGCGCTGCTCGCGGTGCGCGCCTCGCCTCGCGTGTGATGAATACTGGCGCGCGCGAGATCCGAGCGCGAACGCTCCGCAGGACGGGGTCGCCGTCGAGCTCGAAGGCGTCGTAGAGGCGGTCGATCGCGCGATGAGGACTGTGATGCTCCGGGTGTCCGGGACGCGAGTGTTGGCGGCGCTCGCTGACTCAGCCTCACTCTTGGACTGCTCGCTCGGCGCGCGAGCCCGGGTGGCTGGTGATTGCAGACGAGCCTCGCCAGAGGCAGACGTCGAGTTTGCTGTTCAAGTTCCGATCGGCGGCGCGACGCTCGTCGAGTGAGAGTTGTGGTAGTCGAGCAGCGCGTGCGCAGCAGCCCCCGCAAGCCTTCCAAGCGACAGACGTCGATCACGACGGAAGCCGTACGCTGGTACGTCAACAACCACTACGGCACGGCGACGGACCAAGGAGTAACTCCTACTTTCTGCGACCCAACGCGCGTCGGCGCGTTTGCCGTGACGCTTGAGGGCGTGGCGAGGCGCGACCCCGACGAGCTCTTCCGCCTCATCGTCGCGGTCGCGATGTTTCAGCGCCGGCAAGACGCGCAGATCATCCGCATTCTCGGCGGGATGACCGAAGCCGACAGCGCAGAGATCTCGAGCATGCGACGGCTGCTCAAGCTCGCCTCCCGGTCCGAATGCGAACACACCAAGACGCTCGACGGGTTGCTCTCGAACTGCGATCTGACCAAGACGCCGAAGACCAAGCGGGGCACTTGCCGCGCGAACACCCGCGCGCAGTGCCACCTCAAGCGGCACACGGTGCTGCTTCGGCGCTACGGTCACTTCGGGAAGGTGCCGACCTCGATCGCGCTCGCGGTACATGAATCCGGCGAGGCGGACATCGCCTCGATGCTCGACGCCGCGGCCGCGCGAGAGGCGACACCCAACGCGCGGGCCCGCGCGATGATCGCCGCCCTCTCGAGGGCTTGGCGCGTCAGCGAGAAGATCTCGTCAATGTTCCTTGCGATGGTGTGGAACCCCGACCTCACGCCGGGAGTGACGGAGCGCGACGACGTCGATTGGCGACACTTCATCGTCATCGACAGCAACACCGACCTGTTCTTGTCATCGATCGGGTACAACGGGCTCGGCACGTACGAGGCGCGCCGAGCGTTCATCCGCGCCCTCTCCGCCGAGATCGACCTCTCTGCGCTGTGTCCCACGCTGAGGAGAGACAATCCGCGCATCGTCCAGCAGGCGATGTACCTCTTCATGAGCGAGTCGAATCGGCGCGGCATCCCGACAGACTGCATGCGCCGTCGCGGCGAGGCGTGCCCTCGATGCCCGAGCGTCCTCCGCTCACGATGTCCTGTCGGAGATCGCGCGAAGCGTCGCTTGAGCGTCGTTACTTAAACGAAGCGTCGAGCCACCCCGTAGGCTCGTCGGCGCGATCGAACTCACGCGACACCAACAGGGAGGTCCTCGTTGACGCAGCGACTCTCTCGAGCGCAGGGGCGTGGTCCAGCCGGGACGCGAGCCAGCGCGAGCGCCAGTGTTCGGCGATCGCCTCAACGCCGTCGCCGTCCTCCGCGGCGTGAACGGTGTTGGTCACCCCGAGAAGCGCGCGATGAACCTGCGCGACCAACGGCGCCACATACACGATGCGCGGCGACCCGTGCCGAAGAATGTCGGCCGCGCCGAGCCCGAGCGCCGCGGTCGCCTCGCGCAGCTCCCGCATCTTCGGGCTCTGCCCTTCGCCGAAGACGAAGTTCACGTTGCGATACTCTCGACGAGACGCGGCGATCGCGCTGAGAAGTTCCTCGGCCTCCGCGCTCAAGTTGGTCGAGCCGTGCCCCTGGCTGCGGCCGACCTCGATGTACGCGCGGTCGGCTTCGACGCCGAGCACCGCCTTCGGGAGCTTCACGCGGTTGTACTGCGACGACCGCTCTGGATAGAGGCTGGTCGTAGTCAACATCACGAGGTCCGGCGCCTTGACGATGGGTCGTCCCGCCATCTGGCTCGCGATCACGCTGGGCTCGTCAGCGTAAGCGGCGCGCACCGCGCTTCTCACGAACGGAGACAGCATCAGGAGGCACGCGAGCTTCCCGCCGAGCAGCCCGCCGTATGGAGGCACCGCGCCACACGTCGAGAGGTCCATCACCGACGCGGCGACGCTGCGCTGCTTAAGCTGACGGAGCGCCTGCGCGATCACGTCTCGCTTTCGCGGATCGGTGGCCGCCTCCTCAATCGAAGCCACGTCGTCGAGATCGCGAAGCAGCCGGAGCAACGAGCGTGCAACTCCAGCGCGCTTCGCCGTAAACAGCGGTGAACGAGCGGCGCGAACGAGCGAAGCGGCGTCGAACTTTACGTCTCGACTGACGGCGCCGTTGGCGAGCGCCTCGGCGCGGTCGACCGCGGCGCTCGCTACGATCGCAGCGAGCTTCGCCTCGAGCTCTGGGGACAGCGGCGGAGGCGAGGCGCCATCGAAGCCAAGGTCTTCAGTGTAGAGCTCACTCAGGTCTCCTCTCACGCGGCGCCGAAGAGCGCCCAGCGCCTCTGTGTCGGTGAGCGTTCCGTCTCGAACGAGCGCGCGCAGCCCCGTTGGCGTCCACCCTGCCCACTCGTCGCGCGGCGTGAGCTGCATGACAGCGCTGCTGAGCGAGGTGATCGCCATGACGGGATGCCCCTCGACGGCTGCGTCCCGCACAAGAAACGCGAGGTTTCTGCCGGGCGGACGTCGATGTCTGCTCGCCCACGTGAAGCGAAAGTACCGCCACAAATGGATCAGCGGCTGGCGCGTGCTCTCGTCCTTCACGTCTGCCGACGCCACCTGAAGGTACGGCTTGCACGCCGCGCGTAGCGCGGTCGACCGAGCCTCGCGGGGCATTCGTGCGATCGTCGAGAGTCGCGCGGCGAGCGCGGGACCGTCAGCGATCACGTTGAGCACGGAGCGCGTCGCGCTCAGGCGCGAAGGAGACTCCATGCGCGCGATGAAGCGCCTCGAGCCGCCGTCTCCGAGCTGGTCGTCGCGGCCGTGTTGGAGCTGTCGACGCACTGCCTGCTTTGACGGGGCACCGTCGCCGCCATGCGGTCTGACTCGGATCACGTTGTCGCGGACCAGCATCTCCCAGCCGAGCGCGTGCAGATCTCTCAGCAAGACTAGGCACGCGAGGTAGCGCTCTAGCGGAGGATCAAGCGAGCGAGCTTCGTTAATCGCCTCATCTAGCCGGTCCGAACGGTTGTCCACGTCGCCCACAACCGAGCAGAGAGATCGGGGAGCGCTCGCCTCGAAGATTGCGGTGAAGTCTCGCCAGCGGTGTTCCTGAGAAGGTCGGAGATCCGGTTCGTCGACGATCATCTTATTGAGGTGCGCCGTTGAGCGCGGAGGGCACGACCATACGCGTCGCGCTCGACACCGCCAAAATTCGCACGTGTCCCCCCGGCCGAGCACTGCAACGCACGCCGCAGCGCTCGCCGCGACGCGAGCGGCGCAACGCGATCGCTGGACATCGGCGCGCTTCACGCGCCCGCAAGCAGCCTTCAATCTAAGCTATCGTTGAGACGTGCAGCGGTCCGACACCGAAAGCTCAACGTCGCTCCGGCCATGGATCGAGGCGCTTCAGTCCGAACCCCGCTCGAACACCGTCTACAAGCCCGCGCTGTTGCTCGCGATCCTCAATCTCCTCGATGAAGGCGTGATTGATCCTGAACAAGTGAGGCTCGACGATCGGCTCGTCGAGGAAGTAGACGAGATTCTCCGCCGCGCGAGTATTGAACGGTCGGCGATCGCGTGGCAGCCGTTCTTTCATCTCGGAACGACCAAGGGCACGCGCGACCCGATTTGGACCCTGGTTGACAAAGCGGGCCAGCCGCTACGCTTGGTGAGCGCGGACGCACCGTCCAGCATCAAGGCAACCCGCGACAATTTCGCGTACGCTTCGTTTTCTCGAGATCTCATCGGGGCTCTCCGAACCGAGCGCGGGAGAACCGCAGTACGACAGCTCATCTTCGAGTGGCTCGAACAGCGCCCAGATCCTGACGCGAGGCGAGTCCTCGAGGCGCATGACCCGGACTGGACCGACGTTGATCGATATCGCAGGGACCTTCGCGCGCGTTCGTCGCAGGACTTCTCGCCGTTCGCTGTGCGCCCTCGGATCGAGCTATCCGCGAAGACCCGGCGCGTCCGGAGCCGCGCGTTTCGGCTGGAAGTGCTCGAGCAGTACGACGATCGCTGTGCTGCGTGTGGACTGCGCTTGAGGCTAGGAGCGATGGTCGAGGCCGAAGCATCTCACATCATTCCGGTGATGGCCGATGGCGTCGATGACGTACGCAATGGGCTCGCCCTCTGCAGAACACACCACTGGGCGTTCGACGCGAAGCTGTGGACGGTCAATTCTGAGTCGCGAATCCTCGTTGCACGAGACGCCGACGAACGCAGCGATCTCGCTGCGCTCCGACGCGATCTCGCAGATCAGCAGCTTCGCCCGCCAGTTACTCCCGCGTTCGCTCCTCACCCCGACGCGCTCGACTGGCACCGCAAACACTGGTTCGTCGATGCTCCCGCAGCATAGCGATAGCGACCAGCACGGCACGCAATCTCCCTCGCCTCCGCAAACGCCTCCCGCACGAGATCGACGAACTTGTCCTCGTCGCCCCCGGTGGACATCGGCGCGCTCTTGGCGAGGTAGTTTCCCCTTCCTGGGATCACGTGGCGCACGCCGCCGCGCGGGTCGACGACGTCCCCTTGAAAACGTGGGATCACGTGGACGTGCAAGTGCATCACGGTCTGCCCCGCGGCCGCGCCCGCGTTGAAGCCCACGTTGTACCCATCGGGAATCACCACGCGCCCATCGGGCCACGCGACACCCCCGTCGAGCTCGCGCTTGACCACGGAGACGAGCTCCATGATCGCGTGCTGCTCGTCGACCGTCGCGTCGAACCACGTCGCCACCTCGCGAAACGGGATCACCAACGAGTGCCCCGGCGACACCGGAAACCCATCGCGAATCGCGAACGCCAGCGCGTTTCGCGCGACATAGTGACCCGCGGGTATGGCGAGAAACGGCGATCGCGGCGCGTGGGTCATCGGTGCGATGCTACGGCCGTCCGCTTGGAGCTCGTCCAGTCGGAATTCCTACAATCCGTTGAAAGCGCGCGCCGAAGACTCGTACAGCGCTCGCGACGCACGAACGCACGAACGCACCAACGCCGCGCGGCGCGGCCCGCGCGAGCTCGATGGCGCGAGGCGCGGCCTCACCCCCGCTGCCGCGCGCCCCTCTCCCGCGAGATCGCGGGAGAGGGGCTTTGATTTTGTGTGCATCATAGGCAGCTTTAGGTTTTCTGTCGCGACGCT
>JAEUKI010000001.1 GCA_016793325.1 Myxococcales bacterium | reverse complement strand
GTTCGAGTACATCGAGGTGTTCTACAACCGCCGACGACTTCACTCTTCGCTCGACTACAAGACCCCAGCCGAGGTCGAACGCGCTTTCGCGCTCGCCAACGCTGCTTGACCAACTGTCAACGCAATCGAGGGAAGCCCAGCGGTCGCCGCTGGCGCTCACTGCGCACGCCGCCCCGCGATCCCCGCGCCCTCCCCCCTTCACGCCCATTCAGAACGGGATGCTCTCGGCGTCGCCGTCGTCACCCATGGGGTCCATCATGTCGTCGCTCGGGCGCGTCGGGCGACGCGCGCTCGCTCCGCCGCTCGGCGCTCCGCGCGAGCTCGATCCGCCCATGCTCGATCCGCCGCGGGCGCTCGCGCCGCCACCGCGGGGGCTCTCGCCGCGCTCGGCGCGCATGCGTCGCGCCCAGCCGCGGGCGCGCGAGGCGTCGAGTCGGCCCCACTTGCTCTTGGGGTTGCCGTTCTTGTCGACGGCGCCGCTCTCGTCGTCCTTGTTCGCCATCCACTCGAGCGTGTCCGCCAACATCTCGAGAAACTCTGGCTCGGTCTCCGAGTACCGACGCCCCTTCATGTCCTCGCCCGACCAACGCTTCGGAACGAACCGCACCTCCGGATTGCCCCGCGGGCTATCGAGATCCGCGTCCGAAGCGACCTCCTTGTCGCCCGCGCTCGACGGAGGCGCCGCGCGCATCCCGCCGCCCGCGCTCGCTCCGTTGCCGAGCTTCGCCAACAGTTGATCCAGCTTCTTCTCGATGCGCTCGAGCCTGTCTTCGATGTCCATGCCCACGTGACCGCGACCTCCGTCCGCGCCGCGGTGACACCCAGTGCGTCTCCGTGCTCGCGCGCGACGAAGCCATCCTGCGCCCCTCTCGCGCACAACGCCACTTTCTGAGGACATACTCTGTCACTCACGAAGAGTCACGTTTTCTACGGTGATTTTTCGCGCGTCCGCGACGATCGCTACCGCACGTAGCCCCAGCCGAAGCGGCCCTTCACGCACAGGTGTCCGTCCGTCACTGAGGAGTCCGAGGGCGACGTCACGCGAACGATTTCGTCGTCCTGCACGTGCAGCTCGAGAACGCAGCCGACGCCGCAGTACGGGCACACCGTCTTGGTGACGCTCTGCTTCGATTCGTCCCACTCGCCCGCCTCGCGCAGGTCGTGCTCGCGCTTGAACTGCAGCGCGGCCGTCGGGCACACACCCACGCAATTGCCGCAAAACACGCAGGCCGAATCAGGCAACGACACATCGAACTCGGTCGCGATCTTCGCCTCGCCGCCCCGTCCGGTCATCGCGATCGCAAACGTGTGCTGCGCGTCGTCGCCGCACGCCTCGACGCACTTGTAGCAGAGCATGCACTTGGCGTAGTCGCGCACGAACAGGTCGTTGTCGATCACCGCGGGCGCGTTGGGAGGCGTCCCCAGGCGCTCGGGCGAGGCGCTGTAGCGCGAGCACCAGTTTTCAAAGTTGGCCGTCGCGGACATGTCCACGCTCGAGCCGAGCAGCTCGAGCACCATCTTGCGCGCGCTCTTCACGCGCTCGCTCTCGGTGCGAACGACCATCTTCGCCTCGGCCTTGCGCGAGCACGACGCGACGAGCGTGCGCGACCCTTCGAGCTCGACAACGCACACGCGACACGCGTTGACCGGCGTGAGGTTGTCCGCGTAGCAAAGCGTCGGCGTGTCGACCCCGAGCTTTCGACACGCGTCGAGGATGGTCGATCCCTCGGGGACGCGCACCGCTCGTCCGTCGATCTCGAGCTCGATCGTGCGCTCGATCTGCACGAGCCCTCCGTCGCGCCCCTTCGGCTTCTCGCTGCGCATCTACGCTCTTCCCTTCTTCGCAACGCGATCGGGCCACAGCTCGAATCGCTCGAACGCCGACTCGATCGCGCTCGTCGCCGTGTGACCCAGGCCGCAGATCGACGCGTCGCGCATCACGCGACCGAGGTCCGCGAGCCGCTCGCGCTCGGACTCCCACGTCCCGAGCGGGACCTTCGCCCTCACCCGCTGCACGAGCTCGTCCACGCGAATCGTCCCCGCGCGACAAGGAACACACTGCCCGCAGCTCTCGTAGCGAAAGAACCACGCGAGCCCGCGCAGCACGTCCATCATCGACGTCTGATCGTCGATCACGACGACCGAGCCCGAGCCGAGCGTCGCGCGCACCCTCCGCGTGTCCTCGAACGTCAGCGGAACGTCGATCTCGTCCCCACGCAAGAACGTCCCCGCCGCGCCGCCGAGCAGCACCGCTTGGATGTGCGAGAACTCCGCGCCCGCCAGCGCCAACAACTCGCGCAGCGACATGCCCATCGCGAGCTCGTACACGCCCGGATGCGCCACGTGGCCCGAGACGCAGAAGAGCCGCGTTCCGGTGGAGTCCGCGGTTCCCACGGACGCGAACGCCGCCGCGCCGCGCACGATCACGTCGAGCGCCGCGCACAAGGTCTCGACGTTGTTCACGAGCGTCGGCTTCGCGAAGAGCCCCTCGTGCACAGGAAACGGCGGCTTCGACCGCGGCTCGCCGCGCTTTCCTTCGAGCGACTCGAGCAGCGCCGTCTCTTCGCCGCAGATGTACGCGCCCGCGCCGCGACGCACTTCGATCTCGAAGCGCTGCCCGCTCGAGAGCACGTCGTCGCCGAGCTTTCGGTGCGCGCGCGCCTCGGCGATCGCGCGCTCGAGCCGCTCGGCCGCGAGCGGATACTCGCCGCGCACATAGATGAACCCCTTCTCTGCGCCCACCGCGAAGCCCGCGATGGTCATCGCCTCGATGAGCGCGAAGGGATCGCCCTCCATCAACACACGATCTTTGAACGTCCCGGGCTCGGACTCGTCCGCGTTGCACACGACGTACTTCTCGCGCCCCGGCGCCGAGGCGACCGCAGACCACTTCACGCCCGCCGCGAAGCCAGCGCCCCCGCGGCCGAGCAGCCTCGCCTCGGACAGCTCTCGAAGCACCCACGCGGCGCCCCGCGCGTGCGCGCGACGCAGTCCCTGATAGCCGCCGTGCGCGCGATAGTCATCGAGGCTCGCGGGGTTGGCGACGCCGATGCGACGCAAGAGCCTGAGCGCCCCGCGCGGCTGGCGCGCCTCGAAGCTCGACGCGCTCGCGTCGTGATCGCCCGTGTTTCGCGAGGAAAAAACCTCCTCCGCGTGCTCGGGCGAGCGCAGCGTCAACGAGCGCTGCGTCGGCGCGTCTCCAGCGATCACGCGCAGCGCAGCGGGCGCTCGCTCGCACTGCCCGAGGCACGGGGATCGATGCCACGCAGCGTCGTCGCGCGACTCGCCTTCGGGCGCGCACGCCATGCTCAACCGCTCGACGATGGCCCGCGATCCACGCAAACGACAGCTCACGTCGTCGCAGACGTGAAGCACGCGCCGCGCCGACGGCTCGAGCGAGAACAAGTGATAGAAGCTCGCGACGCCGTACAGCTCGGCCTGCGCGATGCCCATCCGCTCGGAGACGTACGCGAGCGCGTCCTTCGAAATCCACCCGCGGCTCGATTGCACCGCGTGCAACACAGGCAAGAGCGCGTGCCGCGGAATTTGCGCGCCCCCCGCGAACGGTGCGAGCGCGCGCTCGATCACCACTCGCTCGCTCGCCTCGGGGCTCGTCGTCTCTCGTGCGTCGTCCATGAAGATCTACTCGCAGCGCTCGATGCGGACGGCTGCCGCTTTGAACTCCGCCGTCCCCGCTCGCGGGTCGGTCGCTTCGATCGTCAGCAAATTCGTGTCCACCGACTCGGGCTGGTGAAGCGTCAAGAACACCAGGCCCTTCGGGAGCCCTCGATCGACCCGCACCGGCGCGATCACCGCGCCGCGTCGCGAGCGCACACGGACGCGCTCTCCCTCGCGCAGCGCGAGCGCCGCGAGGTCCTCGGGGGACACTTCGATGGCCTCGTCCTTCACGAGCGGGCTCGCGAGCCCCTTGCTCTGAACCCCCGTGTTGAACTCGGACAACCTCCGCCCGGTCGTCAATCGCAAGGGAAATTCCTCGCTCAACGCCTCGGCCGGATCTCTGTGCTCCACCGCGTGAAACGGCGCCTTCGGTCCCTGAACGGGCTCCTCCCACAAGCGCCCGTGCAAGAAGCTCGACCCGAGGCTCGCCTCGTCCGGGCACGGCCACTGGATCCCGCCGAGGGCTTCGATGCGGTCGTAGGACATTCCGCGGTGCAGAGGACTGTGCTCACGCATCTCGTCCCAGAGCTCTCGTGCGGACGGAGCGCCGAAGTCGCGGCCGAGACGCTTGGACATCTCCGCGACGATCCACAGGTCGTCCCGCGCCTGCCCCGGCGGAGCGAGCGCGCGACGCACGCGCTGCACGCGGCGCTCGGAGTTGGTCACCGTCCCTTCGCTCTCGGCGAAGCCGGCGCACGCCGGGAGCACGACCGTCGCGAGCTCCGCGGTCTTGGTCACGAAGAGGTCTTGCACGACGAGGTGATCGAGCCCCGTCAGCAACGAGCGAACGTGATGCGCGTCCGCCTCGGACTGCGCCGGATTCTCGCCGATCACCCACAGGGCCGTGAGGTCCTTGCGCTCCATCGCGCGAAACATTTCGGTGAGCGTCCAGCCCTTGTTCGGCGGGATCGTCGCGCCCCACGATCGCTCGTATTTCGCCCGCGCAGTCGCGTCCTCGACGTCTTGAAAACCGGGGAGCTTATGCGGCAGCGCGCCCATGTCTCCGCCGCCCTGAACGTTGTTCTGCCCGCGCAGCGGGTTGAGCCCCGCCCCGTAGCGGCCCACTTGTCCGCACAAGAGCGCGAGGTTGATCAGCGACCACACGTTTTCAACCGCGTGGTGGTGCTCGGTGATCCCGAGGGTCCAGCAGATCATCGCGCGATCCGCGGTCGCGAAGTCCCGCGCGAGCTCGCGCACGAGCGCCGGGTCGACCCCGCTGATCGCGCCCTTGTCCTCGGGCCCGTACTCGCGAACGACCGCCTCGAACGCTTCGAAGCCCTCCGTCGCTCGCTGGATAAACGCCCGGTTCTCGAGCCCCTCTGCGAGGATCGTGCGCGCGATCGCGTTGGCGAGCGCGATGTCTCCGCCCACGCGCACGGGCAAGTGCCGATGCGCAAACCGCGCGGTGCTCGTCACGCGCGGGTCGACCACGTACAGCTTCGCCCCGCGCTTCAACGCGCGAAGAACGTGGTGAAAGAAGATCGGATGCGTGTCGCGGGCGTTCGAGCCCCAGAGCACGATCACGTCCGTCTCCTCGACCTCGCGGTACGAGTTGGTTCCGCCGCCTGCACCGAAGACCGTCGCCAGACCGACGACGCTGGGGGCGTGTCACGTTCGATTGCACGAGTCGATGTTGTTCGACCCGATCGCCGAGCGAAGGACCTTCTGCGCGAAGTAGTTGAGCTCGTTGGTCGTCTTGCTACATGAAAACACGCCCACCGAACTTCCGCCCCGCCGGTCCCGCGCCGCAGCGAGCCCCGCCGCCGCCCGGTCGAGCGCCTCGTCCCAGCTCGCTTCGCGCAACGCGCCGTTGTCTCGAACGAGGGGCTTGGTCAATCGCGGCAGTCGCTTCGCCATGGTGGTAGCCGCACTCTACCGCCAGCGCGCGTCCGCGGCTTCATTCAGCTACGCCGCGCCGCATCATGAACCTACGCCCCCCTCTGCCCTCGCGATCGCCGCGATCGATCACTGCGAAAAGCGCTTCAGCGAACGCGCCTTCAGCTTCGCCGCGAACACCTCTCGCGTCCGCGGCGGCGCCTTGACCTCCATCTCGTCGACGAGCCTTCGCGTGATCGCCGCGATCTCTTCGACCGCCTTCGCGAACTGCGCTTCGTTCGCCTTCGAGGGCTTCGCGCTCCCCGTCACCTTGCGTACGTATTGCAGCGCCGCCGCGTGGACCTCCTCGTCCGTAGCAGGAGGCGCGAAGTTGAGCAGGACCCGGATGTTTCGGCACATCCCGCGATAATCCAACGCGATGCGCTCGCGCGGTAGAGCCTCGCTCGTCCCCCGCCCACGAAGCTCCACCCCCACGCTCAGCTCAGCGGCAACGACCGAGCAGGCAGAACTGCCCAGGTCGACACGCCATCCCGCACCCGCCGCAGTTGCGCGTATCGATCTGCGTGTTGACGCACATCCCGCTGCACGTCGAGAAGCCCGGCGGGCACATCATCATTCCGCCGCGGCACATCCCGAGGACGCACACCTGCCCGATCGCGCAGCGCATCCCGCACGCCCCGCAGTTGCTCGGGTCCACTTGCGTGTTGGTGCACACCCCGCTGCAGTTGGTGGTCGTCGGAGGGCACATCATCCCCGTCGTCTGGCAGCGGCCGAGCAAGCACACTTGCCCCGTCGTGCAGCGCGTCCCGCAGCCGCCGCAGTTGCTCGGGTCCACTTGCGTGTTGGTGCACACGCCGCTGCAGTTGGTCGTCAACGGCGGGCACATCCCCGTCGGAGAGACGCACATCCCGTCGCGGCAGAACTGCCCCATCGCGCAGGCCGTTCCACACGCACCACAATTCAACGGGTCCACCGAGGTGACCGTGCAGCGGCCGCCGCAGTTGGTGGTGCCCATCGGGCACATCACGACCGGAGCGCGGCACGCGCCCATCTCGCAGGTCTGTCCCGTGGGGCAGACGTTTCCGCACGCGCCGCAGTTGCGCGGGTCGATCTGCGTATTGAGGCACACCCCGCCGCAGTTGCTCGTCGGCGCCGAGCACATCGTCATGGACGCCACGCAGCGGCCGAGCTGGCACACCTGCCCCGCAGCGCACGCCGTCCCGCACGCACCACAATTCATCGGGTCGAGCAGCGTGCTCACGCACCGCGCCCCGCACAGCGTCGAGCCGATCGGGCACGAGATCATCGTCGAGGCGCACACGCCCGCGCGACACGTCTCGCCCGCCGCGCACGCGCGGCCGCACGCCCCGCAGTTGGCCCGGTCGCTCTGGGTGTCCACGCAGGTTCCGCCGCAGCTCACGGTGCCGGGCGGGCACATCCCCATGCCCATGCACACGCCCGCGACGCAGCTCGCGCCCGGCATGCACGCAGCGCCGCACATCCCGCAGTTCGCCGCGTCCGAACGAACGTCCACGCAGCGCCCCGCGCAGAGCACCTGCCCCGTCGGACAACTGCAGGCGCCGCCCGCGCACACAGCGCCGCCCGTGCACGCCACGCCGCACGCACCACAATTCATCGGGTCCATCTGCGCGTCGACGCACGCGCCGCCGCACAGCAACGTCCCCGTCGGGCACATCGCCACGCAGCGCCCCGCCGCGCACACCTGGCCCATCGCGCAGAGCATCCCGCACCCGCCGCAGTTGCGAACGTCCGTCGTCACGTCCGTGCACACCCCGCCGCAGAGCGCGCCGCCGCGAGGGCACGCGCAGGCGCCGGCGACGCACGCGGTCCCGCCCGAGCATGTCGTCCCGCAGACACCACAATTCGAGCTGTCCGACTGCGTGTCCACGCACGCCCCGCCGCACATCGTTCGACCGGGCGGGCACGCGGCGGCGCACGTCCCCGCCGCGCACACCTGGCCCGTCGCGCAGGACATCCCGCAGCCGCCGCAGTGCGAGGGGTTCGACCGCGGATCCACGCACATCCCGTCGCACAACGTCTGGCCCGTCGGGCACGCGCACGCCCCGCCCGAGCAGCTCGTCCCGCCCGTGCACCGCCCGCCGCACGCGCCGCAGTTGCCGTTGTCGCTCTGCGTGTCGACGCACGCCCCGCCGCAGTTGACGAGGGGCGCTGTGCACATCGCCGCGCACGCGCCGGCGTTGCACACCTGGCCCGCGGGGCAGGTCGCTCCACAGGCACCACAATTCATCGGGTCCGATCGGGGGTCGACGCACGCCCCGCCGCACGAGAGCTGGCCCATCGGACAGCCGCACGTCCCGCGGTTGCAGCTCTGGCCGACGGGGCAGATCGTCCCGCACGCGCCGCAGTTCGCGTTGTCGCTCTGCGTGTCGACGCACGAGCTTCCGCACCGCGTCTGGCCCGGCGAACAGTCGGCCGAGCAGCGGCCCGAGCTGCACACCTGGCCGGCGGCGCACGTGACGCCGCAGGCACCACAATTCATCGCGTCCGACCGAGGGTCGACGCAACGATCGCCGCAGCGGACCTCGTTGGCGCCGCACACGAGGCCCCCCTCGTTGGGAGGGACCACGCGATCGTCGGCGATCATCGAGTCCATCATCGAGCCGTCGCCCGCGGAGCCGTCATCGGGTCCGCGCAGCACGGGGCGGCCGCCGCACGCAGCGAGGGCCGCGACGGTCACGATCGCAAGAGCAAGCCTCAACGAAGTCATGTGTTCACTCCCGATCACTGTTGGCCTACAGCGCTGCCCGCGCCGTCGAGGATGCGAAATTCTACGCGTCGATTCTGCGCTCGCGCGTCTCGAAGCGCCCGTCCGCGCACGCCCGTCACCGCGCGCAGCGGTCGACTCTCGCCGAAGCCGTGCGCCTCGAGGCGCGACGCGTCCACGCCGTGCTCGGCGAGCCAGCGGCGAACGCTCTCGGCGCGGCGCGACGACAGCCCTTGGTTTCGTGTGTCGTCGCCGACGTCGTCCGTGTGCCCTTCGACCGACACGCGACGGATCTCTTGATTGGCCCGCAGCGTGTCTGCCACCGCCGTGAGCACAGGAAAGCTCCTCGGAAGAATGCGATCGCGGTTGGTCGCGAAGAACACCGGCGAAGTGATCTGCAAGAAGCCGTTCTGCACGCGCACGAGGCCCGGACAGCCGTTGCGCGCGGGGTCCGAGCTCGGCGCTCCCGGTTGGTCCGGACAACGATCGACGTCGTCGAACACCGTGTCTCCGTCGCGGTCGGGGAGCGGACAGCCCGCGCGCGAGGGATCCGGTCGATTTCCCTGCGCGACCGTTCGACACTGATCGAGCTGGTTGCGAACGCCGTCCGCGTCCTCGTCGCCGTCGGGACAGCCGCGTCGCTCGGGATCCGGCGTCGGGCCTTGCGGCGTCGCGATGCAACGATCGTCCACGTCGAGCACGCCGTCGCGATCGGTGTCGCGAATCGGACAGCCGCGGCGCTCGGGATCGGGCCTCTCGCCCTGCGGCTCGGTCACGCACAGATCGTCGCTGTCGAGCACGCCGTCGGCGTCGGTGTCGGGCGGCGGTCGCGTGGGCTCGACCACCGGCGGCGGCGGTGGCGGCGGTGGCGGCGGGGGAATTCGCAGGGACAGCGCGACTCCGCCGCTCCAGAACATCGCGTCGGACACGTCCGTCCCCTGCGCCGCGACGATGTGCGAGTAGCGAAGCATCGGGCCGACGCCGAGCCACGCGGTCGGAAGAAACTCGACCCCGAGCCCCACGTCGAAGCCGAACCTCGTGAGCACGCCCGTCGGAAGCGCGAGCCCCGTGAGCGCGACCTGCGCGTGCGCGTCGAGCTCGAGCCGCGCGACGCGACCGAGCCGCGGCTCGAAGCGAAGCCCGAGGTTCGGCAAGAGCGCCTGCCCGTCCCCCTGTCCGCTCGGAAAAAACCAGCTCGAAAACCCGACCTCGACCGCGAGCGGATCGATGATCGAAAACCCGAGCCGACCGCTGCCCTGCACCGCGAGCATGTAGCCCTGGCGGGACATCTGGTCGGCCGAGAGCATCGTTCCGACGCCGGCTTCACCGCGAAGCGCGAAGCGCTGGAGCACCTGCGCGTCCGCCGAACGCGCGCCCGCCGTCAGCGCGATCGCCGCGGACGCGAGCGACGCGCACACCGCGCGCGACACACAGAATCGAGACCGTTCGAACCGACTCATCCCTGCCACTGCTTTCGTTGTCTTGCTGAGTATCACAGCAGCGAAAACGGCTCGAAACCGCGGCACGCTCGACCGAGGACGCGTGCTGAATAATATTCTGTACCCATACGCTGCGCCGAATACTGTTCGTGATCGGTGAAATTCTCAGAACAAATCATTGACGCACCGCGACGACCGCAGCTATCACCGCAGCGATCGAAAGCGCGGACGCCGTGACCGACAAGACGCGAAGACCCTCGGATTTCGAGCTCGACCGGACAGACCTCGCGCTGCTCGTCGAGCTGCAGGCGGACTGCAAGCGATCGCTCGCCGAGCTCGGCGAGCGCGTGGGGCTCTCGGCGCCCGCTGTCCACGAGCGCGTTCGACGGCTCGAAGCCGCGCAGCTGATCCGCGGCTATCACGCGCACATCGACCCGCGCAGGGTCTCGCTCGACATCGGCGCGTTCATCGGCGTCGGCATCGACAAGCCTCGGCACATCGACGCGTTCGAGAAGGCGATCGCCGCGGTCCCCGACGTGCTCGAGTGCCACCACGTGACGGGCCGACACACGCTCGTGCTCAAGGTCCGCACGGAGAACACCGAGACCCTCCAGCGCTTGATCAGCACGATCCGCGATCTGCCAGGCGTCGAGCGCACCGAAACGATGATCGTCCTGCAGACGCAGTTCGAACGAACCGAGCTCCCGATCTCTGTCCCCGACCCCACCGCGCGCCCACGTAAACGATGAACGACCACGACGCTGCGCACCCCACCACGGACGACGCGCCAACTTTTGCGACCGAAGCCGAGCGCCGCCGCGCGCGACGCGAAGGCCTCTATCGCCCCGAGTTCGAGCGAGACGCGTGCGGCGTCGGCTTCGTCGCGACGCTCGATCGAACGCCGTCGCACGCCGTGATCGAGCGTGCGCTCACCGTGCTCGAAAACCTCGAGCACCGCGGCGGCGTCGCGAGCGACCCGCTGACCGGCGACGGCGCGGGCGTGCTCGTGCAGATCCCGCACGCGCTGCTCGACGAAGAGTGCAAGCGACTCGCGATCCCGCTGCCCGCGCGCGGGACGTACGGGCTCGGGATGCTCTTTCTGCCGCGCGATCCGCAGGCGCAGAAGCGCGCGCGAAGGCTCGTCGAGCGCGTCGTCGACGAAGAGGGACAGTTCGTCCTCGGCTGGCGCGAGGTCCCTGTGGACGAGTCCGTCGCCGGCGCGTCCGCGCGCGCCTCGATGCCCGCGATCGTTCAGGTGCTCATCGGCCCGGGGACGCTGCCCGCCGACGACCACGCGCTCGACCGCAAGCTCTACGTCATCCGCAAGCGCATCGAGCACGAGTCTCGCGCAGAGGACCTGTGCGACGGCGAGTACCCGTACGTCGCCTCGCTCTCGACGCGCACCGTCGTCTACAAGGGACTGCTCACGCCCTATCAGCTCCCGAGGTTCTACAAAGACCTGGGCGATCCCCGGGCGAAGACGACGCTCGCGCTCGTCCATCAGCGGTTCAGCACCAACACGTTTCCGTCGTGGTCGCGCGCGCACCCGTATCGACGCATCGCGCACAACGGCGAGATCAACACGCTGCGCGGAAACGTCGGCTGGATGCGCGCCAGGGAGCCATCGCTGCGCGCGCCGGTGTTCGGCGAAGACGTCCGCAAGCTCTCGCCCGTGATCGACGAGACGGGCTCGGACTCGTCCATGTTCGACGACGTCCTCGAGCTCCTCGTGCACACGGGCCGCTCGCTGCCGCACGCGGTCATGATGATGATCCCCGAGGCGTGGCAGAACCACGAGTCCATGGCGAGCGAGCGCCGCGCGTTCTACGAGTACCACGCGTGCGTCATGGAGCCGTGGGACGGACCGGCGTGCATCGCGTTCACCGACGGCCGCTACGTCGGCGCCGTGCTCGACCGCAACGGGCTTCGCCCCGCGCGCTACACGGTCACGCGCGACGGGCTCGTCGTGATGGCGTCCGAAGCAGGCGTTCTTGATTTCGTGGCCGACTCAGTCGAGCAGAAGAACGGGCTCAGGCCGGGGCGGATGTTCCTCGTGGACACGCACGAGGGCCGCCTCGTCGACGACGACGAGATCAAGCGCTCGGTCTGCGAGCGACGCCCCTGGGCCGTGTGGCTCGAGCGAAACCTCGTCCACGAGAGCGCCCTCTCACCGACGTCCGCCGCGGCGCGCCCCCTGCTCGGCGACGCGGACCGGCGGCGTCACCATATCGTGTGCGGGTATTCGAGAGAGACGCTCTCGAAGATCCTCGCGCCCATGTGCGCGACCGGCGAAGAGCCCGTCGGATCGATGGGCAACGACACGCCGCCAGCCCCCCTCTCGCGCCGCGAACCGACGCTCTGGGAGTACTTTCGGCAACAGTTCGCGCAGGTGACCAACCCGCCCATCGACCCGATCCGCGAGGCCCTCGTGATGTCCCTCGCGCAGACGCTCGGCAGCGAGTCGAACCTCTTCGAAGAGAGCCCCGAGCACTGCCGCAAGCTCGCGATCGCTTCGCCCGTGCTCACCGACAGTCAGCTCGCGACGCTGCGCGCGCTCGACCGCGAGGGCCTGCGCGCCAAGACCATCCCGACCCTCTTCGCCGTACGCCACGGACGCGAGGGGCTCGACGGGGCCCTCGCGCGCATCGGCGCCGAGGCCGAGCGCGCTATTCGCGACGGCGCGACGCTGCTCGTCTTGTCCGACCGAGGCATCGATCACGAGCACGCCCCCGTCCCTGCCCTCCTCGCGCTCGGCGCGGTCAACCGGCACTTGTTCGACAAGGGCCTCCGCCACAAGTGCGGGATCATCGTCGAGACCGCCGAGGCGCGCGAGGTCGCCCACGTGTGTCTCCTCGTCGGCTTCGGCGCGGGCGCGGTCGTCCCGTGGCTCGCGTACGACACGATCGGCGCCCTCGTTCGCGACGGTGAAATCGAGGGAAAATCCCGAGAAGAAGCCACCGCGAAGTACCGCAAAGCGCTCGAGAAGGGCCTGCTCAAGGTCATGTCCAAGATGGGCATCTCGACCGCGCAGTCCTACCGAGGCGCGCGCATCTTCGAAGCGATCGGCCTCGACGCCTCCATGGTCCAGCGATACTTCGAGGGCATCGCCGTTCACGTCCCCGGCGCCGTCTCGACGCACGAGCTCGCCGAAGACGCGCAGCACCGGCACGAGCGCGCGTTCGCCAAGAAGAAGCTCGACGTCGTGCAAGAGCTCCTGCCGTCCGGCGGTCGCTACCAGTACCGACGCGACGGCGAGCACCACGCGTGGACGCCCGAGACGCTGGGCGCGCTGCAGCACGCGGTGCGCTCGGCCAACTACGAGGCCTTCGTCAAGTGGTCCGATCGCGTCGATCGCGACACGACGGACGGCGGCTTCCTTCGCGGCCTGCTCGATTTCGTGGCCAGCGACCCCGTACCGCTCGACGAGGTCGAGCCCGAGCACGAGATCGTCCGACGCTTTCGCACTGGCGCGATGTCCTTCGGGAGCATCTCTCGCGAGGCCCACGAGACGCTCGCGATCGCGATGAACCGCATCGGCGCCCGATCGAACACCGGCGAAGGCGGCGAAGACCCCGCCCGCTACGCGCGCGACGACAACGGCGACTCCCGACGCAGCGCCATCAAGCAAGTCGCCTCGGGCCGCTTCGGCGTCACGATCGACTACCTCGTCAACGCCGACGAGATTCAGATCAAGATCGCGCAGGGCGCGAAGCCCGGCGAAGGCGGCCAGCTCCCCGGACACAAGGTCGACGCGCACATCGCCAAGACGCGCCACGCGACGCCCGGCGTCGGGCTCATCTCGCCGCCGCCGCACCACGACATCTACTCGATCGAAGACCTCGCCCAGCTCGTCTTCGACCTCAAAAACGCCAACCCCGACGCGAGGGTCTCGGTCAAGCTCGTCGCCGAAGCGGGCGTCGGGACGATCGCCGCCGGCGTCGCCAAGGCCCGCGCCGATCACATCTTGATTTCTGGTGACTCTGGCGGCACCGGCGCCTCGCCCCTGACGAGCGTGTACAACGCGGGCGTCCCGTGGGAGCTCGGGCTCGCCGAAGCGCAGCAGGTCCTCGCGCTCAACGGCCTGCGCGGGCGCGTCCGCCTCGAGACCGACGGACAATTGAAGACCGCGCGCGACGTCGCGGTCGCGGCCCTCCTCGGCGCCGAAGAGTTCGGCTTCGGGACGGCGGCCCTCGTCTCGCTCGGCTGCGTGATGATGCGCGCGTGCCACTTGAATACGTGTCCCGTCGGGATCGCCACGCAAGACCCGCGGCTGCGCGAGCGCTTTCCCGGCGAGCCCGAGCACGTGGTGAACTACTTCACGTTCATCGCGAAGAGCCTGCGCGAGCTCATGGCGAAGCTCGGGTTTCGCACGGTCGACGCCATGGTGGGACGCGTCGATCGCCTGCAAAAACGCCCGCTCCCCGCGCACGATCGCGCCTCGCGCCTCTCGCTCGACAAGCTGCTCTTTCAGCCGGCCACCAAGGGGCCGCGCCGGTGCACACAAAAACAAGAGCACGAGATCGAGCTCGCCCTCGACACGGTCCTCGTCGAGCAGTGCCGCCCCGCCCTCGACCGCGCAGAGCCCGTCGAGATCCGCATGCCCATCCGCAACGTCCACCGGGCGACGTGCACGCTGCTCAGCTCGCACATCGCGAAGAAGTACGGCGCCGCGGGGCTCCCGGACGCGACGGTGCGCCTGCACTTCACGGGGAGCGCGGGGCAGAGCTTCGGGGCGTTTCTCGCGGCGGGCGTCGACGCGACGCTCGAGGGAGAGGCCAACGACGGCTTCGGAAAGGGGCTCTCGGGCGGGCGGCTCGTCGCGTTTCCGCCGGAGGGATCGCGGTTCAACGCCGAGGACAACGTGATCATCGGCAACGCCGCGCTGTACGGAGCCACCGCGGGAGAAGCCTTCGTCCGAGGGATGGCCGGCGAGCGCTTCGCCGTGCGCAACTCGGGCGCCGTCGCCGTCATCGAGGGCTGCGGCGACCACGGCTGCGAGTACATGACCGGCGGACGCGTGATCGTCCTCGGCCCCACAGGCCGCAATTTCGCCGCGGGAATGTCCGGTGGAATCGCCTACGTCCTCGACACCGACGGCGCGCTCGCCCTGCGCGTGCTCGGAAAGGACAACGGCAACCACAGCACCGTGGCGCTCGACCCGCTCGACAACGAAGACCTCCAGCTCGTCCGCGCGCTCGTTCACAAGCACTACCAACGAACGATGAGCGCCCACGCGTGGCGCGTGCTCTCGGGCTGGCGCCAGTGGAGCCGGCGCTTCGTCAAAGTGATCCCCCATGAATTCAAGCGAGCCCTCGCGGAGATGGGCAAAGACAGCCACGCAGGAGGCGCGTGATGGGACGGACCGGAGCGTTTCTCGAAGAGCCCCGACGAGAGCCGGACAAAGAGCCGGCCGCCGAGCGCGTCGCGCACTCGCGCGAGTTCGAGCGGAGGCTCCCGGTGCTCGCGGCCCGCGAGCAAGGCGCGCGCTGCATGAATTGTGGGGTCCCGACGTGCCACGGAGGCTGCCCCCTCGGCAACGCGATCCCCGACTTCAACGACCTCGTGTACCGAGACCGATGGAAGCAAGCGAGCGCCTCGCTGCACGGGACCAATAACTTTCCCGAGGTGACAGGGCGCGTGTGCCCCGCGCCGTGCGAAGCCGCGTGCGTGCTCGAGCTCTCGGGTGAACCCGTGACGATCCGCGCCCTCGAGCGCGCCGTCGCCGATCGCGCGATCGACGAGGGATGGCTTCTGCCCCAGCCCGCCGAGCGACGCACAGGCCGTCGCGTCGCCGTCGTCGGCAGCGGCCCCGCCGGTCTCGCGTGCGCACAAGAGCTCGCGCGCATGGGTCACGACGTCACCGTGCTCGAGCGCAGCGATCGGCTCGGCGGACTGCTCCGCTACGGGATCCCTGACTTCAAGCTCGATAAATCCCTCATCGATCGACGCATCGAACAGATGCGCGCCGAGGGCGTGAGCTTTCGAAGCAACGTCGACGTCGGCCGCGCGGTGACCGTCGCGAGCCTTCGCGCGACGCACGACGCGGTGGTCCTGGCGACCGGCGCCACCATCGCGAGAGACCTCCCGATCGAGGGTCGCGCGCTTCGCGGCGTTCACTTCGCGATGGAGTACCTCGAGCAGGCCAATCGCGCGGTCGCTGGCGACGCGCTCTCTGCGCGCATCGACGCGCGCGACAAGCGCGTGCTCATCCTCGGCGGCGGTGACACGGGCAGCGACTGTCTCGGGACCGCCCTTCGCCAAGGCGCCGCGAGCATCGTGCAGCTCGAGATCGCGCCGCGCGCCCCCGACCACCGCGGCGAGCGCGATCCATGGCCCCATTGGCCGTGGATCTTTCGGACGTCCTCCAGCCAAGAAGAGGGCGGACAGCGCGAGTTCGCCGTGCGCACGGTGCGCTTCATCGGCGACGCGTCGGGCAACGTCACCGCCGCACAATGCGTCAGGACCCACGCCGACGGAGACGCGTCGATCGAGTTCGGCGCGGACCTCGTGCTGCTCGCGATGGGCTTCACCGGCCCCGAGCCGAGCGCGTGGAGCGGAACCGCGCTCGCGACGGACGCCCGCGGCAACATCGAGGCCCCGTGGGGCGCGTTTTCAACGAGCGAAGCGCGCGTGTTCGCCTGCGGCGACGCGCGTCGCGGACAGAGCCTCGTGGTGTGGGCCATCGCCGAAGGGCGCGCGTGCGCCGAGGCAGTCCACCGCGCGATGCTTCACGAGACCGAGTCCGCCGCGGTGTAACTGCGGTTCGCGCGTCGCCAGCGTGCCCCGGACGAGCGTCGGCGATCGATGAACGCGCCCTGCAAATTTGCTAACGAAACACGTATTGCGCGTCGCCGGGAGCCAAGGGGCAGCGAGCGCCGCGCGGTGCTCGATATGCACTCGTTGCATGCGCGCACCACCACCCGCGGTGTGGCTCGCTGACTACGCCCCGAGCTTCGCGCGCAGCGCCGCGAGCTCTCGCTCGAGCGCGATGCGCGCGGCACGCTCGCGCTCTTTCTCCTCGCGTTCGCGCTCTTTCTCCTCGCGTTCGCGCTCTTTCTCCTGGCGTTCGCGCTGGGCACGCTCGGCGTCGGTCTCGACGAGCTCGTCCCCGAACTCACCGACGGCGACGCGCACGCGGGTGTGCGGGCCCTCTCCCACGCAGCGCAGCCAGCAGCCGAGCGACTCGGATCGAACACGATCGTTGTTGCCGCGAAATACGCTGACAAACCCGCGCTTCTTGACCCTGCGCCAGACCTGCCACCGCACGCGATTGCGCGCGCTGTCGCCCGCGTCCGGATCGAACACAACGAGCTCGTCGACGCCGAGCTCTTTGTACTCGCACGGGACGTCTTCGTAGTCCTTGTGGACGTCGCGACCCACGACCTCGAGCGCGAACGACGGCTTGCGCGGCAACGTCCACAGCTGCCACGAACGAGGCGCCGCGTCGGGATCCTCGCCAGGAATCACGTAGACGTCCGGCGCGAGGCGGTACGTCGGATCGCCCTCGACCCAGTACAAAAACTGATCGGCCCCGACAAAGGCTCTCTCCCCGCGCTCTGCGAGAAACCTCGCGAGCAGCGGTCGCAGCAGCTCTGCGATGAGCCTCTGAATCATCGATTCCCCCATGTGATCAGTCTCCGGATAGTAGGCCGGCTTCGGCGCTCCCTCGTATGCGCTCATGCTGTTGTCCTGACGTTCGTCGACCTTAGCATTGCGAACGCGATCGAACCACCGCGCGCGCTGTCAGACACCCGCTCGTTCGTGCACTCTCGCCCACGATGCACGCCCCGCGCACGCTCCTCTCGCTCTTCGCAGCCTCGTTCATCGTCGCGTGTAGCCCGCCGGTGACGAACGACCCCGACAGCGCAACGCCCGCGGACGCGATGACGCCCGAAGACGTCCCGTCGACGCCCTTCGATGGCCAATCGCTTCCAGACGCCTCGACCCCGACCGACGCGAGGCCCGACGGAACGTCGCCCGCCGACAGCGGGATCGATCCCTGTGCAGGCGGCGCGTGCCCGATGGTCACGCAGCTCGCGATCGGACAAGACCAAGGCTGCGCGGTGATCGCCGGCGGGACGCTCCGTTGCTGGGGCCGCAACATCGCAGGCCAACTCGGCGACGGAACGACCATGGACCGCGTTCGCCCCGTGATGATTTCGCTCACCAACGTCGCGCACGCAGCGTCCGGCTACGAGCACTCGTGCGCGGTTCGCATGGACGGAACGGTTCACTGCTGGGGCGCCGGCACGAACGGACAGCTCGGCAACGGCGCGATGAACAGCTCCAACACGCCCGTGCAAGTGATGGGCATCACCAACGCGACGAAGGTCGTCGCGGGCGCGTACGCGAGCTGCGCGCTCTTGCGCGATCGCACCGTTCGCTGCTGGGGACGCGGGTCGGATCTCGGCACAGGGAACCTCGCGAACAGCGCGGTCCCCGTCAGTCCGATGGGCCTCGCCGACGCGATCGACCTCGCGATGGGACACACCAACACGCGAAGCGGCAGCTCGCAGACCACCTGCGCGCTGCTCTCGACAGGGCGCATCAAGTGCTGGGGCTACGGCGGCGAAGGCCAGATCGGCGATGGCATGCGAAACAGCGCCCGCACGCCCATGGACGTCATGAACATCACCACCGCGCGCGCTGTGTTCGCTGGTGGAAATCACCTCTGCGCGCTGCTCATGGACAACACCGCGCGCTGCTGGGGCAACGGAACCTCCGGTGAGCTCGGCGACGGCGCGCTCGAGCTGCGAACGACCCCCGTGGTCGTCGCGGGCCTCAACAACATCCGCACGATGGCGCTCGGCGATTGGTTCTCGTGCGCGGTGCTCATGGACGGAAGCGCCCAGTGCTGGGGCCACGGATCGCGCGCGCAGCTCGGCCGCGGCGTGATTCCCGGTGTGGGCGAGAGCCGATTCCCCGTGCCCGCGCCAGTGGTGGGGCTGCGCAACGTCCTGGCGATGGGCGCAGGCGAGCAGCACGCGTGCGCGTACACGATGGACGGCGTCACGCGCTGCTGGGGCGACAACACGTTCGGTCAGCTCGGAACCGGGAGCGCGAACACGCTCGAGCGCTACCCGACGCCCCTGCCCGTGCAGTGGTGAATCACGATTCAGCGCGGGCCGTACGCAGGCCGCGCGCTGCCGAGCTCGTACGCTCCGAGGTCCGGCGCCGCGCCCGCGAAGCCGTCGTTCACGTTCGCGAGCCGCGCGCCCACGTCGACCGCCGCGCTCCCACCGCGCAGTCGAACGTCGGGCGCCGTCGCCGCAGGGACGGGCATGCTCGGGTACGCGACGGTCGCAGCAAAGACGCTCAGATCGAGGCTCACGGCGCGACGCTCGGTCGTCATCGCGCGAAGCTCCGCGAGCGAGTTGAACCGCGCGGATCCCAAGCGCCCTGTGAACATCCCCGTCGTCGAGCCGAACCCGTCGTAGTCGAAGTCGCACGAGGGCTGCGCGGTCGTGACCGAGATCACTTGTCCGCTGCCCGAGCTGTAGCCGTTGTACGTCCCGCCCGGGCCCCCGATGAACAAGTTGTTGCGTCCGTACGCGAAGTGGATTCCCTCGCTGGTGTACACGCCGAACGCGTCGCCGTTCTTGATCACCGTGTTGTGCAAGAGCACATCTCCGTAGCTCGTTCGCTGCAGCTTGAACGCCGACAGAATCACGTTGTAGGCGACGTTGCGCACGAAGTAGTTGGGCCCGCCGAGGGAGGGCTGCGAGCTCATCGCGATGAACGTGTTCGTCAATCGATTGCGGACGATCCTGCAGTTGTGCGCGCAGAAGTCCGCTTCGATCCCGTCGTCGCCGGCGTTGTCGATCTCGTTCTCGACGACGTCGATCGAGTATTGATCCACCGCAGCAGCGTCCTCGTGAAATGAGATCCCGTCGCGAAAGCCCGTCACGCGATTGTGCTCGATCACGTGCCCGGGGCCCGTCACCATGATGCCCTCGCCGACGTTCGTTCCCGAGACGCCGAACGCGGCGACCTCCCAGCGCGACGCGCCGCGCACGACGTTGTCTGCGATGTAGCTGTTCTCCGAGCGCAAGAGCGACACGATGCCGTCGCCCGTCGTCTCGATCGTGTTGCGAACGATCGTGATGTTCGAGCACGTGTTGAAGCGGACGCGCCCGCGGATCGTGAGCCCCTCGATGCGAATGTCTCGCCGAGAGAACATGTCGATGTTGCCCGTCACGATCGCGCCCGCGGTCGATCGCAGCGTGATGGGCCTGCCCGCAGCCCCGTCGCGCATGATCGTAAACGCTGGGTAGCTGCCCGCGCCCATCTCGATCACGTCGCCCGGGTTGGCCATCGCCATGACCGATGAAAACGTGGCCGGCGTCACCGGACGCACCGTCGCTCCCGCGGCAACCGTCGGCACCGGCCGCGTCCTCGCCATCACCGTTCGTACGGCGCACCCGCCGTCGGGGTCGAGCAGGTAGAGCTCGACCTCGTACTCGGTGTCCGGCTCGAGGTCGAAGATCGATCCCGAGTGTCGATTGCCCCACATGAACCCCGAGGTCGATCCCGCAGGGACGCGCCGCAGCGGCATGGCGTCGCGAAACACCGCGTCGCCTCTGCGACGAAATCGCACGGACACCACGCCGTTGTTGTTCGCGTCCCCCGTCACCGCCCACTCGATCGAGAGATTGCGAAGCGTCGGCGCAGGCACGGTGATCGCGCCGGGCGTCGTCGAGTTGGCCGTCATCGCGCCAGGCGGAGGACACATCGGGCTCGCGCTGTCGGACGAAGCCACGCCCGTGTCCGACACGCCGCTGTCCACCACGCGAACGTCCATCACAGCCACGTCGGGGTCGACGCCCGTGTCGCTCGGGACCGCGACGTCGTCCGCTGCATCCGCGCCCATCACGTCGGTCGGCACACTCGAAACGTCCCCGCGATCCGCAGGGCTGCTCGTCGCGTCCGAACGGTCGCCCGCGGCGTCCTCCATCGAAGTCGGCGTCGAGCACGCAACCAACGCAAACGAAGCGAGTACAAGGGTAGGGGTACGCATGGAGCCTCCGAAGTTCGCACGGAGCGCGCCACACAAGAAGCCCGCTCGGCATCGAAAGGCCCGACATGAAGTTGGCAATCCTGGGAGCATCTGGCGGCATCGGCCGTCTCCTCGTCGAACAAGCGCTCGCCCGTGGGCACGAAGTGACCGCCGCCGCGCGAGGATCTTCGCAAGTCACGCTGCCGCCGAAGGCGACGCTGCTGCGCGGCGACCTCGAGGACGAAGCGTTCGTGCGCGAGGTCATCACCGCGGGAGGCAAGCGAGACGTCGTGCTCTCGGCCCTCGGCCATCGACTGCCCGGGATCGCCCCGTGGCACAAGCCCGAACGGCCTGCGTTTCTCCAGCGAAGCACCGACGCGATCGTGGGCGCGATGAAGGCCGCGGGCGTGTCCAGGGTGATCGCGATCTCGTCGGGGGGCGTCGGGGACAGCCGCGAGATCATTCCACCAGTATTCAAGATGTTCGTCGCGCTCTCGGCGATGAAGACGGTCTTCGCGAGCCTCGAAGACATGGAGCAGCGCTACCTCGCGTCGGGCCTCGAGGTGTGCATCGTGCGCCCGAGCGGCCTGACCGACGAGCCCGCCACGGGGCGCGTCGTGATCGCGAAGAAGTACGCAGGACGCGCCACCATCCCGCGCGCCGACGTCGCTGCGTACATGCTCGATCAGTGCGAGAAGCCCGCGTTCACCGAGAAGACTCCGTCGATCACCGTCACGGGGGCGTGATCGCGTCGCGCGTCGCGGCGATCGCGTCGCCGAGCTCGTCGGGCGTGAACGCCGGTTGACCGCCGCGGATTTTCTCGAGGAGCCACCGCGCTGCTTCGTGCCGGTTTCCCAAGATCTTCATGGGGTACTTGGGCCGCGCGAGGAGCATGAGCCCCGAGACGAGCGCGCGCACCGCGGTCCCGATGAAGCCCTGCACTTCGACGGCGACGGCCACCGCGAGGTCCCGATCGTTGTACGCGGTCATCGCGTGTTGGATCTCGCGCCGCGTCTCTTCGTCGAGGTCCATCTTCGCGGTCTCGTGCAGGTCGCTCACGATCACGCAGCCCACGGGGTCCGCGTGCTTCGCGAGCTCTCGCTGCGTCGCGCGAAAGCCACGCATGCGCGTCAGGTTCGCGGGCCCACGAAAGTACGCGATCATCACGTTGCGATAGACCGCTGTCGCGCACCCCTCGTCGCGGTAGATCACTCGCACAAGCTCGGCCATCGGGCGCCGATCCTGACAACGTACCCCGGGGCGCGTCGACAGGATCTTTCATCGGAATCTCTGTGGACCGACCATCCGACTGCCGCTCGCGCGCAGAGCGCGGTAGACTCTCGCCTGCAATGGCATCAGCGCGGGACATCGCAGGAAAGCTCGTGGTCGTCGCGGTCGTTGCTGCCGCTGGCGTCGGCGCATACAACACCTTCAGCGACATGACGCCGATCTTGAAGCAGGCGCGCTTGTCCCTCGCGTGTCCGAGCGAAGCGGCGTGTCAGCTGTCTCGCTACGATCGCAGGCCGTGGGAGCAGCGGTTCGAGTTCTACCTCGGGCGACAAGGCAAGGTCGTCCGCTGCTCGCCGCAGTATCTCTTGGTGGGCGCGTATCAGTGCCGCGTCACCGACGAGCAAGCCGCGCCGCCCGCGATCGTGCGCTGAGCGTCACGCGTCCGATGCCCTCTCCCGAGACAGAGCGCTCGTTCGTCGACACGCGCGAAGGCCGCTTCGGACTCGTGACGACGCGCGCGCACGACGGCGCGCACACGCGCGATCGGCTCGTGTATTTGCACGGATTTCCCGATCAGCCCGAGACGAGTCAGCCGCTGTTCGACGCGCTCGCGGCGCGCGGCGTGACGACCTACGCGCCCTTTCTTCGCGGCTACGCGCCGAGCCCCCTCCGCGGCCCGTTCTCGCTCGAGCAGCTCACGAAGGACGTCCTCGCGATCATCGACGCGATCCCCGAGCTCGGCCCCGACGCGCGCGTCCCCGTCCTCGGCCACGATTGGGGCGCGGTGATCACCTACGGGCTCGCGGCCGCCGCGCCCGAGCGCATCGCGAGCGCGGTCACGATGGCGGTGCCCCACCCGCTGCGATTTCTCCGGGCGCTCGCGACGCCAGCGCAGCTCCGTCGGAGCTGGTACATGCTGTTCTTTCAAGCGCCGTTCGTGCCCGAGCGCGCGCTGGCCGCGAGGGACTTCGCGCTCGTCGATCGCCTGTGGCGCGACTGGTCGCCAGGGTACTCGCTGCCCGAATCGCTGCGCGCGAAGCTCCATGAGACCTTCGCCGAGAGCGGCCCGGCGCCGCTCGAGTACTACCGCGCGATGACGCGGCCCGTGCTGCCAGCGCTCTCGCGGCTCCGGGGGCCCCTCGCGGCGAAGATCACCGTCGCGACGTTGCACATGCAGGGCGCGCGCGACGGGTGCATCGGCGCGGAGTCTTGTGAGGGCGCGGACCGCTATTTTGCCGGCGAGTTTGCGATGCAGATCCTCGACGACACGGGGCACTTCGTCGCACACGAGCGCCCCGAGCTCGTGGCTGACCGAGCAGTTTCGTGGATTCGAAGCCACCCGAGTCGATGACGCGCGACCGAATCGCTTTCTCCGGCATCGGACCGGGTTGCAATGGCACGCCGCTCGAAATCTTCGTCCTCGAACCTCTTCACGACACTCTTGCTCGCGACCACCGCGGCGACGGTGTCCTGTGGGAGGCCCGGTGGCCCCGTCCCCGAGGTCCCCTCGCGCGTCGTCGGACACTGCATCTACCGCAACAACTTCTCGGGTCGCGACGAGTGTCGCGATTACCTCGGTGACGGCTGGACCGAGACCGCGGTCACGCAAGACTGCCAGCGCCGCAACGCGACGGCGGTGATCGGCATGGCCTGCACGTACCCCTCGACGCTCGGGACGTGCATCCTCGACGCGAACCGCCCCAACGTCACGCGGATCACCTTTCCGGGCAGCGACACGTCGCAGTGCGGCGGAACGCAAAACGGCTGCGAATTCTGGGGCGGCGGCTTCTTCGTCCCGAGCATGGTGTGCGGTGGCGTCCCCCCGACGACCAACATGCCTCCCGCGACGTTGCCTGTGTTTCGTCAGCCCGAACAAGTGTGCCGCATGCCGCGCGCCGGCGAGCCCACGGGCATGTCGTCCGGCGGACAAGTGTGCACGTGGGCGGCGATCTCGGGCTGCACCGAGCCGGGTCGTCGGTACGCGGACTACGCGACGTGCGATCCCGTGTTCACGCAGCGCCCGTACTGGCCCGCGCGCCCTGCGCCCGCGCGCACGACGCCCGATCCCCGCATGAACGATGCGACGTACCGCGCCGAGCTCGATTGGGCCAAGAGCCAGATCGAGTCGTGCGCGTGCGTGTGCTGCCACTCTGCGCGGTTGACGCCGCGAGGCGCGTCCAACTGGGACATCGACGTGGCGGGCAACTTCATGGACACGTTCCACGACACAGGCCTCGCGCTCGGCGCAGGCTGGGTCGACTCGACGTCCCTCGGCGCGTACCCGCGCGAGCAGAACAACGGCTTCTCGCGAACGACGTCGGGCATCCCCACGACGGACCCCGAGCGCATGGCGCGCTTCTTCGCGAACGAGCTGCAGAACCGCGGGCGCACGCGAGAGAACTTCACGGGCGCTACGCCCTTCGGCGGCCCGATTTACACGCAAATGACCTATCGCCCCTCGGCGTGCGTCGGCACCGACGGCATCGCGCGCGACGGCACCATCAACTGGACCGGCGGCGCCGCGCGCTACGTGTATCTCCTGCGCCCCGACTCGACCAACCCCGGTGTTCCGCCGAACCTCGACACCCCGGCGGGAACCATCTGGCGCATCGACGTCCCCTTCGACGGAATGCCCATGAACACCGGCATCCGCTACGGCGCCGCGCCCATGGGCGCCACGCAGCGCGTGCCCGCGATGGGCGCTGCTCCCCCCGCGCTCCAAGCAGGAACGCAGTACTACCTCTACGTCCTGCAAGACGTCGGCATCCCGATCACGCGCTGCCTCTTCACCGCGCAGTGATCGCGTGGGAGTCTCGCGGCTCCCTCCATGGCCCTCCCCGAGATCCTCCGCGCGCGCCTGCGCTTGCCCGTCATCGGCGCGCCGATGTTCATCATCTCGACCCCCACCCTCGTGCTCGCGCAGTGCAAAGCGGGCGTGGTGGGATCGTTTCCGTCGCTCAACGCGCGGCCCAAAGAGCTGCTCGACGAGTGGCTCTCGCAGATCACCGAAGAGCTCGCCGCGTACGACCGCGCGCACCCCGACGCGCCGTCCGCGCCGTTCGCGGTCAATCAGATTTGTCACAAGTCAAACGATCGCCTCGAGCACGACGTCGAGCTGTGCGTGAAGCACAAAGTTCCGATCGTGATCACCTCGCTCGGCGCGCGCGAAGACCTCTACAAAGCGATCCACTCGTACGGCGGCGTGGTCCTTCACGACGTGATCAACATCGTCCACGCGCGCAAGGCCATCGAGAAGGGCGCCGACGGCTTGATCGCTGTTTGCGCCGGCGCCGGCGGCCACGCAGGAACGCTCTCGCCCTTCGCCCTCGTCCAAGAGATCCGTCGCTGGTTCGACGGCCCGCTCGCGCTCGCGGGCGCGATCGCCAACGGACGTTCGGTCCTCGCCGCGCGCGCCATGGGCGCGGACCTCGCGTACGTGGGCTCGGCCTTCATCGCCACGCAAGAAGCCAACGCCACCGAGGCCTACAAACAGGGAATCGTCAGCGCGACGGCCACGGACATCGTGTACACCAATCTATTTACGGGCGTTCACGGCAACTATCTCAAACAGAGCATCGTCAACGCGGGGCTCGACCCGGACAATCTCCCGCAGAGCGACCCGAGCAAGATGAACTTCGGCTCCGGCGGAAGCTCCGCGGCCAAAGCGTGGCGCGACATCTGGGGCTGCGGTCAGGGCATCGGCGTTCTCGACGACGTCCCCACGACGCAAGCGCTCGTGTCGCGATGGACCGCCGAGTACGAAGCCGCGAAGAAGTCCCTCGCGGGCTGAACGGTCGCAGGCACGACGCCGCGCGCGCTCACAGGCGATCGATCACCGACGACGGGACGCGCACGAGCTTCTTCTCTCGATCGACGCACACCATCTGCACGAGCCCTTGCACCAAGAGCTTGTCGCCTCGGTAGACGTCCTGCTTGAACGACAGCCGAAACTCGCTCTCTTTGCTGGGCGTCGTGCGGATCTCGAGCGTGTCTCCGAAGACCGCGCCCTCGCGAAACGTCATCTCGCACTTGTAGACGACGAACCCGATGCCGTCTTGTTCGAGCAGGCGCACGAGCTCGCTCACGCCGAGCAAGTGCTCGCGCGCGCGCTCGAAGTACTTGAGGTAGTTCGCGTGGTACACGAGCCCCGAGTGATCGGTGTCCTCGTAGTAAATTTGCACGCGAAACGACGCGTGACCCGAGGCCTGCGTCACCTACCGCACTCGCTCCAGCACACGCCGCAGTAGCCCATGCGGCAGCAGAGCGACGGGGTCTGCGGCGCGCCGTTCGAGCAGCGACGCGCGCGCGGAAGGCGCATGCGCCGCGCGCAATCCGCGTCGGCCGTACAGGTGACTGCGCCGCGCTGCGCGAGGAGGATGGTGCGGTTGTTCTCCGCTGCGCACGCGGAGCCGAAGAACGAAACGAGCGCCAGCGCGCCCAGCGAGAGGATCGAGCGGTTCACGCGCAGAACTTACCGCGAAACGCCCGTTCCTCGAATGGGAGGTGACAACGTGCGGGACGGTGGCATCATCCGCGCCCTTCGCGCCCCCCCCCTTGTGGGTCTTCGACGCGCCGCTCCCACTCACAGCAATTCAACAAATCGTCCCTGCCATGAACACACCGACAAGCTTCTCTCGTCGCCCTGCCCATGTGGGTTTGATCCTCGGACTCGTCGCGCTCGCCTCGGTGACGGGCTGCAAGCGCATGCGTGGACGCGGCGGACGCGGCGGCGGCGGCGGTGGCGTGGCGATGGCCGCTCCGACAAACGACAGCCAGCGCGCGCTGTATTCGTTGGGCGCACTGCAGGCGCAGGGGCTTCGTGAGTTCAACCTCACGCCCGCGGAGCTCGCGTTCGTTCACCGCGGAATGCACGACCAGCTCACGGGCGCGCGCTTGGTCGTCAATCCGCGCGAGTACATCCCGCGCCTCCGCGAGATGAGCGAAGAGCGCGCCCGCGCGGCCTCTGCAGAAACGCGCCGCCGTGGTCGCGAGTTCGCCGAGCGCGCAGCGCGCGAGCCCGGCGCGCAAGTGCTCCCCTCGGGCTTGGTGTACCGCGACATCGCCGAGGGCGACGGACCGAGCCCCACCGCGCAAGACACCGTCACCGTGCACTACCGAGGAACGCTCCCGGACGGCACCGAGTTCGACAGCTCTCGCGGCCGCGGCGAGCCCGCGACGTTTCCGCTCGGCGGCGTGATCCCGTGCTGGACCGAGGGCGTTCAGCGCATGAAGGTCCACGGCCGCGCGCGCCTCGTGTGCCCGCCGGACATCGCGTACGGCGATCGCGGACAGCGCCAGATTCCCGCGGGATCGACGCTCGATTTCGAAGTGGAGCTCATCAGCATCGCGCCGCGTCCTCAAGCGGCTGACAGCGATGGCGGCGCGCCCTCGAACGTCTCGCCGAGCGCTCCGAACTCCACAACGACGACCACGACCGGCGCGGCCGATCCGCACGCCGGCCACGGTCACTGAGAGGCTTTCCAGATGCGAAACCGGGACTTCTGCAAAGAGACGCGAGCCGGACAAGGAATGTCCTCGCCGCAATACTGGAGGTATTGCAAGAGGACATGACGCCGACCGGCGACGCGGATCTGCCGCAGAAGTCCTGGAGTTTGCGTCTGGAAAGCCTCTGAGCGCCCCGTCGCTTCGTCGCTCAATCGACGCGAAGCAGAATCGGGTAGCTCACGGTCACGATGCCGTCGGGGGACGGAAACTGCCAGCGTCGAAACGCGCCCGCGATGCACGCGCCGAGCAACGCGTCGCCCGTCGTGTTCTCCGTCGCGTTCGCGCCCGCGACGCGCCCGTCGGCCGCGATCACGAAGCGCACCATCACGCGCCCGGTCGCGTCGCGATTTCGCGAGAGCGCTTGCTCGAAGCAGTGCTGCACCTGGCCCATGTTGCGTTGGATCACGCGACGAACGACCTCGCGCGAGTACGTTCCTCCGACCTGGATGGGCGCGGCACGAACGATGGGCCCGCGCGTCCCGATGGGCCTGAGCGCGCCGATCGCTGCCCGACGGGCGCGGAGCATCGCGCCCGAGCCCATTCCGTGACCGAAGATTCCGGCGTCGCACGAGTCGACGCCGCACGTCCCGCCGGCGCCCGATCCTCCGCCTCCCGGTCCAGCACCAGAATTCAAGCGACCTAGCCCGCCGTAGCCGAACCCGTCTGCCACATCGCCGACGTCGCTGCTTCCCCACGCGTCGCGCGCGTCCGCGCCCGATGACAAGAGGCCCCCAAAGGGACTCTCGGGCGCGCGCGTCTCGCGTGCGTCCGATGGCGCGCCGAGCGCAGCGAAGATCCCGCGCGTCTCGACGAGCTCCCTCGCGCGCGTCCTCGCGAGCTGCGGAACGAGCCCGCGATCCCGCACCGCGGACCGCGTGATTCGCCGCGGTGCCTCGAACGCCCCTGTCGCTCCGGCAGGCCCTGGCGCGCGTCCGTTGGGCTGCGAGTCCTGCGCGGCTCCAGGCGCATCGGTTCGCTCGGTGAGCGACCACTCCCGTTGCCTCGCGACCCAGTGCCGAATCGTCGCGTCGCGCTCGTCCAACAGCGTGTCCGCGAGCAGCTCGCTCTGCGGTGCAGACAGTCCGTACACCAGCGACGCGGTCACGCCGAGCGCGACAACGGCTCCGAGCAGCGCGCCCGAGAACGCTCGATCCATCGCGCCACGCCGTACCGCACGCCGCGGGGCGCGCACCGCGCGAAACGAGAACTCCAGTCCGCCGAGCGTGACGCGAACGAGCGCTCCGAGCGCGAGCGCGACGCGACGCACACCGTCGACTTCGTGTTCGACCACGAGCGCGTCCGCGTCCCCATCGATCGTCGTGTGCGCCTCAGCAGGGAGCCTCGCGACGAGCGCGCTTCCATCGTGCGCGGCGAGCACGAAGCGCGCGTCGTGGTCCGGCAATTCACGGGCATCGATGCACATCGACGCGACGCGGTCGTCCGCGCGTCGCCCGAGCGTGAAGCGCTCTCCAACGGCGAGGTGCTGCACGCGAACGAGGCGATCCCCCCAGCGCACGGTCACTTCGAGGACGAGACCCTCCGAGCGCTCGACCTCGCTCGGGTCCATCGGCGCGCGCATCGAGAGTGCGAACATCGGCTCCATGGCCGGAGCCGACACCGGCGAGCGGGACGAAGTTCCGAGAAAAGTGAGCGCGCGTGAGAAGGGAGCGGGCGGCGCGGCAGCGAGCAGCCACTCGGGGCGCGGCAGCGAGCAGCCACTCGGGGCGCGGCAGCAAGCAGCCGCGCACTGTGCTTCGCAGACCCGGTCAGCGAGTCTTCTCGAGCTTGCTCCGCAGGCGTTCTCGCTCGCGCTCGAACTGAGGAACGGGAGTTGTGGCGCGTGCGTGCTTCGAGTGAGCTGTAAATGTGCAGGCAGAGTTCGAACGGCTCTTCTCTCCAAGTTCGAGCGCGAGCGAGAACGCCTGCCGAGATAGATCGCGTGAAAGTGCCCCGTGATGTCTTCGAGGCACAGTGCGCGGCCGCTTGCTGCCGCGCCCTCGCGGCCGCTTGCTGCCGCGCCCCGCTCGCCGCGTCCCACGCTACCGCGCCCGCTCTCCCCTCTGCCCTTCGGCCCTACCGCCGCTGCATCTCGCGCTTTCCCACGATGATGTCGACCAGCTGACCCACGCGCTTCCACACGCTCTCTTGCACGTACGGAACGCCGTGCTTCTCGCAGACCGCTTTCACCTTGGGCGCGAGCTTCTGGTACTGCCGCGGCGGCAAGTCCGGAAACAAGTGATGCTCGATCTGGTAGTTGAGAAACCCGTGGAGAAAATCGTTTAGATCGCCGCCGGTGCGGAAGTTCACCGAGCTCAGCACTTGGCGCAGGTAGTACTCACCGCGCCCGCGTCCCTGCGAGTCGAAGCGATACAGGTCGTCCCCCGCGTGGTTGGTCGCGATGATCACGAACGTGTGCGCGTTGGTCATCGCCTCGGCCGCGAGCGAGTTGGCAAGGACGCTCGCCGACGCCCACGGCCCCAGCGCGAGAAACGCCGCGGGAATCACCACGAAACGAATCGCTCCGTACGGCGCCACGCACCGCCGCAAGAACTCTCGTCCCTCTTCGGTCAGCGGGTTGAACGTCGCGAGGTACCGCTCCGGTCCGCGCGCGTCGTGCGTGCTCGGGTCCGCCGGCCGCTCGTTCGACGCGCGGCGGCGCTCCGAGCGCTTCACGATTTGGAAGGTGTTCGGCGCGTAGTAGCTCCACTTCCAGGTGAGCGCGTAGAAGGCCACGGCCGCGTATTTCGCCGCGCGGGGAAGCGAGCTGTTTCGCAGGCCATCGACGTTCTCTTCGACGAGGTCGGGGTCCGCGAGCTCGCTCGTTCGAAAGTGATGCAGCACGTTGTGCTCGTAGTCCCACGCCTCGGGCAGGAGCCAATCGAACCAGTCCGCCAACCGCCGCTTGCCCTTCGCGAACCCGCGCGACGTCTCTTCGTCCGGAACGCCCTCGATCCGATCCAGCGCCTTGTGCATCGTGTGGTGCGCGACGATCGTCCAGCGCGCCATCGAGCCCGTCGAGATCAGCGCCGCGGACAGCGCGTTCGGCGCGATCCACGCCGTCGCGTACCCCGCCGCGGTGCACAGGCGTCCCCAGCGCGCGAGCTTGCGCATGTGCGCGTGGTCCTCGGGCGAGAGGTCTCGCTCGGCCTCGGCTCGAAGGGCGTCGATGTCTCGCGCGAACGCTTGCCGGTCCACCGTGGCGTACGGGTCGTCGGCGCTCTTGGTTCTGCGTTCGGCAACGTAGGGCTCGCTCGTCATCGCTGTGATCGAGCGAAGCTACCAGCGTCGGGCGGGGTCGAGCGCGCAGAATTTCCCGGTGGTGTCAGGGGGTCCACACGCAGCGCATCCCACGTACACTCCGCGCGGCCGCTCGGGAGGCACATTGCGCCGAGCACACAACGCACAGCACGAAAGGTCGTCTTCGATGATCGATCAGTTGTTCTCGATGTTCACTTCGTCGCGCCAAGGACAGGGCGCGCTGCAGCAGCTCATGGGGCAGGGCTACTCGCAGCAACAAGCGACTGGAATGCTCCAAGCCGCGCTCCCCGCCGCCGCGCAAGCGATGGCCAAAGCGGGCCCCGGTTTTCTCTCGGGCGGCGCGCCTGGAGCCTCGGGCGGCGCAGGACAAGCGCAGGGCCTCGGCGGCGCGTTGCTAAACATCGGCGACAGCAACTACGCACAGAATTTCATCGCGGGCGCGGTCACGGGACTGCTCCGCGGTGACGGCTTCATGGGCGCCGCGGTGGACGGACTGCAGGGCGTCGTCGGCGGCCACGTCGCGCAGGTGATCGCCACGCGCTTCGGACTTCCGAGCCGCGTCGCGGGCGCGGTCGGCGCCGTCGCGACGCCCTGGCTGATCGACTTTCTGTGGGAGAAAATGCGCGGGGGAACGAGCGGCGGAGGCTTCAACCTCGACTCGCTCTTCTCCGGCGCGGGCGGCGCGCAATCTCCGGCAGGACTCGACGCCAGCGCTGGCGGTGGCGCATTCGGTGGCGGCTTCGCGCCGCCGAGCGCGGGGCAGTGGGTTGTTCCTGGCGCCAAGGGCGACGCGGGCAACAAGAGCGCCGCGGGATCGTACAGCCCCACCTACGGCGGCTACGGCGGCGCGCCCATGGGCGGAGTGTTCAGCAAAGACATCAAGAAGTCTGTGAAGTGAGCGAGGGAATCGACATGCATCACCACTCCGATCACCACGGCCACCACGGCCATCACCACCACACCTTCTCGGTCTTCGACGGCCCCAGCAACGCGTGGGACGCCGCGTGGGCCGCGCTCACGCGCTCGGCGTTCGCGCTCGACAGCGTGTCCGACGATCCCGTGATTCAACCGCTCGCGCGCCGCGTGAGCGCAGCCCTGCACGAGTGGAGCGAGATCGAGTCGCGACGCCTGCAGCTCCGCACCGCGACGCTCGCCATCGCCGCGCGCATCCGCGTGGCCGACGCCGCGCTCGATCACCGCATCGAGTCGCTCGCCAACGTCGTGATCGCGAGCCACGGCGGCCGCGACGGAGCGCGCTACAAGTCCCTCTTTCCCGAGCCGCACGAGGGGATCGTGGCGCTCGGGCTCGACGCCGAAGTGCCCGCCGCGACGCTCGTCCTGTCCGAGCTCGAGCGCACACAAAATCTACCGGCGGACCTCGCCGAAGAGCTCGAGCCCCTTCGCACCGCGCTGCAAGTGAGCAACCGCGCCCTCGTCGAGCGCGGCGAGGTCTACGCGTCGCTCGGCTCGCTGCAAGCCCGCGTCGAAGCGTGGCTCGACAGCGCGCGCGTCCTTCGCGAGCACGTCGAGAGCGAGCTCGGCGTGATCGCCAAGACCCGCGGCCTTCCCTCGCGTTGGATCGACGCGCTCTCGGGAGGCTGACGCGCGATGACCTTCGACCCAACGCTGTGGACCGAAGTCCCCGGCTTCGATTTCACGGACATCACCTACCACCGCGCCAAGGACACGGGCTGCGTTCGCATCGCGTTCAATCGGCCCGAAGTGCGCAACGCGTTTCGACCGAAGACCGTCGACGAGCTGTACAACGCCCTCGATCACGCGCGCGAGTCGAGCGACGTGGGCGTGGTGCTGCTCACGGGCAACGGACCTGCGCCCAAGGACGGCGTGTGGGCCTTTTGTTCGGGCGGCGACCAGCGCATCCGCGGCAAGGACGGCTACAAGTACGAAGGCTCGGGCGACGGCCCCGTCACCGCCGCGGACAAAGCGAAGCTCGGGAGGCTCCACATCCTCGAGTGCCAGCGGCTCATTCGGTTCATGCCCAAGGTCGTGATCGCGCTCGTCAACGGCTGGGCCGCGGGCGGAGGCCACAGCCTCCACGTCGTGTGCGACATGACCCTCGCGAGCAAGGAGCACGCGAAGTTCAAGCAGACCGACGCCGACGTCGCGAGCTTCGACGGCGGCTACGGAAGCGCGTACCTCGCGCGGATGGTCGGACAAAAGCGCGCGAGAGAGATCTTCTTCTTGGGCGACGAGTACTCCGCGCAGGACGCGTTCGACATGGGTGCGGTCAACGCGGTCGTCCCGCACGCCGAGCTCGAGACGCGCGGCCTCGAGTGGGCCAAGAAGATCATGGGCAAGAGCCCCACCGCGATCCGCATGCTCAAGTACGCGTTCAACTTGTGCGACGACGGCCTCGTGGGGCAGCAGCTCTTCGCCGGCGAAGCGACGCGCCTCGCGTACGCGACCGAAGAAGCCAAAGAAGGGCGCGACTCGTTTCTCGAGAAGCGCCCCAAGGATTGGGCGAAGTTTCCCTGGTACTACTGAGGGAAACTGGAGGGGGCTGAGTCGAGTCAGCGCGGAGCGGAGACGAGTACGACGCGCTTGCGCTCAGCGCGTCTCCCACCGCGCAGACTCGATGTAGCGCCGCACGCGCGGGCTCGCGCGGTCCCAATCCTCTGCGCGCGCTGTGACGTCCACCGCGATCCACCGCGCTCCGGCGGCCACCGAGGGAACGACCCACGTCACGCGCCGATACGCGTGCCCGCGCCAATCGATAACGGCGTCCTCGACTGCTGCTGGGCGACCGTTGATCGAGCCATCGCGCATCGACGTCGAGCGCGCGGGTGCCGTGAGCTCACGCAACCTCGCAAACTGCGTGCGGAGCGCGCCGATCGACGTTGGTGCATTGGGTCCAGGCTCCCACGATTGAACATCGATCCACGCGCCGTCCCACGCGTCCGAGCGCAGAGTGTGGCGGCGACCCGAGGTCTGCGTCGTGTGCGACTCGGCCCACTCGAAACAGAGCGACTCGACACACGTGCGCCGCGGAGCCTCGCGGCACGCGAGCAAGAGTGCGGAGAGGGGAAGTGCGAAGCGAGTCACGGGAGCCCCCAATTGAGGTCGATCGGGATGGCGACAGCGAGCTGCGTTTGTTCGATGCGGGCGGAGACGGCGGTGTCGAATTGGGGAGGGAGGGCGGCGACAACTCGCGTTTCGAAGGAGCCATCACGAGCCCCTTGAGCACTAGCGACAGTCGCAGCAACGGCCACCGCGGCAAATAGCACCACTCGAGTTCGGCAGAATTGAATACGTTCAAGAACCAAACGAGGCGTTCGGAGCATGGGGCATTATTCCTGCAACTTGGCACGTAGATGTAGCGAAAGTCCCACCCCGTGAATTCTTCGGAGACCCTCCAGTTCGATCTTTGCGCCGGACTCCCACAACGCGAAAGCGTCCCTACCGACGACGCTCGCTACTTCGCGTGAAAGACCGAGCGAGACAATCGCCGACATGACTAGTTTTTCCGCAGAGGAAATCGCGAGCGTGACTCCCGAAGTCGGAGCGGGGATGTTGTTGCCTTCCGCGATGCCTTTCAGCATCCAGGTACACTCACAGTGCGGCAAAACTCCAACGACACACTGACGAAGCGTCTCAAACGCGATCCAATCGGCCGGATCTGGATCGCCCAGATATCGAACTCTTGATGCTGAACTGCTTGTAAGAACGTCTCGCAGAACTAGCTGTCGTGAGCTTCCTAGAATTCCCGCGACTACTACGATTGGCCCGGTAAGTTCGCTGTCATACGCAAGGAGCATCTCACGCGCGGCGACCTTCGAAACGACGGAAATGACGGTTGACGCACGAAAACTCCTGCCGCGACCAAGGATCGTGACCGGCGAGTCGGCATCATCAAACAGACCATCGTCGTCAGGAAGCGCTGGCGATGCGATTTCTAGAACTCTGTTAATCGTGTGAGCGTTCATCACGTCTCCAATACTCTCAGAAGCACCATGCCTGACTCGGGCATCCATCAGTCGAACCACGTTCGCTACACCGAACTGTCAGTTCGCACTTCGTACCGTCGTCACATCCGTAAGAACACCGCATATTCCGTCCGTCGCACGCGCCGGAACCGGCGTGCGGGCAGTATTTGCCTTCGCTGGGTCGCGGTGGCCCAGCAGGCGCACCGGACATTGGCAACGCTTCTGTTTGCACGGGCTCGCGCTGCGTCCCGCAGCCATCCGAAGAATCCCGCGCGCGCGGGTTCCAACCATCGCTCGTCCTGTTTGGCCCGAATCCACTTGGCAGATCACCGTACTGGTCGAACAGACCGACCGGATCTGCCATGGCGTATGTGCTGAACGGAATCGGTGCGAACGCCCCGATGAAGTGCGGCGGCCGATACCACACCGGCTCCACACTCCCGTACGCACCCGCCGTCGGCTCCATGACGCGCGCGTGGTTGCCCAATAGGTTCGTGCTCCACTGTTCGTTGCTCGTTCCCACGAACTCGCTCGCGTCGTCCTCCCACTGCCCGGGGAAGCGCAGTCGCACTGGCACCGCGTTCTGAACCACGGGAGCGCTCGCCATGAACGGCTCCCTCGGCGCGCGGTAGGTCACACCCAAGCTCGCGCCGTTGGCCGCGCTGGACACGGCCGTGCGCGGCGTCCCGAGGTGATCGTTGTAGAAGTACGTGCGCTCGACCTCGTTCCACCCGTTGTCGATCACGAGGCGAAACGCGGTCTCGTTCTCGACGTTGAAGAAGAGCTCGTTGCGATTGGTGCTGTAGTCCGTGTGGTGAACGCCGATCAGCCGATCACTGTCGTCGTAGATGAAGAAGCGATCGATCGACAGTCCTCCCGGGTACGTGGTCCGCGTGAACATCCGGCGCCCGCGGTGGTCGTTGCTGCTCGCGATCGTCGTCGTTCCGCGCGTGTCGTTCACTTGCACGGCAGCGACTTCGCCGCTGGGCCAGTACGACGTCGTTCGCGTGTAGCCCGAGCGAGACTCTTGAATGCGCTGCCCAGGCGACGCGTTGGACCATCCATAGCCCCACGTCCACTTCAACTCCGGCTGCCCGCTCCACGCGGTTCGCGTCCAGCCACCGGGCCGATTGGGCCCGATCGCCTGAGTGCCCAGGAGATTCGTTCGCAGATCGTTCGTGAAGCGATCCCACGCTTGCGTTCGGGTGCCCGACGTGTCGACCGAGTACGTCGCGATCGCCTGCGTCGCCCCCGCGAAGCACGTTGAAGACACCGGGCCTTCGGTCGCGCACGTGAGCTGCCCGAGCGTGTCGTACTGATAGTTGACCGTTTCGCTGGGCGTCGATGCGTTCGCCAACCCCGCGATTTGCCCGCTCGAATGATAGGAGTACGACCAGTCCGCGACGTCCGCGCTCGTGTTCAACCCCGAACGCCACCTCACGCTCGACGGAGTGCCATCGAGTCGCCAATTGCGCTCGATGCTCGCGTTGGTCGGAAGTCCTCCGCTAGCCCGCTGCGCGTACCACATGCGCGAGATCGGCCCGTTGGGCATGCGCTCGATGCGCTCGACCACAGGTCGGTGGGCGACGCCGCTCTTGTCCCAGTGCGCCGCGCTCACTTGCTCGGCGTCGTGCGAGATCGTCCCGTCGTTGTACGTGTAGCGAATCGAATCGCCCGTCCAGAACGGGAACACCGTCCGCGTCCGCCGCCCGATCGTGTCGTACTCGTACTGCGTACGCATCCACACGCCGCCGACGAGATAGTCCTCGTGCTGAACGAGACCCGCGCTCGAGTATCCGTAGAAGGTCTGGTAGACCGATGGCAGCGTGGCGTCGTTCTCCACGTACGCGAGTCGACCCAGCAAATTCGCGCACGTCGCGACAGACGGGCACGACACGCCCGCGGGAAGTGCGTCGTACCAGAAGCGTCGATCACCGCCGTTGAGCGACGGGTAATCCGCGTTGTAGTCGATCGTGATCACCCGGCCCGCGCGGTCGTAGGTCCACGCGGTGCGCGTTCCGTTCGCTTCGTACTGCGTGGTCTTGTAGCCCTGCGGAGCATAGATCGACCACGTCGAGCCCATGTCCTGCGCGTACGAGTATACGAGCTGTCCCCAGTCGTCGTACGTGTAATAGAGCGTGTGGCCGTTGGGCTGCGTCGTTTGCGCAGCGCGCACAGAAGTGCCCTGGTAGACGAACGTCGTAGACGCCTGCATTCCACCGAGGTAGTCGCGCGTCAGTGTCGTCACACGCCCGAGCGTGTCACGGGTGTAGCGAGTGCGCACGCCCGCGGTGTCCTGGCTCTCGAGCAGCTCGCCGAAGTTGTCGTACGTGCGCGTCGTGAAGCCGCCCGTCGCCGCGTTTTCGTCGCGCGCGACACGTCCGTGATCATCGAGGTGTTGGGTCGTCCGCATCCACTCGGCCCCATTGAGGCCCATCGCGCGTGCTCGAAACAGGCGCGTGATGTGCACTGCATACGGATCGACGGTGTCTTCGATCACCGCGCCGTCGCTGGCTGCAACCGCGTCGGTTCCGATGAGCGTTGGCGTGTCGCTCGTCACGATGCGAAACGGACGTTCGAAGTTGCCGTTGTATTCGTACACCGTCGCCTGTCCCGATGGCCTTCGCATCGAGAGCATTCGTCCCAGCGAATCGTACGCGATGTACGTCGTGCCGAGCGGCGTAGTGATCGACTTCGTGCGGCCAGCGCTGTCGAAGGTCGTCGTTGTCGTGTTGGCATGCTCGTCGAGCTCGGTCGCGGGCACACCATAGATCGTGTGAGCGCTGTACTCGCGCTGAAACTCGAGCGCAGCTCCGCCCGGACGCTCGCGCCGCCAACGCGAGTAGCGAACCTGTCCCGACGTCGCGTTCGTGGTCGAAAGCGGCCAGTATTCTGCGGTCCGGATCGGATCGGACGCGCTACCGTCGCCTGGTCCCACGCGCTGCGTCCAACCGTCGTGCGGAGAGCCCGTAAACGAGTACGTCGTCGTACGCGTTTGCAACGCCCACGTCCACGTCGATTGGCTGTACGTCCACGCCGTCTCGACGTCGGACGTCACGTGTCCAGTAGTGAGACTGCGCGTCCACACGCGGCTGTACGGCGTAAAGCCCGACCCGCGAACGCTCGTTCTACGGTACTCGTGTACAGCCCACGGGGTGATTCCCATATACGAAGGAATCTCACTGTCGTAAGACCACTCTTCGAGCTGGCCGGTCGAGGGACACGACGAAGCGTCGCCGCGAACAACGACATCGTTGTCGTCGCCGACGCACTGGGCAATGATACGGCCCTGGTCGTCGTGCTGGTACGAGGTACGCACTCCGGTCGAAGACGTCCTTCGCTGAATGCGCCGCACCTGATTGGGCCCCGACAAAGGAACGTTTGCCCAAAGCAACGAACTCGTGTTGCACCCACACGTCTCGGACAACTGCGAGGGCTCGTCCGGCGAATCCGGCGTTGTCGTGGCTTGGCAGATGAACCGCGCGCAGTAGCGCGTGCTCCCGCCCGGATACGGGCGCTGGGTGCAGAGAAACTCGCTGCCAGTAGGCCCACAGTCGCTGTCAACTGTGCACGAGATCGGGTTGCCGCCGCTGTCGAGCTTGCGCGCGCGACGGTCGATGACCGCGATGGAGTTGGGCGTTCCGACGGTGGAGCAGGGGTTGGTCTCGCCGAGCACCGCGCCAGCGCTGTTCATTTGCTGCACTTGCGCATAGCCACGGCGACGGAACTCCCAGCCCCCTTCGGCGTCGTCGAACGCGAGGGTTCGCGCCGCGTACGCACCCAGGTTGCCATGCGAACGCGGGCTGAGCTCTCCGTCGTACACGCGGACACCCGCCGGATTGGTCGCACGCGTCATCCGGTTGGGAATCGGGATCGGCGTGGCGGAACCCATCGTCGTGGTGGCATACTCGAACAACCACTGGGTTGCCGTCTGCGCCAGATAGATCGAGTCCAGCTTGAGGAACGTTCGCTGTTCTTCCGTATACGCGTTGGCGGTGATGTTCCAGTTGAAGCGAGCGACTTCGAGCGTTGTAGTACCAAATTGGAGCGACAATCGCCGAAGGAAGTTGCGCGGCGAAGGGCTTCCGAAATCCGTCCAGAGGATGCGGTGCCCCGAGTCGTGGTTGATTGCCACAATACGGCGACGACGTGCGTCGATGCTATCCGCCGAATTGTACTCGACCGTCCAGCCGAATAGCCCAGCCGCGCTCGGCGCCTTCTTCGAGAGAATTCGTCCGTGTCGATCGAATTTTGTGACGACGCCAGTGCGCAGGTCGGTGAGTTCGAATTCGCGTGTCGCGCTCGCAAAATTGAGCACACGCAACCGATAGGGCGTCCCGCGCCGCGAAGACAGCCGAACATCTGCCCCCGAGACCGCGCACGACTCGCCGCCCGTCCCACTGGTCGCGAAGCCAAACTCCTCGTAGCCTCCCTCCGGGTGACGATGCAGAATGCGCTTGCCAGTCACACGCTCCGCGGCCTGGCAAGGGTTGCCGCTCGTCCAGGGAAACGTGTTGGGAGACCAAGAACCGTCGGTGATCGCGGTGGTGCTGATGCCGACAATCGCTTCGGAAAGCGTGTGGGTCCAGCCCCGAGCCACATAGGACGTGTCTTCGATCACACCGATGCCGCCGAGACCATCGGAGTGAAGCGTCGGCGTCCACTCGTTTGTGTCCGAATAGTGCAGCGTGAACTCGAGAGGCACACGCCAGGGCCCAGGAACGGATACGAGCGTGATGGGATGCAGCGTGTGGCGTCCACCTCCAACGCTAACCGGCTCACCTCGCTCGATCGGGCACGAGCAGCCCGACGTGCAGTCGGGCTGCGGTGGTGGCGGTGGTCCTTCGGGTCCCGGTCCTGGTGGTGGAGGCCCCGGCTCAGGGATCGGCGGAAACGGGCGATTCTCTTTGTCCGGTTGTCGTTCGTTTGGCTGCGGCTCTCCACCGGCGCACGGCGTGCAAGCGACCGAGTCGGGGATCGCCGCTGCGCCACAGCTCGTCGTTGTGTTCGCGCCGCACATCGTGTTCAGCGTGCCTCCGGTCGGCAGCACGCTCCCGTTGTTGCAGTCCACGAGTTGGGTTGTCGCGCAGGAAGCAGCACCCGGGGTGCAATCGCCAGAGCAAGGGCTCACTTGTTGGCAACATCCTCCTTGCGGGCTACCGCACGGTAGCGACACTCGCTGTGCGCCGCAGATCGTGATCGACTGCGCGCTCGCGACTTGCGGCCACAATGAGAGCAGCGCTACCGTTGCGGAGAGGAAGAGCGCAATGAGCCCCCGTCCCCGAACGTCATCCGCTTTGCCCGACCACGACAACGCCGTCCTCACCCGATCGCCCTGCAACATACCACCACCTCTTTGTTGGAGAGCTAGAGGACACCACGCGACCGTCATCGCGTCAAGCCACACCTACCGTAGTTTCCTATTGGCCACATTGGTTGGTCTTCAAACCAGTGCTTGTGGAACCTCGGTCAATCCTTCGGGGATGGATGCCAACAATGTTGACAGTCCAGGTGATCGCACACCGGCCACAGATGCGATCGACGCGAGAGATTCCTTCGAAGATGTGCAGGACGCGGGTTCTCCAGACTCTCTCGACGCCGCGGTCACAGAGGATTCTGCGAACGACGCCGATGCGTTCGCCGATGTCACCGTCGAGAGCTCGCCCGACGTCATCCACCCGTGCGTCGCCGACGGCGGCGTCCTTTGCGGCACGCAGTGCAACACCGCCACGACCGGTACCCCCGAAGCCTGCGGAAGCTCTTGCACGCGCTGCCCAACCGACCCCAACGGCACCGCCTCGTGCGCCATGGGCGCATGCGCGCTCCGTTGCAACGCGACCTACGAGCTCGTCGCCGGCCGCTGCCTGCCCGACCCCCCGCGTCCGATCGAGCCGCTCTCGACGTGGACGTACAACAGCGTGCAGCCCACGTTCGTCATCACGACGCGCCCGGACTTCGTGCGCTACGAGCACCGCCTGTGCACCGATCGGCTGTGCACGTTCGGGCGCGGCTCGTGGTTCACGACGGATGCCGCGTCGCGTCCGCCGATTCCCATCGCGCCGAACGTCGTTCAGTACTGGCGCGTGACGGGCATCATGAGCGACGGCACCGAACGCGCGGCGACCACGGTGCCGTTTCGGCTCACGCGCCGCGCAACGCGCGGGTACGACACGCCATTCTTCGACTTCGACGGCGATGCGTATGCGGACGTTCTCTCCTGCACGTTGAGATCCAGTAGCTCTCCGCCAACGGTGTCCTTTGGGGGATCGAACCTCGTCGACGAAGCACGCCGACTCGAGCTCGTCACCTCCCCGATCGAGACCGGCCTCGGCGGCGAGCAAGTGCAGCCGATTGGCGACTTCAACGGGGACGGGTTCTCCGACGTGCTTTCGGCGGTGAACGGTCAACGAATGCGCGTTGCTTTCGGCGGGCCGAGCAGGACTGCCCCGCGATGGTCCACTTCGTTCTGGTCCGTAGATCCATGGAACGAGTGGTTCTCACCGGTCGAACTGACCGAGCTTCGCTCCCTCCGTCGCGCCGTCGCCAACCTCGGTGATGTCAATGGCGATGGATTCAGCGACTTCGCGTCTCTCACCTTCGCACCGGGGATGCTCCCGACGACATGGCTCCGCTTGTTTCTCGGCAACGCACGCGAAGAGCTCGTCGCGACTACGACGGTCACGGGGAGCTACCTGCGTCAGATCGTTCGCTCGTCGCAGTGCCCGACGACCGGCGGACGCCGATCGCGCGTCGTTCTCGCACAAACGGGCAGCCCATCGAGCCCGCCGTATCGACTCGCTGCGTTCGAGTTTACGGGCACAACGATCCGTCAGCTCGCAGACACGCCGATGCTCTCGATGGTGGGGCCCTCACTCGAAGACATCGGCGACGTTGATGGTGACGGTCAGCCCGAGACGCTCATCCGCCCGCGTGCACAACAACCACGAGCCATCATCGCCCGCGTCGTCTGCGATGCCGCGGGTGCGCATCGCATCACGATGGAGGAGATCGTGCTGCCTCCGGCATTCGTCGCGGCCGCACGCTCGACGGACCTCGACGGCGACGGAACGCACGAGCTCATCTTCAGCCGCCTTCCGTCGGCGGCAGACCCCGAATTCCTTCGCGTCTATCGCAACCCCACGCTGTCAGCGCTCGGCGCTCCCACGCTCGCGTTGCGGATGCCGACGCCGTTCACGTACTCCGACGAAGGGATCGAGGGCAACACGTACGGTCGGTGGTGGCTGATGCAGTTCGGTTCTCCGGGCGACATGGACAACGACGGAGCGGACGACCTGCCGGTGGATGTGCAATTCCCCATCGACACTCGGCCGCCATTCGAGTCGGCGGGCTCGGACGTGCGCGTATTCAGCGGACACCGCGACCCCGCGCAGTGGCTGCGGCGCGAGGTCTCCACGGCCTCGTGGATGACGCGCCCCTTCACCTTTTTGCTCCTCTAACCCACCACGCGCCCGCTTCGCGCGCCCCCGGCACACATTTTCACTCCACCGCATTCGGGGAGCGGTCGCGCAGCCCGTGGAGCGCCCCACACACGCCGTGGAGTCCCTCCGCAGCCCGTGGAGCGCCCGCGCGCCCAGTGGAAGCGCTCGCGCACCCCGAGGCGCGCTGCCCCCGCTTTCCCCCGGTGCCCAGTCCATCACGTCGCCGGCGGCGCCGAGCCATTGTTGCTCGACCCGCCGCTCGACCCGAACGGGTCCGCGAACAGCTCGGCCAGCTTCGGCTCCTCGCTGAACGCGTAGCGCCCGCACTTGCGAATCTCGCGTTCGGCGTCGAGCAAGTAGAAGAACGCCTTGTCGCGAAACTCGAGCGCGCGCTTCGCTTCGGGCGTCGGCTCGTTGGCGAGCCGCAGCTCCTCGAGCTGGGCCGCGCGCTTGCGATACGCGTCGCTCTTGTCGCGCGGGAGCTTCTTCTCTGCGCTGATCGCGTCCCAGTTGGCGTCGACCAACGGCGCGAGCTTCTTCAAGTCGTCCACGAGGTCGGCGTCTCCGTCGCCCTCCATGATCTCGTTGAGCCGCACCTGCAGCTCGTTGTCCTCTTCGCAGAAGTGGCGCAGCGCTTTGACAGCGACGCCGCGGAGCTTGGCCGCCGCAATACGCGCGTCCTTCAGCGCCTTCGGCGCGCCCTTGCTGCGGAGGGTCTGCCACTCGTCTTCCGCCTCTTCGAGCACCTCGATGCAGAACGGCAGCGAGTCGATCACCGCGGGCTTGAGCCTGCTGTTGGCCAAGAGCTCCTCGCGTAGCTTCTTCGCGCTGCGGCGAAGCCGCCCCGCGTGAAAGAGCAGGTCGCTCACCGAGCAGCGCAGCTTCTCGGGCAAGTCGCTGCGCGAGAGCGCCACGATGCTCGCGCGAATCGAGGCGATGGTGAGGGTGGTGGTCTTCGCAGCGCGAGCCGCGGGCTTCTTCTTCGGGGCCGCGCCGCGTGCCCCTCGCTTCGGTGTTGCCATGGAGTGACGGGATCGTAACGAGCCGCGACACACGAACGCAAGGCGGCGGACGGAGACCACACAATCATGTTGCGAGCGCAGGCGCAGGCAGTCGTCGTCGCGGGGCACGCACATGCGCAGGGGGCGAGTGGCCTCATCGATGGCCGAGTCACACGGCCAGAGGTCGAGCCTCAGGCTTGCCCTCTAGCCATGTGTTTCTCGGGCCGTATGCTTCGACGCAGGTAACGAATGATGAGTGCTTGCTGCCGCGCCGTAGCCCGCTTGCCGCCGCGCTCCGCTCGCTTGCTGCGGTGCTGCACTCTCGCCTGCCATTTCGCAGACACTTTCGCGCTCGACGTTTTTCACCTTCGCCCCGTGTAAGAATCCCGCCTCCTCGGGTGTCTACCTCGGCGAACCCCAACCAACTCATCGAAAGAGAGACCCATCATGACCGAGAAGAACGCCTGCCCCTGCTGCAACACCGGAACCTGCAAGTGCAACCAACCGCGCCCCGAGGGCGAGTGCTGCTGCGGCCCGACGTGCAAGTGCCCACCCGACTGCGGATGCCCCGCCTCGTGCGGATGCGACGCCGCCCGCGCCCGCCGTACCTGAGAGGCACACGGCCCCGATGAACGACGACTCGACACCCAATCGCGCCGCGTGGGAGGCGATGCTCGCCGAGCATCGCTCGTCGATTTGGGGCTATGTGCGTCGTCGAACGCCCAACGACGCCGCGGCCGACGAGGTGTTCGCCGCGACGCTCGAGCGCGCGTGGGAGAAGTCGTCGACGCTCCGTGACCCGACGCGAGCTCGCGCGTGGCTCTTCGCCGTCGCGCGCACGGCCCTCGATCTGTATCGAAAGTCCCTCTCGCGTCGCGAGCAGTGGATCGATGCGGACGCGGACACCGAGAGCGCCGCGGCGCCTTCGCGCGAGCACGAAGAAGACCGCTGTCGCTGCTCGCTCGCGCAGCTCGAAGCGCTCCCTGCGTCGTACGCAGAGATCCTTCGTCGCATCGACGTCGAAGGCGAGACGCTCGACGAAGCCGCGGGCTCCCTGTCGATCACCGTCAACAACGCGACCGTGCGATTGTCCCGCGCCCGCAGCGCCCTTCGCGAGCGCATGATCGCCCACTGTGGAACGTCGAGCGCCGCCCAGTGCAGCGCGTGCGGCTGCGACGAGCGCGGCTGCTGCGCGTCCCACGGGATCGCGGCGCTCCGGGCGTCATCGTCGCCAACCCACACCGACTCGTCACACCATCGACAGAAGGCCTGAGCATCGTGAGCACGAGCCCTCCCCCCGCACCGTCGCTCTTGGAGCGCGCCTCCGACGAGCGGCTCGATCGCGTGGGAATGACCGCGTCCGTCTTGTGCGCGATCCACTGCGCGGCGGGGGCTGCGGTCGCGGCGGCCGTTCCCGCGTTGCGCGTGATTGAGAGCGAGTGGGTCGAGCGGCTGTTCGTCGCGGTGTCGATCGTGCTCGCGACGATCGCGCTTCGACGCGGCGTCGCGCTGCACAACGATCGCCGGGTGTACCTCGCGCTCGGCGCCGGCGCCGCGGTGCTCGTCGCGAGCCGCGCGATCGAGTTCTCCTCCGAGCGCACCGAGCTCGCGCTGTCCATCGTCGGAGCGTCGCTGCTCGTCGTCGCGCACGTCATCAACATCCGCGCGCTCCGTCGCTGCTGCGCCGAGTGCGCGCCGGCAACGAGCGCCAATTGAGCCGAGCGCATGCAGAGAGCGCATGGAGAGCAGAGCGCAGGCAGCGAGCGCATGCAACGAGTGCATGCGCATGGGCGCCGTGCGCGGCGGGGCGTCACGGGCCAAGGCGCCCGGACGCCGAGGAGTCACGCGCGAAGCGCGTCTCTTCCAGTGAATTCACTGATGAATCAACGCGCTCAGTGCGCGATCCCATAGGCGCCGAAAAGTGCCGCACCGCTTCGCGAGTTCTGTGGGGAGCATTCCAGCGTGTCGTGCGATCGAGCGTCACAGCCCAACCCACGTGGAAGGCACGTCGATCCGAGCACGCGTTTTGCGCGGTGGTTTGCCTCACCCCCGCTGCCGCGCGCCCCTCTCCCGCGAGATCGCGGGAGAGGGGCTTTGATTTTGTGTGCATCGTAGACAGCCGTTGGTTTTCTGCCACGACGCTTCGGTCCCAGTAGCCCCTCTCCCGCGCGCCCGCGCGGGAGAGGGGCGCGCGGCAGCGGGGGTGAGGCCGCCTCGCTCGGATGCGCAATTCTCTGCGGCGTCCGGTCGCTTCGACCGCAGACGCCCCGCCGTGCGCGGCGCCCATGCGCATGCACTCGTTGCATGCGCCCGTCGCATGCGCCCGCTGCTTCCCGATGCACTCGTTGCTGGCGTCCCCCCGCACTCACGGCCCCCTTGTCCCTCCTCCCCACTTGGCCCAGGCGTTGCAGACTTTCCCCCTTCGTGACGGCATCGCCCTCTCTCGAAGCGCTGATCGGAAGCACCGTTGGCGAGAAGTACGAGCTCCATCGCCTCCTCGGCGTCGGGGGAATGGGCGCCGTGTACGAGGCGCTCAATCGGTGGACGGGCCGCAAGGTCGCGCTGAAGCTCATGCTGCCTTCGCACGCGCAGCACCCCGAGCAGGTCGAGCGCTTTCTTCGCGAGGCGCGCGCGGCGTCGAAGATCCAGCACCCGAGCATCGTGCAGGTGCTCGACGTCGGTCGCGAGACGGACGGGAGCTTCTTTCTCATTCAAGAGCTGCTCGACGGACGGCCGCTGAAATCGCTGCTCGACGAGCGCACACAGCTATCACCGAAGGAGACGCGCGCGCTCTTGCTTCCGGTGCTCGAAGGGCTCGCGGAGGCGCATCGAAACGGCGTCGTTCACAGGGATCTCAAGCCGGACAACCTGTTCGTGATCGAGCGCGCGGGCGCCGCGCCGATCGTGAAGATCATCGATTTCGGCATCGCGAAGCTCACCGAGCACGACGGCGAGTCCGTCTCGGTCACCCGCACTGGAACCGCGATCGGAACGCCCCTCTACATGTCCCCCGAGCAAGCGCGCGGTGAGCGCTCGGTCGGACCGCAGACGGACGTTTGGTCCATGGGCGTCGTGCTCTTCGAGTGCCTCTCGGGCCGCTGCCCGTTTCTCGGCGAGTCCTACAACGAAGTCCTCGCGAAGATCCTGACCCAACGCGCCCCCAGGCTCGATCGCCTCGCCCCGGGAACACCCTCGACCGTGTGCGACGTCGTGGCCAAAGCGCTCGAACCCGGGCGCCAAGAGCGCTTCGCGACGATGGGCTCGTTCGCGAGCGCCCTTCGCGAGTGCGCGGACTTCGCGATCGACCGTGTATTCACTGCGATCAGCGCGGCGGACCCGCGGAGCAACGACGACCCCTCCGAGCCCGCGACCAGCGGCGCCGCGGCCATTCACGACGCCGCCACGCTCGACGCCCGCGCGCCGAAGAGCACGAATGCACCCGACGCAGAGCGCTCGAACGACGCGCGACCGTCGACCGCCGTCTTCGAAGACGCGCCCCTCGAACGCGACGCCACCCTCGCGGGAACCGTCGACGCCCGCGCCCCCTCACCCACCCCCTCGCCCGCGCAGCCGTCGGTCGCCGCGACCATGTCCGGCGTCGTCGTCGAGACGCCATCGGCCAAGAAAAAACCAGCCACACCGAGCCTCGCGATCGCCGCGGCCGTGGGCTTGTTCGTCGCCGGCGGAGGCGCCGCCCTCGTCGCGCGCGGTCGCACGCAGCCGCAGGTTCCACCCGTCGTCAGCGCGCCGACGCGAGCCTCGCAGCCCACGCAGCACACAGAATCAACGGGCCCCGCGCGAAGCGACCTGCGCGAGCAGCCAATGGCGCAGCCCTTCGCGGCGGCGGTGAGCACGGACCCGCCGAACGCGGTCATCGAGATCGACGGACGCGTCGTCGGCGTCGGCGCCTTCGCTGGAAATTTTCTCGCGAACGGCGCGCAGCACACGCTCCGCGTCCGCGCGGACGGCTACCAACCGACCGTGATCGAGTTTCGCGACAGCCCGCCGCCGCCCAGGGTCGCGCTCGTTCGAATCCCCGGCGCCGCGCGGCCCACCACCGCGCGCCCCCGGACGGGCAGCCCCGCGACCCCTGCGAATTCGCAGACCAACGCGACCCAGAGCACCTCCCGCGGGCCGATGCAGCGAGCGTACGAATGACCGTGAAACACTCGATCGCCGCAGCGCTCTTCGCGCTGGTCACCGTGGCGCAATCGCCCGCGAGCGCGCAGTCGGCGCACACTGCGCAGCAGCACACCGCCCGCGCTGCGCAATCTGCGCAGCCTGCTCGATCCGCGCAGACTGCGCAGCCGAGCCCCGCGGAGCTCGCAGAGGCGCGCTCGCTCTTCGACCAGGGAATCGCCGCGGCAGACGAGGGTCGCTACGCGGACGCGGTCACGGCGTTCGAGCGCTCGATGCAGCTCCGACCCTCGCCGGTGGTTCAGTACAACCTCGCGATGGCGTACCGAGGCGTCGGCCGATTGCTCGACGCCATCACAGCGTTCGAGCGCTACCTCGCCAACCCCGGAGCGCGCGCCACGCGCGAGTCGCTCGCAGAGACGCAGCGGGCGCTCGAGGGCGTTCGCGCAGAGGTTCCAGAGCTTCGGTTCGCGCTCGCGCCGTCGGAGGCCACGGCCACGATCGACGGGCGGCCGATCGCGTCCCTCGGCGAAGCGCTCCGCGTCGATCCCGGCCGGCACGTGATCGAAGTGACCGCGAGCGACTACACCCCGCAGCGACTCGAGCTCGACTTGCAACGGAGCGAGCGGCGAACGGTGCAGGCCACGCTCGTTCAGACCGCGGCGGACGCGCGGGTCGCCGTCGAGAGCAACGTCGACGGCGCGACCATCACGTTCGACGGACGGCTCGTGGGCCAGCGACGCGCGACCGTCGACGCCACGCCAGGAACCCATCGAATCATCGTCGACGCCCCCGGCTACCGACGCGTCACGCGCTCGGTCACCGTAGGCCGCCACGGGATCGTGCGCGTCGACGTCGTGCTCCAACGCGGCGGCGGAATCCCCGCGTGGGGCGTCGGGCTGCTCGTCGGCGGAGGCGTCGCGCTCGCGGTGGGGATCACCGTTCCCGCTGTGCTCGCGACGTTGCCCATCGAGCCTGCGCCCATCGTGACACCGCCCAATTACTGGGGCTCGTTTTCATTTCGATGAGCACCACGATGAAGACCAAGTTCGCCAACGTGATGCGCCCCGTGACGAACGGACGATGGACGGCGGCGCTCGTCGTCCTCGCGACGCTCGGCGCGTCTTGCGCGCGTCGTCCCACGGAGCTGTGGGTGATCGTCGACTCGAACATTCCCATCACGGGGACAGCGACGCCGCGCATCGACGCCGTGCGAATCACCGGGCGAACGAGCGCGATGGGGGACCCGGAGCTCGACGTTCCATTTTCGCTCGTGGGTCCGATGCCGAGCTTCGCGCTGCCGGGCCACACCGTGATTCGCCCCGATCGTGGCGGAGACGAGTCGCGTCCGCTCACGGTCATCGTGACCGGAGAGCTCTCCAATCGCGAAGTCGTGAGGCAGACCGCGCGCGTGAGCTTCGCCCGTGATCGACGCCTCGTCGTGAGAATGTATCTCGCAGCCGAGTGCGTCGGCGCGCGCCAGGCCGAGTGCGAGAGCATGGGCCTCACGTGCGGCGAAGGCGGTCAATGCGTCGCCGTCGACCGACCGACGCTCGAAGAGTACGGCGCCAGCACCAACCGCGACGGCGGCACGAGCACCGACGCGATGGTGAGCAGCGGAACGTGCACGACGCCGCCCGCAGGGATGCTCATGGCTGGCCCGAGCGCGCCGCGCCTGACGTGGCCCCCTGTCGGCAGCACCGCGACCACGAAGAACCCGACCGTTCGCTGGCAAAACGCGATGACCACCACGGGGGCGCGCGTCGAGTTCTGCCAGGACCGCGCGTGCACCCGCGTGATCGCGGCGCTCGAACAGACGGGGACCGAAGCGCGTTTGCCCTGCGAATTGCCTACGGGAACGGTCTTCTTCCGCGCCCGCGCGCTGCTCTCACCGGGCGTCTACGGCGCGGCGGCGAGCCCCACGTGGCAGGTGCGAATCCCCGCGCAGGTCACGAACCCGATGACCGTCGCGGACACCGCGCACGGGTGCGACGCAGACTTCGACGGCGACGGGCTCGCGGACATCGTCGTGGGCGTTCGCGCCGGCGGCGCCACGCGGCTCGAGTTCTTTCGCGGCCGAAATGGAATGGCTCCCACAATGGACCGCACCCTCTCGATGGCCGAGACGTACTCGTCCATCGCGACCGCGGGCGACGTCGACGGCGACGGCTTCGTGGATCTCGTCATCGCCAATGGCACCGCGAACACCGCGCGCGTGCTGTTCGGCGCCGAGACCAACGCGCTCTCGCGCAGCGCGCCGCTCGTGCGCCCCGCGGGAGCCACGGCCTTCGGCGCAGCGGTCGCGGGCGTCGGCGACGTCGATGGCGACGGATACGCAGACGTGCTCGTGGGCGCGCCCTCGTCGATGACCAACGTCGGACAGGCGCACTTGTTCTACGGGTCCGCCGCGCCTGCGATGCTCACAGGCGTGATGGTCGCGCAGGGAACCGCGGCGTCCGAGCAGCTCGGGAGCGCCGTCGGCGGCGCAGGGGACATCAACGGCGACCGCATCAGCGACTTCGTGATCGGCGCGCCGTTCGGCGAGCCCGCGGGCGTCCCACAAAATCAAGGGCAAGCGAGAGCGCTCGCAGGCTCGACCTCGCGCGCCCACGCGAGCCTCGGCCTCGTGACGGGAACGAGCCCCAACGCCCACCTCGGTCGCGGCGTCGTCCTCGGCGGCGACAGCGACGGCGACGGGCGCGCGGACCTCTTCGGCTCTGCGCCCGAGTACCAAGTCATGATGCTCCCGATGATCAACACGCTCGGGCAAGTGCTCTTTCAACGCAGCACGGGCGCTGCGCTGACGACCGCCGCGAGCGCGCTGCTCACGGGGAGCACCACCGCGGTCGTGCGCTCGAACGTCGCGCACATCGGCGACAGCGACGGCGACGGCTTCGGCGACGCGCTCGTGCTCGGCCCCGCGACCAACGGCGGCCCGACGCTCGGATTGCAGCTCGTGCGCGGAGCGGCGACGCGTGCAGCGTTTGCAGTCGCGACGGTGCCGGGCGTCGGCGACGAGGTGCCCACCGACGTGATGGGCCCGATCGGCGACTGCGATGGCGACGGATCTCCCGACGCCGTCGCGGTGTTTCGCTCGTCGTCGATGATGACCGACCGACTCGTGCTCGTGCGCTCGCGCGGCGCGACGCCCATGACGAGCGTGGTGAACGCGCCTGCGTCGGGGACGACGTTCGACAAATTTGCGCGTTGGTACTGATAACGCACTGCACCACGCTTCGAACGGCATCGCGCCTTCCGCTCGCTGCGGTATCGTGCGCGCCGCGATGGGCACCAACGTTCACGACAACATTTTGGGCGCGATCGGCCGCACGCCGCTCGTTCGACTGAACCGCATCACCAAGGACATTCGCGCCACAGTGTGGGCGAAGGTCGAGACCTTCAATCCCGGCAACAGCATCAAGGACCGGATGGCCTTGAAGATGGTCGAGGACGCCGAGAAGAAGGGCCTCTTGAAGCCCGGCGGGACGGTCATCGAAGGCACGAGCGGAAACACGGGCATGGGCCTCGCGATCGCCGCGATCGTGAAGGGCTACAAGTGCATCTTCACGACGACGGACAAGCAGTCCAAAGAGAAGGTCGACGCGCTTCGTGCCTTCGGCGCCGAAGTGATCGTGTGCCCGACGGACGTCGATCCCGAAGATCCCCGCAGCTACTACTCGGTGAGCTCGCGGCTCGAGCGCGAGACGCCCAACTCGTGGAAGGCCAACCAGTACGACAACCCTTCCAACGCGCAGGCGCACTACGAGACGACGGGGCCCGAGCTCTGGGAGCAGACCGACGGCAAGATCGACCACCTCGTCGTGGGCGTCGGAACGGGCGGGACCATCTGCGGGACGGGCAAGTTCCTCAAAGAGAAGAAGCCCTCGATGAAGGTCTGGGGTGTCGACACGTATGGGTCGGTATTCAAGAAGTACAAAGAGACAGGGATCTTCGACAAAGGGCAGATCTACCCGTACGTGACCGAGGGCATCGGCGAGGATTTTCTCCCGCAAAACGTGGACATGTCCGTGATCGATCACTTCGAGAAGGTGACCGACCGCGACGCGGCCATGTGGACGCGCGAGATCGTTCGCCAAGAGGGCATCTGGGTCGGAAACTCAGGGGGCTCGGCCATCGCGGGCCTCTTGCAGTTGAAAGACCGCTTCAAAGAAGGCGAGCACGTCGTCGTGATCTTTCACGATCACGGCACGCGCTACCTCGGCAAGATGTTCAACCCGGACTGGATGCGCAGCATGGGCTACGTCGACACCGACGGAAACACCGCGCGTTCGCTGGTGAAGAACAAGAAGGTCACCGCGGTCGTCGGCGTCGAAGAGACCGAGTCCGTCGCGCAGGCCGTGCTTCGCATGCGCGAGAATGACTTTTCGCAGATCCCCGTGCTGCGATCGGGCCGCATCGTGGGCTCGCTCAGCGAGGCGCACGTGTACGCGAAGATGGTCGACGACCCGAAGATCCGCGAGCAGCCCGTGCGCGCGATCATGCAGAAGCCGTTTCGCTACGTGGACATCGAGACGCCCGTGAAGCTCCTCGCGGGGATGATCACCGCCGAGAGCCCTGCGGTTCTCGTGAGGGATTTTCCTGCGGACGAGACGTTTATTCTCACGGGCTACGACGTGCTCGCGGCGCTCTGAGCGCCTGCGTCTCCGACGAGCCCGAGCGCAGAGAGCACCTCCCCTGCGGCCCGCTCGCCGCTCGCGTACGCGCCGCGGAGCGAGGCCGCGTGCGCGCGATCCGTCGCTTCTCCCGCGAAGAAGAGCGCGCTTCCCACAGGGGCCGCGAGCGCGTCGCGATCCGCGAGCGTCGCGCCAGGCCCGAGGCACGAGTGCGTCCCGAGCGCGTACAGGTCCGTCGACCACGACGTGCGCGCGATCGCTTCGGGCGCGACGTACACCCCCGGAAACAGCGCTCGCACCACGCGCTCGAGCTCGCCCTGCGCGGCGCGCTCGGCCATGCGCTCGACCTCGATCGCGTTGGGGCCGCGGAGCACGGCGCACAAAATCGGCGCGCCTCCGTAGCGCGCGAGGTCGACGAGCTCGACCCAGCGCCCGCGCTCGTCGAGCGGGAGCACGCGTCCGATCCACTCTTCGCGCGGCTCCCAAAAGGCGCTCGGAAACTTCGCGAAGACCTTCGCCACCGCACCACTTTTCAAGCGCGAGAGCGCCGCGCGCTTCCCGTCTGGTAAGCCCGGCGCGAACGTCACAGCGCCGCTCGACAAGACGCCCACCGGGACGGTCACGACCGCGGCCTTCGCCCGCACCGCCCCTCGCGACCCCTCGATGCGAACGCCCTGCGGCCCGTGCTCGATCCGCGCGACCGCGAACGACCGCTCGACCTCGATCCCCGACGCGAGCCGATCGATCAGCCGCGAGAGCCCGTCGAGCACGCGACCGTCCACGCCGCGCGGCGCGGGAGCGTCGTCGAAGTGAAGCAGCGAGAGCTCGTCGATCGAGGCTCCGTAGCGACGTTCGATCTCCGCGGTCGCCGCCCACGCGATCCCTTCGCGATCGGCTTCGCGCTCGGTGCGCCGCGCCACGAGCTCGCGGACGAGCTCGCCTACCGATCGGTCAGCCCCTTCGGCGCCCGCCGCGCGACCGCGCTGGATGTGTTCGACCAGGGCCTCGCGCCACCGTCGCTCTCGCGTGGTGCTCACGTGTCGACCGTCGCGCGTCAGCAGTCGATACGACCCGTCGCTCGGGCGCACGTCGATGCCCCAGGCCCGAGCGCGCGCAGCCAACGGATGAAAACCTGTGTCGAAGAGCCAATCGGCGCCGAGCTCGATCGTCGTCCCCAACGCGCGGGCGCTGTGCACGCGGCCGCCGAGCCGATCGCGCGCCTCGACGACGAGCACCGAGACCCCTGCGCGAACGAGCACCTCGGCCGCGCGCAGCCCCGCGACACCCGCGCCGACGACCACCACATCGACGCGGCGCTCTTGGGTGACGCCAGCGTCCTCTCGACCGCTGTCGACGTCGAGCCGAGCGCGATCGCGCGTCGTCGACGATGGGTCTTCGAGGGGAGGACGACTGCATCGCGCGAGTCCCGTCGCCGCGAGTCCGAGCAGCGCGAGCACGTTTCGTCGATCCACGGTGGCAGTGCTTATCGCAACGCCGATGGGGGCAGCAAAGATTCCGAGAAAATCCGCGTCCCCCTCCACCCTCTCAGCTCGATCGCGACGCTCGGAGCTTCGCGAGCACGGCCATCACCGCGTCGCGCCCCTTGTGAACGCCGATGCACTCCCGAGGGACCGTCTTGCCGTGGAGGATGAGCTCTTGAATGTGTGGGTGCGACTCGAGCGCGAGCAGCGGCGAGAAGTCCACGAGCTTGTCGCAGTGGTTGAACGCGAGCTGCTTCAGCGCAGGGAGGCTCGCCACGGCGCGGACGTCGACGAGCGAGCTGTCTTGATGGATCCAGAGCCGCTCGAGCGTCGGGTGCCCTTCGAGCGGCGCGAGCGTCGGGATGTTCGTCGAGAGCGTCCCGATGGATACGAGGCCGGCGCTCGATTGCAGACCGTCGAGCGTGACGAGCGTCCCTGCGAAGGGAAACTCCACGCCCCAGCGCTCGAAGCCCTTTGCCTCGTCCGCGACGCCCTGGCAATCCATGAAGCGCTCGCCGGGCCGCGGGTACAACGTCGGAACACCGCCGGGCACGTCGTTGCGCTGCACCGAGAAGCGACGACGCTCGACGCGCGGCGCGATCGCCCACCCGATCCGCGCGCGGACGGCGCCCGTGGGATCCTGCGTGACCCCTGTAAATCCAGCGACGAACGACATGGGCACGCGCTCGTTCAGCACCTGCCACACGAACGGCGCGCTCGCGAGCCCCGGCGGGAGAGACGCTAGGCCAATGGCCTCGAGCGGGGTCGACGGCCAGTGCGCGCCGTAGTGCGCGAGGCGGTTTTGCTGGCTCGTCCCGCGATCGCCGAGAAATGGAAAGAACGCGTGGATCCACCCCGAGACGTGCGGCCCTCCCGAGGCGTCCTCGCGCTTGTAGATCTCGCGCCAGAACTTCACGTCCACGTCGCCCGTCGCCGCGGCGACGAAGCGCTCGAGCACCTTCGTGAGCGAGCGGCTCCAGTCGCGAAGCCCGAAGCGCTCGAAGTCTTTGGCGCGCGCGACGAGCGCCTGCCACTCGCGCGCGGTGCCTTCGAGCGTGATCGAAGGAATTCCGCACATCGTGTGCACTTCGAGCTCGAAGTAGTTCTGCATCGCGCCGAGCATCGTGATGTCGCACGCCACGGTCGCGGTCTCCGAGCGTCCCGTGCCCGACACGATCGCGCGCCCTTCGTCCGAGAGCTCTTTGCGGACGAGCGACGACAGCTCGGTGACGGTGCCGGCCCAATCGTTGTCCGGCGAGCCCGGGACGAACTCGTCGCGCTGCACGCGAACGACCTGCTTTCCTTCGTGCGAAACGAACATCGAGCGGTGCTTCTCGGGGCTCTCTTCGATCACGCGCCCGAGCGCTTGGAGCATGCACAAGAGCGCGTCGTCCGGCGTGAGCACCAGCGGCCGGTGCTCGTCGTACGCGAGGTGCACCGCGGCGATCAGCCCGTGCAAAGGCTCGCTGACGACGTACGGGACGTCGTCTTTGTCGAGCGCCTCGAGCGCGTCGAGCCCGCGAGACTTCCATCGCGCGCGCGGGTCATCGAGCGCGATGCGATCGAGGTTGGGCGAGACCGAGTCCACGCCGAACGTGCACGATCGCTCGCTCTGCTTCGACCACTGCGTCTTCGAACGAAACGGCCAAAACGACATCGTCGACAGAGGCTACTGCACTCTGCCGAGCCGCGCCCACACGCGGCCGATCGCGCGCTCGATCGCCATGGGGTCCTCCGCCGGGATCGCGTGGCCCACGTCGGCGATCAACTCGAGCTCTGCCCCGGGGATCTTCGCCGCGATCCGCTGCGAATTCACCGGGGGAACGAGGATGTCCTCGCGCCCGGCCATCACGACCGTCGGCGCCGCGATCGCCCCGAGCTTCGCCCCCGTCGAGTGCAACGAGATAGCTCCGAGCTGCAGGTAGAACGTCCGAGGGTCCTGCGGGTCCTGCGCAAACGCCTCGGGCCAACGCGAGAAGAACTCCTCGAAGCGCGACTGCTTGGACGGAGGCAACAGCAAGCGCGCCGCGAGCTCGCCGCCCTTGCGCCCCTTCGTAAACGGAATCCTCGCGAGCAGCTGAAGGGCCGTTGGCCCCGGCAACCTACCGAGCGGTAAGCCAGCGGTCGTCGCGAGGAGCACGAGCCCTTCGACCTTGGGCGCGTGTCGAATCGCGACGTGCTGCGAGATCATCCCCCCCATGGAGATCCCGACGACCGTGGCGCGATCGCACCCGGCGTCGTCGAGCACGGCGCGGACGTCGTCCGCCATTTGGCCCATCGAAAACGGCCCTGGCGGCCGCTCGCTTCGTCCGGTCCCTCGGTTGTCGAGCACGATCGCGCGCGCGCCGAAGCGCTCGGCCATCCGATCGGGCGTGTCGAACCAGAACCGCCCGCTCAAGCTCAGCCCTTGCACGAACACGAGCCACGGCCCGCGCTCGCCTACCACTCGGTAATGGACGCCGAGCCCGTCGGTCGACTTCGCGATCGGCATCGGCGACTCAGCGCAGCGCGCACGCGGGCGCCTGTCCGATGTTGCGCAAACAGCACTCGACCACGGCGCTGTTCTGTCGATCACAGGTGCCCGCGACGTACTCGCTACGACCGCCCGAGTTGCAGACGGTGTTCACGTTGATGCAGTCCCTCGCGGCGCGGATCTCGGTCGCGCACGGCCCCGTCGCCGTGTTGATCCGCGACTGCGTGTCGCGGCAGCGCGTGACGGTGACGTTGTCCGGCTCGGGGTCGTTCGCGCAGCGCTTCGCGCAAGGATCGGGCGCGCAAGCTCCCAGCAAGAGCGCGACGAACAGAAGAGTGGCACGACGGAGGTGAGTCATGGCGTTGTCCTGTTGACGAACGGTAGCCCAAGCCTTGCCGCTGTGCGTCATCAATCTTCGCTCGTCTCCATCGTTGCTTCACGACGCGACCACGACTCGAACCCCGGGAGCGGCTCGTACGCCTCGTCGTCCCCGTCGCCCTCGAGCATCGCGCGCTCTTCTTCGCTCGCCACGAAATCCTCGGGATCTCCCAGGTCGTCCCACTCGGCGATGAGCCCGTCGTACGGCCCAGGAGGCTCGTCGTCGTCCTCGTCCCACGACCACTCTGGAAGTGTACCTACCACTTGGTAGGTGGCCCACTCTTCTCCGTGCTCGCGCTCGAGGATCGCGCGGACGCTGGCGAGGGTCTTTCGTTCGATGGGCTTTCCGTCGGTGGACGAGCGGGGCCGCTCGCGTAGGTCGCGCCGGGGGTAGACCGTAAATTCGATGGCAAATGCTCTTGCGACATGAATGTGTGTGTACTCGCGAAACTCGCCGCCCTTCCGGATGCACACCCGCTCGGTCTCGAACGGCCAGCCGAGCGCCTTCGCGCAGAGCTCGGGCCCGTCGGGGTCGTCCGTGAAGAGCTGCACGTCGATGTCGCTCCCGCGACGGATGTGCCCCGTCGAGACCGAGCCGATGAGCCTCGGCTCGAACGCGCTCATCGCCTCCATCGCCTCCATCGCGACGACGCGCATCGCGAACAGAACGCGCCTTCGGGAGGGCCCCTCGGCGAGCTCGGCCATCGCCAAGAGCGCGTCGCGGATCTCGCCGTTCGAAGGCAGCTCCGACGGGCGAAATCGGGCTTCTTTCGCGCGTTGTCGGCCGAGCACGCGCTTGGCCGCGATGCGCTTGGCCGTGAAGTACTGCTTGACGCCCTCTTCGTACATGACCCGCGCGGCCTCGGCGCAAACCGCCGCGCGAACGCCTCCAAAGCGATCGATTCCCATGGCTGTTTACACCCCTTGCGCGAGCGCGCGGCGGAGCTTGGCGAGCGCGCCGCCGATGCGCTTTCCGCGACGCTCGACGCCGTAGATGCTCTTGTGGACGACCTGCTGCGTGATGCCCAATCGCCGCGCGATCTCGGACTGCGACAGCCCTTCGAAGAAATGCAGCTCGACCGTCTGCCGCTGTCGCGGCGTCAGCGCGCTGCGAACCGCCTCTCGAACGCGCTCGCGGCTCGCGCCGCACACCGTCAGCGGCGCGCGGTCTCCGGAGGCCGCTTCGTCGCGATCGTGGTTGTCGTCGTCGTCGAGCGCCTCGCCGAACCAATGTGATCGATCTTCACGCATGGCCTCCTTTCTGGGTGTCTCGAGCTTCGAGCATGTTTTCGCCGCGCCCTTGGCGCAGCGCTTCTTCGAGAAGGGTGTCCACGGCCCACGCGGGGTCGCGGACGCGGGCGGCGGGGTCTCGGCCCGCCAGATCGTAGCGTCTCAATCGTTGTAGCAGAGCGAGGCGCTCGTCGCCTGCGAAGCGACGACGCGCGCGGCCGGGCTCGCGCAAGAGGTCGAGGTGGTGCTCGACGAGCCACACGACGTCCGCCCGAACGAGCCCCTCGAGGAGCGACGCGCCCTCGACGTCGTGCGTGGGTCCGTCGATGGCCTTTCCGACGTCGTGCAAGAGGGCCGCGGCGAGCAGGCGCGGGTCGCGGGTGTCTTCGAGGGCGCGCTCGAAGACCTGCAACGTGTGAAACATCGCATCCCCTTCGGGATGAAACGTCGGGGACTGCTGGACTCCCGAGAGCGACTCGATCAGGGACAGAAGTTCGCTGCGCATTGATTTCGTGGCCGCGGATTTTGCGGGGCGTGACTGCGAAGGACGGCGCACCCGTCGCGGCGGTACAACCGCCCGCGCGTTGCTTCACCCTATGCAGAGCTACACCCACCGCCGAACGATTCTCCCAGGCGCCCTCGGCGCGTTGACCCTCGCCCTCGCTCCGCGCGGGGCCCGCGCCCAATCGTCGCTCGACGACGCCCCCCGCGCGACCGTCGGCGCGAACGGCGCTCCCTCCGCAGCGAGCGCGAGTGACTCCACAGGCGCGGCGGGGGGCGCTTCGCGGCCGCGGACCGCGACGCTCCGGATCGGCGTCGGTCGGGGATTCAGCATCGGAACCGCGGACGAGCGCGTCTCGCTCACGATCCGCGCGTTCGTTCAGCCGCGCGTGACGGTGGACGTCGCGCTGCCGATCACGGGCGCCGTACAAGCGCCGCCGACGGTCGGCTTCACCGTGCGGCGCGCGCGGCTGATCCTCCAGGGCGCGCTGCTCGGCCCCGCGCTCACGTACCAACTTCACCTGGGATTTGCCCCGCTGGACATCAGCGCTCAGTCGCCGCTGTTCGACGCGTTCGTCACGTGGGCGCCGTCGCCGAACTTCCAGCTGCGCGCGGGGCAGTTCTTCGTCCCGTTCAACCGCAATCGATGGATCTCGATCATGCGGCAGATGTTCATCGAGCGGCCGCTGTCGACAAACGAGTTCAACCTCGATCGCGACATCGGCGTGATGGCGTTCTCCAACGACTTGTTCGGCGCGCAGGGGCGCCTCGGCTACGCGCTGGGAGTCTTCGCCGGCGCAGGGCGCAATCGACTCGACGCGGACTACGGGTTGCTCTACGTCGCGCGATTCAACGTCAATCCCCTGGGCCGCTTCGACGACAGCGACAGCGAGTGGGACCTCGCGCGCACAGGACCGCGCCTCGCCCTGGGAATCGCCGGCGCGCTCAACCATCGACAGCTCCTCACGGATCCCGCCGCGATCGGCGCAGGCACGATCCCTCAGCGCACCGATCGCTTCAGCGCGGTCTTCGACATGCTCTTCAAGTGGCGAGGGCTCACGCTGCAGTTCGAAGCGCTCGCGCGGTGGCACCCGACCGGATTCGAAGCCGACGTGATTCGCGCGCGCTCGGGCGTGGGCTATCTCGCGCAGCTCGGGTTCGTCACGCCAGTCCACCTCGCGCTCGGGTCGAGAATCTCGCAGACATTTCCAGTGTTCGATGAGATGGGCGTGTTCGCCTTCACAGCGACGCGCGAAGTGTCCGCCGTGATCGCGTACCTCGCGCTCGACGGAGCGCTCAACGTCTCGATCGACTACACCAACCGCGACCCGCGCGACGCGACGAACGCCCAGCACACCGTGCGCCTGCAATCGATGCTGATCTTCTGATCGGGCGTCGCGAGGCGCGAGAAAACGCGCGCTCAGATCTCGAAGTCGACGTCGCGGGGCGCCTCGGTGACGCCGCGCACCGAGAGCTCGGGCGGCTTCATCGCCACCCGCGCCCCAGGCGGAACGCTCTTCGTCATGAACACACCTCCGCCCACCACGCTCCCCTCGCCCACCACCGTTTGCCCGCCGAGCACCGTCGCGTTTGCGTACAGCGTCGCGCCCGGCTCCACCGTCGGGTGTCGCTTCGTTCCGCGAATCACACGGCCGCGCTCGTCCTTCGGGTGCGAGATCGCCCCGAGCGTGACGCCCTGATAGAGCTTCACGTTCGCTCCGAGGACGCTCGTCTCGCCGACGACGATGCCCGTCGCGTGATCGATGAAGAAGCTCGCGCCGATCTCTGCGCCAGGATGAATATCTGCACCTGTATTCGTGTGCGCCCACTCGCTCATGATCCTCGGCATGAGCGGCACGCGCATCACGTAGAGCTCGTGCGCGACGCGGTACACGGTCACCGCGAGCAGGCCTGGGTACGCGAGGATCACCTCGTCGAGGCTCGTCGCCGCGGGGTCACCGTCGAACGCCGCTTGAACGTCTCGCAAGAGGTTCGCGCGAATCTCGGGGAGCTTCGTGAGCAACGCGTCCGTCACGCGCTTGGCCTCGCCCGCGCACGTGTTGGTGCAGTCGCGACACGACTCGGCTTGGTGGCACAAGCTGAGCTCGATCTGCTTCGCGAGCGCGCCGCGCAGCTCGGACAAGAGGCACCCGACGTGATAGCGAACGTTGTCGTCCGTGAGGTCCTGCCGCCCGTAGTACCCGGGGTAGAAGAGCTGCAAGAAGAGCTGGACGCAACGAATGATCTCGTCGCGCGACGGCAGAAACTTCTTGTTGATGTGATGCCCACGCTCGTCTGCGCGATAGCTCTCGAGCATCGCGTCGACGAGCGAAGGCAACGCCGCGTCTGTCATGGATTCACCTGGGACGCCTGCATCGTCTCGACCTCGGCGAACATGCCCTCGAAGAGCGCGCCCGAGAGGTAGCGCTCGCCCGAGTCGGGGAGCACGACGACGATGGTCTTGCCCTTGTTCGCTTCGTCGAAGGCGAGCCGGAGGGCGGCGACCATCGCCGCGCCACAAGAGATTCCGCAGAGGATTCCCTCTTCCTTCGCGATGCGACGGGCCATCGCGATGGCCTCGTCGTTGGACACTTGCTCGACGCGATCGACCAGGGCGAGCTCGAGGTTCTTCGGAACAAACCCCGCCCCGATCCCCTGAATCTTGTGCGGCGCCGGCTGCACCGGCTGCCCCGCGATCGTCTGCGAGATCACCGGGCTGTGCACGGGCTCGACCGCCACGGACACGAGCGGGAGGTTCTTGGTCTGCTTCAGGTACCGAGAGACGCCCGTCATCGTTCCGCCCGTTCCGATGCCGGCGACGAAGATGTCGACCTTGCCGTCGGTGTCCTCGAAGATCTCGGGGCCCGTCGTCTGCTCATGAATTCGTGGGTTGGCCGGGTTCTCGAACTGCCTCGCCAGCAGGTACTTGCTCGGCTCGTTCTTCGCGAGCTCTTCGGCCTTCGCGATCGCGCCCTTCATACCCATCGATCCGGGGGTGAGCACCAGCTTCGCGCCGAGCGCGACGAGCACCTTGCGACGCTCCATGCTCATGGTCTCGGGCATCGTGAGCACGCACTCGTAGCCGCGCGCCGCGGCGGCGAACGCCAGCGCGATCCCAGTGTTTCCGCTGGTGGCCTCGACGATGGTCATCCCGGGCTTGAGCGCGCCAGACTGCTCGGCGTCCCACACCATCGCGGCGCCGATGCGGCACTTCACGCTGTACGCAGGATTTCGCCCCTCGATCTTCGCGAGCACCGTCGCGTGCGCGCCCTTCGTCAGTCGATTGATCCGAACCAACGGGGTCTTGCCGATCGCGCGCGTGTTGTCCTCGAGGATGTTCGCCATAGGTACTGCACTCCTTCGCTCTTCAACGATCTGTCACTGTGGGGCGCCCTGTATGGTGCCGAAGGACCGGGGACGGTAGCAGCTCACATGGGGACGGTGCTCTGATCCTCACATTTGCAATCCGCCGCATCCCCACTGCCTCGATTGCATATTGGACTCAGAGGGTGTCTGTCATAAGCCCCCCCACCCTCCGCCCCATTCGCCTCGCGCTCGTCGCTCAGCCCGGTCCGCGCAAGCACGACCGGTTGAAGCACGTCAGCCCGTCGCAACAATCCGCGTCGACCGAGCACGTCTGCCCTTCCATCCTGCACTCGGTGCGCGGCGGCGGAGAGCACACCGCCGGCCCACCGCCGCTCGGCGGACGGCAGTCGTTGCTGCAGCACTCGCTGGCGACCGAGCACCGCTCGCCGTTGGGCCTGCACGGACGCGGCGCCCAAAACGCAGAGATGTTTCGCGACTGCGGGTCCTGCCCCGGGAGCCAATAGCCCACTTCAGAAGGGTCACCGCCGTAGCGAGGATCCGGGTCGCGCATCCCATCGGGGCCAGCGGGCGTGCGGCGAATCGCGGTGACCCAGATTTGCTCGCGGTTCGTTCCGCGCGTGCCCGCGAGCGTGTTTCCGTAGTCGCGACGCGACAAGAACGCGAGCCAGAAATACCCACCCGAGTCGAACGGGCTGAACCGCGGCTCGAACGAGCTCTGTCCGCTCGCGCCTCCGTTGGCGTTGTCGAGTCGAAGCAGCTCGGCGCCGTCGCGACGCGTGACGTACAGCGCCGCGGGCTGCGCGCTCGAGCGCGCGCTGAACCCGTGCGCGAACACGATCCACTGCGAGTCGGGAGACCACACGGGATAGCTGATCGCCGCGTGCGCTGGGTTCGCGCCGGGCAACATCGCGCCGCGGTGCACGGTGCGCGAAGGACCAAACGTGTCGCGCGCGGTCACAGGGATCACCGAGAGATCCCCGTTGCGATAGTCGACGCCCCAATCAGAAGCGCCCGAGACGTACGCGATCTCGCGCCCGTCGGGCGACCACGACGGGTGCGTCGCGTTGTTCGCCGGCAAGGGCGTGCCCATCGTGGGAACTTGATTTCCTGTGACAGGATCGAGCAGCCCGAGCCCCGTCGGATTGGGGCCGCGCGACGCGATCAACCGCGTCTCGTCCGGGCTCCACCAGTTGAACCACCAGTCCGTCTGCGTCGGATTGAACCGGCTCGGAGGCGGGTTTCCCGTGAGGTCCGTCGTGAGGTCGAACACCGTGCCCGTGTTGAATCCGCCGCCCAATCGACCAGCCATGTAGCGCCCGCTCGGCGAGACCGTGTGGCAGCCGATGCAGTTCTGGTCGCGGTTGCGAGGCCACGGCGGGTTGGGCATGAAGTTCACGCGCGTCGCGGTTCCGTCGTCGATGCGGACGATGCGCGCGCTCGAGACCGTCCAGTAGTAGACGCTCCCCGTGAGCGCTCCTGGCGCGAATTTCACGCGCACAGGCGCGCTCGCATAGCCGCGCCCCATCGCAGCCACCCATCGCGCGACCGTGATCTCGCCTGCGTCCGCGACGTCGCTCTGCGCGAACGCTTGCCACGTCGCGACGTCGGGCAAGAAGCTGTTCGTAAACCCCGCCCCCGTGTGTCGAAGATAGAACCGCGCCGTGAAGTTCGGCTTGCGCAGCTCCACGCGATAGAGGTCTCCCGCCGCGCCTTCGAGCCACTGAACGTTCGCGGGATAGACGTTTTGCGGCATCACCGCGCGGTCGAGCGGATACACGATCGACGCCGAGACGCTGGGCGTGACGGCCTCGAGGTCCGCGAAGTTCGAGCGCGCGTCGGGCGCGACGCCCATCGCAAACGACTCGCTCTCGAGTCGAACGCGCAGCGTCGCCGTCGCGCTGATCGTCGAGCCCGCGCCGTCGGGGATGCGCACCGTGACTTGCACCGTTCCGCCGGTGAATCCGTTGGCCTCGAAGAGTCCCGTCGCCACGCCGATGTCGCCGAGCGCGCGGCTCGAGAGGCTCCATTCGGGCGCGGGCGCGGGGCTCGTCGAGCCGTCGTCGTAGCGCGCCGTCGCCGTGAACCGCTGCGTCCCTCGCTCGCCCGGCCGCACGACGATCTGCGCCATCATCGGCTCGATCGACACGCCCGCGAGCGTGCGCGGCGCGCGCGTGTCCATCGGTCGCGGGACGTCCATCGCGCTCCCGGCGTCGACCGAGCCCATGTCCGCCGCGGCGTCGCGCGGAGCGACTCGGCACACAGATTCAACGCACTGCGCGCCGATAGGGCAGTCGGCGTTTTGCGTACAAGAGGTCTGCGAGCCGTCGCTGCACGCAGACGCGAGGGCCGCGAGCGCCCAGACCCCCAACCAGGTTCGAAGCAACGCCAACGTGTTCGCCGTCATTCGACGATTGTCGAACGTCGCCGCGCTCGCGCGCGATCCGTGTTTGCACGCACGTGCTTCTGTGTACGAGCCATTGACGATCGATTCGATCGCCCCTCATGTCTCCCACATGCTGCACGGAACGATCGATTGGGAGCGCGTCCGCCGCGCGACGCCCGAAGACCCGCTGCGCGTCCTCACGAGCGCTTGCCTCGTTGGAAAGCCCACGGGCTGGGAGGGAACGGACTACGCCGACGACCTCGTGCTTCGCCTCGTTCGTCTTCCAAACGTCCGCGCCGTGTCGTTTTGCCCCGAGCACGTCGGCCTCGGGACGCCGCGTCCGCTCACGACGCTGCACGACGGTGATGGCTTCGCGGTGCTCGACGGCAAAGCGCGCGTGATGGACACCACCGAGCGAGATTGCACCGACGCGCTCGTCCAGGGAGCGCGCGCGATGTGCGACCTCGCTGCGCGCGAGCGGGTCGAGCTCTGCGTCACCCTCGAAGTGAGCGACTCGTGCGGAACGACGTTCGTCTACCTCGGACGCCCCGAAGAGAAGCGCTATCAGCGGGGCGCGGGCGTGAGCGCCGCGATGCTCGCGCGCGAGGGCTTCACGGTCATCGCCGAGCGCGACCGCCGGACGCTCGGCAAGGTCATCGCGATGCTCGACCCGAGCTACGTCGTGCCCGAGGACGCGATCGACGTGCGCGAGATCCCCTGGTACGGCGAGTACTTCGGCCGGTAATCGCGCGCAAATGTGCGGCAAATTCGCGTCGCGCGCGGGAGTGCTCGCACACTCGGGCCGTGACCTCGCTCAACGCTTTGCCCGATGTGCAGTCTGTTCCGATCGCGTCGATTCGGATTCCCGCGCCGAGGCTTCGTTCGCTCGGTGACGTCGACGCGCTCCGCGAGTCGATCTCGATGGGCGGTCTGCTTCAGCCCATCTTGCTCGATCGCTCGATGACCCTCGTGTGCGGCTTGCATCGCCTCGAGGCGTGCAAGCAGCTCGGCTGGACCGAGATCCCCGCGATGATCGAGGCCCTCGATCGACCGCAGGCCGAGCTCGCCGAGATCGATGAAAACCTGTGTCGCCGAGAGCTCTCTGCGCTCGAGCGCGCCGAGCACATCGCCAAGCGAAAGCGCATCTGGTGCGAGATCGAAGCCGAGCGCGTCGCGAAGTCCGCCCCCGCCGACAGCGGCGACGGAAAGAAGAAGTCCAAGCGCGCCGAGAAGCCCCGCGAGCCCGAGCTCACGGCGTTCGTCGACGACACCGCGCGGCTCACCGGCCGCGCGAAGCGGGCCATCAAAGAAGAGCTCAAGATCGGCGAGATGCCCGTAGAGGTGCGCGACACGATCCGCTCGACGCCGATCAGCCACAACAAGAAGGAGCTGCTCGCGCTCACCAAGATGGAAGAGCCCGAGGCGCTCGAGGCCGCGGCGGCCGTGAAGAACGGCGAAGCGAAGTCCGTTCGAAAGAAGGCCAAGAAAGAGCCCAAGGTCAAAGACGCCTACGAGGCGATGACCACGATCGACGGCGACGAGCACCCGAGCGGCGAGCACGAAGCGGCCGAAGGAGGCTTCGACGCGTGGGCGGGCCCCGACGTAGCGCTGCGCCGCGAGAGACAGAAGCACGCGATCGTCGACGCCGTGTCCGCCGCGATCACGGCGCTCGAAAAGGCCGAGTCGCTGTGGCCGACCGAAGAAGAGGGCTCGTCGGCCGAGGGCGCCTCGAAGCTCCGCGAGGTGATCGCGGGCGCGACGCGGCTGCGACGGTGGCTCGACGATACGAGCGAGGGCGAGCTCTGGGCGGCGGCGAGCTGAGGGGGAAGCCTCGTCGCCATTCCTGGCGGCGCGCTCTTCGCCGCCAGTCGACTGGCGACGGCACATTTGCTGGGCGCCAGACACATTTTCGCGCGCTCTCGAAAACGTGTGCCTCACGCTCCGCCCTGCGCGCCGCGGCACGCGCGTTGTCCAATTGAACGTTCGGCCGATACGCGGATTGGACATCGCCCCCTTCGTCCGACGCGCGGCCAGGCGCGTTCGACGCTGAATATCCTCGGTTTTTGGCTCGTGCTCGAGTCTGGCGCGCGCGTTGCTCGAGCGCTCTTCGATGACCGCGCTGAACAACGCCCCCGCTGCACCGACACCCTCGCAGCGGAGCGCTCTCGAGACCCCCCTCGTCGGCACAAGCCCCCTCCAGCCTGGAGACGTTCTCGTCTTCGGCGTCTACGGCGACAACGACCGTGGCGCAGCCCGATGCTCGGACCTCGTCGCGTGCCTCAACGTGTGGTCCCGCGCCGTGCGGCCCGAACTCTTGTCGGGACTCGGGCCGGCGTGGGCTTGCCACGCGGCGATCTACGCGGGCGACGGCGTTCTTCTGCACGCTTCGGGGCCGGGTTGGGACAGCTTCGTCCTCGAGGCCGACAATGCGGTCGAGTACCTCGCGAAGCACCAGCGAATGACCACGGTGCTCCGCTGTCGAGACCGCGCCGTCGCCGCGCACGCAGGAGCCATCGCGCGCGCCGTCTCGCGCCACGCGGGCAGCGAGAAGGTCTACGGCGCCGCTCGGTTGTTGTGGCAGATGTTGCAGATCGCCGTGGCACCGGGGCGCGACGATGACGCGCTCTTGCGGGGACTCGAGCGCGCGATCGAAGGCGACCGCAGCTGCTTCGACAGCACCGACGCGCTGATCACGTGCAGCGGCCTCGTGAGCACGATCTTGCACCTCGCCGCGCGAAACGCTGGCGAAGCGCGCGCGATCGAGGGCGTGCCGTGTCAGGTTCCGCCGTACGATCTTTGCGCAGCGCTGCTCGCGCACCCGCGGTGGCGCACGGTCGCGAGCGTGCAGGCGCCGGGTCTGCGGCGTCCGTTTGCGCTGCCCGAGGCGCCCGCGCAGCGCGCACGCACGTTTCTCGCGAGGCACCCCGCGCTGCTGCTCGCGAGCACGACGGCGCTGTGCGCGACGCTCGCCGGGCTCTTCGAGCTCGGGATCGGAAAGCTCCTCGCGCGCTGGCTCCTCGACGGCGACCGTCGCCCCGTCGCGCGGCCCGCAGGCTCGCCGCGCAGCGCCCGACGCGGAGGGATCGCGTGAACGACGGGCGCGACGCGGGTCCTCCGCAGAAACACACAGAATCAACATCACCCAACGCGCGACGCGTCGCCGTCATCGGCGGCGGCCCTGGCGGAATGACCGCGGCGCTGCTCCTCGCCCGCGCAGGCCATCGCGTCACGCTCTTCGAGAGCGGTCGCGAGCTCGGCGGCCTGTGGGCCGCGCGCTTCGATGAAGACGGCTACTACTGCGGCGAAAACTCTTGCAAGGTGTACCAGGGCACCTACCGCACCGCGCCGCACTTGTTTCGACTGTTGGGCACGCGGTGGGAGTCGCACTTCGTCCCGCAGTACAGCCTGCGGGCGGATTGGCTCGTTCCGTTCGTGCGCGCGTGCACGGCGTCGGATCTCGCGGTGATCGCCGCGGAGTGGGCGCGGTATCGAGCGGGTCTTGGCGCGCCGCACGAGTGCTCGGTCGAGGCCTTCTTGGAGCGCAACGCCCTGAGCGAGACGTGCCGCAATTGGCTTCGCGCGACGGCCCTCGGCGGCATCGCGGGGACGCTTCGCATGACTGTGTGGGAGCTCTTTTATCGCATCGGAGCGAACCTCGACGCCCTGTTCCAGCAACGCGAGAGCACGCTCTTCTGGAACGCCCAGCCCCCGAACGCGCCCGAGGGCTTCCTCTCGCTCTGGGCGCGAGAGCTCGCGCGGCTCGGAGTCGAGATTCGGCTACGCACCGCGGCGCGGAGCCTCGCGCAGGGGCGCGGTCGCGCGAGCGTTCGCGTGGGCCTCACCGAAGGGCACGCCGACGTCGAGCGCGTCGTCTTGGCGCTTCCTCCGCCGGCGCTCGCGAAGCTCCTCGCGCGCAGCGACGCGTCCATCGCCGAGGGGTTCGGCTTCGAGCCGGCGCGCCTGCAAGACGTGCTGCGCGACTCGGTGTACGAGCACCTCGGGATCACGTGGTACTTCGATCGCGCGTTCGATCGCGCGCTCCCGCTGGGAGGCCACAACGTTCGTCGCGGTTGGCACCCGATCGTTCGAGAGTATCCGCAGTATCGTCCGTGGCTGCGTCCTCCCGCGGTGACCGCCGTCGTGGGGTCGATCAGCCTCGATACGGACTTCGCACATCCTCGCCTCGGGACGCGCTCGCGCGACCACTCGCCCGACGAGCTCGCAGAGATCCTCTGGGCCGACGAGCGCCGCGCCGATCCGTCGCTGCCGAAGCCCATTGGCCATCACGTCTGGGGCACCTCCAGCGCGACGCAGCTCGTGAGGCACGGGCCGCTGCGACCCGTGTGCGCGAGCGCGCCGGTCTATCTCGCGACCAACCTCGGCGGGATGGCTCCGTACGTGACCTCGTCGCTCGAGTCTGCGATTCAAGCGGGCGCGGCCGCGGCGATCGCGATCGACTCGTCGGTCGAGCGGTGGCCGACCGGCCGAGCGCAGCACGCGAAGCAGCTCCCGTGGGTCGAGACGTCGCGCGACGAGCGTCGCTTCGACGTGTGCACCGAGCTGCCCGCGAACATCGATCGCGCGTGGAAGGTGTTCGAAGCGATCGAGCGCTGGCCGCAATGGAGCCAGTTCGTCCGAAGCGTCCGCGGCGAGATGCGCCCGGGATCAACGTGGGACGTCACCGTGCTCCGCGCGGACGACACGCACGCGACCGTGCGGCCGGTGCTGCAATCGGTCGCGCCGTTCGAGCTCGTGTTCGAGCAGCGCTTCGGCGCCGCAGAGCTCTTGCGCCTCGAGCACACGATGCGCCTCGAGCCCATCGACGCGACGCGATGCCGGCTGCGACAGACATTGCGCGCGAGCGGCCTCGCGCGACGAGCGCTCTGGGACCGGGCGTGCAAGGGCCTCGCGCGCTACGAGGCCGTGGGCGCGGATCTCGCGCGGCACCTTCGCGCAACGAACGAACGAGCGCCGTGCGAACCGAGCGCCTCGTCTACAGTGCTCACGGCCAACGCGTAGCGCGACGTCGCCATTCCTGGCGGCGCGCTCTTCGCCGCCAGTCGACCGGCGACGGCACATTTGCTGGGCGCCAGACACATTTTCGGGCGCTCTTGAAAATGGGTGTCTCGCGCTGCGAGCCTACGCGGCGCGCTCACGCCTCGCGCGCCTCCGGCGACGGCGGATACACGCCAGCGACCGGCGACGTGAGCACGAACGTGAGCGCCCGCTCCAAGCTGCCCACGCAAGGGAGCGCAGCGGAGCGCAACGCCTCGATGTCGAGCGCCTGCGTCATCGCGAGCTGATGCGATGTTTCGCGGTACGGGTGTGTCTTCGGCAAGTACTTGTTGAGCTGCCCCTTCGCGTCACGGTTGCGCTCGGGGTCTGGCGGCGCGCTCGCGCTCGCGTCCAAGGGTGGAAGCTCGCTTCCCTGGGGCCCCACCAAGCGCTTGCCTGCGAGCGCATCGAGCGTCGCGACGAACAAGGTCTCGTACTCCCGATAGAACAGCACGACAGCCACTGGAAACGGCAGCTTCTCGGCGCGCAACACCGCGGCCATCCGCGGAGCTTCGTGTTTCGGGCAACCGTCCTCGCAGTCGCGCACGAACATCGCTCCCGCGATCTGCCGACGCGTACGCAGGTCTGCGCACTGCTTCCGGAGGTCTTCGTCGGAGCAGCGCGACGACCGCTGGGCGACCGCGAACACCGCGTCCTCCAAGCCCAACGCCTTGACGAACTTGTTGAGCAGCTTCGGCAACGCCTGTTCGTCGCCCTGCCCCTCGACGATCAGATACACCTTACGCATGGCCCTCGCCCTCGAGCGGCTGCGAGAACGCCAGCTCGGCCAGCGTGTAGACGCCTTGCCGCACGAGCGTTCGTTGCCGTTGGGAGAGCGGCGCGACCGCGGTTCCCTCGTCGCTGCGGGAGACGACTCGCAGTGAATCCAACGGGAGCATGTCGAGCAGATGCGGGCTGTGCGTCGACAAGATCACCGGCGTCGATCGCGCACGCGTGAGGACGTACTCGCGCAGCGTCTCGAGCGCGCGGACGTGCACGGCCAGCTCTGGCTCTTCGATCGCGAGCAAGCTCGGCGGCGGCTCCTGCAGCAACGCGGTCAACAACGCGGCGACGCGCAACGTCCCGTCGGACTCGCGATTCGCAGGAATCCATAGAGATTCTCCGGTCGCGCTGCGGTGCTCGAACTGCACGACGAGGTCGTCAGCGAGAGCGTCGACGCGGACGTCGGCGACGTCGGGAACGAGCGCCGAGAGCGCCGAGACGAGCTCTCCTCGATACTCGGGCAACAAGCGCTGCAACACGCTCGACCAGTTCTCGCCGTGATCGAGCATGAGCGAAGCGCCGCTCCGTAGCTGTCTCTGGCGCAGCGTCGCGGGCTCGATCGAATAGACGGACAGGCCCGAGAGCATGGCCAAGAGACGAGCGAGCGAAGGGTGCGTCTCTGCGTATCGGGGCAGATACAGCGTTCGAATGAGCGACTGCTCGACGCTCGCGAGCTCGCCGCCCGACGCCGAGAAGAACCCGTTGATGAAGCGCGAACGAATCGACTCGTGCGTGCCGAGCAAGTGCAGCCGTCTCACCGAGCACAAGTCCGGCAACTCGACGAGCGCGGCGGCAGTTCCGTGAGGGGCGACCTCGGCAGCGGGGAGCGCGACGCCCCACTCCCATCCGCGCACTTCGTCGTCGGTGCTCTCGGGCAACAAGCGCAAGCCCCACACCCACCATACGTCATCGACGACGGCCTCGATGGCGATCATGACCTCGCGTCGCGCATCGACTCCGCGCCGGAGCGACGCGAAGCTCCCACGCCGACGGACCGCGGGGCCGACACCGTCGCGAAGCGCGTCCGCGACGAAGCGAAGCGCGTCGAGCGCGTTACTCTTTCCAGCGGCGTTGGGTCCGGCCAACGTCACGAGCTGCGGAGGCGCAGACGGAAACACCACGCTGAAGTCGTCGCCGAGGCTCCGGTAGTTCGACGCATGAAACGCGCGGATCATTGACTGACTCCGCTGCAACTGGGGCTCGTTCGCCGACGTCTCGAGCGCGCGACGCGCATCGTCGACGGCACGATGACACAAGTCGAGGCGACCATCTCGGACCGTTACCGTAGCGCGCGACGCGCTCGAGCGGGGCGCGCAAACGTCGCCTCGTCGCCATTCCTGGCGGCGCGCTCTTCGCCGCCAGTCGACTGGCGACGGCACATTTGCTGGGCGCCAGACACATTTTCGGGCGCTCTTGAAAATGGGTGTCTCGCGCTGCGACCCTACGCGGCGCTCGTGCGCCAGCGCACGCGCACGGGGACCGCGCCCTTGGGTCGCAGCGTGATCGACGCGTCCATCGCGACGTCGGGCGCGTCCATCGTCCAGTCGAGCTCTTGCAAGAGCGTCGCGAAGAGCACCACCGCCTCGGTGAGCGAGAAGATGTTTCCGATGCAGATCCTCGGGCCGAGCGAGAACGGCATGTACGCCCAGTGATGGCGCCCCTTGCTGCGCTCGGGCGAGAACCGATCCGGGTCGAACGTCTCGGGGTCGTCCCAGAAGTCCGGGTGGCGGTGCACGAAGTACATGAGCGGCAGCACGATGTCGCCCGGCTGCACGGCGAACCCTCGCAGCGAGTCCGCGCCCACCGCGTCGCGGGCCGTCGACCACGCGGGCGGACGCAAGCGCAGGATCTCGTCGACCACGCGCCGGACGTACACGAGCTGCGGGACGTCCTCGGCCGTCGGCAGCCTTCCGCCGAGGACGCGATCGACCTCGTCGCGCATCGCGCGGACGATCGTTGGCTTGTGCGCGAGCAACGCGAAGCCCCACGTCATGAGCAGCGCCGTCGTCTCGTGCCCCGCGAGAAACAGCGTGATCACTTCGTTGCGGAGCTCTTTGTCCGTGAGCCCTTGGCCGGTGTCCTGGTCGCGCGCGGCGAGCAGCATCGAGAGCAGCGTCGGGACCTTGTCGCTCTCGAGCGGCTCGCGACGCGCGTCGGCGATGATGCGAAACACCTGGCGATCCAGGGTCGTGAGCGCCCTTCGCATGCGGAGGTTCGACGGCGTCGGGACGCTGAGGGGCAGCTGAACCATCGCGTTTCCACGGTCGCTGACGAGGTGGAGCGCCTCGGCGAACGCGCCGCCGGACTCTTCGCTGGCGGACTCGCCGAGCCGCGTTCCGAAGAGCGTCGCGGCGACGATCTCGAGCGTGACGCGCATCATCTCGTGGTGGATGTCGAGCGCGCCTCCGTTGGGGATGCGCCACTTCCACGAGGCGATGGCCTCGCGCGAGATCCGTCCCATCACGTCGACGAAGCGCCGGATGCTGTCGCGGTGAAACGCGGGGTTGTCCAAGCGACGACGCGCGCGCCACGGCTCGCCTTCGAGCGTGAGCAGCCCCTCGCCCGTGAGCAGCCGAATGCCGTCGTACGCGGGGCCTTTGACGTAGTTTTCGCGGTTCGAGCCCAAGACGCGCTCGATCGCGTCGGGGTGAACCACGATCACGCCGTTGCGCGGGCCGAGGCTCACGCGAAACACGTCGCCGTGGCGCTTCCACGCGCGGCGGTAGTACTCGAGCGGACCGAGGGCGAGCATCGCGGGGACGCTCCCGAACCACGGCAGCTCGAGGGCGCGCGGGGCCTCACGAACAGGGTCACTCGACGCGATCATGATTCACTCCTTGCCTGGTTTTTCGCTGGCCGATGCGTAGCGCGCGAGAAAGGTCTTGGCCCCCTCGCGAACGGTGTGCTCGCGCTCGCTCTTGTTGCCCTTGGGTCGAAGCAGAAGCGCGCTCGACCAGAAGAGCGGGTTGATGCAGAGGTTCCACAGCTGCGCCGCGGCGATCGTGGCGCCCTCGGGGCGATCGAAGCGAAGGCGCCCGCGGGCGTGCTCTTCGCGCACGAAGGACTCGAGCCCGAGCATCTCGAGCGCGTCGACCTCGTGACCAAACGCGCGAACGAGCTCGGGCGTGCGCACGGACTCGCCGAGCACCGCGCGAAAAAAACCGATGAGCTCCGGGTCGAGCAGCACGTCGAGCCGCGAGATGCACAGCGCGATCACCCGCGCTTCGAGGGGAAGCGCCGGGTCGATCTCGGTCTCGAACTTGTCCGCGAACCGTCGCCAGTACCGCTCGATCACCGCGTCGAAGAGCGCGTCCTTCGAAGCGAAGTGATTGTAGAGCGTGCGCTTGGACACGCCGGCGCGCTCGGCGATCGCGTCGGTGCTCGCGCCGCGGACGCCCTCGTGACGAAACGCCTCCGCCGCCGCGCGAAGGATGTCCTCGCGCTTGCGCTCGGTGAGCGTCGCGCCTTCGCGCGTGGTCGGGCTGGTCTTCTTGCGATCCACCATCGTCTGCTCGCGTCAGTGACGAGCGTTAGCAGAACGATTCCAAAAGTAAACTGCACAGTGTAGTTTACTTTTTTCGCCAGTGAATTCTCACGCCACGGCGGAGCCGGGTTCGAAGGATGACAGGCAAGATCGAGAACCGATGTGTTTGAGAGGTCTCAGCGTTCGCGCCGGTCACAAACCCGAAGCGGAGCCGCGATCGGGAGAAACACGAACACCCGGCGAGCCGTCCTTTCGGGGGCTCGTCGGGTGTAGTCGTTCGCGAGAGTGAGTTGCTCGCCGGTGCTCGGTCGCCTCGCGGCTCGTCGCTTCGGCTCGCGTCGCGCGCTGCTGTCGCCAGCCTCGCGCGGGGTCTGCCTCGGTTGTTCTCGGAGCGGTGCGCGCAGTGAGATTGCTCTCGTTGCGACGTTCGACTGCAAGCGATCTCGAAGGGGAGGATTCTTCCGTGACCGCCGACGCGCATCGCTGTTGCCAGCGTGCTCGCGGTGTCCATCGCCCGGTGCTGAGCCTCGCGACTGCCGCACTCGGGTCCTTCGAACTCTCGTCGAACCTTTTTTCGCTGCTCCGCCGGTGCACGCCGCGCTCGATGAGCGTGACGTGGGCAGAACCTCTCGGCGCTTCTTCGCTCGCGAGACCCGTCGCGCCGACCACCGTGGTTCACACGGCGCTGACACGCTCGGGTCTCTGCTCGCTCGACGGCCGCGAACCTTGCGATTCGCAGCGGGGAAGTGTCCTCGACACTGGTGCAGAGCACCGCTCGACGTTTCCGTTCGAGTCCTCGTCGCCTCCGTCGCAACGCACCTCTCGGTGCGCTCCGATCACGTCGCCCTTTCGGACGGCGCCGAGCATTTCTGCTCGTGAGGAGAGCGCCCGCGACGCTGCGTCTCGGTTCGAGCGCCGCGCGATTTCTCGCGAGGCGTCGAGACCCGAGACGACGGGTCGCGTAGAGCTTGTTGTCGGGGTTGTTGGCTCTTCTGCGTCGACCTCTCTGCGTTGCAGATCCGTCGTCGCGGCCCCGCCAGCGTCACGCACGACGATCGCTCGTCGCGGTCACGCTGGTCGCTGCGCATCGCCTCGGTTGTCACCAACGTCGGCTCCTCGTCGCGGCCCGCCGCGCGGTGCGCTGCGGACACAAAGGGTTGTACGCGAGGTCGTCGGAAGCTCACAATTTTTGATGACGATTTTTCGATTTCCGCAGTGAGAGCGCGGTGGATTGCGCAACGAGCGCATATCGAGCAGCGCGCCGAGATGAATCTCGGCGCACGAACGCCGCTGCGCGTCGCGCGCAGGAGCGCGAGGAGGCCGGGTGTGCCGGGCGTCCTCGTGTGCACCGAGATGAATCTCGGTGCATAAACGCCGCAGAGCGGCGCGCGCAGGAGCGCGAGGAGTCTCGGTATTGCACGGAGCATCCTCGCGACCGACTCTGCGGGCGCGCGCTGCGTAGCAGCGTACATGCGCCGAGATCCATCTCGGCGCCCAAGTGATTCATCTCGACGCCTACTTCATCTCGGCGCCGATGCGCTCGATCCCTCCCGCTACCTGCACGCGATCACCCAGCGCCCGTTCGCGCGCACGAGGCGCAGCACGTTGGACTGGGTCACGTTCGCCACGCGGACGCGCCCGATGCGCACCGTGGCTCCCAAGATTCGCGTCGTCGCGTTTTGGCCCTGCGCGCTGCCGCTCACCGTGTAGCGCACGCGCGCTTCGGTCGCGCTCGTCGAGACCACCTGCGTGCGCACCGTGCGGATCGTCATGCGAACGCCCATCACCATCACGCCTTCGGCGCGACCGATCGGCGTGTCGGCGCACCCGTCGTCCACGAGCGCGCGCACCGCGGCGAGGTCCCCAGCGGCTCCGCGGTCGAGGTAGCGACGCACGACCTCTTCGGGCGACTGCGTCACGGGCGCGGTCGGCGCGGCGCTCTGCGCGTGTGCAGCGGACGAAGCGAAGGTCAACGACGCGAGAGCGCCAACGATCGAGCGCGGGGAGAGCATCGACGAAGGACAACGTACCACACGAGCGCGGCGCAAATTCACGACGTCCTTGTCGACGAAGCGCGCTGTCGTTGATTCAACGCGACGCGCCACCGCGGCCACTCACGGATCTTTCGCTTTCAACCACGGCCCCCATCGACGTACCGCGTCGATCGCCGCCTGCGGAACGCGCTCGACCGCCCGCACCACCGCGCGGTTGAACAGGCCCGGAATGCGCTCTCCTTCGCCTCGGAGCATCGCGTCCACGCCCTCGCGCGCCACGCGCTCGGCGGACATCATCACGCCGAGCTTCGACGCGAGCTCCACGGGAACGACGTTGGGATCGTAGAGCCCCGTCGCCGTCGCCCCCGGCAAGAGGCACGTCACCGTCACCCCGTACGGCTCGAGCTCGCATCGCAGCGACGTCGCGAACGCGCGCAGGTACTTCTTGCTGCTCGCGTAGTACGCGATCCCAGGAAAGTCTCGAAACGCCGAGATGCTCGAGACGAGCAGCACGTGACCGCGCTTTCGCCTGCGAAATTCCCGTGCAAACAGCGTGCACAAGAGCGACGGGACGACCACGTGCAAGGTCAGCATTCGCTCTGCGCGCTCGGGGTCCGCGTCCGCGACTTCGCCGAAGAAGAAGAACCCCGCGTTGCACACGAGCGCGTCGACCGCCGCGCCGTCCTTGGTCGACGCGTCGAAGAGCGCCCGCGCCGCGCTCGGCTGCGAGAGGTCCATCACGACCTCGTCCACCGTGCAGCCGAGCGCGCGGAGCTCGCTCGCTGCGGCCGCGAGCCGATCGCCCCGCTCGGAGGCCACGCACAGGTCCCACCCGCGCGTCGCGAGCTCGCGCGCGAGCGCGAGGCCGATCCCCGAGCACGCACCGGTAATCAACGCGCGTTGCTTTTGTCCGCTCATCGCGCCATGTCCTTCTTCAAGAGCGCGCGGACGCGCTCGCTCGGCGGCTCGACGTGGTGGCAGCTCGCCTTCTTCGTGTAGATCTGCGCCGCGCAGTAGTTGCAGTGATCGCAGGGCGAACGGTGGCCGCGCTCGCGCTGGAGCTTGTTGACGAAGTCTGGCTCTCGGATGAGCGCTCGCGCCATCGCGACCGCTTCGAAGCCTTCGCCGAGCGCCTCGTCGATCGCGGCGCCCGAGTCCACGCCGCCGAGGTACACGAGCGGGACCTTCACCGCGGCGCGAACGGCGCGCGCGTCCTCGCGAAAGTACCGGCTCTCGTAGGCGAAGGGCTTCACGAGCATTTGGCCGAAGAGCGAGATTCCGACAGAGAGCATCGGGTCCGTCATCACGTCGGCCATCACGCGCGTCGGCATGCTCCCGCGCATCACGTACATCGGCGCGCGGCTCACGAAGCCGCCGGTGAGCACCAGCGCGTCGACGCCTTCGTCTTCGAACATGCGCGCCATCACGATGGCGTCGTCGAGCTCCATTCCGCCCTCGAAGCCGTCGCGAAGGTTGGTTTTGACCAAGACCGCGACGTCGTCGCGCGCCGCCTTCTTCGCCGCGGCGATCGCCTCGCGCGCGAAGCGAATCCGGTTGTCGACCGAGCCTCCATAGTCGTCGCGTCGACGGTTGGTCCACGGGCTCGCGAACTGGCTGAGCAGATAGCCGTGCCCCGCGTGCACTTCGACCGCGTCGAACCCCGCGTCGCGCGCGATGGACACCGCGTCGGCGTGCGCCTTCACGACGCGGGCGATGTCCGAGGCGTCCATCGCCTTCGGCAACGAGGGTCCGTAGAGGTTGAAGCGCGCCGAGGCGGACTGAGGGCGACCGCCGGCGACGTTGGAGTGAGCCATGTTTCCGCAGTGGGCGAGCTGGATCGAGGCGCGCGCGCCCGCGGCGTGAACGGCGTCGGTGAGCCTCCGGAGCGGCGCGACGATCTCGGGCCGCATCCACAGCTGGTGCGAAAACGAGAGCCCTCGCTGCTCGACCGCGGCGTACGCGACCGTGGTCATCCCGACGCCGCCCTCGGCCAGCGCGCGGTGAAACTCGACGAGCTCGTCCGTGGGCATGTGATCGCGCCCGAGCCCCTCGAACGCCGCCGCGCGGATCGTGCGGTTGCGAAGCGTCACCGGGCCGAGCTTCACCGGGTCGAAGACCGAGGGTTTGTTTGTGTGTTCACCATTCATCATCGGGCTCGATTCACCAGCGCGCTTCGCGGGCGGCGCGCTCGCCGCTCGAGAGCGCTCCGTCGATGTATCCGCTCCACACGGAGGCGGTCTCGGTCCCCGCCCACAGGAGGGGCCCCACCGACGCGCGCAGCGCCGGTCCGTGCTCGGTCATCAACCCCGGCGGAAAGAACGCTCCGTAGCAGCCCTTCGCCCACGGGTCTTGCTCCCAGAGCTTATCGATGTACTGCGACGGCGACCTCGCTTTGTCGCCGAAATACCGCGCGAAACACTGGAGCACTCGCGCGCGGCGATCGTCGGGCGAGAGCTTCGCCATCGCCCGCGCCTCGTCGCCCTCGAGAAAGCCCATGAGCACGCCCGGCCTTCCGCTCGGGCCCGAGCTGTCGAAGGTCACGTGGCACGGGCCCTCGTCGCTGACGCACTGGCCCGAGAGCCCCTCGTCGCGCCAGAAGGGCGCGTCGTAGACGGCGATGCACTTTCCCGCAGCGCCCATGGGCATCCCGCGATGGAGCGCGGCGCGCGCCTCGGGCAACGCTGGCTCGAAGGCGATCTCTCGGGTGAGCGCGGGAGGCGTCGTGACGATCACGCGCCGCGATGAAAACGTGTGCGCATGTCCGTCGACGTCGCATCGCACGGTCGCGCCGTCGGGCGTCCACTCGACGCGCGAGACGGGGTGCGACAAGCGAACGTCGAGCCCGGCGGCCATCGCCGTCGCGAGCCGCTGCATTCCGCCGTCGACGCGGGTGTCCTGCGCGCCGCCGTCGCTGCCGAGCAAGACGTCCGTCCCCTTGCCCGAGTGAATGTAGAAGAGCGCGTACAAGAGCGAGTATCGGTCGGCGTTTTCAGCGAAGACCGTGTCCATCCCGAGCTCGAGCAGCCGCCTCGCCGTGTCGTTGCCGACGTTGTCGCGCATCCACTGGCCGAAGCTCGTGCGGTCCCACGCCGCCGCGTCCTTCGCGGTCCACGGCGCGCCGAGCGGGACCTTCTTCGCCATGCGATCCAACCGAAGCTGCGCCCACCCGACGCCGAGCAGCGCCATCAACGGGAGCTTCGGGATCGTCCCGCGGTAGCGCGTCCGCGCGCCCTTCCACAGCAGCAGGTTCTCACCCTGGGTGTAGCTCTTGTACGTTGGAATCTTGTAGCGCTCGAGCCACGCAGCGAGACGATCTTGCGTCGCGCCGAGCCACTGGCCGCCGAGGTCTACCCACGTTCCATCCGGGAGCGTGTCGGTGAAGACGCGGCCCCCGACGCGGTCGCGCGCCTCGAGCACGAGGACGTTCGCGCCGCGCTCGTCGACGAGCGTGCGCGCCGCGGCGAGCCCAGAAAACCCAGCGCCGATCACGATGACGTCGTTCACAGCCCGTCCCTCTTCGCCTCGCGCTCCCAGAACCATCGCCTCGCGCGCGCAGACAGTCCGCCCGTCGCCGGCGTGATGCTCGCGTGCTCGACGCGCTCGGCCCACGCGACCGCCAGCGCTCGGTGCCGCTCCCAGAGCTCGCTCGCGCTGGCGTCGTCGCTGGCCTCCCACGCCTCGCGCTCGAGCTCGGCGCGCTCGGCTTCGAAGAGGGCCTTGGTCGCTTCGAACGCGCCGAATCCGCGCTGCATCACCGCGCGGTGCAGCCGCTCGTGACGCCACCACAGGCTCTCTCGATCCGCCCCCTCGGGGCTCGGAACAGGCCCCGTCGAGAACGTCCCCGCGCCCAAGCGCACAGGCTTGAAAACCGACACACACGGCGCGCTCGTCCCCGTCGCCCACACACGAATTCGACCGTCTTCGAGCGCTGCCACCATCGAGCCCGTGGTCTGACCCGCGGTCTTCGTAGGGAGAAATCCAGCGTGCGCGCAGGGCGACTCCATGCGCCAACCGCTCTGCGGGTCCCTGTCGTTGTGGTCTCTCAGCGCGCGCGTGTGGCGCGCGAGGTCCGCGTCGCGCCCGTCGTCCTCGCCCGCGAGGGTCCTGCGCGTGCACTCGCGACGAACGTCTCCGCCCGAGAGCGACACGAGCGCGCGCTGCGCGAAGGCGTCGCGAAACGAGAAGGGCTTGGTGCCGTTCCACCAACCGCGGCGCCAGGCCTCGTCGAGCGTCCCGTCTGCGATGCGATCGGGCTGCTCGTTGGCGGCGCCGATCGTCAGCACGTTGGAGCTCGTCCTCACGCCCGACGCGACGCGCACGGCGGCCCAGAACCGATCCGCGGTCTCGAGCAGCCACGCGCCCTTGCGATCGGCGATCACGAACGCGTTGTGGTAGCGAAAGCCCTTCGAGCGAAAGCCGCACCGACCGCCCTGGCCGTACTTCGCGAGCATTCCCGTGATGAAATCCAAGGCGCTGTCCGCGTCGCGCGTGCGCTCGAGCGCGAGGCGCAAGAGGTCCATGCCCGTGAGCCCCTCGTCGGCCACGGGCAACCGCGTGAAGACCGCTTCGTTGCCGATCGCGAGCCCGTGTTCGTTGACGCCCATCTCCGCGCCCCACATCCACGTTGGCCGCGAGAGCACCATCTCGAACGACGGCGCCACTTCGGGGATCGAGACCCACGTCACGCGAAGCGACTCTCCCTTGCCCTTCGCCGCGGGAACGTGCTCGACCACCTGTGACTCGCCCGCCTCGCGGTCGCTGTTCTTCGCGAACCACACAGCGCCGCCGCGCCCGCCGACTACCACGGTCGTGTCACACATCGTGACGCTCGTTGTACACGCACTAGCGGGCTGTTTCGCGCCTCCTCGTACACGCCACCAAGCGCGGCTCAGCAGCCGTTCGGCGGTTGATCGTCGGATCCTCGTCGCGTCGACCGACGCGGCGGAGCCATTCACGTCGCCACGCCAAACCTCGGAAGCACCCACATTTGCAGAACAAACCACCCGACGAGCAGCAGCATCGGCGTCGCTTGTTGCCAGACGTTCATCGCTTCCATCGTTGGCGTGGGAGCCAGCGCGGGCCAAAACAGGTTCGCCGCGGTAGCATTGTGTTGATTCGATGCGCCGTTGGTCGTCAGCCACTCTCTTCATCGCGCTCGCCCTGCTCGTGACTGCGGTCGCGTCGGCGCAACAAGACGCGCGCCCCGCTCGCGTCGCCGGCAATCGCCCTGAGTGCGTGTCCGCGCGCGCGCAGCCCGTGTTCAATGGAAGCGGCTACAACCACCTCGTCACGATCACCAACAGCTGCCCTGCTCCCGTCGCGTGCCAGGTGACGACCAACATCAACCCGCAAGCGATCCGCGTCTCCGTCGCGAGCGGCGCGAGCGAGACCGTGAACACCTTCTTCAACGCGGCGGGCTACGGATTCGCCGCGACCGTTCACTGCCAGAGCGCCGCCCGATGAGCGCAGATCGCACCGCGCTCGTCCTCGGGGCGGGCGTGTTCGGGCTCGAAGCGTCCCTCGCCCTCGCAGCTCGCGGCTTCGCCGTGACGCTCGTCGACGAGGGCCCCGTTCCGCACCCGCTCGCGGCATCGACCGACGTATCCAAGGCCGTGCGCATGGACTACGGCGACGACGACGCGTACGCCGACGCCATGCTCGTGTGCCTCGAGCGTTGGCGCGAGCGCAACGCCTCCCTCGGCGAGAAGCTCTTTCACGAGACCGGCGTCACGTACCTCTCGCGCGACGCGATGACCGAGGAGAGCTTCGAGCACCAGTGCTACACGCGCTTGCGAGCGCGCAACATCCCCGTCGAGCGACTCGATTCAGCGGCGATTCACCAGCGATTTCCCGCGTGGCGCGAGGGGTTTCACCGCGATGGGTACTTCAATCCCGTCGGCGGCTTCGTCGAGAGCGGGAGGCTCGTCGAGGCGCTCGTCGCAAAGGCAGTCAGCACACGCATTCAAGTGACGCTCGGCGCGCGCGTCGCGGGCTTCATCGAGCGCGGCGGCGCCGTCCGCGGAGCGACCCTCGCGGACGGGTCCACGCGCGAGGCGGACATCACCGTGCTCGCGACCGGAGCGTGGTCGAGCTTCGTGCTCCCCGAGCTCGCGACGCAGGTTCGCCCCACCGGACACCCGGTGTTTCTCTTGCGGCCGCGCGCTGAAGACGCACACGTTTTCGAGGGCGCGCGCTTCGCGACGTTCGGCTCGGACATCGCGAGGACCGGTTGGTACGGATTTCCGCTGCACCCGCGAGAGGGGCTCGTGAAGATCGCGCACCACGGTGGAGGCCGCGAGCTGCACCCCGAGGCGATCGACCGCGTCGTGACCGACGGACAGATCACTGCGCTACGAGCGTTCGTGCGAGACGCCCTGCCCGCGCTCGCCGACGCGCCGATCGAGCGAACGCGGCTCTGCCTCTACGCAGACACCGAGGACGGACACTTCTTGATCGACAACGCTCCTTCGCGCGAGGGCTTGGTTGTCGCGACGGGCGACTCGGGGCACGCGCTCAAGTTCGCGCCGCTCATCGGCGAGTGGATCGCGGACGTCTGCGAGCGACGCGCGCACGCGCTCGACGGACGCTTTCGCTGGCGACACACGCGCGCCACGAGGCGCGGAGAGGCCGCGCGCCACTGGGGCGAGCACGGTTGAATTCGAGACGCCTACCCCGACCCTCGAATCGATCGACCAGTGAATTTGCATCATCGCAGAGACCAACAGCACTGTTGGTCCAAATTTCGGCCTATTTTGGCCACCGAATGCCTGCGAGGGTCGGCACGCGTGCTGAGACCCTGTAAATTCACAGACGAATGGGCGCGCTACGACGCCCTCGCGGCCGCGAGGACCTCGGTCGCGTGGCCCGCAGGCGTGACGCTCTCGAACACGCGCGACACGCGCCCGCTGCGATCGATCACGATCGTCACGCGCGACGCATAGCCCATGCGAACGCCGACGCCGAACGCCCCCGCGAGCTTCGCCTCTGGATCGCTCACGAGCGCGAAGCCGAGCTGGTGGTTGGTCGCGAACCCTCGGTGCGCGTCGTTGCTGTCGGTGCTCACGCCCACCACGTCGACGCCCGCGGCCTCGAACTCGCGAGACGCGTCGCGAAATCCCTCGGCCTCCACCGTGCAGCCCGGCGTCTCGTCGCGCGGGTAGAAGTACACAACGAGCGGCCGCGCGCGGGGACCGGCGCTCTCGATCACCCGTCCATCGTGCGCCGTCGCGCGAAAGCGCGGAGCGTCTTGCCCCTGCGCGACGAGCGACTCGCGCGAGGGAGAGTCCACGCGAAGCCCCGCAGCGGCCGCGGGCGCGACCGCTTCGTTCGCGCGGGCGGGCTGCGTCGGATTCGCGGCAACTGGCGCGCTCGACGACGGCGTGGTTGTCGGTGACGGCGCGGGCGCTTCGCGCTTGCAGCCCGCGAGGAGCGACAGGACAACGGCGACGGCGGGAGCAGTGCGTTCGAGCATGGCGTGCATGACTACGCGCTTGGATGCCTGGTCGTTGCGCGGGGTGCGCGGATTTGCGATGGTCTCGTTCGACTCGCGGCGCGAACGCTCGAGAGCGACGCGCAGCCTTCAGCTCCCTGATGCAACGTCAGGGCGGACGTTCGACTGGCATCGAGAATCTTGAGTCTGCCGTGGCACCAGGGCGTGCCGCCTCTTCTGGTCCCACGGCAGACGATGACGCGCAAGTGTCTGTGGTTCTCGAGTCGTCGCGCCGCGGGTCGTCGCGCTGTTCGCGCCGTGGGACCCAACAGGGCGCACGCGACGCTCTGCGCTCGGCGTAGACCATTGCGTTCGCGAGGCGCTTCGTTGCAGACTCGTCAGCGCTCAGAGAGCACGACCGCGGGAGGCTCGCCATCGAGCACAGCCTTCCGACCGCGATGCAACGTCGCGGCTGAATCCGACCAGCACTGGAATATTGATGCAGCCGTGAGTGAGCCTGCGGCTTTCTCCACTCATAGCTGCATCGTGACGAGCAAGTGGCTCCGGTGTCTCTCGCGGTCGCGCTCTCGACGCACACGTGATTCGCGCGCCGTGTGTCGTGCGCGCGCGCGGGTGCGTGAGGGGTGTGATTGCGGTTCGTGCGTTGGCATGGAGTCCCGAAGGAGCGTCGGTGATCGAAGATAGCATCCTGCAAATTCACTAGCGAAAGTCGCGTTACCGCGAACCGGGAGCCAAGGGGCCCGGCAACAGCGCACCTGCGGTGCGGAGCGCAGCGGGCTCGCGCCCGCAGCTACGAGGGCGTCCCGTTGAACGCTCGATCGACTCGCACGCGGTCCTCGTCGACCGACCCGATCCTCGACTCGTTCGGCGGTGCTCTGTTCGTGAATTTGCAGCGCACTCGTGTCGACGATCGCGTTGCACGCGCGGACCGTGGGCGAGCTCCGCGCCGTTTCGTCGAGCTCCTCGAGTAGCTGCGGGCGCGAGACCGCTGCGCTCCGCACCGCAGGTGCGCTGTTGCCGGGCCCCTTGGCTCCCGGCTCGCGGCAATGCGAGTTCTGTCAGCGATTTTTCAGGACGGAATCGCGAGGCTCCCAACGGTGAGCCGAACCTCCCCTGCGCACGAACCGCAATCACACCCTGCGTAAGTCTCGCGCGTCAGCCGCGGCCCGAACGGAGCTGCGTCCCGGTCCACCACTGGCGAATCTGGTGGAAGAACGCGGTCACGCCTGCGCCCACGAACAACAGATACCCGAGCCACACGTGGCGATCGGTCGCGAGCAGAAGCCCTCCCGCGAACACCATGCTCGCGACGGTGAGCCCTGTGTAGACCTGCTTTCCGAGGCGCTCGGCGGCGAGCGGAAGACCGGGGTCGACGGTCTTCATGGACAAGTGTCCTTTGCGGAGGTCCTCGAGGATCTCGCCGACTTGCTCGGGCATCGTGCCCGCGAGGCCGGACATGCGCACCGCCGCGCGAAGCAGGTCGCCGCTCACTTTCTCTGGTGAATAGCGCTTCGCGAGCAGCCGCAAGAAGTGTGGCTTCGCGGCGTTGAACACGTCGAGGTCCGGGTCGAGCTGCCGACCGATGCCCTCGAGGGTCATGAGGGATTTGCCGACCATCAAGAAGTCCGGCGGCATGTCGATCCCGTGGCGGATCGCGCCCTGAATCAAGTCGGTGATGAGCGCGGACATCTCGATGTCCTTCAAGCTCTTGCCGAGGTACTTGCGCGCGAGCATCGCGACGTCGGCGCGATAGGCGACCTGGTCGACCTTGCGATTGGGCTTTCCCATCGCGTAGAGCGCGTCGGCGATCGCCTCGTAGTCCTCGCGAACCGCGGCAACCATCAGGTCGATCGCGCGGTCGCGCATGAGCGGCGAGAGGTGCCCCACGAGGCCGAGGTCGAGCATCCCGAGGATGGGAGCCTCGGGCGTGCCGAGCACGAGCACGTTGCCCGGGTGCGGATCGGCGTGAAAAAAGCCGTCCTCGAAGATCATCTTGATGATCACGTCGACCGAGCGCGCGGCGATGACCTTTCCGTCGAAGCCGCGGTCTTTGGCGCGGTCGATCTTGGGGCCATCGAAGAACTCCATCGTGAGGATCTTCTTGCTCGATGCCTTCTTGTGGATCGTCGGAAATCGAATCGCCTCGTGGCCTTCGAAATTCTTCGCGAAGCGCTGCGCGTTCTCGGCCTCTTGGACGAAATCGATTTCAGCGGTGATCGACCGATCGAACTCGCGCACGAGGTCCGTCGGCGAGTACGTCTTGGTCTCAGGAAACGCCCGCTCCAGCGCGTGCGCGAACCAGTACAGAAGATCGACGTCGCGCTCGATCGTCTGCGCGACGTTGGGCCGCTGCACCTTCACGACGACGGGGACGTCTCCGTCTGGCGATCGCAGCGTCGCCTTGTGCACCTGCCCGATGGACGCGCTCGCCATGGGCTTGTCCTCGAACGTGGCGAACACTTCGGACACCGGCGCGCCGAGCTGCTCTTCGATGATCGCGCGCGCGTCCTCCGAGCTGAACGGCGGGACGGCGTCTTGCAGCTTCTTCAGCTCCGCGATCACGTCGGGCGGAATCAGGTCCGGCCTCGTCGACGCGATCTGACCGAGCTTCACGAACGACGGCCCGAGGTCCGTGAGCACCATGCGGAGCCGCTGCGCGAGCGTCGCGCGATCGCCCACAGGAGACGTCGAGGAAGAGGGCTCGGCGTCGCTCTTCGGCGCGGTGCCCGAGGACAGCCCGAGTCGCGTGACGACCTCGCCGAAGCCGTGGCGAACCAAGACGACGGCGATCTGTCTGGCGCGATCGAGGTCGCGAACGGCGGTGAGAATCGACGGCACAGCGCGCGGAAACGTATCACACCCGCCGCGCGAGGCTCGTCAGCCCCCGCCCGACGCGGCGTCGGTCGGCGGGATCACCGCAGCGTCGCCCATGCAGCGCCGCATCGCGTCTTGGCGGACGCCGAGCGTCGAACGCGCGCACGCGCTCGGGTAGAGCAGTCCGTCGCATCCGCACGAAGGCGCGGGGTCGGGCAAACACGCGTTGGGGTCGCGCTCCTGGCGAAGGAGGCACGTCCCCGGGCCCGTGCAGCTCGACGAAGAGCAGAACATCGTCGGCGGGCACTGATCGTTGGTCATGCAGCCGCGGAACGAGCTCTCCGATGGAACGTCCGCGCGATCCGAGGTCGTCGCGTCGCCGCCCATCGTTCCGCTGTCGGGGAAGCGGCAGGTGCACATGTTGGACATGCAGCGCCCCGTGACGCCGCCCATCGCGACGCAGTCGTCGAAGCAACGGTCGGGGTCGCACATGGCTGCGTCCATTCCGCTGTCCGCGCGCTGCACGTCGGGGCGACCGGTGTCGACGCCAGTGTCGGAGACAACACCGGAGTCCATCTCGACGCCCGTATCCGAGGGCGGAGGCGTCGAGTCCGGCACGAGCGTGCGCGGCGGCTCACAGGCGCCGAGCGCGCCGAACACGAAGGCGCCGAGCAAGTAAGGCATCGCTCGTCGGGCGCTCGACGAGAGACGAATCGAAGTCACGAGGGCGAAGGGCGAGGGCATGTCGTGCGGAGCATGACACACGGCGCGCCGGTGGCGAAAGTCCTCGCGAGCGTCCCGAGCGACGCCCTGTCGAGTCGTCAACGAGCCTCGGCGAACGCCTCGCGCGCGGCGCGCACCGTGAGCTCGACCTCGGAAGAACCGTGCGCGAGCGAGTGAAACGCCGCCTCGAACTGCGACGGCGGCAGGTACACGCCCCGCTGCAACATGGCCCTGTGAAAGCGCCCGAAGCGCCCGGTGTCGCAGCGCGCGGCGTCGTCCCACGAGCGCACGGGCGCGTCCGTGAAGAACACGGTCCACATCGAGCCGACGCGCTGGATCGTGACGGGGACGCCCGCGGATTTCGCCGCGTCGCGAAGGCCCTCTTCGAGCGCTGCGCCCGTGGCCTCGAGCTTCGCGTAGGGGTCCTGACCAAACGCGGCGTTGTCGCGCAAGAGCGCGAGCGTCGCGAGTCCCGCCGCGGTGGCGACGGGGTTTCCGCTGAGCGTTCCCGCTTGGTAGACGGGCCCGAGCGGCGCGAGCTTCGAGAGGACATCCGCGCGACCGCCGAAGGCGCCGAGGGGCATTCCGCCGCCGGCGATCTTTCCGAGCGTCGTGAGGTCCGCGACGTCGGGGCCGAGCCCGAAGCGCTCTTGCGCGCCGCCGAACGCGAGTCGAAAGCCGGTCATCACTTCGTCGATCACGAAGAGCGCGCCGCGCGATTTGCAGAGCGCCGACAGGCCCTCGAGAAATCCAGGCGCGGGCGGGACGCATCCCATATTTCCAACGACGGGCTCGACGATCACCGCGGCGATGTCGTCGCCCCACTGGTCGAACAGCGCCTTCACCGCTGCCAGGTCGTTGAACGGCGCCGTGAGCGTCGCCCTCGCGACAGCTTCGGTCACGCCCGCCGAGTCCGGAACGCCCATCGTCGCGAGCCCCGAGCCCGCCTTCACGAGCAAGAAATCCGCGTGCCCGTGATAGCACCCCTGAAACTTCACGATCAGCGAACGACCTGTAAATCCTCTCGCCAATCGCAGCGCGCTCATGCACGCCTCGGTGCCCGACGACGTCAGCCTGACCATTTGCATCGACGGCACGGCCTCGCACAGGGCCTCGGCGAGGAGCACCTCGCGCTCCGTCGGCGCGCCGTAGCTCGTCCCGTCGCGGGCGGCGTCGACGATCGCGTCGATCACCTTGGGGTGCGCGTGGCCGAGGATCATCGGCCCCCACGAGCCCACGTAATCAACGTAGCGCTTTCCATCTGCGCCTTCGATGTGCGCTCCCTCTGCTTTGCGCACGAACACGGGCTCGCCGCCGACCGATCGAAACGCGCGCACGGGCGAGTTGACCCCGCCCGGGATGCGCTTCTGAGCGCGCGCGAACAGCGCGCGAGAGACGTCGTCACTCATGCCGCGGGTTGTACACCGGCTCGGCGCGACTGCGAGTCGCTCAGAGATCGATCGAACCGAACACCGTGAGACGCAGCCGGGCGCCCGGCCCGATCGCCGACGCAGGGACGAGCCTCGTGGGCGTCTGAAAGGTCTCTCGTCCGCTCAGCGACGTCCCGCGGCTCATGGCCGAGAGGTTGACCAACACGAGCGCGCGAGGGGTCCCCGATTGCTCGACGCGGAGCTCGACGCCGCTGACGACGAGCGTGGGGCACACCATGGTCGCGCACAGGTTTTCGAGCTTGAACGACGCGTCGAACCACTGGTCGTCGCGTCGCTCGAGCCGAACCCCGATGCGACCGAGCGCCGCGCCCGCGATCGAGTTGACGTCGAACTCGGCCACCGGCGCGGCCGCTTGGGGAACGTCCGTCGGAACATCCGCGGCGCCGTCCGCGATCGCGTCCCGCGAAGCGTCTCCCGACGGAAGACTCGCGTCACGCATCGGCGCGACGCCCGCGTCCATCGCCGTCATGGGCGACTCGACCGAGAGCAATGGCGTCATGCTCGCGCCCACCGAGACGAACGTGCCTGCGCTCGTGCCGCTGCGAAGGACACCGACGGTGCTCGCTGCGGCAGGGATGCCCGTCGCGCTCGCGACCACGCGGTAGTAGCCCTCGCCGAGCCCCGAGAGCGTGATCGTCGTCTCTCCGCGCGGAACCCGCACGAGGCGCATCGGCAGCTCGTCGGACGGCCCCGCGTTGTGCGTGCGCCCGCAGAGCGCGACGATCCACAGGTCCGACGTGTCGACGCTCGGCGCGAGCTGCAAGCGAACGATGAGCTCGCCGCGGCCCCCTTCTGTGGCGCAGTCGAACACCTGTGGGCGCGCGTCGCTGGTGCTGCTGTCCGTCGCGCCCGTCGACGCATCGCGGACGCTCACCCCGGCGTCTCTCGCGCCGCCGTCCGAGTTGATCCACTCGGCGTTGGCGCCGCAGCCGGTCAGCGCAGCGGCGACGAGCACGCTCGCAATCGGAGCGCAGGGCTGTCTGCTCAGCGCGGCGCGAATCGATCGAAGCGAAGCGAAGAAGAACACAACAGAGGCATTTCTAGCGCTCTCTTCGCTGCGGCACCACTGCGACACGGATGCCCTACCCACGCGTGAAGGATGGCGGTATCCATCGGGCTACCCACACACCATGAGTCCGAGTTCTCACGAGGCTACATCGCCCGATACAACAGGCGGTCACGCGCCTCACGGCTCGCTGCCGAAGCTCGCGCTCGCAGCGTTGGGCGTGGTGTACGGAGACATCGGCACCTCGCCGCTCTACGCGGTCAAAGAGTGTTTCGGCGCAGAGCACGGCCTCGCGCCCAACCGAGAGAACGTCTACGGGATCCTCTCGCTCGTGACATGGGCGCTCACGCTCGTGATCACCAACAAGTACATCTCGTTCATTATGCGCGCGGACAACCGCGGCGAAGGCGGGACGTTCGCGCTCGTGGCGCTGCTGCTCCCTCGCGGGGCGCGCGCGGTGGGAACGACGGCCGCCCTCGTGCTGCTCGGCCTCGCGGGCGCGTCTTTGCTCTCGGGCGAAGGCGTGATCACGCCGGCGATCTCCGTGCTCTCGGCGGTCGAGGGCCTCGAGGTCGCGCACTTGCCGTTCAAGCCGCCGGTCGTTCCGCTCACGGTGGCGATCTTGCTCGGGCTCTTTCTCATGCAGCGCCGCGGAACGGCGGGCGTCGGCGCGATCTTCGGCCCCGCGACGCTCGTCTGGTTCATCGCGATCTCCACGGCTGGCGTGTTCTGGATCTCGAAGTACCCGTCGGTGCTCGAGGCGGCCAATCCGATGCACGCGCTGCACTTCATCACGCACCACAAGTGGCACGGGTTCGTCGTGCTCGGCTCGGTGGTGCTGTGCATCACCGGCGGCGAGGCGCTCTACGCGGACATGGGGCACTTCGGTCGAAAGCCGATCCGCGTGGCGTGGTTCGCCGCGGTGTTTCCCGCGCTGTTGATGAACTACTACGGCCAGGGCGCGCTGATGCTCTCGCGCTGCCAAGACGCGACGTCGACCGCGTGCGCCGCCGCGAAGGCCAACCCATTTTATCAAATGATCCCGAGCGGGCCGCTGCTCTACGCGATGGTCGCGATCGCGACGATGGCCACTGTGGTCGCGTCCCAAGCGCTGATCTCTGGTTCGTTTTCGCTCGCGCAGCAAGCGCTGCAGCTCGGCTACTCGCCGCGCTTGACCATCGTGCACACGTCGAAGGACTCCGAGGGGCAGATCTATGTCCCAGAGATCAACTACGCGCTCATGGTGGCGTGCATCGCGCTGGTCCTGACCTTTCGCGAGTCGAGCAAGCTGGCTGCGGCGTACGGCATCGCCGTGACCGGCACGATGACCATCACGAGCATCTTGTTCTTCGCGATCGCGCGAAATAAGTGGAAATGGCCGCTCGCGAAGGCCCTGCCCCTGCTGCTCTTGTTTCTCGCGGTGGACGTCTCGTTCTTCGTCGCCAACGCGCTCAAGCTCTTTCACGGCGGCTGGATCCCGCTCGCGATGGGCAGCGTCGTGTTCACGCTCATGCTCACGTGGAACCGCGGACGCGCGCGGCTCGCGATCATCATGCAGAGCGCGATGGCGCCGCTCGACGCGTTCATCGCGGACATCCCCGTGTCCAAGCCGACGCGCGTGAAGGGCACCGCGGTGTTCATGACGCAAAACGCGGACGGTGTTCCGCCGGTGATGCTGCACCATTTCAAGCACAACAAAGTGCTGCACGAGAAGGTGCTGCTCTTGTCGATCCGCAGCGAAAACATCCCCGAAGTGCGGCTCAGCGACCGCGCGACGATCGAAGACCTCGGCGAGGGCTTCTTCCGCGTGACGGCCCGATACGGGTTCATGCAGTCGCCGAACGTCCCCGAGATCCTGCGCTTCTTGCAGGCGCGAGGGATGGACGTGATCGTCGACGACACGAGCTTCTACCTCGGCCGCGAGACGCTGCTCGTGACGAACAAGCCGGGCATGCCGCGTTGGCAGAAGGTTCTCTTCTCGCTCATGTCGAAGAACGCGCGCACCGCGACGGCCTTCTTCGGACTGCCCCCGAACCGCGTCGTCGAGCTCGGGACCCAAGTCGAGCTGTAGCGCGAAACCGCTGGAAATATCCCAGCAGAATCAGCCTGCGCGGCCGATCAAGCTGCCGATGAACGCGCCGAGGGGGACCGCGAAGAACGTCGACGACCACGTCGCTGCGGGCAACGAGAACGCCGCTTCGACCGTGACGGGCGCGCCCGCGCGGAGCCTTCGAACGAGCTCGATGAGCCCGCCGACGTGCACGAGGACCTCGGTGCCCCAGAGGACCATTCCGACGCGCATTCCCGCGCTGAAACCGCCGCCGCCGGACGCGGCGAGCAGCGCGCTCGCGGCGAGCAACAGCGCTGCGCCGATGGAGGTCGCCATCAAGAACCGCAGCCATCGCGCGTTGACCGTGCGCACGTCGTCGCTCTCGGTGCGACCCGCGGCGATGCCCGCGCGGACCTGCTCGATCACCAGCGAATAGAGGCGCACGACGACGAGCGCGACGACCAGGACACCTTCGGACCAGCCCATGACGAGCGCTATTTTACACGCCCGCCGACAGGCGTCACGGCCGCGCGGCGCTCGATCCAGCCGAGCGCTCGTCCCTCCGAGCGCGATGTTCTGTCGCTTCAGGTGCTGGCGGTGATCTCGGCGAGGTAGGCCTTGGCCGCCTCGACCTTGATGTTGCCGCTCTCGACCATGCGACGCGCCACGCGCTCGACGAGCTCGCCGCGGGCGCCCGCGGTGACCGCGACGCAGCGGGCGTGCATCGCCATGTGGCCCTTCTGGATGCCCACGGAGCCGAGCGCGCGAACGGCCGCGAAATTCTGCGCGAGGCCCACGGCGGCCATGATCATCGAGAGCTCGCGCGCGCCCGGGTTGCCGAGCATCTTGAGCGCGAGCTGCGCGGTGGGGTGAACCTTGATGGGCCCGCCCACGGTGCCGACTTGCAGCGGCAGCTCGATGGTCCCGACGAGGTGGCTGGCCTCCATGCGCCAGACGGACAGCGGCTTGTAGCGGCCGTCGCGCGCGGCGAACGCGTGCGCGCCCGCTTCGATCGCGCGCCAATCGTTGCCAGTCGCGATCGCGACGGCGTCGACGCCGTTCATGATGCCCTTGTTGTGCGTGGCGGCGCGGTACGGGTCTGCTTCGGCGAAGCGAGAGGCCTGCCACACGCCGTACGCGATGCGCTCGCCCGATTGACCGAAGTCTTCGAGCAAGCTGAAGGGGATCTTGCAGGTCGCGCGCGCGCAGCGTCGATCCGCGAGGTTCGACAGGATGCGCAGAAAGACCTTGCCGCCCGTGCGCTGCTCGACCATCGGCGCGACGCCCTCGGCCATCGTGTTGACGATGTTCGCGCCCATCGCGTCTTGGGTGTCCACGAGCAGCTGCAGCACGAGGATCGGCTCGCCGTGCGGGCCTTCGGGCGCGGGCATCGAGCGAACCTCGATGTCGAACGCGCCGCCGCCGCGCGCGACGAGCGACGGGTGAAAGCTGTTGGCGAGGGCGAGGATCTCTTCGCGGCTCGCTTCGATCGCGGCCTTGGCGGTCTCGAGGTCGCCGTACTCGGTGACCTGGACCTGCGAGATCATCACTTGTCGATCGGCGTCGGCGACGAAGCCGCCCGACTCGCGGACGATCTTCGCGGCGAACGAGACGGCGGCTACGACCGACGGCTCTTCGATCGCCATCGGGACGAGGTAGTCCTTGCCGTTGATCACGAAGTTGAGGCCGACGCCGAGGGGAATCTCGAGCGTGCCGATCGCGTTCTCGATCATTCGTTCGGCGATGTCCCACGGGAGCGCGCCGTGCGCGGAGAGCGCGCGGACGTCGCTCTCGTCGAGCGCGCAACGAGCAGCAATTTCACGGATCTTTTGCTCTGTGGGGAGCTTGTAGAACCCCGCGATTCGAGACCCACGGGCGTCCGCGTCCACGCCAGGCGCAGCCGACTGAGGCACGGCTGCCCCTTTGTTCGATTGGCTCATCTGTCCTCTCACTCGTTGCGACGAAACCCCGACGAAGCCGATTGAATAGTGGTGTAGCACCGCACGAAACGCGCGCTAGCGAGCGCGACATTTCTCTGTGTGACGCTGCACGTTTGGCATGTGCACATGGGGTGGCTTCGCGAGGGAGGCTGACTTGTGCGCGAGGCGCGCGCTGACGTCAATATCCGCATGATTTCTGCGGGAAACTAACTTTCGTCACTGTCGCGCGTCACCGACTATCGCCCGTCATCGACTGGCGTCGTTCAACCAATCGACGTCGCGGAGGGTCCGATGCCGACGCTCATGGGTCCGTTGCGCGGGCGGTGATTGCGAGCGGCGCGCGTCGCTGATAGCCAACGGCGACGATCGCTCATGAACAAGATCTACGACGCAATCATTGTTGGCGCAGGCCCGAGCGGGGCGACTGCAGCGCTGAGGCTCGCGCAGCGCGGCGTGCGCGACGTGCTCTTTCTCGATCGGGATCGCTACCCGCGCGACAAGACGTGCGGCTCGGGGCTCTCGCCGATGGCCATCGCGCTCGCCGACGAGCTCGGGTTTGGACGCGAGCTGCGCGAGCGCTCGTATCCGATCGAGCAGCTCTGGCTCGGGACGCCGGGCGGCCGAAGGATCTTGCTTCGCTCGAACGTCGAGACCGTCGTGATGCTCCGGCGGGACTACGACTTCATGCTCGTCGAGCGCGCGAAGGCCGCGGGCGCCGAGTTTCGCGACGGAACGCGGGTCCGCGAGCTCATCGTCCGCGACGGAAGGACCGCGGGCGTGCGGCTCGAGTCGGGCGACGAGCTCTTCGCGAAGTACGTCTTCGTCGCCGGCGGAGCGCACGACAAGTGGACGAACGACCCGCGCCCGAAGCGTTCGATCTCGACGCTCATGGGCTGGTGGGAGGGCTTCGACGTCGAGCCCCACACCATGGAGATGATCTTCGACAAGAACCTCTCGCCCTTGTACGGCTGGCTGTTTCCCGAGTCGAACACGCGGGTCAACATCGGGATCTGCATCGACGGGCAGGACGACGACGGCAACAAAGCGCAGCGCAGCGTGCGCGAGGTGTTCGATCAGTTCTTGAAGGACCACTACGGATCGCGCCTCGCCAAGGCGCAACAAGTCGGGCGATTGAAGGGCCACCCGATCGTCTACACGACGTGGATCTCGGACACGACCGCGCCCGGGCGCATCACCATCGGCGAGGCCGCGCGCATCACCCATCACGTGACGGGCGAAGGCATCTATCAAGCGATGCAGACCGGCGTGTACGCGGCGGACGCTGTCGCGTCGATCCTTCGAGACGGCGTTCGCGAAGAGCGCGCGTTCGCGACGTACGAGTGGAAGCTGCGCGCGAGGTTCGTTCCAGGCTTCGTGCTCGGACACGGGCTGCGCGCGCTCATGAAGACCACCGTGCTCGACAAGCTCGCGGACGCTTACCAAAACGACACCGTCCGCGCGCTCGTCACGCGCACCGTGGGCTCGGCGATGGTGGGCCGTCGCATCAGCGAAGTGGACGGACCCAGCTCGTCCGCCGCGCGGTCGATGGGATCCGGCCCGGTGCCCTCGCCGACCGCGTAGTGGTTCGGGTGAAATGTTAGTTGACGATCTGTCAGACAACTGTTATCTGACAGATCGTCAGTTATGGCTCGTCCGCCCGAACCAGAAAAGCGCCTCGCCCTCGCGCGCGAGGCTGTCGCGGTGTTGCAGCGCGACGGCGTGGACGTTCCGATCGCGCAGCTCGCGGACGCGCTGGGGGTGAAGCGGCCCACGCTGCTCTATCACTTTCCCTCGCGGTCGCAGATCGTCGAGTGCGCGCTCGAAGAGCTGCTCGTCGAGCAGTGGCACTTCGTCACGGCGCGCATCGAGCGCGTCGCGCACCCGATCGATCGGCTGTACGCGCAGGTCCGAGCGATCCACGAGTTTCACGGGATGCACGAGGATCGCGAGGCGAGGCTCGTGTTTCTCACGCAGGCGCTCGCGGCGACGGCGGGCGCGCGCATCACCGAGATCGTCGAGCGCGCGGCACAAGTATTCGAGAGCACGCGCCGCGCCAACGCCGAGCGAATCCGCCAGGGAATCCGCGATGGAATCGTCGTCCCCTGCGACGCCGACGCGATCGTTCAGCTCGTCCGCGCGATCACCGACGGGCTCGTCCTCCAGCGCGTCACCGAGCGCACAGACCTCGCGCCCGTCCACGACGCGCTCTGGCGTCACGTCTTGTCCCCTTTGAAAATCACCACCAACCGAGGGCCCTCCGAATGCGACTGATCTCACTCCCCAAGCTCGGCCGCGGCGGCCGTCCGCTACGCATCGCGTACGGCAGGATCTTTCACGAAGCCAACGCGTACTCGCCGCTCGTGACGGGCCTCGACGCGTTCGAAAACGACCTGTTTCTCGCAGGCGACGAGCTCGCGCGCGCGACCACGATGAAGGGCAGCGAGCTCGCGGGCTACCTCCCGCATGCTGAGCTCACGGGCTTCGTTCAAGCGGCCAACCTCGCGGGCGGCGTCGAGACCGTCCCCCTCGCGTCGTACATGGCCGTGCCGAGCGGGCCGATTTCGCGAGAGGCGTTCGACAAGATCCTCGACGATCAACTGGCGCGGCTGCGCGCGGCGGGCCCGGTGGACGGCGTGTACCTCGCGCTCCACGGCTCGATGGAGGTCCAAGGCCTGCACGAGATGCCCGAGGCGCTGATTCTTCGGCGCGTTCGCGAGGTGCTCGGCCCCGAGCCGCGCATCGCCGCGAGCTTCGACCTTCACGCGAACCTCTCGAAGGGCGTCGTCGATCAGCTCGACATCTTGGTCGCGTATCGAACGAACCCTCACTGGGACCTCGCGCCCACGGGCTTTCGCGCAGGCTCGCGGCTGATCCGACTTCTGCGCGGCGAGATCAAGCCCGTGCACGCGTGGCGAAAGCTCCCGCTCGTGCTCGGCGGCGGCAACACGATCGATTTTCTCGCGCCCATGCGGGGCGTCTTTCGCTGGATGAAAGAGCTCGAGAACGACCCGCGCGTGATCTCCGCGAGCCTCTTCATGGTGCACCCGTACACGAGCGCCGACGACCTCGGGTGGGCCGCGCACGTGTGCACCGACGGCGACGAAGCGCTCGCGAACAAGCTCGCCGAAGAGCTCGCCGAGCGCGCGTGGAACCAACGAGACGAAGCCCTCCCCCCCATGCTCTCGCCCGCCGAAGCGCTCGACCAAGCCAAGGCCAGCGCGTGGCGAAAGCTCGGGCCCATCACCTTCGTCGACATCGACGACATCGTCGGCGCCGGCGCTCCGGGCGGCAACACGCACATCGTCCGCGAGCTCGCCCGCGACGACCGCGGCCTCAAGGTCTTCGTCGCCGTGCACGACCCGGCCCTTCTGGATTTGCACTGGGACACGCCCATCGGCACACAGATTCAAGCGACCCTGCGCGGCACCGAGGGGTACAACATGCCCGAGGTGCCCTTGCGCGCGACCGTGGCCGCGCGCGCGACGAGCGACATGGGGCGCAAGCTGCGCCTCGACGTGGGCCGCTCGTCCATCGTGATCATGGAGCGCCCTCCCCTGCCGATTCACCCGAAGTTCTGGCGCGACGTGGGCCTCGAGGCGCGCGACGCCGACGTCGTGGTCCAGAAGAACTTCTTTCACTATCGAATTTTCTACGCGACCACGTCGTTTCAGCACCTTCCCGTCGTGAGCGACGGCGCGACGAGCTTCGGCCGCGTGCGGGCGCGCGCGTACAAAACGCCCGTCCATCCGAGCGCGAAGATCGCCGACTGGCGCGCGCACGACCGCGAGCTGCGGCTATAACCGCTGCGCTCGAGCGCAGCCATGCCATCACCAAAGACGCTTCATCCCACGATTTCGCTCGTCACAGACCGTATTCGCGCGCGCAGCAAGACCGAGCGCGCGGACTACCTCGCGAAGCTCGCGCGCGTCGCGGCGCGCAGGCAGGGGCCGAAGCGCATGGGGTGCGCCAACGTCGCCCACGCGCTCGCGACGCTGCCGGACAAGCAGCGGCTCGCCGTGCTCGACGAGCGAGCGCCGAACATCGGCGTTGTGACGGCGTACAACGACGTGCTCTCGGCGCACCATCCGTACGAGAGCTATCCAGCGATTTTGCGGGACGAAGCGCAGCGGTGCGGCGCGAGCGTGCAGGTGGCGGGAGGGGTTCCCGCGATGTGCGACGGCGTGACGCAGGGCTATCCGGGGATGGAGCTCAGCTTGTTCTCGCGCGACACGATCGCGATGAGCACGGCGATCGCGCTGAGCCACGACGTGTTCGACGCTGCCCTGCTCTTGGGGATCTGCGACAAGATCGTCCCGGGGATGCTCATCGGCGCGCTGCACTTCGGGCACCTGCCGGCGGTGTTCGTCCCTGCGGGACCGATGGCTTCGGGCCTCTCGAACAGCGAGAAATCCAAGGTCCGCGAGGAGCACGCCAAGGGGCTCGTCGGGCGCGAGGCGCTCTTGAGCGCGGAGATGGCCGCGTATCACGGCCCCGGGACGTGCACGTTCTACGGGACAGCCAACTCGAACCAGATGCTCTTGGAGGCGATGGGGCTGCACGTCCCGAGCGCTGCGTTTGTTCATCCGCAGGACCCGCGACGAGAGCCGCTCACGCGCGCGGCGGTGCGCGCGGTGCTCGCGCTGCGAAGCGAGCCCGGAGGCAACCTCGGCGCGATCGTGGACGAGCGCTGCATCGTCAACGCCATGGTGGCGCTGCTCGCGACCGGCGGATCGACGAACCACTTGATTCATTGGGTCGCCGTCGCGCGCGCCGCGGGGATCGTGATCGACTGGGGCGATTTCGACGCGCTCTCGTCGGTGGTCCCGCTCGTCGCGCGCGTGTATCCGAACGGAGAAGCGGACGTAAACGACTTCGAGCGCGCGGGCGGCCCGGCGTTCGTGTTGCGAACGCTGCTCGACGAAGGGCTCGCGCACGGCGACGTGCGAACAGTGACGGGCGAGAGCCTCGCGTCGCAGTGCAAGCGCGTGGCGCTCGGCGACGACGGAGGGCTCGCGTTTCACGACGTCGCCTCGACGAGCGGCGACGAGCGGGTGCTTCGTTGCGCGAGCGCACCGTTCAGCCCCACGGGCGGTCTCGTGTTGCTCCAGGGCAACCTCGGGCGCGCGGTGATGAAGGTCAGCGCGGTCCCCGAGGATCGACACGTGATCGAGGCGCCCGCGATCGTGTTCGAGGCGCAAGAAGAGCTCACCAAGGCGTTCGAGCGCGGCGAGCTCGAGCGAGACTTCGTTGCGGTGGTTCGCTTTCAAGGGCCGCGCGCCAACGGGATGCCCGAGCTGCACAAGCTCACGCCGTCGTTGTCGGTGCTGCAATCGAAGGGGTTTCGCGTCGCGCTCGTGACGGACGGGCGCATGAGCGGGGCGTCGGGAAAGGTTCCCGCGGCGATCCATCTGAGCCCCGAGGCGCTCGCGGGCGGACGGCTCGCGCTCGTTCGCGACGGCGACGTGATTCGCGTCGACGCGAAGGCGGGCGTGCTCGAGCTGCGCGTGAGCGACGAGGAGCTCGCGGCGCGCAGCGCGATCGAGCGGAGCGCCGAGCGGAACCTCGAGCACACGACGGGCTACGGCCGCGAGCTGTTCGCGGGGCTTCGGCGCAACGTGACGAGCGCCGAAGAGGGAGCGATCACCTGGAAGTAGCGGGGCGCGGGTATCATCGCGGCGATGAAGACCCTCGAGCTCGCTTCGTTTGGCCCGGTGATTCCTGTGATCGTGATCGACGACGTCGAGCGCGCGGTGCCGCTGGCGAACGCGCTCGTCGCGGGCGGTGTTCGGGTGCTCGAAGTGACGCTTCGAACGAGCGCGGCGCTCGCGTGCATCGAGGCGATCGCGAAGAGCGTTCCTGACGCGATCGTGGGCGCGGGCACGGTGCGATCGCGGGACGAGGCGCGCGCGGCGAGCGGCGCGGGGGCGCGCTTCGCCGTGAGCCCTGGGCTCACCGAGAGCGTCGCGCGCGGGTGCGAAGAGGGCGGGTTGCCGCTGCTCCCAGGGGTCGCGACGGCGAGCGAGCTCATGATGGCGCGCGAGATGGGGTTCACGTTCGTGAAGCTGTTTCCCGCGTCGGTCGTGGGCGGGGTCGAGCTGCTCAAGGCGTTCGCGAGCCCCTTTCAGGGAACAGTGTTCTGCCCCACCGGCGGAATCACCGCGCAGACCGCCCCGCAGTACCTCGCGCTCCCGAACGTCGCGGTCGTCGGCGGATCGTGGCTCACGCCATCGGACGCCGTGCAGCGCGGCGATTGGGATCGGATCACCGCGCTCGCGAAGGAATCAACCCAATACTCGCGCGCGTATCTGCTATCAACGCGCACCCTATGAGCCGACCTCAGAGCGCGCGAGCGCTGTATTTTTCCGCGTGGATCGCGATTGCATCGTCCGCGTGCCGCTCATCGGCGCCGATCGACCGCTCGTCGACGGCGACGACCAACGCGAACGCCACGGGCGCCGCGAGCGACGACGCGGGCGCGAGCGCAGAGCCCACGGCGGCCGCGTCCGACGCGGGAACGAGCGCGAGCGACGCGTCTCCAGCGGACTCGGGCGCAGCGCCGTCGGCGCTCGAGCGACAGCTTCGCGCGATGGTCGCGAGCGACGACGCGTTCGTGGCGGCGATCCTTCCGACGCGAGGGCTCTCGGTGATCGAGTACCTCGAGGCGCCGCCGAGCGGTCGCGGGCGACCGACGCGACGCGCGGAGCAACTGTGTGGCGCGGCGCTCCGTCAGCGTGCGCGAGGGCTGCGCGACCAGATCACGCAAGCGCTCACGCGCGCGGCGGACGGGCAAGACATTCTGTGCGAGGCGGAGGAGTGCACGGTGCCGGGCATGGAGTACGAGGCGACCAAGCGCTTTCGGTTCATTCTCGCGGACGACGGCGCGGCGCCGCGACTCGAGTCGATCGAGTTCGTGAGCGAGGCGACGATGGGCGACGCGTGGCTCAACGCCGCGCGAACGCACACGAATACGGCGCTCGCGACGCACCGACGCACCACGTGCCGAACGCCGTAGTGTGAAGTGGGTTCACAATGGGGACGGTGCTCTGATTCGCACATTTGCGAAATCACCTGCATTCCGTCAGACGAAATGTGTGCAGGCACTCCGGGGCATTGCGTTCGCGAAAGACGCTCGTTGGGCATGACCCACGGATCACCGCGCAATTTGCCGCGAGCAGCACTCGGAGCGTGATCAACTTTTATCGAGTAAATTCAATCGATTATCACGTGTCACCGAGTGCTCGTGGCAAATCATGTGAATCAGAGGACCGTCCCCATTGTGAACCCACTTCACACAATTTCGCTCTCCCCGTCCATCACGCGTAGCAGACGCGCGTCGATCTCTGCGCAGAGCACGTCAGCGTCGTCTTGCGCGAGAACCCCCTCGCGAGCGGCGTGTGTGACCGCGTCCTTGCGCGCGAGAAGGAGCTGTCGCTGCGCGTCGAGCAGCTCTTTTTGACCGAGGTCTCCCTGTGCGGCGAGCGCCTCGCGGAGCGCAGCGTCGGCCTCGGCGAGCTCGCGTTGCATCGCGGACTCGAGCCTCGCGACGTTGTCGCCGTGAACCGCGCCGCTCTTGATGAGCCTCGCGAGCGCTTCGGCCGCGCCCTTCGCAGCCAGCATCCTCGCGCGAGCGGCGCCGTCCTGGCGCGCGGTCTTTTCGCTGACCCCGAGGCGGCGCAACAGCGGCCCCATGGTGAGCCCTTGCACGAGGATCGAGAGGATCACCACGCCGAACGTCGTCGTGATGAGCAGCTCGCGAAACGGCATGTTGCTCGGGAGCGCGAGCGCCAGGACCATCGAGAGACCGCCGCGAAGGCCGCCCCACGTGAGCACTGCGGCCCATGACCACGGCATCTTCTCGCTGGTGCGCTGCAGGATGGCGACGGTGACGTACACGACGACGGCGCGCGCGGCCGTCACGGCGATCCACGCGAGCACGATGATCTTCCACGCGCCGAGCAGCGACTCGACGCGCACCTGAAACCCGATCAACAAGAACACGACCGAGTTGAGGGCGAACGCGATGTACTCCCAGAACGAGTGCACGGCGAGGCGCGTCGAGGGGGACATTCCCTCGGTGGCGCCGACGTTGCCGCACCACATTCCGGCGCACACGGTGGCGATGACGCCCGAGAAGTGAAACTGCTCGGCGACGACGAAGCTCCCGTACGCGGCGATCGTCGTGATCGTGATCTCGACGAGCGGCTCTTCGATCTGCGCGGTGAGCTTGCTCGCGACGTAGCCGAAGAGCGTTCCGATTGCGACGCCCATGCCCGCGACGCGCACGAAGTCGAGGACGCCCTGCGACGCAGAAAACTGACCGCCGGTCACCGCAGCCAGAACCAGCGTAAACAGAACGACGCCCGTCCCGTCGTTGAGCAACGACTCGCCTTCGACCAAGATCGCCAGCCGCTTGGGAACACCCAGCGACTTGAACATCGCGACCACGGCGATCGGGTCCGTCGCGGCGATCATCGCTCCGAAGACGAGCGCGGTCCCGATGCCGAAGCCCTCGAGCACGTGGAGGCCCGAGAGCTCGCTCACGACGAAGACCGCGGTCAGCGCGATCGCCAGCAAGACGCCCGGGATCGCGAGGCCGAAGATCGCCTTGCGGTTCTGCCAGAACTTCTTGAACTCGAGGTTGAACGCGGCCTCGAACAAGAGCCCCGGCAGAAACGCGGCGTACAAGAGCTCCTTGGTCAAATGCGGCGCGTGGACGAAGCGCGTCGTTCCGAGCGCGAGGCCCGCGACGACGAGCGCGACCGTGTACGGGAGCCGAAACCGGCGAGCGATGAGCGCCACCGCCGTAGCCACAGCGAGGAGCGCGACGAAGACGACTTCGGGACGCATGCGACAGCGACAAGAGCCGCCGCCGTGATCGCTGTCAACGCAAACAGGCCTCGCGCCCGACGCGCTTCGCGTGCGCTCGGTCGTGAGGAATCCACGCTCGAATCGTTCGTTTTCTGCGCTGAGTCGAGCGTCGATGTGGTTGGTTTCCGAGCGAGCGCGAGCGCGAAAGTTCGACGCGCGCCTCGTCGACGCGCCGTACACTGTTCGTCCCGATGAGCGTCCTCGACGATGAGCAACGGCTCGCTGCGCTGAGCGCGCTCGAGGTGATGGACACAGAGCCCGAGCCCGCGTTCGACGCGATCGTCAGCGCCGCCGCGGCGACGTCGGGCATGGCGATCTCGATGATCAGCCTGCTCGATCAACGACGGCAATGGTTCAAGGCGCGCGTCGGGCTCGAGGGGCCCAACGAGTCCCCGCGCGAGCACGCGATCTGCGCGCACGTGGTCGAGCAGGGCGCGACCCTCGAGATCATCGACGCGCTCGATGACGCTCGGTTCGCGAACAACCCGTTCGTCGCGGGACCGAGCCACATTCGCGCGTACGTCGGCGTTCCGCTCGTGCTCTCCGACGGCCACACGGTGGGGACGCTCTGCGTCCTCGACCGCTCACCCAAGGCCATCAACCCCGCACAGCGCGAGACGCTCGAGCACCTCGCGCGCGCCGCCGCGGCGCTGCTCGATCGGCGGCGCGCGGACACGAGCCCGACGCTCGACGCGGTGGCGGCCAACAGCCAAGAGGCGATGATCGTCGTGGATTTCGCAGGCGTGATCCGGTCGATCAACAGCGCCGCAGAGCGGCTGCTCTCGATCGAAGGCGAGCGCTGGATCGGCCGATCGATCGCCGAGATCGAAGCGGACCAACGATCGGGCTCGCTCGAACGCGCGCTGAGCAACGTCCTCATCAGCGGCGAGCGGCGCGACTGCGAGCTGCGCGTGCGCGACGGGGACAGCGCGTCGAAGCGCGTCGTGGTCAGCCTCGTTCCTGTGCACGACAGCGGCGCGAAGCTCGTGGCGATCGCGTGCGTCGTAAGGCCGCGCGTCGTCGAGCGCGAGCCCACGAAGGGAATCCTCGACCGAGCGCTCGGCGTCGAGATCGACCGCATCGCGTCTGCGCCGCGCGACGCGAGCCATGACAGCATCGACCAGAGCAAGGTGCTGCTCGTCGACGACGATCCGACGATCATTCACTTGCTGCGCGGCGCGCTCGCTGAGTTCGAACACGTCCGCTTCGCGTCGAACGGCAGCGACGCGCTTCGCATCGCGCGCGAGTGGAAGCCGGGCATCATCTTGCTCGACGTCGAGCTCGGCGACGCAAACGGCTTGGACGTGTGCGCGCGGATCAAGGCCGATCCAGAGATCGCGGACACCCCCGTGATCTTCGTGACCGCGCACGATGACATCTTGTTCGAGGCCCGCGCGATCGCGTCCGGAGCGACCGACTTCTTGTCGAAGCCCTTGAGCCCAGCGCGCGTGCGACTGCGCGTGCACCTTCACCTCCGGATGCGCGCGCAGCTCGAGCAGCTCAAGCAAACGGTCCTCACCGACGAGCTGACGCGACTCGCCAATCGACGAGCGTTTCAAGCGGCGATCTCGCGTGAGTGTCACCGAGCCGCGAGCACCGGCGCCATCTCGGTGCTCGTGATCGACATCGACTACTTCAAGAAGCTCAACGACACCTACGGGCACCCGATGGGCGACGCGTGTTTGCAGTCGGTCGCCGAGGCGATCGCGCAATCCGTGTCGCGCCCCGAGGACCTCTGCGCCCGCATCGGCGGCGAAGAGTTCGCGGCGCTCCTCGCGGGAACCGAAGAGGCCGAGGCGCGCTCGGTCGCAGAGCGAATTCGCGCCGCGGTCATCGCGCGAGCGTGGCCTCACGGAGCCTCTCCCGTCGCGCCGCACGTCACGGTGAGCATCGGCGTCGCCGTTCGCCCGAAGCAGTCACCGACGCGGGAGCGCGGGGCGCCGACGCCGGCTGCGCTCGTCGCGCTCGCGGACGAAGCGCTGTATCGCGCGAAGGCCAACGGACGAAACTGCGTCGAGGTCTCGGTCGTTGCGACGAGCTGAGCGCTGGCCGATCGTCGGTCGGTCGCGATCGTTTTCTAGCTTTGCCACGGCGGTTTGACTTGATTTTTGCCGTGTAGATCTCGATTCACCAACTACGATGTTCGATCGAGATCAGCGCGGTGTGTTGTGGAGCGCGCTCACCCGAGCGCTCGGGCGCACGGTGTTCGGAGAGCTCGCGCTGTGGCAGTGGGGCGCGCTCGTGCTCGGGATCCTCGTGGCGTGGCTTCTCTCGAAGTACGCGACGCGGATCGTGGCGTCGCTGCTCGGCAAGGTCGCGGCGCGCACGGAGGTGCGATGGGACGACAAGGTCGTCGAAGCGATTCCAGGCCCGTCGCGGCTCGCGGCGACGGCGGCGCTCGCGCGCGCGCTGCTCGGGCCCGCGGACCTCCCCGATCGATGGGTGATGCTCATCGAGAAGCTCGTGGTCGTCGCGTTCATCGTCGCGGCCGCGTGGCTCGTCGTGCGCGTGATCGGACTGTCCGCGGACCTCTTCGACGAGCGCGCCTCGGCGCCAGAGGGCGATTTCGAAGCGGCGCTCCGGAGGCGTTCGCTCTCGACGCAGATCCGCATGCTGCGTCGCGTCGCGTCGATCATCGTGGGGTTTCTCGCGCTGTGCGTAGCGCTGTTGCAGTTCGACGTCGTGCGCAACGTTGGCGTGTCTCTGCTCGCGTCCGCGGGAGTCTTGGGAATGGTGATCGGCGTGGCGGCGCAGCGCTCGATCGCGTCGCTGCTCGTCGGCGTGCAGCTCTCGCTCACGCAGCCCGTGCGGCTCGGCGACACGATCATCTTCGAAGGCGAGTGGGGGCAGATCGAAGAGATCACGCTGACGTACGTCGTGCTTCGCGTGTGGGACAAGCGGCGGCTCGTGATTCCTGTGACGAAGTTTCTCGACCAACCCGTGCAGAACTGGACGCGCACGACGCCCGAGCTCGTCGGGACGGTGTTCGTTCGCGCGGATCCATCGGTTCCCGTCGAGCGCGTGCGCGAGGCGCTCGACGCGATCCTCGAGGACGAGCCGCTGTGGGATCGCCAGAGCAAGGGGCTCGTCGTGACTCAGATCGACGAGCGTTCGGTGGAGCTTCGCGCGATCGTGTCTGCGAAGGACGGCGCGACGCTCTGGGATCTTCGTTGCAAAGTCCGCGAGCGATTGCTCGCGTGGCTGCAGCGAGAAGACGGCGGTCGCTACTTGCCTGCGGCGCGCGTCGAGCTGCGCTCGAGCGACGCACGAAGCGCGAACGATCAGTGAAATCGCTGGCCGCTGGGCTTTCGTAGGCCGCGGAAGCCGAGCTCGTGCACCAGCGGTCCTTCGTACCAGCGACGGTGTCGGTGCACCTTGGCGACGCGCGTTGCGATCGCGAACACGATGACCGCGCTCAGCGCGAAGCAGAGGCCGTTGGTGGTGTTGCGAGGCCCGATCACGCTGAGCGAGGGAGCGTCCGCGACGTAGTACACCCGCAGCGTCGGACGGGCGTCGCGCACAGCGCTGTCCTCCATCGCCCAAAGCGCGCGCACGGGTTGAAACGCGACGCGTGCGCGCTGCTCGAACGCGTCGAACGCCCTGAAGTCCTCTGCTTCGACGTCGAGCGACAGCGTGCTTCCAGCGACGTCGCCGAAGACGATCAAGCGAGGCTTCTTGCCGGCAGAAGCGTTGATGCTGCCCGTCCGCCCAGCATACTCCGCGGTCTCGACGCGTCCCCTCGCGGCGCGGACGAAGTACGTCGCCATCGGGGCGAGCGCGAGCGGCGCAGCGACGACGATCAACGCAAGCGCAGTGCGGGCAAAGGCGCGCGCGCGCATCGCGTCTCGGTGACCTGGTTCGTCGGCGACGACTTCGAGTCGATGATTGTCGGGGCCGAGGGTCCAAGCGACCGCCGTCGTCCGGTAGGTGTTCTCGTTCGAGCTCGCGCGAGGACGAAGTCGACCGCGCACGCTCACGGTGTCGCCCGCTCGCACCGTCGCTCGGAATCGTCGTCGCTTCGGCTCGAGCCACTCGCGCTCGCGCAGCGACGCGTAGAGAAACACCGTTGCTTCGTCCGTCTCGACCTCGATGATCTCGCCTGTCGTCGTCTGGAGCTTGAACGACTGAGACTCGATCGACCGCGACACTTCGCGCCACTCGCGCGTGTTTCGCGCAGGCTCGATCACCACGACGTCTTGGGTGATGGTCGCTTGCACGGCGAACGGCTCGCGCGGGTCGAGGACCACGGTTCCCCGAACCGTGGCGGGGCCCTTGCTGAGCGGCGAGTTGATTGTGTGTGCTTGCCGTTCGCGATGAGCGCGAAGCGTCGCGCGTCGCCGCTCGACGATGCAGAAGAGGACGAGCGCGAAGAGCGCGGCCACGAGGAGCGAGACGAGCACGAGCGAGAGCGAGCCGCCGAGGTGGTACGGCGCTCGCGCCACGGGGAGATCCGTCGGGTGCATCGGAGGGGCTTCACAGTGTAGCGCCGCGCACGAACAGCGCCGCTCAGCGCACGGCCATGCTCACGAAGACGAACGCGAACGCCGCGCCGAGCGTCACTGCGTAGCCGATCATCCCGGCCCCGAGGTGCGCGCGAAAGTCGAAGCGCAGCGGGTGTCCGTCCGGCGTCCGCAGTCCAGCGCTCTCGACGAGCGCTTGCGCGAGCGGGCCAGACGTCGCCGCGGTGAGCAACAGCGAGCTCCCTGCGCACACCGCGAGCGCGAGCCCGACGTACACCGTGGCGGGAGGCAGCGTTCGAGCGAGCGATTCGGCGACTTCGACGAGCGCAGCCATGCTGGGACCGGCAGAGAAGAGCGCGGTCACGACGCTCGTCAACGCCAAGAACAGCAGCAACTTGAGCAGCGGCGGCATCGACGCCAGGGCGAGCGCGCGCGCGAGCGCCGCGAACGCGCCGGTCTCTCGAACGCAGCCCACCATGACGAACAGCGCGAGCAACGACAGGACCGCTTCGGCCTGCAGGCTCTTTCGAGTGACCTCTTCGCCGTTTACGCCGACGGCCACGAGGGCGAGCGCGGCGCCGAGCCATGCGATGACCTCTGGCGAGAGCGCGCTCGCCGGCGGCGCGACGAACCACGCGACGAGCATGGCGCTGAGCGCGAGCGCCGCAGGCGTCAGCCTCCTACGATCGACGCGCACGCGCCGATACAAGTGCGTCACCGTCGCGACGGTGAGCCGCTGCGCGAGCGCGTCGCGGACCATGTCTCGCGCAGGGCGCACGACGCTGACGACGATGATCAGCATCGCGACGAGCGCGAGCGCGGTGGACGGGAGCGCCCGAGACAAGTACGAACCGAAGCTCATCCCGCCGCGCGAGAGCAGCAAAATCGCCGGAAAATCTCCGATTGGAGTCGCGGCGCCGCCCAGGTTGCATGCGACGAGCAGCGCGCCCATCGACCAGCGCACGTACCGTTGATCCGCGCCCAGCAATCGCAGCAGCACGAGCTGAACCGGCAGCACGAGGAGCAGCGCGGTGAGGTTGTTGACGAGCCCCGACGCGAGGTACATCCCGACGGCGAAGACGACGAGGACCCGCGTGGGATCTCCGGCGCTGAGCCGAGCCGCGCGGACCGCGAGCACGTCGAAGAGTCTGGCGGACGCGAGAAGATCCGAGAGGGCTCCGAGCGCCACAAGGATCACGAGGACGTCCCACGGGACGGACGCGAGCACAGCCTTTGCGGTCGCGACGCGCAGGAGCCCCACCAACACGAGCGCGAGCACCGCGCCGAGCACGAGGATGGTCACGCGCATGCGCGGAACGATCGCCTGCGCGACGATCGCGAGCAGAAGCACGGCAGAGAGGGTGATCGTTGCCATGGCGAATCACACCAGCGCGCTGAAGTCATCGGCGGGCGTCGCGACGACCCAACGAGGGTGAATCGAAGGAGAGCGCTCGAGCACGTTGATGCCGAGGAGCGTTCGAAACTGTGTTCGAGTGTCGGGGCCGAGGACGCGCAACCACGCGAGGCTCGTGTAGGCCATGTCGTTCGAGTCGACGCCGTACACAACCGTGGCGAGTGCGCTCTTTCGGCCGATCCAGCGAGGAACATCCGCGAGGCCGACGAGGGCGACGCGGCCCTGATAGTTGGCCAACACGCGCGAGAGGTCGCCAGAGAGCTCGCCGACGCCCGCGACGAGTCCGATGCGAGTCGCAGGGTCGACGCCGTCGACGAGCGCGTCGAGCGGGTCGACGTCGACGCCGACGACTAACAGCCGAGCGACACCTTCGAGCGCGCGGAGCGCCGCTGGAATGTCGATCGACGATGCGCCGTCGGACTCGAGCCACTCGCTCGCTGCCGCGTCGAAGATCGGAAAGCGCTGGCCCAAGAGCTCGCGCGCGGCCTCGATCGCTGGCGCGCCGCCCTCTCGCGTCATCTCGCGGAGATAGAGGCGCGAGGCCGTCCACATTCCGAGCTCTTGTGCTGCTGCGAAGAAGCTGTCGACGATCGGCGAAGGGCCGTTGGACGAGGCAGCGCTCAACGCTCACCTCGACGATCGAGCTCGACGAGGATCGCTTCGATCAGCGCGACCATCGCCACGTTGGCGAGCGCGTGGTGCGTCGGCCCGTCGAGGAGCGCGTCTTCGAACGCCGCGCGCCTCTTGGGATCGGGCTCGATCCGCGCGAGCGCGCCCTCGGGGAGCGCGAGCGAAAACTCCCGCTCGTCATCGTCGTCGCGGGCGTGGTGCGGCGCGACGTGGACGCGCGTGCGCTTTCCTCGCGAGGCGGGAGAGGCGACCGCGCCCATGCGTCGAGAGACCTCCGCGAGCAGGCGCAAGAGCGCGTAGCTCGCCGCTTGATGGTGCGGCGGGCCCTCGCGCGCGATGCATCGCGCGATGAACTCGCGCTCGTGGGGATCTTCGACGAGCGTCTCGAGGACGCTCTCGAGCGCCTCTCGATCGACGAGCTTCTTCGAGGGTCGCTTCGGCGGCGGCGGCGGTCGTGACGAACGGGCCATTGAATTCATCATCCCCTATTCAAGAACGTCTAGCGACTGTCGAATCACGCCGCACTGTGCGACAAAATAGTCCCCGCGGGTTGAAGATGCTCTGCCTTCGCGCGGCGCGGGACGAGAACAATCGCCGTCGGAGCACGCGGTTGGTCGCAGTAGATCCCGTTCGGCACGGGAGACGCAACGCGCGCGTACCGTGCGAGACCTACTCTCTCTGGCGCTTCGCCCTCTGAGCACGGTCAGCGTCGATCGTCCGGTCGTCGTCAGCGCTGGTGCGTTGAGCGCGCGAGCGTGTGTCGCGCTCGCGCGGGCGTCTCGCACGGTTGTGTTGGTCGCCAAGGAGCAAGCGCCCGCGACGAACGCAGAGGGGCCGATCGTCGTCGCGGCGCGGCGCGGAAGAGCGCTTCGTTGGGCGCAGCGCGCGGCGAGCACTTGTGAACGGTCGCTCCTCGTCGCGAGCGCCGTCGAGCCACCGTTGCTCGTGACGACGGAGGCTCCTGCGCATTGCGCGACGGACGTGATCGAGCGCAGCGAGCGGCAGCGACTCACGCGCATGGATCCGACGCTCGACAGCGGGGACGTCGAGGTCATGGTCACGAGCGATCCCGTCGCGTCCATCACGGACTGGGCCTTCGCTCGACGCGCGGTCTTGATCGTCGCGAGCGCGGGTACGATCCGCGCGCTTCAGCGTATTCGACAGTGTTTTTGCTCGCGGTTGATCGATCGCGCGGAGAGCTCGGTCGCGATCGTTCCGACGTGAGCCGCGTTGGCCTCGTACGTGCAACCAGCCTCGAGCATGAGCAGCGGAGGCAACACGACGCCTGTCGTGCTCGTATCCAATCGTCTTCCGATCGGCGTGAGCGTCGATCGAGGCGAGGTGCGAGTCACGATGTCAGCAGGGGGGCTCGCGACGGCGGTCTCGAGCGTTCATCGCGCGCAGCGGTGGCAGTGGCTCGGGACGCTCGGCGTGAGCGATCACGGCGCGCACGACGCGTCGGTGAAAGAAGCGCTGCGCGCGCGAGGGCTCTCGGAGATCGCGGTCCCTCCCGACGAATACGCGGACTACTACGAGGGCTTCGCCAACGGGGTCTTGTGGCCGCTCCTTCACTACTTCGTCGACAAGGTTCAGCTCGACTCGACGCAATCGTGGAACGCGTATCGCTCGGTCAACGATCGCTTCGCGCGCGCCGTGGCCGAAGCGGCGCCGCCTGCGTCGCTCGTGTGGGTTCACGACTACCAGTTGTTTCTCGTCCCCGAGCGGCTGCGAGCGCTGCGGCCAGACCTGCGGATCGGGTTCTTTCTGCACGTTCCGTTTCCGTCGCACGAGGTGTTTCGCGTGCTCCCGTGGCGCGAAGAGCTCTTGCGCGGCGTGATGGGCGCGGACCTCGTGGGATTTCACACCGAGAGCTACGGGCACCACTTCGCGGTCACCGCGGCGGAGGTCCTCGGCGCCGACATCGATCACGACGAGCTTCAGTGGGACGGGCGATCGGTGCGCGTGGGCGCGTTTCCGATCAGCATCGACATCGAGCGATGGAGGCGCGGGGCGCGGACGGAGCAAGCCGCGCAGCGCGCAGACGAGCTTCGCGCGAGCGCGGCGGGGCGCAAGATCATCTTGGGCGTCGATCGCTTGGACTACAGCAAGGGCATCCCGCGACGGCTGCTCGCGATCGAACGACTGTTGCAGCGCTATCCCGCGCTCGCGCAAGAAGCGCAGTTCGTTCAAGTGGCGGTCCCGTCGCGAGAGAACATCGAGGCGTACGCGGAGTATCGACAGTCCGTCGACGCGATCGTCGGTCGCATCAACGGGACGCACGGGACGCCCGATCGAGTCCCGATTCACATGCTCCACAAGGGGCTCGAGTTCGACGAGCTCTGCGCGCTGTACGCGGCGGCCGACGTGATGCTCGTGACGCCCCTGCGCGACGGGATGAACCTCGTCGCGATGGAGTACTGCGCCACGCAGAGAGCGCCCGCTGGAGCGCTCGTTCTCAGCGAATTCGCAGGCGCAGCGGACATCTTGTCCGACGCGATCCGCGTCAATCCGTACGACATCGACGAGGTCGCCGACGCGATCGTATCGGCCCTCACGATGAGCGAGGCCGAGCGGGACGCGCGCATGAAGCGCCTCGTCGCGGCGATCGAAGCCAACCCGCTCGACCGTTGGAGCGGGCGCTTCATCGACGCGCTCCTGCAGCACGAGCCCGCGGCGACGACCGTCGCGTCTGCGCCCGATCTCGCGACGCACGACCGCATCGAGTGGGTGCTCGACCTCGATGGAACGCTCGTCTCCCTCGCGGACAAGCCCGACCGCGCGATCGTCGACGACGAGCTCCGCGCGCTCTTGCGCGTGCTCGCTGCGACCGAGGGCTACCGCGTTCACATCGTCTCGGGGCGCCCCGCCGAGTGGCTCGACGCGCAGCTCGCGGGGCTCGACGTGACGCTCTACGCCGAGCACGGCGCGCGCTCGAAGGCGCGACACGGCGACGCGTGGAGCGACCACATCCAGCGCGACGCGGGCTTCAAGGCGCGCGCTCGGGCGATCATCGCGGACGTCGCCGGGGACCTCGAGAGCGCGTTCATCGAGGAGAAACGCTGGTCGATCGCGTGGCACTACCGCCGCGTGCGGGCCGAGATCGTCGCCGAGCGGCTCGGCGAGCTCCGCGCGAGGCTCGAGCAGCTCGCGTCGCAAGACGAGCTCGCGATCATCGACGGCGCGAAGGTCCTCGAGCTGAGGCCGCGCTCGGTGAGCAAAGCGACGACGGTCTCGACGATCAGCGCGCGGTGCGAAGGAGCCACGCTCGTCGTCGTGGGCGACGACACGACCGATGAATCGATGTTTCGCGAGGCCGTTCGCGTCGCGCCGACGGCGGTCACGATTCGGGTCGGCAACGGACGGAGCGCGGCGCGCTTTCGATTGAGCGACGTGCGCGCGGTGCGCGAGTACCTTCGCGCGGCGGTCGTGCGCCGCCAGGGAGGCGCGCGATGATCCCGCCGAGGCTCGATCACGGCGCGATCGGCAACGGCTCGGTCCTCGCGCTCGTGAGTCCGACGACGGCGATCGACTGGCTGTGCATGCCGCGGTTCGACTCGCCGTCGGTCTTCGGAAGGCTGCTCGACGAGCGCAAAGGAGGGACGTTTCGGTTTCTCTGGCGCGGCGAGGAGCGCAAGGGACAGAGCCACTACGTCCGCAACACGAACGTGCTGAGGACCCTCTACGAGACGAGCGACGCGACGTGGGAGTGCCTGGATTTTGCACCGCGAATCCCCGCGGGCTGGGGCGTCGCGGCGCCCGCGCGCGTCGTCCGCGTCGTTCGCCCGCTGCGCGGCACGGTGAGGCTCACGGTCGACTTCGATCCGCGCATGGACTACGCGCGCGGCACGACAACGCTCGCGCAGCACGGCAGCGCGCTGTTCGCCCAAGGCTCCAACGGAACGCTCGTGCTCCGCAGCAACGCTCCGCTCTCGTACGTGAGCGAGAAGCGTGAATTCACCGTCTCCGAGCCGGTCTTCTTCGACCTCGCGTGGGGCGCGCAGTCGAGCTCGATCGACCTCCACCAAGCGCTCCGAGAGCTCGACGAGACGATCGAGGGTTGGCGTGTGTGGGCGAAGACTTGCTCGCTGCCGCTGTTCGAGCCCGCGCTCGTGCTGCGCTCGGCGCTCTGCCTCAAGCTCCACGCGTCCGAGGACACAGGCGCGATCATCGCCGCGGCGACGACGAGCATCCCCGAGGCCGTCGGGACCGAGCGCACCTGGGACTATCGCTACTGCTGGCTTCGCGACGCGGCCTTCGTCGTCGAGGCCCTGCGGCGCCTCTCGCACCTGCGCGAAGGCGAGCGATTTCTCTCGTTCTTGCGCGACGTGGCCGAGTCCGGTCCGCTTCAGCCGGTCTACGCGCTCGACGGGGCGCGCGCGCTTCCAGAGCTGCACTTGGAGCACCTCGAGGGCTTCGCGAAGACGCGCCCGGTGCGCATCGGAAACGCAGCGGCGCTCCAGACGCAGCACGATGTCATGGGCGAGATCGTCTTGTGCATCGAGACGCTGCTGACGGACGCGAGGCTCGTTCCGAAGGACGCGTCGAGCTACTTCGCGCTCGTGCGGAGGCTCGTCGACGAAGCGATCGCGCGAGCGCCGCTGCCGGACACGGGGATCTGGGAGTTTCGCTCGCTCCCGCGCAACTACACGTTTTCTCGCGCGATGTGCTGGGCCGCCGTCCACCGCGGCGCGCGGCTCGCGCGTGCGATGGGAGAGGGCGCGATCGCCGACGCATGGAGCGCGATCGCGTCCCGCGAACAAGAGATCATCCTGCGCGACGCGTTCAATCAAGAGCTCGGGTGCTTCACGCAAGCGCTTCACGGAGAGCACCCGGACGCGTCCAACTTGTTGCTCCCGACGTTGGGGCTCGTCGACGCGCGCGACCCGCGCTTTCTGAGCACGCTCGATCGCTACGCCGAGCGCCTCGTGCGCGGGGGGCTGATGCTTCGCTATCGCAACGAAGACGACTTCGGCGAGACCACGAGCGCGTTCACGATCTGCTCGTTTTGGTGGGCCGAGGCGCTCGCGCTCGCGGGTCGCATCGATGAGGCGATCGCGGTGTTTCGTCGCGTGTGCTCGTACGCGAACCCGCTCGGGCTCTTCTCGGAGGACATCGAGCCGCACACGGGGGCGCTGCTCGGCAACTTTCCGCAAGCGTATACGCACGTCGGGTTGGTTCACGCCGCGATGACGATCAGCGAGCTCAGCGAAGCGCGCGACGGTCGCGTGCGCGCGTGGACGTGAGCGGGCGAAGCGCGCGAAGCCAGCGAGACCGCCGCCCCGCTCACCCCTTGACGCGCGCGAGCAGCCCCCGCACTTCGCGCTCGCGCTCGCTCGTGTACTCGATCCAGCGCGAGCGCAGCGCTGCGCCCAACGTGCTCGGCGCAAACAGCCGCAGCGTCGGGATCCTCCACGCCCCCTCGGGCGGCAACACGAGCGACGACGTGCTCATCAACAGCGCGGCCGGCGGCAGTCCGGGCTCGCTCGCTCCCGCGGCGACGTGCTCGCCGAACCACACGATCACCTTCGCCCCGATCGTGGGCAGCTCGATGGGCGTCGCGTCGAGCGCCGCGTGCTGCGCCGAGACGGCCGCGAGCTCGGCTTCGGTGGGGTTCGGTCCGAGCCCCCTCGAAGCGTAGAAGCGCGACTGCTGGCTCTCGCGCGGCGCGTCGAAGATCGCGTGCACGACCCGCGGGAGCTCTCCGCGAAGCAGCGACTCGATGTCGAACTCGACGATCGACGGAGACGCCCAGGTCGCGCTCGGCGGGTTGCATCCGTTCACGCGCGCGATCGCCCACGAGAGCGCGCTGTCTTCGAACGGGTTGTACGGTGGCATCACTCCCATGATCGATCTCCCTCTCTACGGCGATCGCGACGCCCCGTTGGAGGGACGACACGCATCGAGGTTCCTCCAACGATCCCAGGGAAACATCCGGGGATCGCCGCGCAGCGTGTCGCCAACGGAAGGCGGAGCAGCGGTAGACTATCTCGCGCTCGGGGCGCGCGGGCTCGATTCGTCGAAACCACACGATCACCCACCGGTGTCGCGCGGGCACACGCGTTGCTCGCCCGTGGCCGATGGTGTCCAATCTCGTGGTGGGTCCGTTTGGCGCGCTGCTCGCGGTGGGAGAGCCTGCGACGTACAACGAAGCGGTCTTTCAGCGCTGGCTCGACTGGCTCCACCCCTACTGGGGAACGGCGTTCGTCCACCACACCGCCGCGCGCAGCGATGACGGCGATCTCGCCCTCGCCCGCGCGCGACGCGCGATCGAGCGAATCGACGACGAGCGCGTCGACGGCTCGGTGCTCGCGCTGCTCTTCGGTCGCTATCGCGCGCTCGCGACGCTCGCGACGCTGCGCTGCTCGACGCTCACCAACGTCAGCGCGACCGCGCCAACCAAAGTGCTCGTCGCGTTGAGTCGGCCCGATCATCGCTCGGAGACGCTCCGCACGGCGGCGTGGATCGCGGCGAAGACCAACGCGCGCCTGTTCGGCGTGCACGTCGCCGAGAGCGAGGACGAAGTCGCGCACCCGGGCGCCGCGATCGTCGCAAACGCCAAGGCGCTCGCCTCGGGCGTCGCGCGGGCGCCGATCGAAGAAGTGTTCGTCGAGGCCGCGAGCGACGTGGCTTCTGTGATCGATCGTTGGGCGAACAAGCTCGACGCCGACCTCGTCGTGATCGGCGCGCGCCGCGCGAACCGCGGCCCCATCACGCGAACGATCGCTTCGCGCGCGGCGATCGAGGGGCGCGCGACGCTCGTCGTCGCAGACCCGCGCTCGCCGGGCGGCGCGCGGTGATCACGCGATCGCTCACCGCCCCGACGCGAGCGCTCGATCGTCGACGCGGCGGTCTTGCTGCCAGCCTGATTCGTCCGTTCCCGTGGCGCCTTCGCTGCCTTCGGACGAGACGACGAGGCGATTTGCGTCGACGCCGAGCGCCGCGAGAACGCGCTGAACGGCGCGCGCGCGGCGCTCGCCGAGCGCGAGGTTGTACTCGCTCGTTCCGCGGGGGTCCGCGCGGCCGACGAGCACGTAGCGCGTCGATCGCTCGCGCGCGAGGCACTCGGCCGCCGAGCGCAACGAGCGCTGCCCGCGCTCTGCGATCTGGTCGTCGTCGAACGCGAAGTACACAGCGCTGAAGCAGCGGCCGCCGTCGACCGCCTGCGCGGCCACGGGGGAGTCGGGCGCGGTTTGCGCGACCAACGTTCGGCACTGGTTGGACACGCACGATTGGTTGTCGTCGCAGTCGGCGTTGCTTCGGCACGCTTGGCACTGGCCGTTGATGCAAACGCGACCAGCAGAGCGAGAGCAGTCGTTGTCACCCGAGCACCCTGGACGCTGCGCGCGGGTTTGGTTGCTGGTGTTCGAGCACGCAGATGCGAGCGTCGCGAGCGCCAGCGCGAGCAGATACGGGACGACACGTCGTTCGCGTGTCGCACGAGAACGGTGGTTCATGCTGCGCAGCGATGCAACCGCGCTGCCATCACTGGCGAGCGAGCGTTTCGAGCTCTCGAACGAAATCCATCGCTCGCTGCTCGTCGGGTCGCACTGCGTCGAGGGCGACCCGAACCGACGACGTCAACTGTTGAACGCGGTCGCGCTCCCGTTGAATCGCCGGGTCCCGCGCGGACTCGAGCAGCGCGTGGACGTGCATCTCGCAGCGATGGTGCGTCGCGACCGGCGGACGATCCTCGTCTCCAGGGTCCCGCGACGCGACGTCCTCGATGGGATGCGCGAGACACGCCTTCAACGCCGACACGTCGAGCGAGAACTTTCGATACACGTCGCGTTCGGAGATCGACTCGAGAGCCATCGCTCCCAGCGCGAACAAGACGATCGCTGCTCCCCCGAGGGCGATCCATTTTCGTGTGGTCGAATCGTCACGCGAACCGCGAACTGGCATCGAAGCGCGCGCGTCTGTGCACCCGCAGTGCCAAGCAACTACGGCTTCGCGGGCTCGGCGGCTTTCTCTCGTCGACGAAGCGCCGCGCGCGATGTCGAGAAGCCTCTCGCACACGAGCCTCGCGGCCTTGCGCGCCTTCCTCACGCGTCGATGGTCGTTGGAGGGTCGTAGGGCGAGCGCATCGCCGCGCGCTGCGCGTCCTTGTCGTCCTCGACGTCGTCATCGAAGCACCACTCGCGCGACGCGGTGATGCTGCGAAGCAGCTCGCGCCGCCGGCTCCATCGCGCCCGCTGCAGTCTCGGAGAGGTGCGCGCTCGAAGGCACGCGCATCAGCGCTCGCAGCGTGAGCGCGCAGCGCGACGCGTTCGTCCGCGATGCGCAAAGCCGTTGTGTCTGGCGCTGTGCGGGCCTGAGAGCTTGTCGCGTGCCTCGAAGACGGGCTCGGACGACGCGTCCACCACCTTCGAGACGTCGATCCCCTCGCCGAGAACCACGCGCAGCGACGGCCCGAGCGTCCGCCGAGGCACAAATGCGCCCATCCAGTGCGGCAAAATAGTTCTGCGATCGTGACTGGATCGAAGACCACCGAGCCGCGATCGGGCCCCGCGCGTTCGTGCTCGCTCGCGCGACAACGAATCGAGCTTCCGCGACGGGATTCCGCCGTCCGAGGCGCGAGGGACGAGAGCACCGGCCCACTGAAGTGTCGCAGCGCAGGCGGAATGAGTGACGGAGAGCGGCACGGCCAGGGGGCCACATCTCAATGTCTCGCATGGTGGATGCGACGGGCCGCTCCAACCCGCGCTGCCGCGCGCCCCGCCCGCACGTCGTGAGGGCGCGGCTTCGCATCGCGGAAATGCAGTCATTGGACTCACTGGCTGATTGTGGGTGCCGTGATTGGCGCGGTCACGCTCGCCGTCGAACACCCGCCGCGATCGAGCGACAAGCGGCCCTTGGGTGGTAGTGGCCCATACAATCAACCTGCCAGTCCAATCGCAGCACGTCACACAATGCAAAGCCCCGCCCTCACTACGTGGGGGCGGGGCGCGCGGCAGCGCGGGTGGGGGCTGGCTCTTCACAGCGCCCGAGGCGCCCTGCGCGACGCGTGGCTCATGGGTTGCTCTCTCGCCGCGCGTGATCGCGGTGATTCCGTGGATGGTGATGCTCGGGGTTCTCGTGTGCGTTCGCGAGTGGCGCGCGATTCGACGCACGCCAGCATCGAGCGCGCTCGTATCGAGACGGCCCTATCGCGAGGCGTCGGTCAGCGATGGGTCGCCCGACCCGCACAAACCCTTTCGCGAGTGGGCGTCGCTCGCGGGAATCGCGATCGCTCCCGCCGTCGTGATGACCCGCGGATTCACGTGGATCGCGGCGCTTCACGCGCTGTTCGCATGGTTGTTCTCGACGAGCGAGTTCGGTCGAGACCCGTCGCTGCTCGTCATCGACTGCGTGACGGTGTGCCTCGTCGTCGCGCTCGCGGCGCTCGTTCACGTCGCAGCGTGCCGCGCCGTGGTCGGCGGCGAGGTCGAAGGGTGGGTGCTCACGCGCGCGTACTTCCGCTTCGCGATCACCGGCGATCTGTTGGCCGTCGGGCTCCTCGCGATGCTCGCGCCGCAGTTGCTCGCGACGTACTGGGTGTTCGCGCTGCTGTTGGCCGTGGGCTTCGCGCACTCGGTCGTGCTCATGGTTGCGGCGCATCGACGATGACGGGACCCGCGTCGGCGACGCGCGCGGCGCGCGTGACGCGATTGAGCACGAAGAGCCCCGCCACAGCGGACACGATCGATCCGACCAGAATCGAGACCTTCGCGACGGACACGACGGACACGGTGGCTTGGTCGCCTTCGAACGCGAGGCTCGAGACGAACAACGCCATCGTGAAGCCGACGCCCGCGAGCATTCCAGCGCCTGCGACGTGCGCCCAGCGGATGCCCGCAGGGAGCTCGGCGAGCCGGAGGCGCACGGCGAGGTAGCTGAACGAGACGATCCCCAGCGGTTTTCCGAGGCAGAGACCGATGACGATGCCGATCGAGACGGGGTGCGCGAGCGCTCGCCCGAAGCCGCCGTCGATCGCGACGCCCGCGTTGGCGAGGGCGAACACCGGGAGCACGAGCCGCTTCACGACCGGCTCGAGCTGGTGTTCGAGCCACTGCAAAGGAGCGCGGACGAGGTCCACCCGACGCCCGATGCTGTCGATGCGCCGTTCGCGTTCGAGCGAGTGCAGCCTCGGCGAATCGTTGGGCGGAAGCTCGTTGAACTCCCGAAGATCGTCGGCCACGCCGCGCGCGAAGCTCTCTGGATCGGTGGCGGTGCGCGCCGGGATCACGAAGGCCATGAGCAGCGCGGCGATCGTCGCGTGGACACCGGATTTCAAGAAGGCCAGCCACACGAGCGTACCGAGCAAGAAGTAGAAGAGCGGATTGCGGACCCTCGCGCGGTTGGCGACGATCGCGAGCGCGAACACCAAGAGCCCCGCGACGAGCGACGCGACCGCGATCGTGTCCGTGTAGAACACCGCGATCACGAGCACCGCGCCGATGTCGTCGACGATCGCCAACGCCGCGAGAAAGACCCGCAGTCCTGGCGGCACGCGATCGCCGAGCAGCGCGAGCAGTCCCAGCGCAAACGCGATGTCCGTCGACATCGGCACGCCCCAGCCACGGGAGTACGCGGCGGGTTGCCCCTGCTGCGCGGCGACGAACAACGCCGCGGGAACGAGCATTCCCCCCAGCGCCGCCGCGACGGCGAGGGCGGCCTTGCGCGGACGCGCGAGCTCTCCCACGAGCAGCTCGCGCTTGATCTCGAGGCCGACGAGGAAGAAGAAGATCCCCATCAACCCATCGTTGATCCAGAGGAGCAGCGGCTTGTTCAGCGCCGCCCGTCCGACGCTCACGCCGAGCGGAACGTGCAGTAATCGCTGATAGCTCGAGGCCCACGGCGAGTTGGCCCACACGAGCGCGACGAGCGTCGCGCCGAGCATGAGCGCGATCCCGAGCAGCGGATGGTCAAAGAATCGAGCGACACCTTTGTGGGCATTGGACGGAGACGATTGCATGAACGGCCTCCGCCGTTGCGAAATGAGCGCCAGTCGAACACCCCGGCCGACAGCGTGCTCACCGGCGCAGCGCGCGCGCGACTCGTTGTCGAGCCGCGTGGATCCGCGCGTCGAGCACCGCAAGTTGATGGCCCACGCTGCGAGGAAGCCGGTGGAGCACCGCGAACACGGCTTGCTGCGCGAGCGGCGAGACGTCAGCGATGGGCGCGCGCGGTCCGACGTAGTGCTCTTGAACCTCCACGGGGAGCGTTGCGATCTTGGACTTGTGCACGAACAGCAGCGCGTTGTGGCGGTACCAAGGCGCGACTTCGTCGCGAAACCGAAGCGCGTAGCGAACAACGTCGTAGAGCTCGAACCCGCGAGCAGCAAACTTGTCACGCCAGTACGTCGGCGGCTGGAGGTTCACGTGGTGTTCTCCTGGCTGACCGCACACGGCAGCCGAAAACAGCACGCGATCTCCGTGGCGAACGAGGTTGTCGACGAACACATCCGCGTGGTCCGGCTCGATGTGTTCAGCGACCTCGAGGCTCTGCACGAGGTCGAATCGCCGCCCGAGATCGATGGGTTCGCCCAAGTGCGATTTGCGAAACTCGCTTCGGTCGACGAGCAGCGCGTCCTCGTCGACCCAGTGACCGTCGACGCCGAACACCGAGGCACCACGGGGCTTCCAAGGGAGCAACCACGCGCCGTGCGCACAGCCGAAGTCCACGACAGACTTCGGCGCGATCCATCGGTCGACGAGCTCCGCCACTGCGGTCGCTGATCGGAGCGCTGTCGACGAGACGTTGTCGTAAAAGTGCTGCCCGTACACCACGATATCGGTGCTCCCTCAGTGGGTAGTTTTGCCGCGGACGAAAGCACCATTCATTCCAGGATCGACGAGCACGCGTCCGTCGTGAAACACAACGTGGTCGTTCGTTTCTTCCAGCGCCCCAACTGCGCGACGGCACCACACCTGCACCGCGCATCGACTGTGTTCGAGTCGACAAACAGCGATGCGACTCGCCGATCGCCAGTCGTGCTCGTCGCACTCGGCGTGGGTCTGGCTTTCATGGTCGCGCCGATGATCATTCGCGTGGGCCATTGGCTCTCGCGTTGAAGCGCGACGACGCCGGGCGGCGTGGGGCTGGGTTCGTCGCCGCACATCGCGTGCTCCGACACCGACGCGCCGGTCATCAAGGTGGGGAGCACTTTTGCCGCACGATGCGACATCGTGCCCATCCCCGGTCAATTCAAGCCCGGGAGACGAGCCCCCCGGGCTTTGCGCGACGGGGTCGCGAAGCGGGCGCGGCGTCCGCTTGGCCTTCGTGATGGTCTCGCCCGAAACTCGAGCCACCCAGCGATCGATCGCGGCGAGGCGTCGCAAGTTTCCAGCAGATCGCTTGGTGGATCGCGTTGAATCGTGGTGCCTGGGTAGGTCCGGCGGACGCCGAGCCCGCT
>JAEUKI010000073.1 GCA_016793325.1 Myxococcales bacterium | reverse complement strand
CCAGGGCGTCCGCCTGGCCTTCGCGATCGTCTCGCCCGAGACTCGAGCCACCCAGCGATCGATCGCGGCGAGGCGTCGCAACTTTCCAGCAGATCGCTTGGTGGATCGCGTTGAATCGTGGTGCCTGGGTAGGCCCGGCGGACGCCGAGCCCGCTCCGCGGAGCGCAAAGGCCGGGCGCTCGTCTCCCGGCTGTGTGCTCCATTGGAATTGGACTGGACTGTCTGCGGCGCCTGCCGACTTCGAGATGAGGTCAATCCTGAGCGTTCAGGCGGGGGCGGGGCGCGCGGAAGCGCCGGGTGGGGGCCGCTCCGCGCGGAAGCGCCGGGTGGGGGCCACGCTCCGCGGCTCTGTGGCAAACGCTTCCCGCCCTCAGGCCGCACCCCGCTTGCCGCCATGGCCACCCCTCGAGTCGATCCCCCGAATTCGACAGTAGACCACTGGTCTACACCGCTGGTACTCCCTAAGCCCCTTTGCGATGCATCGGAGGCATCCCAGCAGTGCCACTTCCACGATTTCACCGGCTTCCCGAAGAGCAGCGAGCGCGCATCATCGCCGTCGCGCGCGCGCACATCGCGGAGCACGGCCGCGAGGCCTCGTACAACCAGATCATCGCCGACGCGGGGATCTCCAAGGCGAGCGCCTATCACTACTTCGACGGAAAGGCCGACCTCCTCGCCGAGGTTCGACGCGCGCTTCACAAAGAGCTCGCGACGCTCATCGGGCCGTGGAAGCGCACGCGGACGCCGGAGGCGTTTTGGCGGCAGCTCCGCGCGGAGAGCGCTCGATTGCGCGCGCACTTCGCCGCGAATCACAGAGACCTCCTCGTGCTCGAAGCGACCCGGGGTGAAGGGGATCCTGCGCTCTTCGACCCGTGGTTCGACGCGCTCGTCGACAACGGAATCGAGCTCGGCGTCGTTCGCGATGACGTCGATCGATCGCTCGTGCGCGACGCGACCCGAGCGCTGTTCGCGGTCTTCGACGAGCGAGCGCTCGCCGCGATGCACGACGAGACGCGCGAGGCCGACCGCGACGACGAGCAAGCGTGGGAGCTCCTTCGCGCGCTGTGGTCACCCGTGGCTCCCGCGAAGCGAGGCGCGCGATGAAGGCCCCCGCGTGGCTGCACGACGTGCTCGGCGAAGAGCCATCGGCCTTTGAAATCGCTGCCATCATCGCGTTTGCGATCCCGACAGCGACGGTGGCCATCGCGCTGGCGCGGCCCGCGGTCGCTCCGTGGCGCATCGCGGTCGCGTGGCTCTTGCTCGCGGACATCGCCGCGGGGTGCGTGGCGAACTTCACCCGATCGACGAGCGACTTCTACGCGGCGCGACCCCGCAATCGCTGGGCGTTCATCGCGGTGCACGCGCACCTCCCGATCTTTGCGTGGTTGATCGGAACGTCCCCATCGAGCGCCTGGACCGTGGCCGTGATCTGGTGCTTCACCATCGCCTCGGCGTCGATCGTCAACGCGCTCGCCGGACGAGAAGCGCAGGTGTTCGTCGCGGGACTCTCGCTGTCGATCGGGCTCGCCGCGGCCGCGGCGCTCCCCGAGAGCGGGCTCGTTCGCGTGGCGGGAGCGTTGTTTCTCACGAAGGTGGCGTTCAGCTTTGCGGTCGACCACTTTCGACGGCCGAAGGCGCACGGAGACGAGTCGCGCGCGCTCGATGCGCGAGAGCACGACGACGCGTCGGAGATCATCGCGCGGGCGTTCGCGACCGACCCGCTGTTCGTCGCGACGTGCGGCGACGATCCCAAGAGACGCGTCGCGCTCGCGAGCTTTCTCTTGGACATGACGAGGCTCACCGGCGGAACCGTCCGCGCTCGCTCGATGGGAAAGAAGCTCGTCGCGGTCTCGCTGATCGATCGCCCGGCCACCTCGAAGCCCAGCGTCGCCGCGTACGCGCTCGTGTTCGTGAGGTTCGTTCCGACAATGTTTTCGCTGGGACTCGTGGCGTCGCGTCGGCTCAACGAGTACTTCGTTCGAACGCGAAGCGAGCTCGCGGGCGACACCGCATACCTCGCGCTGCTCGCCGTCGACCCGGACGCGCAGGGACGCGGCGTTGGCGGCGCAATGATCCGAGACGCGATCGCCCTCGCCCGCTCGATGCGCGGAAGCGCGATCGCCCTCGACACCGAAAACCCGACGAACGTCACGCTCTACGAACGCTACGGATTCGCGCTCGAACGCGAGCTCGCGCTCGACCCGATGCGCGTGTTCGTCATGCGCCGCTCGCTCACCGACGCGCCGCAGTGAGCTGCGCCCTCGCGACGCGAACTCTGCGATCGCGCGATCGTGCTCGACGCTCGATCACGTCACGGGCTCAGCGGTGGCGACACGCGTCGGCGACCAAACCGTTTCCGCGAACGTACGCGCGATAGCGCTCGCAGTTGCCCGCGCTTCCGAAGCAACGCTCGCTGCGCGACGCGGCCGCGGGCGGGCGGCTCGTCGCGGTGCAGTACGCGTGCTCGACCGGAGCGCACGCGGTGGTGTCTCGGTGACCGCGCTGCATCTCGACGCGCGCTCGATCGCACGAAGCGACTGTTCGAAAGCAATCCGTCGAAAAGTCCTGGCCGTGGACCCAGTGAAAGCAATGAAACGCCCCACGAGGCCCGGGGCTCTGCTGCGCGCGTTGCGCGACGACCCGCGTGTGTTCGAAGCGCGATTCGCTCCGGTGGGATCCACCGAGCACCGCCGACAGCCCCGCGAGGGTGAGCAGCGCGACGAACCGCGAGACGCGCAACCGATCGTGAGACACGGACCCATCGTAGCCGCGATCGGTCGACTGTGCGGCTCGCTCCGGCCGGGTTTCGGGAGCCGTCGCGTTTGCGCCGATCACAGAGCGGGCTTGGCGTCCTCGGCGGGCTTCGCGGGCTCCTCGTCGCGGTCCTCGGGATCACTCTTTCGACCGCTTCCAGCGCGCGCATAGAGGGACGGAGCGATCACGTTGACGTCCCCTTCACGACGGCGAAGCCAGCCGAGCGCCGCGCGAATCTCGGTCCATCCTTCGATCACCAGCGTGGCGAGGCGCGCGCGTTCGTCTTCGAGTGCCTCGGCCTGATCGTCGCGGTCGCTGCGGGGTGTCGCGGATTGCAGAAGGGCGTGTCCGAGCTTCTGCGCGTGTTCGATCTCGCTCACCGTGACCACCGTCTGGCCGTCGACCTTCGACCACTTGGCGACGAACTCCGAGGCGAGCATCAAGAGGCCGTGTCCGACGTCGAGATAGCCCTTTCCACCGGTCGCGCGGTCGACGATCGCGCTATCGAGCAGTCCGCGGTCCGCGAGAGGCTTCGCGGCCGAGACCAACATGCGTCGCGCGTTGGTGGCCTCGGTCAACTGCGACGCCGACGGCGCGCTCTTGCGTGGAATCCTCCCGTCCACCAGGAGCAACGCCATGCTCGCGGCCCGAACGCCCGTCACGAGCGCGCGGTCGAAGCCCGGGAGCTCCGCCATCTTCGAGACATACGGCTCGATCGCGGGCCACGCGTTGCCGACGAGCGACGCGACGAACGGCGCGTCGAGGTTGTACGGCCGCACGCTCGACGCAGCCAACGCCATCACGGCGGGCTTCGTGGCGATGCGCGCTACTTCGAGCTCGTCGATCGGCGCGGTGCTCGGCGCGCTCTCGATCACGTTGTGGGACTTTTCGCTGACAGAAACCTTCGTGCTCTTGTTCTTGTTCATGACGATCACCTTCGAGTCGGGGCATCGAGGCGACCTCCGTGGCCGCGCTCGTGTCCGTTGCGGCGGCGGGTATCGAGGGCGATTCGCGGCGGTTGCGTAGGCCGACGAAAAAATGTTCACGCGAGTGCGCCACCCCGGTTCGACCGGGGTCGAGCGATCACAATCGATCGATGAGGTGGGGGTTCGACCGGGGGTGCGCGATCGAAATCAACGGCGGTCCCCCGGTTGGACCGGGGTGCCGTGATCGCAAACGATCGCGGCGACGGGGTTCAACCCTCTGGATTGATCTCATCTCGAAGACGCCGGACACCTGAGAGAGTCCAGTCCAGTTGCAATCCAGTGCGCTCGATGGCTTCCCCCACCTTCAGTTGGGGGCAGCGATAGCAAGGCTGTGCGCCGAATGCGGCGCACAACGCAGCGAGGGACAACAACGCTGCGTCGCGTCGCATTCTCGCGGCATCAACACGACGATCGCCCCCCATCAGCCGCGGACTACGCAGTGCGCCGCACGCGGCGCACGAGCAACGGCTCGATGCACCCAACTGAAGGTGGGTGCAGCCAAGGTGCCAAGTGAGCAAGCATTTTCCTGGCTATCCCGCTCACGCTCGACCACTTCGAGATGAGGTCAATCCAACAACAGCCAGCGCCACGGGGTTCGAGTAGCATTGGTTGGACAGAGAGGCGGGATCCCGTGAGGCACAGCGCAGCGACAGCGATGGCGATCGCCCTCTTCGCGTTCGGGCCGAGCGTCGCGTGCACGACAGCCGCGCCGCAGGAAGGCACGAATTTCGATCGGTGCGGGCCCGTCTACGAGAGCGACGTCTGTTGGTACTTCGGCTACGGGACGACGTGCACGAAGCGATGCTCCGTCGGTCCGGAGTGCCAGTTCGAACTCCGCGTCGCTTGGATGGGCAACGAGTACTGCTGCGACACGAGCGAGCGCGTCTACCACCCATGCGAGTGTCGCGAAGGGGTGGTGTACTGCGCGGCGCATCCGAGCGCGCCGAGGAGCGTGTGGAAGCTCCCGACATCGACGTGTGAGTTTTGCCGTCGACCCGACGTTTACACGGTCGATCGACCGACGCCGGACGCCACGGCACGAGACGTGACGACGGTCGACGAATGAGCGATGCGCCCCGTTGATCTCGCAACGCCGTTGCTGATCGTGTGCTCGATCGGCTGCAATGCTCGCGCGCGTTCGCGCGTCGTGCTCGACGACGCGCGGGCGACGGACGCGACGTTCGCGGCAGACAGCGACGAACGCGGGGACAGCGAAACGAGCGCCGCGCTCGCGCCTCTTCGATCGCCCAGCGGACTCTACGAAGAACTCTCGCTCTCGACGCACGCCTCTGCGGTGCTCTCTGTCCCGATCGGATCAACGCGCCCGCGCCCGATCCTCGTCGTCGCGCACGGAAACTACGATCGCCCCGAGTGGGAGTGCTCGGTGTGGCGCTCGCTGCTGCGCAACCGCGCGTGGATCCTGTGTCTGCGCGGACGGGTTCGAACCGATGTTCCGTTCGACGATCGCCCGCGCTACTCGTATCCGTCCGAGCCGGCGCTCGCCGCGGAGATCGCCGACGGAATCGCCGCGCTCGAGGCGCGACACGGCCCCTACGTCGACCGCGGCACGATCGCGTACGCGGGCTTCTCGCTCGGCGCGATCTACGGTCCTGGCGTTCTTCGACGATTGCCGCGATCGACGGAGCTCGCGGTGATGGTCGAAGGATCGGCGAGCCAGTGGAACCGCGACGCCATCGCGTCGTTTCGACAACGAGGCGGCCGCAGGCTCTTGTTTGCGTGCGGTCAGCGCGGGTGCGTCGTCGGCGCGCGCGAGCTCCTCCCGCGACTGCGCGGCGCGGGCATCGACGCGCGCGTGGTGTACGCCGCGGGCGCTGGCCACTCGTATAGCGGGCCCGTGGCGATCGCGATCCGAGACGCGCTCGATTGGCTCTTGGAGGGAGACGCGCGATTCGCCGTCGGTTGGTCCGGCTGAGCTCCCCCCTCTATCGCAGCGCCATCGCCACCGCGATCGACGCGAGCGTCACGGGAACACCCACTTTCAAGTACTCCCAGAACCCGATCGGCTCCTTGCTCTGCTCGATCACGATGATGTTCGCGACGCTGCCGAGCACCGTGAAATTACCCGCGAGCGTCGAGACCAACGCCGTCGTCGTCCACGCTCCGTCCCCGTCGCCGAAGCCTCGGATCCACGGCTCGAGCAGCAGGATCAACGGAACGTTCGACACGATCTGCGACCCCACGAGGAGCACCGCGACGAGCAACCACGAGCCCCCTCCTCCCGCGGCCATCACCGCGAGCGGCGCGAGCCACTGCGCAGGAAGGCCCGTCTTTCGTAGACCCGCGACGACGACGAACAGGCCCGCGAAGAAGAGCAACACGCTCCACTCGACCTTGTGCAAGAGCGCTTCGGCCCGCGTACGCGACGCGAGGATCACCACCGAGGCGCCCACGAGGGCGCTCCACGCGATGCTCGCGCCCGCGAGGTTTCCGACGATCACGCCGACGAGCGCGGCGATCGAGACCCACAAGAGCGCGCGATCGGACGCAGCGGGCTCCTCGCGTTCGGCGACGGGCGGCGGCGACGTCACCGAGAGCTCCCGACGGTGCGCGAAGTGAACGATCGCGGCGGTCACCACCAACGCGGCGAGCGTGGGGAGCGCCGCGCGCGAGAGATACCCTCGGTACGTCAGGCTCGAGAGCCGCGCGACGAGCATGTTCTGCGGGTTTCCGCTGAGCGTGAGCGCAGAGCCAGCGTTGGCGCCCATGCAGATCGCGAACACGAAGGGCCGCACGGGCGCGCCGATGCGCCGCGCCGCCGCGAGCACGACGGGCGTCGCGAGCAAGCACACCGCGTCGTTGACGAGCACCGCGGACAGGAGCCCGCTCGCGATCGTCACGGCCCACAAGAGCGCAGCAGGCGCGCGGATCGACGCGGTGATCTTCTCGGTGAGCCAGCGAAAGAACCCCGCTTCATCGAGCCCCGCCGCGATGACCATCATCCCGAAGAGCATCGCGATCGTGTGCGGCTCGACCGCGCGAAGCGCCTCGTCGGGCCCGAGCCCGATGGGCCCCGAAAACGCTCCGACCAGCACCATCGCGCTCGCGCCCACCATCGCCATCGCGGGTCGCCCGATGGGCAAGAGCCTCACGCGTCGCGCGGAGATTCCCACGTAGGTGAGCGCGAAGACCGCGAGGAGCAGCCACTTCAACGATGGACCTCGGAGCGTCGCGCGCGGCTCAGCGCTTGTTGTCGTCGAGGTCTTCGGCGAGGTACGCGAGGATCACTTCGTCCAGTGATTTCTCGCTCATGAGCCCGTCGCCGAAGATGCTCGCCGGAGACGCTGGGCTGTCCTCGCGTGGCTTGAAGCTCCCGAGGATCTCCGGCGCGCGAACGGCTTGATAGTGCCCGCTCGCTCCCGCCGGACGGGGCGGAGGGCGCTGCGACGGAGGACGCGTCGACGAGCCCGTGGGCGGCGCCGTCGAAGGACGCGTGGTCGCCGCGGGCGGAGGCGCAGAGGCCGCGGGTCTCGCGGGCGGATCGACCGCGGTCACGCCCGGCGGCATCGGCGGCTTGAGCGCAGGAATCGCGACGGAAGAGCTGCGCTTGGGACCGTCGACCGAAGGCGCCGCGGACGCGACCGCGGACGCCGCAGGGGGCGCTGCGACCGACGGCTGCGAGGGCTTCGGCGCGGCCACCGACGGGTTGGACGGCTTGGGCTCGGAGCTCGAGACTTGCGCAGACGAGAGCAAATCGCCCGAGACCGAGGGGGCGTTTGCGTCCTTCGGGTCCGCCGGTCCCGCGTCGAACAGGTGATCGAACTGACCGTCGCGCAGGGCGATGAACATCGCCTTGTGCTGGTCCTGCATGATCTTCTTCACCTGCGCCGCGTAGTCGGGGGCGCTGACGATGTCCGCGTAGCTGGTCTTGTTGCTCTTGAGAATTCGCCCGCCGTCCGCGAACAAGTGCGTGATGACGTGCGGGTGCGAGATGCCCGAGTCCTCGGTCTGGATATGAAACACGCGGCCCTTGTGACGGACGTTCGTGTTGTATCCGAGCAGGGGCGACGGACCCTTCGTCATGCTCGCTCGACGCTACCACGACTCAACCGCGGCCCAAATCATCAACACGCAGCCGTTCGACGCTCACGCCGTGAGGCGCAGAGCGAGCCAGACGACGAGCGACAGAACGGTGATCGCCGCGGCAAAACGCTCGCCGCGCCGATAGGCGAACGCCGCGGGCGCGAGCGGAACGACCCACGCCCACTTCTTCTCGGCGCGCCGCGCGAGCCTGACGTGCTCGACCACGAAGAGCGCCGCGACGAAGCTCGAAGCGATCCAACGAACGATGAAGGCGACGGGCACGGAGGGGGGTAGCTCGCGGCGAAGAGTGCGGTCCGATCAGCGGGATTCTGCGCGCGCGCGCAACAGCGAACGCCACGTCACGACAGCGTACCCGAGGATGACCAAGACGCAGCAAAGAAGAACAGACGTGAAGATCGTGTCGACCCAGCCCTGGAATCGAAGCGCCGCGTCGGGACGCTTGGTGAGCGGCCAATAGATGTCTCGGACGCCGCGGACGCCGGCGGTGATCGTGGTCGTTCCCACGAAGGTGAGCGGGAGCGCGGTGATCCACGCGTAGCGCGGGCCCGAGCGGCGGAGGATGACCGTGGTTCCGACGGTGAGGCCCACGACCGCGAGGAGCTGGTTGGCGATCCCGAACATGGGCCAGATCGTCTGGACGCTGCCCGTGAGCAAGAACGTCGTCCAGCCGCCCACAACGATGGCGGTCGCGAGAAACCCAGCCCAAAACGAGTCTGTTCGACCGAGGGGGCGCCAGAGCTTTCCGAGAAACTCTTGGACCAAGAACCGCCCCACGCGCGTCCCCGTGTCGATCGTCGTCAGGATGAACAACGCCTCGAACATGATCGCGAAGTGGTACCAGTACGCGAGCAGGTTCTTGGCCCCGCGGATGAAGGGAAGTCCTGCAAAAATCCTCGCCATTCCAACGGCCAGCGAGACGCCTCCGCCGGTGCGCGCGGCGATCCGCTCGTGGGTGCTCGCCGCGAGCTGCGGGAGGTCCGTGACGGGTACACCCAACCGCGCGAAGTCCTCGTTCGAGAGCCCCGTGGGCTCGTGCTCGCGGGGATCGACGTGGTAGCCGCCCGACGCGAGCGCCGTGTTCGACAGCGACAAGATCTTCGAGAGCGGCATCGCGCGCCCTGCGAATCGCGCGACGGCCGTGGGGTCTGTCCCGTCGAGGCCCACCGTCCGTCGATCGTGCTCGGACATCGCCGCGACGATCCGATCGAGCTCGGCGCGATCGCGCGCGAGCCCTGGGCGCCCCGACGCGCGGGCGACGATCTGCACCGCGGGGTCCGTGTTGATCGCGATGTAGTCGTTGACCGGCAGCGAGGACGCAGCGATGAGCGCCGTGAGCCCGACGACGCCCTCCATGAGCATCGCGCCGTAGCCGATCATGCGCGCGTCGGTCTCCTTCGAGATCATCTTCGGCGTTGTTCCCGACGAGACGAGCCCGTGAAAGCCCGAGATCGCGCCGCACGCGATCGTCACGAACACGAAGGGAAACAGCGGCCCCTTCACGATCGGCCCGCCGCCGTGGATCCACTGCGTGAACATCGGCGTTTGAATCGTGGGGTTCACCACGATCACGCCGAGCACGAGCAGCCCGATCGTCCCGATCTTCAGGTAGCTCGAGAGGTAGTCGCGCGGGCAGAGCAAGAGCCACACAGGCAGCACGCTCGCGACGAAGCCGTACGCGGCGATCGCGAGCGTGATGGTGGTCTTGTCGAAGCGAAAGAGCGCGCCGAGGGGGCCGTCTTGCACGTGCTTTCCGACGATGAGCGCCGCGAAGAGCGCGATCACCCCGAAGATCGTGCTCTGCGTGATCGCGCCCTTGCGGATCTTGTAGGACCAGATCCCCATCGCGAGCGCGATCGGGACGCTCGCGCCCACGGTAAACGTCCCCCACGCGCTCTCGGCGAGCGCGCCCACCACGACGATCCCGAGCCCCGCGATCGCGATCACGACGATGGTCAAGATCGCGATCATCGCGACGAGCCCCGGCGTGGGCCCGAGCTCTTCACGCGCGATCTCGGCCAGCGATCGGCCCTCGCTTCGCGTGCTCGCCACGAGGATCACGAAATCGTGGACGGCGCCGGCCAAGACCACTCCCGCGAGGATCCAGAGAAACCCCGGCGCGAACCCGAACTGCGCCGCGAGCGTCGGTCCGATGAGCGGCCCGGAGCCCGAAATGGCCGCGAAGTGATGGCCGAAGAGCACCCACTTGTTCGTGGGAACGTAGTTCTGACCATCGTTGTGCGCGTGCGCCGGCGTCACGCGGTCGGGGTCGAGCGCGAGCGCGCGCGCCGCGATGAACGCCGAGTAGTATCGGTACGCGATCGCGAGCACGCACAGCGCGCCGAGCATCACGGGAGCAGCTTGAATCATGGGGGCGGTTGCGCCGAATGGTCCCCTCCCCAGCCCCCTCGCGTAAACAACGGACCGCACGAGAACTGCGCCCGATCGCGTCTTTGCCGCGCCGACCGTAGAACTTTGCGCGCCGCAGGTTGTCCCGCAGGCGCCAGCGACCAGCTACGGTGACCCTCGGCTGGCCCCGCGGACGCGGGGGAGACTCGCTCAGCGATCGGAGACGGTCTTGAAATCGTATGCGCTATTCATCACGGCGGTCCTCGCGAGCGCCAACCACGGGTGCGCTTCGAGGGACACCGCGCGCCCGGTCCGAGCGCGATCGCCCGGCGCGACCGTCGACTCGTCGGGAGCGCAAGCGCCCGCGCCCAACGCTCCAAGCGCGCGCGTGACGCTCGCGACCTTGGTCTCGCTCGAGCGATCGATTCGCCCGCAGGATCCAGCGCGCCCCGAGCTCTTGATGCGCATCGCGACCGAGGCGCTCGAGCTCGCGAGCGACGAGCGTGCGCAGCTCGACGGCGCGGACACCTTGGCGCCGTGGCCTCGTCGATCGAACGAGGGCCAATCCGCAGCGAGCGAGAGCGCCGAACAGGAGGTCGCGCCTCCGATGCGAGACCCCGCCGCGGTCGCGAGACTCACGGCGGCGCAGCGCGAGGGGCTCGCGCGCTACGACAGCGCGATGCAGTTCGCGATCCGCGTGCTCGACAACCGGCTGAACACGTACCCGACCGCTGCGCGGGCCGACGAGGCGTTGTTTCTCCTCGCGTCGTCGTTGAATTCATGGGGGCGCGAGGCCAACGCCGCGTATCTCGCGCTGATTCGGCGCTTTCCCGAGTCGCGATGGAGCGCGCACGCGTGGGTGTTCTTCGGCGACGACTTCTTCGAGCGAGAAGAGATGGAGTCCGCGGCACAAGCCTACCAGCGCGCGATCGACGCCGAAGGGAGCACGCTGGCTCCGTACGCCACGTTCAAGTTCGCCTGGGCGCGGATGAATCAATCGCGCTTCGACGAGGCTGCACAAGCCTTCGCGAGCGCCGTCACGCGAGCGCGCAACGCGAACACGCCGGTCATCGTGCGCGAAGCCGCGAGAGACCTCGCGCTCGCGATCACGCAGTCGCCCACGCGAACACCGGCGACCATCGTCGAGTTCATCTTGGCGACGGCGCACGGCGACGAGGCGCTCGCGCACGCGATGCTCGATCGAGCGATGAACCAATTGCGCGACATCGGCCGCGGTCCCGACGCCGTCGCGCTCTGGGTGGCCGCAGCCGCGCGAGACGCACAGTGGGCGTGCGCGCGCGGGGCACACGCCAACGAAGCAGCCGGCGGAGATGCAGCGCTCACCGCGCGGGTGGCGGCGCTCCAGTCGCAGCTCCAGTGCCCGTGATCCCTTCGCGCGTCGGTCGATCCCGCGCGTCGATCGCCTTCTGCAATCGCGATCGCTCGCGGCGCTGCGCGATGCGCCACAGGACGAGCCCCGCCGTCACGCACGGCCACAGAACAAAGAACATGAACGCGTTCGCGTCGCGGTACGTCACGCCGAAGGCGTTCGCGCTGCGGATCATGAAGTCCACGCACGCCGCGTACACCGCAGTCCCGATGCGCTCGATCACGCCCGTCCCTCCGCGGAGCCTGAGCTCGATTCGAGCGCGCGTCGAAGCGCGACGAGCCGCTCGCGTTCGCGCCAAGCGCTCACCCACAGCGCGTACATGAGCGCGGGCCAGAGCACGCAGAACACGAGAAGGTTCGCGAGGCCGTACCCTCGACGACGGTCCGACGACAGGAGCGATCCCACGCGATAGAGCCCGTCGATCGTCTTGCCGAAGAGCGCGCGATCGCCCGTGAGCGCCGCGGGGAGCGCGGGCCTGTGCGCGCACCCGCGGTTGTGACACGCCCACGTACAACGATCGGCGCGAACCCCCTCGCGAGGGATCGCCCCGCGCGCCAGCGGAACGCCCGGCGGCCACGCGTTGACCGCCAGCAAAATGACCCACGGAAGCACCAGCGGCGCGACCCACGTCCAGAGCCACGAGAGCCAACGGCGAGACGAGCGCATCGAGCGAAGCATGCCACCGACGGCGGCCGAGACACGGCCACGGCGTCCGCGCGCGACACGCGCCTCGCGACGCGCGAGTTTTCTCGGACGCGCGCCGACGATCCGAGGGACAATCGCGCTCGTGCGACGAGTACACGCGCTCACTGCCGCGCTGGTCACCGCGGCGCTACCGAACCTGGGCTGGGGACAATCTCGCGACGCGCGACCTCCGCCCGAGGTGCGTCCCCCCAACGAACCTTCGCAGCCCATGGCGATCGTCGACGGCTTGGTGGCGTCCGTGGCCGCGACGGTGATCACGGTTCCTGCGTCGATCGGGCTCGCGCGGACGATGACGTTCATCTCGCCAGATCTGCTCGGCGGCGGAATTCCTGCGCTGTTGTTCTTGGGCTTCGCGCCGGCGTTCGCGGCGCACGGGCTCGGCGTGGTCGCGATGAACCTCCACGAGCCCGGTCGGTACAACCTCTGGCCGTCGATTTGGGCCACGGTTCCGCTGCACCTCGGGGCGGTCGCCGCGGGAGCTTTCTTGGGCGTGAACCTCCGCGACCCTGCGACGCTGCTCCCGTTCGTGATCGTCGAATCGATCGTGCTCCCCGCGGTCGCGATCACGCTCACGTGGGCCACGAGGCGACCGAGACCGCGCGCGCCGACGCGCGCACAACAAACGCCGTCCCCCGCGGTGAGCGCCGTTCGCGCGCCGCTCGTTCGCGCGGCGATGGAGCTTCGACCGATCGAATCGACGCCCGCGTTCACGGGTCTCGTCGCGCCGCTGTTCGCAGGGAGGTTTTGAGTGATGCGCCTTCGAACATCGATCCCGCTCGTCGCCGCGCTCGTGACCGCGGCCACGACCGCGTCCGCGCAGAGCGCGTGTCCCACCGGCGTGACGTACCCAGGCGCTTCGTGGCCGTCGCGAACGCAAGAGGTCGCGACGCAGCGCGCCGCTGAAATCGCAGCGCTCGAGCAGTTCGCGTTTACGCTCACGGGCGAAGACGAGGAGCGACTCGGCATACGCACGGATAGCGTGGTGATCATCCATCGCGGCGCGATCATCTACGAGCGCTACGCGCGAAGCTGGACCGCCGAGCAGCCGCACTACGCGTGGAGCGTCACCAAGAGCATCATGAACGTGCTCACGGGCATCGCGGTGAGCCGCGGCTACCTGACGATCGACGACTCGATCTGCCGATGGATGCCGTTTCTCCCGATGGATCACTGCGTGATCAAGGTGCGCAACACGCTCGAGTTCTCGACGGGCCTCGATTGGCGCGAGACCTACGAGAACGCCTCGAATCAAGAGTCGTCGGTGCTCGCGATGCTCTACGGCGAAGGACGCACGGACGCAGCGCGCTTCGTCGCGTCGCACCCGTTTCGCGACGCGCCGGGCACGACGTACATGTACTCGTCGGGCGACACGAACATCCTCTCGCGCGCGGTCGACCGCGCGTACACCGCGGCGGGCGAAGACCAGGACTACCCGTGGCGACGGCTCTTCGATCCGCTCGGGATCACCTCGGCGACGCTCGAGCGCGACGCGACCGGAACGCCCGTCGGCTCATCGTGGTGGTACGCGACGCCGAAGGACATGGCCCGCTTCGGCTACTTCCTCCTTCGCGACGGCTGCTGGAACGACGCGCGAATCCTCCCCGAGCGCTGGGTCGCGGACTCGACCGCGGTCAACCCTGCGATCCGGATGCGCAGGCTCGACGCGGACGAAGACGACGTGCAGGGACGACAGTTCTGGCTCAACAAGCCGATCCCCGAACAGAACGTCACGCTCCCGTGGGTGGGCGTTCCCGACGACGCGTTTGCGGCGCGCGGGCATTGGGGACAGTCGATCACCGTCGTTCCTTCGCGCGACGTGGTGATCGTTCGGACGGCGGACGATCGCGTGTCGGGGCTCTTCAACTTCGCGCGGTTCGTCTCGCTCGCGCTGGAGGTGGCGCGATGAAGTCCTTCGTCGCAATCACGCTCGCGCTCGCGTTGCCCATCGCGGGCTGCCAGGGCGACCCGCGCCCGTACAACAACCACGACCTCGCGCTGCTCACGTCGTACGCGGCCAAAGAGATGTGCTCGTGCATCTTCGTGATGAAGAAAGACGAGCCATTTTGCCTGCGATTTACGCGAGCAAGCCCCAACCTCCGCACCGTTCGCGTCAACTACGAGCAGCGCTACGTCGACGCGTTCGCGGTCCTCGCGTGGGGCGCGCGCGCCCGCTACCTCTCGCAACGCGAGGGCTGCAGGCTCGAGCAGTAGTCGCGCGCACGCGACGTCGTCAGCGCTCTTCTTCGCCCGACGCGACGGCGGCGATCGTGTCGACGCGCGTCGTCGACTCGTCGTCGATGGCCGGCCGATTGACGACCGTGTCCTCGTCGCGCGCGCTGCCACCGTCGATGTGCGGTGATTTCGCGAGCGCGCCGTCGCGGTCGAACGCGGGCATGGTGGCGGTGCGCTCTGCGACGATCCCTTGGGCCATCCAGTGCTCGAAGGACTCCATCGCGCTGCCGAGCGCGGCGCGGAGCTCGCGTTCGAGCGCCTCGAGCCGCGGGTCGCTCGACTCCATCGCGCGAAGCGCGCGAAGACATCCGAGCGCCGCGGTCGCGCGTCCCGAACGAACGTACGCGAGCCCGAGCAGCGGGAGCACGACGCTCTGCTCGCCGCCGAGCGCGAGCGCGCGACGGAGCGGGCCGATCGCCTCTGCGTGCCGCCCCTCGTCGACCATCGCGGACGCGAGCGAGAGGTACAACATCGGCGCGGCGTCGCCGTCGAGCGCGTATTGGAGCGACAGACGAAGGACCTCTTGTCGCTCGTCGACGCGACGCAAGCGACCGAAGGCTTCGGCGAGCGTTCCGAGCGCGCGCGCGAGCCGAGCGCGCGTGGCGCGATCGAGCGCTTGGCCCTCGGCCGTGCGATGAAACACGGTCAACGGCGCGAGCCACGAGACGAGCCGCGCGACCGCTTCTTCGGGGCGGCCCTCGTCGAGCGCCGTCCGCGCGAGGTCGGCTTGCGTGAGCTCGATCGCGACTTGCCCGCGTCCCGCGTCGGCCTGGAGCACCTCGACGACGCGCTGGCGCAGAAACCGTCGGAGCTGCTTGAGCGCGACGGTCTCTTCGATTCCATCGTGCGAGACCACCACGCGCGCGTCGCCGTCGGGCGCGATGCGCAGCTCGTTGAGGCTCAGCCCGAACAACGGCGCGAGCAGCACCGTGCGCGGACCGATGTACGAGCGCAGCGCGTCGGGCGTGCTCGTGTGATCGACCGTCGACGCAGGGGGCTCGGCTTCGCCGACGAGCGCGGCGAGCACCGCCGTGCGAAGAGCGGTCACGGGTCCGCTCGAAGGATCACCGGTCGGCTCGCGCTGCGCGTCGGTCGCGGTCTCGATGGGAGAGCTCTCCCGCCACCATCGAAGGTCGACCACGGTGCCGACCAGCTTGTCCGTCTGCACGGTGGCGATGCGAAACCCACCGGCGAGCGCGAGGGCGACGAGTCCGTCTCCGAGGCGATTGGCGAGCTTTTCGAGGGGAGAAAAGCCCGCGACGACGCGCTCGTACCAACCGTCAGCCCGCGCCGCGCTGAGGTCGATTCGGCGCTCGTCGCTCAGGCCCACGCTGTCAGGTCCCCTCGCGCGCGAGCTTCTCGCGGTACCAAGCGATCGTGCGGAGCAAGCCGTCTTCGAGGTCGACCTGCGCACGGAACCCGAGGAGCTCTTGCGCCTTGCGCGTGTCGGGGATGCGGAGCTCGACGTCCGCGAAGTTCCACGGGACGAACTCGATCGGCGAGCGCGATTCGGCGAGGCGAACCACGAGGCGCGCGAGCTGGTAGATCGTCACCGACGAGCGCGCGTTGCCGATGTTGAACGCCTGTCCGATGGCCTCTTCGCGCTCGAGGCACAGCAAGATCGAGTCGACGATGTCGTCGATGTAGCACCACGCGCGGATCTGATCGCCGTCGTTGTGGATCTTGATCGTCTCGTTCTTGATCGCGCGCGTGACGAACGCGTGGATCGCGCCCTCGCCGACCTGGCCCGGACCGTAGATGTTGAACGGTCGGATGCTCACCGTCGGGAGCCCGAACTGCTTGTGATAGTTGTGCGCGAGGTGCTCGGTGGCGATCTTCGCGACCGCGTACGTCCAGCGCGCTTCGCCGACGGCGCCGAGCTTGGTGGGCTCGCCTTCGCTCACGCGATACGCGTGTGTCCCGAACACTTCGGACGTGCTGAAGTCCACGAAGCGCTTGCAGCCGCCGAGGCGCTGCGCCGCGCGGAGGGCGTTGGTGGTGCCCTCCATCGCGATCTCCATCGTCAGGACGGGGTTCTTCAGCACAGTGTCGACGCCGGCGATCGACGCGAGGTGAACGACGTGATCGCAGCCCTTCATCGCTGCGGCCATCGCTTCGTAGTCGCGCACGTCACCTTGGACGAGCTTCACGTTCGGGTGTTTGTCGAGGCCCGCGGCGCCGAGCGCGTTGCGACGGAGCAAGTCGTACACGACACACTCGTTGCTGTCGGCGAGGCGGCGCACGAGCGCCGTTCCGATGAATCCTGCGCCACCGGTGAGGAAAATCTTTTGACCTGAGACCATTGTAGGGCGCGCGATGATGGCACAGTCCCTCGCGCCGCGATACACACTGCGAAAAACTGCGCTCGACTCTCGGCGCGCGCCGCGCGAGAGCCATGCTACAGTGCAGAGCGCGCGCGGTTCTGCGCGCGAAATCGCCTCCGGAGGTTATCGCTCACATGGGGATCCTCGACCGCTTCGCTCGCTCACTCAAAGCCAACGTCAACAGCCTGATCGACAAGGCCGAAGACCCCGCCAAGGTCATCGCTCAGACGATCGATGACATGCAAGATGAGCTGAAAAAAGCCCGGCAAGAGCACGTTCAGGCGCTCGCGTCCGTCAAGCAACTCGAGCGCAAGGTCGCCGACCACGTCAAAGAGTCCGAGGACTGGGAGCGCAAAGCGATGCTCGCGCTCGAGCACGGCGACGAAGAGCTCGCCCGCGAGGCGCTGCGCCGCAAGAAGAAGTCCGAGTCCGACGCGGTCGAGAGCGACCGTCTACGTGGTCAGCAGACGCAGTACGCCGACGACATCAAGATGTCGATCGAGGCCATGGAGAAGAAGGTCGAGGAGCTCAAAGCCCGCCGCTCGTCGCTCGCCGCCGCGGTGGCCCGCTCGCGCACGACGCCCGGGACCGATCCGCTCTCCGACGGTCAATCGGGGCCGGCGTCTCCCGCGCTCGCGCGCTTGAAGGAGATGCAGGACAAGATCGAAAACCTCGAGGCCGAGGCCGAGGCGCACAGCCTCCTCGACGACCCGAAGAAGGTCGACCTCGAAGAGCGATTCAAGAAGCTCGAGAAGGGCGAGAAGAAAGACCAGCTCGACGACGAGATCGCTGCGCTCAAAGCGCGGCTGAAGAAGTAATCTCGTCCGCAACGCATGGACTCATGGATCGTCGCGCTGCGCGGCGCAGAAGACACCCTCGTCGAAGCCCGCGCGGTCTTCGGCTCGCCAAACGGTTGGGTCGACAGCCTCGAAGCCTTCGTGTTCGAGACGCTTCGACCGACGGACGCAGCCGAGCGGCTCTCGCGCTTGATGCCGACGATCTCGCAGGGGCTCGCAGGAGCCGTCGCTGTCGAAGGCGACGACCCCGTCGACGCGCGGTTGCGCGCAGCGGCCCTCGCGGCGAGCGCCGCGATCGGTGAGCTGCTCGTCGATCGCGCCGCGCGCGAGAGACTCGAGTCCGAGCTCGTCCTCGTGAAGCCCGCGGTTCGCGACGGTTGGCACCTGCCGTGCGAAGCCGCGGCGATCGCGCCGAAGTGGTCCGATCGACGCTCGTGTCGCGAGCTCGTGAGCGAGCTGCCCGATCGACCGCCGTTCGTCGCGCGGCAACGCGAGATCAACGCGCTCTTGTCAGCGATCAGCCGAGGGAGCCCCGTCGTCGTGCGCGCCGCGCAAGGCGCGGGCGCCTCGAGGCTCTTCGAAGAGGCCGCGACGCGCGCCAACGTGCCGGCGTTCTATCTTCCGGGAGACGTTTTGTACGGGGGCTATTCGCAGCTCGAACGCGCGCTCGAACACTGCCCCGAGGACGCGTGGGTGATCGCGGACCCGGTTCCGAAGAGCTCGGTCGAGACGTTTACGAAGAGCGTCGAGCGCATCGCTTCGAAGCGGCCGATGATCCTTCGCGTGAGCGGCGATTTCGACCTCCCGCTCCGCGCCCCGCCCGAGGGGACGAGCATCGGCGCGCTGCGCGACTACGACGCGCGCGCCCTCGTTCGAGCGATGCTCGGGCGCGTACGCGACGATCGCGTCGACAGGCTCCTCGCGCGAAAGGGCGCGTTTCTTCCCGGGCGAATCGTCGAAGCTGTGCGCGCAGCGGTGCAGCTCGGGACGATCGTGCGCGACGACGACGGGTGGGCGTTTCGCGAGCGAAAGTCCCTCAAGCCCGCGCGCAGGCCGCGCGAGATCGTCGCCGCGCGCATCCACGACCTCCCCGAGTCGCACCGCGAGGCGCTCGCCGCGCTCACGGCCCTCAACGACGGCCGCAGCACCCAGACCGCGCACGCGCTGCTCCGCGGACTGTTCGTGCACGCGCCCGACGATTGCCTCCGCGCGCTCTCGAAGCTCGCGCTCGTTCACAACACGGACGAGCGCGTGCGCATCGACGAGTCCGTGCGAAGCGCCATCGCCGACGACGACCGCCACCGCGCTCGCGCGAAAGGGCTGCTCGACAGCGGAGCGCTCTCGCACGCAGCGCAGGGCGAGCGATTGCTCACCGTCGATCGCAGCCGCGACGCGGCGATCGCGTTCGCCCTCGCGGCGCGCTCGGCGCTCGAAGCGGGGCTCCGCGCGAGCGCGCTTCGCTACCTCGTGCTCGCCGCGAGACACCCGGATCAAAACGAAGTCTCCGCGACGATCCGCTCGACGCTGCAGGCGCTCGGGCCCGCGGTGAGCTTCGAGGTCGTCGGCGCACGAACGCGCCCCTCTCGCGCACGAACGCTCGACCCCACCGCCCTCGACGCAGCCGCCGCGCAGCTCGAAGCCACCGACGCGGACGGCGCCGCGCGACTTCGCGCCCTCGCCGAGCTCATTCGAGGCAACTCGCAGCGCGCGATGCAGATCGCCTCCGCGCCCCCTTCGAGCGACGAGTCGTCCTCGAAGCTCCAGCTCACCGCGGCGCTCGCGCAGGCCGCGACCGGCGACGCGCCTCGCGCGGTGCGCTCGACGGTCCTCGCGCTCGCGATCGCAAGGCAACGAACGGACACCGCGGGCGAGGCCGCTGCGCTCTCGTTGCTGGCCTCGCTCTACCGCGCGCTCGGTCGCGACGACGACGCGCGGACCATGGCCGAGGCGGCGCGAAAGCTCCTGCCCGCCGCCGCGCCTGCGTAGCGCCGCCCTCCCCCGATCAACGCTTCTTGCGCGACGCTTCGGCGATCTTGGCGTCGAGCGCGTCGAGCTTCGGGGCGCTCGCCTTCGCGCGCGCGAGCATCGCGTGCATCTTGGCCCCGGCGAGGTCGCCTCGCTCGAGCGCTTGCACGGCCTTGTCGTAGAGCGCCTGCGCGACCGCGGGCAGCGGGACCTCCGCGACCGCGCCCGTGCTCGCGTCGGCGCCCGCGAACATCTCGTCGGCGCTCAATCGCGTCGCGCCCGACGCGCGCGCCTTGTCGAAGCGCGCGCGGAGCACTTGATTACTGAGCACGCGATACGCCTCGCTGCCGCGCTTGAAAACGCGCAGCGCGTGCGCCTGTCGCTCGGGCTCGTCGACGTAGCGATCAGGGTGAAACAGCAGCGCGAACCGATGAAAGGCCTCGCGCACGTCCTCTTGCGAAGCGGCGGACGGCAGCGCGAAGAGCGCGTAGTAGTCGAGCTCGTCGAGCTGCTCGCGCACGAGCTCGAACTGCGCTTCGTGGTCGTCGGTCGCGCTCACCGTCGCCCTCAGTTGCCGCGCTGACGCGCAGCCATCGCCGTCGCTTGCGCGGCGCCGGGCATCGTCAACAGGTTGATCTTCGCGGTGGTCTGGAGGCCCGTGAGCATGTCGAGGGCGCGGACGCGGAGCGTTCCGTCCGCGTCGAGCTCGAAGGTCACGGCGATCTTCACGTCGCCGCGCGGCGCGGGGCGCAAGCCCGAGAGCTCGAGCTCGCCGAGCGGTTGATTCTCGCCGAAGCGCGCCTGCTCGCCCTGCGCGATGCGAATGCGCACGTCCTGTTGATTGTCGTAGGCCGTGGCGAACTCGCGCGTCTGCTCGAGCGGGATCGTCGAGTTGCGCGCGATCACGAGCTGGCTCAAACCGCCGACGGTCTCGACGCGGAGGCTCTGCGGCGTCACGTCGAGCAGCAGCGGAGCTTGCATGCGCGAAGACGCTCCCGACGCGGTCGGCGGAGGAGGCGTCACGAGCTGCGAGGGCGGTGGCTGCTGGCCCCAAGGAGCCTGCGCTGTCTGGCTGTATGGATTGGCCGCGGGACCTCCGTAGGCCGCGGCGGCGGGCCCCTTCGGCGAGGGAGCTTGTTGCGTCGCGCCAGCAAACGGAGCGGTCGCGACCGCGGGCGGCGCGTACGCAGGCGACGGCGGCGGCGGCAGCGGGGCGTCGAAGCCGAGGTCCGCGTCGCTGAGACCCTTCATCGACGTGAGCAGCGATGGGTCGCCGAACGAGGGCTCTGGCATCGGCATCGCTGGCGGCAACGCAGGCGCGTTCGACGCCGCTGTCGACAGCGGCGGCATCGGCGGAACCACCGGCGCCATCGGCGGTGGCGGTGGCGGCGGCGCGGCGGCGATCACGGCCGTGCGTCGTCCGACGATGTTCGGATTGCCTTGCGCGCTCGGCGGATTCACAGCGGCTGCAGGCGTGGGCGGCGCATACGCAGGCGGAAGCGGCGGCGTCGGTGGGTTGCCTTGAATCGACGCGGGTGGCTTCGGCGGCGATGGCTCTGCGTCGTCGATGAGCTGCGAGTAGCGCTTGAGCGTCGTGACGCCTTCGCCGGGCGCGTCTTCGTGCGGAGGACGCACGTTGCCGAGGATCGAAGGCGAGATCGTGGGCTGCGTCGGGATGTTCGAGCCCTGCGGCTGCGCGCGCGCTGGAATGTTCGATGGATCGACGCTCGTGAGCGTCGGGATCTTCGACTCGACCTTGGTGCTGAGCGCAGGCAGATCCACGCTCGCGCCGATGTCCGTCACGGTCTTGGGCGCTTGGACTTGCGCGAGGAGCGCGGCGCTGTGCATCGACGTCGGCTCGTCGCCGAACGCGTCGTCGAGCGCAGGACCACCGGAGATCGGCGGCGCCGAACGGATCGCCGTGGGCAGATTCGGCTCGTAGTCGTCATCGAGCGGGACGAGCGACTCGGGTCGCACGGAGATCGATGGCTGCGATTGACCAGAGTTCCACAGGAGGTCGCCGGGCTTCGGGGGAACGATCGACGACCCAGGCGGACCCGGCGGAACGGGCGGCGGAAATCCGACGCTCGGCGGCGGCGGCGGTGCACCCGGCGCGCTGAGCGGCGCTGGCGGTGGAACCGCAGCGCTCGCGTGCGTGATCGTTCGCGTGCGCATGCGCGGCGCGGGCAGGCCAGCGGCGGACGACGGCGGCGACGGCTCGGGCTTCACCGCAGGCAACGCGTGATCGGACGACGAAGACGGGCGCGCGACGCCGTGCGGCTCGGTCGTGGTCCGAGGGCGAACCGCGGGCGAATTTGCAGCGGGCGAGACCGCCGGCATCGCGATCATGCTGTCGGTCGCCTCGATGCGAACCGCAGGAAGACCTCCGGTCGACACCGAGCTCGGCACCGGCGCGCCCTTCGGCAACATCGGCAATCCGACGCCATCCGCGCGAACCGCAGGCAGATCCGAGACCGACTGCGCGTCTTGTGAGAACGCGATTGGCGGCGGAGGCGGCGGAAGCGGCGGCGCTGCAGCGATCGGCGACGGACCCTTGATCGCAGGAAGTCCCGTCACCGACCCGCCAGCGTCTTGCTGACCCACGGGCATCGGCGCAGGCGGCGGCGGCGCTGCGGGATCGCCCCCACGTCGAATGGGCGCCCGGCCTCCGCCACGCACGGCGGGCAGCGCGCTGTGCGATCCCGGCTTCGCAACCGCGGGTAGGTCCACGGTCGATGGCGCCGTCGGGGGCGCAGGCGGCGCGAGCGGGGCGCCGCCCGGCCGAACCGCGGGCATCGCAGCGTCCGAGACGCTCGGCAACGACGGCGCAGGCGGAGGCGGCGGAATCGGAGCTCCTGCGGCGCTCATGGGCGCTTGCGACGGCGTGGTCGGAGGCGCTTGCGACGGGGACGGAGGCGCGCCCGACGGCGATTTGCTCACGCGGTTTTGACCGGTGATCTTCGTGCGCTTTCCGCCGAGAGCTTCGGCGAGCACCGCGGCGCCCATCGCGACGACGGTGTCCGGCGGCAGCGACGTGTGCGGCTCGCTGCGGAAGAAATCTCGCACCGCGCGGCGAACGAGCGGGATCTGCGAAGAGCCTCCCACGAGGATGACCGCGGCGAAGTCACTGGGCTTGAGCCCCGCGAGCTTGAGCGCCTCTGCGGACACGTCGATCGTGCGCTGCACGAACGGCTGCGCGACCTTCTCGAACTCGCTGCGCGCGATGCGCGAGCGAAACTCGAGCGCTCGACCGCCGGGGCCCTGCGCGATGTTCGACACCTTCACCTGCACGCTCTCGAGCGTCGACAGGTCGATCTTCGCTTGCTCGGCCGCGGCGCGGAGCATCTCGTACGCGCGTCGGTCCTTGCGCGCGTCGAAGCGCAGCGCTTTGGACGCGCCGTCCGCGAGCCCTTCGGCGAGCGCGAGGTCGATGTCATCGCCGCCCAAGAACGTGTCGCCCGCGGTCGCGAGCACTTCGAAGACGTTTCCCGAGAGCTCGAGGAGCGTGACGTCGAACGTCCCGCCGCCGAAGTCGAAGACCGCGATGCGCTCGCGCGTCCCGCGGCCGTAGCCGTACGCGAGCGCGGCCGCCGTGGGCTCGTTCAAGATTCGCGCGACGTCGATGTCAGCGATTTGTCCAGCGAGCTTCGTCGCGCTCCGCTGCAGCTCGTTGAAGTTCGCCGGGACCGTGATCACCGCGCGGCCGATCGGTTGACCGAGGGCGCCTTCGGCGACGCGACGGACCTCGCGCAGCACCAGCGCCGAGAGCTCCGGGAGCGTGTGCGTCCCGGCCCTCGTGCGCACGAGCACGGATTGATCCGGCCCTCGCTCGAGCTGAAACGCGAAGCGCGCGGCGGCGCGACGGACCTCTTCCGAGTCGAACGGCCGGCCCATCAAGCGCTTGACCGAAAAGACCGTGTGCTCGGGGTCCTGCGTTCGCGCGAGCCTCGCCGGCGCGCCGACGAGCGTCTGTCCGTTGGGCGCGAAGGACACGACGCTCGGGATCAATCCAGCGCCGTCGGGCGTCGTGAGCACCCGTGGTTGGCCGCCTTGCGCGACGGCGACGACAGAGTTCGTCGTCCCCAGGTCGATGCCGACAGCGATCGGGTTCGTCATGTCTCTCTCACTTGTCACTCTACCGCGAGCGAGCGCTCGATGGCGTCTAGTTCGCTCTCGATCCACCGCCGCACCGACGCGGCGAAGGGCCACATGTATCCGTAGTCCGGTCCCGAAAAGCGGCGGACGATCTCTTCACGAAACGCGGGGTCGCGCGCGGCATCGATTCCCTCGAGCTCGGCGACGCACCGAAGCGAGACGCGATACGCCTCCCACTCGAGCCGAGCGCGAAACCACGCGAGGCCCATCGGGAGCGGGAGCAGCAAGTACAGAATCGCCATCCCGACCAAGCCGTACCGCTCGAACTGACGGACGTGCACGAGCTCGTGCTCGAGCGTCTCCCACCGTCGTCCAGGCGCGACCGACTCCCAGCCTTCGGGCAGGTAGATCGTCCGTCCGATGGTCGTGACGTAGTCCGTGAGGTACGCGCGCATCGCGCCGAACGTCACGACCCGCAGCGCGCGATCGATCCACCGCTGCAGCGGCACGTCGCGCTTGCGAACGACGGTCACGCCCTCGCGCGCGAGCTGCTCGGTCACGCGCTCGAGCAGCGCGCGGGCCCGCGCTCCGTGCACCGAACGATTCTCGTCGCGCGCGGTCACGACGCGCCTCGCGAGGCGCTTCGCGGTTGGGATCGATCGAGGGGTTCGCGCATCGTAGAGGTCGAGTTGATTCGGTAGACAGTTTTCAAAAGGCTAGAACGAGTGCACGGCGCTGAGCCACGGCCAGACCGAGACGGGGCTCGTTCCCCACGCGAGGAGCGAGCGCTCGCCGACGATCACGAGCGCGCCGACGTCGACGCTGCTCTTGCGTGTGAAGAGCCTGACGCCGAGCGTTCCGTACGGCATCCAGCGGGGCTGCGCGTTGCCGAGCAGCGTGAGCCTCGAGGTCGTCGACGCGCGCTCGGGGATCGCTTCGCCGAAGACGAAGATCTGCCCGAGCGCTTTGACACCATCGACGATCCTCGCGTCGACGGTGAGATGCGCGAGGGTCCACAGGCCGCCCATCGAGACGCGCTGCGCGGCGTGGGCGCCGATGTGCAGCCCGCCGCGATCGCCCCAGACCGAAAAGACTGGGCCGACCGCGCCCCACGCTCCGCCGCCGTTCCAGGTGAAGCCGAAGAAGTCCGAGGCGACCGTCGTTCCTGGGTGCATCGGGATCTGAACCATCGCCCACAGCCCGAACGCGACGTTCGACTCGGACACGATGTTGAACCGCACGTCCGCCGACAGCCCCACGAGCGCATAGGGAACGCCCACGCCCACGTCGATCCGCCGGTGCGCTCCGTAGCGAACCGCGACCCAACCGAGCAGCGTCCCGACTGCGACCGCGCCGTCCCCCGCGCGCAACGTCCGCGCGCCGGGCATCGCGTAGTACTGGTACCCCGTGGGGTCGGGCGTTCGCGCGTATCGCTCGAATTCACCCTGGCTCGGCGCTGCGACAGGCCCGAACGCTCCGCGCCCCGCGCGCCCGGAGCTCTCGGTCGCCGCGCGCGGCGGCGCCTCGCTCGAACGAGCGATCGTGTCCGATGGTGGCGACGGCGGCGTGGGCGCCGTTGCCTGTGCGCTGGTCGCCTGGGAATCCGCAGGCGTCGACTGCGCGTGCGTCGGCGTCGCGACGAGCGCGAAGCCCGCCGCGAAGAGCACCGATGACGCCGTCGATCGCCTCACGTCGGCCTATTGTCTGCGTCCGCGAGCAAAAGAGGCAAATTCCAGCGCGGTCGCACACCCCCGTACCGCGCGCCCCGCGGCGCCCGATCGCTCAGGACTCCGGCGGAGTCTCCGGCGCCGCAGGCTCGCTCGGCGCCGCCGCGGATTCACCCTCGCCCGGCGGCAGAGACGGCCTCGCAGCGCCCTCGGGCGCCTCGCCCGCGACGATCTCGACGCGCTCGACCGCCACGACCTTCTCGCCGTCGTTGACGTCGATGATCCGAACGCCCTGCGTGTTGCGACCGGCGAGGCGCACTTGCGAAACAAACGTCCGCAGCGTCTGCCCCTTGTCGGTCACGACCATCAATTGATCGCCCTCGCACACGAGCACGAGGTCGACGACGTCGCCGTTGCGATCGCTCGCGTCGATCGCGATGATCCCGAGGCCGCCGCGCCCTTGCGAGCGAAACTCCGCGGTCTCCGTGCGCTTTCCGTAGCCCTTTTCGCAGACGGCGAGCACTTGCTGCGTGGCCGGGTCCTCGATCACGCGCAGCGAGACGACCGCGTCGCCTTCGCGCAGCTCGATGCCCTTTACGCCGCGCGAGTCTCGCCCCACCTGACGAATCTCGCTCGCGGGGAAGCGAATGCTCATGCCCTTGCGCGTCCCGATGATCACCTCGCGATCGGGCGCGGCGACGACGGCCGTGAGCAGCTCGTCGCCCTCGTCGATCGCGACGCCGATGATGCCCGTCTGTCGAATGCTAGCGTACGCCGTGAGGTCCGTGCGCTTCACGAGCCCCTTCTTCGAGCACGTCACGAGGTCGAGCCCCTCTTTGAACTCCTTGACCGATAGAACGACGGCGACGCGCTCGCTCTCGGCGAGGCCCAAGAAATTCACGATCGCCTTTCCGCGCGACGCGCGCGCCGCCTCGGGGAGCTCGTAGATCTTCTTGGTGAACGCCTTGCCGCTGTCCGTGAGGAACAGCACCGTGTCGTGCGAGCTCGCCACGAAGATCTGGTGCACCCAGTCCTCGTCGCGCACGTCCATGCCCGAGCTGCCCTTGCCCGAGCGGTTTTGCGCGCGGTAATCGCTGAGCGAAACGCGCTTCACGTACCCCTTGTGCGAGAGCGTCACGACGACCTCGTGCTCGGGCACGAGGTCCGCCATCGAGATCTCTCCGTCCGCGAGCTCGATGCTCGTGCGGCGGGGCTCTGCGTACTTGGCCTTGATCTCTTCGAGCTCTTTCTTGATCTCGCCGAGCAGCACCGACTCGTTGCCGAGGATGCTCTTCAAGAACGCGATCACGTTGGACAGCTCGCCGTACTCCGCGGCGAGCTTCTCGCGCTCGAGGCCCGTGAGCGACGCGAGGCGCATCTCGAGGATCGCCTTGGCCTGGCGCTCGGTGAGCCGGTAATCAACGATCTTCGCGGCCTCGTCGATCTCGCTCTGCGGCCTTCCGGCGCGACGAACGAAATCCTCGAGGCCCTTCAGCGGCAGCGCCATGAGCGCTTCTTTGGCCGCCTCCGGGTCCGACGAGCGACGGATCGTCTCGATGATGAGATCGATCTCGGTCGTGGCCATCCCCTTTCCGAGGATCACTTCGCGCTCGCTCTCGGCCTTGCGAAGCTCGAAGCGCGTGCGTCGCGTGACGACGTCGCGGCGGTGCTCGATGAAGACGTGAAGCAGCTGCTTCAGGTCGAGCACGCGCGGCTGACCGTTGACGATCGCGAGCGCGATGTACCCGAAGTTCTCTTGGAGCTGCGTCTGCTTGTAGAGCGCGTTGAGCACCACTTGCGCGACCGCGTCGCGCTTGAGCTCGACGACGATCCGCATGCCCTCGCGCGAGCTCTCGTTGCGCAGGTCCGCGATGCCCTCGAGGCGCTTCTCGCGGACGAGCTCGGCCATGTGCTCGAGCAGCTTCGCGCTGTTGACCTGGTACGGGATCTCCGTAATGACGATGCGCTCGCGGTCCTTGCCGGTCGTCTCGATGTCGGCCTTCGCGCGCATCGTGATCGTCCCGCGCCCCGTGAGGTACGCCTTGCGCGTCCCCTCGGTCCCGAGGATCGACGCCGCCGTGGGAAAATCCGGCCCCTTCACGAACCGAAGGAGATCTTCCGCCGAGCAATCAGGGTGGTCGATGACGTGCAGCGTCCCGTCGATCACCTCGCCGAGGTTGTGCGGCGGAATGTTCGTCGCCATGCCCACGGCGATCCCGTTGGTGCCGTTGACGAGCAGGTTCGGGAAGCGCGCCGGCAACACGTCCGGCTCCTCGGTGCTGCCGTCATAGTTGGGCGAGTAATCAACGGTGTCCTTGTCGATGTCTCGCAGAAGCTCTTGCGCGATGTGCGTGAGCTTGCACTCGGTGTATCGATACGCGGCCGCGGGATCGCCCTCGACGGAGCCGAAGTTGCCTTGGCCGTCGACGAGCGGCATGCGCATCGAGAAGTCTTGCGCCATGCGGACGAGCGCGTCGTACACGCTCGAATCGCCGTGCGGGTGGTACTTGCCGAGCACGTCTCCGACGACGCGAGCGCACTTCACGAACTTGCCGCCGGGGGTCAAGTTGAGCTGCTCCATCGTGTAGAGAATCCTGCGGTGCACCGGCTTGAGCCCGTCGCGCGCATCGGGGATCGCGCGGCCCACGATCACGCTCATCGCGTAGTCGAGGTAGCTGCGCTGCACTTCCTCTTCGAACACAACCGGAACCGGCGCGGCGATCCCGTTGCCGCCGCCGCCCGTCGCCCCCGCGCCATCTCGTTCGTCTGTCATCGTCGCCTCGGTTCGCACGGAGCTGCGCAATTCGCCAGTAAGTCGCTAGAAAACCACGCGATTCTCGCAGCTCACGCGGACCCGAGGTTCTATCACGCGCCCCCTCGTGCAGCCACTATTAATGATCGCGCGTGCGCGCGAACTCGGACATAATCTGTCCCTGTCGACGAAGTGCGCACGAGCGCCAACGACGTTGGCGGCCCGACGCGATTGCCTGCGCTCGTTGCCTGCGTTCGGCGCGCGGCACGTGGCATGCTGCTCCGAGAAGCCCCGTCGATGCGCCCCGTTCGAACGCTGCACAACCGCTTGGCCTTGATCGCGTCGCTCGCGTTCGCCTCGACGATGGCGAGCTGTCTGGCGAGGCCGTTTCCGATTCCCCCGCCGATGGCGCAGGTGCAAGCGCTCACCGACTGCGATGGAAGCGCCGAATGCCCCGCGGGCGGCGTGATCGTCGACATCGAGGGCCTCGCCAACCCCGGCGCGCTCGTGCTCGTCGAGAACCTCACGCGTCCGCTCGCGAACGGCGTTGCGTACTCGGCGTCGACGTTCGCGACGCGCGCGCCCGACAGCGACGCGGGCAGCGGGGACGGCGGGGTTCCCAACGTCAGCGGGCGGTTCTTCGTGCGGTTGGGGCCCGCGCGTCCGGCGCCCGGCGGACTCGTCACGATCTCGCAGCGCGGTGACACGATCGCGGTGCGCCAGTTCGTCGAAGGCGAAGGCGGCCGCTTCGAAGCGAGCAACTCCACGACGTTCAGCGTTCGCTGAGCGCGCTGCGCGTCCTCCGCTCCGCCGAAAACTGGCTGCCTCGCTCCACAGCGGTGTACCTGCGAAGCACACCTGCGAATGGATGGAGGTCGGTGATGGGCGATTTGGGAACGATGCGTGATCTCGATCAAATCCGTGAGCGAGAGGACGGGCGAGACCCCGCGCGCACCGTCGTGTTGGCCGTCGGCGGATTGGCCGCAGCGTGCGTGCTCTTCGCCGCGGGCGTGCTCATCGGCCGCGACAACGACAACGCTCGCGCCGCGCGCCGAGAGGATCCCCTCGCGCGACTCGACGCGCTCGCCGCGCAGGCCGCTCGCGCACCCGCGCCCGAGGTCACCTATCCCTCGCAGCTCGCCGAGCGACGCAACGTGCTCGAAGGCGCGTCGGGCACGACGCCCTCTGCGCCGAACACCGCGAGCGCGCAGGGCACGGCTGCGACCACAACCAACACCGCGAACGCCGCGCTCCCCAACGCTGCGATCCCGACTGCTGTCGGCGCGCGCGCCGCGATCGCGCCGGCCGCCGCGCTCGTCGACAACGCGGGCGCCGTTCGCACGGGACCTGCGCCTGCGCGACTGCCCGTCGCGAGCTCGATCACCGCGAGCGCGACGCCCAACGATCACGGCGCAGAGCGCACCTCACCCGCGCCAGCCGGCGCGGACGGAGCGTTCTCGTTGCAAGTGAGCTCGTTTCGAAACCTCGCTGGGGCGCAGACGTTCGCGCAGCGCCTCCGCGAGCGCGGGCACCGCGCGTTCGTCGCGTCGGGCGCAGCCACGACCGGAACCGGCACGTGGCACCGCGTCCGCATCGGCCCCTTCAACTCTGTTCGCGATGTCTCGCGGTACCGCTCGGATTTCGAAGCCCGCGAGCGCCTCCCGACGTTCGTCGTTCGTCGCGACGAAGAGCGCCCGCGCCACTGAGCGCGGCACACACGAATTCGAATCGCTTCGGAGGGGCTATCGAACCGCGCGCACGGTCGTCGCCGCAGCGGGCAACACGCGGACCGGCGCGGCGACGGACGGCGTCGCGACGGCGGGCGTCGTCGCGAGCGGCGCGAGCCGAAGGCCGCCACCGCCGATGCCGCCACCCGCGTACGGCGCGACTGGGGGCGTGCTCGAATTCGTGTGCGGCAGTCGCTCGGGCGCGGCTTCGATCGTGGGCTGCGGCGCGGTCATCGGCTGCAACACAGGCTCGACGCGCACGGACGTCGGTCGCACGAAGGGCTCGAACCGCGGAGCGATGTTCGCGACGATCGTCGGACGGGCGCGCTCTTGATCGCTCCAGAGACCCGTTCGCGCGGCGGGACGGAGGTTCGTCGCCGCAGGGTCCCTTCGCGCGATCGCGGGCGTGACGCTCGCGACGACGCTGGGCACAGCGATCGGCGCGCTCGTCGAGCTCGGTGGGGTCTCGAACGCCCGGACCTCGTCGAAGCGATCGAGCGCCGAATCGTCGCGAATCACAACGGTGGCCCAGCGATCGCGCGCGACCGTCACCGGCTCGACCGTGCTCTGCGCGTCGGACTCAGCGGCGCCAGTGGTCGAGGGATTTCCCGTCGGGGGTCGGCCGCGAAGGTCCGCGGTCCAACCAACAGAGAAGCCGTGATCCACGCTCGCGGCCGCGAGCGGCGCCGCGGCGCGTCCTCGCACCGCGCGCGTCGACGGTGACGGCGCGAAGAGCCCATCGAACGAGAGCCAGCACCAACGCTCGTCGCCCTCCACGCTCCATCCGACGTAGCGGCCCGCGACGCGCCAGCGCACCGGCGCCGCACGATACGCAGCGTCGAACTGCCACGCCCACTCGGCGCCGACGCGAAGCCACCGCCCGTAGTGAAACGCGACAACGCCCCACGAAAACACGCTCTGCCACTTCGGTCCCGCGGGCGCGTCCGACCACTGCCCGTGCGTCACGAAGGGCTCGAACGTCTCTCGTTGCGCGACCTCGGGAAACCACACTTCACCGAGCGACGTCGTCTCCCAACGACCATGGGGCGCGAGGATCACGCGCGCGACCGACTCGCTGAGCACCTGCCCATCGCCGACGTGCGCGGCGTGCGCGCGCGCTTCGACCGTGAGCGGCGCTGCGCCCGCGCCGCGATCGATCACGACGCGAGCGACCGCCGACGCGCTCGTCGGAGCAAGCGAGCGCGGCTCACTCGCAGAGAGCGTGCTCGCGCACCCAGCAAACACGAGGAAGGCCCCGCACGATCCCCAACCAGTCAGCGTGTTTCGCTTCATCGTCGACCTCGGACGATGCGCAGTCTGCCACGCAAGTGACGTTGCGCACAGCGCGAGCGCGCGATCAGCAGCCCGAGGCCGCCGCTTCGCTCTCGAGGATCGCGAGGACCCTCGCGGGGTCTCGCTCGGCCAGAAGCTGCGCGCGAACGCGCGCGTCGCGGAGGATTCGAGAAAACCGCGCGAGCGCTTTGAGGTGCCCCGTGGTGTCCTTCTCGGGCGCGAGAATGGCGACGAAGATTCGAACGGGCTGACGATCGATCGCGTCGAAATCGACTCCCTCGTCGCTGAACGCGAGCGCCGCGACGACGCGGTCGATCCCGCCCATCCGCCCGTGCGGAATCGCCACCTCGTCGCCCACGCCCGTGCTCGCGAGCACCTCGCGATCCTCGAGCACCTTGGTGATCGCCGCCGGCGAAATCGCAGGCGTACCGCGGCCGAGCAGTCTGCCCAGCACCTCGAGGACCGAGTGCTTGTCTGTCGCGCGAAGACCGGTGTCGATCCGGTCCGCGGCGACCAACTCGATAAGCCGCATCGCGCGGCGAATTACCCCCAACAGCCGTACGATGTCTAGAGCGTCCGGCGGATTGCGACTACGCCTCGTCTTGGTCGGCTTGCGCCTCGAGTGCGACTTCGGCGGTGCTGTGCCCTCCCTTCGCGTTGCGCGTCGCGGTGTCGTGCGCCTTGGAGATCTGGTGCTGCACCTTGTCGGCGACGAGGTCGATCGACTTGTACATGTCTTCGCTCTCGTGACGGGCGTGGTACTGACGTCCGCCCGACGAGAGGTGCACCTCTGCGACGAACTGGTGGCGCTCTTGCGAGAGCGTGAACTGCGCGTCCAGCGGCGCGCGCAGATACTTTTGAGTTCGTTCGATCTTCTCGCGCGCATACGCCTTCAGCGCGTCGCTCGAGTCCATGTGGCGGAACGTGATCGAAACTCCCATGCTCGTGCCTCCTCCGATTGGAGTGGTCTCGCGGCGGCCCTGTTTCGTACTTCGCGTCAGCGCGACGTTGCTGGTGGGACGCCGGGTCGACACCTCGTCGACACCGTGGAGCGTAACGCATCGCCCGCTTCGACGTCAGCGGTGAAGTCGAAGCAAATCCGTTGATTTTCGTGGATATTTGCTCGCAAGAACTTCGCTGACGAACGAGCCGACTTCGCGCTACGCTTTCGCGCCGTCGGCTGGGGGTGTCGCCGACGGAGCTTCGCGTCGCGTCGCGATCCACACGCCCGCGAGGATCGCGACGAGCCCGCCCACCGTCACGAGCTCGAGCTTCTCGCGCGGAGGCGGCACCGAGAGCCACCGCGCGAGCGCGTCGCCGAACGCGACCGCCATGATCACCGCCAGCGCGGGCTGCACATAGATGAACGCCGCCACGAGCGAGCTCGGCGCGCGCGCGAGCGCGTAGGCGTTTCCCGCGTAGGCGAACACGGTCGGACCGAGCACGACGTACGTGATCGCGACCCACGTCTGCGCCGAGTACGAGCCCGCGGTGCGCGCGAGCTCGGGCAGCCCGAGCGGCAACACGCACAGCGCGGCGACGGGAAAGATCCACCCGAGCACGGCGAACGCTCCGTGCCGCGCGAACATCGCTCGCCCGCGCACGAGGTACATCGCGTACGAAGCGCTGTTGGCGAGCACGAGCAGATCACCGACGAGGTGCGGCTGCGCGTTCGACGACCGCCACGGGCGCGCGACGAGGACGACACCGGCCATCGCGCAGCAGATTCCCAGGGCGATCGCGCGTGACGCGCGCTCGGCGCCCGTGAGCACGGCGAAGAGCGCAGAGAACACTGGGATCGTCGCGACGAGCAGCGTCGTCTCGATCGCGCTCGTTCGCGCGAGGCCCCACGTGAAGCAGAGCTGATTGATCACGAGGCCCGCGAGCGCGAGTCGAACGACCTCCAGGCGCTCGCCGCGCGGCGCGACGATCGACCTTCCGCTCGCGAGCGAGAGCGCGCCGAACGCGACCGCGCCTCCGACGAGACGCAGCGTCGTCAGCGCGAGCGGAGGAACCACGCCGAGCGTGACCTTTCCGACGATCGCCCAGCTCGCGAAGGCGAACTGCACCGCGAGCAAGACCGCGACGACCTTGCTGTACGAGCCCCCTTTTTCGCCAGCGCCGTGCGCGGCGCTCGCGCGATCGGTCAACGCGTAAACGCCTTGCGCCCGAGGTAGCGCGCGCCGTTGCCGAGCTCTTGCTCGATGCGAAGCAGCTGGTTGTACTTCGCGACGCGGTCCGAGCGGCTCGCGCTGCCCGTCTTGATCATTCCCGCGTTCGTCGCGACGGCGAGGTCGGCGATGAACGTGTCCTCGGTCTCCCCCGATCGATGCGAGATGATCGATCGATAGCCGTGCCGTCCGCCGAGCGCGATCGCGTCGAGCGTCTCGCTCACGGTGCCGATCTGATTCAGCTTGATGAGGATCGCGTTGGCCACGCCGTCGTCGATCCCGCGCTGCAAGCGCGAGATGTTCGTCACGAACAAGTCGTCACCGACGAGCTGGCACGCTCCGCCCGTGCGCTTGGTGTGCGCCTTCCAACCGTCCCAGTCGTCCTCGGCGAAGCCGTCTTCGATCGAGATCAACGGGTACTTCGACGTGAGCGTCGCGTAGAGCTCGACGAGCTCCTCCCGCGATTTCAGACCGCGATCCCAACGGTACGTCCCGTTGGCCTTGTCGTAGAGCTCGCTCGCGGCGACGTCGAGCGCGAGGGAGAGGTCCTTGCCCGGCGCATAACCCGCGGCCTCGATCGCCTTGATGATGCGCTGAATCGCCTCTTCGTTGGTCCCGAGCTTCGGAGCAAAGCCGCCCTCGTCGCCGACCGCCGTCGTGAGGCCCTCTTTTTTCAGCTGTGATTTCAGCTGGTGAAACACCTCGACGCCCGCGCGCAGCGCCTCGGCGAAGGTCGGCGCGCCCACGGGCGCCACCATGAACTCTTGCACCTCGAGGCCGTTGTCCGCGTGCGCACCACCATTCAAGATGTTCATCAGCGGCACGGGCAGGACGCGCGCGTTGGCGCCGCCGAGGTAGCGCCACAGCGGCAACGCGAGCGCGTCTGCTGCGGCGCGCGCGGTCGCCATCGAGACGGCGAGGATCGCGTTTGCGCCGAGCTTTCCCTTGTTGGCGGTGCCGTCGGCCTCGAGCATGAGGCGATCGACCTCGTACTGATCGAGCGCGTCGGCGTCTTGCACGACGCGCGAGAGCGTCGAGTTGACGTGCTCGACCGCCTTCTGCACGCCCTTGCCGAGGTAGCGCTTTCCGCCGTCGCGCAGCTCGAGCGCTTCGTGCTCGCCCGTGCTCGCCCCAGAGGGAACTGCCGCGCGCCCCGTCCCGCCGCCGGCGAGCGTGACTTCCACTTCGACCGTGGGATTTCCGCGCGAATCGAGGACTTCGCGCGCACGTACTGCTTCGATCTCGGTCATCTCACTCTCGCTCGTTCGCTGTCAGTCGTCGCCAGACGCATCGGTCATCGACCCGCTGTCGACGCCCGTGTCCACGCCTGTGTCCACCCCGGTGTCCACGCCCGTATCGACGCCGGTATCGACGCCGGTATCGACACCCGTATCAACACCCGTATCGACGCCCGTGTCCGCAGGGGCCACGCCGCTGTCGACGCCTGTGTCTACGCCCGTGTCGGCCGGCGCGACGCCGCTGTCGCCAGCGTCCGCGTCGTTGCCCGCGTCGCCCGCTTCCTGCGCGACCGCGTCGTTCGTGACGTCTTCTGCGTCCGTTCCGCCTTCGGAGCTCGTCGTGTCCGACGCCACATCCGTCCGCGAATCGACCGGCGGAACGTCCTGCAAGCGCGACTCGTCGAATCGCACGATGAGCTCGCACCCGCTCGTCGCGAACACGCACGCCGCGAGGGTCAATCCGATCGCCGCTCGCCGAATGATCTTCGTCACCATAGGCAGTCCTTCGACCATCACGCCGCTCATCAGAAGCTCACCGTCACGCCGAGCGGCGCGGGGAACACACGCGTGCGAAGCGCTCGTCGACTGCGCACGTGCGGAGCGAGCGCGGTGCTCGCGCGCTGCTCGCGTGCTGCCTCGGCGCGATCCGACAGAAACACGACAGTGCCGACGAAGCCCGAGAGCACCGCCGTCGCAAACGCGAGGTCCGCGGTCAACGCGTAGAGCTCGCCGCGGTCCTTCACTTCCCTCGACGGGTTCGTGTTGTACGTCGCGTGCTCACCCAGCGCGAGAAATCCCAGGACAGAGCCGCCGGCCACCCCCGCGGCCGCGAGGCCTGCACAAACCCATACCGCTGGGCTGATTCCGCGCGCTGGCGGCGGCGCTGGGCTCGCCTCTGGCTGCGGCGTCGGATCGGACGGAGCCGTCGTGTCCGCAGGCGCTCCAGCACCGCTCGCGTTCGCCGCGCCGTCGCCACCTGCGCCCGTCGTGGTCGTGGTCGTCGTCGTCGTCGTCGCGCCCGAAGCGCCCTGCGTTGTCGCGCCGCTCGCGGCGGCGGTTCCGTTCGAGCCCGTCGCCGCGGTGGTGCCCGTCGCCGCGGTCGTCGTCGTTGTCGTTGTCGCGGTTGTTGTCGTGGTCGTCGCGGTCCCCGTCGTCGCGCTCGCGCCCGTCGCCGCCGACGTGCCTGTCGCCGCCGCCGTTTGCTGCTGCGCGCGCGGCCTCAACTGCGCCAATCGCGCCTCGATCGCCGCCCGGTCCGGCGCGTTCGAACGCTCGCGCAAGTAGCGCTCGAGCGCGCCGACCGCGTCGCGAAAGTTGTTGAGCTGTTCGTGGCAGTTCGCGATCGCGACCAGGATCACCGCGTTGTTGCGAAGCTCGAACGCGCGCTCGAAGCGACGGAGCGCCTCTGTGTAGTTTCGCGCATCGAACTGCCGACGCCCCTCGTCGTACGCTTGCCGCGCCTCGACGACGCGCGGATCTTCCGCGGGAGGTGTCTGTGGCGGCCTGCCCGAGCGACGCTGCGCCTCTGCTGGCGCGGCCCACGAGGTCAACACTCCCGCGGCGACCAACAGCGCTGACGCCGTGCCGCGGATTGCGTTCGAACGTTTCACGGCCGGGACGCTACAACGCCAGTCGCCCGCGCTTCAACCGCAACGCTCGCCGTGCGCTCCGCAATCGCCCGCGTCCGACGTCAAGCCGTCGACTGCATCTGGCTCACAAAGGACCGAAGCGCCGCGTCGTCGCGGCCCACTTCTTCGAGCGCCGCGTGCATCGCGGTCAACAGCGCGTCCTGCTCGTGTTCGAGCCCTTCATTCAGCCGCTCGAGCTGCGCTTCGAGCTCGTTCGACTGGTACTCGATGTCTTCGCACTGCATCACGGCGTCGCGAAGGAGCTCGTCGCAGGCCGCGAGTCGCCAGAGAAACGCGTCCGCCTCGCCCGCGAGGTCGCGCTCGCCTCGCTCCACCCGCTCGAGCAGCGCGCTGCGCTCGGCCGCGATCTGCTCGCGATCCTGCGCGATCTGATCGCGCTCGCGCTCTTTGACGCTGCGGTCGCGGTGGAGCGTGTCGATCGCCCGCCCGATGTTTCGACGAAACTCGCGGCCGCGCGCCTCGAGCGCGAGCAGCTCTCGCTTGTACTGCTCGATCGACTCGAGCCGCTCGCGCATCGTCGCGATCTGCGCCTCCATCGCCCCGAGCCGGGCCACGAGCGCCTCGGGAATGCTCGCGCGATATCGCTCGGTGAGCGCGCCGCGAAGCGCGTCGACGTAGCGATTCCACGCGCGGGCGCCGAGGACGCTCTTGCCTTGCTCGAGCGACGGGGGCGCGAGGGCGGCCTGCGACGGATCCGACGGTGAAATCGGCTCGGCCGACAGCGAGAGCGACGGGATCCGCACCGCCGTGATCTCGGGCGACGGGCCGCCCACGATTTGCCGGACGCGCTCGATCTCTTCGATGAGGTGAAACGCGTCCCGAAATCGCTCATCCGGGTTCTTCACGAGCAGCCGCAGCACGAGGTCTTCGACGGCTTTGTGCAGCTCGGGCCGCACCGAGCGCGGCGGAATGGGCGGGTCGAGCATGTGCTTGAGCAGCAAATCCGCAGGGTACTCCGCTTCGAACGGGAGCCGCGCGGTGACCATCTCGTAGAGCACGACGCCGAGCGAATACAGGTCCGCCCGCGCGTCGATGGGCGCGCCCGAGGCGTACTCGGGGGCGATGTAGCCGGGCGTTCCGAAGATCTTGTCCGAGGCGGTGAGCGCGGGCTGATCGAGGAGCTTCGCGATGCCGAAGTCGAGGATCTTGACGCGATCGCGCCCGCCCGGCTCCACCGGCGGCAGCAGGAGAATGTTGTCCGGCTTCAGGTCGCGGTGGATCACGCCGCTCAAGTGCGCGCGCGCGAGGCCCGCGGCGATCTGTGCCGCGATGTCCAGCGCCCGAAGCGGCGGGAGCACGCCGCGGCCGATGCGATGGTGCAGCGACTCACCCGGCAGGTACTCCATCACGAGGAACATCCGGCCGTCGTCGGCCTCGCCGTAGTCGACGATTTGAACGATGTTCTCGTGGTCGATTCGGTTGACCGCCCTCGCCTCGCGCAAAAAGCGATCGCGCTGAACGGGGTCGTCACAGAGCTCGCGGCGGAGGACCTTGATCGCGGCGCGGCGCCCGATGAGCACGTGTTGCGCGAGAAACACCGAGGCCATCCCGCCGCGCGCGAGCCGCGCGAGCACGCGGTACCGACCGCCGAGCGTCACGCCCACCATGGGGTCGTCGGTGTCTCCGATCGCGACGCCATCGCGCGGGCACTGAGTTGTGCCAGGCGCCAGGTCGAGACCGCACAGGGGGCAACGCAACACGAGGAACGAGGCTATACCACCTTTGTTCGCGGGCGAGCGGTCTCTCACACCGTCGCGAGCGGCGCGGTCGGATCCGCGGCCCACTCGAGCATCCCGCCGTCGACGACGGCCGGCGTCGCGATCGTGCGCGCGGCCAACACCGACGAGACGAACGCCGCGCGAACGCCGTTGGTGCACACGACGACGAAGGGCTCGTTCGCGTCGATCCCGGCGGTTTCGAGCGATTCACGGAGCTTCTGAACGGGCCGGATCCGTCCGCGCTCGTCGAGCACCGTGCGCCAATCCATCGAGAGCGCCCCCGGGATGTGCCCGCCCCTCGCCTCGCCTCGCAGCGTGGCGCCGCCGAACTCCGCGGTGCTTCGCACATCGAGGATCTGCGTGTCGCGCGCGGCCAACTGAGCGCGATCGATCCGGAGCTCCGAGCGAATCCGCGCCGTAAACCGCCCGCCGCGCGCGGCGGCCGTGCTCGTCACGACCGGGCGTCCTGCGGTGCGCCACGCGTCGAACCCACCGTCGAGCATCGCGATGTCCGGGTGGCCGAGCAGCGCGAGGAGCCACGCAGCGTGCCCTTCTTCGCCCTGTCCGAGCCCAGCGGCCCCGTACACGAGCGTCGGACGCGACTCGTCGACGCCGAGCGTCGCGAGCCCTGCGGCGATCGCGTGGAGGTCCGCGCGGACGCGCCCTCGGGCAGAAGCGGGCCCGGTAAACAACGACCACGCGTAGAGCTGCGCGCCCGGCAAGTGGCCGCCCGCGTACGCCGCTCCGTCTCTCGCGTCGAGGACGCTCGCCCCACGCGCGACGAGCGCCGCTGCGCCACGCACGTCCACCACACGAATCGTCGAATGAACGACCGGCGGAGGAGGCGTCGAGCGAAGCGTTGTGACGAAAGCGAGCGCTGCGAGGGTCAACGGAGCGAGCAGTCCGAACGACATATCTTGTGTGCCACTTTCGTTCACGACACGGCGCGCCGTCAACGACTCGACCGCGGATTCGTACGCGAATTTCCTAGCAAAGTGGCCGTGTCGAGCGAACGCTGAACGCATGTGTCGTTGAGTCACACAGCGCCGCAACGTGCCGATGTTGTGTCAGTCCCGCTTCGACATTCGGAGCATCGCGCGGACGAGCTCGTCGCGACCTTCGCCGGTGTCGCCCGAAACACCGATCACCCGCGCGCCGAACCCTCGGCCGACCCGTTCGAGCGCGGCGAATCGCTCGTTCTTCGCGAGCTTGTCGATCTTCGTCGCGACGAACACGAATGGCACACCCACGGACGACAAGAACGCCACGAGCTGTCGCTCTTCCTCCTCGGGTCCTCGACGCGCGTCGACGAGCACGCACACGCCCGCCAGCGTCGGCCTGCCGCTCGAGAGGTAGCCCTCGATCATCGCGCCCCAGTCGCGCTTCTCGTCGCGTCCTCGCGCCGCGAAGCCGTACCCAGGCAGATCGACGATTCGCACAGCCTCGCCGCTGCGGAGCGCGAGCTCGAACAGCACGAGCCCTCGCGTGCAGCCGGGGGTCGCCGACGTGCGCGCCAAGCCTTTTCGCTGCGCGATCGCGTTGAGCAGCGTGGACTTTCCCACGTTGCTGCGGCCCGCAAAGGCGACTTCGACGCAGCTGGGCGGCGGCAGACCCTCGGCTGCGCGCGCCTCGGTCACGAACGTCGCCTCGATCACGTCGAAGGGCGAACCCGATTTCGCCGGCGATTTTTCTGGTCGTTCAGCGGTCGCGCGCGGCTTCGCGTCCGCCGCGACGCCCGTCGGCTTCCCGCTGTTCGGCCGCGGCGCTACGGGGCGCGATTTCGGCGGCGGCGGATTCGGTCCGCGATTTCCTGCATTTCTTCGCATCGAAACACCCAAGCTGCGGAGGCATACACCACGATGAGCCCCGCGCCCACCACGACCGCGAGGGCCTTGTCGCCCCACGAAAATCCCGTGATCGGCAAGAATTTCACCGCAGCGCGCGCCGCGAGCGCGCACACGCCGGTGGCCGCGAGCACCTTGGCCAGCGAGGGCAACACGTTGCGAGGCGCGAACGGGATCTCTCGCGCGACCTGCACGAGCAGCGCGGTCAGCTGAACGACCGCGGACAGCGCGCCGGCCATCGCGACCCCGACGTGCCCTCGCGATTTCGCCAGCAAAACGCCAGCGATCGAGAACGCGAAGAGCGCGAGCGCCGACGACGCCAAGATGGGCCGACGGCGCTTGAACGCCGCAAATACACGGGTCGTCGGGTGCACGAACGCGAAGAGCGCCACGCCGAGCGACTGCCACTCGAGCGAGCGAGCCACCTCGAACGCGTTGCGCGCGCCCGCGTCTCCCCTGGAAAATCGCCCGTAGCCGAACACGAGCGGGACGATCGCGTCCGAGTACACAGCGAGCAGGACGCACGCAGGGAGCGCGACGAACGCGCTCAACGACAGGGTGCGCTCGAAGGTGCGAGCCACCGAGGCGCGATCATCCGCGACGGCGAATTTCTCCATCTCCGCCGCGGCCGCGCCCGCGAGCGAGACCGTGAAGAGCCCTTGCGGAATGTCCGCGAGGCGCTGGGCATAGCTGTTCCACGAGGCGCTTCCTGGCTCGAGCGTCGCGAGCAGGCGCGCCGACAGCATGACCGTCGCTTGATAGACGAGCTGACCGACGAGCATCGTCGCGAAGGTCTTGGCCACGTCCGAGTGCGCCTCGTCGCGCGCGAGCGACGGGCGAACGAGGACGCCCTTTCGTCGCAGCGCCGGCCGCAAATAGAGCACTTGCAGCAGTCCGCCGAGCACGGCAGCCCACGCCATCATCACGATCGGCGCGACCCCGAGCCACGGCGCGAACGGAACCATCGCGAACGGCGCGAGCACGAACGCGACGTTTTGCAAGACGCTCGCCTTCGAGCCCGTCGAGAAGTCCCCGAGCCGCTCGAGCGCCGTGCGCCCGAGGCTGAACCAGCCCATCAAGAACAAGAACGGAAACAGCACGCGGAGCAGCACGACCCCGAGCTCGAAGCGCGCCGCGTCCCCGTTGAATCCGCCGGACACCATCGCGAAGAGCGGGCGCGCAAAGGCGATCCCCAACCCTGTGGCGAGCGCGAGCACCACGAGCGCCGCGCCGCCGACCCGCGCCATCACCTCGCGCAGACGGGCGATGTTCTTGGAGCCGTCTTCCGTGGGCGACGCGAGCGCCTGCGAAAATGCAGGGCCGAGCGCCGCGCTCGCCGCGCCCTCCGCGAGCAACGCCCGAAGCGCGTTCGGCACGCGCCACGCGACGAAGAAGACATCGGTCACTTCTTTGGGAAACGTCGCGGCGATCAGGACCTCGCGCACCATCCCGAGCACGCGGGAAGCGAGCGTTCCCACGAACGTAATCGCAGCGTTTTTCGCGACCGAACCGCCCTCGCGCGGCGCGGCTGGAGCGTCCTTTTCCGTCGTCTCGTCGGGCATCGTCTCGTGCTCTGTCGACCCGTCGTCGTCGAGCCGACGAACTACCACACGTTCAACGAGACCGAGATTGGCGTACGCTCCGCGCGCCTTGGCTGAACCTCCGAGCCGCCCCGCAGCGCTATTCGAACGCGTCGAGCGATTTCTCGACGGGCTCCTCCCGCCGTCCGACGAAGTCACGTCCATCGTGAAGCGCGGCGAAGCGCTGCTCGCCGCTGGCGACCCCGACGGGGCACTGCGCGCCGCCGAGAACGCCGTCGCCGCAGCGCCGCTGTTTCTCCGGGCGATTCAGCTTCGCGCCGACGCGCTCTTCGCCAAGGGCGAGGCGGCGCAAGCCCTCGCGGTGCTCACGGACGCCGCGCGCGAGCGGGCGCTTCCTTCGATTTCGCTCGCGCGGATGTGCGAGTACGCCGCCGCGGCGGGAGACGATCGACGCTCGCTCGACCTCGCGACGCAAGCGCGCACGCGCACGAGCGATCGCGACCCCACGACCGCGCGACACCTCTTGTCCGCGGCGAGGCTCCTCGTGGCGCGCGGCTCGCACAGCGCCGCGCTGCACCTCGCGCGAAGCGCCACCGTCGTCGACCCGAAGCTCGGCGAAGCGTGGCTCCTGCTCGCGCGCGACGCGCTCGTTCGCAGCGACAGCGCCCAGTGCGCGCGGGCGCTCGCCAAAGCGACCCCGACGCTCGACGCCGCCAACGGAGCGCTCAATCGCGAGGCCGGTGAGCTCGCGCTCGCCATCGGTGACTTCGCCACGGCGTCGCGACACTTGCGCCGCGCGTGGCTCGTAGGCGAGCAGGACGCGATCGCGCCGCTCGTTCTCACGCTGTATCGAGCGCGCGACTCGCAAGGGCTCGAGCGCGTGGTCGCCGAGGCCGAAGGCGCCCTCGCCGAGCTCGCGCGGGCGCTCGTCAATTTTGGCCATGGCGACGCTGCGGCGCGCTCAGCGCTCGACGCGACCCACGGCGGTGCGATCGCGGACGCGCTGTGGCCGCTCGCGCTCGAGACCGCGCTCGCGAGCGCGCCCGAAGTGGCCGAGCGTTGGGCCAACGAAGCGCCGACGCGCGCGGGCGCAGCGGCGGTCCTCGCGTTGGCCGAAGCGCGAACGCGCGGAGCCGAGCTCGATCCGGTGGCCGCGCTCGACGTCCTCGCGCCGGCGTTCTCCGATGAGCGCACGTCGTCGCTGGCGCTCGAGCGATTTCGCGCGGTGCTCACGGCGCGATGGAGCGGTCGGCTGCCAGAGATGCTCGACGACCTCGCGGCGCTCGCGCGCGCCGCGCCCGTGCTCGCGCAGACCGAACGGGACCTTCGGACGCGGCGACGCGAGCTCGACGAGCCGCTGCGAGTCGCGCTCCTCGGCGAGTTCAGCGCGGGAAAATCCACGTTTTTGAACGCGCTCATCGGCGCGGCCGTCTCGCCCATGGGCGTCTTGCCAACGACCGCGCACGTGCACTGGCTCCGCTTCGGCGAGCGCTCTGCGCGCGTCGTCGACGCGAAGGGGACGTCCGTCGTCTGCACGATCGACGCGGCGCCATCGGTCGTCGAGCGCGCCCGCGAGTCGGGCGCGGGCGTCGATTTCGTCGAGGTCACGTGGCCCGCTCCGCGGCTCGCGCGGGTCGAGCTCATCGACACACCAGGATTCAACGCCGGCGACGCGGCGCACGAGCGCGCCGTGCGCTCGGCCTTCTCGATGGCGGACCTCGCGCTGTGGCTCTTCGACGCGCGCCAAGCGGGAAAAATGAGCGAGACCGGGCCGCTCGAAGAGGCGCGGGACGAGGGGCTCCCTGTCCTCGGCGTCTTGAACAAGATCGATCAAGTGAAGGCGCAGGACCTCTCGCGGCTCGCGGCGATCGTGCGCGACGGGTTTCGCGAGTTAGCTCCGCTCGCGGTGTCCGTGAGCGCGCGCGAGGCGCTCGCGGCGCAAGTGATCCTCGAGGACACGACGCGCTCGGACGACGAGCGAACGCAGGCGAAGATCAAGCTCGCGACGAGCGGGTTCGCCTCGCTGCTCGCGTGGATCGACGAGCACCTCGTCGCGCAGCGCGCTGGGTGGAAGCTGCTCCGCGTCGCGCGCAGAACGGCCCTCGTGCTCGACGAGGCGACCGCGCTGCTCGACGCAGCGTCGGCGCTCGCACAGCAACGAGACGATCGCCGCGACGCGCTCTTGGCCATGGTGAGCGTCCTTCGTGAGCAGCTCCCGGGCGTGCTCAACGCCGTGCGACGCGAGGTCGCGACGGTGCTCGTCGAGCAGCTCCGAGGCCTGCAGCGGCGCGATCGCGCGAAGGCGCAAGAGCTCACGGTGCTCGCGGCGGACGCGGCGGCAGAAGTGACGTGGCGGGTGCGTCAGCGCGTGCTGTCCGAGCTCGGGGGCGGCCTCGTCGAGCTCGAGCGCCTCGCGATCGAGGCGGGAATCGTCGTGGCGGAGTCCTCGGCGATGATCACCGCGCTCGTGGTTCAAGCGATCGATCACGCGGCGGCCGACGGAGCGCGAGACGCAGCGATGGGCTCGCCGCCGTTCGTTCCGTTGCCGAGCGATCCGTTTGCGACGATCGAGCAAGCGGTGCTTCGCGTCGAGCGCCGCGAAGCGGGCGGGGATCAACGCGTGCGCGCCGCGCTCGAAGTCGCGCGCGAGATGTTGTCGAGCTATCGCGCGCCTGCGGTCACGTTGTCGTCGTGAGCGTGCGCGCGCACCGCGCGTCGCGAACGCAGCGCCTTCGATACGAGCGCTGATTGTACGAAGAACGGCGGCGTCTTGCACATTGAGCGTGCAAGGCTGGTGCCGAGCGTTTAGAGTTCGGTCGTCCTGGCGGTTGTGTCGCGTTGACCAACGGCAGAACGAGCAGCGAACTGACGGCAATCATTGGGTGCAGCGATGGAAGGGAAGCTCGGCCTCGGCTTGAACATGTCGCAGCAGCTCGTGATGACGCCGCAGCTGCAGCAGGCGATCAAGCTGCTGCAGCTCTCGCGTCTCGAGCTGATCGACCAGATCCGCGAGGAGCTCACCGAGAATCCGATCCTCGACGAGGCTCCCGACGCCGACGTGCGCACGAAGGAGCAGGAGACGCCGACGATCGACGACATCGCGGTGCTCGAAGAGCGCCGCGAGCAAGCGGTGCACAACCACGAAGAGAAGCGCGCCGCGAGCGAGAGCAAACAAGAAGAGTATTGGGAGCGATTTCTCGAGTCGTACGCGAACCAGACGCCGCTGCCCTCGGGCGGCGGCCGGCTGTCGAGCGAAGAGCTCCCCTCGCTCGAAGCCACGCTGAGCTCGCGCTCGTCGCTCTCGGATCACTTGATGGACCAGCTCCGGTTGTCGAACTTGACCGACGCGGAGATGGCCTTCGCGGCGCTGATCGTTCACAACCTCGACGACAACGGCTACCTGCGCCTTCGCGGTGACGCGCCCGAAAAAGAGCGCGAGAAGAAGAAGAAGCCGCAAGAGCGCGAAGAGTCGAGCGCGTGGGACGAAGAAGAGCGCTCGGCCGACGGCGACGACGACGGCGAAGAGCACGGCAAGAAGAAGAAGAAGAAGGCCGACGAGCCGCTCACCAACTTGTCCGCCGCCGAAATCGCCGCCAACGAACAGTCTCGCGCGCGAACGATCACGCTCGAAGACCTCGCGCGCGCCGCGGGCCTCCACCCCGAAGACGCCGAAGAAGTGCTCCGCCTCGTGCAGACGCTCGACCCCGTCGGCGTCGCCGCGCGCGACCTCCGCGAGTGCCTTCTCGTGCAAGCCGAGCAGTTCGGCTACGACGACGAGACGATCGTCTGGCGCGTGATCGACAAGCACCTCCCGCACATCGAGCGCCGTAATTTTCAGGCGATCGCGAAGGAGCTCAAGTGCGACCTCGAGGACGTGTACGACGCGTCCAAGCTCATCGGGACGCTCGAGCCGCGGCCGGGACGCAACTTCACGACCGAGGATCCGCCGTACGTCTCGCCGGACGTGTACGTGGTCAAGACGGGCGACGACTACGCCGTGACGACCAACGACGACGGCCTCCCGAAGCTCAAGATCAACGTCGAGCAAGCGCAAGCGCTCATGAAGGACCCGAAGGCCAAGGAGTTTGTGCAGAACAAGCTCGCCTCGGCGCGGTGGTTCGTTCGCTCGCTCGACCAGCGGCAGCGCACGATCGTGAAGGTCACGCAGTGCATCGTCGACAAGCAGCGCGAGTTCTTCGAGAAGGGCGTCGAGTTTCTGCGGCCCATGATCTTGCGTGACGTCGCCGAGACCGTGGGCATGCACGAGAGCACGATCTCGCGCGTGACGACCAACAAGTACGTCCACACGCCGCGCGGGATCTTCGAGCTCAAGTACTTCTTCAACAGCTCGATTCGCCGAATGGCGGACGAAGACATCGCGAGCGAGTCGGTCAAGCAGGCGATCAAGAAGATCATCAGCGAAGAGGACCCGAAGAACCCGCTCTCGGACGAGGCGATCGCCAAGCGCCTCGAAGAGCAGTCGAAGATCATCATCGCGCGCCGCACGATCGCGAAGTACCGCGAGATGATGGGCATCCTCTCGAGCGCGAAGCGCAAGCACTACTACTGAGAGCGTCGACGCGGATGGCTCGACACAGGTCGGTGATCGCACTCGCGTTGGTCTCCGTCGCGAGCGCGTGCAGCGCAGGAGGCCCCAAGACCAACGCCGTTTTGCCCGGCCATCGCGCGACGATGGACGCGATGGGCTTCGTCGGCGTCGGCCGCACCGAAGAGGGCTCGATCGCGCGGGGCCAGACCAAGTCGCACCTCGCGCGGCTGCGCGCAGGCCACTGCTACCGCGTCGTCGCGATCGCCGCGGGCGAGAGCGTCGACCTCGAGACCGCGATGTACACAGCAGACGGCGCGCGCGCCGCCGAGAGCACGACGAGCGGACGCGCGTCGAGCGTGGCGTACTGCGCGTCGTCGTCGGGCACCTTTCGCTTCGCGGTGTCGGCGCGCAACGGCCAGGGCTCGTACGTGTTCGCGCTGTGGCAACGAGACGACGAGCGGTCGGGCGACGCGGCCTCCCGCGGGACGTGCGTCAATCCGCTGCCGCTCGAGCTCGGCGGGCGCATCAACGGCTCGTTGCTCACGGCGCAGGACAACGCTGGCGCTTCGTGCGCCGCGGGACGCAACCCGGACGTCGTTCACGTGCTCGAGATCGAGCGGAGGCAGCGCGTGCAGCTCGTCGCGACCGGCGAGGGCCCGCGCGCGCTCTTCATCCGTCGCAATTGTGCGGGCGCCGGCACGGGCGCGGGGACGTTCGAAGGCCCGACGCTCGAGTGCTCGCTCCCTCGCGACGGAGCGCCGGCGCGCATCGACGCGACGCTCGACCCGGGTCGCTACTACGTCTTCGTCGAGTCGATCGGCGACGGAACGCGCGGCGCCTACACGCTCACCACCAACGAGGCGGAGTCGCCCGAAGCCGCGGACCTCTGCGCGCGCGCGCGAACGATCGAGCCCGGCGCAGTCGTGCACGGCTCGACGGAGAACGCGACGGACGTGCTGCACGGTAGCTGCGCGACGAGTCGATTTCCTGGGCCGGACAGCACGTACATGCTCACGCTGCGCGAGCCCTCGCGCGTGCGCGCGTCGGTCGAGAGCGAGAGCCGCTGGGACACGGGGATCTACCTTCGCTCGACGTGCGCGGATCCCGAGAGCGAAGTGACGTGCAACGACGACGCGGACGATCGCTTTCACGCGCAGGTGGTCAAGACGCTCGCGCCCGGCCGCTACGCGGTCACCGTCGATGGCTACAGCGCCGACGCGCGAGGGCCCTTCACGCTGCAGGTCGAGACGGCGCCGCCGGCGGGCTCGGGCGTCGGGTCGGACGCGTGCTCGGACGCGGCGACCGTGTCTTTTGCCCAGCGAATCGAGGGTGACACGTTTGCCGCGCGCGACGACATCGCGCTCTCGTGCGGCGGCGCGGGGCCCGATCAAGTGTTTCGGTTCAACCTCCCGCGCAGGAGCTTGGTGCGCGCGACGCTCTCGGAGTCGGGCGTCGTCAACACCGACGCCACCATCGCGCTCGGCTTCGTGCGCGGGTGCACCGCGGGCGCGCCGCAGCCGGTCGGGGAGCTCGCGTGCGCGCGAGGCCGCGTCGTCGACGCGATCTTGCCTGCCGGAACGCACCACGTCGTGATCGACGGCGCGACGCGAGACGACTACGGCCGCTTCGCGTTTACGCTGGATTCGCAGGACGCAGAGCCCATCGAAGCCGCGTGTCGGGACGCGCTTCCGCTGCAGCTCAACGTTCGAACGCAGGGCACGACTGTGGGGCGCGTCGATCGCTTGCAGGCCTCTTGCGGGCACGGCGCGCGTAGCGGTGATCGGGCGCACACGGTGAGCGTCTCGCGCCGCGGACGGCTGATCGTGGACCTTCGAGCGCGCGGGTTCGACGGCGTCGTGTCGGTGCGCCGCGCGTGCGAACGGCAGGGCACCGAGCTCGCGTGCGCGCTCGAGGGCGAGCAGGACACGGCGCGCGTGTCGGTCGACGTCGAACCGGGAAGCTACACCGTGGTCGTCGACGGCTTCGACCGCAACAACATCGGCGCGTACGAGCTCGAAGCGCGGCTCGAATAGCGCTTCGAGACACGACACACGAAATCTACGGACGACGCGAGAGGACGACGATGGCGACAGAGAAGGCGTGGGGCGGACGATTCACTGAGGACCTCGACGAGGTCGCCGGGCGCTTCCTCGTGAGCGTCGAGGTCGACAAGCACCTCGGGTCCGTGGACATCCGCGGCTCGATCGCGCACGCGGAGATGCTGTGCGCGATCGGCGTGTTGCGCGAAGACGAGCGCGACGCGATCGTCGCGGGCCTCACGAAAATTCGCGACGAAATCGAGGCGGGGACGTTTCGGTTCGACCCGGCGCGCGAGGACGTTCACATGAACGTCGAGGCGACGCTCACCGAGCGCATCGGCCCTGCGGGCGCGAGGCTCCACACGGGGCGCTCGCGCAACGATCAGGTCGCGACGGACCTGCGGCTCTGGGCGAGAGACGCGTGCGACCGCGTCGCGTCCCTGGTCGACGCGCTCGCGATGGCGCTCTGCCGACGCGCGGACGAAGAGCTCGACACGCTCATGCCCGCGTACACGCACCTGCAGCGCGCGCAGCCCTCGCGCTTGTCGCATCACTTGCTCGCGTACGTCGAGATGCTCGATCGCGATCGCGGGCGTCTGGCGGACTGTCGCGCGCGGCTCAACGAGTCGCCGCTCGGCTCGGGCGCGGTCGCGGGGACGACCTTCGCGCTCGACCGCGAGCGAACCGCGAGCGCGCTCGGGTTCGATCGACCGATGCGCAACTCGATCGACGCGACGGGAGACCGAGATTTTCTCGCGGAGCTGCTCGCCGCGCTCGCGATCACGCAGACGCACCTGTCGAGGCTCGCTGAAGAGCTCGTGCTCTGGAGCACGCAAGAGTACGGCTTCGTCGAGATGGCCGACGCGCACACGACGGGCTCGTCGATGATGCCGCAGAAGAAAAACCCCGACGTCGCCGAGGTCGTCCGCGGAAAGACCGGTCGAGTCGTCGGCGATCTCGTCGCGCTGCTCGTGACGCTCAAGGGCCTGCCGCTCGGCTACAACCGCGATCTTCAAGAAGACAAGCCGCCCGTGTTCGACGCGGTTCACCAAGTGTCGATGTGCCTCGAGGTGCTCGAGCGGGTGGTGCTCGCGATGCGCTTCAACCGCGAGAAGATGCGCCGCGCGCTCGACGCGGGCTTCGTCAACGCGACGGAGGTCGCGGACTATCTCGTGGAGAAGGGCGTTCCGTTTCGCGAGGCGCACGCGGTCGCGGGGCGCTTGGTGGCGCGCGCGATCGAGTCGAAGACGGACCTCCCTGGGTTGCCGCTCAGCGTGTTTCGCGAAGAACACCCTTCGTTCGATGAAGGGATCTACCCGGTGCTCGAGCCCGAGCGCGCGGTCGAGCGTCGAACGATCGTCGGAGCCCCGGCCAAGGCGCGCGTGAAGGCCGCGGTGGACGCGGCGGTCGAACGCATTTCGAACAGAAAAACCGCTGGATGACCCGCGGTCACATCCGGCCGCGAAGCGCCTTCCAAATCGCGCGCGTCGCCGTGTCGGGCAGCACCTTGCTGAGCGCGCGCTGCAGTTGATTCAGGGGGCCGACGACGACGCCGCGATCGCCTCGCAGCGCCGCGTCGACGCCCTTCTTCGCGACGTCCGCGGGGTCGAGCAGCGTTTGCTTCGCGATCCACCCGACGCTCCCGGCCGCGCCCTCGATCGGAAACCGCGCGGCGTCGATGAACGCAGTCTTCGTCGGCCCTGGATAGAGCACGGTGATCGTGACGCCCGTCCCGTCGAGCTCGTCGCGTAGCGCGTCGCTGAAGGCCCGCACATAGTGCTTCGTGGCCGCGTACGTCGCGAACATGGGAACGGGCTGAAACGCCGCGGTGCTCGCGACCTGCAACACGCGCCCCGAGCCGCGCCCCACCATCGCGCGGACGACGTGCGTCGTGATCGCCGTGAGCGCCGCGACGTTGACCGCGATCGTGGCGCGCGTGCGGGCGTCGTCGATGGCGAGGTGCTCTCCCCACGCGCCGAGGCCCGCGCAATTGACCAGCAAATCCGGCGGTGATTCGAGCCGATCGACCGTCGCGAGCAGATCGCTCACGCCCTCTTGGGTCGCGAGGTCTCGCGCGAAGCGATCGACGCGGCCGCGCGCCAAAGCGCCGGCGAGCGCGTCGAGCTCGTGGTCGAACCGCGAGCACGCGAGCAGCGAATAGCCCCGCGAGAGCAGCTCGCGCGCGATCGCGAGCCCGATGCCGCTCCCCGCTCCGGTGACGACCGCGCGACGTTCACTCATGGGATCTCTGCTCCTGTGTGGGGCGCTGAGCATCGCACATTGATTTCGACGCCGCGCACAGACAGCGACCGTTGACCGTGCGCGCGTCACGCAGGTACGCCATTCGCGGTCGCAGCCAGTCATCCTTCGAATCCCCGGCTCCGCTGCGCCGGTCGCGGAACGTTTTCGCGACGCCGTTGTCACTGCCGCCACCTCGATCACCGAGCGCCCCAGGTCCCCCCAAGCATGAGCGAACAAACTCCCAAGGACGACTTCGACCTCGAGCCCGTTCGATCGGGCCCCAGCATGAAGTCCATCGCGCTCGTCGTGGTCGGCCTCGCGGCGGCCGCAGGCGCCGTGTACCTCAACAACGCCAACGTCGAGAAACGCAAAGCCGAGCAGCTGCAAAAAGCCTCCGACGCTTGGTCGGATCTGTCGCGCTGCCTCATGGGCCCGGGCCCCGTCGAGATCGGGCAGATCGCGCGCCGCGCGCGGCGCATGGAGCTCGCTGTGCCGGGCTCGGTCGCCAGGCTCCCGGCGGCCGAGCGTCGACGCGAGTGGCCCTATCGCTGCGCGACGTACGCGAGCGTGATGACCCGCGCCCTGTTCGACTCGAAGAGCGCGGAGCATCGCCTGCTCAACGCGATCGTCTCGCAGGCCGCCACGGACCTCGAGAGCGGCGTGTTGCACACCGGCAAGGACGATCGCCGACGGTACCTCGACGAGCTGTGGGCCACGGTCGAGCGCGCGAGTCTTCCTCGCGGACGGGCCGCGGAGTCGGGCATCCCCGCGCCGCCGACGCCGGTCGAGCCGATGAGCGCGCCGCTGCTCGAGGCGATCTTCGCAGGGACCGACAACGCCAAGCCCATGGCGCAGGACGCGCTCGCGCAAAACACCCTGCGCGTGCTGTTCGGCGCGGGCGAGCGACGGCTCTGCACCTTCGACAACGACGGAGGGCCCTCGGGGTTGTCGCGGTTTTCGTGTGCGCGTATTCGACCCGCGGACTTCGAGCGCAGGCGCCCTTGGGTGGGCAGCGCCGAGGACGGGCAACCCGCGCTGTGGGGCGGTCGCATCAACGGAAACGACACGATCGCGCGCGCGTTTCTCACGCCTGCGGCGTCGATCGCCAACGCGACGTTCGGCGGCCACGTGACGGCGCAGTACGTCACGCTCCTCGGAGACGGCGAGAGCAACCCCGAGCTTCACGTGGTGGTTCGTCGTCGCGGGAGCGAGACCTCCCAAGCGGTCAGCGATTGGACCGAGCTTGTTTCTCCGCACACGATTTCGAATCGCGTGGCGGGAGGCTGGGTGTTCGGCGACCTCGTGGTGCTCCTCGGCGCGCGCGCGGCGAGCGTCGCGACGACGAGCGCCGACGCGGGCGGGCCCACGGCAGACGCAGCGACGCGCGGTGACGCAGCGAGCCCCGACGGAGGAGCCCCGAGCGGGCCGCGCGAGGGTGTGCTGTACGCGGGCGCGCTCGCGGTGGATGGCGCGACGCTTCGGGCGAGCTGGGCGGTTCCGTTCCAGGAGCGCGGAGCTGCGGGCGCCCCGTGGCCGTCGGACAGCCGCGTCGAAGGGTGCCGAACGGGAAACGGCGCGACCGCCGTCGCGGCGTACACGAACGACGGACACGCGTTGGTGTTGTGGCGAACGCCGAACGGAATCCTCACGCCGATCCGCGCCGAGGCGCGTCCCGGGTCGATTCACTGCGACAACGAGTACTTCCGAATGACTTGGTTCGAGCCGGTTCCGATCCCCTCGGCGCACGTCGCGACGTGCGGTCAGACCGGCTGCTCGCACGCGCGCGCGCCGACGCCGGACCTCGACACCGACCCGGTCGTCGCGTCGATCGGAAACAAAGTTCTCGCGGTGTATACGCAGCGCACGACCAACGGCGGCTACGGCGGCGTTCGCTACCGCCTCGCTCCGTTGATGGACCTCGCCACTGCGGACGAACACGTCATCTTCGATGACGGCGAGCACGAGGGCTTGCAGGTCGAGCAGACTCTCCCGCTGTTTGTTCGAGGAAATCGTGCGGTCGTCTTCGTCACGTCCAAGGGCGTCGCCGGTGAGACCTACGCGTTTCGGATCAACGCAGACGGGACGTTCACCCCCGTGCGCGCCGCGTCACGACCGTAGCGAGCAATCGACCGAAGTTCGCCGAACGGCTTGCGGCTGGCCGACATCCTCCGTGTAGAATTGCATCGTAGGAGTACAAGCGATGCGGACACGATGGCTCGGATTGCTTTCTGCGGCGCTCGTCGCCGCTTCGTTCGGCTGCTCTGAAGACAGCGCGTTCATGGGCGGCGACGGCGGGCGTCGCATGGATGCCGGCGGCGGCGGAGGCGATGGAAGAACCAACCCCCCGACGGACACCGGAGCGATGTGCTTCGACAGCGACGGGGACGGGATCGCGGACAACCTCGAGAACGGCGACTCGGACATGGACGGGACGCCGGACGCGATGGACATGGATTCGGACGGCGATGGCATCAGCGACGCAGACGAATCCGTCGGCAATTATCCAGGCGTGATGCCGTTGCCCGCGCTCGTGTGCGGCGCGCCGCCCAACGACTGTGACGGCGACGCGCGGCCCAACTTCCGCGACCTCGACTCGGACAACGACGGT